>NZ_QMEZ01000002.1:0-928770 GCF_003315815.1 Micromonospora sp. LHW51205 | reverse complement strand
CATAGAGTTACGGCGGTCATGGCGGAGGGGAAACGCCCGGTCACATTCCGAACCCGGAAGCTAAGCCCTCCAGCGCCGATGGTACTGCACTCGGGAGGGTGTGGGAGAGTAGGACACCGCCGGACAAACATTCGATTTCAGGGCCACCCTCTCAGGGGGTGGCCCTGAAACGCGTCCACCCCGAAAACCGGTCCTCATGCCGGCGCGCGTGAACGGTGGACCACCCACCACTTCCCCGAACCGCCGAACCGGCCACCACTACGCCGTAATGGCGATCCGGGGGGCCGTTACGCCGAGGTGGCGGCAACGGCGTGCCGGGAATGCAGCCACCTCCCCGTAATGGCGAACCGGGCGGCCGTTGCGGGGAGCGGTCACCAGGGCGGGGACAGGCACCCGTCACCACGGCGACGTGACGGGGCGGGTGCCTGTCCCCTCGCCGCACTGGCGTGGACGAGTGCCCGCCGAGGTCGCGGTCAGCGCGTCTGGACGGACTCTCGGATGTCCCGGAACAGGGCTGCGGCGGCGTCGACCGTCCGGCCCGGGAACATGCCCATCACCACGCTGCCGTGGTCGGCCCACCCGCAGACCGCGAAGTCACCGCCGTCGCCGCTCGTCGTACCGCACTTCATCACGCCACCCAAACGGCCGGCGTCCACCTCGCGCAGGCCCGCGACCCGGCCGGTCTCGTCGGCCATCAGCCCGAACAGGGTGTCCAGGTCGCGTTCGGGCTGCCAGAGCAGCGTGGTGCCGCCGAACAGCAGCACCGAGCGCTTGGCGTCGCCGCGGTCGGAGTAGACGGCACCGTAGCCGCGGTCCAGCTCGATGTCGGCGGCGAGCCCGTCGCGCAGGTAGTCGGCGGTGCTGCGGGCCCGCTCGCTGTCGTCGCGTACCAGCCCGGCGACCTCGGTGGGCTGACCGAGAGTGGTGTCCTTCTGCTGGAGCACCCGCCATCCACCGAGGCCGAGCACGCCGGCGCCGGCCAGGCCGGCCGCCAGCAGGGCGGCGAGGACGATCTTCCGGCGCCGGGAGACGGGCCGGCGTTCGGGCTCCTGCGCGGGGTCGCGGCGGCTCAGCTCGATCGGCTCTTCGGTCAGCTCGACCGGATCGGAACCCCCGTCGACCGGGCGCTCGGTGAGATGCGCGTCGGACATGACCGCCACCGTACGCGAATCACCGGTGGCGCACGTCAGGTCCTCGAAAGCGCTCCGTAGACTTTCAGGGTGACCGAGAGACTGGATGCCCGACGCCCCGACGCCCCGACCCTCGCCGGCCAGTACCAGCCCGGCGAGGTAGAGCAGCGACGGTACGAGCAGTGGGTAGCCGGCGGACACTTCCGGGCGTCGGCGGACAGCGAGAAGCCACCGTTCACCATCGTCATCCCGCCGCCCAACGTCACCGGCTCGCTGCACATGGGCCACGCGTTCGAGCACACGCTCATGGACGCGCTCACCCGGCGCAAGAAGATGCAGGGGTACGAGGCGCTCTGGCTGCCGGGCATGGACCACGCCGGCATCGCCACCCAGAACCTGGTCGAGCGGCAGCTCGCCGGTGAGGGGCTGTCCCGCCACGACCTCGGCCGGGAGAAGTTCGTCGAGCGGGTCTGGCAGTGGAAGGCCGAGTCCGGCGGCGCGATCCTGGGCCAGATGCGCCGGCTCGGCGACGCCGTCGACTGGGACCGCGAGCGTTTCACCATGGACGAGGGCCTGTCCCGGGCCGTGCAGACCATGTTCAAGAAGCTCTTCGACGACGGGCTCATCTACCGGGCCAACCGGATCATCAACTGGTGCCCGCGTTGCCTCACCGCGCTGTCCGACATCGAGGTGGAGCACACCGACGACGAGGGCGAGCTGGTCTCGATCCGCTACGGCGACGAGGTGGTGGTGGCCACCACCCGTGCCGAGACGATGCTCGGTGACACCGCGGTGGCGGTGCACCCGGACGACGAGCGGTACCGCCACCTGATCGGCACCGAGGTGGAGCTTCCGCTCACCGACCGGCGGATCCCGATCGTCGCCGACGAGCACGTCGACCCGAGCTTCGGCACCGGCATGGTCAAGGTGACCCCGGCGCACGACCCGAACGACTTCGAGATCGGCCAGCGGCACGACCTGCCCTCGCTGACGATCATGGACGAGCGCGGGATCATCACCGCGCCCGGCCCGTTCGAGGGCCTGGACCGGTACGAGGCCCGCCCGGCGATCGTCGCGGCGCTGCGCGAGCAGGGCCGGATCGTGGCCGAGAAGCGGCCGTACCTGCACGCGGTGGGGCACTGCTCGCGCTGCAAGACGACTGTCGAGCCGCGGCTGTCGCTGCAGTGGTTCGTCAACACCGGGCCGCTCGCGAAGGCCGCCGGCGACGCGGTGCGCGACGGCCGGGTGGCGATCGAGCCGGCCGAGCTGGCCAAGCGCTACTTCGCCTGGGTCGACAACATGCACGACTGGTGCATCTCCCGCCAGCTGTGGTGGGGTCACCGCATCCCCGTCTGGTACGGCCCGGACGGCGAGATCGTCTGCGTCGGCCCGGACGAGGAACCGCCGTCCGGCGAGGGCTGGCGGCAGGACGAGGACGTGCTGGACACCTGGTTCTCCAGCGGCCTGTGGCCGTTCTCCACGCTCGGCTGGCCCGAGCGCACCCCGGACCTGGCGAAGTTCTACCCGACCAGCGTGCTGGTCACCGGCTACGACATCCTGTTCTTCTGGGTCGCCCGGATGATGATGTTCGGCCTGTACGCGATGGACGGCGTGCAGCCGTTCGACGTGGTGGCGCTGCACGGCATGGTCCGCGACGAGCACGGCAAGAAGATGTCGAAGTCGTTCGGCAACGTGGTCGACCCGCTGGACTGGATCGACCGGTTCGGCGCCGACGCCACCCGGTTCACGCTGGCCCGCGGCGCGAACCCCGGTCAGGACGTGCCGGTCAGCGAGGAATGGTGCCAGGGCTCCCGCAACTTCTGCAACAAGCTCTGGAACGCCACCCGGTTCGCGCTGCTCAACGGCGCGCACACCGGCGGCCCGCTGCCGGACGCCGCCGACCTCTCCACCGTCGACAGGTGGATCCTGTCCCGGCTGGCGCACGTCACCGCCGAGGTCGACGAGCAGTTCGAGGCGTACGAGTTCGCGAAGGTCTGCGACCTGCTCTACCACTTCGCGTGGGACGACGTCTGCGACTGGTACGTGGAGCTGAGCAAGCCGGTGCTGGCCGAGGGCGGGCCGGCTGCCGACGCCACCCGGCGGGTGCTCGGGCACGTGCTGGACCAGCTCCTGCGGCTGCTGCACCCGGTCATCCCGTTCGTCACCGACGAGCTGTGGTCCGCGCTGAGCGGCGGCGAGACCGTGCTGACGGCGTCCTGGCCGGTCGCCGACCGTACCCTCGTCGACGACGCCGCGGAAGGCGAAGTCGCCACCCTCCAGCGGGTGGTGACCGAGGTCCGGCGGTTCCGGTCGGACCAGGGGCTGCGGCCGACCCAGCGGGTCGCCGCGCGGCTCGACGGCCTGACCGGCGCGGGCATCGCGGCGCACGAGCCGCTGGTGCGCTCGCTGGCCCGGCTCGACGCGCCCGGCGACGACTTCCAGGCCAGCGCCACGCTGGCCATGCCCGGCGCGGTCAGCGTCGCGCTGGACACTCGCGGCTCGATCGACGTGGCCGCCGAGCGCGCCCGGCTCACCAAGGACCGGGCGGCGGCCGAGAAGGAGGCCACCCAGGCGCGGGCGAAGCTGGACAATCCGGCGTTCGTCGGCAAGGCGCCCGAGCCGGTGGTGGCGAAGATCCGCGAACGGCTGGCGGTGGCCGAGGCGGACCTGGTCCGGATCGACGCCGCCCTGGAGGCGCTGCCCTCGTGAGCGACCGCACCGACCGCACCGACCGCAGCGCGTTCGCCGAGGTGGAGGCCGCGCTCAACGCGCGCGGCTTCACCCGGATGCACTTCGAGCTGGAGAAGATCGAAACCCTGCTCGACCTGCTGGGCAGCCCGCAGCGGGCGTACCCGTCGATTCACCTGACCGGCACCAACGGCAAGACCTCGACGGCCCGGATGATCGACTCGCTGCTGCGGGCGTTCGGGCTGCACACCGGCCGCTACACCAGCCCGCACCTGGAGACCGTCCGGGAGCGGATCAGCCTGGACGGCGAGGCGGTGAGCGAGGAGCGGTTCGTGTCCACGTACCGGGAGATCGCGCCGCTGGCCGAGCTGGTCGACCAGCGGTTCGCCGAGCCGCTGACGTACTTCGACATGACCACGGCGCTGGCGTTCGCCACGTTCGCCGACGCCCCGGTCGACGTGGCCGTGGTGGAGGTCGGGCTCGGCGGCGCGGAGGACGCGACGAACGTCATCCAGGCCGGCGTCGCCGTGATCACCCCGATCGGGCTGGACCACACCGAGTGGCTCGGCGACACGATCGAGGACATCGCGCTGCACAAGGCCGGCATCATCCACCCCGGCGCCACGGTGATCGCGGCGGCGCAGGAGGAGGAGGCGGCCCGCCCGATCCTGGAACGCTGCGCCGAGGTCAACGCCACAGTCGCCCGGGAGGGCGCCGAGTTCGGCGTGCTGCGCCGCGCGGTCGCCGTCGGCGGCCAGGTGCTGACCATCCAGGGCCTGGGCGGCGTGTACGAGGAGATCTTCATTCCGCTGCACGGCGCGCACCAGGCGCAGAACGCGGCGGTGGCGCTGGCCGCCGTGGAGGCGTTCCTCGGCGCCGGTGCCCGGCGGCAGCTCGACATCGAGGCGGTCCGGGAGGGCTTCGCCGCGACCAGCTCGCCGGGCCGGCTGGAGCGGGTACGGACCGCGCCGACGGTGCTGCTCGACGGCGCGCACAATCCGCACGGCATGGCCGCCACGGTGGCCGCGCTGCAGGAGGAGTTCGCGTTCAGCAAGCTGGTCGGCGTGCTGGCGGTGCTCGGCGACAAGGACGCGGCGAGCCTGCTGGAACTGCTCGAACCGGTGCTCGACTCGATCGTGGTGGCGGAGAACAGCTCGCCCCGGGCGATGCCGGTGGACGAGCTGGCCGCGCTGGCGCGGGAGATCTTCGGGCCGGAGCGGGTGCAGGTGACCCGGGAGATGCCCGACGCGATCGAGGCGGCGGTGGCGGAGGCCGAGTCCGACGTGCCGGGTGAGCTGGCCGGGGTGGGCGTGCTGGTCACCGGATCGGTGGTGACAGTGGCCGACGCCCGCCGGCTGCTCAAGCGATGACCGGCCCGCAGCATGGCCCGGACGCGGACCAGGCCGGTCCGGAGCAGGCGGGCGGCGAGCGGCGGTCCGGGCTCCGGAACCCGGACAAGGCGGTACGTGGACTGGGCGCCGGCACGATGGCGCTGGAGGCGCTGGTGCTGCTGCTGGCCATCCAGCCGATCCGGGTGGTCGGCGGTGACCTGAGCGGCGCGGCGATCGGCGCGATCGTGGCGCTGGCGGTCGCCTGCGTGGTGCTGGCCGGCCTGATGCGCCGACCGTGGGCGTGGCACGCCGGCACCGTGCTTCAGGGTCTGCTGCTGCTCTCCGGGCTGCTGCACTGGTCGCTGTTCGCGCTCGGGGTGATGTTCGCGCTGGTGTGGGCGTACGCGCTGCACGTGCGGCGGGTCATCCTCGGCTGAGCGCCGTCGCGCGCGGCGCGGTGCCGCGCGGTGTTGTGTTAAGAAGGGCCCCTTCCTCTACCTGAGGCGTTAAGAAGGGGCCCTTCCTTACACCTCGGCGAGGGTGCGCCACTGGGTCAGGGCGACGCCGTGACCGTCGGGGTCGCGGAAGGCCGCCGCCCACACCTCCAGCTTGGTGCCCCGGTTGACCACGCGCGGCGCGTACGTGAACCGGACGCCCGATTCGCGCAGCCGCTCGTACGCGCCCTGGATGTCGTCCACCTCGAGGTTGACGTGCACCAGCCGGCGGCTGATCGGGGCGGCGCCGGTGACCCGGCGCAGCACCAGCCGGGTCGGCCCGGAGGCGAGCACGGCGTTGCCCTCGCCCCGGTCCAGCTCGTCGAAGCCCAGCTCGCGGTAGAAGTCGAGGGACCGGTCCAGGTCGGTGACGAGCAGGGTGATGCCGACGCCGCTGATCGGGCTGCCCAGCCCGTCCGGCTCGGCCGCGTCCGCCGGGCCGGACGGGCCGAAGATGGCCTCGTCCAGCTCCTCGGCCGTGGGCGGGGTGTCGGAGCGCCGGGGCGCGTCCGCCGGGTCGTCCAGCGGCACGTCGATCGGGTCGGGCACGGTCTCGACGGGAACGGTGTCGGCCGCCTCGGCGCGCGTGCTGTCGGGTGCCGGGGCGCCGATCGGCTCCTCGGCCGGGACGCGGGGCGCCGGGGCGCGGCGGGGGAGCGGGCCGGCGGCTGCCGGTTCGACGAGCTGCCCCTCCAGCACCATCCGGCCGCTGGGGCTCTGGTGCAGCACCACCGGCTCGCGCTCCTCGGCCCGGGGCACGTCGTCCAGGTACTCCTCCGGCGCGGGCGGGTAGTCGTCGCGGAAGTCGTCCTCGGGCGCGCGCCCGGCCCACGGCGGCGCCTCCTGCGCGATCAGCGGCTCGTCCAGCGGGTCCGGGGTGTCGTACTCGGGCGGCAGGTCGGCCACCGCGGCGGCGGTCTCCGCGTGGGTGGGCACCTCGTCCCAGAGGACGCGCACGTGCCGCTGGTCGTCCAGCGCCACCCGGACCGGCAGCGCCTGGCCGAGTGAGGGCCACTTGGCGACCGGCACCCGAGGCTCGATGATCTTCTTGGACCGGGGCGGCAATCCGGGCGCGTCGATCACCAGTTGCAGCTCGCAGCGGCCGAACGCGTACTGGGTGGGTGGTTCGGAGGCGCTGTGCACGTGCCCCAGCCCGATCACCCAGGTGCGACCGCCGCCGCGTACCGTGGCCAGCGCGATCGCCAGCACCAGCAGCGCGACGCCGAGCGCCACGATGGCCCAGCTGGTCATGCCCAGCCCGAACACCGTCACGAAGGTGGCGACGGTGCCCAGCACCGTGCCGATCAGTTTGCGTACCGGCGCGATCGTGCGGTTCCCGCCATTCGCCACAGTGGACCTCCCAGGGGTTCCAGGGCCAGGCTAGGCCGCCACGGCGGGCCAGGGAAGACGCAGCCGCCGCGCCGGCGCCGGGACCGGGTCGCTACGCTGACCGTACCCAGCCGACCCCGTTTGAGTGCGCAGGAGGAAACCAGCGTGTCCAGCAGCAGCCCGGACGAGCGGACGCTCGTACTGATCAAGCCCGACGCGGTGCGCCGCGGTCTGGTGGGCGAGATCCTGTCCCGTTTCGAGCGCAAGGGCCTGCGGATCGACGCGATGGTGAGCCGGACCATGGACGGCGACTTCGCCGACCAGCACTACGCCGAGCACGTCGACAAGCCCTTCTACCCGCCGCTGAAGACGTTCATGACCAGCGGCCCGCTGGTGGCGCTGGTGCTCTCCGGCGACCAGGTGATCGAGGTGGTGCGCGCCATGATCGGCAGCACCGACGGCCGCAAGGCCGCCGCCGGCACGATCCGGGGCGACCTGTCGCTGTCGAACCGGGAGAACCTGGTGCACGCCTCCGACTCGGCGGACAGCGCCAAGCGCGAGATCGCGCTCTGGTTCCCCGAGCTGGCCTGACCGACGCGCCGACGGCCCCGGCCCGCTCCTGGCGGGACCGGGGCCGTCGTGTGTCAGCGATCAGACCTGCGCCGGCGGCTGCGTCCGGCAGGTCACCGCGACCCGGTTCCACACGTTGATGGTGGCGATCGCCACCACCAGGTCGGCCAGTTCCTTCTCCGACCACACCTTCGCCGCGCCGTCCCAGACGTCGTCCGGCACGCCGTGCTCGCCGAGCCGGGTCACCGCGTCGGTGAGGGCCAGCGCGGCCCGCTCCCGCTCGTCGAAGAACGGCGCCTCCCGCCACGCCGCGACCGCGAACAGCCGGCGGCTGTCCTCCCCGGCCCCCAGCGCCTCCCGGCTGTGCATGTCCACGCAGAACGCACAGCCGTTGAGCATCGACGCCCGCAGCTTCACCAGCTCCAGCACGGTGTGGTCCACGTTCGTCCGGACGTACTTCTCCAGGCCCAGCACGGCCTGGTACGCCTCCGGCGCCACCGCCGCCATGTCCATCCGGCTCATCGCCGCCTCCTCGTTGGTTGGGGTACGCGCACAGGACGGGGCACGGCGGGCGCGGTGTGACGCGCCTGCGGTGTGACGGTGGTCATGGCCGGGCCGACAACAGTCGTTGACGTTCCGGTCACCTCGACCGGAGTTCCCGGCCACCTGCGGCCGGTAGACCGGGCTGGCGACACTGCCGAGACCGGGAGAACCCATGACGCACATCGATCGACGTACCCTGCTCCGCGCCGGCCTGGTCGCCGGCGCCGGAGTCGCCGGCGGCGCGCTGCTCGGCGCGCCCGGCGCGCCCGCCGCACCCGGCCTGCGGCCCGGCGGCCGGCCGCTGCTCACCCACGGCGTGCAGAGCGGCGACGTGACCGCCGACTCGGCGCTGGTCTGGACCCGCGCGGACCGGCCCGGCCGGATGCTGGTCGAGGTGAGCCGCCGGCCGGACCTGCGCGGCGCCCGCCTGGTGCGCGGCCCGGTGGTCGACCCCACCGGCGACCTCACCGGCAAGGTCCGCCTGCGCGGCCTGCCCGCGGGCCAGCGGCTGCACTACCGGGTACGGGTGGAGAGCCTGGACCGGCACGGCCTGTGCAGCGAGCCGCTGACCGGCTCGTTCGCCACCGCCCCCGGGCGGCAGCAGCGGCGTGACGTGCGGTTCGTGTGGACCGGCGACATCGTCGGGCAGGGCTGGGGGATCAGCCCCGACTTCGACGGGCTGGCGATCTTCCGGGCCATGCGGGAGCGCCGCCCGGACTTCTTCCTGTGCAGCGGCGACACCGTGTACGCCGACGGCCCGCTGACCGAGAGCGTGGTGTTGCCGGACGGGCGCACCTGGCGCAACCTGGTGACGCCGGAGAAGAGCAAGGTGGCCGAGACGCTCGCCGAGTACCGGGGGCAGTTCGCGTACAACCTGCTCGACGAGCACCTGCGGGCGTTCGCCGCCGAGGTGCCGCAGATCAACCAGTGGGACGACCACGAGGTGGTGAACAACTGGTACCCGGGGGAGATCCTGACCGACGAGCGGTACGGCGAGAAGCGGGTGGACGTGCTCGCCGCCCGGGCCCGGCAGGCGTTCCACGAGTGGCTGCCGGTGCCGGCCGGCGGGCCGATGTACCGCAAGCTGTCGTACGGGCCGCTGCTGGACGTGTTCGTGCTGGACATGCGCACCTACAAGGACCCGAACGACGGCAACACGTACGCCGACCGCAACCGGGGGCTGCTCGGCAGGGCGCAGCGGGAGTGGCTGATCCGGGAGCTGCGCGCGTCCCGGGCCACCTGGAAGGTGATCGCCAACGACCTGCCGATCGGCGTGGTGGTGCCGGACGGGGCAGACGCCCAGGAGGGCGTGGCGCAGGGCGACCACGGCGCGCCGGCCGGCCGGGAGCTGGAGTTCGCCGAGGTGCTGCGCGCCTCGCACCGGGCCGGGGTGACCGGACTGGTGTTCCTCACCGCCGACGTGCACTACACCGCCGCCCACCACTACGACCCGGCCCGTGCGGCGGTGCGGGACTTCAGCCCGTTCTGGGAGTTCGTCTCCGGCCCGGCGCACGCGGGCGCATTCGGCCCGAACGCGCTGGACGGCACGTTCGGCCCGAAGGCGGTGTTCGTGCACGCCCCGCCGCGCGCCAACACCTCCCCGGCCGAGGGCTTCCAGCACTTCGGCGAGGTCACGATCGACGGCCCGTCGGCGGCCCTGACGGTCCACCTGCGGGACCGCTCCGGCGCCTCGCTCTGGACCACCACCCTCCCGGCCCCGTCGCGCCGCTGACACCCCGCCGGGCAGTGGAATACCCGGCGGCGCGGCACGGCGGGCAGGGGGTCGAGTACGCTTGAACGCACAGGCGACGACCCGGCCATCACCGGTGAGCCTCCGGAGGAACAGCCGGGTGACCGGCCCAGTAGAACCGGACGGGACGGCCCGTCACAGCCGGCCAACGAGCGGGCGGTCGCACCTCGGCCGCCAAGCGGGGTGGTACCGCGGGCCACGCCCGGGACGCCGGTCACGGCGTACCGGATCCGGCTCGTCCTCGCAGAGCACAGACGAGTGAGCTGCTGAGGAGCGACAGGCGATGGCCTATCCGTTGCACGACCCGTCCGGCGCCGGTGTCCCGGCGAGCCCGGACCTGCCCGCGGTCGAGCGCCGGGTCCTGGAGCACTGGACGGCCGACAAGACCTTCGAGGCGTCCGTCGAGGCCCGCGACGCCGGCCGCGACGGCGAGAACGAGTACGTCTTCTACGACGGCCCCCCGTTCGCCAACGGCCTGCCGCACTACGGCCACCTGTTCACCGGCTACGTCAAGGACGTGATGCCGCGCTACCAGACCATGCGCGGCCGGCGCGTCGAGCGCCGGTTCGGCTGGGACTGCCACGGCCTGCCCGCCGAGGTGGTGGCCGAGAAGCAGCTCGGCATCACCACCAAGGCGGAGATCCTCGACCTCGGCGTGGCCCGGTTCAACGACGCCTGCCGCACCTCCGTGCTGGAGTTCACGCACGACTGGGAGCGGTACGTCACCCGGCAGGCCCGCTGGGTCGACTTCGCCAACGACTACAAGACGCTCGACCTGGACTACATGGAAAGCGTCATGTGGGCCTTCAAGACCCTGCACGACAAGGGCCTGGTCTACGAGGGCTTCCGGGTGCTGGCGTACTGCTGGCGGTGCGAGACCCCGCTGTCGAACACCGAGACCCGGATGGACGACGTCTACCGGGACCGGCACGACCCGACGCTGACGGTGTGGTTCGAGCTGGCCGCCGACGACGCCGCCCCCGAGCTGCTGCGCGGGCCGGTGAAGCTGGGCGTCTGGACCACCACGCCGTGGACGCTGCCGTCGAACCTGGCGCTCGCCGTCGGCCCCGACATCGAGTACGCGGTGCTGGAACGCGACGGTGAGCGCTACGTCGTCGGCGCCGCGCGCCTCGGCGCGTACGCCAAGGAGCTGGAGGGGTACGAGCAGGTCGGCACGGTGTACGGCCGGGACCTGGTCGGGCGTCGCTACACGCCGCTGTTCGACTTCCTGGTCGAGCCGGCCGGGGAGAACGCCTACCAGGTGCTCGCCGCGGACTTCGTCACCACCGAGGACGGCACCGGGATCGTCCACCTCGCCCCCGCGTTCGGTGAGGACGACCAGAACGTCTGCAACGCCGCCGGCATCCCCACCGTCGTGACCGTGGACGACCACACCAGGTTCACCGCGCTGGTGCCGCCGTACCAGGGCGAGCAGGTCTTCGACGTGAACAAGCCGGTGATCCGGGAACTCAAGGAGCGGGGGGTGGTGCTGCGGCAGGACACCTACACCCACTCCTACCCGCACTGCTGGCGCTGCGACACCCCGCTGGTCTACAAGGCGGTGTCGTCCTGGTTCGTCGCGGTGACGAAGTTCAAGGACCGGATGGTCGAGCTGAACCAGCAGATCAACTGGACGCCCGGGCACATCAAGGACGGCTCGTTCGGCAAGTGGCTGGCCAACGCCCGCGACTGGTCGATCAGCCGGAACCGGTTCTGGGGCTCGCCGATCCCGGTGTGGCGCTCCGACGACCCGAACTACCCGCGGGTGGACGTGTACGGGTCGCTGGCCGACATCGAGCGTGACTTCGGCGTACGCCTGACCGACCTGCACCGGCCGGCGGTGGACGACCTGGTCCGTCCCAACCCGGACGACCCGACGGGCAAGTCGATGATGCGCCGGGTGCCGGAGGTGCTGGACTGCTGGTTCGAGTCCGGCTCGATGCCGTTCGCCCAGGTGCACTACCCGTTCTCCAACCGCGAGTGGTTCGAGCACCACTACCCGGGTGACTTCATCGTCGAGTACATCGGGCAGACCCGCGGCTGGTTCTACACCATGCACGTGCTGGCGACCGCGCTGTTCGACAGGCCGGCGTTCCGCAACTGCCTCAGCCACGGCATCCTGCTCGGCTCGGACGGCCGCAAGATGTCCAAGAGCCTGCGCAACTACCCGGACGTCTACCACGTGTTCGACTCCTACGGGTCGGACGCGATGCGGTGGATGCTGATGTCCTCGCCGGTGCTGCGCGGCGGCGACATGGCGGTCACCGAGTCGCTGATCCGGGACGCGGTGCGCCAGGTGCTGCTGCCGCTGTGGAACGTCTGGTACTTCTTCTCGCTCTACGCCAACGCCGACGGCTACACCGCGCGTCGCCGTACCGACTCCACGCACGTGCTCGACCGGTACGTGCTGGCGAAGACGAACGAGCTGGTGGCGACCGTCGGCGCGCAGATGGACGCGTACGACATCTCCGGCGCGTGCGCCACCGTGCGGTCCTACCTGGACGCGCTGACCAACTGGTACGTGCGCCGGTCCCGGGACCGGTTCTGGGCCGGCGACGCTGACGCGTTCGACACGCTCTCGACGGTGCTGGAGACGCTGTGCCGGGTGGTGGCGCCGCTGGCGCCGCTGACCGCCGAGGAGATCTGGCGCGGGCTGACCGGCGAGCGGTCGGTGCACCTGACCGACTGGCCGCGGGCGGACGAGTTCCCGGCCGACCACGAGCTGGTCTCCGCGATGGACAACGTGCGGTCGGTCGCCTCGGCGGCGCTGTCCCTGCGCAAGGCCAAGGGCCTGCGGGTACGGCTGCCGCTGGCGAAGCTGACAGTGGCCTCGCCCGTCGCCGCCCAGCTGCGGCCCTTCGCCGACCTGGTCGCCGACGAGGTCAACGTGAAGGAGGTAGTGCTCACCGACGAGGTGTCCGCGTACTGCCAGCAGGTCCTCACCGTGGTGCCGCGGGCGCTCGGCCCGCGCGTCGGCAAGGCCGTCCAGCAGGTGATCAAGGCGGTCAAGGCGGGGGAGTGGGAGCTGCGCGACGGCGCCCCGGTCGCCGCCGGGGTCACGCTCGCCGAGGGCGAGTACGAGCTGCGCCTGGTCGCCGCCGACGCCGAGCACTCCGCGCCGCTACCAGGCGGTGAGGGCGTGGTCGTGCTGGACACCGAGGTCACGCCGGCGCTGGCCGCCGAAGGGCTGGCCCGGGACGTGGTCCGGGTCGTGCAACAGGCCCGCCGCGACGCCGACCTGGACGTCTCCGACCGGATCACGGTGGCCGTCTCCGCCTCCGAGGACGTACGCGCGGCGGTCGCCGCGTACACCGAGTTCGTGGCCCGGGAGGTGCTGGCCGACAGCATCGACTTCGCCGAGGGTCTCGACGGCTTCGCCGGCGAGGCCGGCGACGGCGAGCGGGTCACAGTGACGGTCCGGAAGGTCTGAGCCGGACCGGATGCCCTCCCCCGCCCCCGTGGTGGGGGAGGGCCCAGCCCCAGCGAGTGGACTGCGGGCCACCCGCTCGGTGACGGACGGCCGCGTCGGCTACCGTGACAGCGCCTGTTTCACGTACGACCGCCGGAGGACCCGTGCCCCTGCTCTACACCATCGGCAAGCTCACCGTGGCGCCCGCGCTCCGGTTGGCCTTCCGTCCGCACGTGGAGGGTTTGGAGCACATCCCGGCGACCGGCGGCGCGATCTTCGCCAGCAACCACCTCTCCGTCGCCGACGAGCTGCTGCTCGGCACCGTGGTGCCCCGCCACCTGGCGTTCTGGGCCAAGTCGGAGTACTTCAAGGGCACCGGCCTCAAGGGCGGCTTCTCCAAGTTCTTGCTCACCGGGCTGGGCGCGATCCCGGTCGAGCGGGCCGGCGGGCGGGCCGCGCTCACCGCGTTCGACGCGGCGATCCCGGTGCTCAAGGCCGGTGACCTGGTCGCCGTCTACCCGGAGGGCACCCGTTCGCCGGACGGGCGGCTCTACCGCGGGCGTACCGGCACGGTCCGGCTGGCGATCGCCGCCGGCGTGCCGATCATCCCGGTCGGCGTGACCGGCACCGACAAGGCCCAGCCGATCGGTACGCGGATCCCGCGACCGGGCCGGGCCAAGATCACCATCAAGTTCGGCAAGCCGCTGGACTTCACCGGCCGTCCCGACGACCGCACGTCGCTGCGCGCGATGACCGACGAGATGATGGCCGAGATCCAGAAGCTCAGCGGCCAGGAGTACGTCCCGCGCTACGCGCCGAAGCGCGCCGACCAGGCCGCCGGTGAGCAGACCGCCTGAGCGGTCAGGACTTCGGCACCACCACGCGCTGACGCAGATCGTTCAGTAGCCGCCCGCTGTCGTCCACGGACAACCGGGTGAACACGCCTGTGGTCAGACTGCCGTGGTCGGCCGAGGCGCAGACCACCACCGAGTCGCCGTCCGCCCGGCCGACCGCGCAGCGCGCGTACCGGCCCCGGACGCCGGTCTCCACGTTCACCGACTCCTTCAGGGCGTACTCCCCGGCGAGGCGGTCGATCTCCGCCTTGGCGTCCGACTCCGGGCTGAACCGCAGGCCGGTGCTGCCGAACAACGTCACCCGCTTGCCGTCGCTCGTCGTGTAGATACCGGCGAACGTGTCCTCGGCGAGCAGGTTCGACTCGCGTACCCGGCTCTTCAGCTCCTCGGCGGCGGCCTGGCTGCGCTCGTCCTGGCGCAGCCGCATCGAGTCGATCTGGTCCGGGAGGCTGGCGCGGGCCGGGTACTGGCTGGAGATCGGCTGGAACCACCACAGCGGCAGGCCGCAGCAGCACGCGACGCTGAGCAGCAGCACCCAGGGCCAGCGACGCCGTCGGCGGGTCCGCTTGGGCGGCTGCTGCCAGCCCGGCGGCGGCGCGACCGGCGGCCCGGCCTTGCCCCGGCGCTGCTTCGGCGGCCGCGCCGGCTTGGCCGGGGCGGGAGCCGCGGGTGGTGGCAGGGGACGGGCGGCCGGCGCGGCGGGGTACTGCGGCGCGTGCGGCGGCGGCGACACCGGCCGGGCCGGGTGATGCGGCGGCGGTGAGACCGGCCGGGCGGCCGGTGCGGCGGGGTGTGCCGGGTGGTGCGGCGGCGTGGAGACCGGCCGCGCGGCGGGCGGCTGCGGGTGGGGTGGCTGCGGCGGCGCCGGGTGGGCCGGGTGGGGGTTCGGCGTCGACCAGGGCGCGGTGTACGGCAGCGTCGGCGTCAGGGGCGGCAGCTCCGGCGCGTGCAGCTCCCAGCCGGTGGTGTCCACCCCCTCCCACGGGTCGACCGGCGTGGCGTGCTCGGGCGAGTCCAGCGGCGGCACCGGCGTGGGCTCGGCGGACGCGCCCCAGCGCGGCCGGCTCGGCGGCGGTGGCGGGACGGCGGCGGAGCCGCTCCAGCGGGGCGCCTCGACGCGGGTGGCGTTCGGTGCGTTCCCAGTCGGGTTCGGGGCGTTGTCCACCCGGGTGGGGTCCGGCGTGGTGGCCGAGGGTGGCTGCGGCGCGGCGTCGATCCGGGTCGGGTCCGGCGTGGTGGTGGCCGCCGGCGGCTGCGGGGCCGCGTCGATCCGGGTCGGGTCCGGCTGGCGGCCCGTGCGGGGAGTGGGGGCGGGTGTGGTCCGGCCCGGCACCGGGGCCGACCCGCGGGCCCGTGGGACCGGCACCTGCGGGACGGTGTCGGTCCCGCCGGCGGCTGTTGCGGTGTTGTCGGCCGGTGTTCCGGCGGTCTCGGCGGGTGTTTCGGCGTCGGTTGCCGGGGCGTCAGCGCTGTCGGCGGGCGTCTCGGTGCCGGCGGCGAGGGCCTCAGCGCTGTCCGTGGCCGTCTCGGTCGCGGCGGACTGGACCTTGTCGGTGGGTGTCTCGGTTCCGGTGGGCTGGACCTTGGCGGTGGGCGTCTCGGTCTCGATGGGCTGGACCTTCTCGGTGGGCTTCTCGGTTCCGGTGGGCTCGACCCTGTCCGTGGGCGTCTCGGGCGCGGTGGCGTCGACCTCGTTCGTGGGCGTCTCGGCCTTGGTGGTCCGCGGCTGCGGGGCCGCGTCGTGCGAAGGCGCGGCGGTGTCCGGCGTGGTGGACGGCCGGCCCTCGGGTGCGGCGGCTCCCGGCGCGGCGGACGGCGACGCCGGAGCGGAGGCGCCGGTGGCGTCCTCGGTGTCGACGGCGGTGGCCGGCTCGATGACGGTCGGCTCCTCGGCCCCGTCGGCCGGCCGGCCCGCCCCCGGCTGCGGCTGCGGCATCGCGGCTATCTCCTCTCGCGCCCGTTGCGAGGTTAGTACCGCCCCGCCACCCAGGACTAATCCCGCCCGCTCACCGGCCCCACTCCGGTGATCAAGGAGTTCGTGTCCGGTGGGAGCGCGGGACAGCCCGCAAACTCCTTGATCAACGCGGCGGACACGGGCGCGGGTGTGGCGGCTGGGGACGGCGGGGCGGGGGCACCGCGTACGCTTGGGCATCATGAGTGCCCCGTCCACCACCCCGCGTCCCGCCGCCGCCAACTCGGTCTGGCCTCGGCTGGAGCCGTTGCTGCCGCAGGTGACCAAGCCCATCCAGTACGTGGGTGGAGAGCTGGGCGCGGTGGTCAAGGACTGGGACGCCGCCACCGTCCGGTGGGCGCTGATGTATCCGGACGCGTACGAGGTGGGCCTGCCCAACCAGGGCGTGCAGATCCTGTACGAGGTGCTCAACGAGCTGCCCGACGTGCTGGCTGAGCGGACGTACGCGGTCTGGCCGGACCTGGAGAAGCTGATGCGCGCCCACGGCGTGCCGCAGTTCACCGTCGACGCCCACCGCCCGGTGCGTGACTTCGACGTGTTCGGCGTCTCGTTCTCCACCGAGCTGGGCTACACCAACCTGCTCACCGCGATCGACCTGGCCGGCATCCCGCTGCTCGCGGCCGACCGCACCGACGCCGACCCGGTGATCGTGGCCGGCGGGCACGCCGCGTTCAACCCGGAGCCGATCGCCGACTTCGTCGACGCCGCGGTGCTCGGCGACGGCGAGGAGGCGGTGCTGGAGATCACCGCCATCGTCCGGGAGTGGAAGGCCGAGGGCTCCCCGGGCGGCCGGGACGAGCTGCTGCTGCGGCTGGCCCGGACCGAGAGCGTCTACGTGCCGCGCTTCTACGACGTCGACTACCTGCCCGACGGCCGTATCCAGCGGGTCGTGCCGAACCGCCCGGACGTGCCGTTCCGGGTGCACAAGCGCACGACGATGGACCTGGACGCCTGGCCGTACCCGAAGAAGCCCCTGGTCCCGCTCGCCGAGACGGTCCACGAGCGGTACGCGGTGGAGATCTTCCGGGGCTGCACCCGGGGCTGCCGGTTCTGCCAGGCCGGCATGATCACCCGTCCGGTGCGGGAGCGCTCGATCACCACCGTCGGCCAGATGGTCAAGGAAGGGCTGGAGTTCTCCGGCTTCCACGAGGTCGGCCTGCTGTCGCTTTCGTCGGCCGACCACTCGGAGATCGGCGACATGTGCTCCGGCCTGGCCGAGCAGTACGCCGGCACGAACGTCTCGCTGTCACTGCCCTCGACCCGGGTGGACGCGTTCAACATCGACCTGGCCCAGGAACTGTCCCGCAACGGGCGGCGGACCGGTCTGACGTTCGCCCCGGAGGGCGGGTCGGAGCGGATCCGCAAGGTGATCAACAAGATGGTGTCGAAGGAAGACCTCATCCGCACCGTGGTCACCGCGTACTCCAACGGCTGGCGGCAGGTGAAGCTCTACTTCATGTGCGGCCTGCCCACCGAGACCGACGAGGACGTCCTGGAGATCGCCGACATGGCGCACGAGGTGATCCGGGCCGGCCGCGCCGCCACCGGGTCCAAGGACATCCGCTGCACGGTCTCCATCGGCGGTTTCGTGCCCAAGCCGCACACCCCGTTCCAGTGGGCCTCGATGGAGCGGCCGGAGGTCATCGACGGCCGGCTCAAGCTGCTCAAGCAGGCGATCAACAGCGACCGGTCGCTGGGCCGGGCGATCGGCTTCCGCTACCACGACGGCGAGCCGTCGCTGATCGAGGGCCTGCTGTCCCGGGGCGACCGCCGGGTCGGCGCGGTGATCCGCAAGGTCTGGGAGAACGGCGGCCGGTTCGACGGCTGGAGCGAGCACTTCTCGTACCAGCGCTGGGTGGACGCCGCCGCCGAGGTGCTGCCGGCGTACGGCGTGGACCTCGACTGGTACACCACCCGCGAGCGCGAGGAACTGGAGGTCCTGCCCTGGGACCACCTCGACTCCGGCCTGGACAAGGACTGGCTCTGGCAGGACTGGCAGGACTCGCTGTCGGAGTACGAGCAGGACGACTGCCGCTGGACGCCCTGCTTCGACTGCGGCGTGTGCCCGTCCATGGACACCGAGATCCAGATCGGCCCGACCGGCCGCAAGCTGCTGCCGCTCACCCCGGTCAATGGACTGAAGCTGCCCGCCGCCGCCCAGGGCTGAGGCGCGGACCGTACCGGAGCGCGGGAACCCGACCGGGTTCCCGCGCTCCGTCGTCCTTCCGGGCGACCGCGCGAGTGCGCGGGGTGGGGCTGCCCCGACTGGTGCATCCTCGATACGCTGCGTCCGTAATGGACCGGCCAGGGCCGGTAGCGGGGAGGACAGCAGACATGGGCATCAATCCGCCGGATACCGGCGATCTGCACGTCAGCGTCGAGGACCTGGACGCCGCGGCGGAGTACGTCGAGCGCCTCAAGCAGTACGTCGACGACACCATCGGCTACGAGATGGAACGCATCAAGGAGCGGATGAAGGGCGACAGCGGCAACGCGCAGACGGTGCCCAACGGCACCCCGTTCGGCGCGTACGAGGACGCCCGGATGCAGTGGGCGGCGCTGACCAGGTCCACGGCCAGCATGGAGGCCCACCTCAAGGCCATCTCCATGAAGCTGGCCGGCCTGAAACAGGGCACGCAGGACATCGCCAAGGCGTTCCGCGACGCCGAGGCCCGCAACGCCGCGAACGGCAAGGACATCGAGCGGCTGCTGGAGACCGCGGCCCCGCCGCCGGACGCCGGGCAGCAGCCCACCTACCCGTACACGGCCTGAGGGGGAGACGGTCATGGCAGGAGGCACCTGGGAGCGCTGCGTCCGTGAGGTGACGCTCTCGGCGGATCCGGAGACCGTGGGCTCGGTCGGCGCGGGCTGGCGCAACCTGTCCACCGCGCTCGGCCATCTGCGTGACTCGCTGGTCGGCCGCTCGTTCGTCGGCCCGATCGCGCCCGGCCAGGAGCGCCCGCACACCGGCGGTCTCCCCGGGCTGCTCGCCGGCTGGCAGGGCAGCGGCGGCGACGCGTACCGCGAGCACCTGGGCGAGATCGGCAAGGAGATCGAGGAGCTCATCACGCACGCGAGCAACGTCAGTGGCGCGCTGTCGCGGATCGAGGGCGACATCCGTACGGCGGTGGCGAGCATCCCGATCCCGCTGATGGACAACTTCGGCTGGAACGAGTGGAGCCTGCCCGGCGGCACCGAGCTGGACGACGCGCGCGACGGCGAGAGCCAGTCCGGCTTCCTCGCCGCCCTGCGCAGCGACTACCAGTCCAACCAGGCGCTCTACGCCGACGGCGCGTTCCGCGACAAGGCCGACGATCTCGAAGCCACCATGAAGATCGACGGCAACGCCAACGACCAGAAGCGCGGCGGCTGGTGGGACACCAAGTCCCACCTGGACAACTGGTACCGCGACAACCAGCAGGCGGCCAACAAGGCGATGTCGCCGCTGCCGGCCGCGGTCGAGGCCGAGCGTCCCAAGCTGGTTGTACCCCAGCCCGACGGGCGGCTCGACGACGGCTACCGCGCGGATCCCCGCGTACCCCCGTCGGGAGTGCCCGGCGGTGGGCTGCCCGGCGGCGGTGGCGGCGGTGCCGGTGGTGGCGGCGGCGGGATGCCCTCGCTGGGCAGCACCGGCATCGGCGGCGGCGGTGGCGGTGTCGGCGGTGGCGGCTCGTTCACGCCCCCGCCGACCACCGGCGTGCCCGAGTTCGGTGGCGGCGGTCCCGGCGGCGGCTCGTACACCCCGCCCGGCACCGGCCTGCCCGGCGCCGGCGCCCCGGGTTCCGGCAGTCCCGACTACGGCACCGGCCTGGCCGGCGCGGGTGGGCCGGGCACGATCACCCCGGGCGGTCCGGGCAGCACCCTCGGCGGTGGCGGCGCCGGACTGAGCACCGGCGCCGGCTTCGGTGGCGGTGGCGGTGGTGCCGGGCTGGGTTCGGCGGGCGGCATCGGCGGCGGTGGCCTCGGCGCGGCCGGTGGCATGGGCGTGGGCGCGCTGCCCGGCATGGTCGGCGGCGGCAACGGCAAGGTGCCCCCGCTGACCAGCGCGGCCGGCGCGCTGCGGGCGGCGGCGGGCGCGGGGCCGGGAGGCGCGGGCGCGGGCGCGGCGGGCGCGCGTGGTGGCCTGGCCGGCGCGGGCATGATGGGCGGCGGGATGATGGGCGGCCACGGCGGCGCCGGGCATGGCGGCGGCGGTGGCGACCACTCGTCGTGGTTGACTGAGGACGACGATCCGTGGGGCGCCGGTGACGGTGCGTCCCCGGGCATCCTGCGATGAGGACGGACGGATGACGGTGCACGTCGGCGCGTTCCGGCCGGTGGTGGCCGCGCTGGCGGCCGGGCTGATGGTGCTGGGGGCCGCGCAGCCCGCCGTCGGCGCTCCCCGCCGGGCCGAGCAGTGGTACCTCGACGAGCTGCGGATCGACCGGGCACACCAGATCTCCACCGGGCGTGGTGTCGTGGTCGGAGTGGTCGACAGCGGCGCCGACGCCGACCACCCGGACCTGCGCGGCCGGCTCCTGGCCGGGCGCAGCACGTTCGACTCCGGCGACGGCCGGCGCGACCCGGACGGCCACGGCACCCACATGGCCGGGATCATCGCGGCGAACGGGACCGGGGTGGTCGGCGTCGCGCCGGACGCCCGGATCCTGCCCATCCGCACTCCGTCCGGCGACAAGGGCGCCGACGCGGGCAACTCCGCGACCGGCATCCGGATGGCGGTGGACGGCGGCGCGAGGGTGCTCAACCTGTCCTACGGGCACGCCGGTGCCGTCGACGAGGGCGAAGAGGCGGCGATCCGGTACGCGCTGGAGCGCGACGTGGTCGTGGTGGCCGCCGCCGGCAACGTCCGCAAACTCGGCCCCGACATCGCCTCGCCCGCCAAGATCCCCGGCGTGATCGCGGTGACCGGCACGACCCGGGGCGGCGGCTTCTGGCCCGGCTCGGCCCAGGGCCCGGAGGCGGTGGTCGCCGCTCCGGGGGACGAGGTCTACAACATCGGACCCGACCGGGGGTACGGCTGGGGCGACGGCACGTCCGACTCCACGGCCATCGTGGCCGGTGTGGCGGCGCTGATCAGGTCGAAGTTCCCCCGGCTCTCCGCACCCGACGTGATCAACCGGATCATCCGTACCGCCCGGGACGCCGGCCCGCCCGGCCGCGACCCGCAGTTCGGCTTCGGCCGGATCGACCCGGTGGCGGCGCTCACCGCCGACGTGCCGTCGGTGTCGGCGAACCCGCTGCTCGGCGCCGCTCCGGCCAGCGCGTCCGCGCCACCGGCCGCGACCGAGGACGAAGACTTCGACGTGACCGACTACGGCGACCGGGGCGGCCCCACCGACCAGCAGGTCATGGTGGTCGGCATCGGCATCGCCGTGGCGCTGGTGGTGCTGCTGGCGCTCGTGGTGTTCCTGATCTGGAACCGCCGCCGGCACCGGCGCGAGCTGGCGCGCGCCGCCGACATCCCGGACGAGGCGCTCGACCGGATGACCGAGCAGGGCCCGCCGGTCCCGGCCGGCCACCCCGCCGGCTACGGCCCGCCGCCCGGCTACGGCCCACCCGGCGGCCCTTCGTCGCCCGGCGCCTACGCCCGCCCGGGCACCTCACCGCACCCTGGCGCCCCGTCCCAGCCGGACGGATACCCGCCCAAGGGCGGCCACCCCCAGCCCGGCCCCGGCGCCTACCCACCCCCGGCCCAGCCCACCCCGCCCCACGACAACCGCTCCTGACTCCGCCCAACCTCTCCCGGCCCTCCGGCCCACCCCGTCGATCATGAGGTTGGCGGCGATGTCGATCTCCAATTCCGCCGCCAACTTCATGATCGCCGGCCCTTGTCGGCCCGACCCGGCAGGCCGGGTGGGGTGATCAAGGGGTTTGGGGTCTCGGGGGCGTGGGAGCTGGACGTGAACTCCTTGATCACGGCGGGGGCGGGCGGGGGTTTGGGGCGGTTTGGGGTGGGTGGGGTGGCCCCGGGTGTGGGGCACCGTGGGTGCTGCGCCAGGATGGGACCGATACGCAGGCACAGCCGAGGAGCTCACGATCGCCAGAAAGCCTCAACCCGAGGGCGGCCAGGCCCCCGTCGTCCAGCGGGTCCGTATCCGGTACGCCAAGCGGGGACCGCTGCGTTTCACCTCGCACCGGGACTTCGCCCGGGCCTTCGAGCGCGCGCTGCGCCGGGCCGCCGTGCCGATCGCCTTCTCCCAGGGCTTCACCCCACACCCCAAGATCTCGTACGCCTCGGCGGCGCCCACAGGTGTGGCCAGCGAGGCGGAGTACCTGGAGATCGGGCTGCGTGAGCCGGTCGACCCGGCGCGGCTGCGCGAGGCTCTCGACGCCGCGCTCTCGCCCGGACTCGACGTGCTCGACGCGGTGGAGGCCACCGGCGGCAGCCTCGCCGACCGGATCGAGGCGTCGTACTGGCGGATCGAGCTGCCCGAGGTCGACCCGAAGGTGCTGGCGGGGGCCGTGGCGGCCTTCACCGCCGCCGAGGAGGTCCTGGTCGAGCGGATGACCAAGCAGGGGCGGCGTACGTTCGACGCCCGTGCGGCAGTGGTGTCCATCGATGTGGTGTCTCCGTCTGAGACGCCTTCCGAAGCGGCGGCCGTACCGTGTGCGATACTCGAACTGGTCGTGCGGCAGGTCACCCCGTCCGTTCGGCCCGATGACGTCCTGTCCGGCCTCCGCGCGGTGGCCGCCCTGGAGCCGCCGGTCACCCCGAAGGTGATTCGGCTGGCGCAGGGCACGCTGACCGCGCAGGGCGAGATCGTCGATCCGTTGGAAGCGGATCGCGACGGGGCAACCATCGGAGAGCGCTGACCGTCGGTCAACGCTCTGGCAGGCAGACTTCGGCGGTCGCGCGTTTGCGCGCCCGGCGGAAACACCTTTGCGGCAACCCTGCGTGGCAGCGCTCACCCGCGCCCGGGGCAGCCAGAACTGGAGAACGTCCATGCTCGAGAACGAGCCCGAGGGCGGCGAACGGACCGGCGCAGAGCCGACCGGGACGCCCGCCGACAACGCCGCCACCGCCTCCGGCAGCGCCGCGAGCGCGGCCTCCGCCGGCGCCCAGGGTGCCGCCTCCGGCAGCGCCGACGACGGCACCGCCCAGGGCGTCGCCAGTGCGGAAGGCGCCACCGCTGAAGGCGTCGCCGCCCTGGAGGGCGTCGCCGAGACCAAGCCGCCGGCCCGTAAGCGGGCCAGCCGTCGCAAGGCCGCCCCGCTGAACCAGCCGGAGCAGACCGACGCGCCGGTCGAGGCGTCCACCGCGGCGACCGGCAGCGGCGAGTCGCCGCAGGCCGAGGTGCTCGCACCGATCGCCGGAGAGTTGGACACCGCGCCCAAGACCACCCGGCGGCGTCGTAAGGCGACCCCGGCGAAGGCGGTCGAGGAACCGGTGGCCGCGGCAGGTGTGGAGGCCGCCTCGGAGGAGGTCGTGCCGCCGGTCAAGGTGACCCGGACCCGTCGTCGCAAGGCCACGCCGCCGGCTGCCGAGACCGTCGTGCCGGACGAGACCGCCGCCGGCGGGCAGACGCCCACGGACGGGGTGATCGACGGGCCGGTCTCCGCGCCCGGGGGTGACCTGATCGCCGAGGGCCGCGCCGACATCGACGGTGCCGAGGCCACCGCGCCGGGCCAGGCCGGCGTCGCGGAGAGCACGGGTACCGCCGGGCGGTCCCGCACCCGCCGCCGCGCCGCCACCGCCGACAAGGCCGCCTCCGGGGACACGGCCACCGCCACCGGCGACAAGGCCGCCACCGGCGACCGGACCACCGCCACCGGGGATGCTGCCACCACCGGCGGGAGCGTGGCCACCGTCGGTGACAAGGCGATCGCCGGCATCGGCGAGGACGTCGAGGACGAGGACGCCGAGGCCGGGACCGTCGAGGACGCGAGCGCCGCGGGTGCGCGTACCCACGAGGTCGACCTGGCCCGCAGCGGCGGCCCCGCGGACGCGACGGGCGTCGTGTCGACGGGCGCCGCCGTGCCGCGCGTGGACGAGGAGCCGGCCGAGCCGACGCCGCCCACCACCCGGCGGCGTCGTGCCGCGCTCTCCGCGCCGACCGTCCTGTTCATGGCGCCGCAGCCCGACGAGGCGCCCGCCGTCCAGGTCACGTACCCGGCGGCGGAGGAGCCGATCGAGGAAGCGGTCGAGACCGGCCGGCGCCGCCGTCGCGCCCGCCGGGAGGTCGAGCCGGCCGAGGCCGAGGCCGAGCCGGAGGTCGTCGAGGAGGAGCCGGCCGCCGAGGCCGAGGAGTCCGCCGAGATCGACGAGGACGACGAGACGGCGGCCGGCCGGCGGCGGCGTCGCCGGGGTCGCCGGGGCCGGGGCCGGGGCAAGGGTGGCGCCGACGAGGCCGACGACGAGGACGTCGAGGAGCCCGCCGCGGCCGAGACCGCCGAGGACGAGACCGAGGAGTCCGCCGAGGACGAGGAGCCCGACGGCGAGGGGATGACCCGCCGCCGTCGCCGCCGTCGCCGCCGCGGCGCGGGGGAGGCGGACACCGCCGCCGAGGACGGCGTGCCCACCGTCGTCAAGATCCGTGAGCCGCGCAAGCCGGTCGACGAGGTGCAGGGCGTCTCCGGCTCGACCCGGCTGGAGGCCAAGCGGCAGCGCCGCCGGGACGGCCGCGAGCAGCGGCGTACCCGGCCGCCGATCCTGAGCGAGTCGGAGTTCCTGGCCCGCCGTGAGGCGGTCGACCGGGTGATGGTGGTCCGCCAGCGCGGCGACCGCACCCAGATCGCCGTGCTCGAGGACGGCGTGCTGGTCGAGCACTACGTGACCCGCAACTCGTCCGCCACCATGGCCGGCAACGTCTACCTGGGCAAGGTCCAGAACGTGCTGCCGAGCATGGAGGCCGCCTTCGTCGACATCGGGCGCGGGCGCAACGCGGTGCTGTACGCCGGCGAGGTCAACTGGGACGCCACCGGCCTGGAGGGCCGGGCGCGCTCGATCGAGCAGGCGCTGCGCTCCGGCGACTCGGTGCTCGTGCAGGTGACCAAGGACCCGATCGGGCACAAGGGCGCGCGGCTGACCAGTCACATCGCGCTCTCCGGCCGGCACCTGGTCTACGTGCCGAACGGCAACGCCTCCGGCATCAGCCGCAAGCTGCCCGACACCGAGCGTAAGCGGCTGCGGGACGCGCTGAAGAAGCTGGTGCCGGACGGCGCCGGGGTGATCGTCCGGACCGCGGCCGAGGGCGCCAGCGAGGACGAGCTGGCGCGTGACGTCAAGCGGCTGCAGGCGCAGTGGGAGGACATCCAGGCCAAGGCGACCGAGGGCGGCGCCCCGGTGCTGCTCTACGAGGAGCCGGACCTGGTCATCCGCGTGGTCCGGGACCTCTTCAACGAGGACTTCCGCGAGCTGGTCATCGAGGGCGAGTCCGCGTACGACCTGGTCGAGTCGTACCTGTCGCACGTCTCGCCGGACCTGGTGGCGCGGCTGCGCCGGCACGCCGGGGTGGCGGACGTGTTCGCCGAGTACCGGATCGACGAGCAGATCCTCAAGGGGCTGGACCGGAAGGTCTTCCTCCCCTCCGGCGGCTCGCTGGTGATCGACCGCACCGAGGCGATGACCGTCATCGACGTCAACACCGGCAAGTACACCGGCTCCGGCGGCAACCTGGAGGAGACGGTCACCCGCAACAACCTGGAGGCGGCCGAGGAGATCGTGCGTCAGCTGCGGCTGCGCGACCTCGGCGGCATCGTGGTGATCGACTTCATCGACATGGTGCTGGAGTCGAACCGGGAGCTGGTGCTGCGCCGGCTCACCGAGTGCCTGGGCCGGGACCGCACCAAGCACCAGGTCACCGAGATCACCTCGCTCGGCCTGGTGCAGATGACCCGTAAGCGCATCGGCGCGGGCCTGCTGGAGGCGTTCAGCGAGACCTGCGAGTGCTGCAAGGGCCGGGGCGTGATCATTCACACCGAGCCGGTGCCGGAGAAGCCGCGCGGCGGCGCGGGCGAGAAGGTCAAGGCGGTCGCCTCGGCGGTCGCCGCGCCGGCCGAGGAGAAGAGCGGCCGACGCCGGGGCCGCAAGGCCGCCGCGGAGAAGCCGGCCGTGGAGGCCGTACCGGAGCAACCGGCCGCGCAGCCGCAGGCCGCCACCGAGCCGCCCGCTGCGGTCGCGCCGCCGGAGCGGACCGTCGCCGAGGTGGTCGAGACCGACGACGACTACTACGACACCCAGGGCTACGACCTGTCCCGGTTCGAGACGGACACGCCCGCCGCCCCGGCGGTCGCGGACAGCCAGGAGGGCGACTCGGCCCGGCTGGCCGCCGCCGACGACCCGGACGCGATCGGTGACGGCGACAGCGACGACGACAGCGGCGCCCCGCGCCGGCGGACCCGCCGTGGCGGCGCCCGGCGGCGTACCCGGCCGTAGGGCACTGACCTGCGCGAACAGGGCCCCCGATCCACGCCTGGCGTGTGGCGCGGGGGCCCTGTCGTGCCGGTGGGCCGCGCGGAAGAGCCGCCTACCGGCAGCCCGGTTTGGGGAGCGGGCCGGGTATGGCGTAGGCTTGCCTGCGGCGCACTTTGGTGTGCCGAGTTCCCGCGTGCCCGCGCCGCCGGTGTCACGGCTCCCGGCGAGACGCCGTGGGAACGACCGCCGACGGTGTGACAACCGGCAGCGGTGGAACAGACGCCAGCAGCCTCAACGACAGGGAGTCCGCCTCCGATGTACGCGATCGTCAAGACCGGCGGCAAGCAGTACAAGGTCGCCGAGGGCGACGTGATCGAGGTCGAGAAGCTCGCCGGTGCCCCCGGCGACGCGGTGAAGCTCACCGCGGTGCTCCTCGTCGACGGTGACGACCTGGTGACCGACGCGGCGAAGCTCGCCAAGGTCGCGGTGTCCGGCGAGATCGCCGCGCACACCAAGGGCCCGAAGATCCGGATCCACAAGTTCAAGAACAAGACCGGCTACCACAAGCGCCAGGGTCACCGCCAGCCGCTGACCCAGGTCAAGGTGACCGGCATCTCCAGCGGGAAGTAGGTCGTCCTCCAATGGCTCACAAAAAGGGTGCGTCCAGCTCGCGTAACGGCCGTGACTCCGCGGCCCAGCGGCTCGGCGTGAAGCGCTTCGGTGGTCAGGTCGTCAGCGCGGGTGAGATCCTCATCCGTCAGCGTGGCACCAAGTTCCACCCCGGTGACCTGGTCGGCCGTGGCGGCGACGACACGCTGTTCGCGCTGGCCGCCGGCTCGGTTCAGTTCGGCACCAAGCGCGGTCGCAAGACCGTCAGCATCGTGCCGCAGCAGTAGTTTTCTGGCCAAGCGGGCCGCGGACCTCTGGTCCCGGCCCGCTTCGCCTTTTCACGCGCGGGGCGGACCCCGCTGGAAGGATTGGCGTCGTGACGACGTTCGTTGACCGGGTCGTCCTGCACATGCAGGCCGGCGACGGCGGGCACGGCTGTGTCTCGATCCACCGGGAGAAGTTCAAGCCGTTCGGCGGGCCGGACGGCGGCAACGGCGGCCACGGCGGCAGCGTGTCCCTGGTGGTCGACGCGCAGGTCACCACGCTGCTCGACTTCCACTTCCGGCCCCACCTGAAGGCCGAGAACGGCAAGGGCGGGGCCGGCTCGAACCGGGACGGCGCGAACGGCCGCGACCTGGTCATCAAGGTGCCCAACGGCACCGTGGTGCAGAGCCTCGACGGCGAGGTCCTGGCCGACATGGTCGGCGTGGGCACCACGTTCGAGGCGGCCCGGGGCGGCCGGGGCGGACGCGGCAACGCCTCGCTGGCGAACGCCCGCCGCAAGGCACCCGGCTTCGCCGAGCTGGGTGAGCCCGGCGACCGGCTGGACGTGGTGCTGGAGCTCAAGAGCGTCGCCGACGTGGGCCTGGTCGGCTTCCCGTCGGCCGGCAAGTCGTCGCTGATCTCGGTGATCTCCGCGGCCAAGCCGAAGATCGCCGACTACCCGTTCACCACGCTGGTGCCGAACCTGGGCGTGGTCCGGGTGGACAACCACACCTTCACCGTCGCCGACGTACCGGGCCTGATCCCGGGCGCGGCCAGCGGCAAGGGCCTGGGCCTGGAGTTCCTCCGCCACGTCGAGCGCTGCGCCGTGCTGGTGCACGTGGTCGACACCGCGACGCTGGAGCCCGGCCGCGACCCGCTCGCCGACATCGACGCCATCGAGTCGGAGCTGTCCCAGTACGGCGGGCTCGCCGACCGGCCCCGGCTGGTCGCGCTCAACAAGGTCGACGTGCCCGACGGCAAGGACCTCGCCGACATCGTCCGCCCCGACCTGGAGGCCCGTGGCCTGCGCGTCTTCGACGTCTCCACCGCCACCCGCGAGGGCCTGCGCGAGCTGACGTACGCGATGGCGGAGCTGGTCGAGCAGGGCCGTCGGGCCGCCCCGCCGGCCGAGCCGACCCGGATCGTGATCCGCCCGAAGGCGGTCGACGACGCCGGCTTCACCATCGAGGCCGAGCCGGACGGCTCGTACACGGTGCGCGGCAGCCGGCCGGAGCGCTGGGTGAAGCAGACCAACTTCGACAACGACGAGGCGGTGGGTTACCTGGCCGACCGGCTGGCCCGCCTCGGCGTCGAGGAGAAGCTCGCCAAGGCCGGCGCGCAGGCCGGTGACCTGGTGCGCATCGGCGAACGGGAGTTCGACTGGCAACCAACGCTCTACGCCGGTGTCGACTTCGTACCCGGTAACCGGGGCACCGACGTGCGGCTGGAGGAGAAGTCGAACCGACCGTCGGCGTCCGACCGGCTGGCGGCCCGCAAGGCCCGCCGGGTCCGCCCGGAGGACGAGATCGAGGCCGCGGCCGCGGCGGAAGCGGACGTCGAGTAGCCGTCTGCGGGACGGTGGCGGGAAACCTGCGCGAAATCCGGCGGATCTAGCGTACGGGCATGTTGATCGAGTCCCGTCCCGCCACCGACCCGGAGATCGCCGCGCTCGTCGTCGCCCAGCAGCGTGAGCTGCGCGCCGCGGACGGCGGGCTGGACGGGCAGGTGACGGTCGTGCACACCGACATCCACTACCTGGCCGCCGTGGTGGGCGGCCGGGCGGTCGGCTGCGGTGGGCTCCAGGCGCTCGACGCCGACACCGGTGAGCTGAAGCGGATGTACGTGCGACCGGCGTTCCGGGGGCGGGGCATCGCCCGGCAGTTGCTCGTCGCGCTGGAGGAACTGGCGTTCCGGGCGGGGCACCGCACGGTGTGCCTGGAGACGGGCACCTACCTGCCGGCCGCGATCTCGCTCTACCGGTCCAGCGGCTACGAGCCGATCCCGGTGTACGGCGAGTACATGGACAACCCGTACAGCGTCTGCTTCGCCAAGCGGCTGCCGGTGGCGGCCTGACGCTCGAACACCATCGCCGGACCTCTCGGCCCGCTCGCGCCTGCTCAAGGGCGGTCGAACGGGGCCTCCACCCGGGTGCCGGTGCCGAGGTTGTTGTTGAGCAGCAGGCCGGCCGCGAGCATGCCGAAACCGAGGAACAGGTGCAGCCAGTTGTCGGCGTCGTTCACCGGCACGAAGTTCGCCGAGGCATCCCGGTCGATGGCGAAGCCGTACAGCCACAGCACCAGGTAGAGCGCGCCGCCGCCGGCCAGGAACACCCGCGCCCCGGCCAGCCGCCGCGCCATGACCAGACCGACCAGGCCGAACAGCAGGTGCACCAGGTTGTGCAGCACCGACACCTGGAATACCCCGAGCAGCTTCGCCTCGGAGTGGTGCCCGGCGAACGTCATCTCGCCGTAGTGCGTGGTGATGCCGGGTACGAAACCGAGTACGCCGATCAGCGCGAAGACGGCTGCCGCCGCGAGGGCGACCTTCTGCACCGTAGGCCGGGCGGGCGCGTGTTCGCGCACGTCACGTGCCATCCCTGTCACCCCCGTGGACTCGCCGCCGCCCGGGCGGGCAGGCATTCCATTCTCTGACCGGAGCGGGTCGCTCCCGCAGAGAAATCACGAATCAGGCATGGACCGGTCGACCGGGGGTAGGGCGATTGTCATGCGGAAACAAATCCGCGTACCCCCCGAGAACACCCGCTGGGAAACACACGAGCGGAAGGGACATCATGACTCAGGATCTTTCCCCGACTTCTGCCACGTACCAGTCGACGAACGGCGGCGGCGTGCGTGACCAGGCCCGCCAGGTGGGCTCCGACGCCGCGAGCGCCGGTGGCGCCGTGGCGCAGACCGCCAAGGAGCAGGGTCGGGAGGTGGTGGGCGAGGCCAAGCGACAGGCCCGCGACCTCTACGGCGAGACCCGCAGCCAGGTCACCGCCCAGGCCGGTCAGCAGCAGCAGCGCGCCGCCAGCGGCCTGCGGTCGCTCGCCGACGAGATGCGCACCATGGCGCAGCAGGGTGGCGGCTCCGGCCCGGTCACCGAGCTGGCACACCAGGCGGCCGAGCGGGTGCACGGCGTGGCCGGCTGGCTGGAGCAGCGCGAGCCGGGCGACCTGCTCAACGAGGTGAAGAACTACGCCCGCCGCAACCCCGGCACGTTCCTCGTCGGCGCCGCGCTGCTCGGCGTGGTCGCCGGGCGGCTCACCCGCAACATCACCGCGCTCGGCGACGACAACAGCGGCGCGCGGCCGGCGTACGACCCGGACCGCACGGCCGTCATCCCGACCGCGCGTGAGGTGCCGGACCAGGTGCCGCCGGGCGGCTACCTCGACCCGACGCCGGGCAGCTACGCCGAGCCGGACCCGGGCTACTCCGCGCCGGGCGCGACCTACCCGACCGGCGGCGCCCCGAACACCTGGGCCGACCCGGCGGGTGGCACCGGTCAGCCGCTGCCGCCGCCGGAGCGCACCGACCCGCTGCCGGGCGTCCCGTCCACCGGCGCTCCCCGCCCGTGACCGGCCGTACCGGCAGAAGGGAGGCGACGGCATGACCGTACCCACGCAGGACCCCGGCTATCAGGCGGCGGGCGCCCCGCCCCACGCCGACGAGGTGCGCGGCAGCTCGCTCGGCGACCTGATGCGCCAGGTCACCACGGACCTGTCCACGCTGATGCGGCAGGAGGTCGAACTGGCGAAGGCGGAGATCCGCCAGGAGGGCAAGAAGGCGGGCAAGGCCGCCGGCCTGTTCGGCGGCGCCGGTTTCGGCGGCTACATGGTGGCGCTCTTCGTCTCGATCGCGATCTGGCAGTTCCTCGACAACGTCATGGACTCCGGGCTGGCCGCGCTGATCGTGGCCGTCGTCTGGGCCGCTGTCGCGGCGGTCCTGTACTCGATGGGCAAGAAGAACGCCGAGCGGATCCGCGGCCTGAAGCAGACGAACGACAGCGTGCAGCGCATCCCCGACGCGCTCAAGCCGCACCCGGAGGGAGTCATCCGATGAGCACTGATCCCGAGCAGATCCGCCGCGAGATCGAAGCCACCCGCAACAACCTCAGCTCGGACGTGGACGCCCTGGCGTACAAGGTCAGCCCGGGCCGCATCGTCGACGACCGCAAGCAGCGCGTGCGCAGCGCGCTGACGAACGTGAAGGACAAGGTGATGGGAACCGCATCGGACCTCGGCCACGGCACCGGCCACGCCGCCCACTCGGTGGGCGACCACGCCTCCTCGATGGCCTCCACGGTGGGCGACAAGGCGCACTCGGCCGCCGCCACGGTGGGCGACGCCGCCCACCGGGCGCCGCAGGTGGTGCGGCGCAAGTCCGAGGGCAACCCGATCGCCGCCGGCGTGATCGCCTTCGGCGTCGGCATGCTGGTCTCCTCGCTGATCCCCGCCACCCGCCGCGAGCAGCAGGTCGCCGCGCAGGTCAAGGAGAAGGCCGCCGAGCACGGCGGCGTGGTCAAGGAGAAGCTGGGCGAGGTCGCCGGTGAGCTGAAGGAGGAGCTGCGCGAGCCCGCGCAGCACGCCGCCGAGTCGGTGAAGGCCACCGCGCAGGACGCCGCGTACGCGGTCAAGGACGACGGCCGCGCCGCGGCGCAGGACGTGCGGCACAGCGCCGAGCAGGCGCGGTCCTCCTGAAGGCCCGCGCTCTCGGTTAGGAAGGGCCCCTTCTTATCGCCTCGCGATAAGAAGGGGCCCTTCCTTTCACCTCAGCGGGCATCGACCCGGTCTGCACCCAGAGCACCAGCTCGTCCGGGCGGTGCCGGGTCGTCCGCCGCCGCAGCGCACGTGTGGAGTTGGCCGCCACCCGCAGCCGGGCGCCCGCGTAGGGCACCCCGCCGCGCAGCCGCCGGCCCACCGCCAGCCACGCGCACAGCCCGCGTTCCAGCGCCCAGAGCGGCGCGGCCAGGCTGGTGTGCGCCGGGAACACCGCCGCGCCGCCGGCCCGTCGCCGGCCCAGCTCCGCCACCGCGACAACCGCCAGCCCGGCCCGCAGCAGCAGCCCGGGCCGGCGGGTGGCGAGCGCGGCCGCCGTCGCGGGCAGCACCGCCAGCGCGGCGAGCAGCCACGCCGGCCGGGCCGTCTCGTCGTACGCCTGGCGGACGCGCTGCCCGAGGAAGTGCGCCGCGGAGGGCGGGAGCCGCCGCACGTACAGCCACGCCGGGGTGGCGGTGCTGCCGCCGTACGCGCGCACGGTCCGGACCAGCTCCAGGTTCTCGAAGAGCACGTCCGGGTCGTAGCCGCCCATCGCCAGGAACGTGCCCCGCCGCACCCCGAGGGTGCCGGGCCAGTCCCCGCCGAACGCGCGGGCGAGTAGCGTCCGGCCGGTGTCCCACCAGGCGTGCCACGGCAGCGGGTCGAAGTGGTTCTGCGGGCGGACCAGGTCGACCCCGTCCAGCAGCTGGTGCACGGCGCGCAGGGCCGGCAGGTCGTACCGGACGTCGCCGTCGGCGATCACCACGTGCTCGTGCCGGGCCAGCGCGACGCCGGTGAGCACGCCGAGCACCTTGCCGTTGCGTCCGCGCAGCGCCGGGTCCGGCGGCACGTGCCGTACCAGCCCGTCCCAGGCGGCGGCGTGCCGCGCGAACAGCTCCGGCGGCGAGGCGTCGACCACCACCACGTCGACCCACCGGCTCAGCTCCCGCAGGTACCCGGTCAGCTCGTCCAGGCCGCCGTCGTCGTGGACGCGCAGCGGCAGGACGTACGCCATCGGCAGCCGGACCGGCGCGGACGCGTCGCGCGGCTGCGCGGCGGTCGGTCGGGTCATGTCGTCTCCCCTCGTGCCGGGTGACGCGACTTGCCCGGAATGCGGCTGCTGAAACCGTTTCGGGCGGGCTGTGTCGGGTAGCGCACCCGGATACGGGACGGTCCGAGTCGGGAGGAGACGTGATGCCCAGCAACGCGACGAGATGGGCGCTGGCCGGCGCTGCCGCGGTGACCGCGCTCGGAGTCACCCGGACGGTGGCCCGGCGACGGCACCGGCACCAGCCCGACCGCGAGGACGGCTGGTACGTGGTGCGCCGCGGCATCACCGTGGACCGGCCGGTCGACGCGGTGATCGGGTTCTGGACCGACCGGGAACGGCTCGATCGAGGGCTGGCCGAGTGGGCCACGCTGGAGCAGCTCGACGCGAACCGGTGGCGCTGCGTGGCGGCCGACCCGGCCGGCGGCGGCACCGAGTGGCGGGCCGAGATCACCGTCGACGGCCCGGGCCGGTTGAGCTGGCGGGTCACCGACGGGCCGGTGGCCCAGCGCGGCCGGGGCGAGCTGGTGACCGCGCCGCAGGATCGGGGCACCGAGATCCGGGCCGAGCTGCGCTGGCGCTCCGGGCCGATCCGGCGCGCGGTCGGGCTGGTCGGTGGCACCGACCCGGACCTGGGGCTGCGCACCGCGCTGCGCCGGATCAAGTCGCTGATCGAGACCGGGCACGTGCTGGACACCCGGCACGACCCGTCCGGGCGCAGCCCGCGTCAGGAGCGGGCGACGGACAAGGTACGCGAGAAGCTGATGGTGGGAGGACGGCCGTGAGGGCGTTGTGCTGGGAGGGCGTAGGGAAGCTGGCCGTACGGGACGTGCCGGAGCCGACCATCAGGTCCGGCGGCGACATCATCGTCAAGGTGCGCGCGAGCAGCGTCTGCGGCTCCGACCTGCATCTGATCAACGGCTACCTGCCGGCGATGCGCGAGGGGGACATCCTCGGCCACGAGTTCATGGGTGAGGTGGTCGAGACCGGCCCCGACGTGCGGCGCATCTCCGTCGGTGACCGGGTGGTGGTCGGCTCGGTGGTGGCCTGCGGCTCGTGCTGGTACTGCCGCACCGAGCAGTTCTCGCTCTGCGACAACTCCAACCCGCAGCCGGTCTTCACCGAGAAGCTGTGGGGCCACTCGCCGGCCGGCATCCTCGGCTACTCGCACGCGGCCGGCGGCTACTCCGGCAGCCACGCCGAGTACATCCGGGTGCCGTTCGGCGACGTCGGCGCGTTCACCGTGCCGGACGGGGTGCCGGACGACTCGGTCGTGTTCGCCTCCGACGCCATGCCGACCGGCTGGATGGCCGCCGACTTCTGCAACCTCAAGGGCGGCGAGGTGGTGGCCGTCTGGGGCGCCGGCGGCGTCGGCCAGATGGCGGCCCGGTCCGCGCAGATCCTCGGCGCCGAGCGGGTGGTGGTCATCGACCGGCTGCCGGAACGGCTCGCCACCGCGTCGCAGCGCCTCGGCGTCGAGACGATCAACTACGCCGAGACCGACGTGCTGGAGGCGCTGCGGGAGATGACCGCCGGGCGCGGCCCGGACGCCTGCATCGAGGCCGTCGGCATGGAGTCGCACGACGTCGGCCCGGCGTATGCGTACGACAAGGCCAAGCAGACGGTACGCGCGCAGACCGACCGCCCCACTTCGGTCCGGCAGGCGATCATGGCGGCTCGCAAGGGCGGCACGGTGAGCATCGTCGGCGTGTACGGCGGCCTGGTGGACAAGTTCCCGCTCGGCGCGGCCATGAACAAGGCCCTGGTGCTGCGGATGGGGCAGATGCACGCCCAGCGCTACATCCCGATGCTGCTGGACCGGGTCGCGGCCGGCGAGATCGACCCCGGCTACCTGGCCACCCACCCGATGTCGCTGGAGCAGGGCGCCCGGGGGTACGAGATATTCGAGAAGAAGGAGGACGGCTGCCTGCGTACGGTGCTGCACCCGCAGGCCGCCTGACCGCCCGACGAGGGGGCGCCCGTTCAGCGCAGCGGGCGCACCCCGCCGGCCCGATGTGCCCCGTCGACCGGGCGTACGCCGTCGAGCACCAGCCCGCTGGGCGGCAACGCCGGCATGGCGCCCAGGTCGAGCGCCAGGTCCTGCGGCGGTACGCGGTAGTCCATCGCGCCGGTCAGGTTCGTCACGGCCCGCTTCATCAGCTCGATGGTGATCCACTCGCCGGCGCAGCGGTGGCCGGTGAAGTGGTCGCCGCCGCCCTGCGGGACCAGGCCGAACGGGTCGTCGCGCCAGCCGGTGAAGCGCTCGGGGCGGAACTGCTCCGGCTCCGGCCAGATGTCCGGGTGGTGATTGGTGCCGTACAGGTCGAGCAGCACCCGCCGGCCCTGCGGGAACGTGTACCCCCGCCACTGGAACGAGCGGCGCACCCGGGCCGCGGCGACCGGGAAGAACGGGTAGTAGCGGCGTACCTCCTGCACGAACCGCTCGGTCGCGGCGTCGTCGCCGGGCAGCCGGTCCCGCCAGTGCGGGTGGTCGTGCAGCGCCAGCGCGGCGAAGACCACGTACCGGTCCACCGCGACGGTGGGGCGCAGCACGTTGAGCAGTTCCACTGCGGCGATCCGGCGGGGCAGCGGCAGTCCCCGCTCGTCCCGGTGCCCGGCCACGACCGCCAGCGCGCTGCCCTCCGGGGCGGGCACCGCGCCCGCGCGTACCCGTTCGATCAGGTCGCCGGCCCATCGTTGCGCGCGGTAGCGGCCGAGCCGGCCGCGCCAGTGCCGGGGGCCCAGCGCGGCCGGCGCCTCGATCATCGCGTGCATCTCGGCGGTGCGGCGCGGCACGTCGGCCTCGGCCAGCGGCACCCCGGCCCAGGCCCAGACCGTACGGGTCAGGATCTCGCCCACCTCGTCGTAGAGCACCACCGGGCCGTTGCGGGCCCAGACCGGGATCCGGGCCTGCCACTGTTCGTCGAAGATCTCCCCGAGGCGGCGGATCGCGGCCGGCGTCATGATCGACATGAACATCGCCTTGCGGACCCGGTGCGTCTGTCCGTCGAGGCCCTGCACGCCGCCGACACCGGTGAGCGTGCGTTGCCCGCGCATCGGCATGGCGCCCCGCCGCACGAACCGCTCATCGTCGTGGAACAGCTCGGCGGCCTCCCGGCCGCGCAGGCAGATCGTCGGCTCCAGCAGCAGCCGGGTCTGGAACACGTCGGTGCCGAGGCGGTCGCAGCGGGAGCCGACGAAGCGGTAGCCCTCCCGGATGAAGGCGAGTGTGCTGTCCGGGCTCCGGTCGCTCGGCATGGTGCTCATGTCGGCTGCTCCTGACGCGGTTCGGCGGCGCTGCCTACCTACCCCGGGCGACGCCGCCGAACCCTTCATCTCAGCAGCTCGGGCCGCACGCGGGAGGGGCCAGCCGGTCGGGCGGACGCTGGCCCCTCCCCGGCGGCGGAAAAGCTGGTTCCCTCGAGGCACGCGGACCGGCGGCTACCGGTCCGGCGCCCGCCGGCGTGGTGTCCGGCGGCGGTCACCGGCGACGGGGGAGGGCACTGATGCGTGACGACAGCGCGGCACGGCGGCACCGCGAGGCGTGGGCCGGGCTGCGCGGGGACGGCCGCGACGGTCCGCTGATCGGCGGGCCCCGGCGCGCCGGGGCCCGCCCACCGCGGTACTTCACCGTGCACCTGGGCTTCGCCGCCACCGATCCCGCCGTCGCGCGGGAGCAGGCGGTGGCGTACGCCGAAGCGCTCGGCCTGCTCCGCCCGGAGCTGGCGCTCGGCGCGGCGGCCCTGTCCCCGGCGGACGCCTGGCACCGGGCCGAGCGGCTGTTCTGCGACGCGGTCGGGCCCGACGGCGAGCGCTGCGCCGACGTGTCCGGGCACCCGGGCTTCCACCACGCGCCCGGTCCGGGCGGCCTCGGCTGGGGCGACGGTGACTGAGGTGCGCTCAGTCCAGGTCGAACTCGCCGTCCTGGGCGCCGGCGACGAACGCGTCCCACTCGGCCTGGGTGAAGACCAGCACGGGCCCGTCCGGCTCGGCGGAGTTGCGCATACCGATCAGGTCGTCGACGAATGCCACCTCGACCGCTCCCTCGGAGGTGTCGCCCTCTGCCCGCTGCCAAACCGCCCGGGAGAGGTCGAAATCGCCCTTGGGGTGCTGACCCATCGCTGCTCCTCCATCGCCATGCGTAACGAGGCGGCCCGAGCGGACCACATCGGGCAGGATAAGCGGATGCCGAGCCTCACCCGTGCAGAGGCGACCGCGCGCCGCGCGTCGATCACCGTCGAGTCCTACGATGTGGACCTCGACCTGACCGGCGACGCCGAGCGGTTCCGCTCCGCCGTCACCATCCGGTTCCGGGCCACCCCCGGCGCCGAGACCTTCGTCGACGTCAAGCCGCGCCGACTCCTCGCCGCCCGCCTCAACGACAGCGACCTCGACCCGGCCCTGCTGGCGGACGGCCGGCTGCCGCTGACCGGCCTGGCCGCCGACAACACGCTCACCGTCGAGGCCGAGATGGCCTACTCCAACACCGGCGAAGGGCTGCACCGGTTCGTCGACCCGGCCGACGGCGAGACCTACCTGTATGCGATGTCCTTCCTGGACGACGGGCCGCGGATCTTCGCCGCGTTCGACCAGCCCGACCTGAAGGCGCCGGTGACGCTGACCGTCACCGCGCCACCGGAGTGGACGGTGGCCGCCAACGGGCCGCTCGCCGACCGGCCCGCACCCGGCCGCTGGGAGTTCGCCACCACCGAGCCGCTCGCGACCTACTTCGTCTCGCTGATCGCCGGGCCGTGGCACGTGCTGCGCGCCGAGCACGACGGCATCCCGCTCGGCCTCTACTGCCGGCGCTCGCTCGCCGAGCACCTGGATGCCGACGCCGACGAGATCTTCACAGTCACCCGCCAGTGCTTCGACCGCTTCCACGAGCTGTTCGCCGAACGCTATCCGTTCGGCAAGTACGACCAGGCGTTCGTGCCCGAGTTCAACGCCGGCGCGATGGAGAACCCGGGCCTGGTCACGATCCGCGACGACTACGTCTTCCGCTCGGCGGTGACCGACACCCAGCGGGAGCTGCGCGCCACCACGATCGCCCACGAGATGGCACACATGTGGTTCGGCGACCTGGTCACCATGAGCTGGTGGGACGACCTGTGGCTCAACGAGTCCTTCGCCGAATACCTGGGCACCCGGGTCACCGCCGAGGCGACCCGGTTCGACCGGGCGTGGACCACGTTCGCGAGCCGTCGCAAGGCCTGGGGCTACACCGCCGACCAGCGCCCCTCCACCCATCCGGTGGCGCCGGAGGAGGTGGCAGACGCCGCCCGGGCGCTGCTGAACTTCGACGGCATCTCGTACGCCAAGGGCGCCAGCGTGCTGCGCCAGCTCGTCGCCTGGCTCGGTGACGAGGCGTTCCTGGCCGGGCTGAACGCGCACTTCGCCGCGCACCGCTTCGGCAACGCGACGCTCGCCGACCTGCTGGCCGCCCTGGGTACGGCGAGTGGCCGCGACCTGGACGGCTGGGCGGAACGCTGGCTGCGCCGCGCGCAGGTGAACACGCTGCGGGTCGACACCGCCGTGGACGCCGACGGGCGGTGGACCGACGTGGCGATCGTGCAGACCGCCCCGGCGAGCCACCCGGTGCTGCGGCCGCACCGTATCGGCGTGGCCCACCACACCGCCGACGGCCCGGCGTACCGGTTCGACGTCGACCTCGACCCCGACGCCGACGGCGGCCGGACGCCGCTGCCCGAGCTGGTCGGACGGCCCGCCACCGGGCTCGTGCTGCCGAACGCCGGTGACCTGACGTTCGCCAAGATCCGCCTCGACCCGGCCTCGGCGGACGCGGTGCCGACGCTGCTGCCGGGGCTCGACGATCCGCTGGCCCGGGCGCTGCTCTGGGGCGAGGCGCTGGATGCGGTCACCGACGGGGAACGGCCGGCCGGCGCGCTGGCCGCGCTGATCGCGGCGGCGCTGCCCGCCGAGACCGAGGTGACGATCGTCGAGGACGTGCTGCTGCTCAGTCGCCGGCTGATCGACCGCTACCTCGACCCGCTCGGCCGGGACGCGGCGCTGCTGCGGGTGGCGACCGCCTGCGCGGCGTTGCTCGACTCGGCCCCCGCGGGCGGTTCCCTGCAACTGGCGGCGGCGCGGGGCCTGATCGCCGCCACCACCGACACCGCGATGCTCGCCGGCTGGCTGGCCGGTAAGGACGTGCCGTCGGGGCTGGCCGTGGACACCGACCTGCGCTGGGCGGTGCTGCGCCGGCTGGTGGTGCTCGGCGCGGCCGGTACGCCGCAGATCGACGCCGAGGCCGACGCCGACCGCAGCGCCACCGGCGCCGAGCAGGCCGCCGCGTGCCGGGCCGCGCTGCCCGACGCCGACGCGAAGCGGGCCGCCTGGGAGATCGTCACCCGCAGCACCGAGCTGTCCAACCGCCTGGTCGAGGCGACCGCCGAGGGCTTCTGGCAGCCCGAGCAGGCCGAGCTGACCGCCGGGTACGTGCAGCGCTACTTCACCGACATGCCGGCGGCGGCGCGTCTGCGTACCGCGTGGGTGGCCGACGCGGTCACGGTGGCCGCCTACCCCCGCTACGCCGTGGCGCAGCCCACCCGGGAGATGGCCGCGGCGCTGCTGGCCCGCGACGACCTGACGCCGGGCCTGCGGCGGTGGGTGACCGACCTGGACGACGACATGCGCCGGGCGCTCGTGGCCCGGACGGCGGTGGCCGCCGCGTCGGCCTGAGCTGGGAGCGCGCCGGGTGGGGGACCGCCCGGCGCGCTCGACGGCGGACCCCGCCCGGGGCCGCCGGGCGGGCGGCCTACGATCGCTGGGTGGAGGAAGACATCCGGCGGGTCGGCATCATGGGCGGCACGTTCGACCCGATCCACCACGGGCACCTGGTGGCGGCGAGCGAGGTGGCCGACCGGTTCGGTCTGGACGAGGTGGTCTTCGTGCCCACCGGACAGCCGTGGCAGAAGGCGGAGGAAGCGGTCACCCCGGCCGAGGACCGTTATCTGATGACGGTGATCGCCACCGCCTCCAACCCGCGCTTCCAGGTGAGCCGGGTCGACATCGACCGCGGCGGCCCCACCTACACCGTCGACACGCTGCGCGACCTGCACGCCGAGTACGGCGCGAAGGCGCAGCTGTTCTTCATCACCGGCGCGGACGCGCTGGAGCGCATCCTCTCCTGGAAGGATCTGGACGAGGCGCTCGAACTGGCCCACTTCATCGGCGTGACCCGGCCCGGCTTCGAACTGACCGACAAGCACCTGCCGGCCGACTCGGTGAGCCTCGTGCAGGTGCCCGCGATGGCGATCTCCTCGACCGACTGCCGTGCGCGGGTCGCCCGGGGCGAACCGGTGTGGTACCTGGTGCCCGACGGTGTGGTGCAGTACATCGCGAAACGGCGTCTCTATCAGCGGTGATTCCGCGCTTTATGTCCGCGTTTATGCCTGAAATCGACCAGAACTGACAAGTCGCCGCACCGCCGGGTGTGAGAGGCTTGGAGGGTCGCACGGTTGATCGAAGGAGAACGGTGACAGTTTCCGAGCGCGCGCACGAGCTGGCGATGGCCGCCGCCCAGGCCGCGGCCGACAAGAAGGCACAGGACATCGTCATCATCGACGTGGGCGACCAGCTCGCGATCACCGACGCGTTCCTGCTGGCCGCCGCTCCGAACGAGCGTCAGGTGCTCGCCATCGTCGACGCCATCGAGGAGCGCCTGCTGGAGCTGCCGGAGAAGGCCAAGCCGGTGCGCCGCGAAGGCGAGCGCGGCGGCCGCTGGGTGCTGCTCGACTACGTCGACATCGTGGTCCACGTCCAGCACACCGAGGAGCGCGAGTTCTACGCGCTCGACCGGCTCTGGAAGGACTGCCCGCAGATCCCGTTCACCGATCGCGACCTGGCCGACTCGGCCGCCGGCAGCGCCACCGCCGAATGACCCGACTGATCATCTGGCGGCACGGCAACACCGACTGGAACGCCGCGAGCCGCGTCCAGGGCCAGACCGACGTGCCCCTCAACGACCTCGGCCGCGAGCAGGCCCACGCCGCCGCCCCGGTACTCGCCGCGCTGCGCCCCGACGCGATCGTCGCCAGCGACCTGCGCCGGGCCGCCGACACCGCCGCCGCGCTCGCGGCGCTGACCGGGCTGCCGGTCCGCACCGACGTGCGGCTGCGGGAACGGCACTTCGGCCAGTGGCAGGGCCTCACCCTGACCGAGGTGGCCGAGCGGTTCCCCGACGAGTACGCCCGCTGGCGGGCCGGCGACCCGGACCCGGGCGCCGGCCTCGAACCCCTGGGTGACCTGGGTGCCCGGCTCGGCGCCGGGTTCCAGGACGCGGCCGACCTCGCCGTCGGCGGCACGGTCGTGGTGACCACCCACGGCGGCGGCGCCCGGCAGGGCGTCGGGCATCTGCTCGGCTGGGACCACACGGTGCTGCGCAGCCTCGGCTCGCTGGCGAACTGCCACTGGACCGAACTGCGCCACAACGGCGTCCGGGGCTGGCACCTGCGGGCACACAACGTCGGTCTGGTCACCCGGGCGGCGCTCACCGACGCGGTCTGACACCTCCGGCCCCGGCGCGTCACAGCGCCATCGGCTAGCGTGCCGGTCATGCCCGTCGCGGTCGTCACCGACTCCACCGCCTACCTGCCCTCCGACCTGGCCCGCGCACGCGGGCTCACCGTCGTCCCGCTCACAGTCGTCCTCAACGGCGCGGAAGGGCTGGAGGGCGTCGAGACCTCCCCGGCCGACGCCACCCGCGCGCTGAGCGGCCGGCGGGTCTCGGTGAGCACGTCCCGGCCCGCGCCCGAACAGTTCGCGCAGGTCTACCGCACGCTGCTCGCCGAGAGCGCCGACGGCGTGGTGTCGGTGCACCTGTCCGCGGAACTGTCCGGCACCGTCGAGGCCGCCCGGCTCGCCGCCGCCGAGGTCGGCGACGACCGCGTCACCGTCGTCGACAGCCGATCCACAGGCATGGGCCTCGGCTTCCCGGCGCTCGCCGCCGCCGCGGCCGCCGCGGCGGGCGCCGACCTGACCGGGGTACGCGACGCGGCGCTGGACGCGGTCGCCCGCACCACCATCTACTTCTACGTCGACACGCTGGAGTTCCTGCGCCGGGGCGGCCGGATCAACGCGGCCGAGGCGCTGCTCGGCACCGCGCTCTCGGTAAAGCCGATCATGCACATGCCGGATGGCGCGATCGTGGTGAAGGACAAGGTCCGTACCGCCAGCCGGGGAGTCGCGCGGCTGGTCGACCTCGCCGTCGAGGCGGCAGACGACGCCCAGGTCGACGTCGCGGTGCACCACCTCGCCGCGCCGCAGCGGGCCGAGCAGTTGCTGACGGCGCTGACCGAGCGGCTGGGCGACCGGCTGCACGACACGTACGTCACCGAGGCCGGAGCGGTGGTCGCCGCCCACGCCGGGCCGGGGCTGGCGTGCGTGGTGGTCCACCGCCGTACACCCTAGGGTGGCCGGATGAACCTCCGGTCGTATGTCGTCACCGGCGTCGGACGCGCCATCGTCGAACGGCTGGCCACCGACGGCGGCATCGTGGTCGTGGTCGAACGGGACACGAGCGCACTGGACTGGCTGGCCCGGCATCCGCTCGCCGACCGGCTGCACGCCGTGACCGGGGACGCCGGCGACGAGGCGGTCACCGGCCGGGCCGCCGACCGCGCCGAGGCGTACGCGCCGCTGGCCGGCTGGGTCAACAACGCCGCCGTCTTCCGCGACGCCGACCTGCACCGCGCGCCCGCGAGCGAGGTGGTCGACCTGATCACGCTCAACCTGCGGCCCGCCGTGGCCGGGGCCGGCACCGCCGTACGCCGGTTCCTGGCCGCCCGGACCGGCGGCGCGATCGTCAACGTCTCGTCCCACCAGGCCCGCCGGGCGGTGCCGGGCGCGCTGCCGTACGCCACCGCCAAGGCCGCGCTGGAAGGGCTGACCCGGGCGCTCGCCGTCGACTACGGCCGCCACGGGATCCGCGCCAACGCGGTGGCGCTCGGCTCCGTCCACACCGAACGGCACGCCGCCTACCTGGCCGGACTCGACCCGGCCGAGGTCGCGCACGTCGACGCGGAGATGGCCCGGCTGCACCCGCTCGGCCGGATCGGGCGTACCGACGAGGTGGCCGAGGTGGTCGCGTTCCTGCTCTCCGAACGCGCCTCGTTCGTCAACGGCGCGGTCGTGCCGGTCGACGGGGGACGGGCCGCGCTCGGCCTGGACCCGGAGGCGCGCTGACCGTAGTTTTCGGCCACCTAGCACGGCCAGGGCTTGATCGGGTGTGTGTCCACAGTCCCTTGGTTGTCCACAGGTGAGCGTTCATCGGCCGATGCGGGACGAGCTGTCGCCGTAGCGTCCCGAGCCGTGCCAGACGACGAGGAGACGACGGTACGGCGGCGGCTCGCCCGGCTGTTCGGGCCTGGGCCCGGCGAGGCCGAGCCGGGTCTCGGGCTGCGTCCCGGCTTCCCGGAGCGCGACGGCGGGCGGGAACCCTCGTCCGGGGCGAACCCCTGGTCCGCCGAGCCGGACGCCGACGACGGCCCGTCCCACGATGCTCCGGTGGCCGCGCGCGGCCTGGCGTCCCGGCTGCCCGGACCCGGGGCGTTCGATCCCGGCCGCCGGGGTGTGCGGGCGCTCGCGGCGGTGGCGGCAGTGGTGGTCGTGGTGGCCGCCGTCTGGGCCTGGCGCTCGCGTCCGAGCACCGAACCCGTGCCGCCGGTGACGGCGTCCTCCGAGGCGCCTGTGGGCGCGGCGACCGAGGCGGTCACCGGGGTGCCCGCGTCAGCCGGCGCACCGGGTCAGGTGGTCGTCGCGGTGGCCGGGAAGGTCCGCCGCCCCGGCCTGGTCCGGCTGCCGGCCGGCGCCCGGCTGGCCGACGCCGTCGAAGCGGCAGGCGGCGCGCTGCCCGGCGTCGACGTCGCGCTGCTCAACCCCGCCCGCAAGGTCACCGACGGTGAACTGATCCTGGTCGGCGTGACCGCCCCACCGCCACCGGGCGGGCCCGCCGCGGCGGGCGCAGGCGGTGCGCCGGGCGGACCGGCGGCGCCGGCCGGACCGGTCAACCTGAACACCGCGACGCTTGCCCAGCTCGACGCGCTACCCGGCGTCGGCCCGGTGCTCGCCCAGCGGATCCTCGACCACCGCGACCAGCACGGCGGCTTCCGGTCCGTGTCCGACCTGCGGCAGGTCGACGGCATCGGCGACGCCCGGTACGAGCAGCTCAAGGAACTGGTGACGGTGTGACCGGCCGGCGTGCCGCTGCCTCGCCCGTCCTCGACGGTGACCCTGCGCCTGTCCGCGACGTGCCCGACCTGCGGCTGGCCGGGTTGGCGGTGGCCGCGTGGCTCGCCGCGCTGGCCGGGCTGCACCTCACCGTCCGCGCGACCGTGTGGACGGCCGCCGTCGCCGCCGCGCTCGCCCTCCTGGCGGCCCTGCGCCGCTGCGGTGTGCTCGGTCGACCGGGCGAGCCGGCCCGCCGCTACGGCTGGATCGCGGTCGCCGTGCTGCTCGGCGTGGTCTGCGGGGCGGCCGCCACCGGCGCCCGGCTCGCGATCCGCGACGCCACGGCGGTACGAGCGCTGGTCGCCGAAGGCGCAGTGGTCACCGCCGACCTCGTGCTGCGCGACGATCCCCGCCCGGTACGCGGTGCCCCCGGCCGGCCACCGATGCTCCTGGTCCGCGTCGACCTGGTCCGCCTCACCGGAGGCGACGGCGCGCGGGTCACCGGCCCGGTACGCGCCCTGGTGCTGGCCACCGACCCGGCCTGGCGGCCGCTGCTGCCGGGTCAGCGGGTCACCACCCAGGGGCGGCTGTCCGCCCCGCGCGGCGGTGACCTGACCGCCGCCGTGCTCTCCGCCGCCGATCCGCCCACGCTGCGCGGCAGCGCGTCCTGGCCGCAACGGGCGGCCGGGGTGCTGCGATCAGGGCTCCAGCGCGCCTGTGCGCCGCTGCCGGACGCGCCGGGCGGGCTGCTGCCCGGCCTCGTGGTGGGGGACACCAGCCGGCTGCTGCCCGAGGTGGAGGAGGACTTCCGGGCCACCGGGATGACGCACCTCAACGCGGTGTCCGGCTCCAACGTGGCGATAGTGGTCGGCGCGGTGCTGCTGCTGGCCCGCTGGGCGCGCGCCGGTCCGCGTACCGCCGCCACGCTGTGTGTGCTCGCCCTGGTCGGGTTCGTCATCCTGGTACGGCCCTCGCCGAGCGTGGTGCGCGCCGCCGCGATGGGTGCGATCGGGCTCGCCGCGCTGGCCGCCGGGCGGTCCCGGTCGGCGCTGCCCGCGCTCGCCGCGGCGGTCACCGGGCTGATCCTGTACGACCCGGACCTCGCGGGCGACCCGGGGTTCGCGTTGTCGGTCTGCGCCACCGGAGGACTGCTGCTGCTCGCGCCGGGATGGCGGGACGCGCTGCGCCGCCGGGGCGTACCGCCCGGGCTGGCCGAGGCGCTGGCCGTGCCGGCCGCCGCGCAGCTCGCCTGCGGCCCGGTGATCGCCGGACTGTCCGCGACGGTGAGCCTGGTGGCGGTGCCGGCGAACCTGTTGGCGGTGCCGGCCGTCGCGCCCGCCACTGTGCTCGGTGTGCTGGCGGCAGTGCTGTCGCCGGTGTGGCCGGGCGGCGCGGAGTTCCTGGCCTGGCTGGCGAGTTGGCCGGCGCGCTGGCTGGTGGCGGTGGCCGCGCACGGGGCGGACCTGCCGGCCGGGAACCTGCCCTGGGTGGGCGGGGTGGCCGGGGCCCTGCTGCTGGCGGGGGTGAGCGTGGCGCTGCTGCTCGCCTTCCGCCGACGCCGGGCGCGGCGGCTGATCGCTGTCGTCGTGGCGGCGGTCGTACTCGGCGCGGTGCCGGTCCGGTTGCTTGCCTCCGGCTGGCCGCCGCGCGGCTGGGTGGTGGTGGCGTGCGCGGTGGGGCAGGGGGACGCCGTGGTGCTGCCGGTGGCGGCCGGCCGGGCCGTGGTGGTCGACGCCGGACCGGACCCGTCCGGCGTGGACGCCTGCCTGCGCCGCCTGCGCGTACGTGAGGTGTCGCTGCTGGTGGTCAGTCACTTCCACGTCGACCACGTCGGCGGCGTGGCCGGGGTGTTCCGGGGCCGGCGGGTGGGCGCGGTGGTGGGTCCGTCCTGGTCCGAGCCGCCCTACGGCGCCGCCCAGGTACGCGAGGCGGCCCGCCGGGCCGGTGCGCCGCTCGCCGCCGCGCAGGCGGGCTGGCGCTGGCGGGCCGGAGCGGTGGACCTGGTCGCGGTGGGGCCGCCGTACCCGCTGCGGGGCAGCCGGTCCGACCCGAACAACAACTCACTCGTCCTGACCGCCACCGTGGCCGGGGTACGGGTCCTGCTCGCCGGTGACGCCGAGACGGAGGAGCAGCGGGCGATGCTGGAGACGATGCCGGCCGCCGCGATCCGGGCCGACGTGCTGAAGGTGGCCCACCACGGCTCGGCGTACCAGGATCCGCAGTTCCTCGCCGCGGTGCGCCCGGCGGTGGCGCTGGTGTGCGTGGGCGTCGACAACGACTACGGGCATCCCAACGCCGGGCTGCTGGACCGGCTGACCCGGGGCGGCGCGCGGGTGCTGCGTACCGACACCGGCGGTGACCTGGCCGCCGTGCGCGTCGGCACCGGCCTCGCCGTGGTGACGCGCGGCCCCGATCCGGTACGACAGCGGTGAGGTGGCGAATCTTGTTGGGATAGATGGTGGATCAAGTCAAATGTCTGGATTTGCGCTGAGTGCGGGCTGTGCCGTCACAGTCCTCGATGACCAGGTCCGATCGGGTCGGAGGGCGTGCGAGTATGGGCGACGTGACCCCCGCCGACCTGCCTCCTATTGTGCTCGTCCTCGGCGACGAGGAGCTGCTCGCCACGCGAGCGGTGACCGAAGCCGTCGCCCGGGCCCGCGAGGTGGACCCCGACGTGGACGTGCGGGAATACCAGGCCGGCACGCTCACCGTCGGCGAGATCGCCGAGATGCTCAGCCCGTCGCTGTTCGGCGGCCGCCGGGTGCTGGTGCTCCGCTCCGGTCAGGACGCCCGCAAGGACCTGTCCACCGCGCTACTGGCGTACGCGAAGAACCCCGACCCGGACGTGCAGCTCGTCGTGCTGCACCTGGGCGGGGCCAAGGGCAAGGCGTTCGCCGACGGGCTTCGGGCGGCCGGTGCCACGGTGGTGCCGGCGATGAAGCTCAAGGGCGACCGGGAACGGGCCGCCTTCGTGCGGGACGAGATCCGCCGTAACGGGGGCAAGTGCACGCCGGACGCGGCCGACGCCCTGGTCGCGGCGGTCGGCAACGACATGCGTGAGCTGGCCGCCGCCTGCTCGCAGCTGCTCGCCGACACGGACGGGCGGATCAGCGCGGACACGGTGGCCCGCTACTACCGGGGGCGGGCCGAGGTGACCGGCTTCACGGTGGCCGACGCGACGATGGTCGGCGACGTGCCCGGCGCGCTGGAGGCGCTGCGCTGGGCGCTGCACGTCGGCGTCGATCCGGTGCCGATCGCCGACGCGCTGGCCGACGGCGTACGAACCGTGGCCCGGGTCGCCGCCGCCGGGCGGGGAAGCCCGTTCCAGCTGGCCAAGACGCTGGGCATGCCGGCCTGGAAGATCGAGAAGGCTCAGGTGCGGGCCCGGGGCTGGACGCCCGAGGGCCTGGTCGAGGCGATGCGGGTGGCCGCCGAGTGCAATGCGGCGGTCAAGGGCGGCGCCGACGACCGGGCGTACGCGCTGGAGCGAGCCGTGTTCTCGGTGGCCGCGGCCCGGCAGGGCGGCGCCCGGTGACCCGATCGTGGTCGACTGTGGCCACGGACGAGGAGCGGTACCGCCCGCTCTACGCCCGGGTGCTGGGCCTGCGCTTCGTCAACCCGGGCGGGGTGCTCTGCTTCCTGTTCTTCGAGGGCGCGATGGCGCTCGCCGTGCTGCTCGCGCTCGCCGAACTGGTGAGCTGGTGGGCGGTGCTGGTGCTGCCGGTCGCAGTGGCCGCGATGGTCAAGCTCAACGACGTGGTCGCCGAGATGGTCGTCCGCACCGCGGCGCTGGTGCCCGAGCAGGAGCGGGACCGCTTCCGGCGGCAGATGGAGCCGGTGGTCGGCCGGGCCCGGGTGCCCGCGAGCGCCCGCGCGCTGCCGGGCGGCGCGGTCCGGAGCGTCCGGTCGTTGCCGGGCGGCACGCCAGCCGACTCCCGGGGCGTCCGCTACCACCACCCGCAACGCGCGACGTTCGACCGCCCGACCGAGCGCTAGCAGCGCCTCTTCCCCGCGCCGCGCCCCGCGCCTTCGCGCGGAGATCTTGGTACGGAACCGCCCCTCAGGGGGCAGCCCCTCAGGGGGCCGTTTCGTACCAAGATCTGCGGCGTGATCGGAGTGGGACAGCCGGAAGCCCCGTGGGCTCGATGGCCCCGGGGCTTCCGGTCGGGATCTGCGGTGCCGGTCAGGCAGAGAACGAGGCGACGCGCTTGGCGATCGCCGACTTCCGGTTGGCCGCCTGGTTGGCGTGGATGACACCCTTGCTGGCAGCCTTGTCCAGCTTCCGGGTGGCCTCACGCATCAGCACGGTGGCCTTCTCGGCGTCGCCCGCCTCGGCAGCCTCGTGGAACTTCCGGATGGCGGTCTTCAGCGACGACTTGACCGACTTGTTACGCAGCCGGCGCTTCTCGTTCTGCCGGTTGCGCTTGATCTGGGACTTGATGTTCGCCACGCGACAGCCTCGTCTTGATAGCTCGGGTTGGTCTGCTTCGCGCACGACGAGCATGCGTCATCGCCGCGCGAAAGGCCAGGCTACCAGGTCGGTCCCCGACGAGCCAAAACGCCTCCGGCCGGGGCCCACCTGCCACCGTCACCAGCATGCCGTCGCACCCAGCGATCACACCAGTCCGATCGGCGTTTCCAGGCTGGTCGAGCGGCGCGCCACTTCGGGGAAGTGGCGGGGCCAGGGCCGGTGTGATGTGGCCATTTCCCCGTGCTGGTGTGGATCAAGGGCGAGGGCCGGTGGACGGGCGCGCCAGTTCGGGGAGGTGGCGGGGTCAGGGGCGGTGTGATGCCGCTACTTCCCCGTGCTGGTGTGGATCAAGGGGGGAGAGGGCCGGTTCGGTGGGATGCGGCCACTTCGCCGAACCGGGTGGATCACGGGGGAGGGGCGGGGTGGGGTCAGGACCAGCCTCGCCGCTCGGCCAGCCAGCTGAGCGCCTGCTCGCCGCTCCAGCGCTGGTGGGCGCGCAGGTGCGGGGACGCCGTCGACGGTTCGGCGGCGGCCCCGGTCAGGTAGTAGCCGGCCAGCGCGGCCAGCGTCACGTCCAGCGCATCAGCGGGCGCCCCTGCCACCGCCGGGTGACCGGCGAACGCGGCGTCCGCGTCCAGGCCACTGGCGTACGCGGTGAGCAACAGCCCGGCCAGGTCGAACCAGGCCGGCCCGTGACAGAGCCACGGCCAGTCGCACAGCCAGGCGCGCCCGCCGGAGTCGATCAGGAGGTTGTCCACCCGCAGGTCGCCGTGGGCCAGCCCGGGGGCTGCGTCGGCGTACCCGGGCAGGCGCGACTCCAGCGCCACCAGCTCGGCCAGCGGGGCGCCGGCGGCCTGCTCGGGCAGTGGCTCGCGCCCGGCGGCCACCTCGCCCCACCAGAGGATGTCGTCGCGGGCCAGGTCCGCGAGCCGGGGGAGCGGGAGCGCGGCCAGCTGCGCAGGCGGGTCGGCGAGGGCGGCGGCCACCTCGGCGTACGTGGCGAGGGCGGCGTCCAGCTCGGCCGGCGCCCAGGGCAGCGCGGGGGTGTGCCCGTCGATCGCGTCGAGCGCCAGCGCGTACCAGCCGGACTCGGTGAGCGCCCAGCGCGGCCGGGGCACCGGCAGGCCGGCCGGGAGCCGGGCCAGGATCGCCGCCTCGTGGGCGTACCAGTCGACCAGGTGCCGTTGCCCGTGCAGCGCCGCCGCCTTGACGAACACGCGCTCACCGTCTGGGCCGGTCAGCACGGCGGCGAATCCGCTGGTGAACCCGCCGGCGGCCACCCGTACCGCCGCCGGTGGGCCGCCGAGCCGGGCGGCCAGCGCGTTCCGCAGCCCGGCCGGCAGGTCGGCCCAGCCCGGCCGCACGGCCGTCGACCCGTACGCGACGGGCGGGAGTGAGATCGCACGCACCGCACCATGCTGCCGCACGCGGGCCGCGCCGCCCCGCCGCACCGGTGGCGCGCGGCGAACCGGCGCGTCGGAGGGCTCTGCCAGACTGCCTGCCATGAGGACCGACGAGTTCTGGCAGCTGATCGACGACGCCCGCGCCGGGGCCGGGGGAGAGCCCGACGCGGTCGCCGCCCGGGCGGTCGCGCTGCTGGCCGAGCGCGACCCGGAGGAGATCGTCGGGTACGCCCACCACCAGCGGCGGGTGCTCGCCGCCTCCTACCGGGTGGATCTCTGGGGCGCGGCGTACCTGATCAACGGCGGCGCCTCGGACGACGGCTTCGAGTATTTCCGGGGCTGGCTGATGACCCAGGGCCGGGCGGTGTTCGCCAAGGCGGTCGGCGACCCGGACTCGCTCGCCGAGTTGCCGCAGGTGCGGGCGGCGGCGCTCAGCGGCGAGGAGTTCGAGTGCGAGGACATGCTGGCGGTGCCGTGGGACGCGTACCGGAAGGCCACCGCGACCGACCTGCCGGCCGAGCGTGACCCGGTGCCGGTGCCCGACCTGAACGACTTCTGGGACTTCGACGACGAGGAGGAGGCCCGGCGTCGGCTGCCGAGACTGGCCACCCTCTTCGTGGAGCCGCCCGTGGAATAGCAGTGGAGTAAAGGGGGAGTCCGGGCGCTCCCGGGGCGACGTGGGACCATGGAGGGGGCCGGCGGCGCGCCGGCCCGCTCACGTCAGCCGACCAGAACGGACCGCTGTGCCACCGACGCTCGATCCCGGCGCGAACGCTCCTGGTGCCACCGACCCGGCGCGCATCCGGAACTTCTGCATCATCGCCCACATCGACCACGGGAAGTCGACCCTGGCCGACCGGATGTTGCAGCTCACCGGTGTGGTCGACCCACGGCAGATGCGCGCGCAGTACCTGGACCGGATGGACATCGAGCGCGAGCGCGGCATCACCATCAAGAGCCAGGCCGTGCGGATGCCGTGGACGATCCGCGAGGGCGACCGGGCCGGTGAGACGGCCGTGCTCAACATGATCGACACTCCGGGCCACGTGGACTTCACCTACGAGGTGTCCCGTTCGCTGGCTGCCTGCGAGGGTGCGATCCTGCTCGTCGACGCCGCGCAGGGCATCGAGGCGCAGACGCTCGCCAACCTCTACCTGGCGCTCGAGAACGACCTGCACATCATCCCGGTGCTCAACAAGATCGACCTGCCGGCCGCCCAGCCGGAGAAGTACGCCGAGGAGCTGGCGCACCTGATCGGCGGCGACCCGGCGGACTGCATCAAGGTCTCCGGCAAGACCGGCGAGGGCGTGCCGTACCTGCTGGACGAGATCGTCCGGCAGTTCGTGCCGCCGGTGGGTGACGCCGAGGCCCCGGCCCGCGCGATGATCTTCGACTCGGTGTACGACGTCTACCGGGGCGTGGTCACGTACGTCCGGGTGATCGACGGCCGGATCTCGGCCCGGGACCGGATCAAGATGATGTCCACCGGCGCGGTCCACGAGCTGCTGGAGATCGGTGTCATCTCGCCGGAGATGGTCAAGGCCGACGCGCTCGGCGTCGGCGAGGTGGGCTACCTGATCACCGGCGTGAAGGACGTGCGCCAGTCCCGGGTCGGTGACACGGTCACCATCAACAACAACCCGGCCAAGGAGGCGCTCGGCGGTTACAAGGACCCGAAGCCGATGGTCTACTCGGGGCTCTACCCGATCGACGGCTCGGACTACCCGAACCTGCGCGAGGCGCTGGACAAGCTCAAGCTCAACGACGCCGCGCTGGTCTACGAGCCGGAGACCTCCGGCGCGCTGGGCTTCGGCTTCCGCTGCGGCTTCCTCGGCCTGCTGCACCTGGAGATCATCCGGGAGCGGCTGGAGCGGGAGTTCAACCTCGACCTGATCTCCACCGCCCCGAACGTGGTCTACCGGGCCATCCAGGAGGACGGCGAGGAGATCGTGGTCACCAACCCGAGCGAGTACCCGACCGGCAAGATCGCGGAGGTGTACGAGCCGACGGTGCGGGCGACGGTGCTGACCCCGAACGACTACGTCGGCGCGGTGATGGAGCTGTGTCAGGGCCGCCGGGGCAGCCTGCTCGGCATGGACTACCTCTCCGCCGACCGGGTGGAGCTGCGCTACACGCTGCCGCTGGCCGAGATCATCTTCGACTTCTTCGACCAGCTCAAGAGCCGTACCAAGGGTTACGCCTCACTGGACTACGAGCCCTCCGGCGAGCAGGCGTCGGACCTGGTGAAGGTGGACATCCTGCTGCACGGCGAGCCGGTCGACGCGTTCAGCGCGATCGTGCACAAGGACAAGGCGTACACGTACGGCACGACGATCGCGGCGAAGCTGCGTTCGCTGATCCCGCGCCAGCAGTTCGAGGTGCCGATCCAGGCGGCGATCGGGAGCCGGGTGATCGCCCGGGAGACCATCCGCGCGATCCGCAAGGACGTGCTCGCCAAGTGCTACGGCGGTGACATCAGCCGCAAGCGCAAGCTGCTGGAGAAGCAGAAGGAGGGCAAGAAGCGGATGAAGATGGTGGGCCGGGTGGAGGTCCCCCAGGAGGCGTTCATCGCGGCGCTCTCGTCCGACTCCGGCGACGGCAAGCCCGCCGGCAAGAAGTAGCGGTCCGGCTCCGCGCAGCGGCCGGCGTCCCCTCGCAGGGGCGCCGGCCGTTCGCGTACCCAGGAGATTTTCAGCCGGTGGCAGCGCTCCCACCTGCGGGTTCGCGTCAGCCGGGAGGGTGGCGGTCGATGCGGCCGGTTTCGGTTTTCGATGCGTCGGGCACTTAGCGGTCACGACAGCAACCGCACAGAACGTGCGAAATCGCTTTAGGAGGACGACCGTGGAGTTCACCGTCTGGGGCATCATCACCGCGCTGGTCGTGGGTCTGATCGTCGGCGCGCTGGGCCGGCTGGTCGTGCCGGGCCGGCAGAACATGCCGATCTGGCTGCACATGGTGATCGGCGTCGGCGCGGCGCTGCTGGGCACCGTCCTGGCCCGCGCGCTCGGCATCGCCACGCAGACCGCCGGCATCGACTGGGCCGAGCTGGCCGTGCAGGTCGTGCTCGCCGCCATCGGTGTGGCCCTGGTGGCCGGCGTCGGCCGCCGCAGCAGCGTCTCGCGTTACTGATCGACGCATCACGCGCCTCGACGGGTGCCCGGCCGCATCGGCCGGGCACCCGTCGGCGTATTCGGCGCATTGAACCCCGTCGGTGTGTCGGGCCCGCCCGCCGCGCCGGGTTTCGGGGAGAAGCAGCAGGTCAGGGTACGTCTGAACAATTCGTCATCGGAGTCGGTTTGGATTTCCGGGCGGTCGGGAACTTAGCGATCACGACAGTAACCACACAAAAACGTGTGACCGGATCTTAAGGAGGAGGGCGACCATGGAGCTCACCGTTTGGGGCATCATCACGGCGCTGGTCGTTGGTCTGATCGTCGGCGCGCTGGGCCGGCTGGTCGTGCCGGGCCGGCAGAACATGCCCATGTGGCTGCACATGCTGATCGGCGTCGGCGCCGCGCTTCTGGGCACGCTCGTCGCCCGGGCCTCCGGCTTCGCCGAGACCGCCGGCATCGACTGGCGCGAGCTGATGCTGCAGGTGCTGTTCGCCGCGATCGGCGTGGCCCTGGTGGCCGGTGTCGGCCGTCGCCGCGGCGTCTCGCGCTACTGACCCCGCACCACGCGCCTCGACGGGCGCCCGGCCTCACCGGCCGGGCGCCCGTCGGCGTTCGTGGGCTCTGAACTGCCCGGACGGCATCGATGTCGGCCGGGCCCCGGCTGCGATACGGTCGCCTGTGCCCTCCGTCACGAACACCCCCTGTTGTAAAGGAAATTTTCCTACTAAGGTGCGGCGGAGAAGGTTAGTGCCAAACGGCCCTGAGGGAGATATGGCGTGAACAGGTGGAAGCGGCTGGCTCCGGTCACCGCCATCGTGGCGTCGGCCGCGTTGGTGCTGACCGCGTGCGGTGGCTCCGGCGACGACGACAAGGCCGCCGACAACAGCAAGCTCACTGTGTGGATGATGGGTGAGGGCGGCGACGCCCAGACCGCGTTCCTCGACAGCGTCGAGGCGGAGTTCAAGAAGAAGCACCCCGAGACCGACGTGGTGGTGCAGTACATCCCCTGGCTCGAGGCGCCGAAGAAGTTCCAGGCCGCGCTCGCCGGTGGCGAGGGCCCGGACGTCACCGAGCTGGGCAACACCGAGACCCAGGGCTGGGCCGCTCAGGAGGCCCTGGCCGACGTCTCGGACAAGTTCAACGCCTGGTCCGAGGGCAAGGACATCCTGCCCGACCTGGTCAAGAACGCTCAGCTCGACGGCAAGCAGTACGGCGTGCCGTGGTACGCCGGCGTGCGCGCCGTCTACTACCGCACCGACTGGTTCGCCGAGGCCGGCGTGAAGCCGCCGACGACCTGGGACGAGATGGTCGCCGCCGCGAAGGCCGTGCAGGCCAAGAAGCCCGGCACCTACGGCATCGCCCTGCCCGGCAACTCCGAGCTGCCGTTCTACTCCTTCCTCTGGAGTGCCGGCGCGGAGATCGCCACCAAGGAGGGGGACGCCTGGAAGTCCGGCTACAACACCCCCGAGGCGCAGAAGGCGGTCAAGTTCTGGACCGACCTGGTGACAGTGCACAAGGTCGCCCCGCCGGCCGCCGCCGGGTGGAACGAGGTCGACGCCCGTACCCAGTTCGCCACCGGCAAGGCCGCGATGGCGTTCGCCGGTAGCTGGCAGGGCGGCGCGATGAAGAAGGACAACCCGGACATCGAGAAGGTCTGGGGCACGTTCCCGATCCCCGGCCCGGACGGCAAGGCCGCCCCGGCGTTCGCCGGTGGCTCCGACATCGCCATCTGGAAGGACAGCGAGCGGCAGGCGCTGGCCTGGGACTACATGACCGTGCTGCTGAGCAAGCAGAAGGACAAGGAGTTCGCCAGCAGCCTCGGGTTCTTCCCGGTCTACCAGGACCTGGTCAGCAGCGGTGACTACGCCAACGACAAGGTGATGGCCGCGTTCGCCACGGCCATCCAGAACACCAAGCTGACCCCGCTCACCCCGAAGTGGGTCGAGGTCAGCCGGACCAAGACGGTGACCCAGGCGATGAACAGCTCGGTCATCAAGGGCCAGAAGACGGTCGAGAAGGCCACCGCCGACGCGGCCACCGAGATCGAAAGCATCCTCAACGCCAAGTGACCACGCTGACCGAGGCCACCGGCGAGGCCGCCGCGCGGGAGACCCCCGCGCGGCGGCGCCGTCGCCGGGTGGACCACCTTCCGTACCTTCTGCTCCTGCCCTGCCTGGCGATCATCGCCGTGCTGCTGCTCTGGCCGCTCGGCCAGGTCGTGTGGATGTCCTTCCACAAGCTGGACAGCGTCCGGCAGCTGCGCGGCGACCGCGAGTGGCCGTGGATCGGCCTGGCCAACTACGCGCAGATCCTCGGCGACCCGTTCTTCCGTACGGTGCTGCGCAACACGGTGCTGTTCGCGGTCGCCAACGTGGCGCTCACGATGGTCCTCGGCACGCTGGTCGGGCTGCTGCTCAACCGCCTGGGCAAGAAGATGGCCACGTTCGTGGCGAGCTGCGTGATGCTCGCCTGGGCCACCCCGGCGCTGACCGGCACGATCGTCTGGAAGTGGATCTTCGACGACACGAGCGGCCTGGTCACGTGGCTGTTCAACAAGCTTCCCGACGGGCTGTCCACGGCGCTGTTCGGGCGCAGCGACTGGACCGGGTACGGCTGGTTCAACGACCCGCTGCTGTTCTTCGCCATCCTGACGCTCGTGGTGGTCTGGCACTCGTTCCCGTTCATCGCGGTGAGCGTGCTGGCCGGGCTCAAGAGCGTGCCGACGGAGTTGCAGGAGGCGGCCCGGGTCGACGGCGCCGGCCCGTGGAAGGTGTTCTGGAAGGTGACGTTCCCGATCCTGCGGCCGGTCTTCGGCATCCTCGTGGTGCTCTCCACGATCTGGGACTTCAAGGTCTTCACCCAGCAGTTCGTGCTGGCCGGCGGCACCCAGGACCGGTCGACGTTCATGCTGTCGATCTACTCGTACGCGGAGGCGTTCTCACCGCCGCCGAAGTACGGCCTCGGCTCCGCCATCGCCGTGATCCTCACCGTGATCCTGCTCGTGGTGACCGCCCTGTACGTCCGCATGGTGCTGCGGCAGGAGGACGAATGATGAAGAAGATCGCCCTCAACGGCGCGGGCCTGCTGGTCGCGCTCTTCGCCGCGTTCCCGGTCTACTGGATGTTGGCGACGTCGCTGAAGCCCAACCGGGAGATCTTCTCGTCCACGCCCCGGCCGGTGCCGGCCGAGCCGACGCTGGAGCACTACCGGGAGATCCTCACCGGCAACCTGATCCCGGGCGTGACGTTCACCGACTTCTTCCTCAACAGCGTGCTCGTCGCGGGGGCCACGGTGCTGCTGAGCGGGCTGGTCGCCCTGCTCGCCGCGACAGCCGTGGCCCGGTTCCGGTTCAAGCTGCGCACCACGTTCCTGATCATGCTGCTGGTGGTGCAGATGATCCCGCTGGAGGCGCTGGTCATCCCGCTGTTCCTGATGATCCAGCGGCTCGGTCTCTACAACACGCTGCCCAGCCTGATCCTCACGTACCTCGGCTTCTCGCTGCCGTTCGCGGTCTGGATGCTGCGCGGCTTCGTCGCCGCGGTGCCGAAGGAACTGGAGGAGGCCGCCGCCATCGACGGCGCCAGCCGGGCCCAGACGTTCCGCAAGGTGCTGTTCCCGCTGGTCGCGCCCGGCCTGGTCGCCACCAGCATCTTCTCGTTCATCACCGCCTGGAACGAGCTGATCTTCGCGCTGACCTTCATCAACGACCAGCAGAAGTACACGCTGCCGGTGGCGATGACGTTCTTCTTCGGCCGCGACGACACCGCCTGGGGCTCGGTGATGGCCGCGTCCACGCTGTTCACCCTGCCGGTGATCGTCTTCTTCCTGCTGGTGCAGCGCCGGATGGTCTCCGGCCTGGTCGCGGGAGCTGTGAAGGGCTGAGGGCGGCGGCCGGTCAGGCCGCGGCGAACACCTCGGCGCGTACCTCGGTGGCCGGGTCGCCCTTCACCCGGGCCCAGGAGCCCTGCTCGGCGGTCCACTCCAGGTTGCCGAAGCGGACCTTCTTCACGCCGTGGTCGTCGGCGTGCGAGACCAGCCAGTGCGCGTACCGCCAGCCGTTGCGGTCGTCGCCCGCCGGCACGGTGAGCGCGGTCAGGTCCGTCGCCGTGGCCAGCCGGGGCAGCCCCCAGTCCAGCGACAGGCTCTCCAGCACGGCGCTGGCGGCGGCCGGCCCGCGCATCGTCGGCGGCGAACTCACCGTGCAGGCCACCGCGCCGGTCGCGTGGCCGAGCAACGCGCGGGTCAGGACCTCCGACTCGTCGGCCCACTTCTCGTACGCCTCGGGGAAGGCCGACCGCTGCACCCGCTGGGCGGCGTCGGTGACCCGCATCCGCTCCCAGCCCTTGACCTTCTTCAGCGCGGCGTAGAACTTGTTCGCCGCGTACCGCGGGTCCTGGACCTGCTCCGGGGTGCCCCAGCCCTGGCTCGGGCGCTGCTGGAACAGGCCGAGCGAGTCGCGGTCGCCGTGCGCGATGTTGCGCAGGTGCGACTCCTGGTACGCGGTCGCCAGCGCCACCACCACCGCCCGCTCGGGCATCCGGCGCTGCATGCCGATGGCCGCGATGGTCGCCGCGTTCGCCATCTGGTCGGCGCCGAGCACCACCTCGCCGTCGGCCTGCACCGTGCAGGTCCGGCTGGCCAGGGGGAGCCGCAGGTGCTCGCCGAACTGCTTGGTCACGGCATAGACCGCGAGCAGCGCCAGTACGCACACCGCAACACCAGATGCCACGATCGCCGCTCGCGTCCGCACCCGCACCCCCTGTCCCGACAGTCCGCCAAGCGTACGTCGGCCCCGCGCCGCCGCGTCTCGGCCGAGTGGCCGTCCCGCCACCACGTGACCGGCGCCGTGCCGCCGGGCGGGGCCCGCCACCACCGAAGGTGACCAGCCGGGCCCCGCCGCGTACCTCAGTCTCCGGCGGGCACCCAGGCGGCGGGACGCTTCTCCCGGAACGCCATGACGCCCTCACGCCCTTCGTCGGAGAGGAAGTACCCGGTGGACAGCGCCGCCAACTCGGCGATCTCGGCCCGCAGGTCCGTCGCGGCGGGCCGGCGCAGCAGCTCCTTCGCCCCGGCCAGCGCCCCCGGCGCGCCCCTGACCAGCGAGGCGCAGTAGCGCTCGACGGCGGCGTCCAGCTCGCCGGCCGGCACCGCGGCGGTGACCAGGCCGACCTCGGCGGCGCGGCGGCCGTCGAACGTGTCGCCGGTCAGGTACAGCTCGGCGGCGGCCCGCTGGTCCAGCCGGGGCAGCACGGTCGCCGAGATCACCGCCGGGATCACCCCGATCCGCACCTCGGTGAACGCGAACGTCGCCTCCTGCGCGCAGACCGCCAGGTCGGCGGCGGCGATCAGGCCCAGCCCACCGGCCCGGGCCGGCCCGGCGACCTTCGCGACCACCGGCTTCGGGCACTCCCGCACCGCCACCAGCACGTCGCCGAGCATCCCGGCGGGCACCGTGCCACTGGCGTACGCGGCGGCGGTCTCCTTCAGGTCGGCGCCGGAGCAGAAGACCGGGCCGGTGTGGTCGAGCACGATCGCGCGTACCGCGTCGTCGGCGACCGCGTCGGCCAGCCCGGCCAGCAGCTGGGTCATCAGGGGCGTGGAGAGCGCGTTGCGGTTGTGCGGGCTGTCCAGGGTGAGGGTGGTCACCCCACGGGCCGTGGCGACTCGCACGAGAGCGTCCGGAGAGGTCATGCCGGGCACACTAGTGGCCATGCCCGGCGTCCTTCCAGAAGGCGAACCCGTCCCGCGCGACGGATCGCTGCCCGCCACCGCCCGTCGCGCCGTCGGCGCGCGCGGCTTCGGCGTGTACGTCCACGTGCCGTTCTGCGCCAGCCGGTGCGGTTACTGCGACTTCAACACGTACACCGCCTCCGAGCTGGGCGGCGGGGCGAGCCGGGAGACGTACGCCGACTCGGTGCTGGCCGAGCTGGCGCTGGCCGCCCGGGTGCTGGGCGACTCGCCGCCGCAGCGGGTCGACACCGTCTTCGTCGGCGGCGGCACGCCGACCCTGCTGCCCGCCGACGACCTGGCCCGGATCCTCGACGGCATCGACCGCGTCTGGGGGCTGGCCGCCGACGCGGAGGTGACCACCGAGGCCAACCCGGAGTCGGTGACCCCGGAGTCGCTCAAGACGCTGCGGGCGGCCGGCTACACCCGGATCTCGCTGGGCATGCAGTCCGCCGCGCCCGGGGTGCTCGCGGTGCTGGACCGGCGGCACAGCGCGGGCCGGGCCACCGCCGCCGCGCTGGAGGCGCGCGACGCCGGGTTCGAGCACGTGAACCTGGACCTGATCTACGGCACGCCGGGCGAGACGGCAGACGACTTCGCTGCCTCGCTGGCCCAGGTGGTCGACGCCGGGGTGGACCACGTCAGCGCGTACGCCCTGATCGTGGAGGACGGCACCCGGCTGGCCGCGCGGATGCGCCGGGGCGAGCTGCCGTACCCCTCCGACGACGTGGCGGCGGACCGCTACCTGGCCGCGGAGGCGGCGCTCGGCGCGGCCGGCTTCTCCTGGTACGAGGTGTCGAACTGGGCCCGCTCGGCGGCGGCGGCGTGCCGGCACAACCTGCTCTACTGGACCGGCGCCGACTGGTGGGGCCTGGGCCCGGGGGCGCACAGCCACGTCGGCGGCGTGCGCTGGTGGAACGTCAAGCACCCGAGCGCGTACGCGGCGCGGCTGGCCGAGGGCGCCTCGCCGGCACTGGCCCGGGAGGTGCTCAGCGCGGACGAGCAGCACATGGAGGACGTGATGCTGCGGGTGCGGCTCGCCTCCGGGCTGCCGCTGGACGTGCTGGACGAGCCCGGCCGGGCGGGCGCCGAGCGGGCCCGGGACGCTGGGCTGCTCGACGCCGGGGCGTACGCGCGGGGGCTTGTGGTGCTGACGCTGCGCGGACGGCTGCTGGCCGACGCGGTGGTACGCGACCTGCTGCCGTGACCGGCGCCGGCCGGCCGCCCCCTCGGCCGGCCGGCGGTGTCACTTCACGAAGTTGTAGGTCATCGGGTAGCGGTAGAGCACACCCTCGTTGGCCTTGACCCCGCCGATGATCCCGAAGATCAGCGGCACCAGCCAGACCAGCATCGGGACGAAGAACAGGATCCCGCAGGTGATGACCGTGATCACCCAGGCGAGGACGCTGGCGATGGTCCAGGTGATCTGGAAGTTCAGCGCCGCGACCGCGTGGGCGCGTACGGTCGGCGACTGCTGGCCGCGGGTCATCATCGCGATCAGCGGGGCGACCCAGCCGAGCAGACCGCCACCGATGATGACGCCCGCGGCGCCACCGAAGTGCGCCACCAGGGCCCAGGTCTTCTCGTCGTTGTTGGCGTACCCGGCCGGGCCGTAGCCGCCACCGCCGGGATAGCCGCCACCGGCGCCGTAGCCCGGCGCGCCGGCCGGCGGGGGGTAACCACCAGGGGGCGGGTAGCCGCCCGGCGGAGGCTGGGCACCGGGGGGCGGGTAGCCGCCCGGGGGCGGATAGTCACCGGGCGGGGGATACCCGCCCGCGCCCGGCGCGCCGGACAGTGGAGCGGTGGGCGGCTCGCCGGAGCCGTAGGGCGCCGACGGGTCGGGCTGGGGGCCGGAGTCCCCTGCTCCGGGAGGGCGAGGAGGTTCAGTCATGGAGGTCACGGTAGGGCCAGCGGGCAAGTCGCACCAGGGCGACACAGACCGAGCGTGACCGGCTGTTCGGCCCTGGCGTGCCGCGCGGTGTGGTGGGCCGCACCGCAGGTCCGTCAGGCGATCATCGCGTCGGTGGGGGTGCCGACGTAGACTGGCACTCGCTACAGTCGAGTGCCAGCCGCCCGGCGGATGCCGCGTGCCGGCCCGGCCGAGGTGTGTCAGGAGGTGGGGACATGGGTCTCGACGACCGCAAACTCGCCGTGCTGCGCGCGATCGTCGAGGACTACGTCGCCACGCAGGAGCCGGTGGGCAGCAAGGCCCTGGTCGAGCGGCACCAGCTCGGCGTCTCCCCGGCGACGGTGCGCAACGACATGGCGGTGCTGGAGGAGGAGGGCTACATCCGGCAGCCGCACACCAGCGCCGGCCGGGTGCCCACCGACCGCGGCTACCGCCTCTTCGTGGACCGGCTCTCCCGGGTCAAGCCGCTCAGCCCCGCCGAGCGCCGCGCCATCGAGCGCTTCCTGGTCGGCGCGGTCGACCTGGACGACGTGGTGCACCGCACGGTCCGGCTGCTCGCCCAGCTCACCCGGCAGGTCGCCGTGGTGCAGTACCCGAGCCTGGCCCGGTCCAAGGTGCGTCACCTGGAACTCGTGCCGATCTCCACCACCCGGCTGATGGTCGTCATGATCGCCGACACCGGCCGGGTCGAGCAGCGACTCGTCGAGCTGCCCGCCCCGGTTCCCGCCGACGACGTGACCGACCTGCGCCGGCTGGTGAACGAGAAGCTCGTCGGCAGCCAGCTCTCCGAGACGCCGCCGCTGGTGCAGGCCCTGGTGGACGAGTCCGCGCCGCACCTGCGCCCGGCCATGACCACGCTGTCCACGGTGCTGCTGGAGACGCTCGTGGAACGGCACGAGGAGCGCCTCGCGCTGGCCGGCCAGGCCAACCTCACCCGGGGCGGCCTGCTCGACTTCCAGGGCTCGCTGCGGCCGATCCTGGAGGCGCTCGAAGAAGAGGTAGTGCTGCTCAAACTGATCGGCGAGACCGAGCCGAGCACCACCCGCGTGCTGATCGGCGACGAGAACGAGTTCGACAACCTGCGGGCCGCCTCGGTGGTCAGCACCGGCTACGGACCGGGCAGCACCATCGTCGGTGGGCTCGGCGTGCTCGGGCCGACCCGGATGGACTACCCCGGCAATATCGCCATGGTGAGGGCCGTGGCACGCTACGTGGGCGAACTGCTGGCCCAGAACTGACCAGTCAGGGCCGACGGCCGGTTGCGGCCGACGACCGGAGCGACGCGAGACGAACATGAGGACACCTAACGCAGTGGCCAGGGACTACTACGGCATTCTCGGCGTGAGCCGGGAAGCCTCCGACGACGAGATCAAGCGCGCCTACCGCAAGCTGGCGCGGCAGTACCACCCGGACGTCAATCCGGACCCGGAGGCCCAGGAGAAGTTCAAGGACATCAACGCCGCGTACGAGGTCCTCTCGGACGACCGGAAACGGCAGATCGTCGACCTCGGCGGCGACCCGCTCGCCCCCGGCGGCGGTGGCATGGGCGGCCCGGGCGGGCCCGGCGGCGCCGGTCCGTTCGTCGGTTTCCAGGACATCATGGACGCGTTCTTCGGCGGCGCAGCGGGCGGCAGCCGGGGACCCCGGCCGCGCACCCGGCCCGGCGCGGACGCGATCCTGCGCCTGGAACTGGACCTCAACGAGACCGCGTTCGGCGTCGAGGCGCCGATCACCGTCGACACCGCGGTGCTCTGCACCACCTGCTCCGGCGCCGGCACCGCCGCCGGCACCCACCTGGCCACCTGCGAGGCGTGCGCCGGCCGGGGCGAGGTGCAGTCGGTGCAGCGCACGTTCCTCGGCCAGGTGGTCTCCGCCCGGCCGTGCACCGTCTGCCAGGGCTACGGCACCACCATCCCGCATGCCTGCCCGACCTGCGCCGGTGAGGGCCGGGTGCGTACCCGCCGCTCGCTGACCGTCAAGATCCCGGCCGGCGTCGAGGACGGCATGCGGATCCGCCTGGCCCAGCAGGGCGAGGTCGGCCCGGGCGGCGGCACCGCCGGCGACCTCTACGTGGAGATCCACGAGCGGCCGCACGACGTCTACTCCCGCAAGGGCGACGACCTGCACTGCCGGGTGACGGTGCCGATGACCGCCGCCGCGCTCGGCACCCGGCTGACCATCAAGACGCTGGACAGCGAGGAGACCGTCGACGTCAAGCCCGGCACCCAGCCCGGCAGCACGCTGCGGCTGCGCGCCCGGGGCGTACCGCACCTGCGCGGCACCGGCCGGGGTGACCTCTACGTGCACCTGGACGTGCGTACCCCGACCAAGCTCGACGCCGACCAGGAGCGGATGCTGCGCGACTTCGCCAAGACCCGCGGCGAGGAGGTCGCCGAGCTGACCAAGCAGGGCGGCTTCTTCTCCCGGATGCGCGACGCCTTCAACGGGCACGCCTGAGGTGTCCGCCCCGCTGTTCCTGGTCGAGGCGCTGCCCACCGGTGACACGCTGACGCTGGACGGCCCGGAGGGCCACCACGCGGCCACCGTGCAGCGGCTGCGGGCCGGTGAGGAGCTGCTGCTCGCCGACGGCCGGGGCGGCACCGCCGCCGCGGTGGTCACCGCCGTCGGCCGGGGCACGCTCGACCTGCGCGTCACCAGCCGGGGGTACGCGGACGCGCCCGTCCCGCGGCTCGTCGTGGTGCAGGGCATCGCCAAGGGTGACCGGGGTGAGCTCGCCGTGCAGGCGATGACCGAGGTCGGGGTGGACGAGATCGTGCCGTGGGCGGCGTCCCGCTCGGTGGCGCAGTGGCGCGGCGACCGGGGCGTACGGGCCCGGCAGAAGTGGGTGGCCACCGCCCGGGAGGCGGCCAAGCAGGCCCGCCGTCCGTGGCTGCCGGTGGTGGCCGGCGCCCCGGACGAGTCGACCGCCACGGTGGCCCGCCGGATCGCCGGCGCGGCCGCCGCGTTCGTGCTGCACGAGGGCGCGCAGGACCGGCTGACCACAGTCGACCTGCCGACGGCCGGGGAGATCGTCCTGGTGGTCGGCCCGGAGGGCGGCATCGCCGACCACGAGCTGGCCACGTTCGCCGAGGCGGGCGCCCGCACGGTCCGCCTGGGCCCGTCTGTGCTGCGTACGTCCACAGCAGGCGTGGCAGCCCTGACAGTCCTGGCCACCCGCCTGACCCACTGGTAGCGGGGGAGGCGTGGGTCAGGAGCGGAGGTAGGAAGCGCCGTTCAGGTCGATGATCGTTCCCGCCGCCCACTCGGCCTCGGGGCTCGCCAGCCAGTGCACCGCCGCCGCGATCTCCTCCGGACGCGCCACCCGGTGGAACGGGGACTGCGCGCGTACCGCCTCGCCCCGCTCTGCCTTCAGGTGCTCGTTGGTCATGTCCGTCTCGACGAAGCCGGGCGCCACGCAGGCCACCCCGATGCCGTACGGCGCCAGGGCCACCGCCAGCGACTGGGCCATCGCGTTCATCCCGGCCTTGCTGGCGCCGTACGCCGGGTTGGCCGGCTCGCCCCGAAACGCGCCCCGGGACGAGACGTTGACGATCCGGCCCCCACTGTCGCGCATGTGCTGCGCGGCGCACCAGGCCGCGTTCGCCGCGCCGACCAGGTTGGTGTCGAGCACCTCCCGCCACCGCGCCCGCCACTGCTCGTAGCTGCTCTCGAAGACCGGGTGCGGGGGATCGGCCGGCCCGAACACACCGGCGTTGTTCACCAGCACGTCGAGGCCACCGAGCCGCTGGGCCGCCTCGTCCACCATGGCGCGTACCGCGTCAGGGTCGGCCAGGTCGGCGCGTACCACCACGTGCCCGTCGCCGGGCAGTTCGGCGCGCAGCCGCTCGGCCAGTTCGGCGGAGTCCCGGTGGTGGATCGCCACCCGGTCCCCATCCGCGGCGAACGCCCGCGCCACCGCCCGCCCGATGCCCCGCGAGGCCCCCGTCACCAGCACCGCCCGTCCCGCCATGGCGGCCATCCTGCCGCACCGGCCCGGGGCGTTAAGAAGGGCCCCTTCCCATGCCGGAGGCGTTAAGCGGGGGCCCCTCCTTACACTGCTGCGATGGACTGCCTCTTCTGCCGGATCGTCGCCGGGGAGATTCCGGCCACCATCGTCCGCGAGACCGCCACCACCCTGGCCTTCCGGGACATCGACCCGAAGGCGCCCACGCACGTGCTGGTGATCCCGAAGGAGCACTACGCCGACGTGGCCACGCTGGCCCAGGGCGCGCCCGAACTGGCCGGGGAGGTGCTCCAGACCGCCGCCGTGGTGGCCGAGGAGGAGGGCCTGACCGTGGACGGGTTCCGGCTGATGTTCAACACCGGCCCGTACGGCGGCCAGGAGGTCTTCCACGTGCACGCCCACCTGCTCGGCGGCGCGCCGCTCGGCCCGATGCTCTGCCGATGACCGACGTCTCGGACCGGCTCGGCCGGATGGTGCGCCAGGCGCAGGCCACCGGGCGGATCCCGGCGGTGTCGGCCGCCCTGCACCGCGCCGACCGGCCGCTCTGGACCTGCGCCGTGGGCGACACCGGCAACGACACGCCGCTGGGGCCGGAGACGGTGTTCCGGATCGGCTCGGTCACCAAGACGTTCACCGCGGCACTCGTCATGCAGTGCCGCGACGACGGCCTGCTCGACCTGGACGACCCGGTCGGGCGGCACCTCGACCTGCCGGCGCACGGCGAGCTGACCGTACGCCGGCTGCTGTCGCACACCGCCGGCCTGCAACGCGAGCCCCACGGCGACGTGTGGGACAGCCTGCGCGCCCCGGCCGTGGAGGAGCTGCTGGCCGACCTGGCCCGGGTCGAGCGGGTGCTGCCCACCGGGCGGCGCTTCCACTACTCCAACCTCGGCATGGCCCTCCTGGGCGAGATGGTGGCCCGGCTGCGCGGCGGGACCTGGGCCGAGGTGCTGGCCGACCGGGTCCTCGCCCCGCTCGGGCTGACCGCCACCGGTCCGGCCCCGACCGAGCGTGCCGCGACCGGGTTCCTGGTCGACGCGTACTCCGACGAGGCCCACCCGGAGCCACCGGCCGACTTCGGCGCGGTGGCCCCCGCAGCCCAGCTCTGGAGCACCGCGCCGGACATGGCCCGCTGGGCCGCCTTCCTGGCCGACCCGGCGGCGCTCGACCCGGACGGCGCGGTGCTCGCCGCGGCCACCGTCGAGGAGATGCGCTGGCCGCTCACCACCACCGACGAGTCGGTCTGGACGGCCGGCTTCGGCCTCGGGCTGATCCTGGTGCCGCAGCCCGAGCGGGTGACCCACGTGGGGCACGACGGCGCGATGCCCGGATTCCTCGCCGCCGTCTACGGGCGGCGCGGCGGGCAGGGCACCGCCGGGGCGATGGGCGCCGCGGTGCTCGGCTCGTCCGGCGCCGGCGTGGAGGTGTTCGACCTGGCGCACCGGCTGCTCGCCGCCGCCGCCGAGCACGACCCGGCGGAGATCGAGCCGTGGCGTCCCGGCCCGCCCGCGCCGGCGCACCTGCGCGGCATGCTGGGCCGCTGGTGGGGCGAGGGTTTCGAGTACGTCTTCTCCTGGCACGACGGGACGCTGCGGGCCCGGGGCGCGGACGACCCGGCCGGGAAGCCGCCGGCGGTGTTCGCGCCGCTGCCGGACCGGCCGGACGTGTTCCGCACGGTCTCCGGCCGCGAGGTGGGGGAGCTGCTGCGGCTCACGCGCGACGAGCACGGCGTGGTGGTCCGGATGCACTGGGCGACCTACCGCTTCACCCGCCGCCAGGAGACCTTCGACGGGTACGACTTCCGCGCCGGTGACTGATCGCCGAGCGCCGGAAATGGGCGCGGTGTGCGCGGTGCCGACCCGATACGATGGGAGGTAACCGTACGCCGCGCCAGCAGGGCCCGGCACAGAGAAGCGGAGAGCAGGTGGCGCAGGGCCCGACGGCCCGACCTATGACCGGCACCCCACCTCCCGGCACGCCGCGCGTGCAGACCAGGATCACGGTCGGAGACCAGAAGATCATGGTGAACCTGCTCGGCGCGGGCGACGAGATCCTGCGACTCGTCGAGCGTTCGGTCAACAGCGACGTCCACGTGCGCGGCAACGAGATCACCATCACCGGCGCGCCCGCCGACAACGCCCTCGCCGAGCGTCTCTTCAGTGAGCTGCTCGAACTGATCGAGAAAGGCGAGACCCTGACCACAGACGCGGTACGGCGTACCGTCGGCATGCTCGAGCAGGGCGGCGCCGAGCGGCCCGCCGAGGTTCTGACGCTCAACATCCTCTCCCGGCGCGGCCGCACCATCCGTCCCAAGACGCTCGGGCAGAAGAAGTACGTCGACGCGATCGACGCGCACACCATCGTCTTCGGGATCGGCCCGGCCGGTACCGGCAAGACCTACCTCGCGATGGCGAAGGCAGTGCAGGCGCTGCAGGCCAAGCAGGTCAACCGGATCATCCTGACCCGCCCGGCGGTCGAGGCGGGGGAGCGGCTGGGCTTCCTGCCCGGCACCCTGAACGAGAAGATCGACCCCTACCTGCGCCCGCTCTACGACGCGCTGCACGACATGCTCGACCCGGAGACCATCCCGAAGCTGATGGCCGCCGGGACGATCGAGGTCGCGCCGCTGGCATACATGAGGGGCCGCACGCTTAATGACGCGTTCATCATCCTGGACGAGGCGCAGAACACCACGCCCGAGCAGATGAAGATGTTCCTCACCCGGCTCGGCTTCGGCTCCAAGATCGTCGTCACCGGTGACGTCACCCAGGTGGACCTTCCCGGCGGGACGACCAGCGGCCTGCGCGTGGTCCGGGAGATCCTGAACAACGTCGAGGACGTGCACTTCGCCCAGCTCTCCAGCTCCGACGTGGTCCGCCACAAGCTGGTGGGTGAGATCGTCGACGCGTACGCCCGCTGGGACGCCGAGCGGGAGAACCAGCAGGCCCAGAGCGTGCACGCCGTACCCGGGCGGACCGCCCAGGGCGGCCGGGCCGGCCGGCGCCGCTGACCACCGGCGCAAGCCGTCACACCATCAGAGGAAGACAGTTGTCCATCGAGATCGCCAACGAGTCGGGTGTCGAGGTCGACACCGACGCCGTGCTCGCCGTCGCGCGGCACGCCCTCGACGAGATGGGGGTCAACCCCCTCGCCGAGCTGTCCGTGCTGCTCGTCGACATCGAGTACATGTCGGAGCTGAACCACCGCTGGATGGGCGGCGACGGCCCGACCGACGTGCTCGCCTTCCCCATGGACGAGGGCAGCGTCGACCACGGCCCGGGCGAGAGCGCCCCGGCCGGCGGTGAGCCGGCCCTGCTCGGCGACATCGTGCTCTGTCCGGAGGTGGCGGCCAAGCAGGCCGCCGTGGCCGGGCACTCGGCGGCCGACGAGCTGCACCTGCTCACCGTGCACGGCGTGCTGCACCTGCTGGGCTACGACCACGCCGAGCCCGAGGAGGAGCGGGAGATGTTCGGTTTCCAGGCCCGGCTGCTGGCCAGCTGGCGGTCGACCCGGTCGCGGTGATGGACACCTTGGCGGCGGTCCGCGCGCCCGCCGGCCTGCCCGATCTTCAACTCCTGGTCTTCGCCGCCGGGCTGGTGGTCCTCGCCGGCCTGATCGCGATGACCGAGGCGGCGCTCGCAGCGGTCTCCCCGGCCCGCGCCGCGGAGCTGACCCGGGACGGGGCGCGCGGCGGGCGGGCCCTGCAGGTGGTCGCCGGTGACGTGGTCCGCCATCTGAACCTGCTGCTCCTGCTGCGGCTGCTGGCCGAGCTGACCGCCACCACGCTGGTCGCGCTGGTGGCTGTGGACACGTTCGGCGCGGGCTGGCGGGCGGCGCTGGTGACCGCCGGCGCGATGACGGTGGTGAGCTTCGTGGTGGTCGGGGTCGGGCCGCGCACGATCGGCCGCCAGCACGCGTACGCGGTCGGCCGGGCGGTCGCGCCGCTGGTGCGCTGGCTGGGCCGCGCGCTCAACCCGCTGGCGTCGCTGCTGATCCTGATCGGCAACGCGGTCACCCCGGGCAAGGGCTTCCGCGAGGGGCCGTTCGCGACCCAGGTGGAGCTGCGGGAACTGGTCGACCTGGCCGAGCAGCGCGGCGTGGTGGAGCACGGCGAGCGCCAGATGATCCACTCGGTCTTCGCGCTCGGCGACACCATCGCGCGCGAGGTGATGGTGCCGCGTACCGAGATGGTGTGGATCGAGGAGCGCAAGACGCTCGCCCAGGCGCTGGCGTTGTTCCTGCGCTCCGGGTTCAGCCGCATCCCGGTGATCGGCGAGAACGTCGACGACGTGCTCGGCGTGCTCTACCTCAAGGACCTGATCCGGCGGGTGCAGGGCGACCAGGCGGCCCGGCAGATGCCGGTGGCCGAGCTGATGCGCCCGGCCACGTTCGTGCCGGAGTCCAAGCCGGTGGACGACCTGCTCTCGGAGATGCAGGCGGCCCGCAACCACCTGGTCATCGTGGTCGACGAGTACGGCGGCACCGGCGGGCTCGTCACCATCGAGGACATCCTGGAGGAGATCGTCGGGGAGATCACCGACGAGTACGATGTCGAGCGCCCGCCGGTCGAGCATCTGCCGGACGGGGCCGTGCGGGTGACCGCGCGGCTGCCGGTGGAGAATCTGGGCGAGCTGTTCGACACCGAGCTGCCCACCGACGAGGTGGAGACGGTCGGTGGCCTGCTGGCGCAGGCGCTCGGCCGGGTGCCCATCCCGGGCGCCGAGGCCGAGGTGGCCGGCCTGCGGTTGATGGCCGAGGGCACCACCGGCCGGCGCAACCGGATCGACACGGTTCTGGTGAGCCGCGTCGACCGGGGCGACGCGCCGGAGGGCGCGAACCGAAACGACCCGCCCGATTCCCGTGGCGACAACAACCGTTCCGAGGAGAGGCAATCCGCCGATGCCTGAGACACCCGCCGTGCCCGCCGCCCTGCCCACCCCGGCTGATCCGGCCGAGCTGAGCGCCGAGGACGCCAAGCTCGTCGTGCTGGCCCGGGGCGCGCGGGGCCGGGTGGCGGCAGTGGAGGGCGCCGCGGTCCGCGACCAGGACGGCCGGACGTACGCGGCGGCGAGCGTTGCGCTGCCGTCGTTGACGCTCACCGCGCTCCAGCTGGCTGTCGCCTCGGCGGTGGCGGCGGGCGCGAGCCGGCTGGAGGCCGCTGTGGTGGTGACCGAGGCGTCGACGCTGGACGGGGCGGGGCACGCGGCGGTGCGTGACCTGTCCGCCGACGCGCCGATCCACGTGGCCGCGCCGGACGGCGCCGTGCTCGGCACGGTGGTCGAGTGACCACGCCTGAGGCGCGTCCCTACCGGGCCGGTTTCGCTTGTTTCGTTGGGCGGCCGAACGCCGGCAAGTCGACGCTCACGAACGCGATCGTCGGCACCAAGATCGCGATCACCTCGAACAAGCCGCAGACCACCCGGCACATCATCCGGGCGGTGCTGCACCGGCCGGACTCGCAGCTCGTGCTGGTCGACACCCCGGGCCTGCACCGCCCCCGGACGCTTCTCGGTGAGCGCCTCAACGACCTGGTCCGGGAGACGTGGAGCGAGGTCGACGTGATCGGCCTGTGCGTGCCGGCGAACGAGCCGGTCGGCCGGGGCGACCGCTTCATCACCGGCGAGCTGGCGAGCCTGAAGGCCACCGTGCTGGCGGTGGTCACCAAGACCGACCTGGTGGACAAGAAGCGGCTGGCCGAGCAGTTGCTCGCGGTCAGCGAGCTGGGCGAGTTCGCCGCCGTGGTGCCGGTCAGTGCCGTCTCCGGGCACCAGGTCGACACGCTCGTCGACGTGATGACCGGCTACCTGCCGCCCTCGCCGCAGCTCTACCCGGACGACATGCTCACCGACGACCCGGAGCAGGTCCTGGTGGCGGAGCTGGTCCGCGAGGCGGCGCTGGAGGGCGTACGCGACGAGCTGCCGCACTCCATCGCGGTGGTGGTCGAGGAGATGATCCCGGAGGGCAACCTCACCAAGATCTACGCCGACGTGTACGTCGAGCGGTCGAGCCAGAAGGCCATCGTCATCGGCCACCGGGGCAGCCGCCTCAAGCACGTCGGCACCACCGCCCGGCGGCAGATCGAGGAGCTGCTCGGCACCCGGGTCTACCTCGACCTGCACGTACGGGTGGCGAAGGACTGGCAGCGCGACCCGAAGCAGCTGCGCAAGCTCGGCTTCTGAGCCCTCGGCCGGGCGTGCTCGGCGACGGGTGATCAGGATCAGTCAGGCCTATGGGACATCTCACTTTTCATAGGCGTCTGTGGTTGTTTCGAGGTGTCCGGGAGCAGGGTAGGGACCATTGTCTCTGCCCCCGGACCCCGCCGCGAGCTGATGCGAAACCGCTATCTGGACCTGCTGCGCTTCCTGGCCATCCTCCGAGTCGTCACGTACCACGTCACCGGCTACGCCACGCTCACGCTGGTGTTCCCGGCGATGTCGGTGATGTTCGCCCTGGCCGGGTCGCTGATGGCCGCGTCGCTGGACCGCAGCGGGGTGGGCGCGGTCGGGCGGCGGCTGCGCCGGCTGCTGCCGTCGCTGTGGGTGGTCGCCGCCGTCTTCGTGCCGGCCATGCTACTCACCGGGCTGGCGTTCGGCCCGAAGGTGCTGCTCTGGCTGTTCCCGATCAGTGACCCACCGGCCAACTACTGGGGCGGGCTGGCGCTCAGCCCGATCTGGTACCTGCGGGACTACCTGTGGTTCGTGCTCGCCTCACCGTTCGTGCTGTGGCTGTTCCGCCGGGCGCCGCTGCCCACGCTGGCCGCGCCGTACCTGCTCCTGGTCGCGATCGAGGCCGGCATCCTGGCGAACCCGCCGACGGTGCTGCGCGAGTTCGGCCTCTACTTCGGCGCCTGGCTGCTCGGCTTCGCCCACCACGACGGGCTGCTGCGCCGGATGCGCAACCGGGTGCTGCTGCCGGTGGCCGCCGTCGTCGGCGCGGCCGGCCTGGCCTGGATCTTCACCCATCCCGGCCCGCGCGGGTACGACATCAACGACATCCCGCTGGGCAACGCGCTCTGGTCGGCCGCGTTCATCCTGGTCACGATCGGCCGCGCGCCGGCCGGGGTGACCTGGGTCGACCGCGTGCCGGCGCTCGGCCGCGCGGTGACGGTGGTGAACCGGCGCGCGCTGACCATCTACCTCTGGCACATGCCGTTCGTGGTGGCGCTCACCCCGCTCGTCGGCCTGGTCGGCTGGTCGCCACGCGACCCGGTCGGCCTGTGGCTGCGGGTGGGGCTGGTCTTCGCGCTGGTCGGCGTGGTGACGCTGATGGTCGGCTGGGTCGAGGACGTGGCCGCCCGGCGTACCCCGGAACTGCTGCCCGGCAGGCCGCGGCGGACCGTGGCGGAGCGGGCGGCGGCCGCCCCGGCCAGCCCGGCTCCCGCCGGCGCCCAGGACGGGCTGGTGGGCGCCGGCGCCCGGATCCCGTCGCCGCGCCGCGCGGTGGACCGGGCGGACGACCCGCCGCCGGGCGCGGGCGGCCACCGGCGGGACGCCCCGGCCGCCGACTGACCGCGCTCAGCGGCTGGTGACCGTCACGTTCCCGCTGGTGGCGGAGACGTCCAGCAGCACTGACGCGCCCGGGTCGTCGGTCACCGTCACGTCGGTGTCCCCGGATCTCGCCTCGGCCCGCACCCGGTAGCGGCCGGCCGGCACGGCCAGGTCCACGTCCCCGCTGGTGGCGTGCAGCCGGGCCGGAGCGGGCTGGTCCAGTTCCACGACGACGTTGCCGGAGGTGGTCTCGGCGTCGACCGCGGAGGCGAGGCGGCGGGCCTCGATGTCGCCCGAGCGGGCCCGCAACCGCACCGGGCGGGCCGCCTCGACCACCCGGATGTTGCCGGACGTGGACGACGCGCGGACCTCTCCGGTGGCGCCCCGGATGGTCAGGTCGCCGGAGCTGAGCGTGAACTCCACCGCCCCGATCTCGGTCAGGTCGACGTTGCCCGAGGCGGTCCCGCCCTTCACCGCCACGCCGGGCGGCGCGGTCACCTCCCAGGAGATGCTGCACCGGTGACCGCAGTCGGTGGGCAGCACGAGTTCGTCGCCCTTGATCTCGTACCGGCTGGTCGGCTCGTCGCCCTGGTAGCGGACGACGCGCTTGATCCGTACCTGGTCGGCCGGGCCGTTGGCCCGGACCACGACGTCCCCGGAGCCGTCTTCCGTCACGGTGATCCGGGTGATCTTCGCCTGCTCGGTGTGGTCGTAGTCGAGCCGGCGGAACGAGAGGGTGTCACACCCGGAGAGAACGATGAGCGTGGCGGCAGCGGTCGCGGCCACCGCGGTACGGAGCGAAGCCATGGCCAGCACACTAGGTCCGGCCCGGCGCCCGGCACATCGGGGATCGCCCGCCGGTCCACCCCGAGCCGACCCTGAGATCGCACCCGGAGGGAGAATGGCCTGATGGCCGGGTACCGCCGACAGCTCTACCGCGACGACGCGGTGGTGCTGCGTGTGCAGAAGCTGGGCGAGTCCGACCGGATCATCACGCTGTTCACCCGCCGGCACGGCCGGTTGCGCGCGGTGGCCCGGGGCGTGCGGCGCACCACGAGCCGGTTCGGCGCCCGGCTTGAGCCGTTCGGGCACGTCGACCTCCAGCTCGCCGGTGACCCCAAGGGCAACCAGGGCAGCTCGCTGCACACCGTCAGCCAGGTCGAGGCGATCGAGCTGTACGGAAAACGGTTCCTCGGCGACTACCCCCGCTACACGGCCGCCAGCGCGATCGCCGAGACCGCCGAGCGGCTCACCCCGGTCGAGCGCGAACCGTCGCTGCGGCTGTTCCAGCTCACCCTCGGCGCGATGAAGTCGCTGGCCCGCGGCGAGCACGCCACCACGCTGGTGCTCGACGCGTACCTGCTGCGCGGCATGGCGTTCGCCGGCTGGGCACCGGCGCTCGCCGCCTGCGCGGTCTGCGGCGAGCCGGGCCGGCACCGCGCGTTCTCCGTACCGGCCGGCGGCGCCGTCTGCCCGGACTGCCGGCCCCCCGGCGCCGCCCACCCCGCGCCCGCCACGCTAGAGCTGATGTCCGCGCTGACCTCCGGCGACTGGGGGTACGCCGACGCGGCCGAGACCGGCGTACGCCGGGAGTGCAGCGGGCTGGTCGCGGCGCACCTCCAGTGGCATCTGGAACGCGCGCTACGCTCGCTGCCGCTGGTCGACCGGGGCGCCCCGGCGGCCGGCGCGGTCCCGTCGCCCGGCGGCGCGGGACCGGATGTGGCCCCGCCGCGCTCCGGCGCCGGGCCCGTCGCCGGTGTGAACAGGGAGATGACCGAGTGATCCGATCGACGAGGGCGACCCGCCGCGAGCCGGTCCCGCCGACCCCGCACCCCTCCGGGGCCCGTCCGCCGGCGCTGCCGCCCGCCGCGGTGCCCCGGCACGTCGCCATCGTGATGGACGGCAACGGCCGCTGGGCCAAGGAGCGCGGCCTGCCCCGCACCAAGGGGCACGAGCAGGGCGAGCACAGCCTCTTCGACACCGTCGAAGGCGCGATCGAGATGGGGATCCCCTACCTGTCGGCGTACGCGTTCTCCACCGAGAACTGGCGGCGCTCGCCCGACGAGGTCCGCTTCCTGATGGGCTTCAACCGCGACGTCATCCGTCGCCGCCGCGACCAGCTCGTCGACCTGGGCGTACGGGTGGTCTGGTCGGGCCGCGCGGGCCGGCTGTGGAAGAGCGTCATCTCCGAGCTGCAGACCGCCGAGGAGATGTCGCGCGGCAACTCGACGCTGACGCTGCAGTTCTGCGTCAACTACGGCGGCCAGGCGGAGATCGCCGACGCCGCCGCCGGGATCGCCCGCGACGTCGCCGCCGGCAAGCTGGACCCGGCCAAGGTGAACGAGAAGACTGTCGCGCGGTACCTCTACCACCCCGAGGTGCCCGAGGTCGACCTGTTCCTGCGCCCCTCCGGCGAGCAGCGCATCTCCAACTTCCTGCTCTGGCAGACCGCGTACGCCGAACTGGTCTACCTGGACACGCTCTGGCCCGACTTCGACCGCCGCCACCTCTGGTACGCCTGCGAGCTGTACGCCCAGCGCGACCGCCGCTTCGGCGGCGCCCTGCCCAACCCGGTCGCCCCGGGCGCCTGAGGGGGCAGGCTTACCGGCGCGCCGCTCTGGGTACCGATACCTCCAGACAGCAAACGCGGAGGTGAACCACATGATTCAGAAGCGGATCGCGCAGTGGGCGGTCATGGCGGTCGCCGTGCCGCTGGCGGCGGCCGGCGCGCGCCGGCTCAGCCACACCCTGGAGGCCCGTCGCGGCCCGTCCGGGGTGAGCCGTCTGCTGACCAAGGGCGCCGACCTGATCCGGCCGCAGAAGGCCAGGCGTCGCCGGTTCTTCTGACCTGCGACGTCGGCCCGACCGGTACGCCCCGCATCCGGCTTTCCCGCCGGGCGCGGGGCGTTGCGCTCTACGATCGGCGCAGGGCGCGCCGCCGGGTGCGCGCCCGCCACGGGGGTGGAGGATGCGCGATCTCCGGTACGAGATGACTGCTGCCCTGGCCGCCGCCGACCTGGTGGAACCGGACCGCCGGGACGCGGTCGCCGGGCTGTGCGCCGAGCTGGCCGAGCGGTGGTGCGCCGAACTGGGGCACACCCCGGCGGTCCGCTCCGGCGAGATCGGCGAACTGGCGGCCGGCGAGCCGGCGGCCGGCTGGGCGCCCGACCCGCACGCCCAGCGGGCCTGGTGAGGTGTCCGGCCGGGCTCACGCCTCCACTTCGGAGCGGTCGCCCGCCCAGAGCGTGTGGAACGAGCCCTCCCGGTCCACCCGGTGGTAGGTGTGCGCGCCGAAGTTGTCCCGCAGCCCCTGGATCAGCGCGGCCGGCAGCCGCTGCGCCCGCAGCGCGTCGAAGTAGGCCAGCGACGACCCGAAGGCCGGTGCCGGCACGCCCGCCCGGGCCGCGTCGGCCACCACCCGTCGCCAGGCCGGTACGCCGGCGCTGACCCGCTCGGCGAACCACGGCGCGACGAGCAGCGTCGCCAGGTCCGGCTCCGCGTCGTACGCCTCGCGGATGCGGTCCAGGAAACCGGCCCGGATGATGCAGCCACCCCGCCAGATGGTGGCCGTGCCGCCGAGGTCGATGTTCCAGTCGTATTCCCGGCTGCCGGCGCGGATGTGGTCGAAGCCCTGCGCGTACGCGACGATCTTGCTGGCCAGCAGCGCGCGGCGCACGTCCTCGACGAACGTCTCCCGGTCGTCCACCTGCCACTTCTCGCCCGCGTCGGCGAACACCCGGCGGGCGGCCTCGCGCTGGCCGGCGTGCCCGGACAGCGACCGGGCGAACGTGGCCTCGGCGATGCCGGTGATCGGAATGCCCAGGTCGAGCGCGCTCTGCACGGTCCAGCGGCCGGTGCCCTTCTGCTCGGCCTGGTCGAGCACCACGTCCACGAACGCCTGACCGGTGGCCGCGTCGGTGTGGCCGAGCACGTCGGCGGTGATCTCGATGAGGAACGACCCCAGCTCGCCGCCGTTCCACTCCCGGAAGATCTCCGCGATCTCCGCCGGGCTCGCCGACAGACCGGCCCGCAACAGGTCGTACGCCTCGGCGATGAGCTGCATGTCGGCGTACTCGATGCCGTTGTGCACCATCTTCACGAAGTGGCCCGCGCCGTCCGGCCCGACGTGCCGGCAGCAGGGCTCGCCGTCCACGTGCGCGGCGATCTTGGAGAAGATCGGCCCCAGCTTCTGGTACGACTCGGCCGACCCGCCGGGCATGATGCTCGGGCCGAGCAGCGCGCCCTCCTCGCCGCCGGACACGCCGGTACCGACGAAGTGCAGCCCGTGCGCGCGCAGCGCCTCCTCCCGGCGGCGGGTGTCGGCGAAGTGCGCGTTGCCGCAGTCGACGACGATGTCGCCCTCCTCCAGCAGCGGGACCAGCTCGTCGATCACCGCGTCGGTCGGGGCGCCGGCCTTCACCATCACGATCACCGCGCGGGGCCGCTCCAGCGAGCCGACGAAGTCCGCGAGCGACTCCGACGGCACGAACGTGCCCTCGTCGCCGTGCTCCGCGACCAGGCTGCGGGTACGTTCCGGCGACCGGTTGTGCACCGCCACGGCGAAGCCGTTGCGGGCCAGGTTCCGGGCCAGGTTGCGGCCCATCACCGCCAGACCGGTGACCCCGATCTGCGCCGTCGCCTGCTCTGCCATGCGTACCGCCACCTCTCGTCCGTACTGCCGTGCTGCGACCGTATCGCGGCCGTCGAGGATATGGGCGACGGTGTCCACAGGGTGTGACCGGCGGGTGGCCGTACGTCCCTCGGCTTAATTCGGCTGCGGGACTCGCCGGTGGCGCGATAGCGTTGCCGCATGCGTATGTGACGCCCCACCTCCGAGCCCGGTCCACCGCCGCGAGTGCCGTGGACCCGTCCTGCTCCGGGCGTCCGCATCCTTCCCCGCCACCGTCGGTCGCGGTGTCTGTCGTGATCGGAATGCGCCGGAGCCCTCGCTCGGCGCGTCCCGGTCGGCGCGCCCGCACGACAGGAGGCCCGCGAATGCCCGCGAAGCGCAATCCGAAGAAGTCCCGCAAACAGTCCTCGCCGCAGGTGACCGCGCCGGCGCTCGACGCGCTCACCGCGCCGCCCGCAGTGGTGCTCCCGACGGAGCCGGTGGCGTCCGCCGGGTCCCTGGACGCGGCGCCGCATTCGGCGTCACCGGAGACTCCGGTCCTGCCCAGCGCACCCGCGACGCCGCCCCGATCCGGCCCACCGGCAGGGCGGCAGGCCCGGGTCACCGGGCGCAGCCAGCGCGCCGGCCAGACCCGCTTCTACGCGTTCCGCCGGAGCTGACCGGCAGGCCGGTTCCCGTCGCCCGCTGCCCGGGCAGGCCCCCCATCCGGGTCCTTGCCCGGGCAGCGTTTCTCCTTCCCGCCGCTCGCCCCCACCGCCGGTGTCCCTAGAGATCTTGGAAGATTTCGGCCCCTATAGGGACCATTTCCTACCAAGATCTTCCCCGACGCCGGTCGATCATGAAGTTGGCGGCGACAAAACGGGCAACCCGTGCCGTCAACTTCATGATCAACGGGGCGGGGCGGGGCGAGGGCGAGGGCGAGGGGGGTCAGCCGATCAGGGGGCGGAAGGTGCCCAGGGCGATGCTTGTCGCCAGAGCGGCGGCGGCCAGGAGGGCCGCTCCCACGACCAGCAGCGTGTCCGCGCCGGTGAAGCGCTGCGGGCGGGCCACGGTGCGCGGCGTGCCCGCGTCGAAGCCCCGGGCGTCCATCGCGACGGCGAGCCGTGTACCGCGCCGGATCGCGCCCACCAACAGCGTGAACGCGGTCGACCCGAACAGCCGCAGCTTCGCCACCGGATTGCGGCCGGCGTCCACGCCACGGGCCCGCCGGGCCATGCTGATCATCCGCCATTCCTGCTCCAGCAGCGGCACCATCCGGAACGCGGCCAGCGCGCCGATGGCGAACCGGGCGGGCGCCTTCGCGTTCTGGATCAGCGCGTCGGCCAGGTCGGTCGGGTCGGTGGTGGCGAACACGACGATGCCGGGCAGCGCCACCGCGAGCATCCGCAGCACCAGGCCCAGCGCCGTGACGAGCACCCCTTCGGTGACCAGGATCGGCCCGGCCTGGAGCAGCACCGGGCCGGAGCGGTCGGCCGCGAAGAGCACAAGCGTGACCAGGATGCCGACGGCACCGGCGAGCAGCGGCCACGCCCGGCGGGCCAGCACCCGGTAGCGAACACCGAACAGCGGCAGCACCGCGAGTTCGACGGCGATGGCGACGGCCGGGGCCACCGGATCGAGCGTCGCCACCAGGATCAGCGTGAACACCATCGCGGCGGCCAGCTTCGCCACCGGGTTGCGCCGGGCCAGCGGAGCGCCCGGCGCGGCGACCGGTTCGACGTTGATCACGAGGACGCCCCCAGGGTGAGCGTCCGGTCGGCCAGCGCGGCCACGAAGTCCTCGTCGTGGGTCACCGCCACCACGCCGTGCCCGGCGTCGCGCAGCTCGGCGAGCAGGTCGATCAGTTCCAGCCACGTGCGCCGGTCCTGGCCGAACGTGGGCTCGTCGCAGATCAGCAGGCGGGGCGCGGTGGCCAGGGCCGTCGCCACGCTCAGCCGCCGCGCCTCGCCACCCGAGAGGGTGTACGGGTTGGCGCCGGCCAGCCGGTCCAGCCGCAGCCGCTCCAGCAGGGCGTCCACTGTGGCGCTGACCGCTGCCTGGGGCTGCCCGGTGCGGCGCGGGCCGAGCGCCAGCTCGTCGCGGACGGTGGCGGTGACGAACTGGTGTTCCGGGTCCTGGAACACCGAGCCGATCCGGCGTACCAGCGCGGGCGCCCGCCAGCGGTACGGGGGAGTGCGCGCGTCCCGCCCGGCCAGTTCCGCCGACGCGGTGACGCCGCCCGTGCCGGGTTTCAGCAGGCCGCCCAGGAGCAGCGCCAGCGTGGACTTGCCGGCCCCGTTGGGGCCGAGGACGGCGAGCGCCTCGCCGGCGCGTACCCGAAGATCGGTGGGGTCGAGCCGCGGGGGCAGGCCGAGCCGCTCCGCGGTGAGCAGCACGTCGCCGGGCGGCGTGGTGGCGTGCCGGGGTGGCGTGACGTGGCCGGGTACCCAGACCCCGGCGGCGGCCAGCGCGTCGCCGTGCGCGGCGAAGACCGCAGCGGGCGGCCCGTCGGCGCGCACCCCGCCGCCCGGTTCCAGCACCACCACGCGGTCGACCAGCGGCAGCGCCTCGGTGACCCGGTGCTCCACCAGGACCATCGTGGTGTCCGGGTCGAGCGCGTTCGCGACGGCCCGGCGGATCAGCGCGGCGCCGGCCGGGTCGAGGTTGGCGGTGGGCTCGTCCAGCAGCAGCAGTCCGGGGCGCAGCGCGAGCGTGCCGGCCAGGGCGAGCCGCTGCTGCTCGCCGCCGCTGAGCGCGGCGGTCGGCCGGTCCCGGTCGTACGGGAAGCCGACCCGGCGCAGCGCCTCGTCGACGCGGGGCCAGATCTCCCCGGCGGGCACGCCCCGGTTCTCCAGCCCGAACGCGACGTCGTCGCCGGAACGGGCCATGACGAGCTGGGTCTGCGGATCCTGGAACAGGATGCCGACGCGCTCGCGGGCCTTGCGCGGGTCCAGCCCGTCGATCTCGACGGTGCCCTCCTGCTCGCCGGAGTCCTCCGGCAGCAGCCCGGCCAGCGCCGCCAGCAGCGTGCTCTTACCGGCGCCGGAGGGTCCGAGCAGCAGCACCCGCTCGCCGCTCTCCACGCGCAGATCCACCCCGCGCAGAGCCCAGCGTTTCCGTCCCCCGTGCCGCCACCCGAACCCCCGCAGCACCACCCCGCTCACCGCCCACCACCCCCTCTCCCGGCCCAGCCTGCGTGATCAAGGAGTTCGCGTCCGGAAAACCGTGCCCGGCGGACGCAAACTCCTTGATCACCGGGGCGGGGCGAGCCGTCAGACCAGGGCTCGGTCGCGGCCGGCGGGGAAGCGGTCCAGGACGCCGGTGTTCGCCAGCGCGCGGGTGAGGGCCACCGCACCCAGGCCGGCCACCAGCAGACAGCTGAGCACGCCGAACGCGATGTAGGGCAGCCGGAACGTCGTCCAGCTCGTGCCGGGGTACCAGTAGAGAGCGTCGAACAGCGTGGCGAAGAGGCCGCCGCACGCGCCGGCGAGCGCCGCCGTGAGCGGCCGGTGGAGGCGGTACCGGGTGGCCGCGAAGACCGCCTCGACGCCCAGGCCCTGCACCGCGCCCTGGAGGATCGCCATCGCACCGTAGGGGGAGCCGAGCAGCACCGAGACGGCCGAGGCGACGGTCTCGGTGAGCAGCGCCGCTCCCGGCTTGCGGACGATGAGCGCGCTCAGCACGGCCGGGATGAGCCAGACGCCGTACATGACCGACTGGAGCGGGGCGAAGAAGGCGAACGGCCCGTCGCTGCCCTTCCAGAGGATGTTCCAGAGCTGGAACACGACGCCGAAGGTGACGGCGATGACCGAGGCGACGACGATGTCGACGGTACGCCAGCGGTTGCTGTCGGTGTGGTTCACGGTTGGCTCCCAGTTCGTCGAGGTGAACCAGGAGAAGACGCACGCCGCGCCCGGTGGTCACCGGACGGCGACGCGGCTGGAGGTCGACCGAACTCCCTGCGCTGGCATTACCCAGATCAGGTTCGAGGGTCTGCGGGCACCGGCCCGCACTCTCAGCGCTGTGCGCTCCCCTGTCGGATGTGAAGTTGTCTCGTCGCAGACGCTAGCACCGACCACGGGCCCCGGCCCAGCAGGGCGAGTGTCGGTATGGTGGCGATCATGCTGGTGGATGCGCGGGGACTGACGTTCGAGGTACGCGCCGGCGGCCCCGAGGGCGGTGACCCGGTCCTGCTGCTGCACGGATTCCCGCAGCACTCCGGCGAGTGGGACGCGGTGACGCCCGCGCTGCACGCCGCCGGGCTGTGCACGTACGCGCTCGACCAGCGCGGCTACTCGCCCGGCGCGCGTCCGGCGGACGTCGGGGCGTACCGGATTCCGGAGCTGGTGGCCGACGCGGCCGGCGTGCTGGATTCCCTCGGGGTGACCCGCGCCCACCTGGTCGGCCACGACTGGGGCGCGATCGTGGCGTGGGGTCTGGCGGCGGCGCACCCGGAGCGGGTGCGGACGCTGACCGCGGTGTCGGTGCCGCACCCGGCCGCGATGGGGCACGCGCTCGCCACCGACCCGCGGCAGAAGGTCAAGTCCGCGTACATAGCGTTGTTCCGTAAGCCCGGTACGGCGGAGCGGGTGCTGCTGGCGTGGAACGCCGCCACGCTGCGCAAGCTGCTCAGCGGCGTGGGCGACGCCGGCGCGGTGGCCCGGTACGCCGAGCCGATGCGCGAGCCGGGGGCGTTGACGGCGGCGCTGAACTGGTACCGGGCGATGACCGGGGCGGACATGAAGGCGGTCGCCCCGGTCGGGGTGCCCACCACGTTCGTCTGGAGCGACAAGGACGTGGCGATCGGCCGGACGGCCGCGCAGGCGTGCGCCGCGCACGTCACAGGTGACTACCGGTTCGTGACGCTGCCCGGCGTCAGCCACTGGATCCCGGACGAGGCGCCCGGCCCGCTGGCCGAGGCGATCCTCGCCCGGTGCGCAGGAACGGAGGAGGCATGACGGTGAGCGCCGAGGCGTACCTGGCGGTGGTGACCGAGACGATCGGCCGGGTCGCCGCCGAGCAGCGGCGCAACGTGGCCGACGCGGCCGACCTGATCGCAGCGGCGCTGCGCGCCGATGGTGTGGTGCACGCGTTCGGCACCGGGCACTCCGAGGCGCTGGCCATGGAGATCGCCGGTCGGGCCGGCGGGCTGGTGCCCACGAACCGGATCGCGTTGCGTGACCTGGTGCTGGTCGGCGGCGATCCGGCCGACGTGCTCGGCCCGAAGCTGGAACGCGACCCGGCGGTGGCGCACCGCCTCTACGAGCTGGCGCCGATCCGGCCGCAGGACGTGTTCGTGCTCGCCTCGAACTCGGGCGTGAACGGGGCGATGGTCGAGTTCGCGTCCATCGTGAAGGAACGCGGGCACGGGCTGGTGGCGATCACGTCGGCGCAGCACTCGGCCCGGATGACGTCGCGGCACCCGTCCGGCCGCAAGCTCGCCGACTTCGCCGACGTGGTGCTGGACAACGGCGCCCCGTACGGCGACGCCACGCTGCCGCTGCCGGGCGGCGGCGCGGTGGGCGCGGTCTCGTCGATCACCGCGGCGCTGCTCGCCCAGCAGATCGTCGCCGAGGTGGTGGCCCGGCTGGTCGCGGCGGGGGAGCGTCCGCCGGTCTACCTGTCCGCGAACATCACCGGCGGCGACGAGCACAACGCCGAGCTGGAGGCACGGTACGCGGGGCGGATCCGCCGCGGTTCCTGAACCGGTTTCGTGATCATCCGTACGGGGCACAGGCGGTCCTGCCGGTGGGCGTTCACCCGCCGGCCGTGCCGTCTCCCGGGGAGGTCCGCGAGTGTCGAAGGAATCCGAGAAGCAGCGCTGGCAGCGCAACTTCGCCGATCTGTTGCAGGAGCTGCGCGTCGCGCAGACCGGCGTGCAGATCCTGTTCGCCTTCCTGCTGACGCTGCCGTTCAGCGCCGGGTTCGACCGGACCACCGAGTTCCAGCGTGACGTCTACATCCTGGCGCTGCTGACCGCCGCCGCGTCCGCCGCGATGATCATTTCTCCGGTGGCGTTCCACCGGGCGCTGTTCCGCCAGGGACGCAAGCCGGAACTGGTGCGCTTCGCCCACCGGATGGCCACCGGCGGCCTGTTCTTCATGCTGATCGCGATGGTCAGCTCGGTCCTGCTGGTCTCCGACTTCGTGCTGGACCGGCCGATCGCGTTCCTGCTCAGCGCGCTCACCGGCCTCTGGTTCCTGATCTTCTGGGCGATCCTGCCGTTCAGCCGCCGCAACTGGGGCGACGACGACATCGACGACGAGGACGACGACCCGCAGACGCTCACCGGCGGCTGACCGTCCGCCAAATCGGACGTGCACGCGGCGCTACCCCTGGGTAACACCCGGAGGTAGCGTCGTTTTCATCGAGCGCGTCGACGCAGCCGGACCGACGAGGAGGCAGCCGTGACCACGACACAGAACAGCCGGCCCGAGTCCCCCGACGGCGCGGGGCCGCTGCCCGGAGAGGCGGGCCAGGTCACCGAGAAGGAGGCACGCCAGGTCGCCGAGGCGGCCCGCGAGTCGGCCTGGGACCGGCCCAGCTTCGGCAAGGAGTTGTTCCTCGGCCGGTTCCGGCTCGACCTGATCGACCCGTGGCCCCGCCCCGACCCGGCCGAGGTGGCCCGTGCCGACGAGTTCCTCGGCTCGCTGCGGGCGTACCTGGGGTCCGAGGTGGACGGTGAGGCGATCGAGCGGGACGCGCGCATCCCCGACGAGGTGTTCCACGGACTGGCCGGGCTGGGCGCGTTCGGCATGAAGATCGACCGCAAGTACGGCGGACTGGGGCTGAGCAACCTGCACTACTGCCGGGCGCTGATGCTCGTCGGCTCGGTGAACCCGGCGGTCAGCGCGCTGCTCTCCGCGCACCAGTCGATCGGCGTGCCGCAGCCGCTGAAGATGTTCGGCACACCCGAGCAGAAGGACCGGTTCCTGCCCCGGCTCGCCGCCGGTGAGGTCTCCGCATTCCTGCTCACCGAACCGGACGTCGGCTCCGACCCGGCCCGGCTCGCCACCACCGCCGAGCCGACGGCGGACGGCACCGGCTACCGGCTCAACGGGGTGAAGCTGTGGGCCACCAACGGCACGCTCGCCACCCTGCTCGTGGTGATGGCCCGGGTGCCGGCCGGCGAGGGGCGGCGCGGCGGCATCACCGCGTTCGTGGTGGAGGGCGACAGCGACGGCATCACCGTCGAGCGGCGCAACTCCTTCGTCGGGCTGCGCGGCCTGGAGAACAGCCTCACCCGCTTCCACGACGTGTTCGTGCCGGCCGAGAACGTGATCGGCGGCGAGGGCAAGGGCCTGAAGATCGCGCTGACCACGTTGAACACCGGCCGTCTCTCGCTGCCGGCCATGTGCGTGGGCGCCGGGAAGTGGGCGCTGAACGTGGCCCGGGAGTGGGCGGCGGACCGGGTCCAGTGGGGCCGACCGGTGGCCGAGCACGAGGCGGTGGCGAAGAAACTGTCGTTCATCGCCGCCACCACGTACGGCATGGAGTCCATGCTCGACCTGTCCTGCATGCTCGCCGACGACGACCGCAACGACATCCGGATCGAGGCGGCGCTGGTCAAGCTCTACGCCAGCGAAATGGCGTGGCGGATCGCCGACGAGCTGATCCAGATCCGCGGCGGACGCGGGTACGAGACGGCCGACTCGCTCGCCGCCCGGGGCGAACGGCCCGCCGCCGTCGAGCAGCTCCTGCGTGACCTGCGGATCAACCGGATCTTCGAGGGCTCCACCGAGATCATGCACCTGCTGATCGCCCGCGAGGCGGTCGACGCGCACCTGTCGGTGGCAGGCGACATCATCGACCCGGACGCCGGGCTGGGCCGCAAGGCGAAGGCGGGCGCTCGGGCCGGCGCCTTCTACGCCAAGTGGCTGCCCACGCTCGCTGTCGGCAAGGGGCAGACGCCCGGGGCGTACCAGGAGTTCGGGCCGCTGGCCGGGCACCTGCGCCACGTCGAGCGGACCTCCCGCAAGCTGGCCCGGTCGACGTTCTACGCGATGTCCCGGTGGCAGGGGAAGATGGAGCGTAAGCAGGCGTTCCTCGGCCGGGTGGTGGACATCGGCGCGGAGCTGTTCGCGATGAGCGCGGTCTGCGTCCGGGCCTACGCCGAGCGGGACGCGCACCCGGAGAACGTCGAGCTGGCCGACCTGTTCTGCCGTCAGGCGCGGCTGCGCGTCGACGAGCTGTTCACCGGCCTGTGGTCGAACACCGACTCGGTCGACGTGGCCGCCGCCAAGCGGATCGTCGCCGGCCGGTACGCCTCGCTGGAGGACGGCGTCCTCACGCCGCCCGCCGACCTGCCGTGGGTGGCGCGCTGGGAACCGGGGCCGTCCACCGCCGAGGACGTGCGCCGCCGCATCCCGCCGGCCCGCTGACCAACCGCTACGCCTCGGCGCGCCCGCGCGGCGGTCGTCGTCCGCCGGTGCGGTGCCGGGTTCCGGCGTGCTGCGCCTGCGGACGGCGTCGTCCGTCGGTCCACGCGGAGTCCGGCGACTGCCCGGCCGCGCAGGAACTTCGGCCGCGCCCCACCGGTCTCCGTTCCCGAACCGGGGGAGCGAGCTGGTGTCGCGGCGTGGCCCGGGCCCGTGGCCGTGGTGCCGGATCTGCGGCGTGCCGTCGGACCGGCGGTCCTCAGGCGGGGCCAGCGACCCGTTACGCGGTGTCACGTGGTGCCAGAGGAAGGATTCTGTTTTGGCGTTATGCCTCTCATAAATATGACTCAGAGGCATAACGCCGAGAAGTGCATCAGCCGGGAGCCGGGAGCCGGGACGTCAGCGGCCGCCGCGCAGCCCCAGCCCGCGCAGCTCCAGCGCGGCGAGCGCGTCGACGGTCGCGTCGTCGCCGCGCCGCCACGCCTCGGCGACGTCCGGCGCGATCCGGTTCAGCTTCGACAGCGGCTGACCGGCCAGCGCGCGCAGCGCCAGCAGGTCCCGGCCGGCCGGCGCGCCGGCCAGGGCCTTCGCCGCGCCGGCCCGGCGCATCCAGCGCACCCGCAGCGGCAGCCAGCCGAACAGCACCAGGCCGAGCGGAAACACCAGCACCGCGATGGTCAACCCGAGCGCCAGCTGCCCGACCAGTTCCTGCTGGTCGCGGCCGGCCTCGGCGACCGCGCGGGCGGCGTCGGCGGCCCGGGTGAACGGCGCGGTCAGCTCGTCGCCGACCAGCGGCACGCGGCCGACCTTGCCGCCGGCGTCGGCCAGGTTGTCGGCGAGGCCACCGCCGGCCCCCTCCAGCTTCTGCCCGGGTACGGCGAGTTTCTCGACCACGTCGTGCAGCCACAGCGCGAAGCGGATCGCCGCGTACACCCAGGCGACCACGAGCAGGTCGGTGAGGAACTGGCGGGCCGCGGTGGGAAAGCGGTCGGCGTAAATCTTCACGCCGGACAGCCTGCCACGGCTCGGCCCTGCCGGCACGAGACAGTTTCGCGCCTCAGGAGGGCCCTTCACCGGCGTGGCTGACCGCGTCCGCCACGATGTGCGCGACGTGGTCGTCCACCAGGGCGTACGCGATCTCCCGGCCGCGCCGCGACCCGCGTACCACCCCGGCGCCGCGCAGCACCCGCAGGTGCTGGGAGACCAGCGGCTGTGGCGCGCCGAGCTTCTCGACCAGCTCGTGCACGCAGCGCTCGCCCTCGGCCAGCTCGCTGACGATCGCGAGCCGGATCGGGGCCGAGAGCGCGCGCAGCAGGTCACCCGCGCCCTCGAAGGCGTCGTACCCGTTCGTGCCGGTCACCCTGTAACGGTAACCAATCCCAGCTGCGTCAGCCGGTAGGGCCTCATCCGAGCAGCACCTCGTGCTCGGCGGGCTCGACCGGCGGCGCGGCCCGGTCGCTCCCGCTCCGGCGTCGCAGCGCCCGCACACCGGCCGCGCCGAGCGCGACCAGCAGGAACGAGCCGATCGCCACCAGCACCACCGACGCGCCGGGCGCGGTGTCCGCGGTGGCCGCCACCCAGACCCCGGCGCCGGCGGCGAACAGCCCCAGGGCCATGGCCGCCGCCATGGTGGACCGGAAGCCCCGGGTCACCTGCTGCGCGGTGGCCACCGGCACCACCATCAGCGCGCTGATCAGCAGCACCCCGACCGCCCGCATGGCGATGGTCACCGTGATCGCGGTGCCGACCGCGATGATCAGGTTCAGCGCGCGTACCGGCAGGCCGGAGACGCGCGCGTACTCCTCGTCGTGGCAGACCGCGAACAGCGCCGGGCGCAGCACCAGCATGGTCACCAGCAGCGCCGCGCCGAGCACGCCGATGGTGACCAGGTCGCCCTGCGAGGTGGTGGTCAGCGACCCGAACAGGTACGCGTTGAGCGCCCCGCTGCTGGCGTCGGAGAGCCCGACCAGCACCACGCCACCGGCGATGCCGCCGTAGAACAGCAGCGCCAGCGCCAGGTCGCCGGAGGTGCGCCCGTACGCGCGGACCAGCTCGATGACGATCGCGCCGAGCGTCGCGGCGATCACCGCCACCAGCACGGGGGAGCGGTTGAGCAGCAGGCCCGCGCCGACGCCGGTGAGCGCCACGTGCCCGATCCCGTCGCCGATCAGGGCCAGCCGCCGCTGCACCAGGTAGATGCCGAGCGCCGGCGCGGCCAGCCCGATGATCAGCGCGCCGACCAGGGCGCGGAGCATGAAGTCGTACTGGAAGAGGTCCATCTCAGATGCCTGTCCAGAGCCGGGCGGGCTCCTCGTCGCAGTGCGGGTGCACGTGCTCGTGGTCGGGGTCGGCGTGGTGGCCGGCGGGTTCCGGCACGGCGCCGTCGTGGGCGATGCCGCCCTGGTGCACCACCACGGCCCGGCTGATCAGCGGGCGCAGCGGGCCCAGCTCGTGCGCGACGAGCAGCACCGTCCCGCCGCCGTCGCGGAACGAGCGCAGCGCCCCGGCGAACGCCTCCTGGCTGGCCGCGTCCACCCCGGCGGTCGGCTCGTCGAGCACCAGCAGCTCCGGCCCGCCGGCGAGCGCGCGGGCGATCAGGGTGCGCTGCTGCTGGCCGCCGGAGAGCGTGGACACCGGGTCGCCGGCCCGGTCGGCGAGCCCGACCGCGTCCAGCGCCGCCGCCACCGCCTCCCGGTCCGCCCGTCCGGCGGGCCGCAGCACGCCGCGGCGGGCCAGCCGCCCGGACGCCACCACCTCGCGTACGGTGGCGGGCACTCCGCTGCCCGCGCCGAGCCGCTGCGGCACGTACCCGATTCGGTGCCACTGCCGGAAGCGGCGCTGCGGCGTGCCGAACAGGGCGACCGACCCGGCGCCGACCGGCACCAGGCCGAGCGCGGCGCGCACGAGCGTCGACTTGCCGGAGCCGTTGGCGCCGAGCACGGCGACCACCTCGCCGGCGGTCACTGTCAACGAGACGTCACGCAGCACCGGGCGGCCGTCGTAGCCGACTGTGGCGTGCGCGATCTCGATCACGGGTGGGGTCATGAACAGTCCAGAGCGGTTCGCAGGGTCTGCAGGTTGGTACGCATCGCGGAGAGGTAGTCGCCGTCGGCGGGCGGGCCCTCCAGCGGGTCCAGCACCGCCGTCTTCGCGCCCACCTCACGCGCGATCGTCTCGGCGACCTTCGGGCTGACCAGCGTCTCGAAGAAGATCGTGCCGGCCTGGTGCTCCCGGGCCTCCTCGGCGACCTCGGCGAGGCGCTGCGGCGACGGCTCGGACTCCGGGGTGAGCCCGCTGATGCCGATCTGCTCCAGTTGGTAGCGCTCGGTGAGGTAGCCGAACGCGGTGTGGCTGGTGACGATCTCCCGGCGCTTGCAGGTGCGCAGGCCGTCGGCGTACTCGGTGTCCAGCTTCGTCAGCTCGGCGCGCAGCGCGCCCGCGCGGGCGGTGTAGTCGGCGGCGTGCTCCGGGTCGGCCTTGCCGAGGCGCTCGGCGAGCTTGTCGCCGATGGTGGCCAGCCGGGTCGGGTCGAGCCAGACGTGCGGGTCCTTGCCGCCGCCCTCCCCGGAGTGCCCGGCCTCGCCCTCGTGGTCGTGGTCGTGGCCACCGGCGGCGGCGTCGCGCAGCGGTGTCACGCCCGCCACGTCGAACGCGCGGTCGCCGCCGTTCTGCTCCACCGCCTCGTCCACCGCCGGCTGGAAGCCGCTGAGGTAGACGACCACGTCGGCGTCGACGACCTGGCCGACCTGCCGCGGGTTGAGTTCCAGGTCGTGCGGCTCCGCGCCGGGCTTGGTCAGGTTGCTGACCGAGACCGTGTCGCCGCCGATCCGCTCGGACAGGAACTGCAGCGGGTAGAACGCGGCCACCACGCCGACCTTGCCCGGCTCGCTCGCGGCGCCGGTGCCGTCCGCGCAGGCGGTCAGGCCGGCGGCGGCGAGCAGGGCGGTTGCGGTGGCGGTCAGGACACGGCGGGGTGCGCGAACGGTCATGGGCTCAACTGTCCGCGACAACGAAAACTATTGTCAAAAACGCATGATTGCATGTCAGCGCAGGTCAGCTCGGCTCTGCTTCCGTACGTCAGCCGACCATGAGCTTCGCCAGCGCCACCGCGATCAACAGGGTGAGCATCACCAGCCGGAACATCCGGGTCGCCGGCGCCTGCACCGGCCAGGTGACCGACATCAGCCACACCAGGCCGCCGGCCAGCGCCAGCAGCAGGACGCCGCCCGCCGGGCCGGGCGCGAAGAGGCCGACCAGCATCAGGGCCAGTACGGCGAGGAACACCGCCGTCGGGTTGAGCCGTGCCAACCGGGACAGCACGGGACTCTGCGTACGCTGCATGCCACAAACTCTACGAGGAGGAACGCCGTGCTGGTCACCAACCGGTTCGTGGTGGAAGCCGAAACGGTGGACGAGTTCACCCGGGAGGCGCACGCCGCGCTGGCCGCGCTCGCCGCCCGCCCCGGCTACCTGCGCGGTGAGCTGCTGCGGGCGCTCGACGACCCGGACCACTGGTGCCTGCTCACCGAGTGGGAGTCGGTCGGGGCGTACCGGCGGGCGCTCGGCGGGTTCGACGTCAAGGTCACCGCCGTCCCGCTGCTCGCCCGATCGGTGGACGAGCCGTCGGCGTACGAGACGCTCGCCAGCGCCGCCCCCGAGGGTGAGATCGTCGTCGTCGCCAGCGATCGGGCCGCAGGTCCTTACCGGTGAGTGCCGGGGCACTACCCTGGCGCGTATGACCGCTCCCGGACCGGCCGCACCACCCCCGTCGTCAGTTCCGCCCGCGCCGCCGGCGGACCCCGGGGTGCCCGCGCCGCCGCAGGGGCCCGGCGCCGCGCCGCCGTTCGCCGCCCCGCCCACCGAGGGCGGGCGGACCCGGCTCTGGCTCGGCCTCGGCGCGGGCGCGCTCGCCGTGCTGATCTGCTGCGGCGGAGGCGGCGCGGCGGTGGTCGGCCTGGCCGTGAGCAACGCCCAGGCGATCGGCGAGCAGGGCCGGGCCGTCACCAGCGACTACTACCAGGCATTGGTCGCCCGGGAGTGGTCCAAGGCGTACGACACGCTCTGCGACGACCTCCGCCGACGCGAACCGCGGCCCGAGTTCGTGCGGCGCGTCGCCACCGAGCCGCAGATCTCCGGCTACCGGGTCGGCGAGGTCGACATCACCACGCTCACCGTCCCGGTGGACGTCACGCTGGCCGGCGGCCGGCGGGAGGCGCAGACCGTGACGCTGGCGCCGGACCAGCAGACGGGCGGCGTGGAGGTCTGCGGGGTGAGCTGACCGGCCCCCGGTATTCTGCTGGGCTCGGGACGAACGCGGTCGTACCGTTGTCCCGAACAGCCCGGTTTTATCCATCTCAACCGCGCCGACCGCCAGCCGGCGTAGGAGGAAACATGCCAGCCGACCGTATCGACGCCGTCACCAGCCTCGCCAAGCGCCGGGGCTTCGTCTTTCCCTCCAGCGAGATCTACGGGGGCACCCGGTCGGCGTGGGACTACGGTCCGCTCGGCGTCGAGCTGAAGGAGAACGTCCGCCGGCAGTGGTGGCGGACCATGGTGCAGCAGCGCGACGACGTCGTCGGCCTCGACTCGGCGGTCATCCTGGCCCGCAAGGTCTGGGAGGCCAGCGGCCACATCGCCGAGTTCGTCGACCCGCTCACCGAGTGCCAGTCCTGCCACAAGCGGTTCCGGGCCGACCACCTGGAAGAGGCGTACGAGGCCAAGCACGGCAAGCCGCTGACCTCGCTGACGGAGCTGAACTGCCCCAACTGCGGCAACAAGGGCACCTTCACTGAGCCGAAGATGTTCAACGGCCTGATGAAGACCTACCTGGGCCCGGTGGAGAGCGACGAGGGCATGCACTACCTGCGCCCGGAGACCGCCCAGGGCATCTTCGTCAACTACAAGAACGTCGAGACGGTCGCCCGCAAGAAGCCGCCGTTCGGCATCGCGCAGACCGGCAAGTCGTTCCGCAACGAGATCACCCCCGGCAACTTCATCTTCCGGACCCGCGAGTTCGAGCAGATGGAGATGGAGTTCTTCGTCGAGCCCGGCACCGACGAGCAGTGGCACGAGTACTGGCTCTCCGAGCGCTGGAACTGGTACCTCGACCTCGGCCTGTCCGAGGAGAACCTGCGCTTCTACGAGCACCCCAAGGAGAAGCTCTCCCACTACTCGAAGCGCACCGTCGACATCGAGTACCGGTTCCGGTTCGGCGGCAGCGAGTTCGCCGAGCTGGAGGGCATCGCCAACCGCACCGACTTCGACCTGTCCACGCACAGCAAGCACTCCGGCGTCGACCTGTCGTACTTCGACCAGGGCAAGGGCGAGCGCTGGATGCCGTACGTGATCGAGCCGGCCGCCGGCCTCACCCGCGCGGTGCTGGCGTTCCTGCTCGAGGCGTACGACGAGGACGAGGCGCCGAACACCAAGGGCGGCGTGGACAAGCGCACCGTCATGCGCTTCGACCCGCGGCTGGCCCCGGTCAAGGTCGCCGTGCTGCCGCTGTCGCGTAACGAGGCGCTGTCGCCGAAGGCCAAGCAGCTCGCCACCGACCTGCGCAAGCGCTGGGTGGTCGAGTTCGACGACTCGCAGGCGATCGGCCGCCGCTACCGCCGGCAGGACGAGATCGGTACGCCGTTCTGCGTCACCGTCGACTTCGACACGCTCGACGACAACGCCGTGACGGTCCGGAACCGGGACACCATGGCCCAGGAGCGCGTCTCGCTGGACCAGGTCGAGCGCTACCTGATCGAGCGCCTCCCCGGCTGCTGACCTTGCTGTAAGGAAGGGCCCCTTCTTAACGCCTCGCGTAGAGAAGGGGCCCCTTCTTAACACCCGTCGCCGGGGGAGATCGGCTCCGCCCGTACGCCGGTCGCGGCGCCCACCCCGCGCCTGGCCGCGTACGCGTCCTCGACCGTGCGCCGCACCCGGCCCGGCTCCCTGCGGATCTGCGCCGGCGTGAAGTGCAGGACCAGCACCCCGTACCGGCTCAACTCGTTGTGCCGGTCCAGCGTCCGTGCCCAGTCGGTCGGGCTGAGGTGGTACTCCCGCGAGTCGACCTCCAGCGCCACCGCGCAGTCGGCGAGGTAGCCGTCCGGCGTCGGCAGGCGGGTGCCGTCGGCCGCCGACAGCCGCGGGTTCCACAGGATCCCGCCGAGCACGCCGCTGCCGCCCAGGCACTCCCGCAGCTCGGTCTCCGGCGCGGAGCGGACCCCGTCCGTGATTTCGGCGAACGCCTTCCGGATCAGGGCGGTGCGGCTGCGCCGGGCCCGGCGGATCTCCGCGTCCAGGCTGTCCAGATCGGTGAAGCCGCGCTGCACGGCCTCCGCCACCGTCGCCCGTACCGGCCGCAACTGGCGCAGGTCGCGGGCCGCGTCCACCACCGCCCGCGCCGGCGAGCACACCGGATAGAGCGTGGTCCGCCGGGCCCGCGGATCAAGCTCCAGGGCCCGCGCGATCACCGCGTGACCGGCCGAGCGGCGCCGCGCGTGGTGCGGCAGGATCAGGTGTACGTCAGCAGTGCGCGGACTGTGCCGGAAGCCGTACCAGATCAGGGCGGCCAGGCCGGTGAGCTGCGCGTCGGCGCCTGCGTAGAGCGCCGCCGAGATGCGTCGTTGCTCGTCGGTGAGGGTGCCGGTGACGAGCGCGTACGTGGCCGGCAGCACGCGCTGCCACAGGCCGCGCCGGGTCTGCCGGTACAGGTACATGTCGTCGTATCCGACGCCGAGAAGCTGCGTCCGCGTGACGATCTGCTGCTGGCGTTCCGCCAGGTCGCCGAGTTCGGGTGGTTGTTCGGGCATGCCCGGCAGCGTGCGGGCTCCGCCGATCCTTCTGTGGCCCGCTCGCCCGCCCTGTGGACAGCCGGCCCGGCTGTGGAGAGCGTCCGCGAGGCGGGCCGGCTGTGATATGCGCCCTGTTAACAAGGGGCCCCTGCGCTACCGGAGACGTTAATAAGGGGCCCTTCCTTACACTTGGTCGGTGACTGCCCCTACGCTGCCCGCGCTGACCATCGGCCCCCACGAGGTGTGGCCGCCGGTGGTGCTCGCGCCGATGGCCGGGATCACCAACGTCGGCTTCCGCCGGCTCTGCCGCGAGCAGGGCGGCGGCATCTACGTCTGCGAGATGATCACCACCCGGGCGCTCGTCGAGCGGAACCCGAAGACGCTCCGCATGATCGCCTTCGGCGCCGAGGAGCAGCCCCGCAGCCTCCAGCTCTACGGCACCGACCCGGAGATCACCGCCGCCGCCGTGCGGATCGTGGTCGAACGCGACCTCGCGGATCACATCGACCTGAACTTCGGCTGCCCCGTACCCAAGGTCACCCGGCGCGGCGGCGGCTCGGCCCTGCCGTGGCGCCGCCGGCTGTTCGCCCGGCTGGTCAAGGCCGCGGTGGACGCCGCGTCACCCGCCGGGGTGCCGGTCACCGTCAAGATGCGCAAGGGCATCGACGACGACCACCTGACGTACGTCGAGGCGGGGCTGGCGGCCCAGGACGCGGGCGTCGCGGCGGTCGCCCTGCACGGGCGTACGGCCGCGCAGCGCTACTCCGGCACCGCCGACTGGGACGCGATCGCCACGCTCAAGTCGGCGCTCGACGTGCCGGTGCTCGGCAACGGTGACATCTGGGAGGCCGACGACGCGCTGCGGATGGTCGCGCACACCGGCGTGGACGGCGTGGTGATCGGGCGCGGCTGCCTGGGCCGGCCGTGGCTGTTCGCCGACCTGGAGGCCGCGTTCAACGGCAGCCCCGAGCGGCGGCTGCCCTCGCTCGGCGAGGTGGCGGTGACCATGCGCCGGCACGCCGAGCTGCTGGTGGAGCAGTTCGTGGCCGGCGCCCGCAACCCGGCCCGGGGCGAGCGGGACGGCTGCACCGACTTCCGCAAGCACGTCGCCTGGTACCTGAAGGGCTTCCCGATCGGCAGCGAGCTGCGCCGCTCGCTCGCCATGATCGAGAGCTTGGCGCAGCTCGACGACCTGCTCGGCAAGCTCGACCCGGCCGTACCGTTCCCGGTGGAGAACCTCGGCCAGCCGCGCGGCCGCACCAACTCCCCGGGCAAGGTCTTCCTGCCCGACGGGTGGCTGGCCAGCCGCGACGACGACACCCCGCCGGACGGCGCCGAGCTGGACGACTCCGGCGGCTGACAACCCGGGTACGCCGAAGGGCCCGACCCCGTGGTGGGGGTCGGGCCCTTCGTGTTCGGTCAGGAGCTGTAGCCGCGGCTGGCGATCCAGCGGGCGAGCTCGTCCACGTCCATCCGGTAGGAGGCCTGGTTGGGGTTGGCCGAGTCGGCGATCGTCACGACCTTCCCGCCGTCGCGGTAGCCCACCACGCTGATGTAGTGGCCACCCTCGAAGGAGTGGGCGTTGCCGTCGGTGTCGGTTGCGGTGCCGGCGATGTTGGCCACCACGGCACGGCCGTCGTCGACGGTCTTGACCACGTCGGCGCGCAGCTTGTCGACCTTGTCGCGGTCGCGGGCCTTGTCCACGGGGATCTCGGTGGACTTGTAGACGTCCTTACCGGTCTCCTTGTTCAGTACCGGGGTGATGTCGTTGATGGAGTTGGTGCCGGCTTCGGTGGTGCCCATCTCGCGGGCCATGGCGTGTACGTCGATGTTCTTGCCCTGCACGCTCAGCGCGTTGCGGGCGGCGGCGGGGCCGCAGAAGTAGAAGTTGGGCTGGGCTTCGTAGCGGACGTCGAGTTCCCGCTCGCCGTGGCCCTTGCGGTCGGTGGTGACCTGCGCGGCGGCGCGCTCGGCCGGGGTGGCCTGGGCGGCGACGGCGGGGCCGGCGATGCCACCGGCGGTGGCGACGACACCGGCAGCGGTCAGAACGGTCTTGCGCAGCAGAGTGGTAGCCATGATCAGTTGCCTCTCTGTCGGGGGTACGCGGCGATGGGGGATGCCGCGAAGAAAGATCAGGTGGCCCGGTATGTGCGTCGGGCCGGTGGCTCGCTCGGGCGGCCAGGGGGACGGCCTGCTCCGGCGGCTCGGGGATGTAACGACCCGCGCCCCGGCCTCATTCCCAGCCCGCCCGGGGGTAGGGCGGGGTGGTCGGCGGGTGCGGCGCGGTCTGCCATGTACAACGCCCCGCACCCCGCCCCGATTCCAGCCCAGCCGTGGCGCCCACCACCCCGAACCCGGACAATCCACCCAGCGCCCGCCCGGCGTTGATCAAGGAGTTCGTGTCCGACAGACCACCCAGAACAGACACAAACCCCTTGATCACACCCGAGCGCCCAACCCTCGATCGCGATCTTGCACTTGCGGCCCTTGAGGTGCCCGATTCGCACCTTTTTCCGGGGCGGCAACTGCAAGATCCCGCAAACTCCTTGGTCGACAACGCGCTTGGTGAGGGGTGTTCGCGGCTCCGGCGGGCGTGAGCTGTCCGTTTTCCGGCGCGCTGCCCTGGCCCTGGGTGTGATCAACTCCAGCTCGCCGACGTGGTGGTGTCGCGGAGCCTCTGATGCCACCACCTCGCCGAGCTGGAGTCGATCAAGCCGCGGCGCCCCAAGACCTCCCGCAGCAGCGGGCGATCATGAGGTTGGCGGCGGTTTGTGTCCGGTTTGTCGCCGCCAACCTCATGATCGACGAGGGCTGTCCTCCGGGCGGCGGCGCGGGGTGGGGACGGGTGTGGGGGTGGGGGGCCAGGGGATCTCGGGGGATGGGTGGAAGGTGATGCCGGCGGTGGCCCAGCGCGGGCCGTGGCCGGCGAGGCGGCTGCGGAACCGCTGCCAGTCGTGCGTGGCACGCGGGGACCAGCCCAGCTCCGCGACGGCGGGCAGGCGGGGGAAGAGCATGTACTCGACCTCGGCCGGCGTACTCACCGACTCGGTCCACAGCGGCGCCTCCACGCCCAGCACGGCCTCGGCCGGTACGCCCCGCACGTGGGTGCCCGGATCCCACTCGTACGCCCGGCGCACGTCGATGAGACCCGCCCAGTCGTGCCCGATCGGGGTGTCCGGCGCGTACTTCATGTCCAGGTACGCGTGGTTGGCGGGGGAGAGGATCACCCGGGCGCCCCGGCGTACCGCGTCGGCGGTCTCCGGGTCGTCGCCGTTCGTGCCCCACCACTGCAGGACGCGCCCGTCGACGTGCCCGGCCGGGGCGAGCTGGTGCCAGCCGACCACCGTCTTGCCGGTGGCCTGCACCAGTCGCTGCGCCCGTTCCACGAAGGTGCGGTAGCTCTCGGCCGGCACCTTGAACGCCTCGTCGCCGCCGAGGTGCAGCCACGGCCCCGGCGTCAGCGCGGCCACCTCGCCGACCACGTCCGCGACGAAGGCGTACGTCCGCTCGTCGGCGGGGTCGACGTAGCTGAACCCGACCTCGGTGCCGGTGTAGGGCGGTGGCGCGACCTTGCCGGGTGCCAGTTCGGGGTACGCGAGAAGCGCCGCGTTGGTGTGGCCGGGCAGGTCGATCTCGGGCACCACGGTGACGTGCCGGCGGGCCGCGTACGCGACGATGCGCCGGTAGTCGTCGCGGGAGTACCAGCCGCCGGGGCCGCCGCCGACAGCTGTCGCCCCGCCTACTTCGGTGAGCCGGGGCCAGGAGTCGACGGCGATCCGCCAGCCCTGGTCGTCGGTGAGGTGCAGGTGCAGGTGGTTGAGCTTGTACCGGGCCAGGTGGTCGACCACCCGCAGCACGTCCTCGACGGGGAAGAAGTGCCGGGCCACGTCGAGCATGGCGCCCCGATAGGGGAAACGCGGACGGTCGACGACCGTGCCGCCGGATACTGCCCAGCGGGTGGCGACCGGCGTGGGGCTCTCGATCGCCGCCGGCAGGAGCTGCCGTAGCGTCTGCGCGCCGTGGAACAGGCCGGCCGGGGTGGCGGCGGTGATCCGGACGCCGGTGGCGGTCACGTCGAGGTGGTAGCCCTCGCCCTCGAGCCCGCCGACGGCCGGCCCGCCGGAGCCGTCGTCCGTCGCCCGGGTCCCGGGAGCAGCGGCGGCATCCGGGGCGGACGGGCACAGCGTGAGCGTCAGCGGGCCGTCCCCCCGGGCGGGGACGTCGGTGACCGGCAGCGGGAAGCCGGTGGCCGGACGCAGCCAGGCGGCGAGCTGCTCGGCCACGTCCCGCCCGGCGGGGCTGACCCGCAGCGCCGCGTCCGCGCCCAGCGTGAAGTCGCCCGCGGGGTCCGGGAACACCTGCTCGGGCGCGGGCACCACGTCGTCGAACCGGACCGGCGCCGGTCCGGCGAGCACCTCGGTGGCACGGCCCGCGGCGACCCGCGCCAGCTCGGCGGCAGGCGTCGCCACGCCGGGCAGCACTTCACCCGGCGTGCTGGTGGGACGGGTTTCGGTCGGCTCCGGCCCGGTCTCCGGGGCGGTGGGTGTGGTCGGCACGGCGACGGCTCCGAGGGGTGTATTCGCGCGGGATATGGCAAAGGTGAGGATCCGCGGGACGCAGTCAGTCAAGAGTACGAGGGGAAGCGGAATTGCGTGATCGTGCTCGTGGAAGCGTTCCCAACAACCCGTACGAACGCGCATAGTGGCGACCGTTGTGCCGAAAGTCACCGAACGCTCCCAGGTTTCACGAAACTCGCCTAGCCTTCGGCCCACCGACGCTGACGAGCCGGGATTACCGGTGGTCACTCCCGGGGTATGTCCGAACTAAACCTTCGTTAAGTGTCAATGGCGCGCGTTGGAGGCTCTGGTGGAAGCGCAGGAATCGGGCGAGCACAAGTACGTGTACGACTTCGCCGAGGGCAACAAGGATTTGAAGGATCTGCTCGGCGGCAAGGGGGCCAACCTGGCCGAGATGACCAACCTCGGCCTGCCGGTTCCGCCCGGCTTCACGATCACCACCGAGGCCTGCAAGGCGTACCTGACGACCGGGCGTGAGCCCGACGGCCTGGCCGCGCAGATCGAGGCGCACCTGGAGTCCCTGGAGCGCGAGATGGGCCGCCGCCTCGGCGACCCGGACGACCCGCTGCTGGTCTCGGTACGCTCCGGCGCCAAGTTCTCCATGCCCGGCATGATGGAGACCGTCCTCAACGTGGGCCTCAACGACCGCAGCGTGGTCGGCCTCAGCAACCAGGCGGGTGGGAACGACAGGTTCGCCTGGGACTCCTACCGCCGGCTGATCCAGATGTTCGGCAAGACCGTCTGCGAGGTGCCGGGCGAGGAGTTCGAGCACGCGCTGGACGAGATCAAGAGCGCCAAGGGCACCCACAACGACCTCGACCTGGACGCCGACGACCTGCGGGGGCTGGTCGACGCGTACAAGAAGATCTTCGCCAAGCACACCGGCCGCGAGTTCCCGCAGGAGCCGCGCGAGCAGCTCGACCTCGCCATCCGCGCGGTCTTCGACTCGTGGAACGCGGAGCGGGCGATCCTCTACCGCCGCCAGGAGCGCATCCCGGCCGACCTGGGCACCGCCGTCAACGTGGTGGCGATGGTCTTCGGCAACCTCGGCCCCGACTCGGGCACCGGCGTCGCGTTCACCCGCGACCCGGGCAGCGGCGCGCAGGGCATCTACGGCGACTACCTGGCCAACGCCCAGGGCGAGGACGTGGTCGCGGGCATCCGCAACACCGTGCCGTTGCAGGAGCTGGAGCAGCTCGACAAGACCTCCTACGACCAGCTGCTCGGCATCATGGCCCGGCTGGAGGAGCACTACAAGGACCTCTGCGACATCGAGTTCACCATCGAGCGCGGCAAGCTCTGGATGCTGCAGACCCGGGTCGGCAAGCGCACCGCCGCCGCCGCGTTCGTCATCGCCGGGCAGCTCGTCGACGAGGGCCTGATCGACCTGGACGAGGCGCTGCACCGGGTCAACGGCGCGCAGCTCGCCCAGCTGATGTTCCCGCGCTTCCAGCTCGACCACGAGTTCGAGGCGGTCGCCAAGGGCATCGGCGCCTCCCCGGGCGCCGCGTCCGGCAAGGTCGTCTTCACCTCGGCCCGGGCGGTCGAGCTGGCCGCCGAGGGCGAGGCGGTCATCCTGGTCCGCCGGGAGACCAACCCGGACGACCTCAACGGCATGATCGCCGCCAAGGGCATCCTGACCTCCCGGGGCGGCAAGACCAGCCACGCCGCGGTGGTGGCCCGCGGCATGGGCAAGACCTGCGTCTCCGGCGCCGACGAGCTGGACGTGAACGTGCCGGCGAAGAGGTTCACAGTGGGCGACCACGTGGTGAACGAGGGCGACGTGGTCTCGATCGACGGCACCACCGGCAAGGTGTACCTCGGCGAGGTGCCGGTCATGCCGTCCGAGGTGGTGCAGTACTTCGAGGGCGAACTCGACCCGGAGAACACCGACGACGCGCTGGTCCGCTCCGTACACCGGATCATGACGCACGCCGACGCGGCGCGGCGGCTGCGCGTGCGCACGAACGCCGACACCGGCGCGGACGCGGCCCGGGCCCGGCGCTTCGGTGCCGAGGGCATCGGCCTGTGCCGCACCGAGCACATGTTCCTCGGTGACCGGCGCGAGCTGGTCGAGCGGCTCATCCTGGCCTCCGGCGCGCGGGAGCGGGAGGACGCGCTCGCGGCGCTGCTGCCGCTGCAGCGGGCCGACTTCATCGAGATCTTCCGGGAGATGGACGGCCTGCCGGTCACCGTGCGGCTGATCGACCCGCCGCTGCACGAGTTCCTGCCCCCGCTGGAGCAGCTCGCGGTGAACGTCGCGGTCGCGCAGGAGCGCGGTGAGGACGTCGCGAAGGAGGAGGCGCTGCTCGCCGCCGTCCGGCGGATGCACGAGGAGAACCCGATGCTGGGCCTGCGCGGCGTCCGGCTCGGCCTGGTCATCCCGGGCCTGTTCGCCATGCAGGTCCGCGCGATCGCCGAGGCCGCCGTGGCGGTCGTCCGCGACGGCGGCAAGGCCTGCCCGGAGATCATGGTGCCGCTCGTCGGGGCCGTGCAGGAGCTGGAGACGGTACGCGCCGAGGCCGAGCGGATCATCGCCGAGGTGGTCGGGGACAGCGGCGTCGAGGTGCTGATCGGCACGATGATCGAGGTGCCCCGGGCGGCGCTGACCGCCGGGCAGATCGCCGAGGCGGCCGAGTTCTTCTCCTTCGGCACCAACGACCTGACCCAGATGGGCTGGGGCTTCTCCCGCGACGACGTGGAGGGCGCGTTCTTCTGGCGCTACCTGGAGCTGGGCATCTTCGGCATCTCGCCGTTCGAGTCGATCGACACCGACGGCGTCGGCCGGCTGGTCCGCATCGCCGCCGAGGAGGGCCGGGCGGCCCGCCCGGGCCTGAAGCTGGGCGTCTGCGGCGAGCACGGCGGTGACCCGGACTCGGTGCACTTCTTCCACGAGGTCGGCCTGGACTACGTCTCCTGCTCGCCGTTCCGGGTGCCGGTGGCGCGCCTGGAGGCCGGCCGGGCGGCGATCACCACCACCGGCTCCGACTCCCGCTGACGCCGACGCGGGGCCGCCGGTGTTCATCGACGGCCCCGCGTACCGCCTGGCGCGCCTTTCCGGCCTTGTCGGCGTAACCTGAGCTTCCGCCACGTGTCGATCAGGAGGGGTGGGCGCATGACCGCCGTCTGGGAGAACCTGACCATCGACGCCCGGGACCCGTCCCGGCTCGCCAGTTGGTGGGCGGAGGCGCTCGGTTATCAGGTGGTCACCGACAAGCCGGACGAGGTGGAGATCCGCCGCACCCCCGACACGCTGCCCGGTCTCGTCTTCGTCCCGGTCGCCGGGCCGAAGGAGGGGAAGAACCGGCTGCACATCGACCTGCGCCCGGCCGACCTGGAAGCCGAGGTCGAGCGCCTGGTCGACATGGGCGCGCGGCACGTCGACATCGGCCAGGGAGACGTGGAGTGGACGGTGCTCGCCGACCCGGAGGGCAACGAGTTCTGCGTGTTGCGCCAACGCGGCAACGGTGACCGGGGCTGACGACGCGGCGCGGCTGGTCGACGAGGCGCCGAAGGACACCGGGTACGGCCGGTCGCCGTTCGAGCGGGACCGTGCCCGGGTGCTGCACTCGGCGGCGTTCCGGCGGCTCGCCGCGAAGACGCAGGTGCACACCGCCGGCACCGACGACTTCCTGCGTACCCGCCTGACCCACTCGCTGGAGGTCGCGCAGATCGCCCGCGAGATGGGCGCCCGCCTCGGCTGCGACCCGGACGTGGTGGACACCGCCGGGCTGGCCCACGACCTGGGCCACCCGCCGTTCGGGCACAACGGCGAGTACGCGCTGGACGAGCTGGCCGCCGCCTGCGGCGGGTTCGAGGGCAACGCGCAGACGCTGCGGGTGCTCACCCGGCTGGAGGCCAAGGTGCTCACAGCGGACGGGCGTTCGGCCGGGCTGAACCTGACCCGGGCCGCGCTGGACGCGGTGAGCAAGTACCCGTGGCCGCGCCGGCCCGGCGAGCGCAAGTTCGGCGTGTACGCCGACGACCGCCCGGTCTTCGACTGGCTGCGCGAGGGCGCGCCGCCCGGCACCCGGCGCTGCCTGGAGGCCCAGGTGATGGACTGGGCCGACGACGTGGCGTACTCGGTGCACGACGTCGAGGACGGCATCCACGGCGGATACGTCGACCTGCGCCCGCTGCTGGCCGACGCGGACGAACGGCGGGCGCTCTGCGCCGACGTGTCCGCCACGTACTCGGGTGAGGCGCCGGAGGACCTGGGCGAGGTGCTCGCCGACCTGCTCGCCGACCCGGTGCTCGCCCCGCTGGCCGCGTACGACGGCAGCCACCGTGCGCTCGCCGCGCTGAAGGCCACCACGAGCGTGCTCACCGGCCGGTTCGTCTCCCGCGTGGTGGCCGCCACGCAGCAGCGCCACGGGCCCGGCCCGCACCGCCGCTACGCCGCCGACCTGGAGGTGCCGCGCCGGACCCGGGCGCAGTGCGCGCTGCTCAAGGGCATCGCGCTGCGGTACGTGATGCGCCGCCCCGGTGCCGAGGGCCGGTACGCGCGGCAGCGCGACGTCCTGGCCGGGCTGGTGACGGCGCTGCTGGACCGGGCGCCGGACGCGCTCGACCCGGTGTTCGCGCCGTTGTGGCGGGACGCGGCGGACGACGCCGGACGGCTGCGCGTGGTGATCGACCAGGTCGCCTCGCTCACCGATCCGGCCGCGCTGGCCTGGCACGCCCGCCTGGTGTCGCCGAGCTGACCGGATCACCCCGGCGAGCTTAGGTTAGCCTAAGTGGCATGACGGACCGCCCGAAGAAGCTCACCGCCGCCACGGTCGTCCGGACCACGCGGCCCACCCCACACCTGATCCGCCTGGTCCTGGGCGGTCCCGAGCTGGCCGGGCTGCCGGTGGGCGCGTACACCGACCACTACGTGAAGTTCGTCTTCCCGCCGGCCGGGGTGACCTACCCGTACCCGGTCGACCTGGCGACGATCAAGCGGGAGTTCCCGGCGGAGCAGTGGCCGCGTCTGCGCGCGTACACGGTGCGGGCCTGGGACGCCGCGGCGGGTGAGATGACGGTGGACGTGGTGCACCACGGCGACGAGGGGCTGGCCGGGCCGTGGGCGGCGGCGCTGCGTCCCGGCGACCGGGTGTTGTTCACCGGGCCGGGCGGCGCGTACGCGCCGGACCCGGCCGCCGACTGGCACCTGCTGGCGGGCGACGACAGCGCGCTGCCGGCCATCGCCGCCGCCCTGGAGCGGCTGCCGGCGGGCGCGCCCGCGAAGGTGTACGTCGAGGTCGGCGGCCCGGCCGACGAGCTGCCCCTGACCAGTGCGGGCGCTGTCGAGGTGTGCTGGCTGCACCGCGACGGCCGCCCGTACGGCGAGCCGCTGGTCGAGGCGGTACGGGCGCTGGAGTTCCCGCCCGGCCGGGTGCACGCGTTCGTGCACGGCGAGGCCGGCGCGGTGAAGGAGCTGCGGCGGCTGCTGCGGGTCGAGCGCGGCGTGCCCCGGGGCGACCTGTCCATCTCCGGCTACTGGCGGCAGGGCCTGGACGACGAGGGCTGGCGCTCCACCAAGCCGGCCTGGAACGCCGCGGTGGAGGCCGAGGAGGCCACCGCCGTCCCCTCCTGACCGCCCTCGCCGCTCGCCGCTCGCCGCCCGCCGCCCGCCGCCCCCGCTCCCGACGCCGATCTTGGAGTTGTGGTGCCTCTGATACCGGTGTGAAGCGGGCATCCTGGGCGCCACAACTCCATGATCGACGGAGGCGGAGTGGGCGTTTCGTCCTACCCGGGCGGCTGCGCTGCCCAGGATGGGGTCATGGGGGAAGACGTGGGGGAGCGGGCCGGGACGCAGCCGGCCGACCGGGTGGTGCTCGGGGTCGGCGTGGCCGGGGTGCTGGCCGTGGTGGCCTGGGGCGTGTTCGCGCGTGGTTCCCTGGCGTCGTTCGGCGCGGCCGGGCTGAGTTGGACCGTGAGCACGTTCGGCTGGTTCTTCGTGCTCGCGGCGGACGCCTTCCTGGTGCTGGCGGTCGTCGTGGCCGCCTCCCGGTTCGGCCGGATCCGGCTGGGCGCCGACGACGACGAGCCGGAGTTCGACACGCTGGCCTGGGTCGCCATGATGTTCAGCGCCGGCATGGGAATCGGCCTGGTGTTCTTCGCCGTGGCCGAACCGATCCAGCACTACGCGACGCCGCCTCCCGCCTCCGGCGTCGCGCCGCAGACCGGGGCCGCCGCCGCGACCGCCATGCAGTACACGCTCTTCCACTGGACGCTGCATCCGTGGGGCATCTACGCGATCGCGGCGCTGGCCCTGGCGTACTCGACGTTCCGCAAGGGGCGGGGCAACCGCATCTCGTCCGCGTTCACGCCGCTGCTCGGCGACCGGACCGACGGCCCGCTCGGCCGCGCGATCGACCTGCTCGCCGTCTTCGCCACCGTGTTCGGCTCCGCAACCAGTCTCGGGCTGGGCGCGCTCCAGGTGGCGGCCGGCCTCGACCTGGTGGCCGGCGTGCCGGACGGCCGGGCCGTCGAGCTGACGATCATCGGCGCGCTCACGCTCGCCTTCGTCGTCTCCGCCTTCTCCGGACTGCACCGGGGCGTCAAGTGGCTGTCCACCACGAACGTGCTGATCGCCGTCGTACTGATGCTGTTCGTGTTCGTGGTCGGTCCGACCGTCTACACGCTGGAGGTGTTGCCGGCCTCGGTCGGTGACTACCTGAGCGGCCTGGTGCGCATGTCGACGCGTACCGGGGCGTTCTCCGATCCGGCCTGGCTGGGCTCGTGGACCATCTTCTACTGGGCGTGGTGGATCTCCTGGGCGCCGTTCGTGGGCACGTTCATCGCCCGCATCTCACGCGGCCGTACGGTCCGCCAGTTCCTGATCGGGGTGCTGCTGATACCCAGCGGCGCGAGCACCGTCTGGTTCGCGGTGATGGGCGGGACCGCCCTGCGTACGCAGACCACCGGCACCCGGGACCTGGTGGCCGACGTGGAAGCCGGGTCCGAGCAGGCGCTGTTCGGGCTGCTCGACGCGCTGCCGCTGGCCACGCTGACGAGCGTGCTCGCCATGGTGCTGATCGCGCTCTACTTCGTCACCAGCGCGGACTCGGCGTCGCTGGTGCTCGGCTCGCTCAGCTCGCGCGGCGCGCTGCGGCCGCACCGCGGGGTGGTGGTGCTCTGGGGTGTGCTGATCGGCGCTGTCGCGGCGGCGTTGCTGCTGGCCGGCGGGCTGGCCGCGCTGCAACAGGCGACCATCCTGGTCGCGTTGCCGTTCGTCGTGGTGATGCTGGGCCTGGCCGTCGCGGTGCTCCGGGAGATGGCCGTCGATCCGGTGCTGCGCGCCGGGCCCCGGCCCCGCCGCTCCGGCCTGGCCGCTGCGGTGAACGCGGCCCGGTCGTACGAGGAGGAGGAGCCGGCCCCCGTCACCCGCTGGTTCCACAGTCGGCGCCGCTGAGTGGGGGTACCTCGGTTTGTAGCATAGGTGCTACATTTCGAGGCATGACTGCGGTCGAACTTCCTGGGGCCGTCGCGTCCCCCCGCCCGCCCGACGAGGATCTCGTCCTCGACGTGCGGGATCTGCGTATGCGCTACGGCGCCGTCGACGTGCTGCACGGCGTCGACCTGACCGCCCGGCGGGGCGAGGTGGTGGCGCTGCTCGGGCCCAACGGCGCCGGCAAGACCACCACCATCGAGATCCTCGAAGGCTTCCGGCTGCCCTCGGCCGGCACGGTGCGCGTGCTCGGCAGCGACCCGGCCCGCGGCGACGAGCGGTGGCGCGCACGGCTGGGCGTGGTGCTCCAGTCCTGGCGCGACCACGGCAAGTGGCGGGTACGGGAACTGCTCGCCCACCTCGGCGACTTCTACGCGCCGTACGGCACCGACCGGATCCCGCGGCCGTGGCCGGTCGACGAGCTGCTGGAGACGGTGGGCCTGACCGCGCACGGGGGAAGCCGGGTGTCGCGGCTCTCCGGCGGTCAGCGCCGCCGGCTGGACGTGGCGGTCGGCATCGTCGGCCGCCCGGAGCTGCTGTTCCTGGACGAGCCCACTGTCGGCTTCGACCCGGCCGCCCGGCGCGAGTTCCACGAACTGGTGCACCGCCTGGCCGACCTGGACGAGACCACCATCGTGCTGACCACGCACGACCTGGCCGAGGCGGAGAAGCTGGCCGACCGCATCCTCATCCTGGCCGGCGGCCGGATCATCGCCGAGGGGTCGCCCGACCAGCTCGCCCGGCGCGTCGCGGGGGACGCCGAGGTGCGCTGGACCCGCGACGGCGAGCGGTACGTGCACGCCACCCCCGACGCCACCGCGTTCCTGCGCGACCTGCTCCGCGAGCACGGCGACCGGATAGGCGAGCTGGAGGTGCGCCGGGCCAGCCTGGAGGACGCGTACCTGGCGCTGGTGCACGAGGAGGAGACCGGCATCCGTACCGGCCGGGCCGAGCGGGTGTGGCAGCAGGAGGCGGACCGATGAACCCGACCACCAACGCGCTACGGGCCGGGCTGCGGCGCGGCGTGATCGAGCTGCGCGCGACGTTCACAAACGGCCAGGATCTCTGGACCTACTTCTTCCCCACCGTGGTGCTGCTGATCGCCGTGTTCTGGATGCGCGGCTCGACGGTGCCCGGCACAGACTTCTCGCTCGGCGCCCGTACGCTGCCCAGCGCGCTCGGCATGGGCCTGCTCTTCGGCGGCCTGCTCGGGCTGGCCAACCAGCTCGTCATCGACCGGGAGGACGGCACGCTGCTGCGCGCCAAGGCCATCCCGGACGGCATGCTCGGCTACCTGGTCGGCAAGATCGTGCTGGTCTCGGCGGTCGCACTGATCGGCGTGGTCATCCAGCTCACGCCCGGGCTGTTCTTCCTGGACGGGCTGCGGCTCGGCGACCCGGGCGCCTGGCTCACGCTGGCCTGGGTGGTGCCGCTCGGGCTGGTGGCGACGCTGCCGCTGGGCGCGGTGATCGGCTCGCTGATCGAGAACCCGCGCAACATGGGCCTGGTGGTGATGCCGATCTTCGGCCTGATCGCGCTGTCCGGCATCTTCTATCCGATCAACGGCCTGCCCGGCTGGCTGCAGGGCGTCGCCCAGGTGTTCCCGCTCTACTGGCTAGGCTTGGGCATGCGCTCGGCGCTGCTCCCCGGCGACCTGGCAGCAGTCGAACTCGGCGGCTCCTGGCGGCACCTGGAGACGGTCGGCGTGCTCGGCGCCTGGGCGGTGCTCGGGCTCGTGCTGGCCCCGGTGGTGCTGCGCCGGATGGCCCGCCGGGAGTCCGGCTCGCGGGTCGCGGCCCGGCGGGAGCGGGCCATGCAGCGGGTCGGATGAGAGGGCGTCGATGAGCGAGACCGTGCACAACCGGATCGCGGTGCTGCGCGCCGAACGGGGCATCTCCCGGCGGCAACTGGCCGACGCGCTCGGTGTGCACTACCAGACCGTCGGTTACCTGGAGCGCGGCGAGTTCCGGCCCAGCCTGCACCTGGCGCTGCGCATCGCCGCGTACTTCGAGGTGCCGGTCGAGGTGGTCTTCTCCATCGAGCCGTTCCCGCGTATCGGCGACCCCGCGGCGGCCCGCTCGGCCTGAGCCGGCGGGGACGGGCGTGGTCGGCCACACGCCCGTCCCCCCGGCCGCCGGATCGTCGGTCCGGCAGGGCAGGATGTACGCCGAGGGGGTGGCGGTCATGGCGGGGCGGATCCGGGACGAGGACATCGCGCTGGTCCGCGAGCGCACCGCCATCGCGGACGTCATCTCCGAGGTGGTGACGCTCAAGTCGGCCGGTGGCGGCAACCTCAAGGGGCTCTGCCCGTTCCACGACGAGAAGAGCCCGTCGTTCAACGTCTCGCCCGCCCGCAACGTGTTCTACTGCTTCGGCTGCGGGGTCGGCGGCGACGCGATCAAGTTCCTGATGGACGCCGAGCACCTCAGCTTCGTCGAGTCCGTCGAGCGGCTGGCCGCCCGCGCCGGCATCCAGTTGCGCTATGTCGAGGACGACAGGTCCGCGCCGCGTACCCGCCCGCAGCAGGGGCAGCGGCAGCGACTGGTGGCCGCGCACGCCGCCGCCGTCGAGTTCTACCGGGCCCAGCTCACCACCGCCGGCGCCCGCCCGGCCCGCGAGTTCCTCGCCGGGCGCGGCTTCGACCGGTCCGCCGCCGAGCGGTACGGCTGTGGCTTCGCCCCCGACGGGTGGGACCTGCTCACCAAGCACCTGCGCCAGCAGGGCTTCACCCACGACGAGCTGGTCACCGCCGGGCTGTCCCGCCCGGCCCGCTCCGGTTCGCTGATCGACAGGTTCCGCCGCCGCCTGATGTGGCCGATCCGGGACATCACCGGTGACGTGATCGGCTTCGGCGCCCGCAAGCTGTTCGACGACGACGACGGCCCGAAATACCTGAACACCCCCGAGACGCCGATCTACAAGAAGTCGCACGTGCTCTACGGCATCGACCAGGCCAAGCGGGAGATCGCCAAGCAGGGCAAGGTGGTGGTGGTCGAGGGCTACACCGACGTGATGGCCTGTCACCTCGCCGACGTGCCGACGGCGGTGGCGACCTGCGGCACGGCGTTCGGCGGCGACCACATCTCGGTGCTGCGCCGGGTGCTGTTCGACAGCGACGAACGGGCCGGCGAGATCATCTTCACCTTCGACGGCGACGCCGCCGGGCAGAAGGCCGCGTTGCGCGCGTTCGAGGACGACCAGCGCTTCGTCGGGCGTACCTTCATCGCGGTCAGCCCCGACAACATGGACCCGTGCGAGCTGCGCCTGGCAAAGGGCGACCTGGCCGTGCGCGACCTGGTGGCCCGCCGCGAGCCGCTGGTCGACTTCGCGCTCCGGCACGTGATCAGCCGGTTCGACCTGGACACCGTCGACGGCCGGGTCGAGGCCATGCGCCGCGCCGCGCCGCTCGTGGCGAAGATCAAGGACCGGGAGAAGCGCCCGGAGTACGTGCGCAAGCTCGCCGGCGACCTCGGCATGGAGATCGAGCCGGTGCAGCGCGCGGTGCTCAACGCGGCACACGGGCCGCAGGCCAGCGGCGCCGCGCCGGCCCGCCCCGGCCGGGCCACGCCCGCTGTGGACAGTCCACGTTCCATGGTGGAGCGGGAGGCGCTCAAGCTGGCGTTGCAGGAGCCGGTGCTGGCCGGTCCGATGTTCGACGCGGTCGAGGTGACCGACTACCAGCACCCGGTGCACGTCGCGGTACGCGCCGCCGTGGCGGCGGCCGGCGGCGCGTCCACTGCCACCGGCGGCGCGGTCTGGATCGAACGGGTCCGCGACGCCTGCGACGACCTGGCCGGGCAGGCGCTCATCGGCGAGCTGGCGGTGGAGCCGCTGCGCATCGACGGCGAGCCGGACCCGAGGTACGTCTCGATCACCATGGCCCGGCTCCAGTGGAGTTCGGTCACCGGCCGCATCCGTGACCTCAAGTCGAAGATCCAGCGGGTCAACCCGGTGAGCAACAAGGACGAGTACTTCGCCCTGTTCGGGGAACTGCTGTCGCTGGAACAGCACGCACGGGCACTGCGCGAGCAGGCCGCCGGAGGATTGTGATGGGACTGTTCAACCGCCGGCCGAAACTGCCGTCCGCCGACCGGCCGCCGCTGGCCGCCGACGAGCGGGTGCTCGCCTGGGCCGCCGCCGGCACCGGCGAGGGCGGCAACGACGGCGTGCTGGTCGCCAGCAACCGTGGCCTCTGGCTGCCCGGCCGGGTGGAGCGCCTCGGCTGGCACGACATCCTCAAGGCGGTCTGGTCCGGCCGCGAGCTGACTGTCACCCCGGCCGAGCCGGTCGCCGAGCGCGACGGCTACCTGGTGGTGGCGGACGGCCTGCCCGAGACGTACCTGCTCGTCGACCCGGGTGACCTGCCGCACCAGGTCCGGGACCGGGTCACCGGCTCGGTGGCGTACACCTCGCACCACGAGATGCCCGGCGGCTCCGGGCGGATCGCCGCCCGGCGGGTGCCCGGCGTCGACGGGCTGACCTGGACGGTCCGCTACGACCCGGGGACGCCCACCGACGACGAGGACGTGGCCGCCGAGACCGCCCGGCTGGTCGCAGCGGCGCGGGCCGCCACCACCCCCGCCGACGTCTGAGGTCTACACCTTGAGGACGTCGACCTCGTAGAGCGGGATGGAGGCGTCGCGGGTGATGGCCCAGAGCGCGACGTGGGTGTCCAGCAGCAGGGTCATGCGCCGATCCCGAAGTCGGCGGCGATCTCGGCGTTGGTCTGTGGCGAATCCCAGTCACCCGAGAGGTCCACCTGCCCCGCGAGGGAGCCGATCGCCGTGCGGTCGGTCCGGCGCACCAGCGGTACGACCTTCGCCACGGGGGTGCCCGCCCGGTCGATGATGATCTCTTCGCCGCGTTCCACCCGCTCGATGATGCGCGACAGGTGGGTCTTGGCATCATGCATGTTGTAGTGCACAGCCTCAGCCGACATGGCGCGCCCTCCTCGGTTAGCTAAGCTCTTAGTTTAGGCACGTGGGCGGGCGCCGTTGAGGAAGAGCGCGACGACCCGTGCGGGGCCGGTCTCGTCGGTGAGGTCGGCCGCACGGGCCAGGTGCAGGAACGCGTTCATCAGGAACTCCGGTTCGCCGGTGACCGCGCCCTCGGCGCGGGCATCGGCGAAGAACCGGGTCACCGGGGCCAGCATCAGGTCGACGTAGAGGCCCGAGACGTGCTCGCTGGTCTCGGCGGAGACGAGCGGCAGCGTGTCGTAGATGCGCTGCTCGAACGTGATCGCGTCGCCGTGCTGCCCGGCGGCGACGGTGGCGAGCGCGTGCAGCCGGTGCGGCACGTCGCCGGGGCCGGCCAGCGCCGCCGAGATCCTGCCGCCGACGTCCCGGATGTACCGCTCCGCCACCGCGATGTAGAGGTCCTCCTTGCCGCCCGGGAAGTGGTGGTAGATGGACGGCTTCTGGATGCCGACGCTGCGGCCGACGCCGACCAGGGAGATGCCCTGGTAGCCGGTCGCGGCGAGCTGTTCGGCGAAGGCGTCCATGATCTGGGTGCGGGTGTCGCTCATCGGTTCTTCCTGGCGTGGTGGAGGGCGAGGGCGCAGGCGGCGGTTCCGGCGACGGTGAGGGCGGCGAGCGCCGCGACGCCGATCGGGGCCGCGGCGAGCGGCGTGCCGCCGCCGAGCTGCCGGGCGGTGTCGACGATATAGGTGAGCGGGTTGACGGTGGCGATCACCCGCATCCAGCCGGCGAGTTCGTCGACCGGCGCGAACACGCCGGTGAAGAACGACAGGCCGAACACGACGAGCGTGACCAGGTTGGTGGTGGACGCCGAGTCCGACCGGATGGCGAGCGCCGTGCTCAGCAGCGCGACGCCGAGTCCGAGCGCGAGCATCAGCAGGAGCATTCCGGCGACGCCGGACCAGCTCGCCGGCCGGTAGCCGATCGCGACGGCCCCGGCGACGGTCACCACCATCTGGAGTACGACAGCGAGCAGCGCGGCGACGACCGGGCCGACGAGGAACGGCGTCGTGGTCCCGTGGGCGAGCCGGAGGCGGTCCAGGTATCCGCTGGTGATGTCGCCCAGCACGAGCGTGCCGGCCGCGCCCGCGCCGGTGGCGACGCCGGTGAGCAGGATCAGCGGCAGCAGGAACGCGATGAAGCTCGTCCCGCCCAGATAGGTGCTGCCCACGGCGTCGAGCTGCCCGGCGTAGACGAGCAGGAAGAACAGGGACTGGGCGACCGGGGCCACGAGCAGCGCCGGGGTACGGAGCACGGCCCGGGTCGAGCGTCTGATCGCCGCGAGGACGACCGGGGCCGAAGAGCGGCGGGGCGGGGTGAGCGCGAGCGGGAGCACGGTGTCGGGCCTTTCGGGGTGCGGTGGGGGCGCGCCTCAGCGGGCGGCGAGGGCGACGAAGACGTCGTCGAGGGAGGGCTCGGTGAGATGGAGCCGGGTGATGTCGGCGGCGATCGCGCCGGCTTCGTGCAGGGCAGCGGTCAGCGCGCGGGGGTCGTCGGGGACGCTGAGGCGTACCCGGTCCGGGTGGTCGGGGTCGGCGCGGAACCCGGCTTCGGACGCGGCGACGAGCGCGGTCGCGGCGGCGGCGTCGGACAGGTCGAGCGTGAGCGTTCGGGCGCCGACGCGCCCCTTGAGCGACGCCGGTGGGCCCTGGGCGACCACCCGGCCGTCCCGTAGCACGGCGATCTCCGTGGCCAGCACGTCGGCCTCGTGCAGGTCCTGGGTCGAGATGAGCAGCGAGGTGCCGCTGTGGTTGAGGCGGGTCAGCTCGGTCCAGAAGTCGATGCGTGCGAGCGGGTCCAGGCCGGTGGTCGGCTCGTCCAGGATCACCACTGCGGGCTCGGCGACGAGCGCCACCGCCAGGTCCAGCTTGCGGCGGGTGCCGCCGGAGAGCTTGGCCACCCGGGACGAGCGGTGCTCGCCCAGCCCGAACAGGTCGACGAGTTCCCGCGTGCGGCGGGCCCGCTGCCGGCGGCCGAGCCCGAGCGCCACGCCGTGGAAGTCGAGCACCTCCGCCGGGGTGGCGAGGGGGTCCAGCGCGTTCGACTGCGGCGCCAGGCCGATCAGGCGACGCGCGTCCCGCGCCTGGGTCACGGTGTCGAAGCCGCCGACGCGCACCGAGCCCGAGGTCGGGGTGCGCAGGGTGGCGATGATCTCCAGCAGCGTGGACTTGCCGGCGCCGTTGTGGCCGAGCACGACGAACCGGCTGCCCGTCTCGACGGCGAGGTCGAGCGAGCGCAGGGCGTCACGTGTCCCGTAGGTCTTGGTCAGGGCGGTGGCGAGCACGAGCGGCGTCATGCCCGCCACCCTACCGACCGGTCGGTAGGGTGGCCAAATCCGGTTGTCGACCTGCCCTGCCGCCGCTAGCGTCGCGGCATGTTCGCCACCGAGCGCGTACGGCTGCGCCCGCCCACCCCCGACGACGCGCCGGACCTGTTCCGCCTGCACAGCGACCCGGAACTGCGCCTGATCACCGACGGCGAGCCGTTCCTGCCGTACCACGTCGGCCAGGTCCGGGCCCGGCTGGAGAAGCGCGCCGCCGAGCAGCCGGAAGCCGGCGATCCGGTGACACTGCTGGCCGAGACCGTCGCCGACGGCACGTTCCTCGGCACCGGCGTGCTGTGGGGGATCAACACCTTCAACGGGTACGCCCACCTCGGCATCACGCTGCTGCCCGAGGCGCGCGGCCAGGGCTACGGCACCGAGGTGATCCGGCTGCTCTGCCGGTACGGCTTCCGCAACCGCAACCTGCGGCGCCTGGAGATCGAGACGCTGGCCGGCAACACGGCCATGCGGCGTACCGCCGAGCGGTGCGGCTTCGTCCACGAGGGCACCCAGCGCGACCGCGAGTACGACGGCGACGGCTTCGCCGACATGGCGCTCTACGGTCTGCTGCGGCGCGACTGGACGCCGTAGCGGGGCCGCGCCGCGCTCAGCCGCCGTCGCGGTAGAACCGGGCCGCGCCCGGGTGCAGCGGGATCGGGCCGGTCGCGGCCGCGCTGGCCCGGTTGAAGTTCGCCGCCTCCGGGTGCACCTGGATCAGATCGCCCTGCCAGGTGAAGAGCACCCGGGTCAGGTCGTACGCGAGTTGCTCCGGCATGTCCGCCGCCACCAGGATCACGTTCGCCACCGTGATGGTGGGCGTCGGCTCGGCCGTGCCGTAGACCTCCTTCGGCAGCGTGGCGGTGGTGTAGACGCCGCCGAACCGGGCGCTCAACGGCTCGATCAGGTCGTTCAGCGGCAGCAGCCGGAACTTCCCGGGCGCGGAGGAGAGCAGGTCCTTCACGCCGGGCGTGGGCAGGCCGCCGGAGAAGAACATGGCGTCCAGCGTGTTCGCCCGCATCCGCTTGACCGTCTCCGGCAACGACAGGTTGAGCCGCTGGATGCCGGCGTTCGGGTCGATGCCGCCGGCGGTGAGCAGACGCCCGGCGATGATGTCGGTCCCGGACTTCGGCGAACCGGTCGAGACGCGCTTGCCGCGCAGGTCGGCGAAGCTGTTGATCTTGCCGTCGCTGCGGACGATCACGTGCGTGTAGTTGCTGTAGACGCGGGCCAGCGCACGTACCGGCTGCGGTTGCTTGTCGAACGCCCCGCGGCCGTCGACCGCGTCCGCCGCCGTGTCGGCCAGGCTGAACGCGATCTCCATGTCGCCGCCGGCCACCCGGGTGATGTTCTCCACCGACGCGCCGGTCGGCTCCGCGCGCGCCTCGTACCCGGGCACGTGCCGGGTGATCAGATCGGCGTACCCGCCGCCGAGCTGGTAGTAGACGCCTGTGGTGTTGCCGGTGGCCAGGAAGATCCGCCCGCCGTGCCACGCCTGCCCAGTGGTGTCCTCGGCGCCGCAACCGGCCACCAGCACCGTCGCCAGCAGCGCCGCCACCAGCCGCGCCGGGCGGCCGCTCACCGGCGGACCGCCGGTTCCAGCGCCTCCGCCACCCGCTGCACCAGCGTCGCCGTCTCGTAACCGATCTGGCCCAGGTCGCAGCCGGGCGCGGCCAGCACGCCGAGCAGCGCCCGTTCCCCGACCGCCATCACCAGCATCACACCGCCGTCCATGTCGACGATCTGCTGGCGTACCCGGCCGGCGGACATCAGCCGGGCCGCGCCCACGGTAAGGCTCGCCAAGCCGCTGATCACCGCTGAGAGCTGGTCGACCTGGTCCGGGGAGAGATCCGGCGAGGACGCCAGCCGCAGTCCGTCCTCGGAGACCGCGAGCGCGTGCGAGACGTCCGGCACCTGCTCGGCGAAGTTCGCCAGCAGCCAGTCGAGCCCGGTGGAAGCGGGTGGATTCATGGTCTTCTCCCGTTGGGTGGTGTGGTGTTCGGGGCACGGCGCGTCGCGCTGGCCACCCCCTCGGCGAGGGCGGACAGCCGGGCGCGTACCACTTCGGGGTCGAGCAGGTCGGTCGCGGGCGGCGGCGCGGTGGCGGCGGGCATCGGTCCCGGCAGATGCCCGCCCACCGGCCGCCGGGGCAGCCCGGCGGCGGTGGTCGACACCGGCGCCGGTGGCACGCTCACCGGCCGGATCCGCGCCGCGCTCGGCGCCAGCAGCGCGCCACCCGGCGCCCGGACCGTGGCCACGCCGCGCGCCGGCCCGCCGGCCGTCGGGGCGCTGGTGACCAGGTCGCGGGAACCGCCCTGCGGCCGCAGGACGGGCGCGTTCTTGAACCACGGCGCGCCGCGCCCGTGCGGGCGCCGCTCGGCCGGCGGCCGGGACGCCACCGACTCGACCCGGGTCAGTACCGACTCCGGTACGTCCACCTGCGCCACCGTGCCGGTGCCGGGGTTGTGCAACTGCACCCGGATCCCGTGCCGGGCGGCCAGGTGGGCCACCACGTGCAGGCCCATGCTGCCGGCGGCGGCGCTGGACAGGGTGGCCGGCGCGGCGAGCCGTTCGTTGATCTCGGCCAGCCGGCTCTCGCTGATGCCGATGCCCTGGTCGTGCACGCGCAGCACCAGCCCGTCGACTGTGCGCCGGCCGTCCACCAGCACCCGGGCCTCCGGCGGCGAGTAGACGGTGGCGTTCTCCAGCAACTCGGCCAGCAGATGCACCAGGTTGCCGGCCGCAGCGCCGTGCACCGCCGCGGTCGGCACGTCGATCTCCACCCGCGGATAGTCCTCGATCTCGGAGGCCGCCGCCCGTGCCACGTCGTCCAGCAGCAACGCGCCCTCGTGCCCCCGGCCCGGCTCGCCACCGGCGAGGACCAGCAGGTTCTCCCCGTTGCGCCGCAGCCGGGCGGCCAGGTGGTCCAGCGCGAAGAGCCGGGCCAGCGCGTCCGGATCGGTCTCCTCGCGTTCGAAGTCGTCGAGCAGCCGCAACTGCCGGGTGATCAGCGTCCGGATGCGCCGGGCCAGCGCCTCCGCCATTCGGGTCACGTCCAGCCGCAACTCCGCCTGCTGCCCGGCGAGCCGCAGCGCGGCCCGGTTCACCGTGTCGAACGCCTCGGCGACCTGCGCCACCTCGTCCCGACCGCGCCGGATCCCGTCCGTCATCCGGGTCGCCGGACCCTCCGCGGGCGCCCGTTCGCCCGCCGCGATCGCGGTGATCCGCTCCGGCAGCTCCCGGTTCGCCATGGTCAGCGCGGCCACCCGCAGCCGGCGCAACCGGCGGCTGGTCCGTACCGCCAGCAGCACGGCGGTGACGAGCGAGCCGAGCGCGACGGTGCTCGTCGCCCCGGCGGTCAGCACCGCGCGCAGCCGGGCCGCGGCGGCCAGGTCGGCCGCGTCCCGGTCCAGCCCGTCGGACAGGTCCCGGCCGAGCAGGTTGTACCGGCGGATCGCGCCGCTCTGCGCCACGTACCAGGCGTCGCCGTCGGTCTTCAGCGCGTCCGGCGCGCCGTCGGTGTCGAGCATCGCGTCGCGCATCCGCCGGGCCGTGGTCACGTCGGCGCCGTCGACCAGCCGGTACCAGGCAGCGTTCGCCGGGGCGGAGGCGATCCGCAGGAACTCGGCCTGCCGCTGCTCCCGGGCGCCCCGCAGCCGGCCCAGCCGGGCCAGCTCGCCGCGTTCCAGTCCGCCTCTGACGAACACCGCCCGCAGCAGGTCGCGCTCCAGCGCGGACAGGTGCTCCTGGGCGGCCACCGAGGCCACCTCACGGGCCTGGTTGGCCAGGTCGGCGTCCCGGAGTTGACTGGGCAGCGCGTCCGCGACCGCGAGCAGCGACTCCACGAGCGACACGTACGCCGGGTCGCCGCGCTCACCGGCCAGCGCCAGGTCCCGGGTCGGCGCGAGTTGCTCCAAGCGCCCGCGCGCGTCGTCCAGCACCCCCGCCAGGTCCGGGGCGGCCCGGCGCGCGTCACCCTGCGCCGAGCGGTAGCGCTCCACGGCCGTGTCGACCCGGCGGCGCTGCGCGTTCACGAGCGGGCGGCCGGACGTACCGCCGCGCTGGCGCAACGCGGCCGTCTCGCCCAGTTCGCGTTCCAGCTCGTGCACCAGACGTACGGTCGCGGTGGCGGTGCCGGCCAGCACGCGCGCCCGGTCGGCGTCGGCGGACGCGTCCAGCGCGGCGTCGGTCTGCGCCGCCCCCAGCACGACCAGCCCGGCCGTGGCGACCAGGATCGGGGCCAGCAGTTGGACGCGGACCGAGCGCAGGCGTCCGGTGCGGTCCGCGGAGCGGTGGTGCCGGCGTACGCGAGCCGGGTGGGGCAGCGGCACGGTGGTCTCCGGTCGGGTCGGGCGGGCCGGGCCCGGACGCGCGTCCGGACCCGGCCCGTTCAGGTCAGCTCGCGCCGAGGTCGCTCAGTGCCCGCTCCGCGCCGCGGTGCAGCGGCACCGGGTCGGTCTTGCGGGCGTTGCCCAGCTCGATGCCCTTCGCCGCCGGGTTCGCCTGGGCCAGGGCGTCCTTGGACTCGAACACCGTCCGGGTGATCGCGCAGGCCACGTCGGCGTCGAGGTTGTCCCGCACCAGCAGCACGTTCGGCACCACGATGGTGGGCACGTCGGCCGGGGTCCGGTAGATGTCCTTGCCGATGGTGCCCGCCTGGTACGCCGGGTTCAGCTCGGCCATCTTCGGCAGCAGCGGAGTGATGTCGACGAACTTCACCTTGTCGCCGGACGTGGTGAACAGGTCGGTGACCCCGCCGGTCGGCACGCCGCCGGACCAGAAGAAGCCGTCGATGCTGCCGTCCTTCATGCCGTCGACGGTCTTGGTGAGGTCCAGCCGCTGCGCCTGGACGTCCTTCGCCGGGTCCAGGCCGGCGGCGGTGAGCAGCCGGTTGGCGATGACCTCGGTGCCGGACTTCGGTGAGCCGGTGGAGATCTTCTTGCCCTTCATGTCGGCCACCGACGTGATGCCCGCGTCGGCCCGTACGACCACCTGGGTGTAGTTGTCGTAGATCCGGGCCAGCGCCTTGACCGGCTGCGGCGCGGTGAAGCTCCCCTTGCCCTGCACCGCGTTGACAGCGGTGTCGAACAGGGAGAACGCCACGTCGTACTGGCCGGCGACGAGCTGTTCGACGTTCTGCACCGAGGCGCCCGTCTCGGCGGCCGTCCCGGTGAGCTTGCCGTCGGTGGTCTTGCTCAGCTCACCGGCGAGCGCGTTGCCGACCACGTAGTAGACGCCGGTGGCGTTGCCGGTGGCGATACCGACCCGGGTGTCCTTGGTGACCTTGCAGCTGACCTCGCGGGCGGCGTCGTCCTTCGCCGCGCCGTCCTGACGGCCCCCGCAGCCGGCGGCACCGGCGGCGACCAGGACAAACGCCCCGACACCCGCCACTATCCTCGCGTCGATCCGTCCCACTCTCTCTCCTCCCCAAGATCCACGGATTCTTCGACCGCCGGGCGGCCGGCGTGCCCGGCGGCGCCACGTCGGACGTACACGCCCGCGACCGTGAGCGCGGCGAGCGCCGCGCCGATCGCCATGGGCAGCGGTTCCAGCCAGAGCAGGACCAGCCCGGCGATCGCGCCGAGGATCCGCTCCGGCGCGCCGGCCGGGCCCACGCCCGGCAGCCAGCCGCCGGCCGCGACCGCCAGCACCGCCACGCCGAGCGCGGAGACCAGGCCGGCCGTCACGATCCGCCCGGGCCCGCCGATGCCGAGCAGTCCGAGGCCGGTCGGCGTGATCACGAAGGCCAGCGGGATCAGGTACGCCGGCAGCGCGTACCGCAGGGTCTGCCACATGGTCGGCACCAGGCGGCCGCCGGTGACCGCGGCGGCGGCGACCGCGGCGAGCGCGGTCGGCGGCGAGACCTCGGACAGCACCGCGAAGTAGAAGACGAACATGGCCGCGGCGGGCGCCTCGACACCCAGGTTCAGCAGCGCCGGGCCGATGATCACCCAGCCGATGACGAAGGACGCGGTGACCGGCACGGCGAGGCCCAGCAGGCTGAGCGCGACGGCGGCGAGCACCGCGGTCAGCGCCAGCACCACGGCGGGCTCCGAGCTGACCGCCTGCGCGCCGCTGATCAGCAGCGAGGCGGCCTGCGGCCCGAGCCCGGTCTTCGTGGTGGTGGCGGTGATGATGCCGGCCGCGGCGCACACGGCGCTCACCGCGAGCACCCCGCGTACGCCGTCGCGCAGCGCCGCCACCAGCCGGGCCGGCGTGAGGCGGTGCCGCCGGTCCAGGAAGGACAGCGCCGCCGCGATCACGGTGGCGACGACCACCGCCCGCATCGCCGACGCGCCGAGCGCCAGCACCACGATGATCACGAGGAGCGAGAGGAAGTGGTAGCCGAAACGGGCCAGCAACCGCCAGGCCGAGCCGCTGTCGATGACCACCGGACGGACCCCGGAACGCCGCGCGTCGATCTCGACCGAGAACAGGATGCCCAGGTAGTAGAGGATCGTCGGCACCGTGGCCCAGCCGAGCACCTGCAGGTAGGACACGCCCAGGTACTCGGCGATGATGAACGCCGCCGCGCCGAGCGTGGGCGGGGACAGGATCGCCCCGACACCGGCGGCGGCCAGCATGCCGCCCGCGCGCTCGGCCGGGTAGCCGGCGCGGCGCAGGATCGGCCAGGTCACCGCGCCGATGCTGACGGTGGTGGCGGCGCCGGAGCCGGAGACCGTGCCGAGCAGGAAACCCGAGGCGACGGCGGTGCGCCCGGCGGCGGTACGGGAGCGGCGGAACGCGGCGGCGGACAGCTCCACGAAGAACCGGCCCGCGCCGGACAGGTCGAGCACCGCGCCGTAGATGGTGAACAGCACGATGTAGGAGGCGGCGACGTCCAGCGGCGTGCCGTAGAAGCCGCTGTCGGAGTTGTAGAACGCGTCGACCAGCTGCGCGAAGTCGAGCCCCGCGTGCGCCACCGGCCAGGACTGCGGCAGCAGCCCGCCGTAGTAGCCGTACCCGAGGAACAGCACGCAGACCGCCGGCAGGATCCACCCGGTGGTACGTCGGCACGCCTCCAGCAGCAGGAGCAGCAGCCCGGTGCCGAACGCCACGTCCAGCGGATCCAGCAGGCCCTGCCGGTCCAGGAAGGCGTCGTACCCGCCGCCGCCCGCACCGACGGCGACCGGCAGCACCGGGTAGAGGCAGACCACGAGCGCCGCGAGCGCCAGCAGCCAGTCCACGGGCGTGGGTCCGCGCCGGTCGTCCACGTCGACCGCGTCGGCCTCGGTGCGTCGCATCCGCACCCCCGAGGGGTACGCGAGGAACACCATCGGCAGGACGCCGGCGAGGAAGAAGATGAGGTAGTACTTGCTGCCCTGGGCCAGCGGGAAGAACACCTGCCAGAGCGTCAGCAGCCCGACCGCGACGGTGACGCCGGTGAACAGGAAGCCGACTCCGCCGGCGAGGACCCGTCCCGGCTTCTCCTCCTCGAACCGGGCGGCCAGTTCCCGGGCGTCCTGCTGGGCCTGATCCGGGGCGTCGTGCGTCTCGGCCGGAGTGTGGTCCTCGGTGTGGTGCGGCATGGCCCGGCTGTGGTGGTGCGTCTCGCCCGGCCCGTCGTCGGACCACTCCGGACCGGCGACGACGCCCTGGTCCGGCGGGAGCGGCACCACCTCGGCGTCCACATCGGACCCCGGTCGTCCGCCGGACGGCGGCCGGGGTTTCGGGGGAGTCGCGTCGGAGGGGCGAACGGGCGGCACGAGGGGGCACGATACGCGAATTGCGCGCGCGTTGGGAACATTGCTTAACGTGATTGCAATGAGTGACGGTAATTGGGGTGACGCGCTCCGGCGGACGCTTCTTGAATCTCTTTCGTAATTGCGCGATCAAGGACTTCGGCAATGCCTTCCGGTGGTCGACCGGGCGCCTTTCCAACGATGAATGGCGAGTCACGGGAGCCGGTGGCGGTTACGGATAGTGCAGCGCGACCGACTGCTGTCGCAGGCCCTGTCGGCCCTCGGCGGTGCCGGCGCCGACCGGCGTCGGCAGTACGTGCTCCGGTGCCCGGAAGCCCATGATCGAATTCATTCCGCCGAGGTCGCGGGCTCCTTCGTCATGACGACGCCGCCACTGCGGCACAGTGGCTGTGCCGGGTGCCGCCGCCGATTCCACCGCGCACGCGCCGCCGGCGGATCGGACGGGTGGAACGCCGTGGGTGTCTCCGCCCCCGTTTGGCACCCATCACGTTCCACTCGTCGTGACGGTTGTCGAGATCTTGGGCGAGTTGTTGTCCGCTCCGGGCGGCGGGCGCCGAGATCTCCGGTCGAGTGCGTCGCGCTGTCGTGACGGGGTGCGGCGCCGGCGGGCTTTGCTCTGCAGCCACCCGCGCGGCAGCCACGCTGCGTAACCATGAGCGCCGATGGATGCAGAGCGAGGCGGCGGGAAACGCGGACGGCCGCGATGGGCGTGAGTGGCCGCCTCGGGGGCAGGGGCGTCGGGCGAGTCTGCCGTTTTCGCGGGTGGTGGTTATGGCCGCCGTCGTCAGGGCATGTCGTCTGACGACGCGACGACGAGGAGGTGCCATGGCCGCCGACGAGGCTCCCGCCCGTGACGGGCGCGACCGCACGGAGCCGGTGGGCCCGGACGACGGTCCGGACAGCCCGACCGACCTGACCGCGACGGGCTGGATGGCGACGCTCAAGCGGACCGTCCGGGAGTTCCAGGACGACAGCCTGACCGACTGGGCCGCCGCGCTCACCTACTACGGCGTGCTCTCCATCTTCCCCGGCGTGCTGGTGCTGATCTCGCTGCTCGGCCTGCTCGGTGACCGGGCCACGGAGGGGGTCCGGGACACCGTCGGCCAGGCGGTGCCGGAGGAGAACATCCGCAAGATCATCGAGAGCGCGATCGACCAGGCCGGCCAGTCCGGCGGGCTGGCCAGCATCGCGGCCGTCATCGGTCTGGTCGCGGCCTTCTGGTCCGCCTCCGGCTACATCGCCGCGTTCATGCGCGCCTCGAACAGCATCTACGACGTGCCGGAGGGGCGGCCGATCTGGAAGACGCTGCCGGTACGCCTCGGCGTGACCGCGGTGATCGGCGTGATGCTGCTGATCAGCGCCGTGATCGTGGTGTTCACCGGCGGCCTGGCCGAGCAGGCCGGAAACGCGATCGGGCTCGGCTCGACCGCCGTCACGGTGTGGAACATCGCCAAGTGGCCGGTGTTGCTGGTGCTGGTGAGCCTGATGTTCGCGATCCTCTACTGGGCCTCGCCGAACGCCCGGCACGGCGGCTTCCGCTGGGTCAGCCCCGGCGGCGTGCTCGCGGTGGTGCTCTGGCTCGTGGTGTCCGGCCTCTTCGCGCTCTACGTCAGCAACTTCGGCTCGTACAACAAGACGTACGGCGCGGTGGCCGGCGTGATCATCTTCCTGGTCTGGCTCTGGCTGAGCAACGTGGCCATCCTGCTCGGCGCGGAGTTCGACGCCGAGCTGGAGCGCAGCCGGGCCATCGCGGCCGGCCACCCGGCCGACGAGGAGCCCTACGTGGAGTTGCGCGACGACCGCAAGCTGCGCAAGAAGGGCAATGCCTCCTCCCACCACTGACCGCTGACCGCACCTCGCCGCCCCGCCCGGATGCGCCCGGGCGGGGCGGCGCGTTTTTCTGGCCCGGCACCTCTTTTGTTCGTATGGACAAAAGTTTGCATCAGGCGTGCCGAAGCTATGGACATGCGACCCGGAAGGCTCCTACTGTGTCGGACACAACACACATCGCCATGGTCGATGTGACGGACTTCCGATGCGGAGGTGACTGCCGGTGCGGACGGTCGACCCCCTGCACGTACGGCTCCTGCGGCTGCTCCGGGACGAGGGCGCGGTGTCCCGCGCCGAACTCGGCGACCGCCTCCAGATGCCCCGCCCGCGCCTGCTCGCCGAGCTGGAACGGCTCGTCTCCCTCGGGTACGTGGCCGAGGCCGGGCTGGCCGCCTCCCGGGGCGGGCGGCGCTCCACCCTGGTCGAGCTGAGCCCGCACCTGCGGTTCGCCGCCGTCGACCTGGGCGCCAGCTCGATCGACGTGGAGGTGGTCAACGGCCGGCTGGAGCCGGTGGCCGCCTACACCGAGACCGCCGACATCCGCTCCGGCCCGAAGGTGACGCTCCAGCGCGTCAACGAGCTGCTGCACAAGGCCAAGGTGGACGGCGCGTACGAGCGGCTCGACGCGGTCGGCATCGGCGTACCGGGGCCGGTGAGCTTCCGCGACGGCGTGCCGGTCTCCCCGCCGATCATGCCGGGGTGGGACCGGTTCCCGGTCCGCGAGCTGCTGACCCGGGAGCACGGCTGCCCGGCGGTGGTGGACAACGACGTCAACATCATGGCGATCGGGGAGCGGCACGGCGGCGTGGCCCACTCGGTCGACGACTTCCTGTTCATCAAGATCGGCACCGGCATCGGCTGTGGCATCTACCTGCACGGCGAGGTCTACCGGGGCACCGACGGCTGCGCCGGGGACATCGGCCACATCCAGGTCGACCCGAACGGCCCGATGTGTTCCTGCGGCAACGTCGGCTGTCTGGAGGCGGTGTTCAGCGGCGCCGCGCTGGCCCGCGAGGCGACTGTCGCGGCCCGCACCGAGGTCTCCCCGGCGCTGGCCGAGCGGTTCGCCGTCCGGGGTGTGGTGAGCGCGCTGGACGTGGCGCAGGGGGCGATCGAGGGGGACGTCTCCTGCATCCAGCTCATCCGGGACGGCGGCCGGCGGGTCGGCAGCGTACTGGCCGGGCTGGTCAGCTTCACCAACCCGTCGATGATCGTGATCGGCGGCGGACTGGCCCAGCTCGGCCACATCCTGCTCGCCGAGATCCGCAGCGTGGTCTACCGCCGTTCGCTGCCGCTGGCCACCGGCAACCTGCCGGTCGTCCTGTCCGAACTGGGCCCGCGCGCCGGCGTCGCCGGCGCCGCCGTGCTCGCCAGCGACCTCGCGTTCGGAGAAGCAGCATGAGCGACACCGGGAAACCACTGGTCGAGGCGCCCGCGGACGCCGTCGCGGGCGAGGTGGTCCTGCGCCTCACCGACGTCGTCAAGACGTTCCCGGGGGTACGCGCGCTCGACGGCGTGCAACTGGAGGTACGCGCCGGCGAGGTGCACTGCCTGCTGGGGCAGAACGGCGCCGGCAAGTCCACGCTGATCAAGGTGCTGGCCGGGGTGCATCGGCCGAACTCCGGCGAGGTCGTGTGGCGGGGCGAGCCGGCGTCGTTCGCCAACCCGCAGGCCGCCATGCGCGCCGGCATCGCCACCATCTACCAGGAACTCGACCTGGTCGACGACCTGTCGGTGGCGGAGAACGCGTTCCTCGGCCACGAGCCGCGCCGGTTCGGCTTCGTCCGGCGGGGGCACATGGCCCGGCGTACCCGGCAGATCCTGGCCCGGCTCGGCCACCCGGAGATCCCTCCGGGGCGGCTGGTGCGGCACCTGCCGGCCGCCGGCAAGCAGATCGTCAGCATGGCGCGGGCGCTCTCCCACGAGGCCCGGCTGATCATCATGGACGAGCCGAGCGCGGTGCTGGCCCACGACGAGGTGGCGAACCTGTTCCGGATCATCCGGGAACTCACCGCGCAGGGCATCGCTGTCATCTACATCTCGCACCGGCTGGAGGAGATCCGCGAGATCGGCGACCGGGTCACCGTACTCAAGGACGGCCGGACCACGGCGGCGAGCCTGCCGGCCCGCGAGACGCCGACCCGCGACCTGGTCGCCCGGATGACCGGGCGGACCATCGAGTACGTCTTCCCGCAGCGCCCGGCCGACCACGGGGGTGGCGCGGAGCTGCTGCGGGTGGACGGGCTGACCCGGCCCGGCGAGTTCGCCGACGTCTCGCTCCGGGTCCGGGCGGGAGAGATCGTCGGCATCGCCGGGCTGGTCGGCTCGGGCCGGTCGGAGCTGCTGGAGACCATCTTCGGCGCGCGCCGGGCGCACGCCGGGACGGTCCGGGTGAACGGCCGGACGCTGCGTCCCGGCAGTGTGGGCGCGGCGGTACGGGCCGGGATGGGCATGGCGCCGGAGGAGCGCAAGAGCCAGGCGCTGCTGCTCGGTGAACCGATCTACCGCAACGTCACGCTCGCCACGTTCGGCAGGTACGCCCGCCTCGGGTTCACCGACGCCGGGCGGGAACGCGCCGAGGCGGACCGGATCGCCGAGTCGCTGGAGCTGCGGCCCCGCGACGTACGGCGGCCGGTGCGCACGCTGTCCGGCGGCAACCAGCAGAAGGTGGTGGTCGGCCGGTGGCTGCTCGGTGACACCCGGCTGCTGCTGCTCGACGAGCCGACCCGGGGCGTGGACGTGGGCGCCCGGGCCGAGCTTTACCAGGTGATCCGCGATCTGGCCGCCCGGGGCGTCGGGGTGCTGCTGGTCTCCAGCGAGGTGCCCGAGGTGCTGGGCCTGGCCGACCGGGTGCTGGTGATGCGGGAGGGCCGGGTGGTCCGCGAGGCGCCGGCCGGCGAACTGGACGAGAACACCGTGCTCGACCTCGTCATGGCGGGGTCCCTCATGGAAGGCGCACCGGCATGAGCGATGTAACCGAATCCGCCCTGCCCGCGCAGTCGCCGCCGGTGGAGCGGACGGAGACCGCCAAGGTCGACGCGCCGGCGAAGCTCTCCTGGTGGCGCGGCGACGGCGGGGAGGGCGTCAAGCGCAACCTCGGCCTGCTCGCCACGCTCGTCGTGCTGGTGGTCATCGGCATCCTGACCCGCCCCGACCTCTACGGCGACCCGAACTGGGTGTGGGGCAACACGCTCACCATTCTCAAGCTCGCCTCGGTGGTCGGCGTGGTCACCGTCGGCATGACCTTCGTGATCATCGGCGGCGGCATCGACCTGTCGGTCGGCGCGATCGTCGCGCTGGCCGGGGTCTGGTGCACCACTGTCGCCACGCAGAGCTACGGCGCGGGCGGCATGATCTTCACCGCGCTGACCGTCGGGCTCGCCGTCGGCGTGGTGAACGGGCTGCTCGTGTCGTACGGGCGGCTGGTGCCGTTCATCGCCACGCTGGCGATGCTCGTCGCCGCCCGAGGGCTGGCGGCGGAGATCTCCGACAAGCAGACCCAGGTGTCGGGCAACACGTTCATCAACGGCATCGCCAGCACGAACGTGCTCGGCATCCCGCTGCTGGTCTACATCCTGGTGGCGGTGGTGGCGGCCGGCTGGGTGCTGTTGAACCGGACCACGTTCGGCCGCCGTACGGTGGCGGTCGGCGGCAACCCGGAGGCGGCCCGGCTCGCCGGCATCAACGTGCGCCGGCACACCGTGCTCCTCTACGCGCTGTCCGGCCTGTGCTGCGGTATCGCCGCGGTCATGCTGACCGCGCAGGCCACCTCCGCGCAGGCGGCGATGGCCAACCTCTACGAGCTGGACGCGATCGCCGCCGCGATCATCGGCGGCACGCTGCTCAGCGGCGGGCGGGGCACGATCATCGGCTCCCTGCTCGGGGTGATCATCTTCTCCACGATCACCAACCTGTTCGCCATCAACAACCTCTCCGCCGAGGCCCAGAACATGGTCAAGGGCGGCATCATCGTCGCCGCCGTCCTGGTCCAGCAGGTGCAGTTCGGCAGCCTCACCCAGTTCCTCGCCCGCAACCGGGCCACCACCACCTGACCCCACCCGCGCGCACCCCGGCTGCCGTCGTACCGACTGCGGTCCGGCCCGCCACACCCGAAACCACCCCACCACCTCATCCCAGGAGGCGTCATGAGAACACCGCGCCATGACCTGTCCCGCCGCCGGCTGCTCTTCGGCGGGGCCGCGGTCTCCGCCGGGGTGCTGCTCGCCGGTTGCACCAGCAACGAGCAGAGCCCGACCGAGGCACAGACCAAGGCGGCCGGTTCCGGCGCCAACACCGAGCCGGGCAAGAAGGTGACCATCGGCTTCTCCGCCCCGGCCGCCGACCACGGCTGGATCGCCGCCATCACGAACAACGCCAAGGCGCAGGCCGGGGCGTACCAGGACGTGGAGCTGAAGTCGGTCGAGGCCGGCGCGGACGCGGCGGCCCAGCGGGCGGCGCTGTCCACGCTGATCTCGCAGAAGCCCGACGTGATCGTGCTGCTGCCGCACGACGGCAAGGAACTCAACGCGTTCGGCCTGGAGGCGATGAAGGCCGGCATCCCGGTGGTGAACCTGGACCGGGCCTTCCCGGACGCGCGCGCCTACCGGTGCCAGATCAAGGGCGACAACTACGGCATGGGGGTGGCCGCCGCCACGTACATCGCCGAGCAGCTCAAGACCAAGGGCGTGAGCAACCCGGTGATCGGCGAGATCCCCGGCATCGAATCGCTGGAGCTGACCCAGGAACGGTCCAAGGGGTTCGCCGACACGCTCGCCTCGTACGGGTTCAAGGTCGCCAACCGGCGCCCCGCCGAGTTCACAGTCGACTCCGGGCAGCAGGCCGCCACCGGCCTGTTCCAGGCGCTGCCGAAGATCGACGCGGTCTGGAACCACGACGACGACCAGGGCATCGGCGTGCTCGCGGCGGTCAACCAGGCCAACCGCAAGGAATTCATCATGGTCGGCGGCGCCGGCTCCAAGAAGGCCATGGAGGACATCGCCGCCGACAACACGGTCCTCAAGGCCACAGTCACCTACAGCCCGTCGATGGCCTCCTCGGCCATCTCCCTGGCCCGCCTGATCGGCCAGGGCAAGGGCATGTCCGACCTGGTCGAACTCCAGGTACCGAAGGAGATCGTGCTCGCCTCCGAGACGATCACCAAGGAGAACGCGAGCGACTACCTGAAGCTCGGGTTCTGACACACGGGGGGAGACCCACCTTGTCCAGTCACGACAGCATCCTGCGGGTCGGCATGGTCGGCTACGCGTTCATGGGCGCCGCGCACTCCCAGGCGTGGCGCACCGTGAACCGGGTGTTCGACCTGCCGTCCCGGGTACGGATGGCGCTCGTCTGCGGCCGGGACGAGCCGAAGGTGGCCGAGGCCGCCGACCGGCTCGGCTGGGACGGCTACACCACCGACTGGCGGCGGCTCGTCGAGTCCGACGAGATCGACGTGGTCGACATCTGCACGCCGGGGGACAGCCACCGCGAGATCGCGCTCGCCGCGCTCGCCGCGGGCAAGCACGTGCTGTGCGAGAAGCCGCTGGCGAACAGCGTCGCCGAGGCCCGCGAGATGACCGGGGCCGCGGCCCGGGCCCGCGAGTCCGGGGTACGCGCGATGTGCGGCTTCAACTACCGGCGGGTGCCCGCTGTCGCCCTGATGCGGCAGCTGGTGGCCGACGGGCGGATCGGCGAGATCCGGCACGTCCGGGCGGTCTACCTCCAGGACTGGATCGTCGACCCGCAGTTCCCGCTGGTGTGGCGGTTGCAGAAGGACAGGGCGGGCTCCGGCGCGCTCGGTGACATCGGCGCGCACATCATCGACCTGACCCAGTACGTCACCGGTCAGCTCGTCAGCGGTGTCAGCGCGCTGACCGAGACGTTCGTCCGCCAGCGGCCACTCGTCGCCGGGTCGAGCGGCCTGGCCGCGCAGGCCGACGGCAACGGCAGCGCCATGGGCCAGGTGACGGTGGACGACGCGGCGGTGTTCGTGGCCCGGCTCGACGGGGGAGCGCTCGCCACGTACGAGGCGACCCGGTTCGCCACCGGCCGCAAGAACGCCCTGCGGGTCGAGATCAACGGCTCGCGCGGCAGCGTCGTGTTCGACCTGGAACGCCTCAACGAGCTGGAGTTCCTGGACGCCACCCGGCCCGCCGCCGAGCAGGGCTTCAGCCGGATCCTGGTGACCGAGCCGGACCATCCGTACCTGGGTGCGTGGTGGCCGCCCGGCCACATCATCGGCTACGAGCACTCCTTCACCCACCAGGCGCGCGACTTCGTCGAGGCGGTCGCCACCGGCGCCGACCCGGCCCCGTCGTTCGCCGACGCGCTGCAGGTCCAGCTCGTGCTCGACGCGGTGACCCGCTCGGCCGAGCGGGCCGCCTGGACGGAGGTGGAGCCAGCGCTGGCCGAAGCGTCCGCCTGATCCGAGGCGGGCCAGGCCCGCCCGACACTCACCGGCGCCGGCTGGCGAGGGCCCGCCGCGGTTGCGCCCCGCGGCGGGGACGAGGCCGGCTCCGGGGAGCGTGCCGCCGGTGTCCGCCGGCACGACCAGCACGGCCCTCCGGTGCGGCCGGACCGGGATTCCCCGGCCGCACCGGTGGACCGGCCTTACCTGGGGAGGTAGCGCGAATGCGTACGGGTGTCTGGCTGGTGGGCGCGCGCGGCTCGGTCGCCACCACCGCCGTGGTCGGCGGGCTGGCCCTGCGGGCCGGGCTCACCGCGCCGACCGGATGCGTGACCGAGCTGCCCGACCTGCGCGGGCCCGCCCTGCCGGGCTTCGCCGATCTCGTCTTCGGCGGCCACGACGTGGTCGCCACCCCGCTGACCAAACGCGCCGAGGCGCTCGCCGCCGCAGGCGTGCTGCCCGCCCGGCTGGCCGACGCCGTCGCGCCGGACCTGGCCGCCGTCGAGGCGGCGCTGCGACCCGCGCCGGCCGAGGGCGACCAGGGCGAGCGGATCGCCGCCGTGGTGCGCGACCTGACCGGGTTCCGCACTCGGCACGGGCTGGACCGGGTGGTGGTGGTCAACGTCGCCGCCACCGAGCCGGCGCCCGCACCGCACCCGGCCTACCACGACCTGGCCACGCTGCGCGACGCGCTGACCGGCCCGGCCGGCGTGCTGCCGCCCAGCTCTGCCTACGCGTACGCGGCGTTCACCGCCGGCTGCCCGTACGTGGACTTCACCCCGTCCACCGGCGCCCGCCTGCCGGCCCTGGCCGCGCTCGCCGCCGAACGCGGGCTGCCGTACGCCGGGCACGACGGCAAGACCGGCGAGACGCTGCTCAAGTCGGTGCTCGCGCCGATGTTCGCGATGCGGCACCTGGCCGTGCGCTCCTGGTCCGGCACGAACCTGCTCGGCGGCGGCGACGGCGCCACGCTCGCCGACCCGGCCGCCAACGCCGCCAAGGTCGGCAGCAAGCAGCGGGTGCTCGCCGAGACGCTCGGCTACCTGCCCCAGGGCCACACCCGGATCGAGTACGTCGAGGAACTGGGCGACTTCAAGACCGCCTGGGACCTGATCACGTTCGCCGGTTTCCTCGGCACCGGCATGCGGATGGAGTTCACCTGGCACGGCTGCGACTCGGCGCTCGCCGCGCCGCTCGTGCTGGACCTGGCCCGGCTCACCGCCGCCGCGCACGCCGCCGGCCGCCACGGCCCGCTGACCGAGCTGGCGTTCTTCTTCAAGGACCCGCTCGGCGCGACCGCCCACGCGCTCGGCGAGCAGTGGACGGTGCTGCGGGACTTCGCCGCCGGCCTGCACGCCCGGGTGACGCCGTGACCCGCCTGGCCGACCTGGCCGAGCTGGTCCGGGCGCCGGCCGCGCTCTCCGTACCCGGGGACGTGCTGTCCGGCGCCGCCGCGGCCGGATCGCTGGACCGCCGGACGCCCGCCCTGGCCGGCGCGTCGGTGCTGCTCTACTGGGCCGGGATGGCCGCCAACGACTGGGCGGACCGGCGGCTGGACGCGGTCGAACGGCCGGAGCGGCCGATCCCGTCCGGCCGGGTGCGCCCGTCCGTGGCGCTCGGCGTCGCGTCCGGCCTCACCGCCGCCGGGCTCGCGGTCGCCACCGCCGCCGGGGGCCGCCGGGCGGCGGCGGTCGCGCTCCCACTCGCGGCCACCATCTGGGGGTACGACCTGCGCGCGAAGAACACCGCCGCCGGCCCGGCGGTGATGGCCGCCTGCCGTGGGCTGGACGTGCTGCTCGGCGCGTGCGGCGGCCGGGTGGTCCGGGCGCTGCCCGCAGCGCTCACCGTCGCCGCGCACACCTGGACGGTGACCGCGCTGTCCCGCCGCGAGGTGACCGGCGCGGACCGGCGTCTGCCGGGCCTCACGCTGGCCGGCACCGCGCTGATCGCGTTCACCACCCCGGCCCGGCCCACCGTGTTAAGCGGGGCCCCCTCCTCTACCGGATGCGTTAAGAGGGGGCCCTTCCTTCGGCTCGGGGAGCTGGTGCCGGCGGTGCTCGCGGCCGGGTACGCCGTCCGGTACGGCCGGGCGCAGGCCCGGGTGCTCGCCGATCCGTCACCGGCCCGGGTGCGCGCCGCCGTCGGGGCCGGGATCACCGGGCTGCCCGCCTTGCAGGGTTCGCTCACCGCCCGCGCCGGGGCGCGGCTGCTCGGCCTCGCCGTGGCCGGCGCCGCCCCGCTCGGCCGCCGCCTGGCCCGACTGATCTCCCCGACATGACCGCCGCCGACCCGCTGCCCGGCCCGGGCGCGCTGCGTTTCGGGTACGGCACCAACGGCTTCGCCAACCACCGCCTCGGTGACGCGCTCGCTGTTCTCGCCGACCTCGGCTACCAGGGTGTCGCGCTCACCCTGGACCACGACCACCTGGACCCGTTCGCCCCCGGCCTGGTCCGCCGGGTGGCCGCCGTGCGCCGCCGGCTGGACGCGCTCGGGCTGGCGGTGGTGGTCGAGACCGGCGCCCGCTACCTGCTCGACCCCTGGCACAAGCACGCGCCGACGCTGCTGCACGACGACCCGGCCCGGCGGGTGGAGTTCCTGCGCCGGGCCGTGCGGATCGGCGCCGACCTGGGCGCGGAGGCGGTCTCCTTCTGGGCCGGCGTACGCCCGCCCGGCGTACCGCCCGACGTCGCCGCCGACCGCCTCGTAGCGGGCTGCGCGACGGTGTGCGCCGAGGCGGCGGAGGCGGGCGTGCCGCTGGGCTTCGAACCGGAGCCGGGCATGTTCGTCGAGGACATCGCCGGGTGGCGGCGGCTGCGCGAGGCGCTCGGCGCGCCGCCCGGCTTCGGCATCACGCTCGACATCGGGCACTGCCGGTGCCTGGAGCCGCTGCCGGTGCCGCGGTGCGTGTCCGAGGTCGCCGCGCACCTGGTCAACGTGCAGATCGACGACATGCGCCGAGGCGTGCACGAACACCTGGAGTTCGGCGCCGGCGAGATCGACTTCCCGCCGGTGCTGCGTGCCCTGGCCGACGCCGGCTACCGCGGGCTGGTGGCGGTGGAGTTGCCCCGGCACTCGCACGCGGCCCCGGCCGTCGCCGCCCGCTCACTGGACTTCCTGCGCGCCGCCGCCTCGCGCGGCGAGGGGCGGTGACCCACCACCTTCCACCCGGCAGAGGGGAGACGGCATGACACCCGACCGACTGCGCGCCGCGCTTCGGGGCGTACCCGATCCGCAGTGGCTGGACGCGGCGCTGCGCCGCGTCGCGACCGAACCCACGGCGATCGAACGGTTCTTCGCCACCGCCGCCCGGCGGTGCGGTCGCGGGCCGCTGCCCGACCCGCCCGGCTGGACGGCCGACGAGGCGGCCCGCGCGCTGCTGCTGACCACGCTGCCGAACGGCCACGCCGCCGCGGCCGAGACGCTCTACCGGCAGGGCGACGCCGCCGAGAAACGCGCCGTGCTGCGCGCGCTGCCGCTGCTGCCCATCGGCGCGGAGTGCGTGCCGCTGCTGCACGACGCGATCCGCACAAACGACACCCGGCTGGTCGCCGCCGCGCTGGGCCCGTACGCCCGGCACCTGGAGCAGCCGGCCTGGCGGCAGGCGGTGCTCAAGTGCGTGTTCACCGGCGTGCCCCTGGCGGTCGTCGACGACCTGCCGGAGCGGGCCGACGGCGAGCTGGCCCGGATGCTCGCCGCGTACGCCGCCGAGCGGCACGCCGCCGGCCGGACCATGCCCGACGACGCGGCCGACCTGCTGCGCCGGCTGACCATCCCCACCCCGGAGGCGTGACATGCGCATCTTCGACCCGCACATCCACATGACGTCCCGCACCACCGACGACTACGAGCGGATGGCCGCCGCCGGGGTCCGCGCGCTGGTCGAGCCGGCGTTCTGGCTGGGCCAGCCGCGCACCAGCGTGGACAGCTTCGTGGACTACTTCGACTCGCTGATCGGCTGGGAGCCGTTCCGGGCCGGGCAGTTCGGCATCCGGCACCACGCCACAGTGGCGCTCAACCCGAAGGAGGCGAACGACCCGCGCTGCCGCCCGGTGCTCGACCTGCTGCCCCGCTACCTGGACAAGGACGGCGTGGTGGCCGTCGGTGAGATCGGCTACGACGCGATGACGCCGGCCGAGGACGCCGCGCTGGCCGGGCAGCTCGCCCTGGCCGTCGCGTACGACCTGCCCGCGCTGGTGCACACGCCGCACCGGGACAAGGCACGCGGCGTACGGCGCACGCTCGACGTGGTCGCCGAGTCGGACATCGCGCCGGAACGGGTGCTCGTCGACCACCTCAACGAGGTGACTGTGGGGCTGGTCCGGGACACCGGCTGCTGGCTGGGCTTCTCCATCTACCCGGAGACGAAGATGTCGCCGCCGCGCATGGTCGAGCTGCTGAAGCGGTACGGGACCGAGCGGATGCTGGTCAACTCGGCCGCCGACTGGGGGCGGTCGGACCCGCTGCTGACCCGGGCCACCGGGGAGGCGATGCAGCTGGCCGGGTTCAGCGCCGACGACGTGGACCGGGTGCTGTGGCGCAACCCGGTCGAGTTCTACGGCCAGTCCGGCCGGCTCGACCTGACCGCCCTGGAGGCGAGCGACCCCACCTTCGCCGGCAACTCGATACTGCGCGGAGGCGAATGATGCGGCTGCGCCACGCCGACGGCACGACCGTCCATCTCGGCTACTGCACGAACGTCCACCCGGCCGAGGACCTGCCCGGCATCGTCGCCCAGCTCGACACGTACGCGGTAGCGGTGCGCCGGGCGCTCGGCGCCGACCTGCTCGGGCTCGGGCTCTGGCTGGCCGCGCCGGTGGCCGCCGCGCTCGCCGCCGACCCGGCGGCCCGCCGCCGGCTGCGTCACGAGCTGACGGTACGGGGCCTGGAGGTGGTCACGCTCAACGGCTTCCCGTACGCCGCGTTCCAGGCCCCGGTGGTCAAGGGCGCGGTGTACCACCCGGACTGGACCACGCCGCAGCGCTCGGCGTACACGCTGGACCTGGCCCGGGTGCTGGCCGACCTGCTGCCCGACGACGCGGTCCACGGGTCGGTCTCGACGCTGCCGCTGGCCTGGCGTACGCCGTGGGACACCGCGCGCGCCGCGACCGCCCGGCGCCGGCTCGACGCGCTGGCCGACGGGCTGGCCGCGGTGCAGCGGGAGACCGGCCGGGTGATCCGGGTCGGCTTCGAGCCGGAACCCGGCTGCCTGGTGGAGTCGACGGGACAAGCACGCGAGGTATTCTCAGCCATGGATACCGACCGGCTCGGGATCTGCCTGGACCTCGCACACCTGGCGTGCGCCTGGGAGCAGCCGGCGGATGCCCTGGCCGGGCTGCGTGCCGCCGGTCTCCCCGTGGTGAAGGTCCAGGTGTCCGCCGCCGTCGAGGCGCCCGATCCGGTCGGGGCGGGCGCGGCGTTGCGCCGCTTCGTCGAGCCGAGGTTCCTGCACCAGACCCGCGCAGCCGGTTGCGCCGGCGCCGCCGATCCGGCCGATCCGGCGTACGCGGCCGACGACCTCGACGCCGCGCTCGACGCGCGGCTGCCCGGTGCCTGGCGGGTGCACTACCACGTGCCGCTGCACGCCCCGCCCGAACCGCCGCTGCGCTCCACGGTGCCGGTGCTGCGGGAGGCGCTCGCCGCGCTGTTCGCCGGTCCGGTCGCGGGCTGCGACCACCTCGACGTCGAGACGTACACCTGGGGGGTGCTGCCGGAGGCGCGGCGGCCGCGCGGCGACGCGGAGCTGGCCGCCGGCATCGCCGCCGAGCTGGCCTTCGCCCGCGACGAGCTGACCGCGCTCGGGCTGGCGCCGACGGCGGTGATGTCCTCGTGAGCGCGAGGAGTGAGCCGGTCCTGCGAGCCCCGCAGTCGCGAACGAAGGCCGGCACCGCATGAGCCGGCGGCTGGTGGTGCTCGACGTGGTCGGGCTGACCCCGCGGCTGCTGGCGCACATGCCCCGGCTGCGCGCGGTGGCCGACGCCGGGTTCGCCGCCGAGCTGGGCACCGTGCTGCCGGCGGTGACCTGCTCGGCGCAGTCCACGTTCCTCACCGGCGAGCTGCCCGCCGGGCACGGCGTGGTGGGCAACGGCTGGTACTTCCGCGACCTGGGCGAGGTGCTGCTCTGGCGGCAGCACAACGCGCTGGTCGGCGGCGAGAAGGTGTGGCAGGCGGCCCGCCGCGTCGAGCCGGGCTACCGGGTCGCGAACGTCTGCTGGTGGTACGCGATGGGCGCGGACGTGGACTGGACCGTCACGCCGCGCCCGGTCTACCACGCCGACGGGCGCAAGGAGCCGGACTGCTGGACCGACCCGCCGCGGCTGCGGGACACGCTCACCGACGCGCTCGGCACGTTCCCGCTGTTCAGCTACTGGGGCCCGGGCGCGGGGCTGCCGTCCTCGGCGTGGATCAGCCGGGCCGCGCAGCGGATCCTGGCCGACCACGCCCCCGACCTGACCCTTGTCTACCTGCCGCATCTGGACTACGACCTGCAACGCTTCGGTCCGTCCGGGCCGGAGGCCGCCGCCGCGGCGGCGGAGCTGGACACCGTGCTCGGCCCGCTGCTGGACGCGGCCCGTGATCGGGACGCTACTGTGGTGGCGTTGTCCGAGTACGGCATCACCGACGTGTCCCGCCCGGTGGACGTGAACCGGCTGCTGCGCGCCGAAGGATTGCTGCGGGTCTACACCCAGGCCGGGATGGAATACCTCGACCCGTGGACGTCACGGGCGTTCGCGGTGGCCGACCACCAGGTGGCACACGTCTACGTCCGGGATCCGGCGGACGTGCCGGCGGTGGCGAAGCTCTGCGCGGCGCTGCCCGGCGTGGCCGAGGTGCTGGACGCCGCCGGGCAGGCCGGGTACGGCCTGGACCATCCCCGCTCGGGCGAGTTGGTGCTGGTGGCCGAGCCGGACGCCTGGTTCACCTACTACTACTGGCTGGACGACGCGCGGGCACCCGACTTCGCGCGGCTGGTGGAGATCCACCGTAAGCCGGGCTACGACCCGGCCGAGCTGTTCTTCGATCCGGCCGCTCCGGGCGCGGCGAAACGTCGTGCGGCGGTGGCGCTGGCGCGCAAGAAGCTCGGCCTGCGCTATCTGATGAACGTGGTCGGGCTGGACGCCGGGGCGCGGGCGGTGCGTGGTTCGCACGGGCGCCTGCCGGCCGATCCGGCGGACGGCCCGGTGCTGCTCTGCTCCGACCCGGCCGCGATCCGGCCCCGGGTGGAGGCGATCGATGTGAAGGCGTTGTTGCTGGAACTCGCCGGATTGGCCTGGGAGGCACCATGACCGTGACCGTCGCACCGACCGACCCGGCCCTGCTTCGGGGCCGTTTCGACGCCGAGCTCGCCGCGTTCCTGGACGCGAGAGGGCCGGGTCGGCCGGACGACGGTACGGGGACTGTTCACTCCGCTTTGCGCCGGTTCGTGCTGGCCGGTGGGAAGCGGCTGCGACCGCTGTTCTGCTACTGGGGCTGGCGGGGCTTCGGCGGCCCGGACGAGCGGCCGATCGTGGTGGCCGCGGCGTCGCTGGAGCTGTTCCACGCGTTCGCGCTGATCCACGACGACATCGTGGACCGCAGTGACCGCCGCCGGGGAGCGCCCACGCTGCACCGCTTCTTCGCCGACCTGCACGAGCGGTCCGGCTGGCGCGGCGACCCGGCGGCGTACGGCCGGCAGGCGGCGGTGCTCTGCGGGGACCTCTGCGCCACCTGGTCGGCGCAGATGTTCCACGGCTGCGGGTTGCCGCCCGAGCGGCTGCGCGGCGGGCAGGTCCTGCTGGCCCGGATGCGCTCGGAGGTGATCGCGGGGGAGTACCTGGACGTGGTCGCGGCGGCCGGGGACGGTTCGGTGGCGAGCGCGCTCGCCGTGGTGCGGCTGAAGACGGCCCGTTACACGGTGACCCGTCCGGTGCAGATCGGCGCCGCGCTGGCCGGCGCGACGCCGGCGGAGGTGGCGGCGCTGGCCGGGTTCGGCGATCCCCTCGGGGACGCGTTCCAGCTCCGCGACGACGTCCTCGGCGTCTTCGGCGATCCGGCGGTGACCGGAAAGTCCAATCTGGACGACCTGCGCGAGGGCAAGCCGACGGTGCTGCTGGCGCTGGCCCGGGCGTCCGCCTCCCCGGCCGGGGTGGCCCGGCTGCGCGAGCTGGTCGGCGATCCGGCGCTGGATCAGGCGGGCGCCGCCGAGGTGCGGGGCATCGTCGAGGAGTCCGGCGCCCGGGAGGCGGTGGAGCGGATGATCCGTACCCGGGCCGACGCGGCAGTGGTCGCGCTGGACGCGGTGGGGCTCGCGGAGCCGGCCCGGCGGGTGCTCGCCGCGCTCGTGGAGCGGGCTGTCGACCGCCGCGAGTGACACCTACTTTTGTCGGGTGGCGGCGAAAGTGTAAGCCGATCGATCAGAAGCTATGGACAGGCTGATCGAAAGGTTTTAATGTCGTGCACAGTACCTAGCTGACCCGACGAGGCGATCCGCCCCCGTACCGCCCGCCTCGCCGAGGCGCAGCATCCCCCGCTCGGCATCCGGCGCGACGCGCGCCCGGTCCTGGCTGCGCGCGTCAGGAAGGGACAGCACAGCATGTCCAGCCACCACCACCCCCGTGCCCGACGACCGTTCGCCGCTGCCGCAGCGCTGCTGCTCGCGGCCACCGCCGGCACCGTCACAGCGGCCGCGGCGCCCGTCCCGGCGTCCGCCCACCCGATCACGGCGAGCGACTTCCAGCAGGTCGAACTCGCCCGCGGCGTCGCCGAGACCGGCGAACCGATGTCCCTGGCGGTGCTGCCCGACCGGTCGGTCCTGCACACCGCCCGCAACGGCACGCTGCGCCGCACCGACGCGGCCGGCGTCACCACAGTCATCGGCACGCTGCCGGTCTACACCCACGACGAGGAGGGGCTGCAGGGCGTCGGTGTCGACCCCGGCTTCGCCTCCAACCGGCACATCTACCTCTACTACGCGCCGCCGCTGTCCACCCCCGCCGGCGACGCGCCCGCCACCGGCACCGACTTCTCCGCCTGGCAGGGCGTCAACCGGCTGTCCCGGTTCACGCTCAACGCCGACTTCACGCTCAACCAGGCCAGCAAGGTCGACGTGCTCGACGTACCGGCCGACCGGGGGCTGTGCTGCCACGTCGGCGGTGACATCGACTTCGACGCCGCCGGCAACCTCTACCTGTCCACCGGCGACGACACCAACCCGTTCGACTCGGCCGGATACGCGCCGATCGACGAGCGCACCAACCGCAACCCCGGGTACGACGCGCAGCGCAGCGCCGGCAACACCAACGACCTGCGGGGCAAGATCCTGCGGATCAAGGTGAACGCCAACGGCACGTACTCGATCCCGGCCGGCAACCTCTTCGCGCCCGGCACCGCGCGGACCCGCCCGGAGATCTACGCGATGGGCTTCCGCAACCCGTTCCGGATCAGCGTCGACAAGGCCACCGGCGTCGTCTACGTGGGCGACTACGGGCCGGACGCCGGCACCACCACCGCCCGCGGCCCGTCCGGGCAGGTCGAGTTCAACCGGGTCACCGGGCCCGGCAACTACGGCTGGCCGTACTGCACCGGCACCAACACGGCCGCCGAGACGTACGCCGAGTGGGACTTCGCCACCGGCACCGCCGGACCGAAGTACAACTGCACGGGCGGGCCGACGAACAACTCGTTCCGCAACACCGGCCTGACCACGCTGCCGGCGGCGAAGCCGTCCTGGATCCGCTACGCCGGTGACGCGGGCAGCCCGCCCGAGTTCGGCGGCGGCTCCGAGTCGCCGATGGGCGGTCCGGTCTACCGGTACGACGCGGCGAACCCGTCCACCACCAAGTTCCCGCAGTCGTTCGACGGGCAGTTCTTCGCCACCGAGTTCGGCCGGGGCTGGATCAAGCCGATCCACGTCAACGCGGACGGCTCACCCGGCACCATCGACAGCTTCCCGTGGACCGGCAAGCAGGTGATGGACTCCGCGTTCGGCCCGGACGGGGCGTACTACGTGCTCGACTACGGCACCGGCTACTTCAACGGCGACGCCAACTCGGCGCTGTACCGCTTCGACTACCTGGGCGGCGCCAACCGCGCCCCGGTGGCCCGCGCCGCCGCCGACCGGACCTCCGGCGCCGCGCCGCTCGCGGTGGCCTTCTCCTCGGCCGGCTCGTCCGACCCGGAGGGCGGCGCGCTCACGTACGCCTGGACGTTCGGCGACGGCGGCACCTCCACCGCGGCGAACCCCTCGCACACCTACACCGCCAACGGCAGGTACACCGCCACGCTCACGGTGCGCGACCCGCAGGGCGCCACCGGCACCGCCAGCGTGACGATCACCGTCGGCAACACCGCCCCGACTGTGGTCATCGAGACACCCGGCAACGGCAAGCTGTTCTCCTTCGGCGACACCGTGCCGTTCCGGATCACCGTCACCGACCCGGAGGACGCGACCATCGACTGCACGAAGGTCAAGATGACCTACGTGCTCGGCCACGACCAGCACGGCCACCAGATCACCTCGGCGACCGGCTGCACCGGCTCGATCGCCGTACCCGTCGACGGTGAGCACGACGACGCGGCGAACATCTTCGCGGTCTTCGACGCCGAGTACACCGACTCCGGCGGCCTCACCACGCACACCCAGCACACACTCCAGCCCCGGCACCGGCAGGCCGAGCACTTCAAGACCTCGTCCGGGATCAACACGTTCGACAAGGCCACCGCCGAGGGCGGCAAGACCGTCGGCGACATCCACAACGGAGACTGGATCGCGTTCCAGCCGTACCTGCTCGCCGACGCCACCGGGTTCACCGCCCGGGTGTCGTCCGCCGGGGCCGGCGGCACGCTCCAGGTACGGGCCGGCTCGGCCACCGGCGCCGTGCTCGGCTCGGCCACCGTCCCGGTCACCGGCGCCTGGGACACGTTCACCACAGTCACCGGCACGATCGCCAATCCGCCGGCCGGCACCACCACGCTCTATCTGACGTTCGCCGGTGGCACCGGGGCGCTCTACGACCTGGACGCGTTCACGCTCACCACGTCGGCCGTGCGCACCGGCCCGGTGAAGGGCCTGGCCGGCAAGTGCCTGGACGTGCGCAACGCCGCCACCGCCGACGGCACCCAGATCCAGCTCTACACCTGCAACGGCACGACGGCGCAGTCGTGGACCGTGACGCCGAACGCCACGGTGAAGGCGCTCGGCAAGTGCCTGGACGTGTCCGGCGGGGCCAGCGCGGACGGCACGAAGATCCAGCTCTACGCGTGCAACGGCACCGGCGCGCAGAACTGGTCGGCGCAGGCCGACGGGACGCTGCGCAACCCGCAGTCGGGCAAGTGCCTGGACGTGTCCGGCAACAACTCGGCCGACGGCACGGCGGTGCACCTGTGGACCTGCACGGGTGCGGCCAACCAGAAGTGGACGCTGCCGTGAGGTGGGAAGGAAGAACGCCGATGAGACTCCTCCGTATCGCGCTGGTCGCGGTGACCGCCGTGGCCGCCACCAGCGCCGCCGCCCCGGCGAGCGCCGCCGACGCCCCCTACGACGTGCTCGTCTTCTCCAAGACCGCCGGCTTCCGCCACGACTCCATCGCGGTCGGCACGCAGGCCGTGCGGGAGCTTGGCGCGGCGAACAACTTCACGGTCACCGCGACCGAGGACGCCGCCCAGTTCACCACCGCCAACCTGGCCCGTTTCGAGGCGGTGATCTTCCTCAACACCACCGGGGACGTCCTGAACGCCAGCCAGCAGTCGGCGTTCGAGGCGTACATCGGCGCCGGGGGCGGGTACGTCGGCGTGCACTCCGCCGCCGACACCGAGTACGACTGGCCGTTCTACGGCAACCTCGTCGGCGCGTGGTTCGCGTCCCACCCGGCCATCCAGCCGGCCACCGTCAAGGTGGAGGACCGGGCGCACGCGGCCACCGCGCACCTGCCGCAGCAGTGGAACCGCACCGACGAGTGGTACGACTACCGCTCCAACGCCCGCTCCACCGCGCACGTCCTGGCCAGCCTCGACGAGTCCTCGTACTCGGGCGGCTCGATGGGCGGCGACCACCCGCACGCCTGGTGCAAGACGTACAGCGGTGGCCGGTCCTTCTACACCGGCGGCGGCCACACCCAGGCCTCCTACGCCGACGCGGCGTTCCGCAACCATCTGCTCGGCGGCATCCGCTACGCGGCCGGGCGCACGAAGGCCGACTGCCGGCCGGAAACCGGCTACACCGCGCTCTACAACGGCGGCACCACCGGCTGGTCGCAGGCCGGGCCGGGCAGCTTCACCAACACCGACGCCACGCTCACCTCGGTCGGCGGCATGGGCCTGTACTGGTACAGCGCGAAGCAGTTCACCAACTACTCGCTGAAGCTGGACTGGCGGCTGGCCGGTGACGACAACTCGGGCGTGTTCGTCGGCTTCCCGCCGTCGAGCGACCCGAACTCGGCGGTGGACAACGGCTACGAGATCCAGATCGACCCCACCGACGCCGCCGACCGGACCACCGGCGCGATCTACGGCTTCAAGTCCGCCGACCTGGCGGCCCGGGACGCGGCGCTGAACCCGGCGGGGGAGTGGAACACCTACGAGATCCTGGTCGAAGGGGAACGGCTGCAGGTGTTCCTCAACGGCGTACGCATCAACGACTTCACAAACACCGATCCGGTGCGGTCGCTCGCCGGGCACGTCGGCATCCAGAACCACGGCACCGGCGACGACGTGTCGTTCCGCAACATCCGGATCAAGGAACTGGGCGGGACGCCGCCGCCGACCGGCAACACCACGGTCCAGGCCGAGGCGTTCGGTTCGGCCAGCGGCGTCAGCGCGTACCCCAAGGCCGGCGCCAACGGCGGCCAGACCCTGGGGTACGTGGATCCGGGCGACTGGGCCGCGTACCCGGGGCTGGACCTGACCGGTGTGACGTCGCTGCGCGCCCGGGTGGTCTCCGGCGGGCCCGGCGGCACGCTCCAGGTGCGGACCGGCTCGCCGACCGGACCGCTGCTCGGCCAGGTGGCGGTGCCGAACACCGGCAGCTGGACCACGTTCGCCGACGTGTCCACCGCGCTCACCGGCGTGCCGTCCGGTACGCAGACCGTGCACCTGACGTTCGCCGGCAGCGGCACCGGCCTGTTCGACGTGGACGACTTCACGCTGGTCCGCGGCACCGCAAGCGGCGGCACCGGCCCGATCAAGGGGCTGGCCGGCAAGTGCCTGGACGTGCGGAACGCCTCGTCGGCCGACGGCACCCAGATCCAGCTCTACACCTGCAACGGCTCGACGGCGCAGACGTGGACGGTGACGCCGAACGGGCCGGTGAAGGCGCTGGGCAAGTGCCTGGACGTCTCCGGCGGCGGCAACGCGAACGGCACGAAGATCCAGTTGTGGTCGTGCAACGGCACCGGCGCGCAGACCTGGTCGGCGCAGGCGGACGGGACGCTGCGCAACCCGTCGTCGGGCAAGTGCCTGGACGTGTCCGGCAACAACTCGGCCGACGGCACGGCGGTGCACCTGTGGACGTGCACGGGCGCGGCGAACCAGCGCTGGACCCTGCCCTGAGGTAGGCCATAGAGTGGAGGCGGCGACCGCGAGGTGGCCGGTGACCCGGCGGGAGGCGCAACCCGCCCGGGAGGCAGACGCTCCGGCGTCCACCGGTGCCCTCAGGCCGCCGCCTCCGGTCGTCCTCGCCCCGGTCCGCGACGGAATCCCCCATCACCACAGGGGAGAAGGACAATGGCGCGACCCATCACGCTCTTCACCGGCCAGTGGGCCGATCTGCCGTTCGACGAGGTCTGCCGGCTCGCCGCCGAGTGGGGCTACGACGGGCTGGAGATCGCCTGCTGGGGCGACCACTTCGAGGTGGACAAGGCGCTCGCCGACGACTCGTACGTCGAGCGCAAGCGGGCCACCCTGGCCAAGCACAACCTTCAGGTGTTCGCCATCTCCAACCACCTGGTCGGGCAGGCCGTCTGCGACCACCCGATCGACGAGCGGCACCAGGACATCCTGCCGGCCCGGATCTGGGGCGACGGCGAGCCGGAAGGGGTGCGGCAGCGGGCCGCCGAGGAGATCAAGGACACCGCGCGGGCGGCGGCGAAACTCGGCGTACGCACCGTCGTCGGCTTCACCGGCTCGTCCATCTGGCACACGGTGGCCATGTTCCCGCCGGTGCCACCGGCCATGATCGAGCGTGGCTACCAGGACTTCGCCGACAGGTGGAACCCGATCCTGGACGTGTTCGACGAGGTGGGCGTGCGGTTCGCGCACGAGGTGCACCCCAGCGAGATCGCGTACGACTACTGGACCACCAAGCGCACGCTGGAGGCGATCGGGCACCGGGAGGCGTTCGGGCTCAACTGGGACCCGTCGCACTTCGTCTGGCAGGAGCTGGACCCGGTGAACTTCATCTTCGACTTCGCCGACCGGATCTACCACGTCGACTGCAAGGACGCGAAGGTCCGTACCGGGGACGGCCGGCGCGGCCGGCTCTCCTCCCACCTGCCCTGGGCCGACCTGCGGCGCGGCTGGGACTTCGTCTCCACCGGCCACGGTGACGTGCCGTGGGAGGACTGCTTCCGGGCGCTGAACGCGATCGGCTACGACGGCCCGATCTCGGTCGAGTGGGAGGACGCCGGCATGGACCGCCTGGTCGGCGCGCCGGAGGCGCTCCAGTTCGTCCGCCGCCTGGCCTTCGACGCCCCGAGCGCCGCCTTCGACGCTGCCTTCAGCAGCCGCGACTGACCCTCCTCCTGCGCTCGCGATCTTGCACTTGCGGCCCACGTGATGCCGCTTATGCCCGTTTCGGGAGGGCCGCAAGTGCAAGATCGACGGGGTGAGGTGAGGTGAGGGCGGGGGTGGGGGTCAGCGGGCGGCGTAGGTCTGGGTGCTGACCAGGTGGGCCGCGCCGATCAGGGCGGCGGTGTCGCCGAGGTCGGACAGGACGATCGGCAGGCTGCCGGTGGCCAGCGGCGTGGAGCGCCGGTAGACCACGCCCCGGATCTCGGCGAGCAGGACCGGCCCGATCCCGGCCGGCGCGCCCCCGATGATGACGATGGCCGGGTTGACGAAGCTGACCAGCCCGACCAGCACCTGCCCGAGCCGGCGGGCGGCGTCGCGGACGATGGTCTGCGCCGCCGGGTCGCCCTCGGTGGCCGCCGCCGCCACGTCGGCCACCGCCAGCGTCCCGGCCGCGGCCAGCCGGTCCGCGAGCACCGTCGAGCGCCCGGCCCGCGCGGCCGTCACCGCCTCCCGCACCAGCGCGGCATCCCCGCAGTACGCCTCGACGCACCCGTTGTTGCCGCAGCCGCAGAGCGGTCCGTCCTCGCTCAGCTGGAGGTGGCCGATGTCGCCGGCCCCGCTGGCCGCGCCCCGGTAGAGCGAACCGGCGAGCACCAGCCCGCAGCCGACCGCGTCGCCCAGCTTGACGGCGAGAAAGTCGTCGAACGGGCGGCCGGTGCCGGCGTGCCGTTCACCGAGGGCCATCGCGTTGGCGTCGTTGTCGACCTGCACCGGGCAGCCCAGCTCGGCGGCGAGCGTGTCGCGTACCGGGAAGCGGTGCCAGCCGGGCAGGGCCGGCGGGGAGACCGGCGTGCCGTCGCGGACCTCGACCGGCGCGGGCAGCGCGACACCGACGCCGGTCAGCGACGTCAGCCCCGCCTCGACGCGCAGCTTGCCGAGCAGCTCGACCATGCGTCCGACCACCACGTCCGGGCCGAGCCGGACGTCCACCGGCTCGCCGTGCCGGGCCAGCGGGTTCAGCTCGCCGTCGGTGAGCGCGACCCGCAGCGTGCCGCCGCCGACGAGCACCGCGCCGAACCGGACCTGCGCGCCGATGCGCAGCAGCGACGACCGTCGCCCGCCCCGCGAGGCAGCCGGGCCGGCGCTCTCCACCAGGCCCAGCGCGGTCAACCGGTCCACCTCGGCGGCGAACCGGGCCCGCGGCAGGCCGAGGAGGTCGGTCAGCTCGACCCGGGACCGCGGGCCGTCGTCGCGCAGCAGGCGCAGCAGCCGCGCCTGATCCGCCGTTTCCGGTCCGACCATCGGCATGTGGTCACCTCCCCACGGAGAATGTGCCACATCGGCGCCCGAGCACACGGGAGCGGGCCGGTCACCCGAAGGTGACCGGCCCGCTGTCCGCTTGCGTCAGAGCGTGTTGCCGGTGGACGGCTTGGTGCTCGTGCCGGTCGTGGTCGAGCCGGACGCGCTGGTCGAACTGGTCGAGCCCGTGCCGTTGGCGCTGCGGCTGCCGACCGCGGCCGGCGTGCCCGCGAACGGCTTGTCGGCCTCGGTCATGCCCGGCTTGCCACCGTTGCCGGTGGCGAGCTTCTCACCCAGCTTGGTCTGCCCCAGCTTGTCCTTGCCCTCGGAGTAGAGCCGGGTCGCCTGGGCCTGCGCGACCCCGGCCGCCTCCTGGACGGTCGGGTGGTCGAGCACCTTGCGCCCCCGGACCACCAGCTCCTCGTACTTCTCCCGGCCGGCACGGGCGCCCAGGACGAATCCCGCAGCCAGCCCGCCAAGAAACATGATCTTTCCGCGCATGGCGGCTCCTTCCGTACCTGACGCTCTTGCCGATTTCCGCCGGCTCGGCGGAACGACCATCTTGCGCCTGCGTTCTCTGTCGACGGCTAACTACCCATCCTGCTCTCCGCTCATGCCTCCCTGTGCCGAGATGACGATTTGTCCGTAATCCTGGCGCGTCCGCCGGTCCGGTCCTCCTCCGGTAACCCCCTGGCGCACAACCCCCCGATGTCCTGTACTCTTGTCCCCGTCGCACGGAGCGGAGAGATCCGATCCGAGCGGTGCACGGTCCCCTGTAGCTCAATTGGCAGAGCAGCCGGCTGTTAACCGGCAGGTTATTGGTTCGAGTCCAATCGGGGGAGCTTCGCTCCACGTCACGCCCGTCGGCCCTGCCGGCGGGCGTTTCCCGTTCCGGCCCCTCGCGTGTCCCGGCTGCCCGGTTTCCGCCCGCGAGTCGTCAGTCGCCCGGCAGGATGGTCGGCGTCGACCTAGACTCCCGCTGCGTCGATTGTTGCGTCGATTCGAGGACGGTGGAGATGGCCGCAGGACGCAGCCGCTGGACCGCGACGCTGATCGCGGTAGCCGTGGTGCTCGGCTGGCTGATCATCGGCGGCGTCGCCGGGCCGTACTCGGGCAAGCTCGGCGAGGTCTCCACCAACGACAACGCCTCCTTCCTGCCGGCCGACGCCGAGGCCACCCGCGCGCAGGATCTGGCCGCCGGATTCGTCGACCGGGAGACCACGCCGGCGCTCGTGGTCTACGAACGCGCCGGCGGCCTCACCCCGGCCGACCAGCAACGGATCCAGGCCGACGCGGCCCGCTTCGCCGACGTACCGGGCGTGGTCGGCCCGCTGCCGCCACCGGTCGTCAGCCAGGACCGGCAGGCCGCCCAGGTGATCGTGCCGATCGACAGCGGCGAGGGCGAACAGATCCGCGCGGTGGTGGAACGCCTGCGCGACATCGCCGGCCCGGACCGCGACGGGCTCACCGTCGACGTCGCCGGACCCGCCGGGCTGCTCGGCGACCTGATCGAGGTGTTCGGCGCGATCGACGGCCCGCTGCTGCTCGTCACCCTCACCGTGGTCCTGGTCATCCTCCTCGTCGTCTACCGCAGCCCGGTGCTGTGGATCTTCCCGCTGCTGGCCGCCGGGATGTCGTACTCGCTGGCGGCCGTCTTCGTCTACCTGCTCGCCGACCACGACATCGTCAAGCTCAACGGGCAGGCGCAGGGCATCCTCACCGTGCTCGTGTTCGGCGCCGGCACCGACTACGCGCTGCTGCTCATCGCCCGCTACCGGGAGGAACTGCACCGGCACGAGCGGCCCTGGGACGCGATGAAGACCGCCTGGAAGGGCGCCGCGCCGGCCATCGTCGCCTCCGGCGCCACAGTCATCGTCAGCCTGCTCTGCCTGCTGCTGTCCAGTCTCAACTCCAACCGGGCGCTCGGCCCGGTCAGCGCCGTCGGCATCGCCGCCACGCTGCTGGTGATGCTCACGTTCCTGCCCGCGCTGCTGGTCCTCGGCGGCAGGTGGGCGTTCTGGCCCCGGCGGCCCCGGCACGACGAGGCCGACCCGCGCGCCGAGCACGGCATCTGGGCGCGGATCGCCGGCTTCGTGGCGCACCGCTCCCGTACGGTCTGGGTCGTCACCGCCGTGGCGCTCGCCGTGCTCGCGATCGGGGTGACCCAGCTCGGCGCCACCACGCTCGGCCAGTCCCAGCTGTTCACCCAGCGCACCGACTCGGTGGCCGGTCAGGAGGTCATCGACAGGCACTTCCCGGCCGGCACCGGCAGCCCCGCCACCATCTTCACCACCCAGGACACCGCGCGGCAGGTCGCCCAGGTGGCGCAGGGCGTACCGGGAGTCGCCTCGGTGCTGCCACTCGGCCAGCGCGGCGAGAACGCGCCGCCCGACCCGAACGCGCCCCCCAAGGTGGTCGACGGGCGGGTGCAGCTCAACGTCACGCTCGCCGACGCGCCGGACAGCAACGGCGCCGAGCGGACCATCCGCGACCTGCGCGAGGCGGTGCACCGGGTGCCCGGCGCGGACGCCGTGGTCGGCGGCTTCACCGCGATCAACGTGGACACCGCCGACGCCTCCGTCCGCGACCGCAACGTGATCATCCCGGTGGTGCTGCTGGTCATCGCGGTCATCCTGGCCGTGCTGCTGCGCGCCCTGGTCGCCCCGGTGCTGCTGATCGCCACGGTGGTGCTGTCGTTCCTGGCCACGCTCGGCCTCTGCGCGCTGCTGTTCAAGTACGTGTTCGACTTCCCCGGCGTCGACCAGTCGTTCCCGCTGTTCGCGTTCGTCTTCCTGGTCGCGCTCGGCATCGACTACAACATCTTCCTGATGAGCCGGGTCCGGGAGGAATCGGTACGCCGCGGCACCCGCGCCGGTGTGCTCGTCGGCCTGGCCGTCACCGGCGGCGTGATCACCTCCGCCGGTATCGTGCTCGCCGCCACGTTCTCCGCGCTCGCCGTACTGCCGCTCGTCGTGCTCGTCGAGCTGGGCGTGGCCGTCGCCGTCGGCGTCCTGCTCGACACCATAGTGGTCCGCTCGCTGCTGGTGCCCGCGCTCGCGTACGACATCGGGCCGAAGGTCTGGTGGCCGGGCCGGTTGTCGCGGTCGCACCGCGAGGGCGACCGGGCCGGCGCGGGGGTGGACCGTGCCTGACACCGACGTGGTGGTCGTCGGCGGCGGCCTGGCCGGTCTCGCCGCCGCCCGGAGGCTGCACCGGGCCGGCGTGCCCTGGCGGCTGCTGGAGGCGAGCGACCGGCTCGGCGGGCGGGTCGCCACCGACCGCGTCGACGGGTTCCTGCTGGACTGCGGCTTCCAGGTGCTGAACACCGCGTACCCACGGCTGGCCGGCCTGGTCGACGTCGGCGCCCTCGAGATGGGCTGGTTCACGCCCGGCGTGCTGGTGCGCCGCAGCGACCGGCTGGAACGACTCGTCAACCCGCTGCGCGAGCCCGCCGGCGCGCCCGCCACGCTCACCGCCGGCGTCGGGACACTGACCGATCGGCTGCGGTTCGGCGCGCTCGCCGCCGGCTACGCGACGCTGCCGGTCGGGCGGCTGCTCAACACACCCGAGACCAGCGCCGAGAAGGCGCTGCGCCGGGCCGGGCTCTCCGACACGATCATCGAGGAACTGCTCCGGCCGTTCCTGTCCGGCGTGCTGCTCGACCGCGAGCTGGCCACCTCCAGCCACGTCCTCGCGGTCATCATGCGCTCCTTCGCCCGGGGCCGCATCGGCCTGCCCGCCGACGGCATGGCGGCGCTGCCCCGGGCGCTCGCCGCGCCGCTGCCCGCCGAGCTGATCGACCTGAACACCCCGGTCACCGAGGTCGCGCCCGGCCGCGTCCGCACCCCGTCCGGCGAGATCACCTGCCGCGCCGTCGTGGTCGCGGCCGACCCGCCGGCGGCGGCCACGCTGCTGCCCGGGCTGCCGAGGGTACGCATGCACGCCTACACCACCTACTACCACCGCACCGAGACGGCGCCACTGGACGAGCCGATCCTGCTGCTCGACGGCGACCGGCGGGAAACGATCGCCAACACGGTGGTGGTGAGCCGGGCCGCGCCCACGTACGCCCCGGATGGCCAGCACCTGGTCGCCACCTCGGTGGTCGGCCCGCAGACCCCGCCCGAACCGGTGATCCGCCGCGAACTGGACCGCCTCTACGGCCGCTCCACCGCCGACTGGACCCACCTCACCACCATCACCGTGCCGGACGCGCTGCCCGCCGCCCCGCCGCCGCAGGGCCGCCTGCGCAAGCCGGTCGCGCTCGGCGACGGCCTGTACGTGGCCGGGGACCACCGGGACAGCCCGTCCATCCAGGGCGCGCTCGCCAGCGGCTGGCGCACGGTCGGCGCCGTCATCGCCGATCTGCGGCGCGCGTAGAGCCGTTGGCCGGTGGGTTGCGCGTTGTTATCCTCGCGTAGCCCATCGTGCTGTCGCGGTAGTCTTTCCGCCCGGCCGGTGGTGGTCCGCGAAACGATCGGCGGGTTACGATCCGGCGCGGTGACGGGGCGGTAGCTCAGCCGGTTAGAGCAGGGGACTCATAATCCCTCGGTCGCGGGTTCGAACCCCGCCCGCCCCACCAAGCCGTTTCTCCAGCTCAGCCATGGTGCCGACGGCTCGGGTGCACTGCGTCGAGGTCATGGCCGCCTTCACATTGGCCCCTCCGCCACCGCGACACTGGCCGCCGTTGTGCCGCAGCTCGTGCGGCGTCCGGTTCGCAAGCTCGATCGACGCCGAAGCCCGGTCGAAGACCCGGCGACGGAAGTTGTTGTTACGCAACACCTCGCCCGTTGGGGATGTGAACACCAGCTCGTCACCGGGGCACATCAGTGGGCGTCGGGACGTGCGGTCTGCCGATGGGTGGTTGGTTCGGAATCCTTGGTGTCAGGGGACCGACGGAGGCCAGCGATGCCTGCGCCAGTCCTCCCACGTCGCGAATTCTGCCGGCGGGCAGTCGACGGGTTCACTGCCGTCGAGTTCCCCTTCGGTCGGGATGCTGATGAGGGCAGCCCACCTGTCGAGTTCCTCGTCGGACATGTGCCACGTCGTGTGCGGCTCTTCGGCTTGGCGTTGGTCGAGTCGTCTCCGTTGCTCGGCCGGTGGGAGTTCGAAGTAGCGCATCTCCACCGCCGCGCCGAGGTCGGCAGCTGCCTGCCGTAGCGCGGAGCGCTCATCTCGACCCCAGAGGCCGAAGTCGATGACGACGTTGATGCCGAGATTGAGGGCGCGCAGCCCAATCTCGATGAGCCGTCCTTCGATCACGTCCGAGGCCGACGGCGGGTTCGCGAGGCCGTACAGGGCCTTTACCCACTCGTCCTTCGTGAGGCGAAGAGCCTGCTCCTCGACTTCTATGCGCCGCGCTTCTGTGGTCTTCCCGGTGCCTGGCAGTCCTACCGTCAGGAACAGAGTCGGTCGTGTCGTCATCGTTTCCCCATCTGAACGGTCGCGCCATCATCGCTGACGCTCGCTCATGCCGCGACCAGCGCGTAGGTGTCGCCGATCAGTTGGCGGACGGGTGTCGCGCATCAGCCGACGGAAGACAAGAGTTCTACACCGCGAACTGCCGAATTGCCTCTTTAGGATCAAGGCGGCCTGCTGGCGGCGCAAGCGCCGGCATCGGCCTGGCCGGCCGGCCACGCTGACGGGGCCTACCAAGGGCTTGAAGGGCTGTGAGGCGGGACGATCGGCGTAGGCGTCGCTCCCAGTTGAGGTTGGGGCGATCGGCTGCCGCGCAGCGGAGCTGCTTGCCCCCGGCCTCTCGTAGGTCGCCGAATGCGGTTTGACGACGATGAGGACCAGGGCGTGAACCGTCCCCGGGTGCCCGATCCTCTACGCCACCCGCCCGGCGTCAAGGGCGCTGCGCGTCGGTATGCCGATGGCCTACAGCCATCCTTGACCCCAACCGGGCACCGCAGTTCTTGGCACCTATCCGGGGGACGGGGGCAGACTGGCGGCTATCCGTCGAGGATCTGGACGGTCTGCGACGGCATCTTGATCCAGAGGGGCAGCCTTGGATGTGAACCGCGACGAATCAACGGTGACCGTCCCACTTGACCGGGCGATCGAGGTAGCTCGCTTCCTTGAGTGCCTCACCCGCTCGATTGACCGGATCGGTTCAAGGATGGCAGGCGGCCATGCAGACGCCGGGACCGTCGACCGCTTCATCGACGAGTGGCTGATCGGCCCTCAAGCGTCTCGGGCGCGAAGGGTCCTATGGGATGCCATCAGTCAGGTGATCGGTGAGGAGGCGGTGGAGGAATCGCTGAAGCAGTGCCCAGATTCCCGGACGCCCCGCCTGATGAGGTGCGACGGCTTCGACAGGAGCTGTCGGCGGGGCAGAAGGCGCTCGATGGGTAGCCGCCTCTTGCGGGACGAGAGGCTTGCGGGCAGTTCGCACCCAGTCCGCAAGAGGCCGACCGCCGCTGGGGGAGCGGTGAGAGATATCGAGAGGTGTTTCCGCTGGTGAGAGCCCCATTCAGGCAGGTCGCTGGGTCGCCCATCTTGATCTCATGATTCCCTCGGTGGCGGGGTCGAACCCCGCCCGCCCACCAGCCGTTTTCCCAGCTCAACTACGATCAGGACGTCATCGCGGTGCAACGCCGGGGCGCGACCATTGCGCGGTGGGGCGGCCGTCGAGACGCCACGGGTGCCCGGTGACCCGCGGCCAGCCTTCAGGCGAGTTCTCCCAGTTCTCCTGCCGGCCGTACACCGTGAGATCCAGAGCGTGGTAGGTGGTCATCAACGCCTCCACGCCCCGCCCGGTGGTCCAGTAGGTCTCGTAGACCTTGTCGCCGTCGCGCAGGTAGCACGCGATGAACCCGAAGTGACGACCGTCGGCCAGAGCCGGGTCGGAGTCCTTCGCCGAATACCAGGGGAACCGGTAGCCCATGAACTCCGCGAACGGGGCGCTTTCGTCGTAGGGACCCTCGCAGAAGACGGCGTAGGTGACCTCCCGAGCGTGCAGGTAGTCCAGCGTCTGCATGTGACAGGTCGAGAAGGTGCACCCCTCACACTGATCCTCGTACGGATTGCCGTCGTGCCACATGTGGAAGTACGCGATGAGCATCCGGCGGCCCTCGAACACCTCCACCAGTGGGGTGTCCCCGCCCGGGCCCCGCACCGTCACCGTCGGCATCAAGGTCATCGGTAGCTGACGACGAGCGGCGGCGATCGCGTCTCCTTCGCGGGTGTGGGCCTTCTCCCGTACGAGCAGTTCGTCGCGCTTGCGCAGCCAGGTCTCCCGGTCGACGACCGGGGGCGCGGCGGCGCCGGACGCGGGGGTTGCCGTCATGGCTGTCTCCTTCGTGGAGTGGGGATCGGTCACAGGTACAGACGACCGAGTCGGCGAGTGTCATCGGTGACCGATGACGGATGCGGTCCGCGGTCGTCAGTACGGTTGTGAGCACCACTCAGCCCCGGGGAAATCACATGCCCGACTCGTCTGACGAGCAGGCGATCTGGCTGCAGCGCGCCTTCGACGAGCACCGGCGTGAGCTACACCTCCACTGCTACCGCCTCGTCGGGAACGTCACCGACGCGGACGACCTGGTGCAGGAGACCTTCCTGCGTGCCTGGCGGGCTCGCGACCGCTTCGAGGGCCGGGCGTCGGCGCGTACCTGGTTGTATCGGATCGCCACGAACGTCTTCCTCGACAGCCGCAAGGCGGCCGGTCGACGGGCGGTGCCGTACGGTGATCCGCTGGAGTGGTCCACCGAGCTCGGTCCCTATCCCGATGCCCTGCTGGCCGACGATCCGCAGGCCGGTCTCGCCGCTCGGGAGACCGTCGAGCTGGCCGTGATCGCGGCGCTCATGTACCTGCCGCCGCGGCAGCGGGCGGCCTTCGTGCTGCGCGACGTCCACGGCTGGACGCCGCAGGAGATCGCCGTCGCGCTCGACACCGCCGTAGCGGCCGTCAACAGCCTCCTCCAGCGGGCCCGCCACACCCTCCGGGGGCGCGCTCCGTCGGACCCGAAGGACTGGCGCCGCCCGCAGCTCACCAGTGAGGACGAAGAGATCCTGCGCCGCTACGCCGACGCGAAGGACCCGGAGACGATACGGGAACTGCTCGCCGAGGACGTACGGATCACGATGCCGCCCGAGCCGCCGGTCGTCGGGATCGACGCGGCCGCGGAGTTCCTCGGCCGACCGCTCGACTGGCGTACGTTCCCCACCTCGGCCAACGGGCGCCCGGCACTGATCAACTATCTCCGCCGGCCCGGCAGCCGGCACTACGAGGCGTTGGTCGTCGACGTACTCCGGATCGAGAACGGGAAGATCGTAGAAAGCAACGCCTTCATCGGTGCCCGTCACGTCGCCACCTTCGGCATGCCCACCACGCTCGAGCCCTAGACAAGTAAGCCTCAAGCTCAGGATTCCTACGAACTCGGCGGCGTGGTTCCGTCGCAGGGGACACCGACACCTAGTTGTACGTGCGCCGTCTGCCCCCGCGACGTGATGGTGAGCGGTAGGCAGGCCGGCCGCGCAACCCAGGTGCCGCCGACGAAGGCCAGCCACTGAGGTCGGTCATCGACAGGAGCGCAGGCGCGCACGTGGGCGCTCATGGCCGGCACCACTGACGAGCCCCATCCGAGACGCGCCTTGTCCTCCCAGCCGGCTGCCACCCGAAGATCGACCACTGCGCCGCCGCGTACGACCAGGCCCCACTTGGCGAACAGCCGGGCTGCCGGGTCCGGTTGCCCCGATTCCGCTACTTGAAGCACCGGCCGGGCAGGTACCGCGACGTCCTCTCCCACGAGCCGATAACCCGCCGGCGGTTCCGTGATCGTATCGACCGATTTGGTGCACGACTCCTGCCCGGCGCCCACGTCAGCTGACGGGGTCGCGCTGGGGTCGGTGCCCAGAGACGCAGTTGGCGTGGGTGGTCTGGCCCCACCCTGGCTCGAACCGCTTGAGGACGTACAGGCTGCCGGTGCCGCCATCAGGAAGATGCTGAGCGGCCACCACACCATGCGGCTGGTCCTTCTCACGCGCATCACCTCCTGAACGGCGAGGCCTACGACGGTAAGGGCGCGACTCGTGAAGCGTCACCGTACCGGAAAACGGGATGCGTGCGATGCCGCCAATCTTGATCTCGTAATCCCACGGTCGCGGATGCGAACTCCGCCCCGCCAGGTCAACGACGTCCTACGCCACCACTCCGCCCATTCGGTTACCAGTCTCGCGCCGGCGCGGATTTGATCATCGGACCAAGTCCTCAGTGGAGCGCGATATTCGACCAGAAGTCGTGTTGCTGACAATCGAACCGGCCGAATGTCTGATCCTGGCATCAGCGCGCGAACGCCAGGATCGATTTCAAGCCGGTTGAACGATCCTCGCAAGTTGCGGGTGTGCTGCCGGTCGATCCTCGACGCATTGTCGCGTCGTCTGCATTGTCCGCTGACCTCTTTTCCTTCCGGTCGAAGGAGTGCTGTGCCAGTTACCAGGCAATTCGCGGTGCATGGAGCGGATCCGGTCCTCATCGAGGTCGATGGCCAGGACCTGGATATTCGTGGCGAGAGCGCCGGCATCGGACCGGTGGGCCGCAGCGGTCGTACCGAACCGAGATCCTTCGAGGAGTCCCTTCGGAGCGTCCGCGCGGCGGCTCTGGAGGCCATGCGTGTGTTCCGCGAGGACCTGGGGCCGAGCGAGGTCAAGCTCACCTTCGCGGTGAAGATGACGGCTGAGATGAACGCCGTCATCGCGAAGACCGCGTACGAAGGAAACCTCGGTGTCGAACTGGTCTGGCGACGGGAAGACTCCGCACCGAAATGATCACCTCCTCTGAACCCTGGCGGCTGCGGATCCGAGCCACGACGAATGATGGTGCTCCGTCGGAGGTGCTGGGAACCGCATTCGTCGTGGCGCCGGGCGTGGCCCTCACGTGCGCTCACGTGGTCGAGGGCCGGGTCCGGTGCTGGGCGGAGGCGCCGGGGGGCTGGGGCTCGGGCCAGGTCTGTTCCACCCGCTACGCGGTGCCGGGCTGGAGTCCGGGCCGGTACGACGGGACCGACGTGGCAGTCGTCGACGTGCCGGAGAGCTGGCCTGCGGCGCCGCTCGGGCCCAGTGCGCCGCCGCGGCCGGAGACGCCGCTCGACGCGCTCGGCTTTCCGGAACAGTATTCGGCGGCGGACGACCGCGGTCAGCGGACCCGGGTCCAGGTCATCGGGCCTGATGAGACCGGGAAGCTCATCCAGGTGAACGGTCTGCCCGGATTCGACGGCCAGATCCAGCGCGGATACAGCGGCGGCCCCGTTGTCGACGTCACGTCGGGCCGCGTCGTCGGCATGGTTTCGACCGCCGACATGGACAAGAGGCTGCGGATCTCGTGGATCATCCCGCTCGCCACGCTGGCTGAGGCCTGGCCGCCGTTGGCGGACCTGCTCCCGGAGCAGATCCGCGTCGACCCGGAATTCGTCGAGGCGGTCGCTGCTCTCAACAATGGGGCGTACGCGCGGGCCCTGGAGCGCTTCAACACGCTCGTGAACATGTATCCACGCGAAGTCGATGTCTACTACTACCGGGTGCTGGCCGCTCTCGGCGGCCGACGCCCCGGCGGGTACCGGTACGAGGTGATCCGGGCGATGGAGAATCTGCTGCAGATCGGCATTCAGATCGAGCCCGGCTATACGAGCAACCATTTGCGAGCCCTCTGGGCGCTGATCATCGAGGACTACTACGAAATCCGTGGCATTCCGACCGACCGCTCCAGGCTGCGCGGCCTTCAGGCGGCGCTGTCGGGCGTCGGCAGTGATCGCGCCCGCGAGATCATCAACCACGTTCCTGCTGTCGAGTGCCCGACCTGGCAGGGGCTCAGCCGAAACCAGGGGATCTGATGCATCCTGAACAACGCGCAGAGCGAGCTGGCAAGTATTTCGCGCCCGAACCGTCCACGCCGGTAGCCCAGTACGTCAAGCTGGCATTCGGTGGCGGACTCCTGCTGATGGCCCTGGTGATGTTCGCCGTCGGTGACGCGGCGATCTGTCTCGGATTCCTCTGTGGGGTCGGCGGCGCGGTGCTCGTCGTCCTGGGGCTCATCGGGCTCTTGAACTATGCGGAGGCGCGCCGGCGCGCCTATCCCCGGGCGACCGATCAGGAGATGGACGCCTGGCTGTACGGGGCCGAGGAAGCCATCGCGCAGATGGGCTACCGGCGGCTGAACATCCACCCCACCGAGCTTTCCCAGGGCAGGCAGCCCTATCTCGTCTTCTACGGAATCCCCGAGCTGTTCTCGGTTCTCCCGTTCCACTGGAACAGGGGACGGGACGGCAAACTCCGCTACTCCGCGTACAAGATCATGATCGTCTACATGTCGAACTGGCGCCTGCCGGTGTACGAGTGCGTGCTCGACATCGCCACCGGGTTCACGATCCGCGACTCCACGAAGGAGTACGCGCTCGGCAACGTGGACGGGATGGAGACGTCCGCGGACCGGGTGAGCGTCTTCAACGAGCAGTGGAAACCCGGCTCCGACGGCAACAGCGGCGGGGTCTTCTCGGGAGCCATCGGCAACGGGCCGAACATGGGTGCACAGTTCGGGCACTACACGCAGCGCCAGATCATCAAACTGCTCGTCTCCGGCCGGGTGGCTGTCGACCTCTGGCTGGGGATCGCGCCCAACGAGGCGATGGGTATCCAGGGTGTGACGGAGCCGTCCTCCGTGGACAGGATGATCTCCCAACTCCGCGAGCACTTGCGGGAACACAGCGGCTCCGCGTATCCCGACGCGCCCGCGGCGTTGAGTGGACCCGCTGTGCCGTCGGGTGCGGACCCGACCGCTCTGTTGATGCCGCCGCCGTCCGAAGGTCACACGACCGAGCCGATCCGCCAGCGTCCTCCTGGCGAGGAGAACGAACAACGCCCCGCGTGAGTCGAGCGCCCCGTCCGTCGTGTGAGTCCGGGCGGCGGACGGGGACGGCGATCAGCCCGTGCGGTTGGTGGCCATCCACGCGGTCGCGAAGTCGACCAGGGCGCGTTGGCGCATCAGCCTGGCCGTCGCGCTGCCGACCCGGCCGACCGTCCCGCCGCCGGTGGCCTCGAAGTCGGTGCCCAGCCGGTCGAAGTCGTCCTCGTCGGTGACGACGTCGGTCCACGTGGTCCACCGGCTCGTTCCGTCCGGCAGCCGTACCGCCGAACCCGTCACCGCCCGCGGCGGCGACGCCTGCCGCCATTCCGCCAGGTGCAGCGAGGTGTTGGAGCTGTGTTCGCAGCCGAGCAGCAGCACCTTGCCGCCGAGCCGGTAGACCGCGCCCAGCGGTGAGCCCTCGCCCAGCGCGTCGTCGAGGCGGTGTCCGTCCACGACGTCGGCGGCGTGCGCGCCGAGCGCGGCGAACGACACCTGCGGATGGTCGCTGCGGCGGGCGCCCGGCCAGGTGCGTACCGTCTCGGCGACGGCGCCTATCCACCGGCTCGGCGTGCGCGCCGGGTCGAAGCCCGGGGTGTGCTCGCGGATGACGGGCCACCACGCCTCCGGTACGGGCGGATGCCGCCACCCGGCCGGATCCGTGTTGTCCGGCGTGTGCGTCGGCACCACGAGGGTGCCCTCCGAACCGAGCGCCTCCAGCAGCGCCAGCACCACCGCGTGGGTGCCCCCGGCGACGAACCCGAGACTCCGGTACGACGAGTGCAGCAGCAGGACGTCGCCCTTGGTGACGCCGAGCGTGCGCAGGTCGTGCGCGATCGAGGCGACGGTGTGCGGTGCGGCCTGGTCCACGCGGCGCAGTGTAGGCGGGGCCCTGAGCAGGATTCTCGCCGATTCCGGGATAGCGGCGGCGTCCCCGCGCGTCTGTCACTGGTGAACGAGGAGACGAGGGTGGTGCGGTGGACGAGGACGAGCGGGCGGTGCTGGCCGAGTTCGTGGCGAGCCGGGCGCCGGCGCTGATACGGGTCGCCTACCTGCTCACCGGCGGGGGATGCCGGTTCACGTAGTCGCGGGCGCGGGGGAGCGGGTCACCGAAGTACTGGTGCGGCATGCGGTGATGCTGGGCCCGGCAGAACGTGGCGAGGTCGCCCGTGATCCCGATCCGGTCCAGTGGACGCCGTTCGAACTCCCGGTTGGCGGCGAGCAGGTCCGCCTCCCGGTTCCATCCGGCGTGGTCGAACGCCCAGTCCGCCCAGGTCGCGTACACGTGGAAGACCTGGCGCTCGCCCGCGAACCGCAACCCCGCGAGACCGATCGGCCGGTCCGGGTAGGTGTCCCGGCACACCCAGGCCAGGATGTGGCAGGCCCCGGCCGCGAAGAACGCCTGGTCGGCGCGCTCCCAGGCGAGTCGTTGGTCGGCCCGTTCCCGCGGCGTACGCCGGAAGACGCCCGCTGCCGTCACTGCCACCAGCGCACCCTAGCCGAGCGGCCACGTGACGCGTGGACCCTCGCACGTGCCGATCTGAACCCGATTGACATGTGGGGTGGTCGGCGGGGGAGAGTCGGGCATGCGCTTTCAGGTGTCCACACCGCCCGCCGTTCCCGCCGGTACGTTGGCCGCCGGCCCGCAACCGACGTTGCCCGCCGAGGGCGGCCTGGTCCTGCGCCCCTGGGCGGACGGGGACGCGCCGACCGTCCTGGCCGCGTACCAGGATCCGGAGATCCGCCGCTGGCACACCCGCCGGCCCGCGTCGCCGGAGCAGGTCCTCCAGTGGTTCGCCCACTCCCGTCGATCGTGGCAGGAGGAGACGGGCGCGAGCTGGGCGGTGACCCGGGGCGACGAGGTGGTGGGGCGCATGACGTTGGGCGGCGTCAACCTCGACGACGGCGAAGCCGCGTGCGCGTACTGGGTGGTTCCGGCCGCCCGCGGCACCGGCGTGGCCTCCGGCGCGCTGCGGGCGCTGAGCGCGTGGGCGCTCGCGGACGGCCGGCTGCACCGGCTCTGGCTGGACCACTCCACCGGCAACGTCGCGTCGTGCCGGGTGGCGGTCAAGGCCGGGTTCCGGCTGGAGGGCACCAAGCGCAGCGCGGCCGTGCACGACGACGGACGGCACGACATGCACCTGCACGCCCGCGTCCGCGGGGACGACTGACCGGGTCACGACTGCGCGGCGGCCACCTCCCGGATGCGCCGCAGCGCCTCCGCCCGGTCCATCCCGGTCGCCTGGAGGATGTCGCTCGCGGCGGTCCGGACCTGCCCCACGATCACCGTGCCGGACAGCCCGGTCCCGGCCAGCTCCGCGCGCGTCGCGGCCGCCACCGCGTTCAGCGCGTGCCGGCGGGCGTCCTCCGGACCCTGGTCCGCGAGAACCTCCTCCTGTACGGCGTGCACCGCCGCGCCGAGCGCCTCCACGGCGTCCGGCAGGCTCTCCGGGATCGGCTCCCCGTCCTCGATCAGCACCACGGCCCGCCGGGCCAGCACGCGGGTGTTCCAGACCGCCTGGTCCACGTCCGGCGCGCCGAGCTGGTAATGCTGAACGGATCGCCGCCTCGGCCACCGGGCCGGGGCGAGGTCGACGGTTTCCTTCGCGCCGCCGAAGATGTCCCAGAACCGGCCCAGGTCCGTGCCGATCGCCTGCGACCGGCTCAGCGCCCGGTCGGCCAGCTCGTGGTCGCGCCGCCGCAGCGCGGTGGCGGTCGCCGCGAGCTGGTCGGCGAGTTGGCGCAACGTCGGCGCGGCCACCCGCCGCATGACCCGCAGCGGGTTGATCGGCACCAGCAGCAGCGTCACCACCAGGCCCACGCCGCCGCCGATCAGCGCGTCCACGAAGCGGGGGAACTCCAGCGTGTGCCGGGACGAGGAGAGCGCGCCGAGCAGCACCGCCGTACCGCTGGCGTTGCCCACGATCCCGCCCCGCGTACTCAATGCCAGCGCGACCAGGACGGACGCCGCGACGATCACGCCGGTCTGCCACACCCCGGCGCCGACGGCGCCGATCAGCAGGTCCGACACGATGATGCCGAGCGTCACCCCGGCGAGCAGCTCGACGGTGTTGGAGAGTCGGCGTCCGAACGACGAGGTGATCACCGCGACCGCGGCCGCCGGGGCGAAGATCGGGCTCGGCATGCCGGTGATCCAGCGCGCGACGGCCCAGGCCAGCGCCGCCGCCAGACCGGCCTGCACGGCGAGTACGGACTTGACCCGCAGCTGCTGCATCCGGTCCCGCCCGGCGGCCCGGCCGCGCTCGTTCACGCGCTCCCACGCCTCGTCGAACCGTTCCGCGTCCAGGCCGGCGCGCCGCGACGACCCCCGCCGGCCGTCGCGCCCCTCCCGCTGCCCGGTCACCGCCGGCGGCTACCCGCAAAAACCGCCGCCAATCCCGGCGTCCGCCGAGGTCAGCCGCCCGGTTCGAGGTACGCGGCCAGGTGCGCCAGCGACGACGCGATGCCCTCCTCGTGCACCGCCTGGTCGATGCCCGGTGGTACGCCGGTGGCCGTGACCGTCACCTCGGTGCCGTCGCCGGCCGCTGCGAGGTGCCAGGTCATGGTCATGGTGCCCGCGTACGCGGGGTCGTCGGCCTGGAACACGGCGGTCTGCACGACCCGGCGCGCCGGTACGAGTTCGGCGAACCCGACGTCGACCACGTCGGTGGCGTCCGACGTCTTGCCCGGGCTGCCCGCCGGATCGAGATAGGTGAGCACCATCCGGAACCCGCCACCGGGCCGAGGATCCCACCGCTCGATCCGCCCGCGCATCCCGTCCGGCGGCAACCAAGCCTCCAGGGCCGCCCGATCCACGAGCGCCCCGTACACCGCTGCCGGCGCGGCCCCGATCGTCCTGCTACCCCGATCGACCCTGCTCACCCCCCAACCCTAGGCCCGCGCCCTGGCCGCCCGCGGGCGCACTAGTCGATCTTGGAGTTGTGGCGGTTGACGAATGCCACCGAGTAGGGCGATTCAGGCGCCACAACTCCAAGATCGGCGGGGAAGCGGGGGCGGGGCGCGCCGGGTACGCTGCCGCGAATGCCGGTACGACCGCACCCTGACGCCCCTGACCACTCGCTGCTGTTCGATGCCGACGACGTGCCGCTGGCCCGGATGCGGCTGCGGGACGACGACGGCACGCGGGTCGCGGCCGGCGTGAGGCCGCTGGCCGGGGCGCCGCTCACCCGGCTCGTCGCGCAGGTGCGGCGTGACCTCGCCGGGCATCGACTGGAGACGCCGGACGAGGCGCTGGCGGCGGCGCTGGTGGCCGACGGGCTGAAGCTGAGCCGGGCCGCCACCGACATGCGGCACGACCTGACCGACGTGCCCGCGCCGGTGGCGCTGCCGGACGGCTGGTCGCTCGGCGCCCCCGGCTGGGACGACGACCTCGCCGCAGGGCTGGACGCGGCGTACGGCCCGGACCACCCGGACGGCCGCTGGCAGCCCAGCGACACCGAACAGGTGCGGGCGATGTTCGACACCGGTGAGCCGGTGCCGCCCCTGGTGCCCGCCTCGGCCCGGCTGATCGACCCGGACGGCCGCAGCGCCGGGCACGTGCTGTGCGCCGGACCGGTGCCGTGGACCGACGACGACTGCGTCTGGATCCTCAACCTCGGTGTCGCGCCCCGGGCGCAGCGGCGCGGATTCGGGCGGGCGCTGCTCGTCCACGCGCTGCGCGGCGCGCGGGAGGCGGGACTGCCGTCCGTCGGCCTGTCGGTGGTCGACGGCAACCCGGCCCGCAGGATGTACGACGCGGCCGGTTTCCGCGTCCTCACCCGGGTGCTCACCGTCCGGATCCCCGACGCGTAGCCCGCCGGGGAACCTTCAGGCGCCGGTGAGCAGAGGGTGGTGCTCGGACCAGAGCCAGCGCAGGTAGTCGCGTAGCCGTTCCGGGGTGGCGATCCACCCCTGGCCGGGATAGCGGAGCAGCCGGCTGACCTCGCCGGCCACCAGGTCGTATCCGGCCGCGCCGGTCTCCGGCACCGGGGCGTCCGGTGCGACAGCCACTGGTAGCGGGACCATCGGGATCCGCAGGCCGGCGCCGTCGCAGGCCCGCAGCACTGTGAGATAGACCCGAACCAGGTGGTACGGCGAGACGACGAGCGCGACGCTGCCGATGCCCAGCGCCCGTACCTGCTCCACGACCCAGGTGGCCTGCCGGCCGGTGCCGGTGACCGGCTCGGCCTGGAGCACGACCCCGTCGACCCGGCGCAGACCGAGTCCGCGCAGCCGGTCCAGTGTGAGCGGGCGGTACGTCCGCTCGGCCGAGTCGGTGTTCGCCACCAGCAGGTGCCGCAGCGCCGGGCCGGTCTCCCAGGCGCGGATCGCGTCGGTGAGACGCCAGTCCTCGCCCTGGCCGGTGGCCACCACCAGCGCGTCCACCCGCTCGGCGGCGCGGTGGGGGAGCGTGAGGACCATCGTGACCGCCTCCAGCACCGCCAGGAGCCGGTCGGCGGGGACGTCCGCGAACGCCTCCGGCCCCACGAGCCGTGGCAGCGGGCGGGACACACTCGTCACGCCCGCGATCTTGCCACCATCGGTTCGCCAGCGGGTGAGAGAGTGACATGGTGCGGGTGGGGATCCTCGGGCCGCTTGAGGTCCGCGACGGCGACCGGCCGCTCGACGTCGCCGGGGCGCGGCTGCGGGCGCTGCTGATCCGCCTCGCGCTGGACCCGGGCCGGCCGGTGAGCGTGCCCGCGCTGGCCGAGGCGCTCTGGGGCGACGAGCCGCCGACCGACACCGCCAACGCGGTGCAGACGCTCGTGTCCCGGCTGCGCCGGGCGGTGCCCGGGCTCGGGGTACGCAGCAGCCCCGCGGGCTACCGGCTCGACCTGGACCCGGACGACGTGGACGCCGGGCGGTTCGAGCGGCTGACCCGGCAGGGGCGGGCGGCGCTTCGCGACGGGGACCCGGCGACGGCGCGGACGACGTTGCGCGACGCGCTCGCGCTGTGGCGGGGGCCGGCGCTGGCCGAGGTCACCGACGCGCCGTACGCGGCGGCAGCGGTGGCGCGGCTGGCGGAACTGCGGCTCACCGCGCAGGAGGACCGGATCGAGGCGGAGCTGCGCGCCGGGCGGCCGGAACTGCTGGTCGCCGAGCTGGAGGAGCTGACCGCCGCGCATCCGCTGCGGGAGCGGCTGGCCGAACTGCACCTGCGTACGCTCGCCGCCGCCGGGCGGCCCGCCGAGGCGCTCGCCGCGTACGAGCGGATCCGGCAGCGGCTCGCCGACGAGCTGGGCGTCGACCCGTCGCCGCAGTTGCGGGCCGCGCACCTGGAGCTGCTGCGCGGCGAGGCGGCCCCGCCGCAGCCGACGGCCGTGACGCGGGGCAACCTGCGGGCCGCGCTCACCACCTTCGTCGGGCGCGACGAGGACCTGCGCCGGCTCACCGGGCTGCTCGCCGGCAACCGGCTGGTCACCCTGCTCGGGCCGGGCGGAGCCGGCAAGACGCGGCTGGCGAGCGTGGCGGCGGGCCGGCTCGCCGACGGCGTACCCGGCGGGGCGTGGCTGGTCGAGCTGGCGCCGATCACCGACCCGGCGGACGTGCCACGGGCCGTGCTCGACACGCTCGGGCGGCGGGACCGGAAGCTGGAACCGGTACGCCAGCCGGCCCGCGACACGCTCGGCCGCCTGGTGGACACGATCGCCACCGACGAGACGCTGATCGTGCTGGACAACTGCGAACACGTCGTCGAGGCCGCCGCCCGGCTCGCCGAGGACCTGCTCGGCCACTGTCCAGGGCTGCGCGTGCTGGCCACCTCCCGGGAGCCGCTCGGCATCGTCGGCGAGGTGCTGGAACCCGTACCCCCGTTGCGGCTGCCACCGGCGGACGCGACGCCGGGCGACGCGCTCGCGTACCCGTCGGTGCAGTTGCTGCGCGACCGGGCCGCCGCCGTGCGGCCCGGGTTCGCGGTGACCGGCGAGAACGTGGCGGCCGTGGTGGAGATCTGCCGGCGGCTCGACGGCCTGCCGCTGGCCATCGAACTCGCGGCGGCGCGCCTGCGGACGCTGTCACCGCGGCAGGTCGCGGCCGGTCTGGACGACCGGTTCCGGCTGCTGACCGGCGGCAGCCGCACCGCGCTGCCCCGGCACCGCACGCTGCGGGCGGTGGTGGACTGGAGCTGGGGGCTGCTCACCGACGACGAGCGGCAGCTCGCCGAACGGCTCGCGGTCTTCCCGGCGTCGGTCACCGCCGACTCGGCGGCCGGCGTCGCCGGCCCGGCCGCCGCCGCGCTGCTCGACGCGCTCGTGGACAAGTCGCTGCTCCAGGTGGTCGGCGACGGGCGGTTCCGGATGCTGGAGACCATCCGGGAGTACGGGCTGGAACGGCTCGCCGCCGCCGGGGCGTCGGCCGGGGCGCGCGCCGCGCACGCGGCGTACTTCCGGGAGCTGGTCCGGACCGCGGAGCCGCACCTGCGCACGGCCGGTCAACTGCCGTGGCTGCGGCTGCTGGAGGCGGAACGGGAGAACATCGTCGGCGCGCTGCACTACGCCTGCGACGCCGGTGACGCCGACACCGCGCTGCGCATCGGCGCGGGGCTGGCGTTGCCGCTGGTGATCTGGGGCGACGGCGGCATCGGCGGTGACGTGCTGGCCCGCGCGCTGGCGCTGCCCGGCCCGGCCCCGGCGGAGGAGCGGGCGGTGGTGCTCGCCATCCGCATCGGTTCGGAGCTGGCAGGCGGCGAGCGGGGGCCGACGCCGGAGCAGATCGCCGAGCTGACCACGACCCTGCGGGCGGTGGAGGGGACCAAGCATCCGATCGTGGGGCTGCTCGCGCCGATGCTGTCGATCTTCGACGACGACACGGCGGCCGGGATCGCGGCGATCGACCGGGCGCGCGGGCATCCCGACCCGTGGACCGACGGCACGCTGCTGGGGGTACGCGGCAAGTTCAAGGAGAACGACGGCGACGCCGAGGGCATGCTGCGTGACCTGACCGACGCCGCCGCGGAGCTGCGCGCGGTCGGCGAGCGGATGAGCCTGTCGCACGTGCTCAGCGAGTACGCCGACGCGCTCACCAAACGCGGCGACTTCGAGGCGGCGACCGCGGCGCTGGAGGAGTCGGTGCGGCTGGCCCGGGAACTCAATCCGGCCTCCGAGCCCGGCTTCCAGCTGATCTGGCTCGCCGCCATCCGGGCCCGCTCCGGCGACGTGGCCGGCGCCAAGGCCGAACTGCGCCGGTTCGTGACCGACCGGGACGGCCGGGACGGCGCGTTCGGGCTGATGATGCTCGGCAGCATCGCCCGCTCCGAGGGGTCGCTGGACGAGGCGCAGGAGTGCCTCGCCGAGGCGACGCGCCGCCAGGACGAGACGCCGTTGGCCGCCCCGCAGTTCCGTGCCCTGCTGCTGACCGAGACGGGCCATCTGGCGCTGGCCCGCGGTGACCTGCCGGGTGCGCGTCGCTGTCTCGACGATGCGACCACGCGCAGCCTCGCCGCCCGGGACATGCCGGTGGTCGCGATCGTCGCGGTCGGCTGGGTGGCGTTGGCGGTGGCCGAGGGCCGGTACGAGCGGGCCGCCGAACTGCTCGGCGTCTCCGACTCGCTGCGCGGGCGGCCGGACCGCTCCAATCCCGACGCGCAGCGGCTCGCCGAGCGGCTGCGCGCCGAGCTGGGCGAGGACGGATACGCCGCCGCGTACGCCCGGGGCCACGGCCGCAGCCGGGCCGACGCCCTCGCGTTCGTGGGCGGCGACCCGGCTGGATGAGGCGCCCTCAGGCGCGGCGGCGGTAGGCGCGGACGGCGAGCGGCGCGAACACCGCGATGATCGCCACGGTCCAGAGCAGCGACCGGGTCACCGGCCCGGCCACCGGGCCGCCGATCATCAGACCCCGGGCCGCCTCCATCACGTCGGCCACCGGGTTGACCCCGACCCACCACTGCAACCAGCCGGGCAGCGTGTCCGTCGGCACCATCATGTTGGTGCCGAAGGTCAGCGGGAACAGCAGCAGGAACGCCGTGCCCTGCACCGCGCCCGGGCTGCGCATCAGCACCCCGAGCAGCACGCCGATCCAGCTGACCGCGAACGCGAACGCGATGGTCAGCAGGCAGGCGGCGAGCGCGGACAGCGGATCGGTGCCGATCCGGAAGCCGAGCGCGTAGCCGAACCCCAGCAGCACCGCGATGGAGACCACGAACCGGACCAGGTCGCCGACCACCGAGCCGACGAGCGGCGCGGACCGGGCGATCGGCAGGCTGCGGAACCTGTCGAAGACGCCCTTCTCCACGTCGGTGTTGAGGCTGACGCCGGTCGCGATGGACGCGAACAGCACGGTCTGCACCATGATCGCGGGCAGCAGGAACTGCAGGTACTCGTGCTGCGAGCCGGCGACCGCGCCGCCGAGCAGGTAGACGAAGATCAGCACGAAGACGACCGGCTGGAGCGTGACGTCGAGCAGTTGTTCCGGGGTCCGGATCGTCTTGACCAGGCTGCGGCCGGCCAGCGCGAGACTGTGCCGGACCAGCCCGAACGGACGGGCGGAGGCGCGGGGCGTGCCGGTCCGGGGCGGCGGCGTCGCCGTACGGGTCGTCGTGGTCATGCCGCCACCTCCGCCTGCTCCTCGGCGCCGTGGCCGGTCAACGTGAAGAACACCTCGTCGAGGCTGGGCAGCCGCAACGCCAGCTCGACCACTCCGATGCCGGCGTCGTCGAGCCGGCGGACCACAGCGGTGAACGGGGCGTCGTCGTCCACCGGCACGGTCAGCACGCCCGGCCGGGGCAGCTCGGGATCGGCCCCGGTGGCGGCGCGCAGGATCTCGGCGACCGCGCCGATCCGGCCCGGATCGGTCGGCCGGACCACGATCGTCTGGCTGCCGGCGATCCGCTTCAGCTCGCCCGGCGTACCGTGCGCGATCACGCGCCCGTGGTCGATCACCGAGATCTCGTCGGCGAGCGCGTCGGCCTCGTCCAGGTACTGCGTGGTCAGCAGCACCGTCGACCCGTCGTCGACGAGCGAGCGGACCACACCCCACATCTCCTCCCGCTTCGCCGGGTCCAGCCCGGTCGTCGGCTCGTCCAGGTAGATCACCTCCGGCCGGCCGACCAGGCTCGCGGCCAGGTCCAGGCGGCGGCGCATACCCCCGGAGTACGTCTTGGCCGGGCGTCCGGCCGCGTCGGTCAGGCCGAACCAGGCGAGCAGCTCCGCCGCCCGCGCCCGCGCCTCGTGGCGGCTCAGGTCGAGCAGCCGGCCGATCAGCACCAGGTTCTGGGTGCCGGTCAGGTCCTCGTCCACCGAGGCGTACTGGCCGGTCAGCCCGATCAGCCGCCGTACCCGGGCGGCGTCGGTGACCACGTCGTAGCCGCCGACAGTCGCGCGCCCCCCGTCCGGGCGCAACAGCGTGGCGAGGATCCGTACCGCAGTGGTCTTGCCGGCGCCGTTGGGTCCCAGCACCCCCAGCACGGTCCCCCGGCGTGCGGCGAGGTCGATCCCGGCCAGCGCGGTGGTCGTACCGAACCGCTTGACCAGGCCCTCCGCTTCGAATGCGTAACTCATGACGCCGACGATGGCCGGGGCCGCTGGCACCGGGCGCACACGCCGCGCACACCGTCGTGTGCGCGGCGGCGAAATCGAGTACGCGTGCTCATTCGCCAGCCCCGTCGGCCGGGCAGGATCGAAGGCGTGACAACGAGACGTACGCTGCTCGGCGGTCTGTTCCTGGCGCTGGCCACGGCCGGCGCGTGGGTGGCCTGGCTGAGCTGGGAGTCCGGCTGGACCGTGGACCCGCAGACCGGTGACATGAGCGGGCCGTACGCGGTCTGGCAGGTCGCCGCCGCGGTGCTGACCCTGGGCGCGCTGGCCGCCGTCGCCGGCTGGTGGCTGAACATCTGGCTGGTGGCGACCGTGATGACAGTGGCGTTCACAGTTCCGTGGGCGGTGCACGCCGCCTCGACCGACGACACCGGCCTGTGGGCGGTCGGGGCGGCGCTGGTGGCGATCGGCACCACCATCGGAACGACGCTGGTCGGCGGCGCCGCCGGGTGGCTGCGCCGCCGGACCGGGTGACCGCAGTCGTCAGTCGCGGTTCAGGCGTTCGGCGTACGCGTCGCGCAGGTCCGCCCAGCCGAAGTCCTTCGCCTCCGCGCCCCGGATCGGGCCGACCGGGTCGCCGTCGAGCAGATGCGCGGCGACGTCGAGGCAGACGTGCCAGCCGGCGGCAGTCATCGCGGCGAGGTCGGGACCGCCGACCCGGTGCCGCAGCGTGAGCGTGGTCCCGTCGCCGTTGGCGGTCAGCTCCCAGCGCAGCAGGTCGTCGCCCCAGGTGTACTCCAGCAGGTGCGGCCGGTCGGCGCGCAGCACCCGGGCCGGCGCCGGGTAGCTCTGGTCGCCGTCGACGGCGCTGAGTACGGCGTCGCCGGGGCGGCCCAGGTCACGGTCGGCCAGGAACGGCGCCCACTCGGCGAGCCGATCCGGGTCGGTGAGCGCGGCCCACACGGTTTCCGGCGGGTGCCGCAGGTCGCGGACGAAGACCAGTTCGCTTTCGGGTGTCAGCCTCACCCGGGCGAGTGGGCCGGGGCGGAACGTGGCGCGGTCCATCTGTCACTCCTGACTGTCGAGATGGCGTTCCAGGGCGTCGAGATGCGTGGTCCACATCGACCGGTAGGGCTCGAGCCAGTCGTCGACTGCTCGTAGCGGCGCGGTGTCGACCCGGTAGATCCGCCGCTGCGCGGCAGTACGGCAGGTGACCAGGCCGGCGTCGCGGAGCACGCGCAGATGCTTGGAGACGGCCGGCTGGCTCATGCCCAGCGCGTCCACCAGCTCGCCGACGCTGCTCTCGGTCCGGCGCAGCCGGTCCAGGATGCGGCGCCGGGAGGGCTCGGCCAGCACGGCGAAGGCGTCGACTGTCACGCCTTCAATATGCCTCATCGGTTATATGCCCGGCAAGGAATGACAGGTCGCGCTGCCCCGCCCCGGCCGGCTCCATATGCTCGGGGCATGGAACTGCGGATCTTCACCGAACCCCAGCAGGGCGCCACGTACGACCAGCTTCTCGCCGTGGCCCGGCGCGCGGAGGAGACCGGCTTCGCCGCGTTCTTCCGCTCCGACCACTACCTGAAGATGGGCTCGGTGAGCGGTGACCCCGGCCCGACCGACGCCTGGACCACGCTCGCCGGGCTGGCCCGCGACACCACCCGGATCCGGCTCGGCACGCTGATGACCGCCGCCACGTTCCGGCTCCCCGGCCCGCTGGCGATCACGGTGGCGCAGGTCGACCAGATGAGCGGCGGCCGGGTCGAGCTGGGCATCGGCACCGGCTGGTACGCCGAGGAACACGCCGCGTACGGCATCCCGTTCCCGCCGCTGGGGGAGCGGTTCGACCGGCTGGAGGAGCAGCTCGCGGTGATCACCGGGCTCTGGTCCACCCCGGCGGGCTCCACGTTCGACTTCCCCGGCACGTACTACCCGGTCAGCGACTCGCCCGCGCTGCCCAAGCCGGTGCAGAGCCCCCGCCCGCCGATCCTGCTCGGCGGCATGGGCCCGAAGCGCACGCCCCGCCTGGCCGCCCGGTACGCCGACGAGTTCAACCTGCCGTTCGTCTCGGTCGAGGACACCGTCACGCAGTTCCAGCGGGTACGCGACGCCTGCGCCGAGATCGACCGCGACCCGTCCACGATGGCCTGGTCCAACGCGCTCGTGCTGTGCTGCGGCCGCAACGAGGCCGAGGTGAAGCGGCGCGCCGAGGCGATCGGCCGCGACCCGGACGAGTTGCGCGCCAACGGCGCCGCCGGCACGCCCGCCGAGGTGGTCGAGACGCTCGGCCGGTACGCCGAGGCGGGCAGCTCCCGGGCCTACCTCCAGGTGCTGGACCTGACCGACCTGGACCACCTGGAGCTGGTAGCCGCCGAGGTGATGCCCCACATCTGACCGGGGTTGGCGTCCCCCGTCCCGCCTCCCGCCTCCGCCTCCCGCCGAGATCTTGGTACGGAACGGCCCCTATAGGGGCCCTTCCGTACCAAGATCTCCAGCGGTCCCACCTTGCGGAACAACAATCTCGCGTTACGGGAGGCGCTCCCGCGCCGCCCCCCACCAACCCCGCGATCTTGCGGTTGCGGCCCTTCCGGTGCCGGATTTACGGCTCTTGTCGGGGCAGCAACTGCATGATCAACGGCGGTGTGGACGCCAGAACTCCAAGATCGTCGCCGAGTCGCGTGGGCGGCGGGCGGGTCAGCTTGTTGTGGCGCGGCGGACCGTGTCGAGGCGGCCGTCGCGGTCGCTGTCCAGGTACGTCACGTCGGGTACGCCGTCGCCGTCGAGGTCGATCTGCACCACGTCGGCCACACCGTCGCCGTCCAGATCCGTGACCACCTCGACGGAACCGTCCAGGTGCCGGGTCACGATCGACCGGCCCGCCCCCTGGCGCGGCGGCGGCCCCGGGTGGGGCACCGGGTCCGGCTCGGGCTCCGGCGCGGGCCCCGGCACCGGCGCGGTCGCGGCGGGCGTCACACCCACACCGGCGGGTCCCACACCGGCGGGCGGCATCTCCGCAGCGTCGGGGTCCACGCCGGTCGGGTCGATCTCCTCCTCCGACGGGTACACGTCGCCGCGGAGGCTCGGGTCGCGGTAGCTGCTCATCCCGCCAGGATTCCCGCCGAGTGGCCGGGGCAACCCTGTCGGCGCATGATGGCGGATGATGCAGCGCATGACGGACACGAACTGGGCCGGAAACGTCAGCTGGTCGGCGCGTACCCGATCGCGGCCGACCTCGACCGACGAACTGCGGCGGCTGATCGCGGAGGCCGACCTGGTCCGGGCCGTGGGCACCGGCCACTCGTTCAACCGGCTCGGCGACACCACCGGCACCCAGATCGCGCTGGACGGCTTGCCACCCGCCGTCGCGCTCGACCCCGACCGCGGCGCCGTCACCGTCGCGGCGGGCGTCCGCTACGGCGACCTGGCCACCGCGCTCCAGGCCCAGGGGTACGCGCTGGCGAACCTCGCGTCGCTGCCGCACATCTCGGTGGCCGGCTCGGTCGCCACCGCCACCCACGGCTCCGGCGCGCGGAACCGCAACCTCGCTGCCGCCGTCGCCGCGCTGGAACTGGTCACCGCCGACGGCGATCTGATCACCGTCGACCGGGCCGATCCGCGGTTCGCCGGGCTGGTGGTGAACCTGGGCGCGCTGGGCGTGGTCACCCGGCTCACGCTCGACGTGGTGCCCACGTACGAGATCCGGCAGCACGTCCGTCTGGGCCTGCCCCGCGCCGCGCTGGACGAGGCGCTCGACGCCGCGTACAGCGTCAGCGTCTTCACCTCGTGGCGCTCGGAGCGCTTCGACCAGGTGTGGGTGAAGCAGTACGCCGACGAGGCCCCGCCGCCCGCCGACTGGCTGGACACGGTGGCCGCCGACTCGCCCCGGCACCCGGTGCCCGGCATGTCGCCGGAGCACTGCACCGCTCAGCTCGGCGAGCCGGGGCCGTGGCACGAGCGGCTGCCGCACTTCCGGCTCGGCTTCACCCCCAGTAGCGGCGACGAGCTGCAGTCGGAGTGGCACGTGGCCCGGGCCGACGCGACGGCGGCGCTCGCCGCGCTCGACCCGGTCGCCGACCGCATCGCCGCCGTGCTCCAGATCTGCGAGCTGCGTACGGTCGCCGCCGACGAGCTGTGGCTGAGCCCGAACTTCCGGCGCGACTCGCTGGCGCTGCACTTCACCTGGATCGGCGATCCGGTCGCTGTCGCGCCGGTGCTGGCCGAGGTGGAGGAGCGGCTCGCCCCGTTCGCGCCGCGCCCGCACTGGGGCAAGCTGTTCGAGCGCGATCCCGCCGCCGCGTACCCCCGGCACGCCGACTTCGCCGCGCTGCTGCGCGAGTTCGACCCGAAGGGGAAGTTCCGCACCGCCGAGATGGACCGTTACTTCCCTAGGGACTGATTTCAGCGTCCGGCCGGCATCTGCTGGCGCAGGCTGCCGCGCTGCACCGCGCGGCTGATGTCGCTGGGCGAGACGATGCCGACAAGCTGGTTGTCGACCACCACGAGAGCGCGGCCGTCGGTGCACTCGTTGAGCCGGGGCAGCAGGTCGGTGAGCTGCTCGTCCGGGCGGGCGAGCACCAGCTCGTCGGCCCGGCAGGACACCTCGGCCAGGGTGGTCGACGCACGGCGGTCGGCCGCGATGCCGCGTACCCGATCGAGCGTGACCAGACCGACCGGCCTGCCGTCGACGGTCAGTGGGAGCGCGGAGTGCCGGTACACGAAAAGGTAGTGGTCGACGAAGTCGGCCACTGTGAGGTCGCCGGACGCGGTCTGCGGCTGCGGCGTCATCACGTCGCCGACCCGGATGCCGCGCAGCGCGTCGCCCATCCGGGCGGCGCGTTCCTCCTGGCCGGCGGCGCCGAGCAGGAACCAGCCGATCAGCGCCAGCCACAACCCGCCGAACCCGGCGCCGGTGAAGAACCGCCACAGCCCCAGCCCGATCAGCACGACGCCGAGCACCCAGCCCGCGCGGGCCGCCACCACCGACGCCTTGGTTCGGTCGCCGGTGAACTTCCACACCGCCGCGCGCAGCAGCCGCCCGCCGTCCAGCGGGGCGGCCGGCAGCACGTTGAAGATCGCCAGCAGTACGTTGATGCCCGCCAGCCAGGCCAGCGCGCCGAGCAGCAGCCCGTGCCCGCCCGCGGCGGCCACCGCCACCGCGATCGCCGCGAAGAACACGCCGATGATCAGGCTGACCAGCGGCCCGACCCCGGCGATCCGCAGCTCGGCGCCCGGGTCCTTCGCCTCGCCCTTCAGCTCGGCGACACCGCCGAACAGCCAGAGCGTGATGCCCTCGACCTCGATGCCGTTGCGCTTGGCGACCACCGCGTGCGCCACCTCGTGGGCGAGCAGACCGACGAAGAAGACCACGGCGGCGGCCAGGCCGGCCGCGAAGTAGGCGACGGGGGAGTGACCGGGGTACGAGGCGGGGAACAGGCTCGCCGACAGCGCCCACGCGATCAGCACGAAGATGACCAGGACACTCCAGTTGACGCCGACCGGTACGCCCGCGATCCGGCCCAGACGGAAACTCGCCCTCATGTTTCCGTCATACCCGGCGCACCCACCCGCACACCAGAACCTGCCGCACGGCGTGCCGGTTCTGCGGTGGGTGCAGAGCCAGGAGGATCGGGGTGCCAGGTGGCGGCGCGTTCGATTGATCAACTTTGATGGGAGAACTAGCCTTGCGTAGATGAGGAGTGTTCGCGGCGTAGCCGTCTGGGCGTTGTTGGTCTTCTTGGGAGGGCTTGCGCTGCTGCTCTCCCCGCCCCTGATCGACTACGCCTTCGATCCGAGTACCGACTGGGAGCGCTTGGCGAATATCGGCCAAGCCTACGGCTCGGTCTCCATGCTTCTGTCCGCGCTGGCTCTCGTGGGTGTGGTCGCCACCACCATCAGTCAAAACAGGCAGGCCCGCATCGCATTGGAATACGCGCAACGTGACCAGCACGCCTTGTTGCTCAAGATGGCCATAGATGATGCCGTGCTGATGGAGTGCTGGGGGTCGCTGACCCAGGACCCTGCCCCTGAACGGCGGAGGCAGCGGGCCTACATCAGTCTGATCCTCAACTTCTGGGCCACGACCTGGCAACTGGGCGGGATGCCTGAGAGCCAGTTGCGAGGACTGCTGGCGGCTGACATCTTCGCCACCGAGATCGGCTTGAGGTTCTGGGAGCAGGCGCGGCTTACGCGGAAGGTCGTGCACGCGGGGGCGCAGCCAGCAGCGTTCGACCGGATTGTAGAGGACGAGTACCTGCGCGCCCTGGCGAAGCTACGAAGCACGGAGGCTTCGGGCGTTGGATCGTAGGGTCAGGGTGCGCAGGCGATGCCTGCCGCGTTCAGTTCCGGAACGTCTCGTGCTTGACGCCCGCGACGAAGGTCGACCAGGCTGCCGGGTCGAAGGCGAGGATAGGACCTCGCGGGTCCTTGCTGTCGCGTAGCCCGACCACGCCGGGCAGGTTGTCGGCGACCTCGACGCAGTTTCCGGAGCCGTTGCTGCGGGTGCTCTTGCGCCAGGTCACCGCCGCCTGGTTGGCCTCTTCCACCCGCGCCGTCCTCTCATAGCTCGTCGATCGCCCCCAGGATCAGGTCGTGCGACTCGCGGGCGCTGGCCGCCGTGGCGACCAGGTGCTCGAAGACGCGGCTGTACTCCCTGACCTGTTGGCCTTCGAGGTAGAGGCTACCCGCGCGGGTCTCGACGTAGACGACCCCCGGATCGGCCGGCTCGGGGAAGGCCAGCACGCTGAAGGCACTGCCCATCGACCCGTACTCGCCCGCGCCGAAGGTCAGGATCTGAATGGTGCGGCCAGGTCGGTCGGCCTCCTCGGCCAGTCGCCGCAACTGCGCCGCGAACAGCTCCGCGCCGCCGACCGGCCGCCGTAGTGCGGCTTCGTCCAGCACCACCCAGAGCTTCGGCGGAGTCTCGGTGTCCTGTCGCCGCATGCGCAACTCCACCCGCCGGTCCACCTCGTCGGTCGGGGCGTCCGGGTGCTCGGCGCGGATGACCGCGCGGGCGTAGTCGGCGGTCTGGAGTAGACCCGGAACCAGTTGCGGCTCGAACGCGCGGATCTCGGACGCCTCGGCCTCCAGCCCGACGTAGACCTCGAACCAGTCCGGCAGCACGTCGTCGTACGCCTGCCACCAGCCGCGCTTGCGGGCATCGCGGGCGACCTGGACGAGTGCGTCCACCTCGTCGCCTTCCACCCCGTACAGCTCAAGAAGTCCACGGGCGACCGGCGGCATGACGGACACCTGGGCGTTCTCGATGCGGCTGATCGCCGACTTCGAGATCCCCACCTCCTTGGCGGCCTGGTCGGCGGTCATGCCGGTCTGCTCACGGAGGCGACGGAGGGCAGCGGCCAGGCGTCGACGTCGGACGGTCGGGCTTCCAGTCATGCCGGTCAGTGTGGCGGAAGCGGACGAGCTTCGCAATGACATCATCCCGAATCGGGAGTTGCGCAAAGGGGGCGGTCCACTGCACGATGAGTGAGTGGCCGGATCGGCTGGGTCATCGGGTGTCGACCTGGGCCACGCGTTGTGCCCTGCTGACGTACTGCTGGTCGAAGGCTGCGGTGGCAGGTGCCGGGGTGGGTCCGCCGGTGCGGGGCGGGCCGGTGGGCCCGCCCTTCCACAGTTCGATCTCGACGGTGAGGGGCAGGTCCTGTCATGCGCGTCTTCCTCCGGCGTGTCCGCCGTCGCCGGCGGTCGGTCCTCGGATCGACCTGCTACCGCTCGTCCACCTATCAGCCCTTGCGTCCGTGGCAGGTCCGTGAGCGGAGCTTCCGGACGACCCAGCTGGGCCGGCGCGGGCTCGATCCGCAGGAGGTGCGGGAGTTCCTCGACCGCGTCGCCGGTGACCTGGCCACCGTTTACGACGCGCTGGCGCAGAGCCGCCGGGAGACCGACCGGATCAAGAACGCGCTGCGTCGCTGGCAGTCGGAGCAGGCCCGGGCCCGCAACGAACGGGGGTACGACAGGTGACCGAGCGCTGGGTGATCCACCTGCCGGTCGTCGTCAACGACCTGCTCTCCGCTCAGCGGCTGGCCCGGGTGGTGGCGCACTGGTCGCACGTCCTGCCGCAGACCGAGCCCGGCGGCACCACGGTCTCGGCGGAGGACGACCAGAACGTCCGCCACTGGGTGTTCTGCGACCTGTTGCTGTCCGGCGGGCAGCGGTGTCTGCTCCGGCCCGGACACGACGGTGAGTGCTCCCGGCGGTTCCGGTCGCGATGAGCACCCGCCAGACCAGGGTCGGACGCCCGCATGCCGCACCAAAAGCGGAGTATGCACGAGTCGTGACCGACGAAGACGTCGAGCGGGCCCGTCGGAGGCTGGCGCAACCGCCGCCGATCAGCGACGAGCAGCACGACCGGAACATGGAGTGGCTGCGCCAGTTCGGGGGCGACTCGTGGGAGTGAGGACCGGAGCTGGTCAGTCGGCCTTTCCGGCCGGGACGACCCACGTCATCGGCTGGCCGGTGATCGCGGTGATCAGGTCGAAGTCGCCGTCGTAGTGCAGAACGGTCACGCCATGCCGTTCGGCCGTCGCGGCGATCAGCAGATCGGCCATCGAAAGCGCGCGGTGGTTGCCCTTGTGCAGCGCCTGCACCTGGACGTCGATCGCACGATCCCAGATGTCGTCCGGCATGGCGAGCCAGTCGAAGCCGCGAAGCAGCCATCGAGCGCGCTGCGCGTCCTTGGCCGAGCGGGCGCTGTGCACCACCTCGATCTCGACCGCCCCGCAGACCGCCAGCAGACCGCGCTCGGACAACTCGTCCAGGACGGGTGCCACGGCGGGCTTCGGCCACCTGGCGAGCGCCGACTTGTCGAGAAGGTAGCGCTCCCGCGTCATGCCGCTTCGGGCTTCGACGCCTGCTGCGGGTCGGTGAGGTCCGGCAGGCCGCCGCTCTTGAGCCAGTCGGCGAACTCCCGGCGCTTCTCCCGGTTGACCACTTCCTGCAGCGCGGCGTTGACGGTGGCCTTCTTGGTACCGGTACCGAGGATCTCGGCGGCCTCGGCCAGGAGGTCGTCGTCGACGTCAAGGATGGTCCGGGACACGTGCGCCTCCTCGTCCGAGCACTCGAAACGAGGTGATGATATCAATTTTTGCTGATCTTGATATCTCCGTCGGTCAACGCCGTCGCGGGGCCTCGGCGACCACTGTCGGGGAATACTCGTTCGCCGCCTCGACCGCCCACTCCAGCGCGTAGTCCGCCTCCTCCTCCCAGCCCGGTTCGCCGCCGACGAAGTGCGACCGGCCGGGGAACTCCCGGTAGCCGGTGAGCGCCGTCGAACTCCGGTAGAGGTTGGCGATCGAGCTGGCCAAGGTCGCGGGCACCACGTGGTCCTCGCCGCCCGCGGTGATCAGCAGCGGGGCGCGGTCGCTGCGCTTCTTGTCGATCTCGGTGGCGGAGTTCGGGTCCAGGTTGGCGAACGCGGCCTCGAACAGCACGTGCCCGGCGCCCGGTACGGCGTACCGCTCCCAGGCGGCGTCGGACTCCTGCTGGCTGATGGTGTTGCCGAAGGCGTACCGGAAGTCCTCCGGCGTGAAAGGCACGGCGCGGTGCCGGTTGGCCGGGTTGTGCAGGATCGAATACCCGGAGCGAAGCGTGCTGGGCGGCAGCTTGAGCACACCCCGTACCGGCGCGGGGTGCACGGCGACCACCGCGGCGCCGAGGCGGCGGTCCGCCAGCAACTGGGCGATCAGGCCGCCGAACGAGTGGCCCATGATGATCGGCGGGCGCGGCAGGCCCTTGACGATCGCCGCGTAGTGGTCGGTGATGTCGGCGATGCGCTGCGCGGCGATCGGGGCCGGGTCGGCCCGCAGCTCCTCCACCTCGCGGTCCATCCCGGGCCAGGCGGGCGTGAGCACCTGGAAGCCGCGCGCGGCGTACCGCTGCGCCCAGTGCTCCCAGCTCCGCGAGGTCATCCAGAGCCCGTGGATGAGCACGATCGTGTCGACCCGTCCCGTCGGTGCGCTCATGTCCGCCTCCCCGTTTCGCCGCTGGACGGCCCGCGCGTACCCGGACTGGGCGCCGGCAATCCTGCCTGACCGGCCGGACAGGAATTGACGGCTGACCCGGATGATCAGCGTCCTGAGTCGACTGTCAGGATGACGACATGACGGTCAGACTTGCCGACAGGGTTGCCCTGGTGACGGGCGGGAGCCGGGGTATCGGCGCCGCCGTCGTGCGCCGGCTGGCCGAGGACGGCATCCACGTCGCGTTCACCTACCGCACCGCGCAGGACAGCGCGAAGTCCGTGGTGGCCGAGATCGAGGCGTACGGGCGGACCGGCCTGGCGATCAACGCGGACAGCGCCGACGCGACGGCCGTGATCGGCGCAGTGGACCGGACCGTCGCCGAGTTGGGGCGGCTGGACATCCTGGTCAACAACGCCGGCGTGTTCGCGGGTGGGCCGATCGAGTCGGTCAGCCTCGACGCCCTGGACCGGGCGATCGCGGTGAACGTGCGCGGGGTCTACCTCGCCACCCAGGCGGCGGTACGCCACATGGGCGCGGGTGGGCGGATCGTCAACATCGGCAGCAGCTTCGCCAGCCGCGTCCCGGCACCGGGGGTGAGCGCGTACGCGATGACCAAGAGCGCCGTGAACGGGCTGACCCGGGCGCTCGCCCGCGAACTCGGTCCGCGTGGGATCACCGTCAACCTGATCCTGCCCGGCTCGACCGACACCGACATGAACCCGGCGGACAGCGCGGGCGCGGACGGGCAGCGGTCGCACATCGCCCTCGGCCGGTACGCGACCCCGGACGACGTTGCGGCGACTGTCAGTCACCTGGTGGGCCCCGGCGGACGGCACATCACCGGCGCGTCGATCGCGATCGACGGCGGCGCGACGGCCTGATCGGCCCCAGAGCGTCCGGCGTCGGCGGCGTGACCGCCTGACAAATGTCACGGCCGGAAGGTGACTGCCGCTCCGGGGAACCGGACACCGCACGCCGGAGCATCGGGACATGACCGATTCCGCACCGGCCGTGGACCTGGCCGGACTCACCAAGACCTTCGGCCCGGTGACCGCCGTCGACGGGCTCGACCTGCGGATCGCCCCCGGTGAGGTGGTGGCGTTCCTCGGCCCCAACGGCGCCGGCAAGACCACCACCGTCGACATGCTGCTCGGGCTGGCCCGCCCGGACGCCGGCACGGTCCGCCTCTTCGGCGGCGAGCCGGCCGACGCCGTCCGGCACGGCCGGGTCGCCGCCGTGATGCAGACCGGCGGCCTGCTCAAGGACCTCACCGTCGCCGAGACGGTACGGATGACCGCGCACTTCTACGGCCACACCCGGCCGGTGGCGGAGGTGCTGGAGCGCGCCGGCATCGCCGGGATCGCCGACCGGGCGGTCGGCAAGTGCTCGGGCGGGCAGCAGCAGCGCCTGCGGTTCGCGCTCGCGCTGCTGCCCGACCCGGACCTGATGGTGCTGGACGAGCCGACCACCGGCATGGACGTCGAGGGCCGGCGCGACTTCTGGCAGGCGATCCGGGCCGACGCCCGCTCCGGCCGGACCGTCCTGTTCGCCACCCACTACCTGGACGAAGCCGACGCGTACGCGGACCGGATCGTGCTGATCCGCCAGGGCCGCGTGGTCGCCGACGGCACCACCGCCGAGATCAAGAACCTGGCCGCCGGGCGGGTGGTGCGGGCGACGCTGCCCGGCGCCGACCAGGCCGCGCTCGCCGCGCTGCCGGGCGTCCGCTCGGTCGAGGTACGCGGCGACGCGGTCCTCGTGCACACCGAGGACTCCGATGTGGTCGCCCGGCACCTGCTGACCCGTACGGACGCCCGGGACCTGGAGATCACCTCACGCAACCTCGAGGACGCCTTCCTCACCCTGACCGCCTGAACCGGGGAGCCTCGCCATGACCGCCACGACCTCGTCCACCACCGCCCGCGCCGTCGACCGCCGGCCGCCCATGCTCGGCGGGTTCTGCGCGCCGGTGCTCGCCATCGAGATACGCCGGGTGCTGCGCAACCGCCGTACGCTGCTGTTCATCCTGGTCATGCCGGCGGTGTTCTTCCTGCTGTTCGGGCTGCCCACGCGCGGGGAGAAGCTGGACAACGGGCTGCCGGTCACCGGCTGGATCATGATCAGCCTGGCCGTGTACGCGGCCATGGTCGCCACCACCAGCGCCGGTGCGGCCGTCGCCACCGAACGCGCGCTGGGCTGGAGCCGGCAACTGCGGCTCACTCCGCTGCGCCCCGCCGCGTACGTGGCGACGAAGGTGGCCACCGCGATGGTGCTCGGCCTGCTCGGCGTACTCGTGGAGTTCGCCGTCGGCGCGGCCTCCGGAGTGCGGCTGCCGGCCCACGTGTGGGTCGAGTCCGGCCTGACCGCCTGGGTCGGCGCGCTCGTGTTCGCCGCGCTCGGGCTGTTCGTCGGCTACCTCGCCCCGGCCGAGAACGTCATGCAGTTCATGGGTCCGGCGCTAGCCATCCTGGCCATGCTGGGCGGCCTGTTCGTCCCGCTGGAGCTGCTGCCCGACGTGATGCGGCAGATCGCCAAGTTCACCCCGGTGTACGGGGTCGGTCAGCTCGCCCGCGCGCCGCTGACCGGCACCGGGGTGGACTGGGCGGCGGTGGCGAACGTGACCGCCTGGACCGTGTTCTTCGGTCTCGGCGCGGCCCGGCTGTTCCGCCGGGACACCACCCGTGTCTGAGCGGGGTCTAGCGTGGTCGGCGTGACGTCGCCGCCCGGTCCGGCCCGGCCGGTGAACCGCCACTGGCGGTTCACCGGCTGGCTGCTGGCGGCGGTCTGGCTGTTCTTCCTCAACATCCCGCTCGGCACCGCACTGCACCAGCCGCAACTGTGGCGGCGGCTGGTCGGGATCGGCGCGCTCGTCGCGTTCGCCGTGGCGTACGTGCTGATCTTCGAATGGGCCCGGGGCCGACGGCAGCGCCATCGACCGGTGCCGCCCGGCCGGGCCCGGCTGCTGATCGCCGTGCTGCTCGCGCTCGGGCTGGCCGGGATCCCCGGCACCGGCGGCGACTGGCTGACCACACTGGTCTTCGTCGGGGCAGCCGCGGTGTTCCTGCTGCCGTCGGCAGAGGCGCTGGTCGTGGTGGTGCTGGCCGCGGCGGCGCCGCCGGTGACCGCGCGTCTGGTGCCCGGCTGGGAGCACGAGAGCACGCTCGTCTTCGCGGTGCTGCTCGCCTCGTTCGCGATGTTCGGGGTGAGCCGGCTGGCCCAGCGCAACGGCGAACTCCAGGCCGCGCAGCAGGAGATCCGCCGGCTGGCGGTGGCGGAGGAACGCGCCCGCGCCGCCCGAGACCTGCACGACATCCTCGGGCACTCGCTCACCGTGGTGGCGGTCAAGGCCGAACTGGCCGGCCGGCTGCTGGAGCTGGACCCGGCCCGCGCCGCCACCGAGGTCGCCGACATCGAGCGGCTGGCCCGGGAGGCGCTGGCGGACGTGCGGAGCACCGTCGGGGCGTACCGCGGGGTGGATCTGGCCTCCGAACTGGCCGGCGCGCGGTCGGCGCTGACCGCCGCGGGCGTCGTCGCGGAGCTGCCGGAGTCGGTGCCGCCGCTGCCGGCGGACCGCGACGAGCTGTTCGGCTGGGCGATCCGCGAGGGGGTGACGAACGTGGTGCGGCACAGCGGCGCCCGCCACTGCGTCATCCGGGTGGAACCGTCGGCGGTGGAGGTACGCGACGACGGCCGGGGCCCGGCGGACCAGCGGGGCACGGCCGGGCACGGGCTGGCCGGGCTGCGGGAGCGGGCCCGGCGGCTGGACGCGACGGTGACGGTGACGGTGGCGCGGCCGGACGACGGGCGTGGCTTCCTGCTCCGGGTGACGGTGCCCGCAGCGGATCCGGACGGAGGGACGCGCCCGTGACCGAGCCGATCAGGCTGCTGCTCGCCGACGACCAGGCGCTGGTCCGGGGCGCGCTCGCAGCGCTGCTGTCGCTGGAGCCGGACCTGACTGTGGTGGCCGAGGTGAGCCGCGGCGACGAGGTGGTGCCGGAGGCGCTGCGCGCCGGCCCGGACGTGGCGCTGCTCGACGTGGAGATGCCGGGCCTGGACGGGGTGGCCGCGACCGCCGCGCTGCGGGCCGCGCTGCCGTCCTGCCGGGTGCTCGTGGTGACCACGTTCGGGCGGCCCGGCTACCTGCGCCGGGCGATGGAGGCGGGCGCGAACGGCTTCGTGGTCAAGGACACCCCGGCCCGGCAGCTCGCCGACGCGGTCCGCCGGGTGCACGCCGGGCTGCGGGTGGTCGACCCGGCGCTCGCCGCCGAGACGCTCGCCACCGGGCCGAGCCCGCTCACCGAGCGGGAGACCGAGGTGCTGCGTACGGCGCGCGGCGGCGGCACGGTGGCGGAGCTGGCGGCGACGTTGCACCTGTCCGAGGGGACCGTACGCAATCATCTTTCCGCAGCCATCGGCAAGACCGGCGCCCGCAACCGGGCCGACGCGGTGCGGGTGGCCGAGGCCAACGGCTGGCTGCTGGGCTGAGCCCGGTCAGGGCAGGCGGTCCACCACGACGAAGGCGGTGCCCGGCTCGACCTCGGTCAGCAGCAGGCGCTGGGCGCTGCGGGTCAGCCGGATGCAGCCGTTGGTGACGTTCTTGCCGAGCGTGTCGTCGTTGTACCAGCTGTGCAGTCCGATGTGGGCGCCGCGCAGCCCGGTCGGCACCGCACCCGGGTCGTCCGGGATCGCGCCGAGGGCGAATATGTCGACGCCGCCGTAGACGGCCTCCGGGGGCGGGGTGCGGCCCAGCACGAACGTGCGGCCCAGTGGCGTGAGCTGCCCGGACATGCCGAGGCTGACCGGCCAGGTGCGCATCGCGCGCCCGTCCCGGCTCCAGGTGAGGCGGTGGGTGCGCCGTTCCACCACGATCTGGTCGCGCAGCGCCACCGTGGTCCAGCCGCCCGAGGGCAGCCAGGCGATGGTGCGGTTGGCCGACGGGAGCAGCACGGCGGTCCAGCCGGAGCGGCGTTCGACGATCGGCACGGTGAGCCGTACGCCGTTGATGGTCGGCGCGAGGAAGGCCAGCGGACGGCCGCCCGGCGCGTCGTACGCGGCCACGTTGCGGTTCGGGCGCAGCCCTTCGCCGAGCTGGCGGGTGTCGGCCGGGTCCGGGTCGGGCGGGAAGCCGCGCGGCGCCGGGTCGTAGGTGATCACCGGCAGGTCGTCCGGCGGGCGCGCGGCGGGCGGCACCGACTCGTACGGCGACGGGCTCGGCGCGGCGGTCGTGCTCGTGGGCGCGGCGACGACCGGCGTTGACGGGCGCGCGGGCGTGACGGTGAGCGCGCGGCCGACCAGCAGCGCGGTGACGAGCAGCAGCGGTACGGCGAGCGCGGCGATCAGCCAACCGGGAGGTCGGCGCGCGGCAAACCGGTCGAACAGCACGAAACTGACTGTAACCGACCGGAAGCCCCCGTACCCGGTACTACGGGTACGGGGGCTTCGCGGCCCGGGTGGCTCAGCTGAGCTTCGCGCCGATGTGGATGGCGATCGCGTCGTGCGCGGGGACGTTCGCGGCGAACCAGCCGGACGAGTCCACCGTGATCACCGGACCGCTGCACGAGCCGTTGCTGAACGTGCCGTGGACGACGTCGCAGTAGCGGCCGGCCGGCAGCCCGGTGTAGTACGAGCGGCCGTTCACCGCGCTGCCCTCGTCGTTGATCGTCAGGTAGCCCTTGCCGGTACGGCTGAACGCGATGTGCTGGTAGCCGTTGTCGTACCAGTTGGAGACCCCGGCGCCCTCGGTGGCGTTGCGGAAGCCGACCATGTTGGCGATGACCGGCCAGCGGTGCTCGCACTCCCAGCCCGAGTAGCAGGTGACGTTGGTGATCCGGTTGCTGCCGTCGGCGGGCGGGCCCTGGTCCCGGCCGCTGTAGGTGAAGCTCGACATCACCGCCGGGGTGCCGTACGGCCAGGCCAGCATGAACGCGTTGGCCAGCGCGTACGTGCCGCGGTCGCGGTAGGTGAGCACGCCGCCCTCGCGCTGGGTGTCGTGGTTGTCGGTGAAGACCACCGCCTTCGCGCTCGACAGGTAGCCCCAGGACTCACCGAAGTTCTTCAGGTACGCCAGCCGCTCGTTGTTGAACATCCGGGCCAGGTCCTTGCCGTACCGGAACTCGTGCACGTCACCGTTGCCGGTGTACTCGGTCGGCTGGATCGGCTCGCCCGCGCCGTAGATGACCTCCTGCACCAGGTACGCGCTGCGGTTCAGCTTGGCCTTGATCGCGGCGATGTCGGCGGCCGGCATGTGCTTGCTGCCGTCCAGGCGGAACCCGTCGACGCCGAGGGAGAGCAGGTCGTTGAGGTACGCGGCGAGCCGGCCGCGCACGTACTCCGACTCGGTCTTGAGGTCGGCGAGGTTGACCAGCTCGCAGTTCTGCACCTCGTACCGGTCGTTGTAGTTGGCGATGTCGTTGTTGCCGTTGCGCCCGCAGTAGTGGAAGTCCTGCGCCGAGTAGATGCCGGGATAGTTGTAGTGGCCGTACGACGAGCCGGCCCAGCCGGTGCCGCCGTTCTCCTGCCCGGACATGTGGTTGACCACGGCGTCGACGATCACCTTCACGCCCGCCGCGTGGCACGTGTTCACCATGGACTGGAACTGCGCGCGGGTGCCCTTGCGGGACTCGATCCGGTAGCTGACCGGCTGGTACGACACCCACCACGGGCTGCTGTTGACGTGCTCCTGGGGCGGGGACACCTGCACGTAGCCGTAGCCCTTCGGGCCCAGCGTGCTGGTGCACTCGGCGGCCACCGACGTCCAGTTCCACTCGAAGAGCTGGACGATGACCTTCTTGGCGCCCGGGGTGGCGGCGGTGGCCGGGGGAGCCGCCGCCGTGATCGGGACGAGCAGGCTGGCGGCCAGGCCCAGGGCGAGCGCCGCGGCGCGGAATCGGCGTCGATGCATCAGGACTCCTGCGGGGGTGCGGGGGATGCGGGGGAGTGGAGCCTGTCTCAGTGCTGGCTTCTTGCAGCCCGCGCTGAAATTTTGCGGCAAGGTTACGAGAATGTTGCAAGGACTGTCAACGCATGGGCATTCGTCGTTGCATCAGGCGCTACACGCGCGTCCGGACCGGACGGTTCGAAAAACCGGCCGAGAAATTCGCCACCGGAGGTGATCCGTCCGCGCCGTCGCTCCGTACCTGAGTGGGGAGCAGGGTCGGCCGGTGGGGGCGCCGCCGCGAGACGATCGAGGAGCAGATGGCCCGGGCACAGCAGAACGAGAAGACGACGACCGTCCGGACCACCACCAGCAGCCGTGGTGCCCGGACCATGTCGAAGTCCGCGATCGCGGCGCTGACCGCTTCCGCACTCGGCCTCGCGTGGGCCGGAGTGGAGCTGGCCGGCGCCGGCGGGCTCATGTACTCGTACGGATTCTTCTTCACCGAGTTCTTCGCCGGGGTGGTCGCCCTGGTCGCGCTCAGCATCACCGTCATGCTGGGCCTGCTCGCCACCGACCGCCTGGTGCTGCTCATCCGGCACCGCGTGCTGCTCCAGTCCGCGCACCGCGCCACCGGCGTGCTCGGCGTGGCCGGACTGGTCTTCCACGTCATCACCAAGGTGGCCATCGGCCGGGCCGGTCCCACCGACGCGGTGGTGCCGTTCATCGGCGGCGCCGGCCTCTACGTCGGACTCGGCACCGTCGCCGCGCTGCTGATGGTGGGCGTGCTCTGGACCGGAATCGTCCGGGTCCGGTTCGCCGGCGTCGGCCCCAAGTGGTTCTGGCGGGCGCTGCACTCGATGGCCTACGTGTCCTGGCCGTTCGCGCTGGTGCACGGCCTCAACGCCGGCCGTCCCGCGGCGACCTGGGTGCTGCTCAGCTACCTCGCCTGCGTGCTGGCCGTGGTGCTGGCGCTGATGGTGCGGCTCTCCGTCCACCTGGGTAAGCGCAGCCGGGAACAGCACCAGGCCGCCGCGCTCAACAAGGCCATGGCCGGCAAGGCCGAGGAGCGGACCGGCGTGTTCGCCGTGCTCACCCGCAAGAAGGACACCGCGAAGGAGGACAGCGGCGCCGGCCGGGGCCGCTGGGCCGAGGCCACCGCCACCTGGACCGCGCCGGCCGGCACCGCCCGGCGGCGCGACCCCGAGCGGTTCGCCGTACCCGTGGTGCCGGAACCCGGGTCGCTGCGCGAACCGGTCCGCGCGGCCGCCCGCCGCCGCGGCGAGGAGCGGGTCGCCACCCGGGTACGCGAGGAGGAGCGCGAGCCGGTCCTCTTCGACCGGGACGAGGAACTGGTGCCGGCACGCCGGTCCGACAGTGAACGCTCCCGCCGTCGTCGCCGGTCCGAGGAGGAGCCGGCGGGCCGCCGGTCCCGCACCGACGAGGAGCGGGTGAGCCGCCGGTCCCGGGCCGACGAGGAACGGGTCGGTCGCCGCTCCCGGGCCGACGAGGACGTCGCCGCCCGGTACTCGGCCCCGCCGGAGAGCGGTGGCCGCCACTCCGCGCCCCCGGACACCGGTGGCCGCCACTCCGCCCCGCCGGACAGCAGCCGGTACGCCACCCCGGCCGAGGTGGCCCGCTACTCCGCGCCGCCGCGTGCCGGCAGCGAGCCGGAGGAGCCGTGGGACAGCCCGCGCCGCTGGGAGACCCGCCCGGTCTCCGGTGAGCCGATCTCGGCCGGGCCGATCTCCGGCAGCCCGATGTCGGCGCAGCCGCTCAGCGGATCCGGCCGGCGCTACCGGGACGAGGAGGACGTGCCGGAGGAGCCGGACTACTGGCGCCCGCCGGCCCGCTACGACGCCGACGAGGCGTTCGTGGACGACACCCCGACGCTCGTCGACCTCGCCTCCCGTCGCGCCATGCGGGCCGGCAAGGACAGCCGGTCCGGCCGTCGCAAGCGGGCCGACGCGGACGCGGTCGACGGGGCGTACTGGGCCGGGCTGCGGGGTGAGGCCCGGTGACGCGGCAGACCACGGTCCCACCGGTCGCCTGCGTCGGCGAGCCCCGCCTGACCGCCGGGTTCGCCGAGTTCGGCCGGCTCGACCTGCTCGCCCACGAGGAGGTGCACGGCCCGATCGGCCCGATGGAACCGGCGGCGCTGCTGCGGCTCGCCGAAGCCATCGACCTCAAGGGCAAGGGCGGCGCGGGCTTCCCGTTCGCCCGCAAGCTGCGCGCGGTGCTGGAGTCCTGCGAGCGGCAGGACCTCTCCGCCGTGGTCGTCGTCAACGCCACCGAGGGGGAACCGGCGAGCTGGAAGGACAAGGTGCTGCTCACCCGCGCCCCGCACCTGATCCTGGACGGCGCCGCGCTGGCCGCGTTCGCGCTGGACGCGGAGGAGATCGTCATCGGCGTCGCCGACGACGACGTGGGCCGGCCCTCGCTGGCCGAGGCGCTGAAGGAACGCCGGATGCCGGTGCCCACCACGATCGTCACGGTGCCGCACCGGTTCATCTCCGGCGAGGGCGGCGCGCTCGTCAACGGCATCAACGGCCTGCCGCACATCCCGCCCGGCACCAAGAAGCGCTCCAGCGACTCCGGCGTCGGCGGGCTGCCCACCCTGCTGTCGAACGCCGAGACGTACTCCCAGCTCGCCGTCGCCGCCCGGATCGGCCCGTACGAGTACGCCGCGCTCGGCACCGACGACGAGCCCGGCACCGTGCTGCTCACCGTCACCGGTTCGGCGAAGCGCCCCGCCGTGGTGGAGTGCGCCGCGGGCACCCCGCTGCGCGAGATCCTCGACCTGTGCGAGGTGCCGCCCGGCCCCGGCATCCTGATGGGCGGCTACCACGGCAAGTGGATCACCGCGGCGGCGGCGGACCGGGCCGAGGTGTCCCGCAAGGGGCTCACCGCCGTCGGCGGCACGCTCGGCGCCGGCATCATCGTGCCGCTCGGCGCCGACACCTGCCCGCTCGGCGAGGCCGCCCAGGTCGTGCGGTACCTGGCCGGTGAGTCCGCCGGGCAGTGCGGCCCGTGCAAGATGGGCCTGCCCGACCTGGCCCGCTCGGTCGACCTCGCCGTCTCCGGCAGCGCCCCGGTCGAGCTGGTCCGCGCCGCGGCCGGGGACGTCAAGGGACGCGGCGCGTGCAGCCACCCGGACGGCACCGCCCGGTTCGCGCTGTCCGCCATGGAGGTGTTCGCCGACGACCTGCGGCTGCACGCCACCGGCGAGGGCTGCGGCAAGCGGGTCAAGGGCACGATGGGCCTGCCCGGCGCGCCCGACGCCAACCCGCAGAAACTCACGCTCGACTGGTCCCGCTGCGACGGCCACGGGCTCTGCGCGCACGTGGTGCCGGACTTCATCCGGCTCGACGGCAACGGCTACCCGGCGTTCCCGCCCACCCCGGTGCCGACGTGGCTGCGCGAAGGCGCGCTCAAGGCGGTAAAGGTCTGTCCCGAACTCGCGCTTCGCCTGGTCCGGGCCGAGTAGAACCCAGGAGCCGCCGATGCGTACCGCCGTTCGTGTGACCGCCGCCGTCGTACTCGCAGCCACGCTCGCCACCGGCTGCGCGGCCGGGCCCGAGGCCGGGGCGGTGGCACCCGCGGCCCCCGCCGCCGCGCCCCCGGACGTCGCGTCCCCCGCCGCGACGCCGGGCGGGCCGACGTCCGCGCCACCGGCCGCGGTGCCGGCCACGCTGGCGTTCACCGGCAAGACCCTCGACGGTACGGCGTTCTCCGCCGCCGACCTGGCCGGGCGGCCGGTGCTGCTCTGGTTCTGGGCGCCCTGGTGCGCCACCTGCGCCAGCCAGGCGTGGACGGTCGCCGAGATCGCCCCCGCCTACCGGGACACGGTCCCGATCGTCGGCGTCGCCGGGCTCGGCGAGCAGAAGGCGATGAAGGACTTCGTCACCGAGTTCGACCTGGGCGGCACGACCCAGATCGACGACCGCAAAGGCGCGCTGTGGCGCCGTTTCAAGGTGACCGAGCAGAGCACGTTCGTCGTCCTGGACCGGACCGGCCGGGTCGTCCACCAGGGATTCCTGGACGGTGAGGCGCTCACCCGGCAGGTCGAGACGCTGGCCCGGGGATGACCGGCGCGCTGCTGCTCGCCCTGACCGCGGGCATGCTCGGCGCGGTCAACCCGTGCGGCTTCGCGATGCTGCCCGCGTACCTGTCACTGCTCGTCGCCGGGCCCGACGGCGGGCGCGGCGCGGTCGGCCGCGCGCTCACCGCGACGGCCGCGCTCACCCTCGGGTACGTGCTGGTGTTCGGCGCGTTCGGGCTGGCCGTGGCACCGGCCGCCGACTGGTTGCGCCCTCGGCTGCCGTGGCTGACGGTGACGCTCGGCGTGCTGCTGGCGCTGGCCGGGTGCTGGCTGCTCGCCGGCAAGCGGCTGCCCGCCCCGCGCCCGCTGCGCGTCGCGCCCCGGCTCACCCGCACCTGGCCGTCCATGGTGCTGTTCGGCGCGGCGTACGCGCTCACGTCGCTGAGCTGCGCGATCGCGCCGTTCCTGGCGATCGTGGTGACCAGCATGCGGGCCGGGTCGCCGCTGCGCGGGCTGGCGCTGTTCGGCGCGTACGCGGTGGGCATGGCGCTCGTGGTCGGGGTGGCCGCGCTCGCCGTGGCGCTGCTGCGCGGCCGCGTCGTGGCGCGACTACGCGGCGCGGGCGCTTGGGCGCCGCGTCTGAGCGGCCTGGTGCTCATGGTCGCGGGCGGCTACGTCGCCTGGTACGGCTGGTACGAGGTGCGCCTCGCCCAGGGCCGGTACGACGCCTTCACCGACCCGGTGATCCGCGCCGCCGCCCAGCTCCAGCAGACCCTGGTGCGCGCCGTCGACACTCTGGGCCCCGCGGTCCTCGCGGCCCTGCTCCTGGCCGCCGTGCTCCTCACCCGCCGCCGCCCCCTTTCCCGCGATCTTGCGGTTGGGGCCCGGGCGGAAGGGGTGAAGCGGACTTCTCGCGGGCCGGAAGTGCAAGATCGCGGGGAAGGGACGGGGACGGCGGCGGCGGGGGAGCGGGTCAGCGCGGGGTGAGGCGGTCGGTGCCGAGCTTGTCGCGCAGGACCTCCGGGACCACCACCGAGCCGTCGGGCTGCTGGTGCTGCTCCAGGATGGCCGGGAACAGGCGGCTGGTGGCCAGCGCCGAGCCGTTGAGCGTGTGCACGAAACGGGTCTGCTTCGCGCCCGGCTCGCGGTAGCGGATCGCCGCCCGGCGCGCCTGGTAGTCACCGGCCCAGGAGACCGACGACACCTCCTTGTACTTGCCGGTGCTCGGCATCCACACCTCGACGTCGAGCGTCTTCTTCATCGAGGCGCTGGCGTCACCGGCGGCCAGCAGGCTGGTCTGGAAGTGCAGACCCAGCTTGCCGACCAGGCCCTCGACGTGCCCGACCATCGCCTCCAGCGCCGCGCCCGCCTGCTCCGGCAGCGTGAACTGGAAGATCTCCACCTTGTTGAACTGGTGGCCGCGCACCGTGCCGCGCTCGTCGGAGTGCGAACCGGCCGCCTCGCGCCGGTAGCAGGGCGTGTACGCGAACGCCTTCAGCGGCAGCTTCGGCGTCTCCAGGATCTCGTCCTGGTACGCGCCGAGGATCGCCGTCTCCGCCGTGGGCAGCAGGAACTGGCCGCGCGAGGACGACTGCTTGTCGATGTGGTAGACGTCGTCGTGGAACTTCGGGAACTGCCCGGCCGCGTAGCCGGCGCTGTCCAGCAGCAGGTGCGGCGGGAGCAGGAACTCGTAGCCGGCCTGGATGTTCTGCTCGATCAGCCAATTCACCAGCGCCCACTCCAGCCGGGCGCCCAGACCGGTGTACATCCAGAAGCCCGAGCCGCCGAGCTTCACGCCCCGCTCGTGGTCGACCAGGCCGAGCGCGCGGCTCAGCTCCACGTGGTCGCGTACCTTCTCGATGGCCGGCGCCTCGCCGAACGTCCGCACCACCCGGTTGGCCTCCTTGCCCCCGGCGACCACGTCGTCGGCGGGCAGGTTCGGCAGCTCGCTCATCACCGCGCGGAGCCGGGACTGCACCTCGTCGAGCTGGGACTCCAGCTCCGCGAGCTGCTTGCGCTCGGCCTCCGGGGCGACCGGCTGCGGCGTGCCGCCGGACCGTTTCGCCTCCGCGTACGCCCGCGCCTCGGCCTTGCGGCGCTGCCGCTCGGCGTCGATCTCCGTGATCAGGGCGCGTCGTTCCTGGTCGAGCCGCTGGATGTCGTCCAGCGTCCGGGTGACCTCGGCAGGATCCAGACGCTTCGCCAGCGCGGTCGCCACCGCCTCGCGATCCTTCCGGATCAACTCCATGTCGAGCATGCTGCTCGTACGCCTCCGTCCAGGCAGTCAGGTGGGACCTCCAGATGCTACCGTCGCGCCCCCGTCGCCCCGGCCCGGCCCGCACAGCCCGCCGCCACGGGGCCCGTTTCGGTGACGGCGCGTGACGGTGGTGCTGTCGGAGGGGTGTACTCACAGTCCGTGACGGTGTGCTGGTGCCCGCTCCGACCCGCGTCCGCTGGTGGGCGTGCTGACCTGGTCAATCTGACGGATTCGCCTTCGGGCGGGTGTGCCCCTTCGGCGACTTTGCTCTGCAGCCACCGACGCGGCGTTCGACGCAGCGTCAGCGTCGCGCGGATGGTTGCAGAGCAAAGTCCGCGAAGGGCAACAACCCGGGGGAGCGTTCGCATCACGCACAGTCACTGACGTCTTCCGCCGGGGCCTGGCGGAGCCCGGGTGGCGGAGGCCGGAGTGCGCTGAGCGTCAGAGGCGTACCGGCATCAGGACCGAGAAGGCGTCCGCGTCGTCGGTCCGTCGCACGGCGAGCGGGGCGATCGGGCCGTCCAGCTCCAGCACGAGCTGGCCGTCGCCGGACCCCAGCGCGTCCAGCAGGTACTCCCGGTTGAGCCCAACCCGAAGCGCGTCAGCGCCGGCCGCGCCGGCCGGGTCGACAAGGCGCAACTCGCCGCGGCCGTCCAGGCCGAGCGCCACGACCTCGTGCTCGACGCCCTCGTGCGCGCGGTGGCAGACCGGGACGCCGTCGGCGGTGAGCGCCGCGCGCAGCGCCGCGCCGTCGACCGGGATCCGGTACGCGGGTACGTCACCGAGCTGCGCGCGCAGCAGCCGGCGGTAGTCCGGGAAGTCGTACGGCAGCGGTACGGCGGTCAGCGGCCGGCCCGCCACCGTGACGGTCACCCGGCCGGGAGCGACGACGACCTCGGCGACGTCCGCGCCGTCGGGGCCCGACACCGAGCCGGCAGCGTCCAGCAGCGCCCGCAGCTCGTCGACGGCGGCCACCGGCAGCAGCACGCTCACCGGCGGGCCGTCGACGGTGCCGGCGACCCGGGCCACGGCGAGCCGGAACCGGTCGGTGGCGAACAGGTGCACCCCGTCGAGGGCGACCTCCAGCAGCACGCCGGACAGGACCGGCAGCTCGGGGTCGGCGCCGACGGCGAAGCGTACGGCGTCCACGGCGGCGGCCAGGTCGGTGCGGGCCAGCGCGAGGCGGGTGGTCACTGTGGGCTCCTCCGGGTCGATCAGGCAACGGATCCGGGAGAGCTCGCGACGCGCGTCGGCCAGGCCGTCCTCCAGGCGGCGCAGGTGCGCGTCCAGCAGCCGGTGCACCTCGGCCGGCCGGTGCCGGTTCCGCAGCGCCTCGGCGATGCCGGCCAGCGGCATCCCGACCCGCCGCAGCCCGGCCACCAGCCGGGCCGGGTCCACCTGCTCCTCGGTGTACCAGCGGTAGCCGGTCACCGGGTCCACCCGGGCCGGGGCCAGCACCCCGGAACGGTCGTAGAACCGCAGCGCGCTGACCGTCAGGCCACTGGCCCGGGCCAGCTCGCCGATGCTGCGAAGCTCGCTCTCCACGGCCGTCATCCTGTGACCTCAAGCGGGTCGAGGGTCAACCTCACGCCGGCAGCGTGCGGAACGTGATGCCCGCGCGTACCAGCCGGTCCAGCAGCGCGTCGCCCATCGCCGCGACCGGCGTGACCTGCCCGGCGGTCTCCGGCAGGTCGTCGAAGGCCAGGCAGAGCGCCGACTCGGCGAGCATCTTGGCCGTCTCGTCGTAGCCCGGGTCGCCGCCGGCCACCTCGGTCACCACCCGGCGGTCGCCACCGGTGCCCACGAACCGCACCCGGAACCACGACTTGGCCCGCTGCTCAGCGGTCGGGCCCTGCCCGGAGGCGAGCCGCCCGAGTAGCCAGCGCCGCGTCGGCGCCACCTTCACCAGCCCCATCACACCGGCCAGCCCGACACCTGCGACGAGCACCGTGGGCAGCCGCTTCAGCGCGGCGAAGTGCCGGTAGCGGAAGTCCGGGCCGTACTCCGGGCGGGCCGCCGCGGACCGGCGGACCACCTGCGGGTCGATGGTGGGCAGGGGCACCGCCCACTGGCCGAACTCGCGTACCCGGCCGACCTTGCCCGGCACCGCGCGGACCCGGCGCCCGTCGGGCTTCGGCTCCATCGCCCGCCGCGCCCGCGCCGCGCGGCTCGTCTCACCGGTACGGGAGAACGCGGTGAGCGCCGAGTGGTACGTGCCGGCGGAGAACCGGCCGCCGGCCCGCACGTACCCGTCCACGGCGATCGGCCCGTCTGCGGGCAGTTGCTTGACCGTGTACCAGACGCCCAGGTCGTGCGGGATCGAGTCGAAGCCGCAGGCGTGCACCAGGCGGGCCCCGGTGCGTACCGCCTCGGCGTGGTGCCGCACGTACATCCGGTCCACGAACTCCGGCTCACCGGTGATGTCGAGGTAGTCGGTGCCGGCTGCGGCGCACGCGGCCACAAGCGGCTCGCCGTGGTGCACGTACGGCCCGACGGTGCTGGCCACCACCCGGGCGCACTCCGCCACCGCGCGCAGCGACGCCGGGTCGGTCACGTCGGCGGTGAGCAGCGGCAGCTCGGCCAGGGCCGGGTCGATCGCGGCGAGCCGCTCCCGCACCGCGGCCAGCTTGTCCGGGTTACGCCCGGCCAGCGCCCAGCGCAGCCGCTCCGGCGCTTGCCGGGCCAGGTACTCGGCGGTCAGCCCGCCGGTGAAGCCGGTGGCGCCGAACAGGACGAGGTCGTACGGACGGTCTGCGCGCATCCGCCGAGTGTGCCATCCACGGCGCTCACCTTCACGGCGTGAAGACCACCCGGACGCAGCCGTCGGCCCGGTCGCGGAACAACGCGTACCCGTCGGCGCCGCGCTCCAGCGGCATCCGGTGCGTGGCCAGATGCTCGGTGACCAGCTCGTCGCGGGCCATCCGGGCCAGCAGCTCCGGGATCGCCGTCGCGCCCCGCCGCCGGGCCGCGCGGACGGCTAGGCCCTTGTCCGCGAGCGCGCCGAGCGGGAACCGGTCCACCACACCGGGCCGGGCGTCGAGCACCACCACGACGCCGCCCTTGCGGCACGCGTGCACCGCCTCGCGCAGCGCCGCCCCGCCGTCCGCCTCGGTCAGCGGCCACCGGTTCGGCTCGGCCGGCACCCCGGAGGCGTCGACGCAGACGTCCGGGCCCCGGCCGCCGCTGCGCTCCCGCAGCTCGGCGAGCACGTCCACGTACCTGTGGTTGAGCGCCTCCACCCCGGCGTGCCGGGCGACCATGCTCAGCCGGTCGTCCCGGTCGTCGACCACGATCACTCGGTCCGCGCCCCGGGCCACCGCCGCCCCGGCGGTGAGCTGGCCGACCGCGCCCGCGCCCCACACCGCCACCACGTCGCCCGGGGCGACCTCGCCCAGCTCCGCGCCGTACCAGCCGGCCGGCGCGGCGTCGGCGGCGAACACCGCGCGGTCGTCGCTCACCGACTCCGGTACGGCGAACGCGCCCACGTCCGCGTACGGCACCCGGACGAACTCGGCGTGGCCACCGGCGAACCCGCCCAGCCGGGCCGGCCGGCCGAAACCGCCCGCTGACGGCTGGCCCCACTCCGGCTCGGCCGTCACGCCGCTCGTGCCGTTGTCGCAGCAGGCGAGCAGCCCCTGCCGGCAGAACCAGCACGCCCCGCAGGCCACCGCGGCGCCCACCACCACCCGGTCGGCGACCCGGTGCCGGCGTACCTCCGTACCGACCTCGACCACCTCGCCGAGGAACTCCCGTCCGAGCACCTCCCCGGCGGACGCCTCGGGCACCCGCCCGTCCAGGAGCGGCAGGTCCGCGCCGCAGGTGATGCTGCGCCGCACCCGCACGATCATGTCCTGGGCGTTGCGCAGCTCCGGGTCCGGGACGCGACGTACCTCCACCGCGTCGGCCCCGGCCCAGCACAGCGCCCTCATCGCACCGGCCCCGGCCGCTCCAGCGGCGAACGGTCCGCCCGAAGCACCTCGCCGGTCTCCAGGAGCTGCTTGGTCTGCCGCAGCACGTGGCGCAGGTACCGGCCCGGGTCGTCACCGACCAGGTGCGCGGCGAACCCCGGCAACGTGCACTCCCCGCCCAGCGGACGGATCGCCAGCTCCGTGCCGCGACCGCCCGGCGCGGGGCGGGCCCACACCTCGACCGCCCCGTCGAGACGACGCAGCGGCTCGGGCCACCGTCCGGCCGGGAGCACCCGCTCGGGCTCGGCGGCCACCGTCACCTTCTGCCAGCGCCCCGGCCGTGGATCCGTTGCGGCCCGCTGCGGCAGGCGATCGGCCAGCCTCCGCGCCCCGCCGGCCGCCAGCGCCAGCGCGCCGGCCGCCAGCCGTCTGATCCGCGCCACCTGACCTCCCGAGGTCCCGGCCTCGGGCGGCCGGCGCTGCCCGGCCGGCCGCCCGCGTGCCTCCAGGGTGGGCGAGGGGCGGGTGAGCCGGGGTCGCCCCGAAGGGGTGAACCGGCCCGGTTCGGGTAACCGCTGCCCGCGTCGACAGGGGGAGGGATGCATGCCGGAGGAGGCCGACCAGGTCCGGTTCGTGGCCGCGCCGCACGACACCAGCGAGATCACCGGTACGTCCGATCTGCGTACCGCCGGCATCGATTCGCCCGACCTGGCCGGTGGTCCGCTGCCGGGCGGCCCGCCGCTGCTGGCGTCCCGGTTGACGCCGCCGGCGCCACCCGAGCCGGGCCTGCTGCGGCCCCGGCTGGTGGAGCGGGTGGAGCGGGGCGCGAGCGGTCCGGTGACGCTCCTGCTCGCGCCGGCCGGCTGGGGCAAGACGGCCGTGTTGTCCACCTGGGCGCGGGCGGAGCGGGACGGCCCGGCGCCGGCCTGGGTGACGGTGGGTGAGGGCGACACGGCACGGCGGCTCTGGGGCTACCTGGCGGCGGCCCTGCGGACGGCCGCCGTCGACGACCCGGACGAGGGACCACCGCCACCGGTGCCGGACGGCCCGCCCCGGCCGGAGCAGCTGGAGTCGTTGGCCGCCGCGCTGGCCGGACGGGAACGGCCGGTGCTGCTGGTCCTCGACGACCTGCACCGGGTCACCGACCCGGCGGCGCTGTCCGGGCTGGAGTTCCTGCTCCAGCACACCGACGGGCGGTTGCGGCTGGTGGCCGGCGCGCGGCGCGAGCCGCCGCTGGCGCTGCACCGCTGGCGGCTGGCCGGCGAACTGACGCTGATCGGCCCGGACGAGCTGGCGTTCACCACCGACGAGGTCGCCGACCTGCTGGTCGCGCACGGCGTGCCGGTGCCCGCCCCGGCGGTGCCCCGGCTGGCCGAGCGCACCGCCGGCTGGCCGGCCGGGCTGCGCTTCGCCGCGCTCGCGCTGGCCGACGGGACCGACCCGGCCCGCGCGGTGGACCGGTTCGCCGGTGACCAGCCGGACGTCGCCGCGTACCTGCGGGACGAGGTGCTCGCCCCGCTGGGCCCGGCGACCCGCGACGTCCTGCGCCGCGTGGCGGTGGCCGTCGCGGTCCGCGCCGACCTCGCCGCCGCGCTGACCGGGCGGGCCGACGCCGGGCAGGTGCTCGCCGAGGCGGCCCGGGACGGCGGCTTCCTCCTCCAGGACGGCGGCAACCCGCAGTGGTACCGGCCGCATCCGCTCCTGGCCGACGTGCTGCGGGACGAACTGGGCCGGCTGCCCGCCGACGAGGTGCGCGAGCTGCACCGGCGGGCGGCGGACTGGTACGCCGCCCATGACCGGCCGGCCGAGGCGGTACGGCACGCGCTGACCGCCGGTGAGTGGACCGCCGCCGCCGAGCTGCTGGTCAGCCGCTGGCCCGAGCTGACCCCGGATGAGCCGGCCGCCGCGCCGGCCCCGCCGGAGCCGCCCGCGCACCAGGTCCGCCGGGATCCCGAGCTGGCGCTGGCCGCCGCCGCCGAGCGGGCGTACGCCGGTGATCCGGCCGCCGCCGACGGGCAGCTGCGGCGGGCGCTGGCCCACGCCGACGACCTGCCCGCGCCGCGCCGCGACCGGTTCCGCCGGCTGGCCGCCGCCGTGGAGCTGAGCCTGGCCCGGCTCGGCGGGAACCACCAGGGGGTACGCGAGGCCGCCGACCGCCTGCTCGCCACCGCTTCCGGCCCGGCTGCCGACGCCGGGGCCGATCCGCGTGCCGGGTCGGCCGAGCGCGACGACGTACGCGCGGTGGCGGGCGCCGCGCACGGGCTGGTCGCGCTGGCCGAGGGGGAACTGCCGGCAGCCCGTACCCGGTTCGCCGAGGCGCGGGAGGCGGCGCGCCGGGCCGGGCGGCCGCGGACCGAGCTGCTCTGCGTCAGCCGGTCGGCGGCGCTGGAGGCGGCCCGGGGCGCGTTGCGGGCGGCCGAGGAACTCGCCGGGGAGGCGCTGGCGATGCCGGCCTGCCAGGGCTGGTCGGCGCGGGCGGACTGCGGCTACGCGTACCTGGCGCTGGCGCTCGTGGCCTGGCACCGGGACCGGCCCGCGGAGGCCGTGGCCCACCTGGCGCTGGCCGGTCCGGCCACCGCGGAGCCGGGGGGAGCGGCGCTGGCCGCGCTCTGCCGGGCCGGGCTGCTGGCCGACGGCGACGACCCGGCGGGCGCGCTGCGCACACTCGCCGGCGCGCGGGCGGTCGCGCCCGGCGCGGAGCTGGGCGGGTGGCTGGCCGCCGAGGAGGCGCAGGTACGCGCGGCGGCCGGTGACGCCGACGGCGCCCGGGCGCTGCTCGACGCCGCTGGTGACGGGCCGGCGCCGGCGCTGGCGTCCGCCCGGTTGCTGCTGCGCGCCGGTGACGCCCGCGCGGCCGAGCGGACGCTGCCCGACTGGGCCGGGCCCGGCGCGGCGGACTGGCCGCTGCCGGTGCGGCTGGGCGCCGGGCTGCTCGACGCGGTGCTGGCCGGGGGGTCCGGTGACGCCCGGCGGGCCGGGCGGGCGCTGGAGGAGGTGCTGGCGCTCGCCGAGCCGGACGGCTACCGGCGCGTCTTCACCCGGACCGACCCGGGGGTACGGGACCTGCTGGCCGCGCACCTGGACTCCGGGACCGCGTACTGGGCCACGGTGAGCGAACTGGTCCGGGGCGCGGACGCGCAGCCGGTCACCGGGCCGGCGGACGGCGCGGCGCGCGGGCTGGACGAGCCGCTCACCGAGCGGGAGCTGACCATCCTGCGGTACCTGCAGAGCATCCTGTCCAACGTGGAGATCGCCGCCGAGCTGTCGCTGTCGGTGAACACCGTCAAGACGCACGTGCGCAACATCTACCGCAAGCTCGACGCGACCCGCCGGCGGGACGCCGTCCGGCGGGCGCGCGAGCTGCGGTTGATCTGACTCAGGCGTCGGCGGCGGCGTCCACCGCTGTCAGCAGTTCGGCCAGGTCGTAGCCGCCGTCGTGGCGGACGCCGTTGACGAACAGCGTCGGGGTGCCGTTGACGCCGCTGCGGATGCCGCCGACGAAGTCCTGCCGCACCCGGTCGGCGTACTCCTGGCGGCCGACCTCCGCGGCGATCTCGTCCGGCGACAGTCCGATCTGCTCGACGCCGAGCGACAGGTGCACCGGGTCGAGCTGGTCCTGGTGCTGGAAGAGCCAGTCGTACATCTCCCAGAACCGGCCCCGGGCGGCGGCCGCCTCGGCGGTCTCCGCCGCGCTCTCCGCGTACGGGTGGATGTTGGCGATCGGGAAGTGCCGGTACGCCAGCCGCACCACGTCGGCCCGCTGGCGCAGCACCTCGGTCAGGTTCGGGTACGCGGCGCCGCAGAACCGGCACTGGAAGTCGCCGTACTCGACGATCGTGACCGGCGCGTCCGCCGGGCCGCGGACGTGGTCGTGTTCGGTCACCGGGGTCCGCAGCCGCGCGGTGGTGACCTGAAGTGGCGTGGTCATCGGGCGCTCACCCGCCGATCCGCGTCCAGCCGCTCCAGCGCGTCGAGGATGCCGTCCACGCCCGGGTTCACCTCGGGCGGCGACAGGTGGCTCCAGGCCACCCGGCCGTCCGGGTCGATCACCACGAGCGCCCGGTCGGACTGCCCACGCGGCGCGTACGCGCCGTACCGGCGCGACACCTCGCCCTTGGGCTCGAAGTCGGCGAGCAGCGGGAACCGGATGCCCTGGCTCTCGGCGAACGCCCGGTGCGAGTCGACGCTGTCCACCGAGATGCCCAGCAGCACCGCGTCGTACCGCTCCAGTTCGGGCAGGGCCGCCTGGTAGAGGGCCATCTGCTCGCCGCAGACCGGTGACCAGTCGGCGGGATAGAAGGCCAGCACCACCGGACGGCCCCGGAACTGCCCGGGACCCACCTGTCGCCCGTCCGGCGCCGCCGGCAGCGTGAACCCGGGGGCGGCCCGCCCGGGTGTGATCAGCCCGTTCGGATCACTCATGCCTCCCACCATGGCGGGCGCCCGGGTGAGGCGGGCTCACCCGGGCGGGGTGGTTCGGCTCAGCGCACGACCAGGTGGTTGTGCACCTCCCGGATGCCGGGGGCGTTCCACACCACCCGCTCGATCTCCGCGCGCTCGCCGGGCGAGTGGACCTGCCCGCCCAGCACGACGGTGTCGCCGTGCACCCGGACGTCGACGCTCTCGGCCTCGGTGGCGGCGTTGCGCGCGAGCGCGTCCACGATCCGTTCGGCCAGGTCGTGGCCGTCGGCGCGGACCGCCGGGCGCACGGCGATCCCGTTGCTCACCCCGCGTACGCCGGTGAGCCGGGCGACCGACCGTTCGGCGGCCCGCCGCTGGTACTCCCACTCGACGTCGCCGTGCAGCGTGACCCAGCCGTCGGAGACCGTCACCTGCAGCGTCTCGACCGGCACGAACGCGTCCCATTCCAGCGCCCGTACGGCCGCGACGGCGATCTCCGGGTCCTCCCGGCCGGCCGCGGTGGCGATCTGGACGGCGAGGTCGTTGGCGACCGCGCGGACCCGGGCGGCCCGGTGCGCGGCCCGCTCGGCAGCCCACTTCTTGGCGTAGCTGTCCACCCGGCCGGTCAGCGTCACCACGCCCTCGGTGACGGTTACGCCGATCTCGTCCGGGCCGACCCGGGGCTCCCAGGTCAGTTCGTCGAGCACCGCGGACTGGATGTCCCGGTCGGTGCGCGTGATCGTGTCGGTGGCCATCCGGCTCTCCCTCCGTCGATGGCGGCGCGGGCACGCGGTCCCGCACCCGCGATCCTGCGCGTGTCCGGGGTGACCGGCCCTCACCCGGTCCGGGTGGGGGAGCGCACCACGCGGCACGGTGGCCGCCCCCGGGAGTGCCGGGAGCGGCCACCGTGCCGGTCGGGTGGGGTTCAGCCGTCCAGGCCGGCCGGGGAGTTCGGGCGGTCCACGTCCACGAACTCGATCTCGTCCGCGGCGCGGTCGCGGCTGCCCGCGGCGCGCGCGGCGGTGCCGGCGGCCCAGCCGATCGCCGCGCCCGCGAGCGCCGCCGCGATCAGCAGCGTCCAGGGCAGGGCGGGCCGGCGTCCGGCCAGCGCGTCGAAGGCGAGCGTGGCCCGCCGGCGCGCCTCCTCGGCGGCGGAGCCGACCAGGTCGGTGGCGTCGTCGGCGAAGCCGGAGGAGTTGCGGCGGGCGCTGCGGGTGGCGTCGCGCACGCTGTCACCGGCGGAGCCGGCCGCGGAGAGCAGGTGCTGCCACGCCTGGTCGGCGACCCGCTCGGCCTTGCCCCGGCGGTCCAGCAGGTTGGATCCGAACATCGTTCTACCTCCTCGGGTGCCGAAGGCCGGCGGCCACTTCGGACTCCGGTGTCCATCCGGCGCGTTCACTGTCTCGGGGCAGTGCCCCACCGGCGCACGCGGCAAACCCTCGCGGTGGTGCCCGGCTCGTGAGCAGCGAACGGGACGAACCACCCGAACGCGCCGGGACCGGTGCCGACGGGACGTGCGCGCGCCCGCTACCCTGGTCGGCGGATCGACGGGTCCGACCGGCCGTACGGCTGGCCGCGGCCCGCGTCGAAGGGGAAACTGGAACCCGGAGGTCCGGATTGGGAGCGCCCAGGTGTGCCCAGTTCGCGAATTGCTCATCCCGGGGGGTGGCGACCGGGCCGTTGGAGGAATACTCTCGGTCGCGGCCCGCGTACTGATGAGGCGCCCGTCAAGGGCGAGTGGAGGTGCTCGCGTGAGCCTGTCGATCGTGAAGTCGGTGCGGCCGGGTGGTGTCGTCCAGATCGCGCCCCGTGGGGAGATCGACGTCGACACCGCGTACGAGGTGCGGGAAGCGATCGCCGAGGTGCTCGCGAAGGGCCGTCCCTCGCGCATCGAGCTGAACATGCGGCTCGTCACGTTCATCGACTCGGTCGGCATCAGCGCCATGGTGGCCGGCTTCCAGACCTGCGAGGTCAGCGGCGTCAAGCTCGTGGTCACCGAGCCGAGCCGGTTCGTGCACCGGCAGCTCTGGGTGACCGGCCTGCTCGGCCTCTTCGGCGCTCCCGAGCCGTGGTTCGCCGACGACACCCCCGAGGTGCTGCCCGGCGCCTGAGCGCCGTTCGCACCCCCTGCGGCCAGGGGACCTTCTACCCGTTGCCAGCCCGGCGTCGGTACGGGACGATCGTCGCGACGTACGACGGCGAGGGGGCCCGCTTGCAGAGCAGCGACAGCTTCAGCTACACCGTGCAGGCCCGGTGCAGCCGGGCCGACGCGGTGGCACTGCTGGGTGACCTGAGTCGCCAGGGCGAGCTGCATCCGCTGATCGTCCGGGTCCGGCAGCTGCCGGCCCGGCCGGGCGCGCTGGCCAGCTACGCGATCACCGACCGGCTGCAACTGGGCCCGCTGCACTTCCCGGTCACGTACCAGGCGGACGTGCTGGTCGCGAGCGAGGACGAGGTGGTCACTGTGGCCCGGCAGCAGCCGGCGACGACGGTGCGCAACCACACCCGGCTGCGCGACGAGCCCGACGGCACCGTGCGCATCGACGTGGAGATCACGCTCACCGCGCCGGCGCCGCTGTTCGGGTACGCGTTCCGCCAGGCCCGGGCGGCTCACCTGAGCCTGGCGGCCCGTCTCGGCGCGACGCTGGAGGGCCGGCCCGATCCGGCCGGCCCCCCGGGAGCGCGCTAGTACACCGACAGGTGCACGTGGTTGGTGTGGTCGCTGGACGGGTCTCCGTTGCCGCCGCTGTACGACTTCCACCCGCTGCTGGGCAGCCAGATCTGCTTGAACCAGATCACGTAGAGCACGGCGAGCGGGTCGGCGTTGCGCACGAAGTACGCGGCCAGGTTGTTGCCGTACGTCCGGTCACCGCCGCTGGCCACGCCGCCGAAGCCGTTCTTCTGGGCGGCGAAGTCGCAGGCCCGCCCCTTCGGGTGCTCACCCGAGCCGCTGGGCCGGTGGCACGAGACGTACCTGGTGAAACCGGCCGCCTTGGCCTGCTGCAGCGCGTGCAGCGTCCGCGGGGTGATGCAGCCGTTGGCCGGGGTCGGGTCGTTGACGCTGCACGACTCCGACGGCCACGAGCCGTCCGAGTTGCGTGGCGCGGGCTTCGCGTTCTTGCTTGAGGTGCCCTGGACGCTGCTGCCGCCGCCGCTGCTGTTGTTGCGTGCGGAACGTTCGTTGGCCACTTCGAGCGCGCGCTCGGCCTGCTCCTTGCGCTTGCCCATCACCTCGACCTGCTTGCGTTGCTCGCGGATCTCGGTGTCGAGCGCGGCCCGGGTGCGGGTGGCCTCGTCCCGGGTGGTGATCAGCTCGCGCACCGTGCGGTCCTCGTGCGCGGCGACCTGTTCCAGCGTGGCGGCCCGGTCCATGAAGCCCGCCGGGCTGCTGCTGTCGAGCAGCGCCGCGGCGGTGCCGAGGCGGCCCGCGCGGTACGCCACCCCGGCGATCTCACCGACCTTGGCGTCACGTACGGCCAGCTCGGCGCCGACCTTCGCGAGCTGGTCGTTGAGCTGCTTCTGGCGGTTCACCGACCGGTTCAGCGCGGCCTTCGCCTCCAGCCAGCCCTTGCTGGCCGCGTCGAGTTGGGCGCGCAGCTCGGGCGTGCCGCCCTCGTCGTCGCCGGGCGCGGCGGCGAGCAGGGCGGTCCGGGGCGCCGCCGAGGCGGGGGAGGCCGGAACGGTCGCGACGCCGACAGTCAGCGTCGCGACGAGCAGGGCCGCCAACCGGGCGGCCGTCCGTCGTACAGGTGCCACTGGGGGCATTCACATGTCCTTCCGTCAACCGCCGACCGGGTTAGCTGACGGGTTCGGGACGGAAGATCCCTACCGCTGACGCGGATGCACCCCACGTACGTGGTTCCCCGGCTCGCCCCTTCGGGCGATTAGGCGACGGCCACCCCACCTGCGCCGGTGACGCCGGTGGCTGCGGCCGCGACCGAGCCTACCGGCGCGGCCCGGGCGTGGCTCCGTTGCGCAGTGCCGCATGGTGGGGCAAAACCGACATAAGTGTACAGCAGTCACGGTGATTTAAGTCTGCCCTAATCACCACTCGGTCTTTCCGCACACTCCGGCTGACGCTCCGGGTTCGACCTGCAACGTGGCGTGATCGATGGAGAAGTCCTCGTGCAGCGCCGTCCGCGCGGCGGCCAGCACCCCGGCCGGGTCCACGCCCGGGTCGGTGGTCAGGTGCGCCGAGGCCACCTCCATGCCCGAGGTGAGCGTCCAGACGTGCAGGTCGTGCACCTCGGCCACGCCGGGGACCGCGGCCAGCCGGTCGTGCACGGCGGTCACCTGGAGGTGCTCCGGCGCCGCCTGCACCAGGATGCGCACCGCGGCCCGGCCGAGCCGCCAGGTGCGCGGCAGGATGAACAGGCCGATCCCGACGGCGACCAGTGGGTCCGCCCACCACCAGTCGGTCACCGCGATGACCAGCGCCGCGGCGATCACGCCGAGCGAGCCGAGCAGGTCGCCGAGCACCTCCAGGTACGCGCCGCGCAGGTTGATGCTCTCCTTCGCCCCGGCGCGCAGCAGCGCGAAGGCGACGATGTTGGCGAGCAGGCCGAGCACCGCCACCACGAGCATCGGGCCGGCCAGCACCTCCGGCGGCTCGCCGAAGCGGCGTACCGCCTCGATCAGGACGTAGACCGCGACGGCGCCGAGCAGCACGGCGTTGGCGAGGGCGGCGAGCACCTCCAGCCGGTAGAGGCCGAACGTGCGCTGCGGGTCGGTGCCGGCGCGCCGGGTGGCGGTGATCGCCGCGAGGGCCATGCCGATGCCGAGCACGTCGGTGAACATGTGCCCGGCGTCGGAGAGCAGGGCGAGCGAGCCGGTGGTGAAGGCGGCCACCGCCTCGACCACCATCAGGACGGCGAGCAGCGCGAACGCGGCCCAGAGCCGGCCTGCGTGGCGGTGTGCCGCGTTGGCCACCGCGCTGCTGTGGTCATGACCTGCGCCCACGCCAACACCCTCCCTGCCGCGTACCGGCCGGGCCCAATGTATGCTCACATCGCTATGTATGCAAGTGAACTGTGGGTGGCGCGGGCGTGGCCCCTCACCCCACCGGGTCGAGCGTGGTGAGGCGCTGGGTCGCCCGGGACAGCGCCACGTAGAGCGTGCGCACGCCCGAGCCCGGATCGGCCCGGATCTCGCTCGGCGCCACCAGCACCACGCCGTCGTACTCCATGCCCTTGGCCTGGAGGCTGGTCACCACCTGGAGCCGGCCCGCGCCGAGCGCGCCCAGCCAGCCGGCCACCTCGTCCCGGCGCGGCACCGGCGTGATCACGCCGACGGTGCCCTCCACCTGGCCGAGCAGCGCCTCGGCCGCCTCGACGGTGGCCGCCGGCAGCTCGGCGGCGGGCACCGTGCGCTCGACCGGCGGAACGCCGGTGGACCGGACCGCGTCGGGCAGCGGCAGATCCGGGTAGAGCCGGCGGATCTCCGCCGCCGCCACCGCGAAGATCTCCGCCGAGTTGCGGTAGTTGGTGGTCAGCTCGTAGCGGTGCCGCTTGCGCCGGCCCAGCGCCTGGTCCCGGGCCCGGTCCAGCTCCTGCGGGTCGCCGGTCCAGGCCGTCTGCGCCGGGTCACCGACAACGGTCCAGGACGCCAGCCGCCCGCGCCGGCCGATCATCCGCCACTGCATCGGCGAGACGTCCTGCGACTCGTCCACCACCACGTGCGCGTAGTCGCGGTAGTCGGCCGGACGCTCCCGCGCCGCCGCGCGGGCGGCGCGCTGCCGATCGGCGTACGTGCTCAGCTCGCGCACGCCACCGGCGAGCTGGTACGGGTCGCGCTTGGGCCGGGCCCGCTGCACCGGCTTGCCCAGCAGCGCGTCCAGCTCGTCCAGCAGCGCGATGTCCGCCACCGTCAGCCCGTCGGTCGCGAGCGTGCGGTACGCCTGCCCGAGCAACCGGATCTCGGCCGAGGAGAGGATCCCCCCGGCGTAGCGGCGCAGCCGGTCCGGGCGGGCCAGCCAGTCCAGCACGTGCCGGGGGTGCAGCCGGGGCCACCACGCCTTGAGGAACTCGCGGAACTCCGGCCGCTCGATGATCTCGTCCTCGAACGCGGGCTGCTCCGGCAGCCGTCCCACCCGCAGCGTGCGGGCCTGCGCGTAGAGCGCGGCGAGCACCGCGTCGAACGCCGCCCGGCGTACCTCGTTGCGGCGCGCGCCCCGGGCCAGCGTCCGGTCCCGGATCGCGTCCAGCGCGGGGCGCTCCAGGCGCAGCAGCTCACCCCGGTACAGCAGGCGCAGCTCGGCGGGGGAGTCCGGCACCGCGTCGCGGACCGCGCGTTCCAGCACCCGGCGCATCCGCAGCGAGCCCTTCACCGCCGCCACGTCCGGCGGGTCGGTCCGCGACGCGGACAGGCCGGGGAAGAGCGAGCCGAGCGAGTGCAGCGTGGCGGTCTCCTCGCCCAGTGAGGGCAGCACCGAGGCGATGTACTCGACGAACACGCCGGACGGGCCGACCACCAGGATGCCGCCGCCGGCGTACCGGGCCCGGTCGGAGTAGAGCAGGTACGCGGCCCGGTGCAGCGCCACCGCCGTCTTGCCGGTCCCCGGGCCGCCGGAGACGATCGTGACGCCGTTGCCGGGGGAGCGGATCGCCTCGTCCTGCTCGCGCTGGATGGTGGCGACGATGTCGCGCATGCCCCGGCCGGTGGCCCGGGACAACGTGGCCAGCAGCGCCCCGTCACCGACCACCGCCATGTCCGGCGGCGCGGCCTCCGGGTCCAGCAGGTCGTCCTCGATCCGGGTGACCTTCTCCGAGGCCGACTGGATCGTGCGCCGGCGCACCACGCCGCGCGGCTCGGCGGGCGTGGCCTGGTAGAACGCGGCGGCGGCGGGCGCCCGCCAGTCCACCACCAGCGTCTCCGCGTCCACGCCCCGCACGCCCAGGCGGCCGACGTGCAGCACCTGCCCGGTACGCAGGTCCAGCCGCCCGAACACCAGCCCCTCGTGCTCGGCGTCCAGCACGTGCCGGCGCTGGGCGGCGTGGAAGACCATCGCATCCCGCTCGACCAGCGCGCCGAAGTTGCCGACCCGGGCCAGCCGGTAGCCCTCCCGCTCGGCGTCGGCCGCCGACCGGCGCAGTTCGGCCAGCCGGGCGTACACCCGGTCGAGGTGGCGCTGCTCGGCGGCGATCTCCCGGTCCAGCGTGGTCTGGTCGGTCAACGCGGATGCTCCTGTGGTCGGACGGCACGACGGGCTGAATGAGGGTACGGGCCCCCGGCAACCGCAGCGCCGGGGCATGCCGTCCGCGTGGCGTACGTCAGTGCCGTTCCGGAGCGGGAGACGCTCAGAGGCGGGCCGCCGGACGGCCGGTCAGCACCCGGTCCAGCACCCCGGCCACGGCGTCGTTCACCTGGTCCGGGCGCTCCATCATCAGCATGTGACCGGCGCCCGGGCAGACGGTCAGCTCCGTGGTGGGCAGCGCCGCCGCGATCGACTCGGCGCACGGCGGCGGGGTGAGCCGGTCCCGGTCCCCGACCAGCGCGGCGGCCGGCAGCCCGCCCAGCGCGGCGAGCGTCTCCAGCCGGTGCTGCGCCCCGATCGAGGCGCGGAACCCGCCGATCGAGCGCAGCGTGGCCCGGGCCACCGCCGAGGTGACCAGCCGGATGTCCGCGGGGTCGCAGCGGTCGCCGAACAGCATCCAGCGGATGCTCGGGCGCAGCGCGCGCAGCAGGGCGTGCGGTGGCCGCCAGCCGCCGCACCGGGCCAGCACCCCGGCGCCGGTGGTCTCGGCGAGCCGGATCAACCTCGTGATGCGGGGGGACAGGCCGTAGACGGTGTGCGTGTGCCCCTCGGCGGTGGTCGAGACGAAGACCAGCCCGGCGGTACGCGCCGCGAACCGGTCGGCGTGGCGGTGGGCGTACTCCATCACCGTCATTCCGCCCATCGAGTGCCCGACCAGCACGATCGGCCCGGACGGGGCGATCTCGTCGACCACGGTGGCGAGGTCGTCGCCGAGCTGGGCGAGCGTGGCGTCGCGCAGCGCCAGGCAGCTCGACCGGCCGTGGCCGCGCGCGTCGTAGGTGACCAGGCGGACCCGGTCGCCGAACCGTTCCCGCAGCTCGGCGACCTGCCGGTGCCAGCTGCGGCCGTCGAGCGTCCAGCCGTGCAGCATCACCACGGTGACCTCGGCGTCGACCGGCCCGGTGACTGTCACGTGCAGGCGTACGCCGTCCGGAAGCCGCAGTTCCATGTCGCCACCCCCGAGCCCGTCCGGTTTGCGTCCACCGGGTGTCCCGGCGGTGACACCGGCGTTACCCGTCATGACACCACGGCAACCGGGGCGGGGAGAAGATTCGCGTCCGGCCTATGGACGAGCCGGACGCACATCCACCGGCGATCCGCCACCGGTGAGGTGACGCTGCTGCCGCAGGAGCAGACGCGAAACCGCCCGCCGGGGTGATCCCGGCGGGCGGTCGCGGTGGTGCGGGTGAAGGGTGCTCAGCCCTCGAAGACGCCGGCCTCGACCAGGCGCTTCTCGGTGGCCTCCCAGCCGTGGTCCGGGTGGGCGGCGGCGAGGCCGTTGATCTCAGCCCGGATCTTGGCGGCGTGGCCGGCGGCGGCCAGCACCCGGATCTCCTCGACGAAGGCCTCGGAGTCGGTGCGCAGGTGCGCGGTCTTGCCGTTGGTCAGGTTGCGCACGTAGGCGTGCTTGCCGCCGTTGAGCGGGATCAGGTACTTGAACTCGCCCAGCACGCTGAGGGCGCCACCCTGGCCAGCCTGGCCGGCCCGGACTGACGCGCGCGCGGTCTTAGAGGTGTTGCTCGCCACGGAGGTACTCCTTGCAGACGTACGGTGGGGACGGAAAGCCGTCCGGGGGCTGTGCGAGTGACGCCCGGGTTGAGCGCCTGCCCGCGAAGATGTACGGCGGCACACAGAACCGCCCAGAGAACTGTACACGACCGCGACACCTGGCTGGTCGTCGCGGCGTCAGAGGGCACAACCGGCTCCACCTCCCGGGTATTTCCCGCCGGCTGGGACCGGCGAATTTTCCGATTCGCTGGCGCACCACCAGTCACACGGGTCATCATGTGTGTCCAGGTACCACTCGGTAGGACGAGGTCGTAGGGGAAGACGCACCTCGGCTCACCGGGAGGTCACCGTGCCAACGCGTGGCGTCGTATACGTCCACTCGACCCCGCTCGCCGTGTGCTCGCACGTCGAGTGGGCGATCGCGCGCGTCCTCGCCGCGCCGGTCAACCTGCACTGGACGGCGCAGCCCGCCGATCCGGGCGCTCGTCGCGCCGAGTGCGGCTGGACCGGCAGCCCGGGGACCGGCGCGGAGCTGGCCGCTGCCCTCCGGCAGTGGCCCATGATCCGTTTCGAGGTCACCGAGGAACCCAGTCCCGGCGTCGACGGCGAGCGTTTCATGTACGTACCGGGCCGGGGCCTGTTCCGGGCCGCCGTCGGCGCGGCCGGTGACATCCAGCTCGGCGAGGACCGGCTGCGCAGCCTGATGGCCGCCGCCCGCAGCCCGGAGGCGCTCGCCCACGCGCTGGACAAGGCGCTGGGCACCGCCTGGGACGCCGAACTGGAGCCCTACCGTTACGCCGGCGACGGCGCCCCGGTGACGCTGCTCACCCGGGTCGGGTGACGGCGGCCGAGTTGCCCCGATACGGTGGGCCGCGTGTCGATTTCCCCGCGGCGCTCCGCCGTCGCGCTCGCCGCACTGACCGCGCTGCTCGTCTCCGGGTGCTCGGACGGGCCGGACCGGCCCCGTCCCACCCCGACGAGTCCGGCGCCGTCGTCGGCCGCGCCCGCGCCGAGCGAGTCCCCGGCCGCTGACCCGGCCGCCCGCGCCGCCGCGCTGGTCGGCACGCTGAGCGACGAGGACCTGGTCGGGCAGGTGCTGATGCCGTACGCCTACGGCAGCTCGGCCACCGAGGTCTCGGCCGGCTCGGCAGCCGGCAACCGCGCGCTGGCCGGCGTCGACACCCCCGCCGAGATGGTGGCGAAGTACCGGCTCGGCGGCGTCATCCTGGTCGGCTTCAGCGCCGACGACCCCACCTCCGGCAACCAGGCCACCACGAACGTCGACAACCCGAAGCAGGTCCGGGCGCTCACCGACGGGCTGCGCGCCGCCGCCGGCAAGCTGCCCGCCGGCGCCGCGCCGTTCCTGATCGGCACCGACCAGGAGTACGGCGTGGTCACCCGGATCACCGACGGCGTGACGCTGCTGCCCAGCCCGCTCGCGGCCGGCGCCGCCGGGAACCCGGCGCTGACCGAGGCCGCCTGGCGGGCCGCCGGGGCCGAGCTGGCCGCGATGGGCATCAACCTCGACTTCGCCCCGGTCGCCGACGTGCTCGTCACCCGCAGCACGGTGATCGGCTCCCGGTCCTTCGGCGCGGACCCGGCGACCGCGTCCCCCCAGGTGGCCGGCGCGGTACGCGGCCTGCAGGCCGAGGGCGTCGGCGCGGCGGTCAAGCACTTCCCCGGGCACGGCCTGAGCGCCGAGGACTCGCACACCGAGCTGCCCGTGATCAAGCAGTCCCGCGCCGACCTGGACCGGATCGCGTTCCCGCCGTTCCGGGCCGGGATCGGCGCCGGGGCCATGGCGGTGATGTCGGCCCACCTGGACGTCAAGGCGGTCGACCCGGGCACCCCCGCCACGTTCTCCCGCAAGCTGCTCACCGACGTGCTGCGCGGCCAGCTCGGCTTCCAGGGCGTGGTGATCACCGACGGGATGAACATGGCCCCGGCCAAGAAGTGGTCACCCGGTGAGGCGGCCGTGCGCGCGCTCAACGCCGGCAACGACCTCATCCTGATGACGCCGAACGTCACCCAGGCGTACGACGGGCTGCGCGCCGCGCTCAAGGACGGCTCGCTGCCCCGCGCCCGCCTGGTCGAGGCGGTCACCCGGGTGCTCACCATGAAGTTCCGGCTGGCCGGGCGGGACACGCCAGCGCTGTCCACGCTCGACGGCGCCGACCACCGCAAGGCCGCCGACGACCTCGCCACCGCCGCGGTGACTGTGCTGCGCGGCAAGTGCGGCGGCGCGGTGACCGGACCGGTCAGCGTGACCTCCTCCGGTGGCCGGGAGCGCACCCGCAAGCTGCTGACCGAGGCGCTCACCGCGGCCGGCGTCAAGGTGGTGCCCTCCGGCGGCACGGTGGTGCACCTGGTCGGGTACGGCGACGGCGCGAAGGACCTGCGCGCCGACGCCGCCGTGACGGTGGCGATGGACACGCCGTACGTGCTGTCCGGGGCGAAGTCCCCGACGCTGATGGCGACCTACTCGTCCACCCGGGCCTCGATGAACGGCCTCGCCGCGGTGCTCGCCGGCAAGGCCCGCCCGGGCGGCCGCTCCCCGGTGCCGGTCTCCGGCCTGCCCGCCACCGCCTGCCGCACCTGACCGCCGCCGCCGGTAACTCGGGTGCGGCCCGGGGCGGCCGGCTGGCAGGGTGGCGCTCATGGGAGAGGCAGCACAGGGATTCCGGTACGTCCAGCGCGCCGACGGCACGGTGGTGATCACGCATCACGGCCGGGTCGCGAGCACGCTTCGCGGCGGCCGGGCGGCGCAGTTCCTGGCCGAGGTCGACGACGATCCGCAGCTGGCCATGGCCCGGTGGACCGGCAACTACCGGCGGGGCAACGAGCGCACCGCCCGCCTACACCCCCGCAACCGCTGAGGTGTAAGGAAGGGCCCCCTGTTAACGCCTGCGGTAGAGGAAGGGCCCCTTCTTAACAGTCGGCTGTTAAGAAGGGGCCCTTCCTTACGTCAGGGGCGGGTGAAGACCAGCGCCACGTTGTGCCCGCCGAAGCCGAACGCGTTGTTCAGCGCCGCCGGGATCTCCATGTGCCGCGCCTTGTGCGCGGCGACGTCCAGGGTGAGGCCCTCGTCCGGGTCGTCCAGGTTGATCGTCGGCGGGATCACGCCGTCCCGGATGGCCAGGATGGTGGCGATCGACTCCAGCGCGCCGGCCGCGCCGAGCAGGTGCCCGGTCATCGACTTGGTGGCGGTGAGCACCGGGTGGTCGCCGACCGCCTGGCGCAGCGCGCCGATCTCCAGCATGTCCCCGACCGGGGTCGAGGTGGCGTGCGCGTTGACGTGCACGATGTCGGTACGGGCCACGTCCGCGTCGGCGACCGCCCGGGCGATGGCCCGGATCGCGCCCTCGCCCTCGGCGTGCGGCTGCACGATGTCGTACGCGTCCGAGGTGATCCCCGCGCCGGCCAGGCGCGCGTACACCCGGGCGCCCCGGGCGGCGGCGTGGTCGGCGCGCTCCAGGATCACCACGCCCGCGCCCTCACCGAGGACGAAGCCGTCGCGACCGGAGTCCCACGGCCGGGAGGCCCGCTCCGGCTCGTCGTTGCGGGTCGACATGGCCCGCATCGAGCTGAAGCCGGCGATCGGCAGCGGGTGGATGACCGCCTCGGTGCCGCCGGCCACCACCACGTCGGCCCGGCCGGCGCGGATGATGTCCAGACCCAGCGCGATCGCCTCCGCGCCGGTCGCGCAGGCGCTGGCCACGGTGTGCACGCCGGCCTTGGCGCCCAGCTCCAGCCCGACCCAGGCGGCCGGACCGTTCGGCATCAGCATCGGGATGGTGTGCGGGGAGACCCGCCGCGGGCCCGACTTCTCCAGGATGTCGTCCTGGGCGAGCAGGGTGGTGGCGCCGCCGATGCCCGAGCCGACGCTGACCGCCAGGCGCTCCGGGTCCGGCCCGGCCTCGGCCAGCCCGGCGTCGGCCCACGCCTGCCGGGCGGCGATGATGGCGATGGCCTCCGAGCGGTCCAGCCGGCGCAGCTTCACCCGGTCCAGCACCTCGGACGGGTCCACCGCCAGCTGGGCGGCGATCCGGACGGGCAGGTCCGCCGCCCACTCCTGGGTGAGCGCACTCACCCCGGAGCGGCCGGCGAGCATGGCGTCCCAGGTCGACGCGACGTCCCCGCCGAGCGGGGTCGTCGCGCCGAGCCCGGTGACGACGACGTCGGGACGACTCATGATCAGGACTGCGCCTCGATGTAGCTGACCGCGTCACCGACCGTCTTGAGGTTCTGCACCTCGTTGTCCGGGATCTTGACGCCGAACTTCTCCTCGGCCGCCACCACGACCTCCACCATGGAGAGCGAGTCGACGTCGAGGTCGTCGGTGAAGGACTTCCCCTCGGCCACGTCGTCCGGGTTCACCCCGGCAACCTCTTCGAGGATCTCGGCGAGGCCGGCGGTGATCTCGTCACGGGTCATTACGGTTGGTTCCTCTCATCGGGGGTTACCGGTGACCGGCGTCGCCGGTCACGCGCCTCGGCGCGTTCGCGCCCGAGGGGGTCTCAGGGGCAGCGCACGACCTGACCGGCGTAGGTCAGGCCGCCGCCGAAGCCGAACAGCAGGACCGGGGCGCCCGAGGGCACCTCGCGCCGCTCGACCAGCTTCGACAGGGCCAGCGGGATGCTCGCCGCCGACGTGTTGCCGGACTCGACGATGTCCTTGGCGATGATCGCGTCCGGAATGTTCAGCCGCTTCGCGATGCCGTCGATGATCCGGCCGTTGGCCTGGTGCGGCACGAACGCGGCGAGCTCCGACGGGGCCACGCCGGCCCGCTCGCAGGCCTGCAGCGCGAGCGGGGCCAGCGCGGTGGTGGCCCAGCGGAACACCGACTGCCCCTCCTGCGCGATGTACGGCTGCCAGCCCTCGATGCGTACCGCGTCGCTCTTCTCCGGCGCGGAGCCCCAGACCACCGGCCCGATCCCGGCCGGCTCGTCGTCGGCGGTCGCGGTCACCACGGCCGCCCCGGCGCCGTCGGCGAAGATGATGCAGGTCGAGCGGTCGGTCCAGTCGGTGAAGTCGGAGAGCTTCTCGGCGCCGACGACGATCGCGTTGCGCGCCGCGCCGGCCCGGATCGCGTGGTCCACGGTGCCCAGCCCGTACGCGAAGCCGGAGCAGGCGGTGTTGAGGTCGTACGCGGCGGGCGCGGTGACGCCGAGCTTCGCCGCGACCCGGCAGGCCACGTTGGGACTGCGGTCCACCGACGAGCAGGTGGCCACCACGACCATGTCGATGTCGGCGGCGGTGAGGCCGGAGTTGGCGAGCGCCTTGCCGGCGGCGGCGGTGGCCATGTCGGCGACCGTCTCGTCGCCCGCGATCCGCCGGGTGGCGATGCCGACCCGGTCCCGGATCCATTCGTCGCTGGTGTCCACCATCTGCGCGATCTCGTCGTTCGTGACGACGCGGGAGGGCTGGTAGTGCCCCATCGCGACGATCCGGCTGCCGGCCATTTAGTGCGTTCCTCCGATGCGGACGAGGGGCTGGCCCGGGGCGACCGGGTCGTCGTGGTGCGCGAGCCACTCGGTGAGCAGCCCGTTGTCGTGTGCGGTCACCTCGACCGGCCCCTGCGCTCCGGTGACGTGGCCGAGGACCTGGCCGGCGCGTACCTCGGCGCCCACCGTCGCCTCGGCCGCCCGGGCGAGGCGGCCGGCGGCGGGGGAGACGACCACCCGGAACCACGGCGCGTACGGGCGGGCGGGACCGGCGTGCCGGGCGACCAGCCGCCGCGCGGCGGGCAGGTCGGCGGGGGTGTTCAGGGTGACGATCTCGGGCGCGCCCTCGCCCTTGAGTTCTCGCTTGACCAGTCCGGCGAGGGTGCCGGCGGGCGGCAGCTCGATCACGCCGGTGACCCCGAGGTCGGCCAGCGTACGCATGCACAGGTCCCAGCGGACCGGGGCGGTGACCTGCCGGACCAGCCGCTGCAGCGTCTCCGGGCCGTGCCCGACCGGCGCGCCGTCGAGGTTGGACAGCAGGATCCGGGCCGGGGCGGAGGCGGTGACACCGGCGGCGACGGCGGCCAGCGCGGCCTCGGCCGGTGCCATGTACGGCGTGTGGAACGCGCCGGCCACCTGGAGCCGGATGATCCGGGTGCGGGCCGGCGGTTCGGCGGCGAGCTTGTCCAGCCCGTCGATCGCACCGGCGGCCACGATCTGACCGGCGCCGTTGCGGTTGGCCGGGTGCAGCCCGTGGGACTGGAGCGCGGCGAGCACCTCGTCCGGGTCACCGCCGAGCACCGCGGCCATCCCGGTCGGTTCCAGCGCGCAGGCCGCGGCCATCTCGTGTCCGCGTACGCCGGCGAGCGTCACGGCGGCCTCGGCCGGCAGTACCCCGGCCAGGGCGGCGGCGCCCAGCTCACCCACGCTGTGCCCGGCGACCAGCGCGACGTCGTGCATCGGCAGGTGCTCGGCGGCGAGCAGCGCGGCGGCGACCAGCAGCGGCTGGGTACGGGCGGTGTCCTTGATCTCGTCCGCGTCCGCCCGGGTGCCCAAATGGATCAGGTCCACCCCGGCCAGGGCCGACCACCAGCGCAGGCGCGCCTCGACACCGTCGAGGTCGAGCCACGGAGCGAGGAAGCCGGGCTTCTGCGAACCCTGTCCCGGAGAGAGTACGGCGAGCACGTGTACGACTCTGACGGATACTCGCGGGTCGCGCTGTAACGCACGGCACGAAACCGCACTAGAACCTTTGGAGGAAACCTACAAAAATCGGTGGGCGGTCATCGCCGGTCGGAGACCCCCGGTACCACCGGGTCGAGCCTACCCACAGTCAGCGCCACCTGCAGCGCGAAGGCGTCGCGCGGGGCCAGCGGCGAGAAGGCGGTCACCTCGGCGATCCGCTTCAGGCGGTAGCGCACGGTGTTCGGGTGCACGAAGAGCGCCCGGGCGGCGCTCTCCAGCGTGCCACCGGCGGCGAAGAACGCGTCCAGCGTCTCCAGCAGCTCGCCGCCGGAGCGGGCCAGTGCCGCGTACACGTCGTGGCGCAACCGGCGGCGGGCCTCGGTGTCGCCGGCCAGCGCCCGTTCCGGCAGCAACTCGTCCGCGGCGACCGGGCACGGCGCGGTCGGCCAGGCCGGCGCGGCCCGGAAGCCGGCCAGCGCGGCCCGCGCCGACTCGGTGGCCTCGTCCAGGCTGGGCACCGCCGGGCCGACCACCACCGGCCCCTCACCGAAGGCGGTACGCAGCTTCTCCGTGGCCGCCACCGGGTCGGCGGCCCCGCCCAGCACGATGACCAGCCGGTCGCCGTGCACGCCGCCGATCACCTCGACGCCGATCCGCCGGGCCTGCCGGTAGACGGTGTGCAGCACGGCGGCCACCTCGCCGCCGGGGGAACGGCCGACCGCCACCGCGACCGGTGGGGCGTCCGTCCAGCCGAGCGCGGCGGCCCGGCTGGCCAGCACGTCCGGGGAGTCGCCGCGCAGCAACGCGTCGACCAGGAGCGCCTGCAACCGGGCGTCCCAGGAGCCGCGGCTCTCGGCGGCCCGGGCGTAGACCCGCGCGGCGGCGAACGCGATCTCCCGGGAGAAGCGCAGCACCGCCTCCCGCAGCGACTGCTCCTCGCCCGGCACGGCCAGCTCCGACACCTGCTCCTCGACCACGTCGATGGTCACCTTGATCAGCGCCACGGTCTGCTGGAGGCTGATCGAGCGGGCCAGCGCCTGCGGCGCGGCGGCGAAGACCTCGTCCGACACCTCCTGGGTGCGGTCGGTGGCGCCGCCACCCTGGCGCAGCCACTGCACCAGTGACCGCACGCCGGCCTGGGCCACGAGCATGACCCAGGAGCGCTGGTCGGCGGGCAGGTCGCGGAACCAGGGCAGTGTCTCGTCCATCCGGGCCACGCTGGCGGTGGCCAGGCCGCCCGCCGCCCGTTCGATACGGCGCAGCGTCGCCGACGTCTCCGTGCCGCCCGGTTCGCTCACCGCACCAGCCTGACATGCGCTGAGCAGCGGTTCCACTCCGAGGTGGCGGCTTCGCCGTGGCGTGACGATCTCCACCGGTACGCGCTGGCGATCTTGTCCGGGTGGGCCAGTACGGTGTCAGGGCGCGCCCGGGCTGTTCCGGCGGGCGCGCGAGGGCGACGGTGAGGAGGCCGGGATGGCGCAGGGGGAGGCCGAGCACGGTTGCGCCCAGGGCGAGCCGTGCCGGCGTGGCCACGACCAGCCGGTCACGGCCACGCACCCGCGTCGGCCGTGCCTGCACCACCAGGGCGAGCAGGCCGTCGGCCGGGCCGCGGAGCGCGCCGAGGACGAGCCGGCGGTGCCCCGTCAGCGGGCCGTCGAGCCGGCGCATCTCGCGGACGAGGCGTCGCCGGAGCAGGGTTGTCGCAGCGATCTGGCGGGCTGGGCGGGCGCCCACCGCCACGGCGCGGTACGCCCGCGCAACCGTACGGTCCGCCGGGAGCGCCCGCCGCGTCGCTGGTGCTGACGCGGAGCCGGGCGGGTTGACGCCGACGCGGTGTCGGGCCGGGCTCAGCGGGTGCGGCGGCGCACCAGCAGCGCGATGCCGGCGAGCCCGGCGGTGATGACCAGCACGACGCCCACGTTGAGCAGCAGCAGCCGCTGGAGTTCGCCGAGGGCGGTGTCGAGTTCGCCCACCGGGTCGAGCGCCTCCTCCGGCAGTACCCGCTCGCCGCCGCCGATGCCACCGGCGAGCGTGTCGAACTGCGCCGGCAACGGCACGCCTACCGAGCGCAGCGTCTCCGGCATGTTGAGCCGCCCGAGGAACCAGCCCGCGCGGAGGTTGCTCCGGTCCGGCTGCTTCGCCGGCCGGTAGACCCGCGGGCCGCCCTTGGCCAGGGGAAAGAGGTCGTAGGTGCGCTGCGGACCGGCGGCGACGTGCACCACCACCGTGTACTTCGGACCGAGGTCCGCGGCGGCCGGGCCGCGCAGCTGGCCGGTCGCGCCCAGCCACTTGATCTGGTCGATCACCAGGTGGACGTCGGCCGACCGGCTGTCGGTGCGCAGCCGCAGCGGCTCGTCGAGCTTGTCGCCGGTGATGTCGACGCCGGTCGGGGCGGGCGCGGGCGTCGGTTTCGGGGCGGCGTAGGCCGCCGTCGCGCCGGTCAGAGCCAGTGTGCACGCGATGGCCGCCATCGTCCCGGTCACGGCGATCAGCAGCCGTCTCACCTTCCGGATCATCGCCGCCTCCTCGCCCCGTTCGATGGCTGGCTTCCGCTGCAGTCACACTGGACCGGTGTCCACCACAAAGACTCCGCAGAACGGCGCTCGGTTGCAGCAGGTGGAAGAGTATTTGGAACTATTTGCGAGCTGAGACCGACCAACGAGCGGTCGATGATCATCGGCCGGATCTTACCCGGACGGAGGGAACCATGGGGGGCAGGGTCGCCCGTACGGCGCGTACCTGGCTGGTGGTGCTCGGGGTGGTGGCGGCGTTCGCGCTGCTGCCGGCCGCGCCGGCCGCCGCGCACAACTCGCTGACCGGCAGCGATCCGCGCGACGGGGCCCGGCTGGCCGCCGCGCCGGAGCGGATCGAGCTGCGGTTCCTGGCCACGCCGAAGGAAGCCACGACCGAGGTCACCGTCACCGGGCCGGACAACGTGGCCGCTGCCGGCGGCGCGCCGACCTTCTCCGGCAAGCGGGTGACCGTGCCGTTCCGGCCGGGCGCGGCCGGGCTCTACATCGTCACCTACCGGCTGGCCTCCGACGACGGCCATCCGATCAAGGGGGAGATCCGGTTCACCCTGACCACCGGCACCCCCGCCGAGGCGCCGTCGGCGAGCGCGCCGCCCACGAGTGCCGCGCCCGCCGCGCCTACCAGCGCGGCGCCGAGCCCGACCCCGGCCCCCGCCGAGGCGGACGACGACGGGGGTACGGGCTGGCTGTGGGCGGCCGGCGCGGTGGTGGTGCTGGCCGCTCTGGGCGGCGGGCTGCTGCTGCGCCGCCGGGCCGCCCGCCGCTGACGCCGGCCGGTCAGCGGGAGCCGGCTCGCGGGGAACACTCCGCGTGACGCGGCCGGCGCAACGATCGCCGAAAACGCATATGCCTCTGAGTCATAATCATGACTCAGAGGCATATCGCTCGACAGGGTTACCTTCTCCCGGCCACGACACGCCCGGGCCGTCGGCGGGCCTGCCGCTCAGACCAGGCGTACGCGGGCGGCGCGCAGCCGGGTCAGCGTACGGTCGCGGCCGAGCACCTCCAGCGACTCGAACAGCGGCAGCCCGACGGTGCGGCCGGTGACCGCGACCCGTACCGGCGCCTGCGCCTTGCCCAGCTTCAGCCCGCGCTCCGCGCCGACCGCCTCCAGCGTGGCCTTGAGCGACTCGGCGTCCCAGGACTCCAGCGCCTCGAACGCGACGATCGCCGCGTCCAGCAGGTCGGCCGCGCCCTCCTTCATCGCCTTCGCCCACGCCGCCTCGTCGATCAGCGGGTCGGCCAGGAAGAGGAAGTCGACGTTCGGCACGATCTCGCTGAGCACCGCGATCCGGGTCTGCGCCAGCGGAGCCACCGCCGCGAACGCGGCCGGGTCGAACTCCTCGGGCTGCCACGGCGGCGGGGCGATGGTGTCGGTGCCGGTGAGCCACGGCTGGCAGGCGGCGACGAAGTCCTCCACCGGCAGCGCCCGGATGTAGTCGCCGTTGAACGCGCGCAGCTTCTTCTCGTCGAAGAACGCCGGGGACGGGTTGACCTCGTCCAGCCGGAACTCCTCCTCGATCACCGACCAGGGCACGATCTCCCGGTCGCCCGACGGCGCCCAGCCCAGCAGCATCAGGTAGTTGCGCATCGCGTCGGCGAGGTAGCCCTCGTCCCGGTACGCCTCCAGCGCGACCTTGTCCCGCCGCTTGGACAGCTTCTGCCGCTTCTCGTTCACCACCACCGGCACGTGCGCCCAGATCGGCGGCTTGACCCCGAGCGCGTCCCACAGCAGCTGCTGCTTCGGGGTGTTCGGCAGGTGCTCCTCGGCCCGGATCACGTGGGTGATCCCCATCGACATGTCGTCCACGACGTTGGCCAGCAGGAACACCGGGGAGCCGTCGCCGCGGGCGATGACGAAGTCCTCGATCAGCTTGTTCTCGAACGTCGGCTCGCCGCGCACCAGGTCGACCACCACGGTCTCGCCCTCGTCCGGCGTACGGAAGCGCAGTGCCCGGCCCTCGCCCGGTCCCAGGCCGCGGTCGCGGCAGAAGCCATCGTAGCCGCGCTGCTGCGGCCCGGTACGCGCCTGCACGTCCTCACGGGTGCAGTCGCAGTAGTAGGCCCGGCCGCCCTCGTACAGCCGCTGCGCGGCGGCCCGGTGCTCGCCGGCGTACGAGGACTGGAAGTACGGACCCTCGTAGCTGCCCCGCGCGATGCCGATCCACTCCAGCGCGGACAGGATGCCCTCGGTCCACTCGGGCTTGTTGCGGGCCGCGTCGGTGTCCTCGATGCGCAGCACGAACACCCCGCCCTGCTGCTTGGCGAAGATCCAGTTCTGCAGCGCCGAGCGGGCGCCGCCGACGTGGAACATACCGGTCGGGGAGGGGGCGAAGCGTACACGTACCGTCACGTCCCCCAGCCTACGGCGGGCCGCCACCGAGAAAGGAAGGGCCCCTTCTTAACGCCTCCGGAGGTGAAGGGGCCCCTTCTTAACAAGCGCGGCAGCCGGCGGGCGTCACGGCACGGAGCGGATCTTCACGACCAGGGCGCTGCCGAGCAGCGTGACCGCCGCGGTCACCGCGTACAGCGTCGGGTAGCCGCCGAGGTGCACGACGATCGGCGCGGACAGCGCCGGGCCGAGCACCTGCGGAGCGGAGTTGGCGATGTTGATCACGCCGAGGTCCTTGGCCCGGTCGGTGGCGGCGGGCAGCACCTGCGTGATCAGCGCGGCGTCCACCGCCAGGTAGACGCCGTACCCGGCGCCGAGCAGCAGCGCCGCGACGATCGCCATCGGCCAGGTGGGTGCCACCGCCAGTAGCGTCGCCGCCACCGCCATGATCAGCCCGGAGGCGATCACGAAGACCTTGCGCCGGCCGGAGCGGTCGGACATGCGCCCGGCGGTCACGGCGGTCAGCATCATGCCGACCGTGTAGAGCAGGATCAGGATCAGCAGCGAGCCCTCGGGGTCGGCCACCCGTACCCCGTCGGTGAGGAAGTAGAGCAGGTAGAGCGTGCCCAGCGCGTTGCCGGTCTGCACCAGGAACCTGGTGAACCACGCCCAGGCGAAGTCGGGGTGGCGGCGCGGGCTGATCCACATCGAGGAGAACAGCGAGCGCAGCCGCAGCGGCGAGCGGTGCTCCCGGGGCAGGTGGTCGTCCTGGGTCAGCAGCGCGAACGGCAGCGACAGCAGCAGCACGGCGAGCGCGATCGCGGCGTACCCGGCGGCGTTGCCGGTCACCACGGCCGTCACCAGCACCGCGCCCAGCACCAGGCCCAGCGCCTGCGGGATGCCCACCCAGCCGGACACGCCGCCACGCTGCGCCACCGGCACCCGATCGGGGATCGCCGCGGTGAGGCTGGCCAGCATCGCGTTGAAGCAGACCTGCGCGGCCACCCAGGCCACCGCCACCCCGGCGATCGTGTTCTGCCGGGCCAGCAGCACCAGGGCGAGCGCGCCGATCACCGCGCCGAACGCGGTCCAGACGTGCCGGCGGCCGAAGTGGCGGTTGGCCAGCCGCAGCGAGGTGCGGTCGGACAACGCGCCGGCGAGCGGGTTCGCCAGCACCGCGGCGAGCGCGCCGATGCCGGTGACCACCGCCAGCATCGCCTCCTTGTCGGCCGGCGCGATCCGTTCCACCTGCTGCGGCAACAGCACCTGGATCGGGGTGAAGAACGCCATCCAGACGCCCAGGTTGGCCGCGAAGATCAGCGCGATCCAGCTCCGCCGTACCGGCACCGTCGGTTCGGCGAGCGCCGCCGGCAGCGAGGCCGGCGTCGGGTTCACAGTGGTCACCGCCGGACCAGGTCCCGGAACCAGGCGTACGACGACTTCGGCGTCCGCCGCTGCGTGTCGAAGTCGACGTGCACCAGGCCGAACCGCTTGGTGAAGCCCTCGGCCCACTCCCAGTTGTCCAGCAGCGACCAGACGAAGTACCCGGTCACCGGCACGCCCTCGGCCATCGCCCCGCGCACCGCGCGCACGTGCCCGTCCAGGTACGCGATCCGCTCCGGGTCGTGCACCCGGCCGTCGGCGTCCGGCGCGTCGTCGTACGCGCAGCCGCTCTCGGTGATCTGGATCGGCGGCAGCGCGTCGCCGTACCGCCGGTGCAGTTGGAGCAGCAGGTCGCGCAGGCCGTCCGGGGCCACCGGCCAGTCGAACGCGGTACGCGGGTAGCCCTCCAGCGGCACGATGTCGAACGGCAGCGGCGAGCCCGCCTCGGGCGCCCGGATGGCGGTCGGGTTGTAGTAGTTGACCCCGAGCACGTCGATCGGCGCGGCCAGCACGTCCAGGTCGCCGTCCCGGATCACCGCCGGGTCGAGGCCGGGAGCGTCCGGGTAGCCGCGCCCGAGCAGCGGATCGGTGAACAGGAGGTTGTGCAGCGCGTCGTACGCCGCGGCGGCGGCCCGGTCCGCGTCGGTGTCGCCGGCGACCCGCACCGGGGAGTAGTTGTTGGCGATCGCCACCGGGGACGTGGTGCGGGCGCGCAGCGCGGAGACCGCGAGACCGTGCCCGAGAAGCTGGTGGTGGGCCACCGGGAAGGCGTCGAACAGCAGCATCCGGCCGGGGGCGTGCACGCCCATGCCGTAGCCCATGCTCATGTGGATGAACGGCTCGTTGAGCGTGATCCAGAGCTTCACCCGGTCGCCGAGCCGGGCGGCGGCCAGGTCGGCGTACTCGGCGAAGCGCGCGGCGGTGTCCCGGTTCAGCCAGCCGCCGGCGTCCTCCAGCGGCTGCGGCAGGTCCCAGTGGAACAGCGTGGCGACCGGGTCCACCCCGGCGGCGAGCAGGCCGTCCACCAGCCGGTCGTAGAAGTCCAGCCCGGCGGCGTTGGCCGGGCCCGTGCCGTCCGGCTGGATCCGGGGCCAGGCGAGCGAGAACCGGTACGCGGACACCCCCAGCCCGGCCAGCAGCGCGGTGTCCTCGGCGTACCTGTGGAAGTGGTCGCAGGCCCGGTCGCCGGTGCTGGCGTCGGCGACCCGGCCCGGCTCGTGCGCGAACGTGTCCCAGATGGACGGACCGCGACCGTCGGCAGTGGTCGCGCCCTCGATCTGGTACGCGGAGGTGGAGACCCCCCAGCGGAAGCCGGCGGGGAACTCGGGCATCGGCGCGGTCGTCAAGGCACCCTCCAAGACATGAAGCGTGCTCGCGACTCTAGGGCTCGGCGGACCGCCGCGCCATAGGCCGAGATGACTGGGTGGCGCAAGGGAGTTCGGCGTGTCTTTTCCGAACCCGTCCGCTTAAGTCCGATTTACACATAGAGTGCCAAATATCGCGGATGTGATTTAAGTGGGGGAAAGATACTCATGATCCTCGTGGAACGAAGCGCGCACGTGGCGGCGCCGGTGGATGTGGTCTGGGACGTGGTGCAGCGCGCCGAGCAGCTGCCGGCCTGGCTGGCGGGAGTCCGCGCGGCCGAGGTCCTGTCCGGGGAGGGATTCGGGCGGCGGCAGCTGGTCCAGGCCGGACGCGGCGCCGCGCACGAGGCCGAGGTGATCGCCTTCCAGGAGCCGACCCTGATCGGCTGGCGCGAACGCGCGAAGGGTGCCGGCGCCCGAGCCGAGGCGCGCACCGAGATCTACGTCCAGCTGACCCCGGACGAGGAGGCCGGCGGCACCGTCGTACGGCTGATCGTCGTGCGGTGGCCCGCCGGACCCGTCAAGGCGGCCCTGCTCCGGCTCGGCCTGCGCCGGGTCGGCGCCGACCTGGAGGACTCGCTGGCCCGGCTGACCGACCTGGCCGCCGTCGGCTGACCGAGCCCAGTCCCGGCGTCGCCCGCGATGGTGACGGCCCGGCGTTCCCGCCAGGGACGCCGGGCCGTCGTTCTACCCGAGGTTGTTAAGAAGGGGCCCCTCCTCTACCGGAGGCGTTAAGAAGGGGCCCTTCCTTTCAGCTGTCGCCGCCGGTCTCGCCGACCGGGGCGGCGTTGACGTCGTCCAGCGCGTACTTGCGGGCCGCGTCGGCCGGCACGTGCGCCGGCACCACACCGCGCAGCGCGAGCTGGCGCAGCGTGGCCACCGCCACCGACTCGGCGTCCACGTGGAAGTGGCGGCGCAGCGCGTGCCGGGTGTCCGACATGCCGAACCCGTCGGTGCCGAGCGAGGTGTAGTCGCCGGGTACCCAGCGGGCGATCAGGTCCGGTACCGCGCGCATCCAGTCGCTGACCGCGACCTTCGGCCCGTCGGCGTCGGCCAGCTTCCGCGCGATGTACGGCACCCGCGGCTCCTCGCCCGGGTTGAGCAGGTTGTGCTCCTCGCACTGGACCGCGTCGCGGCGCAGCTCGGTCCAGGACGTCACCGACCACACGTCGGCCGAGACGCCCCAGTCCTCGGCGAGCAGCTGCTGGGCCTTGAGCGCCCACTGCATGCCGGTGCCGGACGCGAGGATGTTCGCCTTCGGCGCGTCGTCGCCGACCTGCGGCGCGGGGGAGTAGCGGTGGATGCCCTTGACGATGCCCTCGACGTCCACGCCCTCCGGCTCGGCCGGCTGGAAGATCGGCTCGTTGTAGACGGTGAGGTAGTAGAAGATGTTCTCCTGCGCCTCGCCGTACATCCGGTGCAGGCCGTTCTCCACGATGTGCGCCAGCTCGAAGGCGAACGCCGCGTCGTAGGAGACCACCGCCGGGTTGGTGGCGGCGAGCAGCAGCGAGTGGCCGTCCTCGTGCTGCAGGCCCTCACCGTTGAGCGTGGTCCGGCCGGCGGTCGCGCCGAGCACGAAGCCCCGCGCCATCTGGTCCGCCGCCGCCCAGAACCCGTCGCCGGTGCGCTGGAAGCCGAACATCGAGTAGAAGATGTACAGCGGGATCATCGGCTCGCCGTGCGTCGCGTACGCCGTGCCGGCAGCGGTGAACGAGGCCACCGAACCGGCCTCGTTGATCCCCTCGTGCAGGATCTGGCCGGTGGTCGACTCCTTGTAGGACAGGAACAGGTCCCGGTCGACCGCGGTGTAGCGCTGACCGTGCGGCGAGTAGATCTTCTGCGTCGGGAACAGCGAGTCCATACCGAACGTACGGGCCTCGTCCGGGATGATCGGCACCCAGCGCTTGCCGAACTCCTTGTCCTTCATGATGTCCTTGAGCAGGCGGACGAACGCCATCGTGGTGGCGACCTTCTGCTTGCCCGACCCGCGCTTGACGTCGGAGAACCGCTCGCTGCCCGGGATGGCCAGCGTCTTGCGGGCGGTGCTGCGCGTGGGCAGGTAGCCGCCGAGCTGCTGACGCCGGTCCTTCAGGTAGGTGATCTCGTCCGACTTCTCGCCCGGCGTGTAGTACGGCGGGAGGTACGGGTTCTCCTCCAGAGACTTGTCCGGGATGTCCAGGTAGAGGCGGTCGCGGAAGAGCTTCAGGTCCTCCAGCGTCAGCTTCTTCATCTGGTGCGTGGCGTTGCGGCCCTCGAAGTGCGAGCCGAGCGTCCAGCCCTTGATCGTCTTGGCGAGGATCACCGTCGGCTGGCCGGTGTGCTCCATCGCCGCCTTGTAGGCCGCGTAGAGCTTGCGGTAGTCGTGGCCACCCCGCTTGAGGTTCCAGATCTCGTCGTCGGACAGGTGCTCGACCATCTTGCGGGTCCGCGGGTCGCGGCCGAAGAAGTGCTCCCGCACGTACGCCCCGGACTCCGCCTTGTAGGTCTGGTAGTCGCCGTCGGGCGTGGTGTTCATCAGGTTGACCAGCGCGCCGTCGGTGTCCGCGGCGAGCAGCGGGTCCCACTCCCGGCCCCAGACGACCTTGATGACGTTCCAGCCGGCGCCCCGGAAGAACGCCTCCAGCTCCTGCATGATCTTGCCGTTGCCGCGGACCGGTCCGTCCAGGCGCTGCAGGTTGCAGTTGATCACGAAGGTGAGGTTGTCCAGCTCCTCGCGGGCGGCCACGCCGATCGCGCCGAGCGACTCGACCTCGTCCATCTCGCCGTCGCCGAGGAACGCCCAGACGTGCTGCTGGGAGGTGTCCTTGATGCCCCGGTGCTGCAGGTAGCGGTTGAACCGCGCCTGGTAGATGGCGTTCAGCGGCCCGAGACCCATGGAGACGGTCGGGAACTCCCAGAAGTCCGGCATCAGCCGCGGGTGCGGGTACGACGGCAGCCCGCCACCGGGGTGCGACAGCTCCTGCCGGAACCCGTCGAGCTGGTTCTCGCTGAGCCGGCCCTCCAGGAACGCCCGCGCGTACATGCCGGGGGAGGCGTGGCCCTGGTAGAAGATCTGGTCGCCGCCGCCCGGGTGGTTCTTGCCCCGGAAGAAGTGGTTGAAGCCCACCTCGTAGAGCGACGCGGAGCTGGCGAACGTGGAGATGTGGCCACCGACGCCGATCTCCGGGCGCTGCGCCCGGTGCACCAGCATCGCGGCGTTCCACCTGATGTACGCCCGCAGCCGCCGCTCGACGTGCTCGTCACCCGGGAACCACGGTTCGCGCTCCGGCGGGATCGTGTTGATGTAGTCGGTGGTGGTCAGGGACGGCACCCCGACCTGCCGCTCGCGGGCCCGCTCCAGCAGGCGCAGCATGACGTACCGGGCTCGCTTTGTCCCGCGCTCGTCGATGACACCGTCGAGCGACTCGACCCATTCGCTGGTCTCTTCAGGGTCGATGTCCGGAAGCTGGCTCGGCAGACCAGCGGTGATCACCGGGCGCTTGCGTTCCGTAGCCACAGGCGTTCCCTCGGTTTCGTGTGGGATAGGTCTCTAGCGCCATCCTGCCCCCTGGTGGCGCGTGCCGTCACCTCTCCCACCCTCAGACGCGACGCTGAACACAGGTACCCATCAGTAACTTTGCGCGATCACCGGATGCGCTATCGGCGGGCGGGGCGGGGAACCGGGCACTGCGGCAGAATGCGCCGTATGCGCAGTGAGGTGATCACCGTCCGGACCGGCTCCCGGCCGACCGTCCGGGACATCACGAGCGAGGCCGAGCGGTTCGTCGCCGGGGCCGGCGACGGCCTGCTGCACGTCTTCGTCCCGCACGCCACCGCCGGGCTGGCGATCATCGAGACCGGCGCCGGCTCCGACGACGACCTGCTGCGGGCCCTGGACGACCTGCTTCCCACCGACGACAGGTGGCGGCACCGGCACGGCTCGCCCGGGCACGGACGCGACCACGTGCTGCCGGCGTTCGTGCCGCCGTACGCGACGCTGCCGGTGCTCGACGGGCGGATCCAGCTCGGCACCTGGCAGTCGATCTGCCTGGTCGACACCAACGGCGACAACCCCGACCGCCAGGTGCGCTTCTCGTTCCTGCCCGGCTGAGCGGCCGAACAGATAGTGGAGCGCGTCAATTGTTGACCCGTCACGTACAATCGACTGATGGCGCACTCCACTGTCTCCGCTGATCAGCCCGGCCCGGGTGACCGGCCGAGCCTCGCCGGGGACACCGTGCGCCGGATCCTGCACGTCGCCGCCGCGCTGCGCCACCACCAGGACGAGGCGCTCGCCGGGCTGGGGCTCACGCCGGCGGCCGCCCGCGCGCTGCACGAACTGGACCCGGACCGTCCGCTGCCCGCCCGCGACCTCGCCGAGCAGCTCGGCTGCGACAGGTCGAACGTCACCGGCCTGGCCGACCGGCTGGAGCGGGCCGGGCTGGTGGAACGACGCACCGACCCGGCCGACCGGCGGCAGAAGGCGCTCGTGGTCACCGAACGCGGCCGGGAGGTCCGCGAGCAGGTCGTCCAGGTCATGTCGGACCCCCGGCTGCTGGACGACCTCAGCACCGCCGAACTGGCCGCGCTACGTGAACTCGTCTTCAAGGTCTCCGACGGTGGGTGCCCGGAGGAGTGCGGCGAGGTCTGAGCCACGCCGGGCGGAACGTGTCCGACTGGGCGCGGCGGGCCCGAGTCGGTAATGCTGTCCGACGTGACCACCCCGCACGATCTCGACGACCGGCTCCGGGCCGAACTGGCCGCGCTCGGGGCGCCCGACCAGCGGCGCGACCTGGGCGAGCGGCTGCCCGACGGCGGGCCGCTGACCGGGGCGCAGGCGCTGGCCCTGTTCGACGCGCAGCTCACCAGCCGCCTGCTCGACCTGGCCGGGCAGTGGCTGCACGGCTTCGGTGAGGGGTACCACACCATCGAGTCGGCGGGGCACGAGGGCAACGCCGCCGTGGCCGCCGCGCTGCGGCCGACCGACCCCGCGCTGCTGCACCACCGCTCCGGGGCGTTCTACTGCCTGCGCGCCGCCCAGGCCGCCGGCGCCTTCCCCGCCGCCCCGGCGCCGGCCGTCCCGCCGACACCCGCCCCGGAGGCCGATCCCGACGCCGCCGTGGACGCCTCGCCCGATGCTGGTCCCGGCACCGTCGTCGACGGCTCGCCCAGTGCTGCTCCGCCGGCTGCCGCCGGCTCGCCCGGCAGCGCCGTTGACGGCTCGCCCGCCGCCGACGGCTCGCCCGGCACCGCTGCCCGCGCCGAGGTTCGCGGCTCGTCCGGTGCCGTCCCCGGCACCTCGAGCGGCGTCTCGCCCGACGAGCCGGCCGCATCCTCCGCGCAGCGGGCCACCCCCGCCTCCTCGGCTGTCGCCCCCGCTCCGTCTGCTGTCATCCCGGACCCGGCGGCCGCCCCGGCCCTGCCGGCCGCCGTGCACGAATCGCACGACCTGCCCGCCCAGCGCGGCACCGGCCAGGATTCGCACATCAATCCCACCTCCCAGGAGCAACGTTCCACCCTCCGGGAACCGGAGAGATCTTGGAACGAAAGTGCCCCTATAGGGGCCGTTTCGTACCAAGATCTCGAACGGCCGGGGGCGGGAGGCGAGGCGGGCAGCCTTCCCGCGGGAGCCGCGATCGTGGTGGACGCGGACGGTGACGCGACTGTCGGCGTACCCGATCTGCCACAGCCCGCGCCCGACGACGCGTTCGCGGCGGCGGCGCGCGACGTGCTGCGCGGCATTGTCGCGTCCGTGGAGGAACCGGCCGCCGGCGGCCGGCAGAAGCTCTTCGGCCGCGCCGACCTCGCGGTCGTGCCGACCGCCGCGAACGCCGGCTCGCACCTGCCCCGCGCGGTCGGCCTGGGGCTGGCGCTGGAGCGGCTGCGCCGGGGCGCCCGGTCCGCGGACGGCGAGCCGGAGGTAGCGGCCTGGCCCGCCGACGCCGTGGTGGTCTGCTCCTTCGGCGGCGCCTCGGTCAACCACGCCACGGTGACCGCCGCGCTCAACACCGCCGGCTGGTACGACCACACCGGCCTGCGTATCCCGGTGCTGTTCGTCTGCGAGGACAGCGGCGGCTCCGCCGACGGGTGGGTGGCGACGACGCTGCGGTCCCGGCCCGGCATCCGCTACTTCGCGGCCGACGGCACGGACGTGGCCGAGAGCTACCGGGTGGCGGCGGAGGCGTCGGCCTGGGTGCGTCGGCACCGCCGGCCCGCCGTGCTGCACCTGGGCGCGGTCCGGCTGATGGGCCAGGGCGACGCGGCCCGCGACCCGCTGCTGGCCACCGCGCGGCTGCTGGTCACCTCCGGGTACGCCGGGGGCGAGGAGCTGCTCAGCCGGTACGACGAGCGGGGCTGGCAGCTGCGCCGCATCGCCGAGGAGGTGCTGGACGAGCCGAAACTGACGTCCGCGGTCGAGGTGGTGCGGGAGCTGGCGCCGCGGCGGCCGGTCCGGGTGTCCCGGGCGGTGGCCGACGCGGCGGCGCGGGCGGCCGGGCCGGGCGCCGGGGCGCGGGCGGAGGCGTTCGGCGGCAAACCGCCGGAGCTGACCGGGCCGCTGACGCTGGCGCAGAGCATCAACGCGGCGCTCGCCGACGGCATGCTCGACCACCCTCAGATGGCGGTGTTCGGCCGGGACGTGGCCGCCGGTGGGGCGCACGGGGTGACCGAAGGGCTGCGGGACCGGTTCGGGGCGGCCCGCGTGTTCGACACGCCACGGGACGAGACCTCGATCCTCGGGCTCGGGCTGGGCGCCGGCCTGGCCGGGATGCTGCCGGTGCCGGAGATCCAGTATCTGGCGTATCTGCACAGCGCCGAGGACCAGCTCCGCGGCGAGGCGGCCACCATGCGGTTCTTCTCCCGGGGCGCGTTCCGCAACCCGATGGTGGTGCGGGTGGCCGCCCTGGCGGGCGAGGACGGGCTCGGCGGCCACGCGCGCAACGACAACTCGGTGGCGGTGCTGCGGGACGTACCGGGGCTCGTGGTCGCCGTGCCGGCGCGGCCGGACGACGCCGCGCCGATGCTGCGTACGTGCCTGGCCGCGGCCCGGGTGGACGGCAGCGTCTGCGTGTTCCTGGAGCCGGCCGCGCTCTACCACGCCCGCGACCTCTACGCCGACGGCGACGGCGAGTGGACGGTCGAGTACGCCGAGCCGGGCGCCTGGGCGGACCGGCACGTGCCGATCGGGCGGGCCCGCGTCTACGGGATCGGCTCGGCCGAGGACCTCACCATCATCACCTTCGGCGGCGGGGTGCGGATGTCGCTGCGTGCGGCGGCCACCCTGGCCGCGGAGGGCGTGGGCAGCCGGGTGGTGGATCTGCGCTGGCTGGCCCCGCTGCCGGTGGCCGACATCATCCGGGAGGCCTCGGCGACCGGCCGGGTGCTGGTGGTGGACGAGACGCGGCGCTCCGGCGGGGTGGGCGAGGGCGTGCTGTCCGCGCTCGTCGACACCGGGTACGTCGGCGCCGCGCGCCGTGTGGCCGGACTTGACTCGTTTGTACCATTAGGTCCGGCCGCTCGTCAGGTTCTGGTCTCCGAGGAAGCCATCACCCAGGGTGCCCGTACGCTGCTGGCACGGTAAATTCCGTTCCACCCGGTGCGCCACTTGCGCGGCGAGCCGCAACTGTGTGGACTGGGCCCGACGGTGTCACCCGACGCCACGAGCAGGGATGAGATGAGGAGGCACGCGACAGTGAGCGCGACCGCTGGCCAGGCCGACGGGGTACGCAGCCTGGCGGACCGGTTCGGTATCGAGCCGGGCATGGTCGTCATGGAGATGGGCTACGACGACGACGTCGACACCGATCTCCGGGACGCCCTGACCGACCGCTGTGGGGAACTCGTCGACGAGGACACCGACGAGGTGGTCGACGCGGTTCTGGTCTGGCACCGCGACGGCGACGGTGACCTCTTCGAGCTCCTCGTGGACGCCCTCGGGCCCCTTGCCGACAACGGCGTGGTCTGGCTCCTGACCCCGAAGGCCGGCCGCGACGGCCACGTCGAGCCGAGCGAGGTCGCGGAGAGCGCGCAGACCGCCGGCCTCCAGCAGACCTCCACCATCAACGCCGGCCGCGACTGGAGCGGCGCCCGCCTCGTCATGCGGCGCGGCTCCAAGAGCAAGAAGTAGGAGCACACATGCCCGTCGAGGTTGGCGCCGAAGCGCCCGACTTCCTGCTCAAGGACCAGAACAACCAGGAGGTACGGCTCGCCGACTTCCGCGGCCGCAAGACCGTCCTGCTCGTCTTCTACCCGCTCGCCTTCACCGGCGTCTGCCAGGGCGAGCTGTCCGAGGTGCGGGACAACCTCGACGAGTACGCCAACGACGACGTCCAGGTGCTGACCGTCAGCGTCGACTCCGTGTACGCCCACAAGATCTGGGCCGAGCAGGAGGGCTTCCAGTTCCCGCTGCTCGCCGACTTCTGGCCGCACGGCGCGGTCGCCCAGGCGTACGGCGTCTTCAACGACGTCGCGGGCATCGCCAACCGGGGCACCTTCGTCATCGACAAGGCCGGCGTGGTCCGCTTCGCGGAGATGAACATGCCCGGCGAGGCGCGCGATCAGCAGGGCTGGCGCAAGGCGCTGGCCGAGGCCGCCGCTGCCTGAGTCCCACACCCAGGTACGTCGTTCGACCGGGCCGGAGGCGGGCAGGTAAGCTGGCCGCTCCGGCCCGCCGTACGGGCGTTCCGGGCGCGTAGCTCAGTGGGAGAGCACTCGCCTTACAAGCGAGGGGTCGCAGGTTCGAAACCTGCCGCGCCCACCTTTCACATCAGCGGGAACCGTCCCGAGAAGATCACTCCCCGGGGCGGTGACTCGACGGGCTCCACGTGTTAGATCCGTTGCCATTGATGCCGGGACCAGGGCGGCTGGCGTCCGGGAGAATGAGCCTGTGGCCTCTGACCAGGAAGCGCTTCCGCGCCTGCGGGAATGCCCTACCGGGCCGGCGCTGCATTACGCTGCCAGGCCACACCTCGCAGGACCGCTACCTCCCCCGAGCGGTTGCCGCAGACGTAACCCTCGCCTGCACTGCTCCTCGGAGGTGAGACGTGGCTACCGTGGACCCGGGTTTGCGGCCAGAGATGGTGCAACGAGAAGGCCGGGAAGCTTTCGAGCGGCTTCGCACGTACTCCATAATCGCTGTTCAGGCGGGTGTGGCCGCTGGATTGTCCTGGTTCATCGCCAGCGACGTGCTGCACAATCCACAGGCGTTGTTCGCCCCCGCCGCCTCGATCGGCACGGTCGCAGCAGCCCTCGGCAATCGGATCAGGCGAGCGGCGGAACTCATCGCCGGGGTGATCCTCGGGGTGGCGGCCGGGCAGTTGATCATCTTCGCCATCGGGACGGGGCCGATACAGATCGCCGTGATCGTGGCATTCGCGATCTCGTCGGTAGCCGTGATTCGCGGGGGCGGCGCCGTGATGGTGCACGCAGGAAGCACCGCGGTGCTGCTGGGGACGCTGACTGCGCAGCAATCCCACCTGGCTGTGGCGCGGACGGTCAACGCGTTGATCGGGGGCGCGACGGCCATCGCCGTGGCGTTGCTGATCCTGCCGGCCAACCCTGTGCGCGTCGTGCACCGCTCTGCCGGTCCGTCGCTGGATGTTTTCGCCCGTGCTCTCACGGCTGTCGCCGAGGCGTTGGATCGGCGTGAGGTTCAACAGGCCGACGACGCCTTGCAGCGCCTGATCGCGGTAGAGCAGGAAAGAGACAAGACGATCGAGATGGTCGCCGCGGCGGGGGAGATCGCGCTTCTCTCACCCTGGCGGTGGCGACGATTGGGCATCCTGCGCCGGTATCAGCGCGCCTCCGAGCACCTCCAATCCGCCTACTCCAACAGCCGCGAATTGGCGCACTGGGTCGTATCGGCGGTACGGCTGCGTGAACCCGTACCCGCCGGCCTCTCAGCGTCGATCGAGCACCTCGGCCAAGCGGTGCGGCTGCTGCATCGCGATTTCGTCGCCGGCCGAGAGCCCGACCTTGCACGCGCGCGGGCGCAACAGGCCATCGAGGAGGTCAACCAGGCCTGCGCCGAAGAGATCGGATTCTGCGAGATGGTCCTCATTTCCCGGCTGCGCCTTGCCATCAGCGACGTGCTTCAAGCGTCCGGACTGCCAAAGGCAGAGGCAAATCAGCAGGCGGGGTTGGCCGCCGACTCGAGCTGATTCAACAACAGGTGTTCTTGCCGCGTTGCGGAAGCCGCAGCCGCGACTAAGGCGTGTTTCAGAAGTCGTGGTGGCCGGTGAAGGTCGCGGCGTGGCGGTGATCGACAACTAAAGAGGTCTCCGGTATCTGGTTCTGCGACCAAGCAAGAACTTCATACCGGAGACCTCGTGGCCAGCGTAGCGGTGACGAGGCGGCACGACCTCACCGACGCTCAGTGGCAGCGGCTCGCTGCGCTACTGCCGGCCGCGTCGGCGAAGGGCCGGCCGCCGAAGTGGCAGAAACGGCAGCTCATCGATGGGATCAGGTGGCGGATCCGGATCGGGTCGCCCTGGCGTGACGTCCCGGCCGAGTACGGACCCTGGCAGACGCTCTACGGCCTGTTCCGTCGCTGGCAGCGCGACGGCACCTGGGACAAGATCCTGGCCGCGTCACAGGCCGCCGGCGATGCGCAAGGCCGCATCGGCTGGACGGTCAGCGTGGACTCGATGACCAGCCGCGCCCACCAACACGCCGCCGGCGCCCGCAGAGACGGCCACCTGCAGAAAGAGCCACCCGGTGGCGTGCACGACGAACCCGCCGATCACGCCCTCGGACGATCTCGCGGCGGTCTGACCACCAAGACGCATCTGGCCTGTGAGCAGGGACAGAAGGTCCTATCGATGGTCGTGACCGCCGGGCACCGTGGTGACAGCCCGCAGTTCATCCCGGTCCTGCGTCGTATCAAGGTGACCCGCCTCGGGGTGGGCCGGCCCCGCACCTGCCCCGACCTGGTCCTGGCCGACAAGGCGTACACCAGCCGCGGAAACCGCGCCTACCTGCGCAAGCGCGGGATCAAGGCGTGCATCCCGAGTAAGACCGATCAAGACGCCCACCGCAAGGCCAAGGGCAGCCGCGGCGGGCGCCCGCCGAAGTTCGACCGAGACCTCTACCGGATGCGACATGCCGTCGAGAACGGCATCGCCCGGCTCAAGCGCCACCGCGGCCTGGCCACCCGCTACGACAAGTTGGCCGTCCGGTTCCAGGCCGTCCTGACCATCACCATCATCTGTGAATGGCTCTGACCGGGCTTATGAAACACGCCTTAGCGGCGGACGACACGGGAGAGCAAGCGACAGCTCGCAGCTCCGAACCGGCCGCACCCGCCGCTCACGCCAGCCAAACCGCCGGTGCGGTGACAGCACGAGTAGCCCGTTGACGACCTGCAATGAGGTCAGGCGCTCCAGCCACCGACGCCACCGCTGCCGGTGTTGCCGCCGTCCGTCCGGTTCCGATGGTCGTCGAGCCTGCGGCGGGCCACGGCGGATGCCTGGAGGTCACGCACCTGGCCGCCGTCGACTGGTGTCTTCCGGCTATGGCGCCACAGTGCGACCGCAGCGACGGCCGCCGCGATGATGATCAGAACGATGAGCCAGCGCACTTCGACCTCCCTGGGTGAGATGCCTGCCCCCACTGTGAGGCAGCCGGTCAAGGCTGGTTCCAGGGCGCCTCGACAACGAATGAGCCGCCGGAGATCAGGCTCGGAGCCGTACCCTCCGGGGCTGTGGAACTGGACGATGCATCGTGGGGCAGGGCACTGGTCCTCGTTATGGAACTGCGCGACCCCGCCATTCCTGACGTCGAGGGGTTCGGGGCGACCGACCTGCGCCCTGTTGACCTTCATGCGAGGATCTGAGGTGTGATTCTCCACCGAAGGGGCAGTGCCTCGTAGGCAGCCGCAGCCCCGATCACTTCGCCGCCGCGTGCGCATCACGCGAAGCCCGTGGGCCCGTTATCGGGATGTTCCTGGACTCTCCGGTCCCGCGAACGCTGCCATCCGTCTGGTGGAAGGGCGGCGGTGGCTCCCGGGCACGGTGGCCGCCGCCATCAGGATCTGGGGCGCGCATGCGTACGGCAGCCGGCATCGGTGGAAGCCGTGGGAAGCGGAGTTCGCCTGTTCCTGCTGTGGCGAAGCCTGGGCACGACTGCGCTTGGAAGAGGCAATCGTCTCGCTGCCAAGCCATGCCGGGCGAGAGCTTCAGGTAGTTGTCGACCGCCTGGACGACGCATTGTTGAGGCGTACCCATCACGATCCTCAAACGCCCGGTCACGACCCCTGGTGGCTGCGCCGCTGTTGATCAAGCGGAAACGCTCTTACTACGTCGTTTTCGTCGGGTGGAACCGCCGGTAGATGGCAGGTAGGAACAGCAGAATCAGGACGACGATCGCTGCTCCCACGAGTAACGGTGGCCCCAGCGAGTCAGCGAGGCGGATCCCGCTCGGTGCCGAGGTGTGCTGAGGCGCGTTCGGGTTGTCAGGGCTTCCGGCGAACGAGCCCCGATTTGCGATGAACGCCTGGCCGCAGCAGAGGGCCATTGGAATGGTCAGGATGCAGGTCATCGTATGTGCCCACGCTCTGCCTCGCACGAGACCCACCAGCGACAGGAGCAGGCCGGCCATAGCGAGACCGGACAGGACCACCGTCAGCCGGCCGACGACCTCGGCCCCCAGGTCGGCAAGCCCGTTCCGGTTCGCTGCCTCCTCCGGCGACACGTGGTACACGACGTCCCAGTGCGTGAGGTCATAGAGGACTGTTACGGCGTTGAGCGTCAACCCGAGCACCAGTAGGCCGACCGCGACGGCCGGTGCGAACAGCGGCCATCGAGACGTCGACCCTCGCCGGCGGTTGGCCCTCTTGATGATCACTCGGCGGACCATACACAAGCTGATCTGGCGTCAGGGGCACATCGCTCTTGGGGTGACAGCAACGCCGATAGCAAGAGGCCCGGCGAGCGGCGGATGGCTGGAGATCAGGCTTGGAGCCGTACCCTTCGGGCTGCGGATCCTGCGCTGCCCGGACGTCATCACCCTGATGTTCTTCAACCAGCCCGAGTTGACGGACGAGGAGGTGATAGATGGTCGTGCAGGAACGACCGCGCCGCGTCCTTCATGGCTGCCACCGCCTCCTCCGTCTGATCCGGCGCTGCGCCGCAATCGGCGTACAGGTACAGGAAGCGGTAGCCCACCTCGCGCAGCTCCTCAGAGGGAAAGTAGGCCGACTGCCAGTAGATCTCGTGCGCCAGGTCCTCGGGGTCGCCCTCTCCGGCGATGATGCTCGCCGCTGCCGCACGCATGAGGTGCAGCCGGGCGCCGCTCTCGTCCGGGACCGGCGAGCCGAGTTCCTCCATCGCCTGCCGGAACAGGTCGACGGCTTCCCGGGACTGGCCCTTCGACAGACCGGCGAGCTCACGCAGGCTCGGCGAGTCGACACCACGGGCCAGAGCGTGCGCGGCCGCCATCGCCAGGTCGTCGCCGACCGGCTCGTCCATCGCCAGCCGGACGGCAAGGTCGCGCAGTCGCTCCATCCCCGAGAGGCTAGGCGGTACGTGGGGCCGTGTCCGCCCATGGGGACGCGATTGCGCGACGGGTCAGCGAATGCCCGCGTCGTGGAGCCGCCGGGTGGCACCCGGATCGATGGTGGTCCGCACGAGCGAACCGGGCGCGTCTGAGGATCCAGTACTGAACGCGGTCACCACCAGCACGACGACCAGCACCGGCATCAACAGCGTCCGGACCAGCATGGCCCAGCACGCCTTGAGGCCGACCCGGCCGCCGTCCTTGGCCCTGACGAGTTGGGTGCCGGTGAGCAGCGCGCCGAGCGCCCGGCCGTTGCCGTAGCAGAGGCCGTAGAGCAGCGGCACCACCACGAGCAACGAGAGGCTCGCCCCGGCGGCGAAGTTGTCGGACAGGGTGACCGCGCGGTCCACCAGGGACAGGGCGACGACGCCCGCCCCGACACCGAACAGGAACACCGTGAAGTCGACGAGCCAGGCCAAGGCCTGCGCCCCGGTGCCGGCCCGGACGTACAGGCCGCCGTTGCCGAACGTCGCGATCCGCTTCGCCTCCCGGGGGCCGAGTACGTGCTCCGCCTGCGCCTGGGCGGCTTCCAGCCGGGTCAGTGGGTGGCCCGTGGCGCGGACTGTCACAGCGCTCTCCTGTTGTGTCGTGGGCACCGGGCGTTTCGCCGGATCCGGACGCCGTGCCGTGTCGTACCCCGAGTGCAGAGTAGTCGGCGCCAGAACAAGGCCACGGCGCTATGTCGCTGAGGTGTTGTACCGGTCCAGCGTCGCCTTGGAGGTCGACGCGTCGCGGAAGACGAGCTCCCACGGGCCGGTGTTCACATCCATGTCCTTGCCGAACCCGACCCACTTTCCGGCCATCCGCCGGCCCGTCGGCTCGGCGCGGAGCTGGATCGCTCCGTGATAGCGGGCGCCTCGGTAGTAGCCGGCCGGATCGGTCTGCTCCACCCAGGTGCCGGTGACAACGGCCCCGTCCACGGTCAGGTCCAGCGACAGAGATGAGGACGCCGACCCGGGCAGGCTGCGCGCGGTCAGCCTGTCGCCGTGCTGCAGCAGGACGACGAAGTGCTGTCCGGCGAAGGACTCCTCCCGTCCGCTGGAGTAGTACTGGTAGCGGCTGAGCCACACGCCCTCGTATGACCTGTGCGCCGTGCTGGGCTCGGCAGCCGGCGTCGGCGTGGCCAGGTTCGACACGGGCGAGGTCAGGTCGTGGCCACCCTGTTGGTCGTCGGCCACGTGCCCACCGGGCACCGCGGCGAAGCCGAGCAGTGAGATGGGCAGGCCGGTGACGACCTCCAGCGCGCGTGCGAAGTCGTCCTGGTTCATGCGCATCCCGTTATCGAGGGCGCCCAGGGCCGTGTCGGAGCGGCCATGAGCGACACGATAGCGCTGTGTCGCAGTGGTGTCACCGTTGGTGCATGGCCCGTAGGTCATCGACGAGCGGCGTTTCGGGGTACGGTCGACAGAATGGCGGCCGGGTGAGTTCGCCGGGCCTCTTGAGCTTGGAGCTGGGCTATGGCTTCCTCCGTCGATCCGCGCTTCGGGGCAGCTCTGCGCGAGTTTCGGGAGCGGCGTGGTCTGTCGCTTCGGTCCCTCGGGCAGCTCGCCCATCGAAGCAAGAGCCATCTGCACGAGCTGGAAGCAGGGCTCAAGGCTCCGACTGTCGACACGGCGCGCCACTTGGACCGGATTCTCGACGCCGGAGGTGTGCTTGCTCGGCTGGTCGATGCGCCGATCGACCATGCGGCCGAGGCGGGCGAGTTGCGGGCGAGGGTTGCCGCCAGTGATGTCAGCGGTGAGGTGCTCGAACGGATCGAGCAGGGCGTCGACGACCTCGCCAGCTCCTATCCGACTATGGCGCCGGCGGATCTGTTGCCGCTGGTGCGGCGACATCTGGCCTATGTGGTGCGGCTGCTGGACGGACGGGTCACGCTTGCTCAGCAGCGTCGGCTGTTGGTTGCGGGCGGTTGGTTGGCGGTGCTGCGGGCCACCGTTCACATCGACCTGCGGCAGCGCGGTGCGGCGGCTGCCCATCTGCGTGCTGCTCGTGAGCTTGCCGAACACGCCGAGCATGCGGAGATCCAGGCGTGGTGTCTGGAGACCCGGGCCTGGGACGTGTTGACGCAAGGTGACTACCGGACGGCACTCGATCTGTCTCATCAAGCACAGCGGGTCGCGCCGAAAGGCAGCTCGGCCAGGATTCAGGCGACTGCCCAGGAAGCTCGCGCGTGGGCGCGGATCGGTGATGTGGCCGCCACCCGGCGAGCGCTGGAGCGGGTGGAGCGGTTGACGGCGAATCTGCCCGTTCCGGAACGGGCCGAGCATCACTACCGCTACGACCCCGCGAAGGCCGCCGCCTATATGGCCACGACGTTGGCGTGGGCCGGTGACCCGGCTGCCGAGCAGGTGGCGCGGGCGGTACTGACCGATCTGGACCCGCACGGTGATGGGGGAGCGCGTCCTCGCCGTTCCGCGTCGGCGCGTCTCGACCTCGGACTTGCCCTGGTCGCCGCCGACCAGCCGGATGAGGCGGTTGCGCTCGGGGCGCAGGCGGTGGCGTCCGGGCGGGTGGTGCCGTCGAACTGGTGGCGAGCCGCGGAACTGCTCGCGAAGGTGGAGCAGTCGGGCGTGCCGGAGGCCGCGATGTTGCGTGACCTGTGCGTCGAGTACGCCCCCGCCCGCCGATCGACAGCGGACAGCACACCTGGTTAGCGGACAGTCACCTCCTGGATCGTGGACGCGCTCGGCGTGACGCTGGATCTCCACCGGGCGCGGAAAGGCACATCAGCAGGTGTCCTCCGTGCCCTCACCACGGAGGGCCGGACAGATGACGGTGACCATTGGGCTCCTGCGACGGCTCGTCGGTCGGTACCTTCCGCCGTCGACGGTGTCCGGCTTCGGCGAGCGCATCCAGGCGATGGAGCAGGAGATCGCCAGACGTCGTTTGCTGGATCAGGCGCGAGGCGGGCAACGGTCCCCGGACGGCGACGCCTCGCGGGAACGCCGCGTCTCGTACGACGCTTACCTGTCGGCCGCCGCGTTGACGTTCGCCCGGCGGCATCGGCCGGTGTGGTGCTGGCGGCGGTGGCGACGGGTTTGCCGGTGCGGAGCCGACCTGCCCTGTCATTCGCGGCATCGGCTCCCGATCAATCGTGGTCACTGGCCACAGGCGGGTGACGAGTGATCGGCGGGCCGGAGGAGATGATCCTCGCGGTACACGTGCGGGGACTCGACGGCATGTGTGCCGGGTGCCGGGCGTGGTGGGCACGGCTCACGCCGTACCCGTGCTGGCAGGCGGAATGGGCGACGAGTCGGCAGGCGCGGGCGATCACCGCGCGGTTCCTGGAGGGTGCGCGCACTCGCAGGCGTGAGCTGCGGGCGGAGTACGCCGGCGCGCCGGTGTCACTGGCTCTGTATCTCGGCGCCTACCTCGTGCAAGCCTCCGAGGACATGCCCTGGGCGCCTGCCGGCGCGCTGCACCGCCGCTTCGTCGGGTGGACCCGGGAGGCCGGTCCGCAGGGGTGATGACTGCTCAGAGTCGCCGCTCCCGCAGCCGCCGCCGGAACCGCATCCACTCGGCCGGTACGACGAGGCAGCCCGCCACCGCGGGCGGCACGGTCACCAGGAAGTCCGGCCACCGCCAGATCGGCGCGTCCGCTTCCCGCAGGTGGGTGGGGTGCCGGGGGTCGTACCGGACCGCTATCACGTCGCCGGCGGCCGGCCGGCGCGCCGGGTTCTCCAGGATCGCTGTCGTGCCCACCGGACCCGAGACGTAGACGACGTTCAGGGACTTGCCGCGCCCCTCGTAGTTGGCGCGTACCACCTCGGCCTCGGCGATCTGCCCCCTGGTCTCCAGCATGCGGTTCTCCCACACCTGCCACCCGACGAAGGTCAGGAACAGCGCGGTGAACAGGGACGTGACGAGCAGCCAGAGACCGGCTGTCAGCACGGTCGCCCCCTCGCCCCGTAGCAGGCCGAGGACGACCTCCTCGTAGCGCGAGGGGCGGCTGACGGGGCCGGCGCCCGCTCCGTCGACAGACATCCCGCCGCTCCTTCGCCGACTGCCCCGGACATCCACGGTAGCCAGCGCGCCCAGCCCGGTGGGGAATAGGTGACGAGAAGTCGATATGACTGAGAGGCATAAATATACCTCTCAGTCATATCGCTCGAAGCACTCAGTCTTCCGGCCGGGCATCACCCTCCGTGACAGAACGGCCTGGCGCCGCCGGGGCGGTGAGCGACAGCGTGGGCCACGCCGCCAGGTCGTGGAGCATCTGCCGGTCGTGGGTGGCGACCACCACCGCGGCCCTCGTCGTCAGCAGGGCGGCGGTGAGGTCGTCGACCAGCGGCGCCGACAGGTGGTTGGTGGGTTCGTCGAGGATCAGCAGGTCGGGACGTTCGGCCAGGCGCAGCGCCAGGTTCAGCCGCCGTTGCTGTCCGTGCGACATCCGGCCGACGGGGGTACGCCGGGCCTCGGCGTCGAGCAGGTTCGTCGCGCTCAGCGGCAGGGCCGTGCCGGAGCCGACGCGCCCGGCGGAGCGCAACCGGCCCACGTGCTGCTCGTACAGGTCGTGGGCGAGCAGCGCCGGTGGCCAGTCGGGCACCTCCTGACCGAGGTACGCGACGCGCGCCCCGGACAGGTGCCGGACCTCCCCGGTCGACGGCATGAGGTCACCGGCCAGCACGGAGAGCAGCGTCGACTTGCCCGCGCCGTTGGGTCCGGTCACCAGCAGGCGGTCCCCGCCGTCGAGCGTGAGCGTGACCCGGGTACGCAGGCGCCCGGCCACCGTCACGTCGTGGCAGCGCAGGATCGGCAGTCCGGGACGGGTGTCCAGCGGTGGCCAGCGCAGCGGCTGCGGTGGCTCCGGCACGGTGACGCGGTGCGCGTCGAGCGCCTCCTGCCGGCGGCGCAGCGCCTGGACCAGTCCGGGCGCGCGGGACTGGCGCTGGTGCTTGCCGTGTCCCTTCTCCGGCCGCCAGCCGGTGCTGAGGCGGTCCTGCGCCTCCCGTACCCCGTCGGCCAGCCGCTGGTGCTCGGCCTGCTGCGCCTCGTGGTCGCGTACCCAGTGCGCGAAGTCGCGGCGGCGCCCGTCCTGCCAGGCGGCGTAGTCCCCGGCGTAGCGGCGCGGGCGCCCGTCCGCGCTGGGGTCGAGGTCCAGGAACTCCGTGGCGACGTCCCGCAGCAGGGCGCGGTCGTGGGTCACCAGCACGACGCCGCCCGGGTGGTCGCGTAGCCGGGCGGTGAGGAAGGCCAGGCTGTCCGCGTCGAGGTGGTTGGTCGGCTCGTCCAGCATCAGCAGGTCCACCCGCGCTCCCAGCAGGCATGCCAGCCGGACCCGGTAGCGCTGGCCGACGGACAGCGTGGCCAGCTCCCGGTCCCGGTCCGGGCAGGCGTCGAGGCCGGCCAGCGCCACGTCGACGCGCCGCTGCGCGTCCCAGGCGTCCAGCCGGGTCGCCGCGTCCAGGGCAGCGGCGTACGCGTCGTCCGCGCCCGCCCGGCCCTCGGTGAGCGCGATCGCGGCCTCGTCGAACGCCCGCAGCGCGCGTTCGGACTCCCGGATCGCCTCCCGGACGAGCGTGCCCACCGTCTCGCCGTGGCGCGACTCCAGGTTCTGCCGGGCGACGCCGATCGTGCCCAGCCGTTCCACCACGCCCTGGTCGGGAGCGATGAGGCCGGCCAGCACGTGCAGCAGGGTGGTCTTGCCACGGCCGTTCTCGCCGACGACCGCCAGGCGGGAACCGGCGGAGACGGTCACGCTGACGTCGGACAGCACGACCCGGCCGCCGAGTACGACGCGGACGCCGTCGGCCCGCACGTGCGCCCGGTGCCCGGCGGGCAGCGAACCGCCCGAGGTGGATGGGAAGGAAGGAATGTTGTCGAGGTTGTGCACAGTCCGCTCTTCGGCTCGTCGTGGAGCCGGGCAGCGCGAGGACACCGCCCGGCGGGAACGCCGGGACGGCGGAGCAGAGCTGGTACGTCAGAAGAAGCCGGTCACCCTGCCGCCGTCAGCGGAGGGACCAGGGCTTCATGACAGCGGCGAAGAACCTCATGCGGCAAACAGTACCCGGCTCCGGGCCGGAGATCACCGGAGTTACCGGCGGAGGCGGGCGGAGGCCTCGGCGTCGAGCAGGTCGTTCACCGCCAGCGCCGAGTTGATCAGGGCGAGGTGGCTGAACGCCTGCGGATAGTTGCCGATCTGCTCACCGGTGGAGGCGATCTCCTCGGCGTAGAGCCCGAGGTGGTTGCTGAAGGTGAACATCTTCTCCAGGGTGAGCCGGGCGTCGTCCAGCCGGCCGGAGCGGGCCAGCGCCTCGACGTACCAGAACGTGCACATGTTGAACGTGCCCTCGTGACCGGGGAGCCCGTCGGGGGAGTGGACCGGGTCGTACCGGTGGACCAGGCTGTCCGAGACCAGGTCCCGCTCGATCGACTCGAGGGTGGACAGCCACAGCGGGTCGGTGGGCGTGACGAAGCCGACCGCCGGCATGTAGAGGAGGGCGGCGTCGAGCACGTTCTCGTCGTACGCCTGCACGAAGCTGCCGCGTTCCCGGTGGAAACCGCGGGCCATGACCTGGTTGTAGATCCGGTTGCGTTGTTCGGTCCAGCAGTGCATGTCGCCGGGCCGGCCGGTGCGGGTGGCCAGCCGGATGGCGCGGTCCAGCGCCACCCACGACATCACCCGGCCGAACGTGTAGTTGCGGGGGTGGTGGCGGCTCTCCCAGATGCCGGCGTCGCGCTGGTCCCAGTTGTGGCAGAGCCAGTCGATCAGCCGCACGGTGCTCTTCCACACCTGGTGCGACACCCGGATGCCCTGCTCGTCGGCGAGGTGCATGGCGTAGAGCGCCTCGCCGTGGATGTCGAGCTGGAGCTGGTCGGCGGCGCCGTTGCCGATCCGCACCGGACGGGAGCCGCGGTAGCCCTCCAGGTGGTCGAGCACCTCCTCGTGCAGGTCCGAGGACCCGTCCACCCGGTACATGATCTTCAGTGGGTCCTGGTGGTCGCCGGCCTCGCGGATGCGCTCGTCCAGCCAGTCCATGTACCGGCTGACCTCCTCGGTGAACCCGAGGCCGAGCAGCGCGTGCACGGAGAACGAGGTGTCGCGTACCCAGGTGTAGCGGTAGTCCCAGTTGCGGGAGCCGCCGACCAGCTCGGGCAGCGCGGCGGTCGGCGCGGCGATCATCGCGCCGGTCGGCGCGTACGTCATGAGCTTGAGCGTGATGGCCGAGCGCTCGACCATCTCCCGCCAGCGCCCGGTGTAGCGGGAGCGCTCGACCCAGCGCCGCCAGTAGTCCCGGGTCCACTCGAACATGCCCTGGACCTCTTCCGGCGGAATGATCCTGGGCTCGTCGATGCCGGTCTCCAGGACCACCCCGCCGGTGTCGCCCTCCTGCAACGTGCCGTAGGCGATCAGGTCGCCGTCCTCCATGCGGATCTCGCCGGTCTTGGCCCAGAGCTGCCGCACCGGATCGATCGGGTTGAAGGCGAGCGTCGCCGACCGGCTCCGGAACAGGTAACCGTTGCGGTGCCGCTCCAGCTCGTGGCTCTCCCGGGCGAAGTCGAAGCGCGGCCGGCACTCCACCCGGAACCGCATGCTGCCGCGCACCATGTTGACCATGCGCACGATGCGGTGCGAGTCGGTGACCCGCTCGCCGGTCACCGGCATGAAGTCCATCACCTCGGCGACGCCGTCCGCGCTGATGAACCGGGTGATCAGGATCGGCGTGCCGGGGAGGTAGAGCTGCTTCGTGACGTACCGGACGTCGTGCGGGGCGATCTGGAAGAAGCCGCCCTTGTCCTTGTCCAGCAACGCGCAGAAGACGCTGGGCGAGTCGAAGCGCGGCGCGCAGAACCAGTCGATCGTCCCGTCACAGGTCACCAGCGCCGCGGTCTGAAGGTCGCCGATGAGCCCGTGATCCTCGATCGCCGGATAGCTCTTCACGTCGCCCCCCAGGTTCCGACTGCCCTCTCCGACTCAACCTAGGGGAAGAATTGTCAGGTTAGAGGGGATTCGTGGTCACCCACCCTCGCGCGTCACGCCGCGCCTCGACCGCCCGGCGGGTCTCCTCGTTCACCAGTTCCGCGTTGATCATCGCCGCGGTCCGGGCACCAGCCGCGGCAGCGGCCCCGACCTGCGCCGACAGGTCGGTCACGTTGCCCGCGACCCACACCCCGGGCACCTCGGTACGCCCCGACTCGTCGGCCGGCAGGTACTCGCCCATCCCGCTGGGGTGCGGTTGCGGCCGCAGTCCCAGTCCGGCCAGGAACCCGGTGCGCGCGACCATCCGGGGCGCGACGGTCAGCACCTCCCGGTCGACGGTGCGGCCGTCGCGCAGGCGTACCCCGGTCACCCGGTCCCCGGCCGTCTCGACGGCCGCGACCTCGCCCTCGACCACCGGCACGCCGCGGGCGGCGAGCTGCTCGGCCTGCTCGTCGGTCAGCGGCGGCGCGGTGTGCCGCAGGTAGACCACGTCGTCGCTCCACTGCCGGAACAGCAGCGTCTGGTGCACCGACATCGGGCCGCTGCCGATCACCCCGATCGGCCGGTCCCGCACCTCCCAGCCGTGGCAGTACGGGCAGTGCACCAGGTCCCGGCCCCAGCGCTCGCGCAGGCCGGGCACCTCGGGCAGCTCGTCGACCAGGCCGGTGGCGACGAGCACATGACCGGCGCGTACCCGCCGGCCGTCGGCGAGCGTCACCTCGAAACCGTCGCCGTCGCGGCGTACCGCCTCGACCCGGCCCTCGGCCAGGTGCCCGCCGTAGCCGCGGACCTCGTCCCGGCCGCGCGCCAGCAGTTCGGCCGGCGGTACGCCGTCGTGGCCCAGCAGCGCGTGCACGCCGTCGGCGGGCGCGTTGCGCGGTTCGCCGCCGTCCACCACGAGCACCGACCGGCGTGCCCGGGCCAGCATCAGCGCGCCGCTCAGCCCGGCCGCGCCGCCGCCGATCACCAGTACCTCGTAGTCCTCACGTAGCTCGGTCATCGTGACCACCTCCGCGACCAGACTGCGGCGGGGAAGCGCAGAACCGCAAACTCTCTTGCTGATGTGGCAAACTGGGGGCATGGATGTCGACCTCGACCAGGCCCTCGACGCGGTCGGTCCCCGGCTGCGCGCGCTGCGGCGTGAGCGGGAGACCACGCTCACCGACCTCTCCGCCACCACCGGCATCTCGGTGAGCACGCTGTCCCGGCTGGAGTCCGGCGGCCGCAAGCCCACCCTCGAACTGCTGCTCCCGCTCGCCCGCGCGCACGGCGTGACGCTGGACGAGCTGGTCGGCGCCCCGCCCACCGGCGACCCTCGCGTCCACCTGCGGCCGGTCGCCGCGTTCGGGATGACCATGCTGCCGCTCACCCGCCGCGCCGGCGGCATCCAGGCGTACAAGCTGATCATCCCGGCCGGCGGCCGGTCCGAGCCCGAACCGAAGACCCACGAGGGGTACGAGTGGGTCTACGTGCTCAACGGGCGGCTGCGGCTCGTGCTCGGCGAGCACGACCTGGTGATGGTCCCCGGTGAGGCGGCCGAGTTCGACACCCGCGTACCGCACTGGTTCGGGCGTGCCGACAGCGAGGGGGTGGAGTTCCTCAGCCTCTTCGGCAGCCAGGGCGAACGCGCCCACCTGCGCGCCCGCCCCCGCGCGTCGAGCTGAGCGGCGACGGTAAACACGCCCGCCGCGGCATCGGCGGCGCGACGATCGGCGGGTGAGCTATGCGGACGTCGGCGGGCTGCGGATCTGGTACGAGGAGCACGGGGCCGGCAAACCGTTGGTCCTGCTGCACGGCGAGTACGGCTCGACGGAGACGTTCGCGCCGGTCCGCCCGGCGCTGGCCACGCGCCGGCGGCTGATCGCCGTCGACCTGCAGGGCCACGGCCGCACCGCCGACGTGGACCGGCCGCTGCGGTACGAGTCGATGGCCGACGACGTCGCCGGGCTGCTGCGTCACCTCGGCCTGCCCCGGGCCGACGTGCTCGGCTACTCCCTCGGCGGCGGGGTGGCCCTGCGTACCGCGATTCAGCACCCCGACCTGGTCCGGCGCCTGGTGCTGGTCTCCACGCCGTTCCGGCGGCGCGGCTGGTACCCGGAGACGCTCGCCGCGATGTCCGCCCACGACGAGCGCGTCGCGCAACGGATGCGCGGCACCCCGCTCCACGAGCGGTACGCGCGGGTGGCGCCCCGCCCGCAGGACTGGCAGGCGCTCTGGGCCCGCGGCGGCGAGCTGCTGCGGCGGGACTACGACTGGTCCGCCGAGGTGGCCGCGCTGCCGATGCCGGTGCTGCTGGTCTTCGCCGACGCGGACGAGATCCCGGTGAGCCACGCGGCGGAGTTCTTCGGCCTGCTCGGCGGCGGCCACCGGGACGCGGGCGGCGACGGAACCGGCCGCCCCGCGTCCCGGCTGGCGGTGCTGCCCGGGCTGACCCACTACGACGTGCTGACCTCGCCCGCGCTGCCGGCGGCGGTGCTGCCGTTCCTCACCCATCCGGCGCGCGCCCCGGGCTGACTCAGCCCACCAGCGCCGGAGCGTCCGCGCCCGCCGTCGTGCGCGGGCGCAGCAGCGCGTACGCGAGCCCGACGGCGACCACGAGCAGCCCGGCGCCGATCGCGAACGCCAGGTGGAATCCGCTGGTCAGCGCGGCGGCCCGGTCGTCGCCGAGCGCGAGGCGGTCCGCGGTACGGGCGGCGGCCAGCGTGGACAGCACCGCTACGCCGAACGCCATGCCGAGCTGCTGGGTGGTGTTGAACAGCCCGGAGGCGAGACCGGCGTCGTCGGGGCGGGCGGCGGACATGCCGAGCGCGGTCAGCGCCGGCAGCACCAGCCCGAACCCGCCGGCGAGCAGCATCACCGGGAGCACGTCGGGCAGGTAGCGGCCGTCCACCGGTACGCGGGCCAGCAGCACGAACATGGCGACGAGCAGGACGAGCCCGGCCAGCAGCACCGCCCGCTCGCCGAACCGGGCGTTGAGCCGGGCGGAGACGCCCAGCGACACCGCGCCGATGACGACTGCCGCCGGGAGCAGGGCCAGCCCGGTGCCTGTGGCGTCGTAGCCGAGCACCTGCTGGAGGTAGAGCGTGACGAGCACCTGGAACGCGAACGTCGACGCCACGGTGAGGATCTGGACCACGTTCGCCACCGCCACGCCGCGCGAGCGCAGGATCCGCAGCGGCATGAGCGGGCGGCGTGCGGTCGCCTGCCGGACGACGAACCCGGCGACCAGCGCGACGGCGAGCGCGCCGAGGCCGAGCGTGCGCGCCGACGTCGCCCCGTACCGCTCGATCGTGACCACCGTGTAGATGCCGAGCACCAGTCCGGCGGTGACCAGCAGCGCGCCCGCCACGTCGGCCCCGGCGGCCAGGCCGAGGCCCCGGTCGGCGGGCAGCGTACGGACCGCGAGCGCGATCGTGGCCAGGCCGATCGGCAGGTTGATCAGGAAGATCCAGTGCCAGCCCAGCGCGTCGGTGAGCAGGCCGCCGGCGACCTGGCCGATGGCCGCCCCGGCCGCGCCGGTGAAGGCGAACACGGCGATCGCCCGGCCCCGCTCGGCGGCGTCGGGAAAGAGCGTGACCAGGATGCCGAGGCTCACCGCGACCGCCGCCGCGCTGCCGACACCCTGGAGGAAGCGGGCCGCGACGAGCGTGGCGCTGTTCGCCGCCACCCCGGCCAGCACCGAGGCGGCGGTGAACAGCGCGGTGCCGCCGAGGAACATCGCCCGGCGTCCGACCAGGTCGCCCAGGCGGCCGGCGAGCAGGAGCAGGCTGCCGAACGCGATCAGGTACGCGTTCACCACCCAGCTCAGGCCGGCCGGGGAGAAGCGCAGGTCGCGCTGGATGGCCGGCATCGCCACGGTGACGATGCTGCCGTCGAGGATGGTCATCAGGGCGCTGGTGGCGAGCACGCCGAGGGCGAGCCGCCGCGAGCGGGGAGCGGACATGGAGTCCTCCTGTCGAGAGGTGCGACAGGAGGGACCGTAGCGGATAGTTCCGTTACGGACAATCTATTGAGGGACTATTGGCGAGCTCGGCGGGCCGGTTTCGGGCTCTGTACCGGCGTGGCCAGGTGGCCGGCGGCCAGGCGCTCCAGCGCGCGCAGGAAGACCGCCCGCTCGTCCTCCGGCAGGCTCGCCAGCGCCTCGGCGTGCACCCGGTCGACGATCTCCTGGCTGCGCGCGGCCACCCGGGCGCCCTCCTCGGTGACCGCGATGATCCGGGCCCGCCGGTCGGTACGCGACGGCCGCCGCTCGGCCAGCCCGGCCTGCTCCAGCGCGTCCACCGTCACCACCATCGTCGTCTTGTCCATGTCGCCCATCTCGGCGAGCTGGATCTGCGTACGCTCCTCGGGCAGCGCGTGCGCGAGCACGCAGTGCATCCGCGCGGTCAGCCCGATCTCGGCCAGGGCCGCCGCCACCCGGGTGCGCAGCACGTGACTGGTGTGGTCGAGCAGGTACGACAGGTCCGGGGTGCTCATCCGCCCAGCGTACCGATGGGTTCGTGGCGGATGATCCGGCGCGGACCCGGTCGGACCGCGGATACGATCTTGTGAGATGTCGTCGGCAGGAGAGGTTCGGTGCGGTGAGCGACGTGCACGGCAGGCAAGTGATGGTGGGTTACGACGGGTCTCCGGCCGCGAGCGCCGCCATCGAGGCGGGCGCGTTGCTGTTCCCCGGCGCGCACGCGTGGATCGGGCATCTGTGGACGCCTCCGTTCGCCAGCGAGGAACTGCGCAAGCGGCTCTGGACCGGCAAGCGCAACATCAACGCGTTCGTGGAGGCGATCGAGCGCGAGGGCGGCCGGGAGGCCGACCGGCTCACCTCCGTCGGCGTGATGCTGGCCCGCGCCGCCGGCTGGGACGCCGAGCCGCTCGTGTGCCGCAGCTACGGCGGTGAGGGGCTCCGGCTCGCCGAGCTGGCCGACGAGAAGCAGGCCGACGTGCTGCTGCTCGGCTCGCGCGGTCTGGGCGGCGCCCGGGCCGTGCTCGGCAGCGTCTCGGACATGGCCGTGCACTACAGCCCGCGGCCCGTCCTGGTGGTGCCGCACCCGCTGCTCACCGACGAGCACGACGCGCTCGCCGCCGGCCCGGTGGTGGTCGGCTGGGACGCCTCCGCCGGCGCCGAGGCGGCGCTCGACTCCACCCGGCGCCTCTTCCCCGAACGGGACGTCGTCCTGGTCGCCGTCGACGGCGACGAGGGGGAGACGCCCACCCCGGAGACGGCCGGCGGTTCGGTCACCGTCGTGCGGGTCAGCGCCGGACGCGGCGCCCAGGGACGCGCGGTGGCCGAGGCGCTCTCCGCCGTCGCCACCGAGCACAAGGCGAGCGCGGTGGTGGTCGGCTCGCGCGGACGGACGGCGATGCGCAAGATCCTGCTCGGCAGCGTCGCCATGGCCACCCTGCACCGTGCCCACCGGCCGGTGATGGTGGTGCCGCAGAGCCCGGTCCGCGAAGCGGAGTAACCCGGCGGCGCACGGGTGCCTCCCCGGCCGAGGGAGGCACCCGCTTCGTCACCGCTGCCCGCGGCGCGCCGGTCGGGCCCGCGATGGTTGAGGCAGCCGTCCCCGGAGGCGGGCGCTGGCACCCGTCGATGCGCGGCAACTATTCTCGGGTCACAAGCCAGTCGCCGTCTGACGGAGTGGTCGATGCGGAAGGGCCTGGTCGCGGACCGGCATGCGCAGGGGGACGGCCGCAGAGCCAACCTCGGCGCGCTGCTCCGGCGCGTCCACCTGACCGGCCCGGTCACCCGCGTCGAGCTGGCCGAGTGGATGGGCGTCAACCGCAGCACGGTCATGGCGCTCACCGCGGAACTGGCGTCGGCCGGTCTGGTCCGGGAGGTGGCGGCCGGCGGCAGCGGACGGGCGGGGCGACCCTCGCTTGTGGTCCGCCCGGCCTCGGACACCTTCTACGTGCTCGCCTTCGACATCGCCGTGGACCGGCTCGTGGCCGCCCGCGTCGGGCTCGGCGGCGTGGTGTCGGCCCGCCTGGAGGCGGAACGGCCACGGGCCGGGGCCGACCTCGACTCCGTCGTCTCGGTGCTCGCCGACTTCGGGCGGGCCCTGCACCACGCCGCGCCGGCCGGGTCGGTGTGCGTGGGCGTGGGCGCCTCGTACTGCGGCATGATCCGGCCGGGTGACGGGATGGTCCGCTTCGGACCGGACATGGGCTGGGTCGACCAGGCGTTCGGTGCCGAGCTGGCCCGGCGGCTCGACCTGGGCCTGCCGGTCCTGGTCGGCAACGAGGCGCACCTGGGCGCGCTGGCGGAGCACCAGCGGGGCGCCGGAGTCGGCGTGCAGAACGTCGTCTACCTGCACGGTGACGTGGGCGTCGGCGGCGGGATCATCGTCGGCGGTGAGCTGCTCGACGGCGACGGCGGGTACGCCTCCGAGGTCGGGCACATGCTCGTGAACCCGTACCAGGGGCGGCCCTGCGGCTGCGGCTCGCGCGGGTGCCTGGAGGCCGAGGTCGGCGAGCGGGCACTGCTCGACGCCGCCGGCCGCCCGGCGGGGGAGAAGGGGCGCGAGGCGGTACGGGCCGTGGTGGCCGCCGCCGCGCGGGGCGAGCCGGCGGCCCGGGACGCGGTGCGGCACATCGGTGACTGGCTGGGCATCGGCGTGGCGAACGTGATCAATCTGTTCAACCCCGGCGTGGTGATCTTCGGGGGCACGCTCAGCGAGGTCTTTCCGGTCTGCGCCGACCACGTCCGCAGCCGGATCGCCGCCAACGTGCTGCCCATCTCCCGCGACAAGGCCCGCCTGCGGGTGTCCGCGCTCGGCTACGACGCCACCTTGATCGGCGCCGCCGAACGGGGCTTCACCCCGTTGTTCGCCGACCCACTCGGCACCCTCACCCGCGCCTCGGTGCTTCGCTGATCTTGGAGTTGTGGCGCCTGGGATGTCGCTTTGGTGAGCCTTGTGAGGCGCCACAACTCCAAGATCGACGGCGGCACTCCGCGCGGGGCGGGTCAGGGGGTCAGGCGGTGGGTCAGCCAAGGGAGGAGAGCCTCGCCCTGTTGGCGCTGGAACGCTCGTACCGTGGGGATGCCGGGGGGTGGGGGCTGGCGGGCGCCGTCCAGGAAGAACCCCGTGAGGCCGGCCAGCACACCCGTCAGGTCGGTCGGGTCGACATTCGCGGTCAGCGGTCGGGCGGCGAGCAGCGCGTCCGGGTCGTGTCCGCCGTACACCTGGACGTTGACGACGGTGAACAGGGTGTCCAGCCAGGCCGGCCCGCGACAGGCCCACGGCCAGTCGACCACGGTGACCGATCCGTCCGGGCCGAGCAGCAGGTTGTCCGCGCGGACGTCGACGTGGCAGAGCGTGTCACCGGCGAGCGCGGCCAGGCCCCGGTCGGCGGCGGCGCACAGCTCGGGCAGGTGGGACCGGGCCCACGGGTCGAGGTCGGCCGGCGGGTCGGCGGCGAGGCGCCGCCAGCCGCCGAAGTCGTACGCGAGGTGTTCGGCGGCGGTGGTGGTTCCGGCGGCGGCGGGCGCCGGGGTGAGCGTCGCCGCCATCGTCTCCAGCGTGGACAGCACGGCGGCCAGCTCACCGGTACGCCACGGCGTGGCCGGGTGCCGGCCCTCGACGTCGGTGAAGACGAGCGCGATCCAGTGGCCGTCGTCGTAGCTGCCGAGCAGCCGGGGCGCGGGCGCGTCCGGGGGCAGGGCGGCGGCGATCCGGGCCTCGGCGCGGTGCAGGTGGGGACTGCGGTCGTTCTGCGCCGGGCTGACCGCCTTGACGAAGGCCCGGCCACCACCTGCGGTACGGACGCGGTCGGCGGTGCCGGGGGAGAAGCCGCCCGGCTGCGAGTGCGCCGCCACCACCCGGTCGCCGAGGACGCCCTCGACGCCGTCGCGTACGTCCCCGGGCAGTTCGTGCCAGTGCAGCCGAGTCTTCGTCACCGTTCCACGGTGCGTGCCGCCCGCCGTCCGGGGCAACCGGGTTACTCGTTGCGCGTGTAGTGCAGGACGACCACGCCGGCGTCGAACGGGCGCGCCGAGGTGAGCGTGAGCCGGCGCGGATCGAAGCCGCTGTCGACGAGCTTGATGCCGCTGCCGACGACCACCGGGTTGAGCTTGACCACCAGCTCGTCGATCTCGTCGAGGAGCTGACCGGCGAGCTGCCCGCCGCCGCAGAGCCAGATGTCGCGCCCGGGTTGTGTCTTCAGCTCACGGACGAAGGCCACCGGGTCACCGGCGACGACGTTCACGTCCGGGTAGTCGGCAGGGGGCAGGGAGCGGCTGAACACGTACTGCTCCAGGTGGGCGTACGGGCTTGTCACGCCGATCTTCAGGCCGGGCTCGTAGCTGCCCCGGCCCATCAGCACGGTGTCGAAGCGGCCGGCGGGCGGGGAGTCGATGCCGAGCTGGGCGTGGGCGAACGTGGGCAGCGTCTGGGGCCACTCGGCCACCAGGTGGGGCGCCAGGTCGGGCGTCAGCGGGAGGAAGTCGAACGACCCGTCGGGCGCGGCGATGAAGCCGTCGAGGGTGCTGGCGACGAAATACACGAGCTTGCGCAAACCGGCTCCGATGTCCGAGGTGATCCACGACGGCTGTCGTGGTTCAGTGGCGAATCTACAACACCTGTCGTGGTTGTTGCTACTGTGTTCGCGTGGCCAGGAACCCGGAACGCCGTACCCTGCTCGCCGACGCCGGTCTGCGGGTGCTCGCCGACGCCGGCGCGCGCGGGCTGACCCACCGGGCGGTCGACGCCGAGGCGGGCGTGCCCACCGGCACCACCTCGAACTACTTCCCGTCCCGCGCGGCGCTGCTGGCCGGCCTGGCCGAACGGATCTTCGACCGGATCGCGCCCGACCCGGCCGTGCTGGCCGACCTCGGCCGCCGTGCGCCGTCGCTCGCGCTGATGACCGACTACCTGCGCGACATCGTCGCGCGCACCACCCGCGAGCCGGGCCTCACCCGGGCGCTGTTCGAACTGCGGCTGGAGGCCGCCCGCCGCCCCGAGTTGCGGTCCGCGCTCGGCGGCGTGCTGCGCCGGGGGTACGCCGACGACGTCGCCCACCACCTCGCCGCCGGACTACCGGGCGGGGCGTACGAGGTGGCGCTGCTGCACTACGCCGTCGACGGGCTCCTGCTCGACCTGCTCACCACCTCGATCGACGCCGGGTTCGACACCGATCAGGTGGTCTCCGACCTCGTCTCCCGTCTGGTCGGCGACGCCACCCGTTGAGTCTCCTCGCCGTGCGTTAACCCGGGGCGGCCAGCGGGAACGCTGGCGCGGACGCCCCTGGGAAGGAGCAACGGATGAGGGAACGCACCGGACTGACCATCGGCGTGCTCGGCTCCTACGGCGGTCGCAACCTCGGCGACGAGGCGATCCTCACGGGTCTCCTGGACGATCTGCGCCGACACGAGCCGAACGCCCGGATCATCGTCTTCTCCCGCAACCCCGCGCACACCGCGCTGGCCCACCCCGAGGTCGAGGCGGTGCCGTGGGAGGGCGTCAGCCGCGTCGACTCGTCCCCGGTGCTCAACCAGCTCGACCTGCTCATCCTCGGCGGCGGCGGGATCCTCTACGACAAGGAGGCCCGGCGCTACCTGCGGGTGGTCCGGGTCGCCCAGGAACGCGGGCTGCCGCTGCTCACGTACGCGGTGGGTGTCGGCCCGCTCAGCGACACGCTCGACAGCGGCATGGTGCGCGAGACGCTCGCGCAGGCGGTCGAGGTGACCGTCCGGGACCAGGAGTCGCGGATGGTGCTGGAGGAGGCCGGTCTGATCAATCCCATCACCGTCACCGCCGACCCGGCGTTCCTGCTGGAACCGGAGGAGTTCCCCGAGCAGTGGCTGCGTGAGGAGGGCGTGCCGGCCAACTCCCGGCTGGTCGGGCTGAGCGTGCGCGAGCCGGGCCGGGCGGCCGAACGGCTCGACGTGGACGGCTACCACCGCCTGCTCGCCCAGATCGGTGACTTCCTGGTGCACCGGATCGACGCGCACGTGCTGTTCGTGCCGATGGAACGCGACGACATCCGGCACTCGCACGGCGTGCTGTCGCACATGACCGCCGCCGACCGGGGCCGGATCCTGCACGGCGACTACCGTCCGGCGCAGATCCTCGGGTTGATGCGCCACTTCGACCTCGCGGTCGGCATGCGCCTGCACTTCCTGATCTTCGCGGCCATGATGGGCACGCCGTTCCTGCCGCTGCCGTACGCCGGAAAGGTCTTCGACCTGGCCCAGCGGCTCGGCGTGCCGGCGCTGCGCGGCGTGGAACGGGAGGTCGAGGGCCCGCTGCTGGCCGAGGTGGACCGGCTGTGGGACGAGCGGGCGGCGCGGGCCGACGAGACCGCGCGCCGGGTGGCGGAGGTCTGCGAGCAGGCGCGGGGCACCTCGCAGGTGACCCGCAGCGTGCTGGACAGCATCCGGGCCCGGTCCCTGACCCCGGCGGTGTGAGCCGGGTCGTCAGACCGCCGGGCCACGCCAGGCGTAGACCCACTCCCGGCCCGGCTGGTCGTCCGACTCCAGCTCGTAGATCTGTGCCTCCGCGAGCCCGTTGGACCCGAGGTGGTGGTGGGTCAGCGGGGGACGGCCGTTGCTGTCCAGCTCGACGGTGACGGTCTCGCCGTCGGCCGCGCCGCCCACCAGGGGGATCTGCACCGTGGAAGCCATGCGCCCATCCTGCCCCGGCCGGCCCGCCCGCGCAGGGGATCACGCGGGGCAGCGAACCGGGCACCGTGCGTACTAGGGTCCGGGGATGGCGCACCCGACGATCGATCCGACTCTCGGTCCGGTCCTCGCCCGTACGGGCGGCGAACGGGCGATCCTCGACGCGTTCCTCGACTTCCACCGGAGCACCGTGCTGCGCAAGGTTCGCGGCCTGACCGACGCCGACGCCAGCCGGCGTCTGGTGCCCTCGCTGACCACCCTGGCCGGGCTGCTCAAGCACCTGACGGTGGTCGAGGGGAACTGGTTCCGCCGCCTGTTCGCCCCGGAGCCGGGCGACGTCTACCTCACCTCCCAGGCCGACGCCGACGCCAGCTTCGCGCTGCGCCCCGGCGACACGGTCGAGACGCTCGCCGCCGCGTACGAGGCGGCCTGCGACGAATCCCGGCGGGTCGCCGCGCGGTTCGACCTCGACCACGTGGTGCCGCACCCGCAACTCGGCGAGGTGTCGCTGCGCTGGGTGCTGGTGCACCTGATCGAGGAGACCGCCCGGCATGCCGGGCACGCGGACATCCTGCGCGAGCTGACCGACGGCGAGACCGGCGCGATCTGACGCCTCAGGCCCGGGGCAGCAGCCCGTCCGGATACTCCATCCCGTCGTGCGTACAGGCCGCGGCGGCCACCCGGGCGGCGTACCGGGCCGCGTCGAGCACGTCCGCGCCGCGCAGCCGGGCGGCGATCACCCCGGCCGCGAACGCGTCCCCGGCGCCGTTGGTGTCCACCACCGGCCCCGGCGGGGTGGCGGCTGGCACGTGCGCCGGCGGCGCGCCGGGGGTGTGCAGCGTCGCGCCGGCCGCGCCGCCGGTGACCAGCACCGTGCGCGGCGCCAGCTCGGCCGCCTCCTTCGCGGCCCGCTCGCCGAGCCGGGTGTCGCTGACGAAGACCAGGTCCGCGATCCGGGCGAACGGACGGTGGTAGTCGTTGTCGCCGTCCCAGTCGTGCAGGTCGGTGGAGACCGACGTGGCGGCGCGCAGCACCGGCAGCGAGTCCCGGGCCCAATCCATGATCGACAGGTGGACGTGGGTCGCCTCGGCCACGAGCGCGGCCAGCTCCGCGTCGGCGAACGGCGCCGGCCCCGACCACGGGCGCGGGTCGTGCAGCGACATCCGCCGCCCGGCCGGGTCGACCAGGTTCACCGAGCGGCGGGTGCCGGCCGGCGCGTCCGCGAGCGTGGTCCGCACCGAGGTACGCGCCAGCGCCGCCCGCACCACGTCACCTGCCGGGTCGGCGCCCAGCACGTCGACGAGCGCCACTCGCAGGCCGAGCGCGTGCGCGGCCAGCGCCACCCCGGCGCCGGTGTTGCCGATCCGCATGTCGATCGGCGGCACCAGCAGCGAGTCGGCGACGGGCGGCGGCAGCGCGGGCACCTGGACGCGGACGTCCACACCGAGCCCGCCGAGCACGAGAAGGTCGACCATGGCGCCGACGATAGCGACGCCCGGCGGCCTATCCTGACTCCCCGGGCGCCGTCTTCCGGCCCCGGCGTCGGCGAGGGGGAGCAGTGCTGGTCATCCACGGGCTGTGGCTGCCCGGTAGCGGGCTCGCCCTGTGGGCCGAGGACAGCACGCGCCCGGCGCGCGGGCCCCGCCGGCCCGGCCGCGTCCCGCGCGAGCGCCCGCACCCGTTCGCCGCCGACCACGCCACGCTCGCCGCCGCGCTCGACGGCATGCCGGGCGAGCCGGTCTCCGTCCTGCTGGACCTGCCGACCCGCGCCGGCTCGCCGGTGGACTCGCCGGAACTGATCCGGGCCACCGTCGGGGAACCGGTCCGCGGCCCGGTCACCCGCGCCGGATGGCGGGTCCCGGCCCTGGGGTACGCCCCGGACGCCGCGTACGAGCTGCTGCGCGCGCCGACGCCGGGCTCGGTCGGGGCGAGCCTGCGTCACCTGTGCGAGCTGGCCGACTTCGCCACCGACCTGGTCGCACGCGGCCGGCTGCTGCCCGTCGCGCTCGACGCGTACCCCGGTGGTGGTGGACCCGACGGCGGGCCGGCCGCGACCGGCCGGCGTGCCTCGGCGCGGCGGTCACCGGCGGCCTCCGGCGCGAGGGCCGGGCGGCGGTTGCGGGCCGTCGGGGCGGACGACGTGGCGACCGGGTGGGCGCTCTGGCGGCCGCTGCTCACCGGCACCGACGCGGGCTGGGCGCGCGACCTGGCGACGGCGTTGCCACCGGCGGCCCGCGCCGCCCGGGAATGGCGGCCCGAGCCGTGGGGCCCGGCAGCGGCGTCGGTCGGTGCGGGCGAAGGCCCTGGCGGGGCCGCCGCCCCGGCGTCGGCGGATGTGCGGACGGACGCCGCCGGGCCCATGCCGGGCGGGCGCTCGCCGAGCGGGTCCGTCCGGGACAGCAGCCGGGCGGGCGAACCGGCGGGCGGCGCGTGGGCCGGGCGATCCGGCGACATCGGAGCCGGTGAGCTGGTCGCCGAGGCGCTGGACGCGCTGGCCGACGCCGCCGCCCGGGTGGCGCTGGCCGACACCCGGCTGCACCGGGGAATGCGCCCGGTCGGCGCGGTGCCGCGCTGGCTGGCCGCGCTGACCGGCCCGGAGCGCGCGTTCCCCGCCGAGCCGGACGCGCTGGCGACGCTGCGCGACGAACTGGACGCCTGGCAGCGCGACGCCGCGGGCGGCGCGGTACGGGCCACGTTCCGCCTGGTCGAGCCGGACGTCGACCCGGTCGCCGAGCTGGTCGAGGACGCCGTCTGGCGGGTCGAGTTCGGCCTGCACCCGGCCGACGAGCCGGGGCTCGTGGTGGACGCCGCGCACATCTGGCAGCGGCCCGCGCCGGCGCTGGCCGCCCGGGGCGTGGAGCCGCAGGAGACGCTCCTGGCCGAGCTGGGCCGGGCCAGCCGGCTGTGGCCCGAGGTGGACGCCGCGTTGCGTACCGCCGCGCCGGAAGGCATGGAACTGGACGCCGACGGCGCGCACCGGTTCCTGCGCGAGGGCGCGCCGGTGCTGCACGCGGCCGGGTTCGGGGTGCTGCTGCCGTCGTGGTGGCGACGTTCCTCGTCGCGGCTCGGCGCGCGGCTGCGGGCGCGCAGCCGGAGCGCGCCGGGAGCGGTGGCCACCAGCGCCGGGAAGCTGGGGCTGGACGCACTCGTCGACTACCGCTGGGAGCTGGCGCTCGGCGACCAGCCGCTGACCGCCGAGGAACTGGCGTCGCTGGCCGACCTGAAGTCGCCGCTGGTCCGGCTGCGCGGCCGGTGGGTCGAGCTGGACCCGCAGCGGCTGGAGGCCGGGCTGAAGCTGCTGCGCTCCTCCGGCGAGCTGACGGTGGCCGACCTGCTGCGGATGGGACTGTCCGGTGACGACAGTGCCGGTGAGCTGCCGGTGCTGGACGTGGTCGCCGACGGCGCGATCGGCGAACTGCTCGCCGGTGAGGCGGAACGGCGGCTCACCCCGGCCGACCCGCCGCCGGGTTTCACCGGGACGCTGCGGCCGTACCAGCGGCGCGGGCTGGCCTGGCTGGCGTTCCTCCAGTCGCTCGGGCTCGGCGGCATCCTCGCCGACGACATGGGGCTGGGCAAGACCGTCCAACTGCTCGCGCTGCTCGCCGGTGACCCGCCGGAGGCCGGGCCCACGCTGCTGGTCTGCCCGATGTCGCTCGTCGGCAACTGGCAGCGGGAGGCGGCGAAGTTCGCGCCCGGCCTGCGCGTACACGTGCACCACGGCGCCGAGCGCGCCCGGGGCGAGGGCTTCGCCACCGCGGTGGGCGAGGCGGACCTGGTGCTCACCACGTACTCGGTGGCCGCCCGGGACGCGTTCGAGCTGGCCGGTGTCGACTGGCACCGGGTGGTGGTGGACGAGGCGCAGGCGATCAAGAACGCCGCCACCCGGCAGGCCGAGGCGGTCCGCTCACTGCCCGCGCGGCACCGGGTCGCGGTCACCGGTACGCCGGTGGAGAACCGGCTCGCCGACCTCTGGTCGATCATGCAGTTCGCGAATCCGGGGCTGCTCGGCCCGGCGGCGGCGTTCCGCAAGCGCTTCGCCGAACCGATCGAGCGGCACGGCGACGCCGAGGTCGCCGAGCGGCTGCGCCGGATCACCGGCCCGTTCGTGCTGCGCCGCCTCAAGACCGACCCGACGATCATCACCGACCTGCCGGAGAAGCTGGAGATGGAGGTGGTCTGCAACCTCACCGCCGAGCAGGCCGCGCTCTACCAGGCCGTGGTCGACGACATGATGGCGAAGATCGAGTCCAGCGACGGCATCGAACGACGCGGGCTGGTGCTTGCCACCATGACCCGCCTCAAGCAGGTCTGCAACCACCCCGCCCAGCTGCTGCACGACGGCTCCGCGCTGGACGGCCGCTCCGGCAAGCTGGAACGCCTCGACGAGATCGTCGACGAGGTGCTCGCCGCGGAGGAGAAGGCGCTGCTGTTCACCCAGTACGCCGAGTTCGGCGGCATGCTGCGCGGGCACCTGTCGGCGCGTACCGGCCGGGAGGTGCTGCTGCTGCACGGCGGCGTCGGCAAGGCCGACCGGGACGCCATGGTGACCCGCTTCCAGTCGCCGCAGGGGCCGCCGCTGTTCGTGCTGTCGCTCAAGGCCGGCGGCACCGGTCTCACGCTGACCGCCGCCAACCACGTGGTGCACGTGGACCGGTGGTGGAACCCGGCCGTCGAGGACCAGGCCACCGACCGGGCGTTCCGCATCGGACAGCGCCGCCGCGTGCAGGTACGCAAGTTCGTCTGCGCCGGCACCGTCGAGGAGAAGGTGGCCGCGATGATCGCGGACAAGCGCAGCCTGGCCCGGTCCGTGGTGGGCAGCGGCGAGCAGTGGATCACCGAGCTGTCCACCGACACGCTGCGGGACCTGTTCACGTTGGAGTCCGGGGCGGTGGTCGAGTGAGCCCCCGCTTTGACGACTACCGGCCGCCGCTGCGGGTCGAGGGTGGCCTGCGGGCGCGCAGCACCAGAGGCGCGATCGGGCAGTCCTGGTGGTCCCGGCGGTTCGTGGAGGTGCTGGAGTCGTTCGCGCTCGGCTCCCGGCTCACCCGCGGCCGGGCGTACGCGCGCCGGGGGCAGGTGCTCCGGCTGGACGTGTCGCCCGGCAAGGTCACCGCCGAGGTGCAGGGCTCCCGGCCGCGCCCCTACCCGGTGCGGATCGGGCTGGCCGCGTACCCGGAGAAGGTGTGGCGGCGGCTGGAGTCGGAGCTGGCCGGGCAGGCGTTCTTCAGCGCCCGGCTGCTCGCCGGCGACCTGCCGGCCGAACTGGAGGAGCTGTTCGCCGAGGCGGGCGCGCCGCTGTTCCCGGCCGAGATCGACGAGCTGGACCAGAGCTGCGGCTGCCCCGACTTCGCGGTGCCGTGCAAACACCTGGCGGCCACGTTCTACCTGCTCGCCGAGGCGTTCGACGCCGACCCGTTCCACCTGCTGCACTGGCGTGGCCGGTCCCGCGCCGAACTGCTCGACCGGCTGCGTACGCTGCGCGGCGCCGTGGCGGACGGCGGTGTGCTCGGCGCGGGCGCGGCATCGGTCCCGGGCGCCGGACCGGACCCGGCGGCGACGACGGGTGTGCCGGTCGTCGGCGCGGCGCGGGCCCTGGCCGGGGTGCCGGCGGTCGAGCCGGACGAGGATCTGGACCGGTTCTGGCTGGCGCCGGTGGCGCTGCCGGACCGGCCGCCCACGCTCGCCACCGGCCCGGAGCTGCTGCTGCGCCAGCTCGGGTCGCCCGGTGCCGCGATCGGCGGGCCGGGGCTGGCCGAGCGGCTGCGCCGGGCGTACCGGGAGTTCGGCAGCACCGAGGGCGCGTCGCCCACGGAGTTCGGTCGCGCCGAAGGCGCGCGTTAAGAAGGGGCCCTTCCTCTACCGGAGGCGTTAAGAAGGGGCCCTTCCTTACGCCTACAGCAATCGGCGGCGGAAACGCCACATCACGGCGGCGTTGGCGACCAGCACCACCGCGCAGATCGCCCCGGCCAGCCGTCCGACCAGTACTGTCATCGCCGGTAGCGAGGCCCACAGCACGATCGTCAGCAGCATCATGTACCGGCCCCGGCGTCCCTTTATCCGGCTGTCCAACCGGGCGAAGAACCGAGGGTCGCTCTCCCGCAGACGGCGGGTGATCTGTTCGAACCTGCGCTGATCCTCTTGGCTGAGCATGGCGGTGCCTTCCCCTCACGGCTTCAGCGGTTCGGCGGCATACCCGGATCGGAGGGCGGTCACGCGCCGCCGCTGCTGCTGTTTCGCCGGACCGGACAGGCGGAACGAGGTTCTCAGCGCAGGCTTATCCGTACCTTAAGTTTCGGTGAGGCGGTGAACGCCCCCGGCGGCCTCGCCGGGCTGCGAAACCTCGCGTTCGGGCGGTGCGTGACCGGATCGGCCCTGCTCCGGACGTCGCCGCGCACTCGCCGCCCCGCCGGGTCCTCCGCGGCGGGCCTGAGCACCGTCTTAAGTGCGCTCGCGGGCGCATCCGGCGTGCCTTGAGCGGCCGGGACGGCCTGGCTACTTTCCCGTAGGCAACTTCTCCGGCAACCGTCGCCGCCCCTGCGCCACCCGACCCCCCGGGTGGCAGGCGTGCCGGCACTCGAAGAAAACGGGATAGGTACATGGCCGACCTGAACGTGCCACCGCGTCGACCCCGGGACGACCGCGGCTGGGACGGATACCAGCACCCCCATCCGGACGGGTACCGCGACCCGCACGCCGCGCCGTACGCCGGCGCTCACCCCGCCCCCGCGCCGGGCCCGCAGTGGGTCGGACCGGACGGCTTCGCCCCCGCCGCCGGTGGCTACCCGCCGCAGGGCGGCTTCCCCCAGCAGGGCGGCTACGCCCAGCCTGCCGGCGGGTACGGCCCGCCGCCCGGCCCGGGACTGCCCACGCTGGACGACGACGGCGACGAGCCGCCGAACCGGGGTCGCCGCCGCGCGCTGGCCACCCTCGGTGGGGCCGCGGTCGTCGCCGGTGGCGCCGCCTTCGCGCTGTCTCCGCAGGTACGCGGACTGTTCACCGGTGACGCAGCGGCCGGTGACGCCACCGGCACCGTCACCACCGACGGCAACGCGGCGCGGCCGAGCGGCCAGCAGCCCAGCACCGTGCGGACCTACACCGAGCAGAACGAGAGCTACATGGGCTCCCGGGCGGGCGAGGCGCTCAAGCGCAACGCGCCCACCGGCGGCCGGCTCTACGGCAGCCCGGCCGCCGCCGCCGAGGCGACCAAGGTGACCGTGAAGACGGTGCTCGCCAAGGATCCGATCCGGCACCTCGCCACCCGCACCACGTTCGGCGCGACCCCGAAGATGCTCGCCGACATCAAGCGGCTCGGCATCGACGACTGGCTGCGCCAGCAGCTCGAACCGGAGAAGATCGCCCCGACCAAGGCGGAGCTGAAGCTGGCCGAGCTGCAGTCACTCAAGCTCAGCCCGACGCAGCTGCGCGACCAGCGCGAGCAGCTCAACGAGAAGGGCGTCGACCCGGCCCGGGAGACGGTGGACGCCACCATCGCCCGGCAGATCTGGTCGGACCGGCAGCTGTTCGAGGTGATGGTCGACTTCTGGAACGACTTCCTGCACGTCGCCGCCGACTTCGACGGCGGGGAGAACTACCGCAACGCGTTCGACCGGGACGTCATCCGCAAGCACGCGCTCGGCAGCTACCCGGAGATGCTCGTCGCCGCGAACAAGCACCCGGCGCTGCTGCTCTACCTGAACCAGGTCGACTCGCGCAAGGACGCGGTCAACGAGAACCTGGCCCGGGAGAACCTGGAGCTGTACTCCGTCGGCGTCGACGGTGGCTACACCGAGAAGGACGTACGCCAGGCCGCGCTGCTGCAGACCGGACGCGGTGTCGCCGACGGCAAGTACAAGTTCTTCGCCGAGCGGCACTACCTCGGCAAGGTGAAGATCCTCGGGTTCAGCCACGCCAACAACTCCGACGATCCGGTGGCCGCCGACAAGGTCATCGACTCGTACATCCGTTACATCGCGACGCACCCGTCGACCGCCCGGTACGTGGCGCAGAACCTCGCCACCCGATTCGTCTCCGACACCCCGCCGAAGTCCGTGGTGGACCGGCTCGCCAAGGCGTACACCACGAACAAGGGGCAGATCCGCCCGGTGCTGGCGACGCTGTTCAGCTCCTCGGAGTTCTGGGCCGCGGTCGGCCAGAAGGTACGCCGCCCGATGGAGTACCTGGTCGCCACGTACCGGGCGCTCGGCGTCTCGCCGGACGCGGCCCCCGGCTACTCCGGCGACAATCGGCGGACCCCGTTCGCGCAGGGCCTGCGGCAGATCCAGGACAAGATGCGCGAACTCGGCCAGTACCCGATGGGCAAGCCCACCCCGGACGGCTACGCCGACGTCTACCTGGCCTGGACCTCGGCCGGCACGATGATCGACGGCTGGAACGAGGCGGGCGACCTGATCGCGGGCTACCGCAAGCAGTTCACCTTCGCCAAGCCGGAGAAGCTGGTGGCGAAGCCGCCGGCCACCGCCGGGGCGTACGTGGACGCGCTGGCCCAGCGGCTGGTGCACCAGAAGCTCAGCGCCAAGGAGAAGAAGCTCGTGCTCGCCGTGGCCGGGGTCGCCGAGAGCGCCAAGGTCGACGCCACCTTCAACGGGGCCATCGCCGCTGTCGCGCGGACGATCCTCGCGTCCCCCCAGCACCACCTCCGGTGAGGCATTCGATGGAGATGACCGTGAACCCGTACCCCCTGCACCCCGAATGCCCCGACCTGCGGCGGCTGGCCGACAACCCGGCCGAGGCGCTGCTGCGCGCGGAGGCGGACATCGTCGCGGCCGAGAGCGCGGCCGAGGCCGACCGGTACCGCCGGCTGGAGGAGATCGAGGAGGCGCAGCAGGACGGCCGGGGCGTCACCCGCCGTACCTTCGTCGCGGGCGCCGCGGCCACCGCGACCGCGCTGGCGACGGCCCAGTTCGTCACCACGTCGGCGTCGTTCGCCGCGACGAAGACCGGCACGCTGATCCACGTCTTCCTCTACGGCGGGCTGGACGGGCTGAGCCTGGTCGCCCCGGCGAGCGACCCGGTGCTCACCAAGGCCCGCCCGGACCTGCTGCTCGGCGAGGACTCGCTGGCGCTGGCCCGCGGCTTCAAGCTGACCAGCGCGTTCGCGCCGCTGGAGAAGTGGCTCAAGGCCGGTCAGCTCGGCTTCGTGCCGGCCGCGTCCGACCCGCGGCTGTCCCGCAGCCACTTCCAGGCCGCCGACGCCTGCAACCTGGGCGGCCTGCCCGGCGAGACCGGCGGCCGGGGCTGGCTGGACAGCCTGGTCGACGCGCTCGGCAAGGGCACCGCGTTCCGCAGCGTCGGCATCGGCAGCACGCTGCCGCGCTCGCTCGTCGGCGTGAACGGCGCGATCTCCCTCAACAGCGTCGGCGACCTGCGGCTCAACGGCGACGACAAGTTCCGCGCGGCCACCGAGAAGGCGATCCGCGGCCTGTTCACCGGCATCAACCACCCGGTGGAGGAAGCGGTCATCGAGGGCATGGGCGCGCTCGCCACCGCCCAGAAGCTCGCTGCCAAGCCGTACGCCGCCGCCGAGGGCGTCGAGTACCGGGGCGTCGGCAACTCGTTCAAGCAGCTCGCCCAGCTCATCAAGGGCGGCGCGAACGTGCGGGTGGCCACCGTCGGCATGGGCGGCTACGACACCCACGAGAACCAGGGCACCCGCGAGGGCGGCCAGCTCTGGCGGCGGCTCAACGAGCTGGCCGCCGCGATGGCCGCGTTCTTCACCGACCTGGGCGACCAGGCGGCGGACGTGACGATCATGGTGTCCAGCGAGTTCGGCCGCCGGGTCGCCTCGAACGGCGGCGGCACCGACCACGGCCACGGCGGCGTGGTCACCGTGCTGTCCGGCCGCAAGCTGGCCAGCTCGCTGCTCGGCACCTGGAACGGGCTGGACAAGTTGGACAGCGGCGACGTGCCGGAGTACAACAACATGTTCAACGTCTACGGATCGGTCGCGCAGGGCCGCTTCGGCCTGACAAACGCCGAGGTGGACAAGATCTTCCCCCGGCAGAAGTTCACCCCGGTCAAGATCTACGCGTGACGTACCAGGAAACCCGCGCCGCCGGCCGTCGTACCGGGCACTCCGCCCCGTACGGCGGCCGTCCGGCTGCTCCCGTACCCCCGGCTCGTCCGCGCCGCGGACCCGGCGCCCGGCGGGCGCTCGCCGCGCTCTTCTGGCTCGGTCTGGTCGCCGCGGTGGTGCCGTGGTGGCTGGACACCCCGGCCGGGTCGCTCACCGACACCGCCGACCTGCTCACCGCGGGCGGCCGGATCACCGGCCTGATCGCCGGCTACCTGCTGCTGGTCCAGGTGCTGATGATGAGCCGGCTCGGCGTGCTGGAACGCGCGCTCGGCGGCGAGCGGATCTCCCGGCTGCACCGGGACCTCGGCGCGACGCTGCTGGTGGCGGTGCTCACGCACATGTCGCTGCTGGTGGTCGGCTACTCCCGGCAGGAGCGCAACTCGGTGCTCGCCGAGGTCGGTGTGCTGCTGACCGACTACGAGGACATGATCACCGCGTTCGCCGCGGCCGGCGTGCTGGTCACCGTCGCGGTCACCGCGGTACGCGCGGTGCGCCGCCGCCTGCCGTACGAGCTGTGGCACCTGCTGCACGCGGCCAGCTACCTCACGCTGCTGCTCGGCTACGCGCACCAGTTCAGCAACGGCGCGCAGCTGCACCAGCCGGGCCTGGTGCGTACCGGCTGGATCGCCGGATACGTGCTGGTGGTGGCCGCGCTGGTGTGGGGCCGGGTGCTCGCGCTGCTGGCGTTCAACCTGCGGCACCGGCTGCGCGTCGCCGACGTCGTGGCGGAGAGCCAGGACACCGTGTCGGTCTACCTGACCGGGCAGCGGCTCAACCAGATCGACCTGCTCGGCGGGCAGTTCTTCCGCTGGCGGTTCCTCAACCCCGGCTGCTGGTGGCAGTCGCACCCGTTCTCCGTCTCCGCCGCCGGCAACGACAGGTGGCTGCGGATCACGGTGAAGGTCGTCGGCGGCTACACCGCCGAGCTGCGCGACCTGACGCCGGGCACCCGGGTCTGGGCGCAGGGCCCCTCCGGCACGTTCACGGCCGCGCACCGCACCCGGGAGCGGACGCTGCTCATCGCCGGCGGCAGCGGCATCGCCCCGCTGCGGGCCATGCTGGAGGAGCTGCCGCCCGGCGCGGCGCTGATCTACCGCGCGAGCACCCCGGCCGACGTGCTGCTGCACCAGGAGCTGGACTGGCTCGCGCAGGCCCGGCAGACCTCCGTCTGGTACGTCGTCGGCCGCCGTGACGACCCCGGCCCCCGCCAGGTGATGAACCCGGAGGGGCTGCGCCGCCTGGTGCCCGACCTGACCCGGCGCGACGTCTACCTGTGCGGCCCGGGCGGCCTGGTCGACGAGGCGGTCGCCGCGCTGCGCGCGGCCGGCGTGCCCCGCCGCCAGATCCACCTGACCGCGTTCGAGCTGTAGGAAAGGCACCACCATGCGTCGCGCGCTCCTCGCGATCACCGGACTGGCCGCCGGCACCACCGCGCTCGTGGTGCTCAAGGGCGCGCCGGGCAGTGGGCAGACCCTGCCGGACGCGCCGGTGGCGTTGGCTCCGGTCGCCCCGGGCGGCTCGGCCGCGCCCGAGCCGCCGTCGCCCACCGCCGCCGAGTCCGGCAGCGCCACGCCGTCGTCGCGCGCCTCGGCGAAGCCCACCCCGAAGGCGTCCGCCGACCGCAGCCCGGCCAGCCGGGGCGGCACCCGTACCAGCACCGCACCCGCCGCGCCGCGGACCACCACCAGCGCGCCGAAGGTCACCACCCGCACGGTGACCGGGCCGTCGGTCACCTACGAGTACGGCTCACTGCAGGTGCGGATCACGCTCAGCGGCAGCCGGGTCGTCGACGCGACGGCGATCGGACTGCCGCTGGGCGGGCAGTCCGGGCAGCGCAGCGACGACGTGCAGGCCCGCTACAGCGGCACGTCCGGTGAGGTGGTGGCCCGGCAGAGCGCCAACCTGAGCACCGTCTCCGGGGCCACGTACACCAGCACCGCGTACAAGCAGTCGTTGCAGGCCGCGCTGGACAAGGCGTGACGGTTCGTTCCGGCCTGCGCCGGGTCGAGCACGTCATGGGTACGGCGATCAGCCTGGACCTGGCCGACGACCTGCCCCCGGGGGCCCTGCACGAGCTGGCCGAGGACACGTTCGGCTGGCTGCGCGAGGTGGACGCGCGGTTCAGCACGTACCGGGACGACAGCGAGGTGTGCCGGATCGACCGGGGCGAGTTGCGGCCCGCCGACGCCTCCGCCGACCTGCGCGCCGTGCTGGCGGCCTGCGCCGACCTGTGGACCGCCACCGACGGGTTCTTCGACGTGTACGCGACCGGGCGGCTCGACCCGTCCGGCTACGTCAAGGGCTGGGCGGCGCAGGTCGCCTCGGACCGGCTGGTCGCCGCCGGCGCGCCGAACCACTGCGTGAACGCGGGCGGCGACGTGCGGGTACGCGGCCACGACGCGGCCGGACAGCCGTGGCGGATCGGGGTGCGGCACCCGTGGGACGCGGCGGCGACGTGTCTGGTGCTGACCGGCACCGACCTGGCGGTCGCCACCTCCGGCGTGTACGAGCGCGGGCACCACGTGCTCGACCCGCGTCGAGGCGTACCGGCGAAGGGCTTGCGCTCGGTGACGGTGGCCGGCCCGGACCTGGGTGTGGCCGACGCGTACGCGACAGCGGCGGTGGCCATGGGCCCCCAGGGCCTAGCCTGGCTCGACCGCCTATCGTCCCCCTGGCAGCACGCCGTGGTCACCGAGGACGCCCACCTGCACCACTCCCGCACCCTCCCCACCATCCCCACCCCAGCGCGGTGATCAAGGAGTTTGTGTCCGTTTAGCCCGCGCTGGAGGACACAAACTCCTTGATCAACGGCATCGGCGGGGGTGAGGGGTGAGGGGGGTCAGCGGAGGGGGCGGTGGAGGATGGCGGGACGGGAACCCGTCGGGCGGGGGCGGCCGGGGCGGACGCCCAGGGGACGGGTGAAGGCCCACGGGTGCACACGGCGGCGGGGCCGCGCCGGCTCGGTGCCGCCGGTGTGGCGGGCCGCGTCGTCCCTGGACATCCTCAAACCCCCGCTCCGGCGCGCACGCGCCCTCGCCAGGTTCAACGATTCCGGTGCCGGGGAGGTCGCTGTCGGCCACCCGTCCGGGGCGGACGGGTGGGTCAGCGGCCGCGCCGGGGCAACGGGAGGTGGCCGGGGAACAGGTCCGCGCCGAGCGTCACACCGGCCGCGCGTAACGCGGCGATCAGCGCGTTCTGCACCAGGTACGAGTCGGGCAGTTGCCAGCGGGCCTGCTCCGGGGCGACCGCCCAGCGCACCGTCCCCTCGGGCAGCCGGGTCGGCGGGGCCGGGATCCACGAGCCGGGCCCGTGCCGCACCACGTGGAAGCAGTGCTCCAGTTCCGGGCGCAGCGGGTCGCCGGGGCGGACCAGGAACATCCAGCGGCCGGTCGGGGTGACCAGCGCCGGGCCGCGTACGCCGGGCCCGGCGGGATGGGTGGCGACCGCGTCCAGCACCTGCCGGCCCAGGTGGGCGGCGACCTCGAGGACGTCGAACGCACGGCCGGTGGGCAGCAGGACGCCGTGCGGGCGGCTGCGCCACCAGGTGGCCACCCGGGCCGGGTCGGTGCTGGCGGCGTGCTCCCAGTCCTCCAGGGCGGGGTGGCAGCCCACCGTGGGGCAGCCGGCCCGGCCGCAGACGAAGCGGCTGTTGGCCAGGCAGGCGCCGGGCGTGACCGGCCAGCCGTGCAGCGCGTACCGCACCGCGACGCGGCGCAGGCGGACCCGTTCCAGCGGGGACAGATGAGCGACGCGCGGCCGGACATTCCTCCACATGTCTGACATCCCCTCTCGTCCCGCGAAACCGTCCACATGCCACACGTCGAAAGCCGTCACTGCCGAAACTCACGCTCGTTGTGGTGACTAACGGTCGGTGCAACTTGCACGAAAACTACGAGAACTGGCTGGTCGGTGGACGCACAACCTGTGCGATCGGGGCAAGCCTGGGGGACGTGGGGGGACCGGCCGGCGCCGTGAGGGGGAGGGAGCAGGGATGGACGAACTACCCATAGGCCGGCGGGTGGCGTACTGGCGGAGCCGGCGCAAGATGTCCCAGCAGGTCTTCGCCGACCGGCTCGGCAAGTCCAAGAGCTGGGTGGACAAGGTGGAGCGTGGCGTCCGCCGGCTGGACAAGTTCTCCGTCCTCTACGAGATCGCCGACATCCTCCAGATCGACGTGCAACTGCTGCACGGCAAGGACCCGGAGCGGCGCACCGACGCGCTCAACTGCATCGACCAGGTCGAGGTGGAGGAGATCCGCACCGCCCTGGAGCGGTACGACTCGATGAGCGCCTACTTCGACGCGGCACCCTTCCCGCCGCCGCTGGCCGACATGCGCAAGGCCGTCAACCACGCCTGGCTGACCTACCAGTACGGCCGGTACGGCATGCTCACCCGCGCGCTGCCGAAGCTGCTGCGCGACGCCCAGGCGGCGGACGCCGGCTACGCCGCCGACGAGCAGGTACGCGAGGCCGCCCACCTGCTCGGGCAGGTCTACCAGATCGCCTCCTCGGTGCTGCGCAAGCTCGGCGAGTGCGACCTCGCCTGGCTGGCCGCCGACCGGTCGATGGCGGTGGCCCAGCGGGCCGACGACCCGCTGCTGGCCGGGATCGCCACCACGAGGGTCTGCAACGCGCTCGTCGCGATGGGCCGTCCCCGCCCCGCGCTGGAGCTCAACGTGCGCATCGCCGGCCGGCTCGCGCCCGGCGGCGACAACGACGTCCGGCCCGAACGGCTCTCCGTCTACGGCATGCTGCTGCTGCAGGGCGCGATGGCGGCCGCCCGGATCGGCGACTCGGCGACGGTGGACGACCTGCTCGCCGGCGCCGACGAGGCGGCCAAGCTGCTCGGCGGCGACCACAACCACTACTGGACCTCCTTCGGCCCGACCAACCTGGAGCTGCACCGCGCCGCCGCGGCCGTCGAGCTGGGTGACGGCGGCCGGGCGGTGGAGACGCACCTGCGGCTGTCCGAGCCCGCGTTCAACGCGCTGCTGCCGGAGCGGCGCGCGCACCACCTGCTCGACCTGGCCCGGGGCTACTCGCAGATCGGCGACGTGGCGAGCGCGGGGGACATGTTGCTGCGCGGCGACCGGCTCGCGCCGTCCGAGATCCGGTGCCGGCCGATAGCGCACGAATTGATGTCCGAGATTCTCCGTCGCACACGTGGTGCGCCGCCTCAGCCGATCGCGGAGTTGGCTGAGCACATGGGAGTCGGAGTATGAGCGGTCCGGAGACCGCGAGCGAGCACCGGCGGGTGCTCTACGTCATCGCCTGCGGTTCGCCGCTGGCCCGTCACGTCGGCCGGCTGGTCGACCTCGCCCAGCGGGAGGAGTGGACGGTCTGCGTGGTCACCACGCCCGACGGCGCGAAGTTCGTCGACCGGGCGGCCCTGGCCCGGCAGACCGGCCACCCGGTCCGTACGCACTACAAGAACCCGGGTGACCTGGACGTGCTGCCACCGGCGGACGCCATGCTGGTGTGCCCGGCGACGGTCAACACGATCAACAAGTGGGCGGTCGGCATCACCGACACCCTCGCGCTCGGCCTGCTGGTCGAGGCGCAGGGGATGGGGGTGCCGATCGCTGCCGTCCCGTACACGAACGAGGCGATGGCCGGGCACCCGGCGTTCCGGGCCAGCCTCGACCGGCTGGCCGGGTGGGGCGTCCGGGTGGTCTTCGGCGACCACGTCGTACGCCTGCATCCGCCCGGCACGGGGGAGCGGCGCGCGGACGCCTTCCCCTGGGACGCCGGCCTGGCCGCCCTGCGCGGCGCGGACCGGCCGGTCGCCCCGGTCGGCTGACGGTGTGAGCGTGGCTCCCGGCGCGCCCGGGAGCCACGCCCGACGGCGGTCGGCGTGTAGCGGCCCGGACGCCGGTAAGCTGGCCGCCCGTGAGCACAACCGTCGCCGACGTGGTGGCCGCCCTGGACCGCCGTTACCCGCCCGCCTGGGCCGAGGAGTGGGACCGGGTCGGCCTGGTGGTGGGTGAGCCCGACCACCCGGTACACCGGATCGCCTGCGTGGTGGACGTGGTCCCGGAGACCGTGGACGAGGCCCTCGAAGCCGGCGCGGACATGATCGTCGCGCATCACCCGCTGCTGCTGCGGGGCGTCTCCTCGGTGGCCGCCACCACGTACAAGGGCCGGATCGTGCACCGGTTGATCAAGGCGGACGTCGCGCTGTACGTGGCGCACACGAACGCCGACGTGGCCGATCCCGGCGTGTCCGACGCGCTCGCCGCCCGGTTCGGGCTGACCGGGCTGCGCCCGTTGCACGCGCCCCGCCCCGGCTCGCCCGCCGCCGGGCCCGGCCGGGGCATCGGCCGCATCGGCGAGCTGCCCAGCCCGATGACGCTCGCCGAGCTGACCCGGCTGGCCGCCGCCGTGCTCCCGTTCACCGCCTGGGGAGTTCGCGCCGCCGGGGATCCCGGGCGTATGGTTCGTACCCTCGCCGTCAGCGGCGGCTCGGGGGACGGCTTCCTCGCCGAGGCGACCGCGGCCGGGGTGGACGCGTTCCTCACCGCGGACCTGCGTCACCACCCGGCCGGGGAACACCTCGCCGCGGGCGGCCCGGCGCTGCTGGACGCCGCCCACTGGGCGACGGAGCGACCCTGGCTGGACGACCTGGCCGCCCACCTGGCCGGCGCGCTGGGCGTCGAGACCGTGGTGTCCGACCTGGACACCGACCCGTGGACCGTGCACGCCGCCGCGCCCCGGCCGGACGACAAGGAGCCCCGACGTGAAGGCTGACCCGAAGGTGCAGCGCCGCCTGCTCGACCTCCAGGCGATCGACACCGCGCTGGCGCAGCTCGCGCACCGCCGCCGCAGCCTGCCGGAACGCGCCGAGCTGGAGGCCCTGGCGCGTGAGCTGTCCGCGCTGGAGGACGAGCGGGTCCGCGCCCAGGTGGCGGTCGACGACCTGGACCGGGACATCGCCCGGATCGAGAAGGACGTCGACCAGGTGCGGGCGCGCAAGAGCAAGGACGAGGCCCGGCTGGCCTCGGGCAGCGGCCCGGCCCGCGAGCTGGAGGCCCTCCAGCACGAGCTGGTCTCGCTGAACCGCCGGCAGAGCGACCTGGAGGACGCCGAGCTGGAGCTGATGGAGCAGCGGGAGACCGCGCAGGGCGTGCTCGACGGCATCGAGAGCCGGCTCGCCGAGGCCCGCGAGCGCCGCGCCGCGACCGAGCAGCGCCGCGACGAGGCCCTGGCCGAGATCGCCAAGGAGGAGGAGTTCAAGCGCACCGCCCGGCAGCCGCTCGCCGGTGACCTCCCGGCGGACCTGGTCGGCCTCTACGACAAGATCCGTGAGGACACCGGGCTGGGCGCCGCGCTGCTGACCGGGGGCCGCTGCGGCGGCTGCCGGCTGGACCTGTCCGGCGCCGACCTGGCTCGCATCCGCAAGGCCGACCCGGACGACGTGGTCCGCTGCGAGGACTGCCGGCGGATCATGGTCCGGACCAACGAGTCGGGGCTGTAGCCGCCGTGGCGGTGCGCGCGGTAGTGATCGAGGCCGACGGCGGCTCCCGGGGCAACCCCGGCCCGGCCGGTTACGGCGCCGTGGTCCGGGACCCGGAGACCGGCGAGGTGCTGGCCGAGCGGTCCGAGTCGATCGGCACCGCCACGAACAACGTGGCCGAGTACCGGGGCCTGATCGCCGGGCTGGAGGCCGCCGCCGAACTGGGCGCGGCCGAGGTCGAGGCGCGGATGGACTCCAAGCTGGTGGTCGAGCAGATGTGCGGCCGCTGGCAGATCAAGCACCCCGGGCTGCGCCCGCTCGCCGCCCAGGCCGCCGGGCTGGTCGGCCGGTTCACCGCCGTACGCTTCACCTGGATCCCCCGGGAGCGCAACCGGCACGCCGACGCGCTCGCCAACGCGGCCATGGACGCCGCCGCGTCCGGCGCCGCGCCGGAGGCGAAGGCCGAGGCGCGGGAGGCGGCGCTCGTCCGGGCCACCGGCACCGACCCGGCCACCACGCCCGCCTCCTGGGAGCCGCGCCCGACCGAGGAGGCCACCCGGCTGATCCTGGTCCGGCACGGCGAGACCGAGCGCACCGTGCGCAAGCACTACTCCGGCCGGGGCGACGTGCCGCTGACCGAGCGGGGCCGGGCCCAGGCCCGGGCCACCGCCGCCCGGGTGGCCGCGCTGGCGCCGTCCGTCGCGGCGGTGGTCAGTTCCCCGCTGTCGAGGTGTACGGCCACCGCCGAGGCGATCGCCGCGCGGGTCGGCAACCCGCCGGTACGCACCGACGACGACCTGATCGAGTGCGACTTCGGCGTCTGGGAGGGGCACACGTTCGCCGAGGTACGCGAGCGCTGGGCGGCGGAACTGGACGCCTGGCTCGCCTCCACCCGGGTCGCCCCGCCGCAGGGCGAGTCGTTCGTGGCGGTCGCCGAGCGGACCGGGCGGGCCGTCGACCGGCTGCGGTCGGCGTACCCGGGGGAGACGGTGGTGGTGGTCTCCCACGTCTCGCCGATCAAGCTGGTGCTGCGCGACGCGCTCGCCGCCGGCGACGCGTTCCTGCACCGGCTCTACCTGGACACGGCGGGCATCTCGGTGCTGGACCTGTACCCGGACGGCGGCGTCGCGGTCCGCTCGGTGAACGACACCTCGCACCTCACGGACATCTGACGGCCGTTCGGCGCATGCCGGCGGCCGTTTGGCGCATCGACATCACCCGATCGGACGTGACCCCCGTCACAGGGTCGTAGCCTCCGGCCGTCACATGGCCCGCTACGAATGCCCGGAGGGGTGTCACATGTCCGAACCGGAACCGGAGGCGCTCGACACGGCGCGATCCAGGGCGAAGGACAAGAGTCCCTGGAACTGGTTGCTCTTCATCCCGATCGTGGTGCCGCTGATCCCGGCGCTGTTCAACGCCGACTCACCCCGGCTGTTCGGGTTCCCGCGGTTCTACTGGCTGCAACTGGCCTGGATCCTGCTGGGCGTCGGCACCACCACGCTGGTCTACCAGATGACCAAGAAGCGGGGTGACCACTGATGTGGCGGGACCACCTCACCGAGATCATCGTCTTCACGCTTCTGTTCCTGCTGGTCAGCGCCATGGGTTTCGTGGCGGCCCGGTGGCGCAGACCGACCGACATGGCCCACCTCGACGAATGGGGGCTGGGCGGGCGCAGCTTCGGCGGCTGGATCACCTGGTTCCTGGTCGGCGGTGACCTCTACACCGCGTACACGTTCGTCGCCGTCCCGGCGCTGATCTTCGGGGCCGGCGCGGCCGGCTTCTTCGCGGTGCCCTACACGATCGTCATCTACCCGCTGGTGTTCCTGGTGCTGTGCCGGCTCTGGTCGGTCTCACACCGGCACGGCTTCGTCACCCCCGCCGACTTCGTCCGCAACCGGTTCGGCTCGCCGATCCTGGCGCTGCTGGTCGCGATCACCGGCATCGTCGCCACCATGCCGTACATCGCGCTGCAACTGGTGGGCATCGAGGCGGTGCTCAAGACCATGGGCGTGACCGGGGACAGCGCGCTGGCCCGGCACCTGCCGATCATCATCGCGTTCGCGATCCTGGCCGCGTACACGTACCAGTCGGGGCTGCGCGCGCCGGCGCTGATCGCGTTCGTCAAGGACTCGCTGATCTACATCGTGATCCTGGTCGCGGTGATCTGGCTGCCGTACAAGCTCGGCGGCTGGGGCGCCATCTTCGACGCCGCCGACGCGAAGTTCCAGGCGTCACCAGCGCCCGGCGACGGCATCCTGCTCAACCAGAACAACCAGATCCAGTACGTGACGCTGGCGTTCGGCTCGGCGCTGGCGCTGTTCCTCTACCCGCACAGCATCACCGGTGTCCTGGCCAGCCGGAACCGCGACGTGATCAAGCGGAACATGTCCGCGCTGCCCGCGTACAGCCTGCTGCTGGGGTTGATCGCGCTACTCGGCTACATGGCCATCGCGGCGAACGTGAAGCCGCTGCCGGGCGCGAAGGAGGGCACCACCGACGGCAACACAGTCGTGCCGCTGCTGTTCGACCAGCAGTTCCCGGACTGGTTCGCCGGGGTGGCGTACGCCGCCATCGGCATCGGCGCGCTGGTCCCGGCGGCGATCATGTCGATCGCGGCGGCGAACCTGTTCACCCGCAACATCTACAAGGAGTACCTGAAGCGCGACGCCACCCCGGCGCAGGAGGCGAACGTCTCGAAGATCACCTCGCTGGTGGTGAAGGTCGGCGCGGTGGCCTGCATCGTCTTCCTCGACCCGCAGTTCTCCATCGACCTGCAGCTCATCGGCGGCGTGATCATCCTCCAGACGCTGCCGGCGGTGGCGCTGGGCCTCTACACCCGCTGGTTCCACAGGGGCGCGCTGATCGCCGGCTGGGCCGCCGGCATGGGCCTGGGCATGTGGATGCTCTACCAGATCGGCAACCCGGCGACCGGCAAGAAGCACTTCGCCGGGTCGGCGTTCCCGCTGGAGAAGTTCGGCTTCGACACGCCGAAGACCATCTACGTGGGCATCGTCGCGGTGCTGGTGAACCTGGTGGTGGCCGCGCTGCTCACGCTGGTGCTGCGCGCCGCGAAGGTGGCCGACGGCCCCGACCACACCACGCCGGACGACTACTTCGCCGACGAGGACGACCCGCGCGTGACGCCCTCCGCCGACGCAGCCCGCGAGCCCGTGGCATGAAAGGAAGGGCCCCTTATTAACGCCTCGTGCATTGAAAGGGGCCCTTCCTAACACCCTCAGCGGCGGCGGGTGCGCGCGTCGAGCGCCTCGTTGAGGCGGTGCAACATGTCCGCGAGCGTCTCCCGGTCCGCCTCGGGCCAGGCGGCGAGGATGTCGCCGTACAGCCGGGTGCGGGCCGCCCGGACGGCGGCCATCCGCTGGAGCCCGGCCGCCGTCGCGGAGATCACCGTGCCGCGCCCGTCGGCCGGGTCGGGGGTACGCGAGATCAGGCCGTCGCGCTGGAGCGCGGAGACCTGCCGGGTGACTGTGGAGCCGTCCAGGCTCAGCCGTGCGGCGAGCGCCGAGACGTTCTGCGGGCCGGCCGCGTCCAGGTGGCGCAGGATCACGTACGCGGCGCGGTCGAGCAGCCGGTGCTCCATCGTGCCGGTGCCCCGGCGGGTGGCCTCGCCGAGCCGCATCAGCAACGCGACCTCGGTTTCGATCCGGCCGAGGGTGACTTCGGTGCCGTGGACGTCCTCGCTCATAGCTGTATGATACAAGAAAATTACCTGTACGATACAGCTATCTGGGAGGTTGCGGAGTGGATCGCCGATCCGAGCCCAACCGCAGTGCCATCTACGCCACCACGCTCGTGGCGTTCCTCGCCATCGCCGGCATCGCCGTCGTCGACCCGATCCTGCCCGCCATCGGCGAGGCGATCGGCGTCACCGCCTGGCAGGTCGAGCTGCTCTTCACCGCGTACATCGCGGTCATGGCCGTCGGCATGATCCCGGCGACGCTGGCCAGCGGGCGGTTCGGTTTCAAACCGGTGCTCGTCACCGGCGTCTCCGTCGTCGGCCTCGCCGCGATCCTCGCCTCGTTCAGCAACGACATCGTGCAGCTCTCCGTGCTGCGGGGCGTCTGGGGCCTGGGCAACGCGATGTTCTTCGCCACCGCCATGGTGGTGCTGGTCAACCTCGCCAACGACAGGGAATGGGTGGTCGGCCTGTTCGAGACCGCCCTCGGGCTCGGCTTCGCCGTCGGCCCGCTCATCGGCGGCCTGCTCGGCGAGGTCAGCTGGCGGCTGCCGTTCTTCGTCTGCGGCGTGTTCATGGTGCTCGCGCTCGGCGTCGCCGCCCGCAAGCTGCGCGAACCGGCACGCAAGCAACAGCCGGTACGCCTCGGCCAGATCTTCGCCACCTACCGCAAACCCGCGTTCGTGACGCTGTGCGTGGTCACCGCCGCGTACAACTTCGTCTTCTTCGTCGTACTCGGCTACACGCCGCTGTTCCTGCGCCTCGACGTCATCCCGCTCGGCCTGGCGTTCACCGGCTGGGGCCTCGGCCTCGCCGCCGGCATCCTGCTCATCGGGCACCGGCTGGCCCACCGCATCGGCGCGGTGCAGACCGTCGGCGTCGCCCTGCTCGGCCTGCTGGCCTGCATGGTCGCGTTTGCCACCTCCACCGGCACCGCCATGTCGCTCGTCGTACTCGTCGTCGCCGGCCTGTTCATGGGCCTCGCCAACGCCAACCTGACCGACCTGGCACTCGGGCTCGGCTCCGCCGACCGGCGCGTCGCCACGGGGGCATTCAACCTGGTCCGCTGGGGCGCCGCCGCGCCCGCGCCGATCATCTCCGGCAAGCTTGCCGAACACGGCCTGGCGCTGCCGTTCTGGGTCGGCTTCGCGGTGCTCGCCGCCGGTGTGCTGGTCTACCTGGCGTTCGGTCACCTGATGGCGGCCGGCTACGGCGAACGGGTCATCTGGAACCGGGCCGCCCGCCGTGCCGAGCACGCCCCGGAGGAGCCGGTGGGGGAGGCGTACTGACGCTCCGGTCTTGCCCGGGCGGCGTCAGGTCAACGCGCGCCACAGCAGGTAGCACCCGATGGCCGTGCCGAACACCACGATCACCGTCTTCAACACCACCTGCGGAAGCCGGCGGGCCAGCCGCGCGCCCGCGTACCCGCCGAACAGCGTGGCCGGCGCAACCACCGCGACCGCCGCCCAGTTCACCGGGCCGAACAGGGCGAACACCACCAGCGTGGTCAACCCCACCACGGCCGAGAGCAGGTTCTTCACCGCCGACACCCGGGCCAGCGTCGCGTCCAGCACCAGCGCCAGCCCGGCCACCAGCATCACCCCGAGGGCCGCGCCGAAGTAGCCTCCGTACACAGTGCCGAGCGCGACCATGGTCTGCACCGTGACGGTACGGCGGCGCGCGCCCAGCCGTTCCGGATGGCCGACCAGCCGGCGCAGCGGACCCTGGAACGCGAGTACGGCGGTAGCGCCGAGCACCAGGAACGGCACCACCAGCTCGAACGCCCGAGCCGGGGTGGCCAGCAGCAGCGCGCACCCGGCGATCGTGCCGAGCACGGCGGTGGGCAGCAGCGACCACAACTGCCGCCCGCGCGGCAGGTCCATCCGGCTGCCGGCCACGCTCGCCACGTACCCGGGAAAGACCGACACCGAGTTGGAGACGTTCGCCGCCACCGGCGGCAGACCGGTGGCGATCATCGCCGGGAACGTGATCAGCGAGCCACCTCCGGCCACCGCGTTGACTGTGCCCGCGGCGAGACCGGCGGCGAGCAGGAGCGCGGCGTCGGAGAGATCCATGGTCCCCCGAGGCTAGTCGGTCGGGCGGGCGAACGCGTATCGCGCCGGTTCGGGGAGGTGGCTGTATCGAGAGCCGGTTGATGCCGCCACCTCCCCGAGGTGGTGGGCGGGAAATGGGCGCGGCGGGTGCGTCGTTAGGATGAGAGCGCGACGGACGAGTCGACCGGGCGGTCGCGTCGACGGGCTCCGGCCCGTCGCCGAGGAACGTCCGGACTCCACAGGGCAGGGTGGTTGCTAACGGCAACCCGGGGTGACCCGCGGGACAGTGCCACAGAAAACAGACCGCCGGCCCGTAACGGGACGGTAAGGGTGAAACGGTGGGGTAAGAGCCCACCAGCACCCCGGGTGACCGGGGTGGCTCGGTAAACCCCACCCGGAGCAAGGCCAAGAAAGGGCCGTCACCGCAAGATGACGACCCGCGCAGACGCTTGAGGGCTGCCCGCCCGATGTCTGCGGGTAGGCCGCTGGAGCCTGCCGGCAACGGCAGGCCGAGATGGATGGCCGCCGCCGGTGCGCCTACGGGCGTGCCGGGCACAGAATCCGGCGTACAGGTCGACTCGTCCGTCGCCCACCAGCTCAGAGCCGTGATCAAGGCTCTGAGCTGGTTCTATGTCTGGGCGTCGATGGTCGTCGTTGGTCAACTTCGGCCGGCGTTTGACGCCCTGACGGCGCCCTGACGCCCTGGAGACGCCCTGAGCTTCGGCTCAGTTGACCTCTTCTCGGGTCGGGCTGGCTGTGCCGCTGTGGGCCGTCTGAGGGGCGCCGCTCGATGGTTCCGGAGCGGGGCCGGCGGCTGTGGGGAGGGTCGTGCACATCCTGGCGGTGGAGCTGGTGCCGCGACCCGGTGATCCGGTGGCAAGCCAGTCCCGGGGTTGGACTGGCGCGGCAGGCGGAAGCCCTGACCCCGATGGCGGTCGAGGTGTCGGCTTCCGTACCCGCTCGCTGGCAATCCGGCTAGGCGAATCTGCCGGTGCCGCCCAAACGGATGTCCAGCTCTCGCAGGAGTGCGCCGAGCCGCCGGCTGGTCTCGGTGTCCATGTGCCGGATCGGCCTGCCTGCGGCCTGGTGCTCGCCCAGGTCGTACAACGCGATGCGAAGGTCTTCGGCGGTGGCGAGGTCGAGTCGCAGCTCGATCGGGTCGTCCATGCTGCGACCGTAGGGCTCTGCCGTCATCTGGCGTGAGGGCGGTGTCCCGGCGGCTGTCGGTGGCTTACCGCCCCGGCGCCGTAGGCGGCCGGGGCGGCTGGCCGCCGGCCGGGCTTGCCGCCCTGCACCGCGCGGAGCGCGGTGCCTTGATCTGGAAAAGAGGAAATCGGCAGTACTAGCCGGGAACTTTCGGTGTCATGAAAACGCGACGGGAAACCGCCAATCTAAGACGTCCTCGGCCTTGTCGGTCACCAAGATTAACTCCCCGGCGGTTGAGGCTCGCGTAATCGCTGCCTGCAGGGCCTCAGCGAGGGAAGGGTGTCGCTTGACTGCGGTTCTTCGGCCAGGGCCGTACTCGGGCCATCTCCTCCCATCCTTGACGATCTTCCTGATGAGAAGATGGTTCGAGTTGCTTCTGGATGCTATCCCACTAATGTTTCGTAGGTTGCGTGAAACCGCTACGTCTATGCATAGGCAGACCAGTTTAGCATTTCGGGATGTGCTTCTTAGGTGCAGCAACGGAATGGCGGGCGAACTTTGATGGGCGGCAGCATGACGCAACTCGCATAACAACTCGAAGACCGTTTTGAAGCTAGCGTTTCCCGGAGCGTACTTATCGACCTGCTGCCAGATGCGGGTTAGAGTACCCCAGACCTTATCGGTTGGCGTCCCGACCAAAGAAACGATGGCCTCGACATCCGATGCACGGATATTCGAACCGGCCCACATGAATGCCATGTGGTGTGGCATGAATGTCCCAGAATACAGCGAGGTGAGGGAATGCCCGATCTCTTGAAGGAGCAGGGAGCGGTGGGCGCTGTTCGAATACTCTGCATCCCTAATCCTTTTTGGTAGAACCTCCAGTACTCTGTTCTCGTACAGAGTCGTCCCGCCGGGCAGGCTGCCTGGCGGGATTCTGGCAGCTGCTAACGTTGCAGACCACTCCAGCATTCTCTCCTTCAGGAATGACTCGACCGCTACGAGTCCGTGAACCGCGATGCCTCGCATCAGGTGGTCGGAGACGGCAGCACTTACGGCCGGTGAGGTACTCAAGGCGGAAAGGGCGGTGTCGATGGACGACAGTCGGCTTAAGAGATTGTCTACGGCGCTCATGCTGCCTACCTGGGGGCAATCCCTTCCAGCATTTGTCTAATTGATTTAGAGAAGTGTTCGATAGCATATGTGCTGTTCGTTCGGGCCGTTCCCGGGAACCGATGCTCCTCGCCTACTCTTGCCATACCGTTAATGGCTAAATCTCTATGCTGAACTGCTTGTTCCAGAATGGAGTCCGGAAGTGAGTCACACGCGTGCATCTGTGCGTCATAAACCCAGGGCGTGCCGATGAAACGCCACCCCAGGCTTGGTCGATAAAGCTGAAAGGCGTGCTCTCCCCAGAGCGCTTCGCAAGCCCGGAGGGCTCGCAGGTAGCGCCTACTGAGGGCTCCTGCTTCGGAGGGGGAGGCGTGTCGGTTCTCGGCCATGAATCGGTCCATCGCGAGCAATAGGCTTTTCTCGTGCCACTCCTCTGATTTGAGGAGAGCGAAGAAGCGGAGCACATACTCTACGTCCGCCATGCCAGTGCGACTTCGGCTACCGCGGATGTTGCGTCCGATTTGAGTACGAAAGAAGCTATCCTCAGCGAGTTCCTTCAAGCTTTCATTCAAAATCCCGGGAAACTTAGCGTTTCGGATTTCCTGCTGCGTTAGCCGTTCGCCTCCGGTATTTAGTCGCACAAACAGTATATTTTTTGCCATTGAGTCGGAACGTTCGTCGATCGTGATGAAACGTATGTAGCTTCTAGTGAGAAAGCGCATTCGCGTAGAGTGCGGTAGTCCGTCGAACGTAAAATCGTCGAACTCGTATGCGTACTCTAGTCCGGTCAGCCGAAACTCGTTCTTGACGAATTTATTGATTGCTATGAGGCGCTGCCTACCGTCGATCACCGAACTTCTACCGTGAGGCTCTTCAGCTAGAAAGACTGCGGGGACAGGCAGTCCTGTGAGCAGTGATTCTATGAAGTGGCTCTGCTGGGATTTGCTCCAGACGTTTCCCCGTTGAAATGCCGGGTTCAAGTCAAGCGCCCCTGTATCTATCAGCTCTATGACCTGCCTGATTGACATGTCAAGGGATGCCGAGTAGATATCGCGGAAGAAATGCTCTTGCTCGAAGTTCACCCTTGCTCCGTCGATTTCAATGCGACTTGGTAAGTGTAGCGAATTCTTGCGCTAGTCGGTGCATATCCGATATTCCCGAATGATGCTCTCAACTTCTCCATCTATCCGTATCATGCGTTCGCGCTCAATGAGCCTCGCCCCGACTTTGGTTTTGAATAACTCTGCCAAAGTCGCATCCGCACATATTATCCGCTCTCTTGTCTCTGACTGCGTTCTCTGCTGCGGCTTCCAAAACTGGCCATGCAGTCTCGCGTAGGTTCCCCTCCCCTGCTCGGTAGCGACAATTCCATCGTTTCGCAACAGGGCGATGGCCTGACGAATCGTGCCTCGACTTGCTCGAAACTCGGCCCTGAGCGTGCTCTCGGAAGGCAAAAGTGACCCTGGCCGAATGACGCCACGTTCGATGCGTTGCCTTAGCTCGTCGGCTATGGCGCGGTAGCGGGGCTGTCCGTAGTGCGGGGTGGGCACCTGCTCACCGTACCTGGCACTTGTCTTACCAAGTGCCAACTGAGTGACTCGTTTCGACGTATGGACAACACGTCCACTTGTAGGTACGTTTCTCTGTGTGCGGCCAGGGTGACGGCTCGTATCAGGGGTGGTGGCGCGCCGACCCTGGTCGCACCTGATGCGCGGCGTCCTGTCGGACCGGTTGCGGTAGCCGCGCGTACAAGTTGGCTCGGCGATACCCGACCCGTCTGTGTCGGACGGTGCGCCGTGCCTTCATCCGGGCCGGTGGCCGGCTGCATTCCCCCGTGGCTGGTCACCGGTCCCCGCCTACCTGTGGAGGTGCGATGTCCGGCTCTCATCGTCGGCGTAGCTGGTTCTCGTCCTGGTGGTCCTGGAGGCGTCCGCCGGCTGTGGCCACCGACAGCGACGTCTCGCCGATGCGGCGCACGCCGACCAATGCCGTGCCGACGTACTGGTGGGATGCGGTACCGACTCGGGAGTTGCCTACGTTGCGCTACGCGCCGTTGATGACGCTGGCACAGTCCTACCGAGGCAATGGTGGGCGGTGGCCGCGATGAGGCGGGCGAACAAGCCGGCCGAGATCACGAGCCACCCGGGCTGGTGCGCGCCGGATCGCTGCGGCCATTTGGTGCCGCCTGTGATGGCTCACATGGCCCGGCGTCATCGAGGACCGATGATCCGGGTTGGTGACATCCGATCGAGCGGAGTCGTCGTCACCTACCTCATCGGTGCTGACGCCCTGGCGCCGTTGGTCGCTGTGCACTCGACGTGCCGTGCGGGGAACGGCTGGGCAGAGTTGTCGATGTCCCAGGTGGCCGAACTGGTCGAGCATCTGCGGGGTCTGTTGAAGCAGGTCGGCGGCGACCGGGGAGCCGGCGATGAGTGAGGGCCTGCCCATGATCGACAGCGCCCCGCCGTCGGTCCCGTCGGTCGTATGCCCGGGATGGTGCCGGGGCTGCGGACCGAACGACCCGATGCACTGCGGCTTCATCGCCACCATCGGCCGGGAGCGGACCGGCTGGGTCAGCCTTCAGCTCCTCATCGACCGGTTCGCGCGTCGGGACCTGGCCGTCAAGCTCGATGCGACCCGCTACGGCGCAACGCAAACCGTGCTCCTCTCGGCGGCGCAGCTCGACCGGCTGATTGACGAGCTGACGTGCGCCCGTGAGGTGATGCGGGCACCGGCCAGTCAGGACCGCCGGTCGGGGGAGCGGCGATGAACTCGGGCAGTCCTCGGGGCGTCGCCGTTCCCCGTACTCCCGGTCCACGTCGTGGGCAGCCGCCGCGAGCAGCGGTAACGGTCCCTCCGGTTCCTGGGCGGCCCGCGGGCGGGACCACCTGGCAGACGTTGGAACGTCTAGGGGGTACGGTGACCGGTGTGCATGGCCGGGACTGGCGCCCTCGCTACCTGCAACTCGCGGAGGAGTTGCGGGTAAAGATCATGGCTGGAGAGATGGCCCCGGGCACTCTCATGCCGAGCGAGACCGAGTTGGCCGAGTCGTCCGGCCTCTCCCGTACCAGCGTCCGCAATGCCATCCGGCAGCTCCGGGAATGGGGCCTGGTCCGGGCCGAGCAGGGGCGCGGGACCTACGTACGGGCGCCTCGGCAGCGGGTACGCCGTCGTAATAGCGAGCGGTACCAGTGGGAGAAGGACCGGGTCCTGCTCGACGAGGCCGAGCGGTTGAAGACCGGCGCCACCGAGCACGACACCGGACTGACCGTCGATGACCTGAAGTTCCACGCCGAGTACTCCCGGGTGGAGGCGGATGCGGAGATGGCGGCGGCCTTGCAGGTCGAACCGGGTACGCCGCTGCTGCGACGGGTCTACTGGACCTCTTCCCGCCACGAGAGCGCCCCGCTTACCGTGTCGTACTCCTACCTGCCCCACGACCTGGTGGCCGCGAACCCGGACCTGCTCGACGAGAGCAAGGAACCATGGCCCGGCGGCACGCAGCACCAGCTCTACACGCTCGGCATCGAGCTGGACCGGATCGACGACGAGATCCGAGCGCGTCCGCCTTCCCCGGACGAGGCCGAACTACTGGACATCGACCCAGGCGTCTCCGTGCTCACCGTGCGCAAGACCTCGGTCGACACCACGGGGCGGGTCGTCGAGGTCGCCGACGTGGTGATGCCGGGCGACCGGACCGAGCTTGTCTACTCCCACAAACTCCAACGGTGGAAAACTTGACGCAGCTCGTCTCGGTCATTACTCCGGTCCACGCGCCTAGCATCGAGCACCTCGCTAGCGCCTACGAGTCGTTGGCCAAGCAGGAAATGCCCGCCGGGTGGGACTGGCAATGGCTCGTTCAGGAGGACGGGCAGACCGGCGCCCTGGTCGACGTGCTGCCCGACGATCCCCGGATCAGTCTCGGCACCGGCCGCCCCGGTGGGCCTGGCGTCGCCCGTACCCTTGCCCTGTCTCGGGTCTCGGGTGACCTCATCAAGGTCCTGGACGCCGACGACCAGTTGACCCCCGGCGCGCTCGCCCGGGACATCGCCGCGTTCGACGCGCACCCGCAGATCGGCTGGACCACCTCGCGGGTACTCGACCTGCTGCCCGACGGATCGACCGCCGGATGGGACAAGGATCCAGCCGGCGGCGTCGTCGACCGCGGTGCGGTCCTGTCGTTCTGGCAAGCCAACGACTACCGCGCATCAGTGCACCCGGCGACTCTGTGCCTGCGGCGGGATCTCGTCTTCGCCCTGGGCGGCTGGATGGCCCTTCCCGCCTCCGAAGACACGGGCCTGCTGCTCGCTGCCAGCGCCGTCAGCGCCGGCTACTTCACCCGGGAGTACGGCCTGCTCTACCGCAAATGGCCCGGCCAGGTCACCAGCCAGGCCGCGCACCGGGAGCCGGCCGAATATCAGGCCCGAATGAGGATCATCGAGGCCAGAGCCAACGCCCTGGCCTCGATGCTGCCGAACGGTCTACCACTCACGCCTCTGGCGTAGCCTCATGCCCCGGCATGCCGTGGGTACGCCGCCGCTCCTTCATCTCCGCCTCGTAGATGTGCCGCCGACCGCCGGCTAGCTTCTCCCGCGCGTCCCGCTCGATCTCCTGAAACGCCGCATAGTAGCCATCATCGAACTCCTCCATGATCTGGAAGGTCCAACGGCCGGGTAGCAGGTTGCGCCCCAGCAACTCCTGCTCAACCCGGTCGGCAACTTCGCAGTGTCCGCCCTGCCGAAGAAGCGCCACGGCGCGGTCAAGAGTAAGGTCCGCCCCGCCAACCAACTGATGGGCAGAATAGAGGTGCCCTCTCACCCGGTGAACCGTCTCTAGAGCCTTGCTGAGCTCACCTAGAGCTTCAACGGACTCATCGTTGAGGCCTACGGGGCGGGAGTGCTCAGCATCTACAGCGTCATAGTTTTCAACCATGAAGAGGTATTACCCTCGCACTCCGCGGTCATGTCTTTTGAGGTCTAGAACACTCCGCCTTTTCCTCACTAGTAGGCGCTGCGGGAATTGACTACAGCTCCGAAGGTCTTCCACAAGATGATCAGATCAGCCGTCAACGACCAGTTCTCAATGTAGTAAAGATCTAGCCGGATTCCGTCCTCCCAACTCAAATCGGATTGTCCGCTCACCTGCCATAGCCCGGTCATCCCGGGCTTCACAAGCAAGCGCCTAGCGATGTCGCCGTCATAACGAGCCACCTCAGTCGGTAGGGGGGGCCTCGGTCCAACAAGACTCATATGGCCAAGTAGGACATTAACGAGTTGAGGCAACTCATCAAGCGACCACTTGCGCAACAGGCGGCCCATACGGGTAAGCCTCGGGTCATGCCGGAAGCTAAAAAGCAGCCCTTCCTCTTCATTCCTGGCCGCCAGCTCGGCCAGCACGGCATCGGCGTTCACAACCATCGTGCGGAATTTGAACAGGCCAAATTCCCTGCCGCCCCTTCCCACGCGAACCTGTCTGACGATGACCGGGCCGGGACTGTCAATCTTTACTGCGATAACGAGAGCGGCCAACAACGGCAGAAGCAATATCAGGGCGATCGCCGACACTGAACGGTCAAGCATAGACTTAATAAATTGGTGAATCCCCCGAAGCTCTGGCGTCTCGGCGTAGACCAGCGGCATGCCGGCAACTGGCCGTGTGTGCACGAGGGGCCCAGCAACATCCGTAAGGGCTGGAGCAAGCATTAGATCAATTCCCGAACCTTCGAGTTGCCAGCCCAGTCGACGGAGCCTCGTAGCTGTTAACTCACCCGACGCAGTAACTGCCACAGTGTCTGCTCCAACAGCGGCAGCCGCACCAGGAATGTTCCGGAATGAACCGATCACGGGCACACCAGCAAGGTTCTGCCTTCCTGGCGCTAGCAGGGCATCGGGCAGACAGGCGCCTACGACCTGAAGCCCGGCGTGCGGTTCCCTGTTGAACGTGTGCACCAAGCCCATCACCTGGGCTGTGTCTCCGACCACCAAGACCTTGCGCGACCATCCTGCGCCCAATCTACGTGCCCTCTGCAATTTCTTACGAGCTAGAAATCGGCTTACGACTAGACCAGTGGTTCCGATGACGAAAGAAAGGATGACGAAACCGCGAGAAATGCCAGGATCAACGAAGAAGGCGGCGAGTGCAATGCTGGCAAAAATTCTGCCGCCCGCACTGATCACCCTTCGGTACTCATCAGCGCCATACCCGATAACTCTGTCGTCATAGGCGCCGAGACTTCTTAATCCGAGCAGCCAAATCAGCAAAAGTAGCGGTGCGAAAAGCGCGTACGGGACCGTGGTCTTTGGAGGTACGGCAGAGCCAAACCTTGCTACATAGGCGAGCAGAATCGATAACGCCAATACGCCGGTATCCAAAACGACCAAAGCGCGGAGGTATAGTCGGAGAGCCTTTGCGTCTCGCTTCCAATGGCGCTCACCCACCAGCGCGGCAACCTCATGGCTCAAGGGGGCATGCCCTCCCCTTTTGTCGGTCAGCTGTCCTTTCATGTCATGCTGCTCCATCGGATACCTCACGCTCGCCCTCCCGGCCGACTGCAAAAGAGGCTGTTTGCAGAGCTTCGAGGCTGCACCTAGCTCCTTCCAGCTGTGCCGCAGGCCGGATCATTCGGAGAGCCTTTCCCGAGTTTCGAGCGCCCGCCGGATGGGCACAAACGCAAATAAGTACACGCCGCCGTCACCGGTTGCACACAGCTCATGGCTATCGGCGATCCAGCGGCACGAGAGTAACGCTCCGTCAACACGCATCGATGCCACAAGGCGGCCCTCCTTCGTGTTCCAAATGCGAAGAGTCTTATCTCTGCCCGTGGAAGCGAGCCACTCGCCGTCGAATGAGGACGCGCAAGAGGTAACGGGACCGTCGTGGCCCTTCCAAGCCCCCCTGTGACCCAAGCCCTGCGCGGTGTAGAGGTGTACCGATCCGTCTGCTCCGCCAACGTACAGCGTCTCACCGCTAGAGGCGAGATCACAGCATGTGCCGGTACCGCCCAGGTGGGGGACAGCATGCGCCGCTCTCCCAGACTCCACGTCCCACTGAATCAGTTTGCCGTCTTCGCCGATTGATATAATCGACTGGCTATCGCGAGATGCCACGCAGTCGTTGACTCGATCCGAGTGCCCCTCAAGAATGCGGAGGCATTCTCCGGTGTCGAGGCCCCAAATACGGAGCGTCTGATCGTCGCTGCCCGTCACGATCCACTCCTCGGATGGCGCAATGGCTGTGCATCGTATGTGGTCTTCGTGTCCGATCAAAATCATCGACTCCGCGTAGTGCTTCAAGTCCCATATTCTTACGGTCCCGTCGAAACTAGTGCTGGTGAGGAGACCGCGGAGCGGTGCGACGCCGCATGCCGTAACTTTGTCATCATGGACAAAGACTTTTACACAGCTCGCGGAGCTTGTGTCCCAAACTCGAAGGGTCCGGTCCCAGCTCGCTGAGATGATGGTCGTTTGGTTCTGCACGGCACAGTCTGTTGAAATGTCTGTATGAGACTCCGGCTGGTTGCCGCCTTCTTGGATGAGCGGTTCCCACAGTCTGGTCGATGCATCCCAACTGCAAGTCAACAGCCAATTGTCGTCTCCGCCCCAGGAGCAGCCCGTTACGCTCTCTGTGTGTCCCGCCAGTAGGGCTTTTTGTTGGCCCGACTGAATGTCCCAAATTCGGACCGTCCGATCGGCGCTTGCTGAGGCGAGCCAGCGAGCATCGAATGAGACCGCGCAGTCATTGACAGTGCCGCCATGCCCGGCAAAGGTCTTAATCGCTTCACCCGATCGCGGGTCCCATATCTTCACCAACCCGTCATCGCCGGCGGTGTAGATGATTGATCCAGATCTCGCAGCGCCACATGCGCGGATTCTTCCAGCATGCCCTCTGTTGGAAGCCGTCTGCTCTCCGGATCTCAGATTCCAAATTATCAGGGAACCGTCGAAGGTGCCAGTGACGAGGTGTTGGCCATCTGGCATAAAGGCACAAGCACTTACCACGCCTTCGGGATCAGGATATTTGCGGAAGCCCAACACCGCTCGCTGCTGGCCAGTCGCTGTGTCCCAGATACGAACTAATCCATCCTGGTCGGATGTTGCTATTAGATCACCGGCAAATGAAATCGTGCACGAGAGGATCGATGCTCTTTGCTTCGCAAAGACTTTTAGAATATTCCCGTCCAGATCCCAGATCCTTATCGTGCCATCGCCACTGCCGGTCGCGATCCACGACGAGTCGGGCGCAATCTCACAGCAGGTAATGGCTGAGGTGTGACCCACGAGCCGGCATCTCTCCTGCCCGCTCTTCGTATCCCAAACCACGCCCATGCAATCCAAGCCAACTGCTACGGCCCAGTCCCCACCGGCACTGACCGAGCATCCTGAGAAGGGTTGATCAGTGCTAGTAAAGGCTCTCCGGAGCGCTGGTTGGAGATCAGGAAGAGACCACCGAGGAACAATCCTGGGCCGATGTTCAAGGGATTGGTCGCCGCCTGCCACAATCGGCTTCAGGTCGTCATCGGTCTGCAGTCGGCTTATCAGCACGTCCATGAGAGAGTATTCGGGGTCGATCGGCTTGAGCAAGTGAGAGTACCGCGCGATTGCCCGTCGCAAAGAATCTGCGAGTGGCGTTTGGCACCGCTCCAAGTCGGTCTCGATGCCGGTGACCCCATTGCGCAGGATTCGGGCGGTAATCCATCTGAGGTCAGCTGTAAGTGCGGACAGCTCTCTGAGTTCCTGAGCTTCGGCGAGGTGAAATGTTAAGGTCGCCCAGGCGTATTCGCCTTGGCGCATCTCCCACCAATGGGTCACGGTGCCGTGTGTGGTAACCGATCTTCCTAGTGCTGGTCGCGCCAAGGATTGAAGGTATAGCCTGTTGCAGGCGATGATCGAATTTTGGCCAAGGAGGCGTCGGAGATAATCCCGCAAGACTCCATGCAGGCTTAGAGCCTTTCTCTCCCGATCGTATCTGGCTATGAGGGAAAGGTCGTAGAGGTCAATGCAAAGTCGTTCGGAATCATCTTCCGTCATGCCGCTTTCGGCCCAAAGAAGTGATACGGCCGCCAACGGCACGGCAGTCGCTTCTGGAAAGATCGATAGCTCTAGGCAGCGCATACGTGATGATTTCGACAAGATTTGCAGGCTCGCGTCGATCGTGCGCGCTACTGTTCGGTTCCTAGTTTGCTCAAGCGTCGGATCGAAAGTCGCTGGACCAGCGCGTCGGAGCTGGCCTATCAGGCGAGCAGTTGTTTCTCGAAGATCTGCTCCTTCACTGTCCGCCCGCCGTAGTGCGCCGTTCAAGATTGATAAGAGGAGAGGCCACCGTCCAGTTAGGCCTAGTAGTGAGTCAGCGTCCTGTTGTGCCATGGATCGGAGCCGGGATGCAACGAGGCCACGCGCCTCCGACACACTCATCTCACCAACTCGGATGATCGTTGACTCTAAGGTGAGTATTTGCGTCAACCGGGTCGTGACGAGCCGTACGGTCCTTCGTCCGCCAGACAGGAAAGGCTTTAGCTGGTCTTCGCGCCAGATGTCGTCAAGCACCAAGAGTGTTGAGGGTCGGTTGTCGAGGAGTTGGCCCAAATAAAACCCTGCCTGTTCTGGCTCGACAAACGTGGGACGGCTCCCAGAGATCTGTTCGCATAGATCGTTCAGCGTGGCGGCAAGTTGAGGCCCGGATCGCGACTCCCCGATGGTTACCCATAGAAGTCCGCCAGGAAATATGGGACCTAGCTTTTCTGGAGCGCATGTCTGGATGGCTAGGAAAGTTTTTCCGTAGCCACCTGGCCCTGCAAGCGCTAAGACGTGCTCTGAATCCTTTAGTGATGCTGCTAAAAGGGCGGACTCGAGTTCCCGCATAAGGTTGGTTCGCTCTATGGCGGGCGAGTCGAGCCTTGGCCGCATCCACAGAGTTCCTTCGTCTAGGTTGCTCTCTCTTCTCGTCATGACCCGAATGCCCGCCGAAGGTCGATTCTCGCCAGCACCGGAACTGCGCGTGGAAGTGTCTAGGTACGCCCATCCGGCGCCGAGGATGAATATTCCTGCGGTCAAGTACCATCGCCACTTTCCCAAATCGAAGCCGCTCGTCGCGAGGTTGGTGATCGCGCTCACTGCTATGCTTAGGATGACGATTGTGGCTGGACGCCATCTGCCTGTGAGGTTGTTAAGGCTCACTGTTGGTTCGTCCACTCGGCGCAGTCACGCCATAAGCTCTCTCTCGGTGGGAGACGCGTCCGGTGCCCTCGATGTTCTTTCCGGTCAGCCGCTCGCGGATAGTGCCTGATGCTGAGGACGGCCAAAACTTCCTCTTCAAGCCCTGTCCGACCTTTCCCATTTGAGGCGTATACCCTTTTGTGAGTCGACGGCATTCAAGTGGGACATTGTGCCAAGCCCTCGAGAGTTGGTTGCGTCGACACGCCGCCCTTGAAGGTGCGGCATGTGAAACCGGCTCGGGCCAGCCGACGAGGGGATGTTGACTTGTCTGCCAAGTGCTGTCTACCTTGGAATCTCAACTTGGCAGACATGCCAACGACCTGGAGGTTGAGCGATGGCTCTGCGTGGCGGTACGAGGTTCGCCGTGCGTTGTGAGGACGTGTTCCCGGCGGGGTGCGCCCTGGTCCCCGAGTCCCTGGGTGAGGTCGAGGACTACGACGAGAAGACCGGCCGGCGTAGCCCGGCGAAGGACAAGCTGACTGGCCAGCGGGTGTGGCAGGTCCGCGTGATGGACCTGGACCCGGAGCTTGGCAAGCGCTCGCGGGAGACGACGGTCAAGATTTCCGCCGACTACCAGCCGGTCCCGCCGACGGGCGCCCCGTTTGAGGCGGTGGAGTTCGACGGTATGACGGTGACGCCGTACGTGGCGAACAACGGCCGGATGGCGTACTCGCTGCGGGCTACCGCGATGCGTGCCCCGGCGGGCATGACCAAGAAGGCGGCGGCGTAGCCGCATCAGGTGGGGGCGGGGCTGTCAGGTCTTGGCGGACGGCAGCCCCGCCCTCTGTCTCTTTCCCCTGCTCTGTCGAGAGAGGTAGTGACGTGTCCAAGGGTATGCGTCCGGCCGGCCGTGGCTGGCCTCGGTGTGGTGTGTGTCAGTCCCGGTTCGATCCGGCCACGGGTGCGGACGGCCGGTGTGAGGGCTGCGTGGGGCAGCTCGTGCTTCCGTTTCCTGCGGTGCGGGATGCGTCGGGTCGGTTCGTGTCGCTGCGGGCTGCCAAGTGATCGGGCGGCCTCGGGGTGAGGTGGTGACGACCTCGGCCGGTGACCTGCTGGTGTTTCGTCCGAGGCGGTTCGAGCTGCCGGTGTGGGCGTTGGTGCTCGGCCTGGCGCTGCGCTGGTCGGGGCGCCTGCTGTGGTGGTGCCTGCGTCATCCGGTGGCTACCGGCTCGGTGGTCCTGGCGCTCTGGCTGTACGTCGAGTTCGACTGGCCGGGCCTGGTGGTGCCGCTGGTGCTGGGGGCGGCGATGTCGGCGGTGTGGCGCTGGCGGGATGAGTCGTCCTGGTGGGCATGGCTGGCGGGTCCGCTGCTCGGATCGGTCCGGCAGGTGTTCGTCTACCGGCGGGTGTGGCGTGAGGCCGTGACGTTGTGCGGGCTCGCCGAGACGTTCGACCGCCGGCACGTGCTCCCTGAGCTGCTGCGGGTTCGCTCGGATCAGGCCCTCGACGTGCTGATGGTCCGGATGGTGCGGGGGCAGACGCCGGAGCAGTTCCAGCGGGTGAGCGCGAACCTGGCGTACGCCTTCGGCCGGCGGCATGCCCGGGTCTACGCGGAACGTCCCGGTGACCCGCCGACGCGTGCCGGTCGATGGGGCTGGGTGCTGCGGCTGGTGGATCGGGTGCGGTTCCGGGACCGGCCGACGGTGGTCTACGTGGCGTTGGTGCGTACCGATGCGTTGCGCACGCTGGTGCCGCCGTTCCCGGTGCCGGCGGTGCCGGACTTCACCGCGCTGCCGTTGGCCCGGCGGGAGGACCTGCGTCCCTGGTCGCTGCATCTGCTCGCTACTCACGTCCTGGTGGGCGGCGCCACCCGGTCGGGGAAGGGCTCGGTGCTGTGGTCGCTGGTGCGGGTCCTCGGTGGTGGTGTCGCTTCCGGGCTTGTGCGGCTGTGGGTGGTCGATCCCAAGGGCGGGATGGAGTTCGCGCTCGGCCGTCCGATGTTCGCCCGGTTCGCCTGCAAGTCGTTCGAGGCGATGGCGGACCTGCTCGACGAGGCCGTGACCGTGCTGCGGGAGCGGCAGACCCGGTTGGCGGGAACGGTTCGGGTGCACACGCCGACCGAGGCTGACCCTCTGGTCGTGGTCGTCGTCGACGAGATAGCGGCGCTGACCGCGTATTTGCAGGACGTCGAGCTGCGTAAGCGCATCGCGTCGTCGCTGGGGCTGCTGCTGTCGCAGGGGGCCGGCGTCGGTGTGCTGGTGGTGGCCGCGTTGCAGGACCCGCGCAAGGAGGTGCTGCCGTTCCGTGACCTCTTCCCGACCCGCATCGCGCTGGGCCTGACCGAGGCGTCACAGGTCGACATGGTCCTCGGCGACGGTGCCCGCAACCGGGGCGCGCTCGCGGATCAGATGCCCCGGTGGGCGAAGGGCGTCGGGTACGTGATCCTCGACGGCACCCCCGACCCGATGCGGGTCCGGTTCTCGTACGTCAGCGACGACGACATCCGCGACATGGCCCAGCGGTTCCCGGCGCCGGCTGACGCCTCGGACATCCTCGCCCAGGTCGGCCGGGAAACCGCCACCGAACCGGCACGCCTTCCGTTGCCGCGTAAGCCCTTCGGGCCGCTGCTGCCCGACGCGCTGCGCAACCTCCTCGACTCCGACGGCGGAGGTGAGCCGCGGTGACCACCCCTGCGAACGGTCGCCGGTTCTACCGTCTGCGCACCCCCGAACCGGTCACCGCCGTGTCCGTCCGAGTCGACCCGCAACGGCCCGACCCGTACCCGGTCTATCTCGCGGTCGGCGCGGGCCGGCGACGGATGTCCCTGACCTCCGACGAGGCGTGGGCGCTGTGGCGCTGCCTCTCCGAAGCCGTCGCCACGCTCGGCGCCCCTCCCGACTACATCCGCACCGACATTCGACCGGCCCGGAGGTAACCGCGATGACCCCCCTCACCCGCATCGTCAACCGGCTCCGTCGTCCGCTGCGCATCCGCCTGGTTGGCCCGGCCGACCAGACCGCCGCCGCCCTGCACGGCCTGGCGCACATGGTCAACCGCCGACCCGACATGGCCGACCGGCGTATCCGCATCTACCTGACCATCCGCGAGAAGCCGTCGCAGGAGTGGCGATGACCGAGCGCGCCGAATCCGCCGTACGCCTGGTGATCCTGCTCGCCATCGGCGGCATGGCCGGCGCCGCCGCCTTCACCCACGTCCATGACCTGTCCGTCGCCCACGGCCAACCGGACTGGATCGGCTGGGCCAACGCCGTAGCGGTCGAGCTGATGACGATCTACCTCGGCCTGGAACTGCGCGCCCGCCGTCGCGCCGGTCGACCCGTCGGCCTGGTGGGCTCGCTGCTGGTGGCGTTCGCGTTGCTGTCCCTCGCCGCCCAGGTCGCGGAAGCCGAATCGTCGGTGTGGGGCTGGGTCGTCGCGGCGGTGCCGTCGCTGGCCTTCCTCGCCCTGGTCAAAGTCGTCCTGTCCAACGCCCCGGTCACGCCGCCGACTGTCGAGCCGGACCAGCCCGGCGCCTACCGGTACGAAGAGCCGGCGGAAGCCACCGACGTCGAACCGGTCCGCCCGACCGTCCCCGCGTCGCCCGTCGTGCCGGCGGTGCTGCCTCCGCGCGCTGTCCAGCCCAACCGGCCGCACGTCGTCGGGATCATCCGATGACCGCTCCAACCCTGCCCGGCCTCGCGCCGGCCGCCCCGACCCCGGCTGCTGCTCCTCGGCCGGGGTCGCGGGCGGCCCGCATGGCGCTCCCTCGCTCGGTCGACGTACTCAAGGAGATCGCCGCCGAGTACGGCGTGTGCGTGCGCCCCCTCGCGATGCGCCGCACGGATCTCGACACCGGCCTGACCGAGGTCATCGACCTGCCCTGCGGCGCGACCCGGGAAGACAAGTGCGCGCCGTGCGCCAAGAAGAACCGCCGGCTGCGGCAGGCCCAGATCCGGGAGGGCTGGCACCGCGACGACGAACCGCTACCGCCCCCGGAACCGGCGACCGAGGAACAGAAGGCGCTCGTCCTGATGCGCGGGCACCTGGAGTTCTCCCGCGACGAGGCATCCCGGGCGTGCCGGTGGGACCAGGTCGAAGACCTCGACGAGGCGATCCGCGAAGTGGAAGAGGCCATCACGGCCGAAGGACTCCGGGGACGGGTCGCCCCTCCGCACGCAACCGGCGACGACGACCAGGGCGACGACGACAACGGCCCGCGCCGCAAGCGCTCCACCCGGCGGCGGCAGGACGCCCCGGAACTGCCTCGGCGCAAGGTCGAGGCGCGCACGGTCGGCAGGACGTACATCGCCTCGGACGGGGCCACCTACCGGCCGTCGATGTGGCTGACGCTCACCCTCGACTCCTACGGTCCGGTCCGTCCCGACGGCACCCCGCTCAACCCTGACCGGTACGACTACCGCCGCGCCGCGTGGGATGCGGTGCACTTCCCTCGGCTGCTGGATCGGTTCTGGCAGAACCTGCGGCGGTGCGAGGGCTGGAACGTCCAGTACGCCGGCTGCGTCGAGCCGCAACGCCGACTCGCCCCACACGCGCACTTCGCCATCCGGGGCACCATTCCCCGGGACATCCTGCGCACCGTCGCGGCGGCGACCTATCACCAGGTGTGGTGGCCGGCGGTCGACGTCCAGCGTTACACGGTCGAGCGGCCTCCGGTGTGGGACGAGGACGCCTGCGCGTGGGTCGACCCGGACACCCGCCAGCCGCTGAGCACCTGGACGGAAGCCCTCGACGCCATCGACGAGAACCCCGACGCGGAACCGGTGCACGTGGTGCGCTTCGGCGCCCAGGTCGACGCTCGCGGCGTCATGCCCGGCACCGCCGACGCCGAACGGACCATCCGGTACGTCACGAAGTACATCACCAAGCACACCGGCGACTGCCACAAGGCGACCACCGACCGGCAGCGGGCGCACCTGGACCGGCTGTGGCGGGAACTGCGCGTGATCCCGTGCACGGACCGTTGCGCGAACTGGCTGCTGTACGGCGTTCAGCCGAAGAAGGCGCACGCGAAGCTCAAGCCGGGCCGCTGCAAGGGCAAGGTCCACCAGCGGGACACCCTCGGCATCGGCGGCCGGCGCATCCTCATCTCCCGCGACTGGTCCGGCAAGACGCTCTCCGATCACAAGCACGACGTGCGGGCCTGGGTGCGGGCGCTGCTCGGGGTCACCGTCGGCCTCGATGGCGTCGACGACCAGGGCGCCACCGTCGAACCGGTCCGGCACGCGTGGGAACTGGCCCGCCCCGATGATCCCGACGTGCCGGCGATGGCTCACCGGCTGCTGCGGTCGATCAGCGAACGCGCCCGCTGGCGCTCCGAATTGCTCGCCGCCAAGGACCGCGCGGCCCAGCTCCCCGACGACAGCTCGACGACGGCAGCGGAAGACAAGACGGGGGAGGGGCTGTGATGGCCAAGGACGAGCTGTGGACGGTCCGGGACGTGTCGGCGTACCTCCGGGTTCCGCAGGAGACGCTGTACCGCTGGCGCAAGGTCAAGTACGGTCCGCCGGCGGCCCGGGTCGGCCGACACCTGCGCTACGAGCCGGAAGCGGTCCGGGCCTGGGTACGCGAGCAGGCGGCGGCCTGATGGGGCACGTCGAGGATCGCTGGTACAAGACGCTGCGTCACGAGGGCGGGCGGAAGGAGCGGGTCAAGACGCAACTGTTCGGCAAGGGCCTGCGCTACCGGGTGCGGTACATCGGGCCGGACGGCAAGGAGCGTAAGAAGTCCTTCCCGGACCGGGCCAAGCGCGAGGCTGAGGCGTTCATGGTCTCGACCGAGACGGACAAGCTCCGGGGCTTCTACGTCGATCCGCTCGCCGGCCGGATGACCTTCGCCGAGTACGCCGAAACGTGGCTCCGCACGCGCTCCTTCGACGAGTCGACGCGGGAGGTCACCGAGCATCGGGTACGCAAGTACCTGCTGCCGTTCTTCGGCTCTCGGCAACTGGCGGCTATCAAGCCGGGTCACATCCGGGAGTGGGACGCTGCGTTGGTCGGCAAGCTCGCCCCGGCGACCCGGGCCGTGATCTTCGCGCACCTGCGGACCATCCTCGGCGCGGCTGTGGACGACGAGCGGATCGCGAAGAACCCGTGTTCGGCAAAGTCGGTCACCCCGCCGCGACCGGTGCAGCGCCGGATAGTTCCGCTGCGCTACGACCAGGTTTCGGCAATCCGCGGTGGCCTCGCCCAGCGGTACCGGGCGATGGTCGACCTGGGCGCCGGCTGCGGTCTGCGGCAGGGCGAAATCCTGGGGCTCGGCGTCGACGACATCGACCTTGACGCCGGATGGGTGCACGTCTCGCGTCAGGTCAAGCTCGTCCGGTCCCGGCTCGTCTTCGGCCTGCCCAAGAACGACCGGGACCGCCGGATACCGCTGCCCGACTCCGTCGCCCTGGTGCTGCGCCAGCACATCGACGACTTCCCGCCGGTGTTGCTCACCCTGCCGTGGGAGAACCCGGCCGACGATGAGCGGGTGACGGTGCCGCTGCTGTTCACCACCACCCGGCGCGGCGCGATCAACCGACACACCTTTGACGACAAGAGTTGGCGCCCCGCCGTACGGGCGGCCGGCATCACGCCGACCCGGGCCACCGGCATGCACGCGCTGCGCCACTTCTACGCCTCGTCGCTGCTCGACGCGGGGGAGAGCATCAAGGCCCTGGCGTCGTACCTCGGCCACGCCGACCCGGGCTTCACGCTCCGGGTCTACACGCACCTGATGCCGGCCAGCGAGGAGCGCACTCGTAGGGCGATAGATGATCTCTTCCGACCCGCTGGAGGTCTCGGCTAGGCGAACCCATCGCGACTACTGGGAACTCTCGGCTCTCTGTGATTCCGAAGCTCCTGGGAATGAGGTGATCTGAGACTCAACCTTCCGTCGCGTTTCATCAATGTCTCGCACTTTCCTGTAATTCCGGTAAGCGGTATACAGTACTCTGAACATGATTATGCAGCCGACGAACCACAAGGCCTCCGCAGCAGCGTAAGCCCAGTCCGTCGCGACGAGTTGGTCCTCCGTGAGGCGATCCGAGGCTCTCCACGTGGCCCAGATGCTGTTGCCGCTAGCCCCAATTGCTGAAGTAAGGGCTCCAACCAAGTTTTCGATTAGGAAGACCAAGACGAGTCGAGTTATCAGATAAGTGTGGAAGGTGCTTCTGTCGGCGTTCCACTCCTCAATCTTCGCGAGATTGGCTTTCAGTTCCACCACTCGGCGTGCCTTGGCTGCGCTGCTGCGCTTGGCGGCATACTGCTTTACAAGTTCTGTGCCAAAGGGGGATAAGATGGACAGTGGGATCGATATGAGGGCACCAACGAGCACATACCGTAGCTCTTCGTTCACGCCTCGATGGTTTATTGAGGTAGACGCAAGCAACATCACCTACTTGGCGATCATGTCGTGGCGTTCGTCTATATCTGCGGATGTGTTGGTGCATGGCCCTTGCCATGCCCGCCGACTGGGGCTATCGGCTCAGCGTCAGCGGAAAATTCCGTGCTCGCTGTAGTGGCGTTGGAAAGTCTCGACGCCCTGACGACGCCCTGGGCGGGTGTAAGAGGAACGAAATGCCTGCTCAGAGCGCGTGCTAACTGCAAAATCCGGCGTACAGGTCGACTCGTCCGTCGCCCACCAGTTCGCAGCTTCGATTAAGGCTGCGACCTCGGCGTTATGTCGGGTATCGATCGGCGTTGGTGATTGTCGTTGGTCCCGCGATGTCAGCCTGTCCGTCGTTGTCGGGCTTGATCGGCGTCTGCGGATGGCCTTGGCCCTACGGGCGGCTCTACAGCCGGGCGACCTGCTGGTGTGAAGAGACCTAGGCTGACGTCCATGTCGCGGAGCATGCAGTGATCGACCTGGACGAGCACAATCACCAGTCGGCGGAGTCGGGTACCACCGTCCACGACCGTCTCGTGGTCAGACAGAAGATGACCCTGCGGCTCGTCGCCGCTTTCGTGGTCGGCGTTGTGCTTGGCGGCTTCGGTGTCAGCCAACTGCGGGACTCGCGTGATCAGCGGGAGCGGAACGCCGTGGTCGCATTCGTGGCCTTCCCTCAATCGGCCGACTCTGGAAGCGCGGCCTCCGCGGGACCCGTCCGACTGTCCGGGTATTTGGCGTTGGCCAACGCCGGCCCCGGGCCGATCACCGTTCGTCGGGTTCACGCAAAGAGGCCGGGCGTCGTGATACACAGCATCGGATCGCCCCGGTTGTTACCGCCTGGCAGCACCGGTCAGCTCGCGGTCGAGCTGTGGTTCGATTGCTCGGTCGCACGCCTCCAGCGAGAGCCGCTGCCGCTAGGGTTATCGGTCGAGACCGAAGACAAGCAAGGCAGAGAGGTCAGCCACCCCGTCGCTCTCGTAGGAAGCGACTGGGAGCGCGAGGCTCTGAGCAAGTGTTCACGCAGAGGCACGATGGGCTGACGCGTAACGAACCAAGGCCAAGCGCTGAAGCGGATCTCTGCGCGGCTGCCCCTCGTGCCCGCTGCGCACTCCGCTACTGCCCCTCACCGCCCCTGAAGTTCTCGCCTACAGTGCCGGCTGTGGATCTCGCTGACTGCGTGGGGCGTGTGCTCGAACTGCGGACGCTCGACCTCGCAACGCAACCTCCACCCAGTCCCGGGCCCGCTGCTCTACCCGTGGTGGGATACGACTTCCTGGCTCTGTATCTGAGTGTCACCGAAGAGTTCGACGACAACGTGCAGGTTCTTGAGGTCCTGGAGCGCTTCGAACAGGACTGCGCCTCTCTCGAAGAGGCGTTGAGCCGGCTGTGGGGACCAGCCGAGAGCGTGGACCTACGGCCGTACATGGATCTCATGGTGCGGGGAGAGACCGTTCCGGAACTTCCCGGGTTCCTTCTCGGCGTCATGTCGGATGTGGCTGTGTGGCGCTTTGCCGATCGGAGCATCTGTGTCGGCGTCGGGGTGTCGGACACCCACGGCCCGATGGTCCTGGTAGCCGCAGCGGGCGAGCTGTAGCGGGAGCGTGCTTCGGGGCGTTTGTGCTGGTAGTAGTTCCGGTTCCGCCCATCGGGATCCGTGCTCAGCGGGGACATTCGTCGCGTGGGGGATCTCTTCTGAGCAGCGCGAGCGAGATCGCGATCACGGCGAGGCCCAGGCCTGCCAGCACGGTCGGCGCCTGCAGGAGAAGATCCTCCGTCGCGTACCCGTCAGGCGTGGCAGCCCTGGTCGGATCCGTCCGGTCGACGCGTACATCGAGTACGTCCCCGACGTGGAACTCACTCTCGTCGAGTTCGCTGGAGAACCGCTTCCGGTGCCGTATGCCGTCGAACGTGTAGTCCACAGTCAGCCTCGTGGCGGCGAACGATCGGCTGATCTTGAACCGTTCGACGTGAACCACCTGGCCGGTCGTCTCGGCGCCGGCGAGTACCCGCTCGTCGATCGCCGTGCTCAGCCGATCGTGGAGCAGCATCCCGCCGCCGACCAGAAGGGTGCCCAGGACAACCGCCAGGACCAACTTGAGTTCCCGTCGGCCGAACGGGCTCGCCATTGCCGGTCCTCCCAGCATCCTCGGGATGAGTGCGTTGTAGCACGTCCTCGCTCGTCGCCAACCGCCATGGCCGCCAGTGCTGCAACCCGTGCCACTCTGCGATGATCAGGTGTGACCTCCTACGTGTCCCACACCACCGTGGACTGTGCCGACGCCTATGCCCTGTCCCGCTGGTGGGCATCGGTTCTGGACTACCGCGAGGACCCGGTCGACCCGAACGAGCCGGGCCATGAGGAGTGCATGATCTACTCGCGGGACGGGCGGCACCGCCTGCTGTTCATCGAGGTGCCGGACGCGAAGCAGGTCAAGAACCGCATCCACCTCGACCTGCGCCCGGTCGAGGGGACGCGCGACGAGGAACTGGCCCGGCTCACCGGGCTGGGTGCGGCAGTGGTGGCCGACCGGCGCAACTCCGACGGCACCGGCTGGGTGGTGCTCGCCGACCCGGAGGGCAACGAGTTCTGCATCCTCCGCAGCGACGCCGAGGTGGCCGCCACCCGCCCGTGACAGCGATCGAGCCCAGGTGCTCGACCTGGCTCCCACCGATCTTGGAGTTGTGGCGCCCACAACGCCCCGTTTCGCGAAGTTCGGCAGGCACCACAACTCCAAGATCGACGGGGAGAGCGAGAGGTGGGGGGACGGGGAGGGCGGGGAGAGCGGGCAAGGGCGGGGGGAAAGTTGGCGGGTTGCTTGTGGCACGCTGCGGTGGTGATCGAGCTTGCGGACATCCAGGCGGCCGCCGACCGGATCGCCGACGTCGTGGTGCACACGCCGACCCTGCCCAGCCCGGGACTGACCGAGCTGCTCGGCGTACCTGTGACCGCCAAGCTGGAGCTGCTGCAACGTACCGGATCGTTCAAGGCCCGGGGCGCGGCGGCCAAGCTGCTCGCGCTCGACGACGCCGAACGGGCGGCCGGGGTGGTGGCGGTCAGCGGCGGCAACCACGGCATCGCGGTCGCGGTGATGGCCGGCGCCCTCGGGGTGGCGGCGACAGTGGTGATGCCGCGCAACGCGCCCGCCCGCGCGGTCGAGGTTGCCCGCGGGGCCGGGGCGGACGTGCGGCTGACCGAGGACATGGCCGGCGCGTTCGCGCTGATGAACCGGCTGCGGGACGAGGGTGTGACGCTGCTGCACCCGTTCGACGACCCGATCGTGCTGGCCGGGCAGGGCACTGTCGGGCTGGAGTTGGCCGAGGATGCCGGTGAGCTGACCGACGTGCTGGTCAGCATCGGCGGCGGCGCGCTGATCTCGGGCGTGGCGGCGGCGCTGCGGGCGCGCCGGCCGGGGGTACGCGTCTGGGGCGTGGAGACCGAGGGCGCGCAGGCGATGTCGCAGGCCCTGGCGAAGGGCGGCCCGGTCGAGGTGCCGTTGTCGTCGATCGTCACCACGCTCAGCGCGCCGACCGTCTCCCAGCTCACCTACGACCACGTGACCGCGCTGGTCAGCGACGTCCTCGTGGTCTCCGACGCCGAGGCGGTGCGGGGCACGCTGGAGTTGGCCGAGCACGCCAAGGTGTGGGCCGAGCCGGCCGCCGGTTGTCTGCTTCCTGCCGCCCGCCGGGTGGTCGAGCGGGTGGGCGGTGACTCCCGGCTGGGCCTGGTGGTCTGCGGCGGCAACGCCACGGTGGCCGACGTGACCACGTGGGCCGGCCGCTTCGGCGTCTGACCCGCCGGGCATGGGACCACCGAGCACGGGACCGCCGCGCCGGAGCGGGCGACCGCCGCGCACAAGCTACCGAACCTGGGGTACGCCGGCCGGCTCGGTTCGGACGGGTGGGACCGAGCGGCCGGCGTACGTCAGGACGTGGTCGGACTGACCCCGTCGAGCAGCTCGGCGAGCTTGGCCGCGGTGGTCGGGGCGTGCAGGTGCAGGCGCGCCACGTTGATGCTGTCCGTACCGACCACGGCGAGCAGGGCCTGGCCGTTGATCGCGTACACGCTGAGGTAGCCGCCCGCGTTGCGGACCGTGGACTGCTGGAAGTCGCCCTGTCCGAGCCGGAGCCCGACCTGGCGGCCGAGCCCGTACGTGGTGGCGGCGAGCGCGGCCAGGTCGTCCGGGTCGGCGCCGTTCTGCAGGTTGTGCGTGACGAGCAGGCCGTCGACGCCGCCGAGGACGCACCCGTGCACGCCGGGGATCTGCAACCGCAGCGCGGACAGTTCCTGGGCGATGGCCGGGTACGGCAGGGTCGGGTTGCCGGCCAGCGAGGGCGGAAGCGCGCGTGGTGGCGGCAGGGTGCCGGTCTGGGGGCGCGTACGGCGGGGGAGGTCGTCCACCCGGCTCACAGTTCCAGGCTCTCCTCGATCGTGCGCAGTTGGTGCCGCGCCATCGCGAGGTTGGCCCGGCTCTTGCTGACCATCAGGTAGAGGAACAGGCCCTTGCCGGTGCGGTTGCTCAGCGGGCGGATCAGGTGGTACTGGCTGCCGAGCGTGATCAGGATGTCCTCGATCTCGTCGTCGAGCTTGAGCATCTCGATGGTGCGCAGCTTGGCGCGTACGACGTCGGTGTTGCCGGCGGCGGCGACGGTCAGGTCGATCTCGCCGGTGCCACCGGCGACGCCGAGGGTCATGCCACTGGTGTAGTCGACGAGCGCGGCGCCGATCGCGCCGTCGATGTTCATCGCGTTCTTCAGCGCGATGTCAAGGTTGCCCACGATTTCTCTCCCCAACTCGGGCCGCTGTCCGCTGGAAGCGCGACAGCGGATTCGTCCGTCGAGGCTCGCATATGGAGGCGCGAGGTGCACATGGACCACCGGTGATCCACCTGAGCGGGCCCTCCGGACGGGCCACCGGTCCCGCGTGAGGGACCACGCCGTCCATCGCCGATCGCCGTCCGTCCCGGCACGACGGTGCATCCATGCTATGTAGAGTTCCGATAGAGTGCCGCTGTGCGACTGACCATCCCGGTGGCGAAGGTGCTCTCGGCGCTGCTCGCCGAGCCCGAGGCGCCGCGCTACGGCCTCGACCTGATGCGGCTCACCGGCCTGCCCAGCGGGACGCTCTACCCGGTGCTGCACCGCCTCCAGGCCGCCGGCTGGCTCACCGCCGACTGGGAGGCCGTCGACCCGGTCGCCGCCGGCCGCCCGGCCCGCCGCTACTACCGCCTCACCGGGGAGGGCATCCGCTCGGCCCGGCTGGCGCTGGCCGAGCTGCGTGCCCTCGTACCCGCCGAACGTGCCGGCGCGGACCCGGCGTGGTGACCCGGCGGGTGGCGCGTACCGCCGGGGTGTTGCTGTTCGCGCCGCCGGCCTGCCTCGCGGTCCTCGTGGCCGCGGCGATGGCCCTGGCGCACGGGTGGCTGGAGATGCGCGCCGCCGCGCAACTGCCGGCCTGGTCGGCGCTCACCGCGCTGCTCGGCGTGGCGCTCGCGCTCGTCGTCGCCCGGGCCGCGCGCCGGACCGTACGCGTGGGGGCGCTGCCCACCGCGCTCGGCGTGGTGCTGCCGATCGCCGCGACGGTGACCGCCACGTCGGCGCTGCTCGCCGCCCGGGGCGAGAGCCGGGTGGGGGAGAAGGTGCCCGGGGTGCTGCTCTGGCTGGCGCTGCTGGTCGCGGCGCTGTGGGTCGCCGGGGCGCTGGCACGCCGGGGCCGGGTCCGGGCCGCGTGGCTGGCCGGGCTGCTCGGCGCGCTGGTGGCGGCCGACGCGGCGGTGGTGCTCGCGGTGGTCACCTCGATCCCGGCCGGCGCGCCCGTGGCGGACGGCCTGCCGCCGGACTCGGTGGACCGGATCTCCGCGCCGCTGTGGCTGTTCACCTGCTGGACCGACTCGTCGTTCGGGCTGCCCCGGCCGACCGGCTGGGAACGGTTCCTCATCACCGACCGGGTGCTCGTCGAGCCGATGTTCTACCTGGCGTGCACGCCCTACGTCCTGGCGTACGCGATCGCGGCGGCCCGGCCGGCGGCGGCCGCCGCCGGCCGTCCCGGCTCTCGCCTGAAGGGTCAGGAGTTCCAGCTCAGCGCCCGGCCCGCCCGCTCGTAGTGCCGTGCCAGCTCGGCGTCGATCCGCGCGGCCCGCTCCTCGGTGAGCGTCACGGCCGTACCAGCAGCCCGCCGCCGTCGGAGCCGCCCCGGGGCCGGAACAGGTCGGCGGCGTTGCCCAGCATGGTCAGCGCCGGCTGGGTGACCGGCCCGCGCCGTACGTCGCCGTTGACGAAATGGCCCAGCTCGTGCCCCAACAGCGCCACCCGCGCGGGCCCGTCCAGGGCGCCCCACAACGGCAGCCCGAGGCCGAGCACGCGCCGCCGGCGCAGCCCGACCGCTGTCGCGTACGCGTTGATGCCGCCGTCGACGCCGATCACGTGCGGCATCGGCGCGCCCACCGCGGACGCCACCTCGCGGACCAGGGCGTGCAGCTCCGGCGCCTCCTGCGCGGTGAGCACGTCCAGGTCGCCGTCGACCCGGCCGAAGCGCGGGCGCAGCGCCACCGCCAGCGCGATCAGCGCCACGCCGCCGACCACGGCGAGGTTCGGGAAGGGGTACGCGAACAGCAGCCACACGCCGGCCACCGCGAGCCCGGCCACACCGAGCAGGAGCAGCACCGAGATGCCGGTGACGAGGAGGCCGGCGAACCCCGGCCCGGTCGACTTCAGCGACCGGGCGACCAGGGTGGCGTACTGCTGACGGGTGAGCCGCGCGGCGAGCCGGTGGGTCCGCCGGTCGACAGGCGACCAGCCGAACTCGGGCGCCTGCCGGCGCGCGTCGTAGGTGTCGAGGTTCCAGTCGCATCCGGGGCACCACGGCAACGCCCCGTCCAGCGACACCGGCGTCGTGCCGCAGCGCGGACAGGCCCCCGTGCCCGTCGTCATGGTGATCACGAGCGCCGATCCTGTCCGGTTCGCACCACTGGCGGTACCCGCCGTTCGGACGAGGACGGGCTTGCGCGGTTCCCCACCGCAACCGTCCCGACCAGGTCTAATGTGGAGAAGCGTGACTATTTGGGCCGTTCCGGTGGCGGACGGGCGGTTACCAGTGCACAGTGATCGCATGAGCGACGACGGAAGTGGTGGGCACTACTACTGGTGCACGCGACACCACCGGGTCGAGACCGATGCCGACGTGTGTCCCGCACGGCACGTTCTCGGACCGTACGCCTCAGCCGCCGACGCGGACAACGCCCTGCAGACGGTGCGGGAGCGGAACGACGCGTGGGACGCCGAGGACGCCCGTTGGGCCGGGGAGGGCCGCTAGACGGCGCGGGAGGGCCCGCGTCGAGGTGATCCGTGCTCCCGCGAGGGCGGGAGCACGTCCCCAGGAAAGGGAACCGAGATGGCCGAAGCACAGCAGGCCACCCGCCCGGCCGCGAAACGGACGACCGCGAAGAGGACCGCCGCGGGCAGGTCGACGACGGTCACCAAGGCGTCGCCGAACGCCTCGGGCGCCGGCGCCGGACGGACGCCGGCGAAGAAGGCGGTGGCGAAGAAGGCGGCCGCCAAGAAGGTCGTGTCGGCGGTCCGCGGGGCGCCGGCCACGAAGGCCACCACCAGGACGACCGCCAAGAAGACGGCCGCGAAGAAGGCTGGTACCCGGACGGCGCCGGCCGGCCGGGCCACCGCCAAGAGCGCGCCCGCCAAGAAGGCCACCGCGAAGAAGACGACGGCGAAGAAGACCACCGCGGCGAAGAAGACGACGGCCGCGAAGAAGACCACCGCCGCCCGGAAGAGCACGGCGGCGAAGTCGACTGTCACCGCGCGCAAGAGCACCACCGCGAAGAAGGCGCCGGCCCGCAAGACGACCGCGAAGAAGACGGCGGCGGCGACGAAGGCGACCGGAGCGCGGAAGGTCACCGCGGCGGCGAAGAAGACCACCGCCGCCAAGAAGACCACAGCGGCGAAGAAGGCTCCGGCGAAGAAGGCCACCGCCTCGACCCGCCCCACGGCGCGCAAGACGGCGGCGAAGAAGGCGCCCGCGCGCAAGACCACCACCGCGCGCAAGACCACCACCACGGCGAAGAAGACCACAGCGGCCAAGAAGGCGCCCGCCCGCAAGACCACCACCGCCAAGAGCACCGCCCGGAAGGCGCCGGCCCGCCGCGCCTGACCCCCGCCGCCCTCCCGCGGGGCGCCGCACGGACACGGCGCTCGCCCCGAAGGGCGGAACGAGCGGGGCGCTGTCAGGATTGACCACGTGGTGATCCGACGCGTACTGGCGCCCCGTATCGACTTCGGCGCGCTGCGCCGCGAGCTGGGACTGCCCGAGAGCTTCCCGGCCGCGGCGCAGCGCGAGGCCGACGCGGCCGCCGCCGCGCCGCCACCGGCCGTCGCCGACCGGACCGACGTCCCGTTCGTCACCGTCGACCCGGCGACCTCGCGCGACCTCGACCAGGCCATGCACCTCGCCCGCCGTCCCGGCGGCGGCTACCGCGTCCGGTACGCGATCGCGGACGTGCTGACCCACGTACGCCTCGGCGGTGACCTGGAGGCCGAGACGTGGCGCCGGGGGCAGACGGTCTACCTGCCCGACGGCAACGTGCCGCTGCACCCGCACACGCTCAGCGAAGGGGCGGCCAGCCTGCTGCCCGACGCCGACCGGGCCGCGGTGCTCTGGACCGTCGACCTGGACGCCGACGGCGCCACCGTCGCGGTCACGCTGGAGCGGGCGCTGGTGCGCAGCCGGGCCAAGCTCGACTACGGCGGCGTGCAGCGCGACGCCGACGCCGGCCGGCTGCCCGAGCCGATCGCCCTGCTGCCCGAGATCGGGGCGCTGCTCACCGCCCGTGGCCTGAGCCGGGGCGCGATCAACCTGCCGCTGCCGGAGCAGGACGTCGAGCCCGACGGCGACGGGTGGCGGCTGGTGCTGCGCGGCCCCGGCCCGATGGAGGAGCACAACGCCCAGATCTCGCTGCTGACCGGGATGGCGGCGGCCGACATCATGCTGGCCGGCCGGATCGGACTGCTGCGCACCATGCCCAGTCCCCGCGCGGAGGCGGTCGAGCGGCTGCGGCTGGCCGCCGGACCGCTCGGCGTGCCCTGGCCGGACGGCACCCCCGTCGGTCAGGTGCTCGACGGGCTGGACACCTCCCAGCCCCGGGTGGCCGCCTTCGTCGACCAGGCCGCCGAGCTGATGCGCGGCGCCGCGTACACCGCGTTCGACGGTGAGCTGCCCGAGCAGCCCGAGCACGGCGGGGTGGCGGCCGCGTACGCGCACGTCACGGCGCCGCTGCGGCGGCTGGCCGACCGCTACGCCACCGAGATCTGCCTGGCGCTGCACGAGGGCCGGGAGGTGCCCGAGCAGGTCCGGGCCGCGCTGCCGAAGCTGCCTGAGGTGATGGCCACGACCGACCGGACCGCCGGCGCGGCCAGCCGCGGCGCCGTGGAACTGGCCGAGGCGGTGCTGCTCGCGCACCGGGTGGGGGAGACGTTCGAGGCGGCCGTGCTCGACGTCGACGAGCCGCGCCCGGCGGGCAACGGCCGGCCCGGCCGACCGCCCGGCGGCACGATCGCGCTGGACGAGCCGCCGGTCCGCGCCCGCTGCACCGGCGAGCTGCCGCTGGGCGAGCGCGTCCGGGTACGCCTCACCGTCGCCGACCCGGCCCAGCGCCGGGTCGCCTTCGAACGGGCCTGACCAGCGGCCATTGTCACAGCACCGGGATGCACCGCACGCCGCCTCGCTTTGCGAGGATGAGCCCATGGCTTACGACGCGACCACGCTGCCCGACGTCTCCGGGCTGACCGTCGGCATCATCGGTGGCACCGGCGACCAGGGACGAGGTCTCGCCTACCGGTTCGCCCGCGCCGGGCAGAGCGTGCTGATCGGCTCCCGCACCGCGGAGCGGGCCTCCCAGGCCGCCGCCGAGATCGCCGCCCTGCCCGGGGTGCCCGACGGCGCCATCGTCTCCGGCGGCGACAACGAGGACGTGGCCCGGCGCAGCGACGTGGTGATCGTGGCGGTGCCGTGGGACGGGCACGCGGCCACCGTCGCCGCGCTCGCCGAGCCGCTAGCCGGCAAGATCGTGGTGGACTGCGTCAACCCGCTCGGCTTCGACAAGCAGGGCCCGTACGCGCTCGACGTACCAGAGGGCAGCGCGGTGCAGCAGGCCGCCGGGCTGCTGCCCGAGTCCCGGGTGTGCGCCGCGTTCAACCACGTCAGCGCGCCGCTGCTGGCCGACCCGCAGATCGACCGGATCGACCTCGACGTGCTGATCTGCACCGAGGACCGGGAGGTGGCCGGCGTGGTCGCCGCGCTGGCCGCGCGGATCCCCGGCATGCGGGGCATCTACGCCGGCCGGCTGCGCAACGCCCACCAGATCGAGGCGTTCACCGCCAACCTGATCGCGATCAACAAGCGCTACAAGGCGCACGCCGGCATCCGCGTCACCGACCTCTGAACTGCCGCCCGCCGCGCGCCGCGCGGCGCGCGTGCGTGTTAAGAAGGGGCCCCTCCTCTACGCCAGGCGTTAAGAAGGGGCCCTTCCTTACACCCTCAGAAGGTGTGCTCGGCCGCGGGGAAATCGCCGCCGCGTACCTCGTCGGCGAACCGGCGGGTGGCGTCGGTGAGCGCGCCGGCCAGGTCGGCGTAGCGCTTGACGAAACGGGGCGCCCGGCCGGTCCGCAGCCCGGCCATGTCCTGCCACACCAGCACCTGCCCGTCGGTGTCCGGGCCGGCCCCGATGCCGACGGTGGGGATGGCCAGCTCGGCGGTGACCCGCTTGGCGACCTCGCCCGGCACCATCTCCAGCACCACCGCGAACGCGCCCGCCTCGGCCACCGCCCGCGCGTCGGCGAGCACCTCCTCGGCCGCCTCGCCCCGGCCCTGCACCCGGTAGCCGCCGAGCGTGTGCTCGCTCTGCGGGGTGAAGCCGATGTGCGCCATCACCGGGATGCCGGCGCCGGTGATGGCCTCGATCTGGGCCGCGCAGCGCCGTCCGCCCTCCAGCTTCACCGCGTGGCAGCCGCCCTCCTTCATGAACCGCACCGCGGTGCGCAGCGCCTGCGCCGGGCCCTCCTCGTACGAGCCGAACGGCAGGTCGCCGACGATCAGCGACTGCTTCGTGGCCCGCACCACGGCGCGGACCAGCGGCAGCAGCTCCTCGGCGGTCACCGGCAGCGTGGTCTCGTAGCCGAACACGTTGTTCGCCGCCGAGTCGCCGACCAGCAGCACCGGGATGCCCGCCTGGTCGAAGATCGAGGCGGTGTACTGGTCGTACGAGGTGAGCATCGCCCAGCGCTCGCCGCGCTCCTTGGCGGCGATCAGGTCGCGGGTGCGTACCCGCCGGGTGGCCGGGCCGCCGTAGAGCGCCGTCACCTCGGCCGGGGTGGACTCCACCATGACAATCTCCTTCCTCGAGGCCGCGCACGCGGTCCCCGGGTTCCCCGCGATCGTCGCACCGGGCGACGGCCCGCGGGCAGATCGGAGTGGAGGATGTCACTCCCCGGCCGGGGAGCGGTCAGCCGTCCTCGCGCCACCGGTTGGTGATCGGCAGCCGCCGGTCCCGCCCGAACGCCTTCATGGAGATCTTGGTGCCGGGCGCGGACTGCCGCCGCTTGTACTCGGCGGTATCCACCATCCGCAGCACCTTGTCCACCACGGCCGGGTCGTGGCCGGACTCGACCAGGCCGTCGCGGCCCAGGTCGCCGTCGACGTAGCCGATCAGGATCGGGTCGAGCACGTCGTAGTCGGGCAGCGTGTCGCTGTCGAGCTGGCCGGGGCTCAGCTCGGCCGACGGCGGCTTGCCGATCGAGTTCTCCGGGATCGGCGGCGTCTGCCCGCGGCGCGCCGCGTCGGCGTTGCGCCACTTCGCCAGCCGCCACACCAGCGTCTTCCAGACGTCCTTGACCGGGTTGTAGCCGCCCACCGAGTCGCCGTACAACGTCGAGTAGCCCACCGCCAGCTCACTCTTGTTGCCGGTGGTGAGCACCAGGTGGCCCTCCTGGTTCGACAGCGCCATGAGGATCACGCCGCGTACCCGGGCCTGGAGGTTCTCCACCGCCACCCCGGACAGCGACATGTTCGCCAGGAACGTGTCCACCATCGGCTGGATCGGCTCGACCCGGTAGTCCAGGCCGGTGCGCTTGGCCAGGTCCTCCGCGTCGGTGCGGGAGTGCTCGGAGGAGTGCTGACTGGGCATCGAGACGCCGACGACCCGCTCCGGGCCGACCGCGTCCACAGCGATGGCCGCCGCCACCGCCGAGTCGATGCCGCCGGACAGGCCGAGCACCACCGACGGGAAGCGGTTCTTGTCGACGTAGTCGCGCAGGCCCAGCACCAGCGCGTGCCACACCTCGGCCTCGTCGGCGACCGGCTCGATGATCCCGCCGTCCGCAGCCGGTCCGGGCGGCGTGGCCGGGATCGTCGCCACCTCGCCGCGGACCACCCGCATGCCGTCACTGAGCCCACCGGCCTCGCCGGGCGTCCCGGCCGCCGCCGGCAGCTCCAGGTCGTGCACCAGCAGGTGCTCGACGAACTGCGGCGCCCGGGCCAGCAGCGTGCCGTCCGCGGCGACGATCATCGAGTCGCCGTCGTAGACCAGTTCGTCCTGGCCGCCGACCATGTTCACGTACGCGATCGCGGCCCCGGCCTCGGCGGCGCGCCGGCGCACCAGCGGCAGCCGCACGTCGTCCTTGTTCAGCTCGTACGGCGAGCCGTTGATGCTCAGCACCAGCCCGACGCCGGCCTGCCGCGCCGCCGCGAACGGCCCACCGGCCTGCCACAGGTCCTCGCAGATGGTCAGCGCCACGTCCACCCCGCCGACGCGCACCACGGTGAGCATGTCACCGGGGACGAAGTAGCGGTCCTCGTCGAACACGCCGTAGTTGGGCAGGTGGTGCTTGAAGTAGGTGGCGACGACCTCGCCCCGGTGCAGCAGCGCCGCCGCGTTGCGGGCGCCCCTGCCCGGCTCCGCGTCGGAGCTGACCTGCGGCGGGCCGTCGGCGTCCAGGTAGCCGACCAGGACCGGCAGGTCGCCGTGGCCGTCGGCGGCGAGGTCGGCGGCGAGCCGGTGCAGCGCGGCCCGGGACGCGGCCACGAACGAGCGGCGGAAGACCAGGTCCTCGACCGGGTAGCCGGTCAGCATCAGCTCGGGGAACAGGACGAGCTGGGCGCCGGAGCCGGCCGCCTGGCGGGTCCACTCGCGGACCAGGCCGGCGTTGCCGGTGAGGTCGCCTACCGTCGGGTTGACCTGGCACAGGGCGAGACGCAGGGTGGGCATGTCCTCATCTTCCCCCAGCCCTCCCGGCCGAATCCGACCGGTTGGGGCAGACAGGCGTGCCGGCCCGCGCGTCCCAGCGCGGCGGACACGGCGGGACGGCCGGCCGGGGAGGGCGTAACGTCGGCGTAACGAGCCCGGTGGAGACTGGGCGGTCAGGCCGAGCCGGCCCGGCGCCGGTGCGGACGTACGTGTAACGAGGGGTGGAAGTGGACCGTCAGCAGGAGTTCGTCCTCCGTACGCTGGAAGAGCGGGACATCCGTTTCGTCCGGCTGTGGTTCACCGATGTGCTCGGCACGCTCAAGAGCGTCTCGGTGGCCCCGGCGGAGCTGGAGGCGGCCTTCGACGAGGGCATCGGTTTCGACGGCTCCGCGATCGAGGGCTTCGCCCGGGTCTTCGAGTCGGACATGGTCGCCATGCCGGACCCGACGACGTTCCAGGTCTTCCCGTTCGAGGGCGGCGTCAGCGGCGAGAGCGCCCGGATGTTCTGCGACATCTCGCTGCCCGACGGCAGCCCGTCCTGGGCCGACCCGAGGCACGTGCTGCGCCGCATGCTCTCCCGCGCCGCTGACAAGGGCTTCACGTTCTACACCCACCCGGAGATCGAGTTCTTCCTGCTGGAGAACGGCCCGCAGGACGGCTCGGTGCCGATCCCGGTGGACACCGGCGGCTACTTCGAGCACACCACGCACGCCGTGGCGCGGGACTTCCGCCGCCAGGCGGTGCTGGCGCTGGAGCGGATCGGCATCTCGGTGGAGTACAGCCACCACGAGGTCGCCCCCGGCCAGCAGGAGATCGACCTGCGCTACGCCGACGCGCTCACCACCGCCGACAACATCATGACCTTCCGGCACGTGGTGAAGGAGGTCGCGCTCTCCACCGGCGTGCAGGCCAGCTTCATGCCGAAGCCGTTCACCGACCAGCCCGGCAACGGCATGCACACCCACCTGTCGCTGTTCGAGGGGGAGCGCAACGCGTTCCACGACGCCGGTGACCCGATGAAGCTGTCGAAGGTCGCCAAGTCGTTCATCGCCGGGCTGCTCACCCACGCGCGGGAGTACACCGCGGTGACGAACCAGTGGGTCAACTCGTACAAGCGGCTGTTCCCGCAGGCGCTGCCGGACCGGATCACCGAGAGCCCCGCGTACGTCTGCTGGGGTCACCTGAACCGGTCCGCGCTGGTGCGGGTGCCCGCGTACGGCAAGCCGAACTCGGCCCGGGTCGAGGTCCGCTCGCTGGACTCCGCGACCAATCCCTACCTGGCGTTCGCGGTGATGCTCGGCGCCGGCCTCAAGGGCATCGAGGAGGGGTACGAGCTGCCGCCGGGCGCCGAGGACGACGTCTGGTCGCTGAGCAGCGCGGAGCGCCGCGCCATGGGCTACGAGGCGCTGCCGGAGAACCTGGCCGAGGCGATCGACGTGATGGCCGGCTCCGAACTGGTCGCCGAGGTGCTCGGCGAGCACGTCTTCGACTTCTTCCTGCGCAACAAGCGGGCCGAGTGGGAGCAGTACCGCCGCGAGGTCACCCCGTACGAGCGGCAGCGCTACCTGTCTCTCTAGATCATCCTGGCGCGGTGCCGCTATCGTCTGCGGCACCGTCCCGGCACCTGGCCGGGCGGGTGAGCCGGGGAGGCGTTGGGTGCTGGGAGACCTGCTCGACGGGGCGTGGCAGAGCATCGTGTTCGGGATCGTCGGGGTGGCGCTGATGGCCGCCGGATTCCTGCTCGTGGATGTGCTCACCCCGGGCAAGCTGCGGGAGCTGATCTGGGTACGCCGCAACGGCAACGCCGCGCTGCTGCTCGCCGCGAACCAGCTCGGCATCGCCGGCATCGTCTTCACCGCCGTGCTGACCAGCTACAGCTCGTTCACCAAGGGGCTCGCCTCCACTGTGGTCTTCGGGCTGGTCGGCCTGCTGGTGATGGCGCTGGCGTTCCTGGTGCTGGACCTGCTCACCCCGGGCCGGCTGGGCGACGTGATCGCCGCCGAGGAGCCGCACCCGGCCGCCAAAGTCAGCGCCGCCACCCACTTCGGCGCCGCGCTGATCGTCTGCGCCTGCATCGCCTGAGCGGTGTCGTACCCCCGGGTTAGCGTCCGGGGGTGAACCGCACCGATCGCCTCTACGCCCTGGTCGAGGAGCTGCGGGCGGTGTCGCCGCGCCCGCGCAGCGCGAGCTGGCTGGCCCGCCGCTTCGAGGTCAGCACCCGCACCGTCGAGCGGGACATCTCCGCGTTGCAGGGCGCGGGCGTGCCGATCTGGGCCGAGCCGGGCCGCACCGGCGGCTACGTCGTCGACCGGGCGCGCACGCTCCCGCCGGTCAACCTGACGGCGGCCGAGGCCGTGGCGATGGCCGTCGCGCTGCACCGGCTCGGCGGCTCCCCGTTCGCCGCGGCGGCCGGCGCCGCGCTGCGCAAGCTGGTCGCGGTGATGCCACCGGCCGCGGTGGCCGAGGCGCACCGGCTCGCCGGCCGGGTGCACCTGGTCGGCGACGGGCCGGGCACGCCCGTCCCGGCCGTCGTCGCCGACGCGGTCGCCGCCGGGCGGGTGCTGCGCCTGCGGTACGCCGACCGCGACGGCGCCGATTCGGCACGCGACGTGGAGCCGCTGGCCTACCTGGGCAACTCGGTGCACTGGTATCTGGTCGCCTGGTGCCGGCTGCGCGACGGTGTGCGCTGCTTCCGCACCGACCGGATCCGCTCGGTGCGCCCGCTCGCCGAGCCGGTGACCCGGGAGTGGTGTGCTGACGACCTCGACGTGCCGGTCGACCGGGTGCGCCCGCTCACCCTGGTCTGATCCCTGTGGAAACACCGACAGGACGCTGTCGTGTCCCGGCACCACGCTGATTCCTGACGACGCCGGCCGACCGCCGGCGCGAACCTCAGGAGGAAGCATGTCCAGCACGCCCGTGACCTGGTTCGAGATCAGCTCCGACCGCCCGGACGAGGCGCAGCGGTTCTACGCCGACCTGTTCGGCTGGAGTTTCGAGGAGCAGGGCGGCCCGGCCGGGTCGTACCGGCAGACGACCGCCGGCGGTGAGCGGGGGATCGGCGGCGCGATCCGGGGCACCGACGCCGGCAACTACGCGATCTTCTACGCCGAGGTGGCGGACGTCGCGGAGACCTGCCGCCGGGCCGAGGCGACCGGCGGCGTCGTGGTGACGGGGCCGGTTACCACGCCGGCCGGTCTGGTGCGGGCTCTGTTGCGCGACCCGTCGGGCAATCTGCTCGGCGTCTTCACCCCGCCGGCCGGCGGCTGACCCCGGTCCGTCCACCCGTGGCGGCCGGCCACGGTGGAGCGACGGCGGGCGAGAGACCGGTCGATGTCGGGTCCGGTGATCGCCGGAGAGGATCTTGGATGCGCCCCCTACCTCGGGTTATGTTCAAGATCCTCCGAGTCGGACGGCCAACACCGGCCGGCTCGCACAGTCAGGAGAAGCGTATGACCAACGACGGCCACCCCTCTTCCCCCGCCACGGACATCACCGGATCCACTGTGAACCGACGCCGCATGCTGACCATCGCTCTCGGTGGCGCCGCCACCGTGGCCCTGCCCGCGCCGGCCTGGGCGGCCGACGACAAGCGCCCCGGATCGAGCCGGAAGCCGGCGCTCACGTCGGACGATCGCAAGATCATCGCCCAGGTCTCGGCCGAGCGGGCGCTGGCGCACCTGCGCGTCCTCAGCGAGGAGATCGGGCCGCGTATCGGCGGGACCGCCTCGGAGCGGCGTGCCGCCGACTACATCGCCAAGCAGCTCGACCGCCTCGGCTACCAGGTTCGGCTGGAGCCGTTCGCGGTGGCGGACAAGTTCCTCGCCCAGCTCGCCTCGCCGGCCGGGCTGCCCACCGACCTGAACTGGCAGGCCGGCGCCTCCCCGCAGGCCGCGCTGGACACCACAGTCCAGGGTGACGTGGTGGACGTGGGCGCGGGTGCTGAAGAGAACTACCCGGCGAGCGTCACCGGCCAGATCGTGCTCGTCGACTACGTGGCGGCCCGGCGCGAGCAGTTGGTCGCCACCGCTGTGGCGCGCGGCGCGGCCGCCGTGGTGTTCCTCGCCGCCGACGGGGTGCCGCCCCGGCGCAGCAGCGCGTTCTCGCCGACCCTGCCGGGCTCGGCGGGCACGCCGGTGCCGATCCCGGTGGTCGGCGTCGCGCAGGCGCAGAAGGAGCGGCTGCGTGCCCTGCTCGCGGCCGGGCGGCTCACGCTCACGATCTCCACCGTCGCGCACCGCAACCTGACGTCCCACAACGTCATCGCGGAGCGGGTCGGGCGGTCCGGCGCGAACGGGCCGGTCGTCATGGTCAGCGCCCACTACGACACTGTCATCGGCGCCCCCGGCGCCAACGACGACGGTTCCGGCACGGTGCTCTGCCTCGAACTGGCCCGGGTGATGAAGGCGATCCCGGTCGACGCCACCCTGCGGTTCGCGCTGTGGGGCTCGGAGGAGCAGGGCCTGCTCGGCTCGCGTCACCACGTCCGGCAGCTCCCGCAGGCCGAGCGGGACCGCTTCCTGGCGGTGTACCAGAACGACATGGTCGCCACGAGCTGGGACCCGGCCACCCTCTACTGGCTGCTGTCCTTCACCGGCCAGTCCAACCGGGCCACCGACGAGGTGGCCGCCGCCGGTGTACGCCTCGGCTACGACCCGCGGATGTCGCCGGTGACGCAGCGCGGCTCCAGCGACCACCAGTCCTTCCAGGAGGTCGGCATCGCCAGCGCCAACTTCTCCTGGCGGGGTGAGACGAGCCCGGCGCTGCTGGAGCCGCCGTACCACACCCCGGAGGACACCATCGCCAAGAACATCAGCCTCGAGCGACTCCAGGTCTCCCTCGAACTCATCGGCTGCGCCGCGTACGCGACAGCTCGCTGATTTACTGCCGTCCCCGTGCCGCCGGCCGCGGTGTCACGGGGACGGCGACCGGCGCCGCACCGGGGAGCCCCGGTGCGGCGCCTCTGTCCCGCCCGCCTGGTGTCAGGCGGTGGCCTCGCCGGCGCCGGTCACGAGGAGGGCCGGCCGGCGGGAAACGGCGTGGCCGTGCGGTCACTTGCCGTCCGGGCCGCCCTTGCCGCGCTCGCCGTGCGGGCCGCCCTTGCCGTCGTGGCCGGGGCCACCCGGGAACACGCCCGCCTCGGTGGCCTTGAGCACCGCGTCGGCCTGCTCCTGGGTGAGCTTGCCGTCGGTGACGGCCTGGTCCAGGCGCTCCTTCAGCGCCGCCTGCCGGTCCTCGGTCGACGGCCGCTCCGGCCGCTCCGGGCGGTCGCCCTGCCGCTGCTCGTGCAGCTTCTCCAGCGCCGCGGTGACCTTGTCGGTCGACACGCCCAGCTCCTTGGCGAGCGCCTCGGCGAACTCGGCCTGCCGGTCGGCGTGCTTCTGGCGGCGTTCGTCACCCTGGTCGGTGCTGCTGGCGCTCGAGGACGGCTTCGGGTTCTTGTCGTCGGCGAGCGCCACCGTCGGGGCGGCGATCCCGACGCCGAGCACGCCGGCAGCGGCCAGGCCGGCCAGCAGGTGCTTCTTCGACATCGTGCGGATCATGCGATTCTCCTGTTCGGTGGTGGTGCGATGACGTCACCGACAGTGAGCCCCGGAACTGAGGGCAACCCGTGGCGAACCTGTCAGCAGGCTGGCAATCCCGTCCGGAAGGCCCGTTTTATTCGTGTTGCCGGTGTGTCGGAGCGCCCGCGAGGCTGGGCGAAACCCGACGAAAGGCCACGCCATGACACAGCCTGCCATCCGCGAGATCCCGCTCACCGGGCCGGGCTCCGGCCCGTACTCGATCACGGTCGGGTCCGACGGCGCGCTCTGGCTGGCGCTGGCCGGCTCCGGCGGCGTCGCCCGGCTCGGCCCCGACGGTGAGGTGCGGACCTACCGCGACGACCCACCCGGCAGCCGCCCGCTGATCATCGTCGGCGGCCCCGACGGCGCGCTCTGGTACACCCGCTCGGGCGACGACCGGCTCGGCCGGATCACCGTCGACGGCGAGACCGGCTCGGTGGCGCTGCCGCCCGGCTGCGGCCCGTGCGGGCTGGCGGTGGGCCCGGACGGCGCGCTCTGGTACGCCGGCATGAGCGACGACACGGCCGGCCGGGTGAGCGTAGACGGGGAGGTGACGTCCGTCCCGCTGCCGGTGGAGAAGGGCTTCCCGTCGATGCTCGCGGCCGGCCCGGACGACGCGCTCTGGCTCACGCTCAACCAGGCGAACGCGATCGCCCGGATCGACCTGGACGGATCGGTGACGCTGCATCCGCTGCCCACCGAGGCGGCCGGGCCGGTCGGCATCACCCGGGGTGTCGACGGCGCGCTCTGGTTCGTCGAGATCGCCGCCGGGCAGGTCGGCCGGATCACGCCGGACGGGCGGATCGACGAGTTCCCGCTGCCGGACCGCGCGGCGCGCCCGCACGCGATCGTCGCCGACCCGGCCGGCGGCTGCTGGTTCACGGAGTGGGGCGCCAACCGCATCGCCCACCTCGACCCCGACGGCCACATCACCGCCCACGATCTGCCCACCCCCGCGTCGGAGCCCCATGGCCTCACGGTCACCCCCGACGGCACGGTCTGGGCAGCCCTGGAGATCGGCGCGGTAGCCCACCTCACCCCGCCCGCGCCGCGTTGATCATGAGGTTGGCGGCAGTTGTGGATCTCTGAACTGCCGCTAACTTCATGATCGCCGGGCCTCGGCCTCGGCTTCAGCGGACGGCGGCGGTCACCGTCAGGGTGCCTGTGGTGGCGTCCAGGACCGCGGGGGTGTTCACCGGGACGGTGAGCTGGTCGGGGCCGTGGCCGATCGGCAGGCCGCCGAGCACCGGAACGCCCAGGTCGCCCAGGCGGTCGGTGAGCACGTCCACGACAGTGGTGTCCCAGCCGTCCGCGCACTCGGTGAACTGGCCCACCGCCACCCCGGCGATCCCGTCCAGCGCGCCGCAGCGACGCAGGTGGGTGAGCATCCGGTCGATCTTGTACGGCGGCTCCTGCACCTCCTCGACCAGCAGGATCGCACCGGTCAGGTCCGGCATGTCCGGCGTGCCGATCGACGCGGTGATCAGGCACAGGTTGCCGCCGATCAGCCGGCCCTCGGCCCGGCCGGGCACCCGCACCGGGTACGTCTCCTCCGCCTCGACCGCCGCCACCGTCACCGGCTCGGCGCTGGTCAGCGCGGCGTGCAGCGACTCCGCCGAGCGCAGCGGCGTGCGCTCGTCCCGCCACGCCGCCCCCGGGCCGTGCACCCCGGCCAGGCGGGCGCCCCGCCAGAGCGCGAACTGCAACGCGGTGATGTCGGAGAACCCGGCCACCACCTTCGGGTCCCGGCGTACCGCCGCCATGTCGATCAGGTCCACCACCCGCTGCGCGCCGTAGCCGCCCCGCGTGCAGATCACCCCACGGATCTCCGGGTCGGCGAACGCCGCGTTCAGGTCCGCGGCCCGCAGCGCGTCGTCGCCGGCCAGGTAACCCCGCCGGGCGTACGCGTTCGGCGCGGGCACCGGACGCAGCCCCCAGCCGGTGAGCAGTTCGATGCCACGGGCCACCCGCTCGGGACGGGTCGGTCCGGACGGGGACACCAGCATCACCGCGTCGCCGGGACGCAGGGCCGGTGGGCGCAGGCAGTCGTCGGGCACGATCGCGAGCCTAGGGCCTGCCGGACCGTGCCCTGTCGGCCGCACCGGTTAGCCTCGACGTCGTGGCGACCGCGCTGGTGATCGAGAACGACCCGACCGACGACCTCCGCCGCCTGGGGGAGTGGCTCACCGAAGGGGGCCTGGAACTGCGCGTGCTGCGTCCGCACGCCGGTGACGCGCTCCCCGCCGACCTGGAGGGATACGCCGCGCTGGTGGTGCTCGGCGGCGACCAGCAGGCGTACCCGGGGTCCGACGGCGCCCCCGGCGCGCCCTGGTTCCCGGCGCTGGAGGGGCTGCTGCGCAAGGCGGTCCGCCAGCGGGTGCCCACGCTCGCGATCTGTCTCGGCGCGCAACTGCTCGCCACCGCGCACGCCGGCCTGGTCGAGCGCAGCCCGTCCGGGCCGGAGATCGGCCCGGCCCTGGTGGGCCGGCGCGACGCCGCCGAGGACGATCCGCTGTTCCGGTACGTGCCGCTGATGCCCGACGTGCTCCAGTGGCACGCCGACGAGATCACCGAGCTGCCGCACGGCGCGACGCTGCTGGCCGCGTCCACCCGCTACCCGCACCAGGCGTTCCGCCTCGGCGATCGGGCCTGGGGCCTGCAGTTCCACATCGAGTGCGACACCGCCATGATCGCCGAGTGGTCCCGCGACTCGGCGGTGCTGGCCGAGCTGGACTACGACCCGGAGCTGGTGGTGGCCGCCTGCGACCGGGTGATGGCCGACGTCGAGGAGGCGTGGCAGCCGTTCGCGATCCGGTTCGCCGCGCTCGCGCTCGGCGAACTGGGCGACGACAACCCGCGCCGCAGCCTGCCGCTGCTCGGGGCCTGACGGTGACCCGGCCGGCCCGCGGGCGCCTGGCCCGCTACGGATTCGCCGAGGGGGACGGCGCCACGCGCGCCGCCGACCTGCTCGGCCCGGACGGGCTCGACCTGTGGCGGCCCGAGACGCAGGAGCCGGCCGACGAACGCGCCGCCGAACTGCTCGCCGCGCTGTCCCGCGCCGCCGACCCGGACCTGGCGCTGCGTCAGCTGCACCGGCTGGTCGAGTCCGAGCGGCGCTCCGGCGACGAGGTGGCCGTACGCGACGCGCTGGCCGCCGACCCCGGGCTGCGCCGCCGCCTGATCGCGGTGCTCGGCGCCTCCTCCGCGCTCGGCGACCACCTGGTCGCCAACCCGGGGCAGTGGGCGGTGCTGGCCACCGAGCCGGACGGGCTCGCCCCCACCGCGGACGGGCGGCTCGACCTGAGCGTGGCCGCCCGGCTCACCACCATGACCGGCGCGGTCCCGCTGCTGCGGCAGGCGTACCGGCTCGCGCTGCTACGGATCGCGGCGGCCGACCTGACCGGCGGGCGCGGCCTGGAGCAGACCATGGCGGCGCTGTCCGGGCTGGCCGACGCCACGCTGGCCGCCGCCTACGACATCGCCGCCGACGAGCTGCCCGAGGGCACGCCGCGTCCCCGCCTGGCCGTGGTGGCGATGGGCAAGTGCGGTGGCGACGAGCTGAACTACGTCTCCGACGTCGACGTCATCTTCGTCTCCGCCACCGACGACGACCTGCCCGCCGCCACCCAGATCGCCACCCGGCTGATCCAGATCTGCGGACTGGTGGCCTGGCCGGTCGACGCGGCGCTGCGCCCCGAGGGCAACCGGGGCCCGCTGGTCCGCACGCTCGCCAGCCACCTCGCCTACTACAAGCGCTGGGCCCGCACCTGGGAGTTCCAGGCGCTGCTCAAGGCCCGCCCGGCCGCCGGTGACCTGGAGCTGGCCCGGGAGTGGATCGAGGCGCTCGCCCCGCTCGTGTGGACCGCCGCCGAACGGCCCGAGGCGGTCGAGGACGTCCGGTCCATGCGCCGCAAGATCCTCGACAACGTGCCGCCGAAGGAGCTGGAACGCGAGATCAAGCGCGGTCCGGGCGGGCTGCGCGACATCGAGTTCGCCGTCCAGCTGCTCCAGCTCGTGCACGGCCGGGGCGACGAGTCGCTGCGGGTGCCGGGCACCGTGCCGGCGCTGCGCGCGCTCGTGGCCGGCGGCTACGTGGGCCGCGCCGACGGGGAGGCGCTGCTGCGCGGCTACCGCTTCCTGCGCGCCGTCGAGCACCGGCTCCAGCTCCAGGCCCTGCGCCGCACCCACACCGTGCCGACCGAACCGGCCGCGCTGCGCTGGCTCGCCGCCGCGCTCGGCTACGCGGCCACGCCGGGCCGCAGCGCCGTCGAGGAGTTCCGCGCCGAGTGGGTCACCCACGCCGCCGAGGTACGCCGGCTGCACGCCAAACTGCTCTACCGGCCGCTGCTGGAATCCGTGGCCCGGGTGCCGGCCGAGGGGCTGCGCCTCACGCCCGAGGCGGCCCGGCACCGGCTGGAGGTGCTCGGCTTCGCCGACCCGGCCGGCGCGCTGCGGCACCTGCAGGCGCTCACCGGCGGCGTCAGCCGTACCGCCGCGATCCAGCGCACGCTGCTGCCGGTGCTGCTCGACGAGTTCGCCGACGCCCCCGAGCCGGACCGAGGTCTGCTCAACTACCGGCAGGTGTCCGACAAGCTCGGCAGCACACCGTGGTACCTGCGCCTGCTGCGCGACTCCGGCCCGGTGGCGCGCCGCCTGGCCCGGGTGCTCTCCTCGTCCCGGTACGCGGCCGACATGCTGTCCCGCGAGCCGGAGGCGCTGCGGCTGCTCGCCGAGGACAGCGAACTGACCCCGCGTCCGCGCGAGACGCTCGTCGACGGGTTCGCCGCGGCCGCTGCCCGGCACGACGACCCGGTCGAGGCGATCCGGGCGGTCCGTGCGCTGCGCCGCCGGGAACTGGTCCGCATCGCCGCCGCCGACGTGCTCAGCCGCGCCGGCTCACTCGCGCCGCTCACCCCGCGCCCGGTCGGCGGCGGCGAGCGGCGGCCCACGGTGGTCGACGTGACGGCGGTGGGTACCGCGCTGTCCCACGTCGCCGACGCCACGCTGGCCGCCGCGCTGCGCGCCGCCCGTACCGTCCACCCCGGACCGCCCGGCCTGCGCTTCGCGGTGATCGGCATGGGCCGGCTCGGCGGGTACGAGTCCAACTACCTCTCCGACGCCGACGTGCTGTTCGTCTACGACCCGCCGCCCGGCGTGGACGAGAGCACCGCGAGCGCGGCGGCGCAGGCCATCGCCGAGGAGTTGCGCCGGCTGCTGTCCGCGCCCGCCCCCGACCCGCCGCTCGGTGTGGACGCCGACCTGCGCCCCGAGGGCCGGCAGGGCCCGCTGGTACGCAGCCTCGCCGCGTACGCGCAGTACTACGCGCGCTGGTCGCGGGTGTGGGAGGCGCAGGCGCTGCTGCGGGCCCGGTTCGTCTGCGGCGACGCCGACCTGGGCGCCGAGTTCGAGGCGATGATCGAGCCGGTGCGCTACCCGGCCGACGGGCTGACCCGCGAGCAGGTCATCGAGATCCGCCGGATCAAGGCGCGGGTGGAAACCGAGCGGCTGCCCCGGGGCGCCGACCCGGCCACCCACACCAAGCTGGGCCGGGGCGGGCTCGCCGACGTCGAGTGGGCCGTGCAGCTGCTTCAGCTCCGGTACGCCGGCCGGATCCCCGAGCTGCGCGGCACCCGTACGCTCGACGCCCTGACCGCCGCCCGCGACGCCGGCCTGCTCGACGCCACCGACGCCGCCGAGCTGGCCGCCGGCTGGACGCTCGCCGCCGAGGTGCGCGACGCGCTGATGCTGGTACGCGGCCGGGCGGGGGACCAGTTGCCCCGGCACGGGGTGGAGCTGGCCGGGGTGGTGCGGCTGCTGGGGCGCGAGGACCAGGGCGAGTTCCTCGACGAGTACCTGCGAACGGGCCGCCACTCCCGCACGGTCGTCCAGCGCATCCTGGAGTCCCCCCTCTAGGCCCTGCGCCCGCCCACGCCTCTTGGTTAGGCGGCGCCTGCCCGGCCCTCGGCCTTGTTCACGTCGGCCGTGCCCCGTCCCGCCCTCGACCTCGCCCCGCCCGGTCCCAACGTCGATCTTGCACTTGCGGCCCTAGCTGTAATGCCTAGCTGCGTCGCCTGTCGTCGGCAGCGGGGAGGCGGTCAGAGGGCGAGGCGGTCCAGCCCGGTGCCACGGGATGCCGGGACCTCGATGGCCGCCCTCGCCTCCGCTGCCGCTGCTGGTCCCGACACGCGAGAAATGCTTTCCGAATCTCAGGAAAGCCGAGAGATCTTGGTAGGGAACGGCCCCTATGGGGGCCATTTCGTACCAAGATCTCCGCCGGGATCAGCTTGTAAGGGTGTAGGTGCCCTCTCGGGGGACCGTCACCGTTGTCCACTTGCCGTCTTGGGTGACTTCGGCGCCGCCTGAGGCGGTCAGCCAGCGATCGTGGCGGACCCGGATCGGGATCGGGCCGGGGGCGGGGGCGCGGAAGGTGATCGAGGCGCCGTCCTGGCTGATCAGCTCACCCGGCGCGCCGACGACCGGGGTGGGCTCGGCCACCGCGTACAGCTTCCAGTGCCGGTCCGACCAGACCTCGGTCAGGTACGGCAGGCCCGTCTCCACCAGCTCCGCCTCGGATCGCCCCACCCAGGAGAACTCGGCGTCGGGCACTGCCACGTACTGCACCGCGTTGTCGGCCAGCCAGTCCCGGTAGGTGACGGGGGTCAGCGGAATGCCGGTGCCGTCCGCGCCGGGCACCGTGGTGAAGAACAGCGGATTGCGGTCGATGTCGGCCTGGCGTAGCCAGCCCCGGGCCAGCGGCACCTCGCCCATCCGGGCGGCTTCCCAGTAGTTGCGGGTCGGCGGCACCTCCACCCGTCCGGTGAGCCCGCGCCGGGCCAGTTCCGCGCGCAGCGGCGCGAAGTACGCCGGGTCGGCCGTCGGATCGTCGGCGCTGTGCAGGTCGGCGGTGACCACCGGCGGCTGCCACCAGCAGACGACAGCGAGCAGCGCGGTCAGCCCGGCTGCACCGGCGGTCCGGGGCAACCGGGGGATGCCCAGCCTCGCCGGTGGCGTCGCCGCGGCGGCCAGCAGCGGCAGCGCGAACATCACCACCAGGCGGGTGGCGTTCAGCCCGACCGGGGTGGGCAGCAACGCCGACGCCAGCACCCCGGCCGCGGACAGCAGCGCGCCCACCCGCACCGGCCGGTACGTCACGAGCGCCGCGACCAGCAGGCTCGTCACCACGGCGTGCACGGTGTCGGTGCGGCTGATGTTCATCCAGCCGCCCTCGCCGAACAGCAGCCCGGTCACGGCGAGCGGTCCGGCCGCGGGTACGGCGAGCAGCAGGCCGTCGGCGTACCGGCGGCTCAGCAGCAGCGCGACGCCGGCGAGCCCGACGAACAGCCCGGCCACCGGGCTGGCCGCGGAGGCGAGCAGCGCGGCGACAACGGCGGCGACGGCCGCCCAGACGCTCCGGCCCGCCCAGATGCCGACGGGCGAGGCCGGCGCGCCGGGGCCGGCCGGACCAGCAGCGGCACCGGCCGCACCGGCACCGGTGCCGGAAGCGTCGACGGCGGCAGCACGTCGGGCGGGCACGGTGAGCGCGAGCAGCGCGGCCAGGCCGAACGCGACGCCGAGGGCGTACGTGACCCGGCCGGAGACCAGGTTGCCGGCGATCGTGACCACACCGACCAGGCTGCCGAGCAGCGGTCGGGGCACCCGGGTCCGCACCAGCAGGGCGGCGAACGCGGTGGCGGAGGCGAGCAGGGCGAGTGCGCCGGTGACGCGTACGCCGAGCAGTGCCATCAGCGGCGGCGAGACGAGGCTGTAGCCCCACGGGTGCACGCCGCCGTACCAGCGCAGGTCGACCAGGGCGGACGGGTGCGCGGCGAAGAAGTCGGCGCGGGCGACCTGGGCGGACAGGTCCGAGCCGGTGACCGGCAGGGTGAGGTGGAGCACGGCGAGGACGAGCGCGAACGCGGCGGACACCGCCACCACCCGACCGCCCCGCATGCCCACCTCCTGATCGCGAACCACCGTACTGGCAGCATGTCGGGCGTGCCTCACCACCTCTCGCGTTGGATCGGCCTGGCGGGTTCGGTGCTGCTCGCCGTGGCCGCGTTCCTCGGCGGCGCCCTGCCCGACGGCGAGTTGCGTCCCACCCCGGTCAGCATCTGGCAGGGCCCGAACGGGCCGCTGATCATCGGGTTGTGGCTGGTCGGCACCGGGCTGCTGGCGTGGGCGTGGTGGTCGTTGCGGGACCGGGTGCCGTCTTCGCGCTGGGTGCTGGTCACAGTCGCGCTGTGGCTGCTGCCGATGCTCGTCGCGCCGCCGCTGGGCAGCCGGGACGTGTACGCGTACGCCTGCCAGGGCGCCAGTTTCTCGGCCGGGATCAACCCCTACGAGCAGGGCGTGTCCGCGCTGCCCTGCCCCTGGCTGGACACCATCTCCTACATCTGGCGGGACACCCCGGCGCCGTACGGGCCGCTGTTCGTGCTGCTCGCCGGTGCGGTGGTGGAGGCGACCGGGTCGCTGCTCGGCGCGGTCGCGCTGTTCCGGCTGCTCGCCGTGGCCGGGGTGGCGCTCACCGCGTGGGCGCTGCCGGTGCTGGCCCGCCGCTGCGGGGTGCCGCCGCGGCGGGCGCTGTGGCTGGCGCTGGCCAGCCCGCTGGTGCCCGTGCACCTGATATCCGGTGCGCACAACGACGCGCTGATGATCGGCCTGCTCGTGGCCGGGCTGGCGGTGGTGGCGGCCCGGCCGGGGCGGCCCTGGCCGCTGCTCGCCGGTGGGGCGCTGCTCGGACTCGCCGCCGCCGTCAAGGTCACCGCGCTGGTCGTGATGCCGTTCGCCGCGCTCGCCGCCATCGTCGGGGCGTACCGGATCAGGTCGCTGGTCCGCGACGGCGGGTGGGTGGTCGGCGGATCGCTCGTGGCGCTGGCCGGGGTGACGCTCGTCTCCGGCCTGGGGCTGGGGTTCATCAGCGGGCTGGAGCAGGGCAGCCTGGTGGTGGCCTGGACGTCGCCGCCGACAGCGGTGGGGCAGACCGTCGGCTATCTGCTGGCGCCGTTCGGGGTGCACGTCGACGCGCTGCCGGTGACCCGGGCGATCGGCATGGTCGTGCTGGTCGGGGTGCTGATCTGGCTGTGGTTCCGCTCGTTGCGTCGCGGTGAGCCGTTCTGGCACGCCGCGCTGGCGCTCACCGCCACCGTCGCGCTGTCCCCGCTGTTCCACCCCTGGTACTGGCTGTGGCCGCTGGCGGTGCTGGCCGCCACCGCGCACCGCACGCTCTGGTTCTCGATCGTCACCGTGGTGTCGTCGTTCCTGGTGCTCGCCGACGGAACCGGGCTGGCCCGGTACAGCAAGATGCCCGGTGCGCCGCTGATGACGCTGTTCGTGATCGGCGTGGTCGTCTGGTTGGTACGGTCGGCTCGCAAGGGCCGGCAGCCGGTTCCCGCGGACTGAGGAGTGTGCCGGTGAGCGAGGTCGACGGACCGGTCCGGCCGATCGCCGCCGCCGTCGCCCGCTACGCCGGTCTCGCCGGGGCGGTGCTGCTCACCGTCGCCGGGTGGCTCGGCGGCGCGCTGCCCGGCCCGCCCCCGCGCAGCACGCTCGCCGCGATCTGGGCGGCCCCGAACGGGCCGCTGACGCTCGGCTGCTGGCTGGCCGGGACGCTGCTGCTGGTCGGCGCCTGGTGGTCGCTGCGGTGGGGCGCGCCGTCCGGCCGGTGGGCGTACGTGACCGCCGGGCTCTGGTCGCTGCCGCTGCTCGCCGCGCCGCCGATCGGCAGCCGCGACGTCTACTCGTACGCCTGCCAGGGCTGGACGTGGACGCAGGGCCTCAGCCCGTACCGGGTGGGGGTCGCGGCGGCCGGCTGCCCGTGGACCGACTCGGTGTCGCCGATCTGGCGGGACACCCCGGCGCCGTACGGGCCGTTCTTCGTGCTGCTGGCCGGGCTCGCCGTCCTCGCCGGCGGCGGCCTGATCGGGACCGTCGTGGCGCTTCGGCTGATAGCGGTGGCCGGGGTGCTGCTGGCCGCGCTCTGCCTGCCCGGCCTGGCCCGGGCCGCCGGCGTGCCCACCCGCCGGGCCGCCTGGCTGGTGCTCGCCTGCCCGCTGGTCGGGATCCACCTGGTGGCCGGCGCGCACAACGACGCGCTCGCGCTCGGCCTGCTCCTGCTCGGCCTGCTGGTGCTGGTCCGCCTGCCGGGCAAACCGCGCGCGCTGCTGGTCGCCGGGGTGCTGCTCGGCCTGGCCGTGGCGGTGAAGGCGGTGGCGGTCGTCGCGCTGCCGTTCGCGGCGCTCGCCGCCGTGCTCGGCCGCTACACCTGGCGGGCGCTGCTGCGCGACGGCGGGCAACTGGCCGCGTCGGTGCTCGGCACGCTGCTCGTCGTCTCGCTCGCCACCGGCCTCGGGCTGGGCTGGATCGGCGGACTCGGCCACAGCGGCGACTCGCAGCAGTGGACCTCACCGCCCACCGCGATCGGGTTCGTCATCGACTACGCCGGCGAACTGGCCGGGCAGCGGCCCCGGGCGGTCCCGGTGGTGCGCGCCGTCGCGCTGGCGTTGCTGGCCGGGACCCTCGTCGCGCTCTGGTGGCGGGCGTGGACGGCGCTGCGGCGGCTCAACGACAGCCGGCAGCGGGTGGCCCGGCTGACAGTGGCCCGGCCCCGGGTGGCGCTGCTCGGCGCGGGACTGGCGCTCGCCGCCACCGTGCTGCTCGCACCGGTCTTCCACCCCTGGTACGCGATCTGGCCGCTGACGCTGCTCGCGGTCGCGGCGGTGCCGCTGGCCCGGGAGGTGTGGTTCGTGGCCCCCTGCGCGGCGGTCTCGCTGCTCACGCTGCCCGACGGCACCAACCTGGCCCGGTTCACCAAGGCGCCCGGCGCGGTGCTGATGACGGTGCTGGTGGTGGTCGTCGCGGTGGCCGGAGTCCGGGCGGCACTGCGCCGCCGAGCCGCGTGAAACGGCCGGGCCGGCTCCGCCATCGCGGAGCCGGCCCGGCCGGTGCTGACGAGCGTGCTCAGCAGTCGAAGTACATCGCGAACTCGTGCGGGGTCGGGCGCAGGCGCACCGGGTCGACCTCGTTGGCCCGCTTCCACTCGACCCAGGTCGAGATCAGGTCCGGCGTGAACACGCCGCCGTCGAGCAGGTAGTCGTGGTCGGCCTCGAGCGCGGTGAGCACCTCCGGCAGCGAGCCCGGGACCTGCTTGACGTCGCCCCACTCCTCCGGCGGGAGGTCGTACAGGTCCTTGTCGATCGGCGCCGGCGGCTCGATCTTGTTCTTGATGCCGTCCAGGCCGGCCATCATCATCGCCGAGAACGCCAGGTACGGGTTGCTGGACGGGTCCGGCACCCGGAACTCGACGCGCTTGGCCTTCGGGTTGCTGCCGGTGACCGGGATGCGGGTGCACGCGGAGCGGTTGCGCTGGGAGTAGACCAGGTTGACCGGCGCCTCGAAGCCGGGCACCAGACGACGGTAGGAGTTCACCGTCGGGTTGGTGAAGGCCAGCAGCGAGGGGGCGTGGTGCAGGAGGCCGCCGATGTACCAGCGGGCGGTGTCGGACAGGCCGGCGTAGCCGGTCTCGTCGTAGAACAGCGGTTCGCCGCCGCGCCAGAGGCTCTGGTGGGTGTGCATGCCGGAGCCGTTGTCACCGAACAGCGGCTTGGGCATGAACGTCGCGGTCTTGCCGGCGGCCCAGGTCTCGTTCTTGACGATGTACTTGAACAGCTGGAGCTGGTCGGCGGCGTGCAGCAGCGTGGAGAACTTGTAGTTGATCTCCGACTGGCCGGCGGTGCCGACCTCGTGGTGCGACCGCTCGACGGTGAAGCCACCGTCGACGAGGCGCCGCACGATCCGGTCACGCAGGTCGGCGTAGTGGTCGACCGGCGGCACCGGGAAGTAGCCGCCCTTGTAGGCGGTCTTGTAGCCGCGGTTGCCGCCCTCTTCGATGCGGCCGCTGTTCCAGGCGCCCTCGATCGAGTCGATGTAGTAGAACGACTGGTGGGCGGAGGTTTCGTGGCGGATGGAGTCGAAGATGTAGAACTCGGCTTCGGCGCCGAAGTAGGCGGTGTCGGCGATGCCGCTGGCGGCGAGGTAGGCCTCGGCCTTCTTGGCGACGTTGCGGGGGTCGCGGGAGTAGGCCTCGCGGGTGAACGGGTCGTGGATGAAGAAGTTCAGCGCGAGGGTCTTCTGCGTGCGGAACGGGTCGATGAAGGCGGTGGCGACGTCCGGCAGCAGGAGCATGTCGGACTCGTGGATGGCCTGGAACCCGCGGATCGAGGAGCCGTCGAAGGCGAGGCCGTCGGTGAACACGCTGTCGTCGAACGACTCGACCGGCAGGTTGAAGTGCTGCATCACGCCGGGCAGGTCACAGAAACGTACGTCGACGAACTTCACGTCCTCGTTGGCGAGGTATCGCAGGAGTTCCTCGGAATTGGCGAACACACGTCCTCCTGGCAGGTCCACTCCGGTAGCTAACTACTGGCGACGCTATGGCCGGGGGGTTGCCCGGCCGTGTCTCGTCTGTTTCCGCCGTGTTACGTCGCTTGCGGAGCGTCACTCCGGCACGCTCTGGCGGCGAATGTCGGATTTTTCGTCAGGGGTTGCGGCGGCGCTACCCTGGCCGCTGTGACCGATACCGCCGCCACACCGGTGCCGCCCGCCGCCGACCCCGCCTTCACCCCGCCCAGCCTCGGCCGCCGATTCGGCGCCCTGATCATCGACTGGGTGCTGTGCCTGATGGTCGCCCGGGCCTTCTCCGACCCGGTCCGCGACGGCTGGCCGCCGGTCCTGGTGCTGATCCTGGAGTACGGCTTCTTCATCGGCCTGTTCGCCCAGACCCCCGGCATGTACCTGACCCGGCTGCGCTGCGTCGCCTGGGCCGACGGCGGCCGGATCGGGCTGCTCCGCGGGCTGCTGCGCGGATTCCTGCTGGCCCTGGCCGTGCCGGCCCTGCTCATGGACGAGCACCGGCGCGGCCTGCACGACCGGCTCGCCGGCTCCGTCGTCACCGACGCGCCGCGCCGCTGACCCGCACAAGAAAGGAGCCGGCCCCGCACGGGACCGGCTCCTTCTCGCGTACGCCGAAGGTCAGCGACCCCGGGTCTGCCGGAACGCGCCACGCGGCGGCCGCATGTTCTTCGGGACCGCGCCCTTGGGCATCTGCGGCCGCGCGGTCAGCGCCTTGAGCCGCTTGTCGAGCGCGTTGACGTCCTTCGGGGACAGGGCGCGGGGCAGCCGCATCAGCGTCATCCGCAGCTTGCGGACCGGCAGCTCACCCTCGCCCTGCCCGATCACGTAGTCGTGCAGCGGCGCCGTGCCGATCACCTTCGCCAGCCGGCGCTTCTCCTGGCCGAGCAGGCCACGCACACGCTGCGGGTTCCCCTCGGCCAGCAGGATCACGCCCTGGCGGCCCACCACCAGGTGCACCATGTCCATCTGCGTGGTGGAACTGACCGCCGGGGTGACCCGCCAGTCGCCGCGCATGCTCTCCATGATCTGCGCCGCCGCGCCCGGCTGCCCCTCCGCGGCGTTCATCATCGCCTTGTTGGAGCGCAGGTTGAGCACGATCAGCACGGCCAGCAGGGCGAGCAGGATGCCGATCGGCAACCAGATCCAGCCCCAGGCGATCACCGCGACCACGGTGAGCGCGAGCGGGATCAGCACCGCCGCCGCCGTCAGCGGCGCGAACCACTTGTCCTGCTTGGCGGTGAACCGGAACACCATCCCGATCTGCTTCAGCCGCTGGCCGAACGAGACCTTCTCCTGGGGCTTTGCCATGCCGCAGAGTCTAGTGGTCGGCGCACGTCACGTTGATCCGTGGCCGCCTCTTCCGGAGCGGGCTGAGTACCTTACGGCCGCGCGGCCCCTCGTCGGCCCTCAGGTAAGGAGGCGGCGGGGGCAAAGATCAGGCGGCGTACCCATGTGCCCGGGGCACCTTCGCGCGAAAAGTGGATCTCGACAGCGACGACAGACCCACGACAGGGAGATCCGACATGTTCGGCAACGACGCGGAGTTCATCCTCAGCATCCACCGCAGCCACGCCTCCGAGCTGCAGGCCGACGCGGCGCAGGACCGGTTGGCCCGGTCGCTGCCCCGACGGCACCCGCGCGGCTGGCTGAGCCGCCGACAGCACCACGCCCGCATCACCGACGCCCGCCGGTGACCGCGCCGGCGGTCGTCGCCGGTCCGGCCGTCACGGGGGCGGCCGGGCCGGCGGCCACCGACCGCCCGATCGGCCAGGCGAGGCCGTCGGGGGGCCGTGGCATGCTCGACGGCGTGACAGTACGCGCCGCCAGCACCGTCCTCGTCGGCCGCCGGCCCGAGCTGACAGTGCTCGGCGACGCGCTGGCCCGGGCACGCTCCGGCGACCCGACGACCGTGCTCGTCGGCGGCGAGGCCGGGGTCGGCAAGACCCGGCTGCTGGAGGAGTTCGGCACGCACGTCCACACCGCCGGGGCGCGGCTGCTGGTCGGCCAGTGCCTGGAACTGGGCGAGGCCGGCCTGCCGTTCGCCCCGTTCGCGGCCGCGCTGCGCGACGTGCTGCGCCACGACGGGCCGGCCGCGTTCGCCGGCTACGAGGCGGAGTTCGCCCGGCTGCTGCCGGAGCTGGCCCGGATGCCCGCAGGCGTCGCCGCGCCCGCCGGGCCGGCCCTCGCCGACACCCCGCGCGGCTACCTGTTCGACCTGGTCGCCGACCTGTTCCGGCGCATCGCCGAGGAACGCCCGCTGGTGCTGGTGATCGAGGACCTGCACTGGGCCGACCGCTCCACCCGCGACCTGATCGGCTTCCTGGTGCGGGCCGCCCGCGCCACCCGCCTGCTGGTGGTCTGCACGTACCGCACCGACGAGCTGCACCGCGGGCACCCGCTGCGGCCGTTCCTCGCCGAGCTGGACCGGGTCCGCGGCGTGGACCGGATCGAGCTGGGCCGCCTCGACCGCGACGGCACCGCCGCCGTGCTCGCCGACCTGCTCGGTGTCGAGCAGTTCGCCCGGACCGTGGACGACGTGCACGAACGCACCCAGGGCAACCCGTTCTTCATCGAGGAGCTGGCCGCCGCCGGTGGCCCGGTCGGCTGCGCCACCATCCCGGAGACGCTGCGCGACCTGCTGCTGGCCCGCGTCGACCGGCTGCCCGAGCCGGCCCAGCGGGTGCTGCGGATCGCCGCCGCCGGCGGCACCCGCTTCGCCCACCAGCTGCTCGCCGAGGTGGCCGGCCTGCCCGAGGCCGAACTGGAGGACGCGCTGCGCGCCGCCGTCGCCGGTCAGCTCGTGGTGGCCGACCCGGACGGCGACTACGAGTTCCGGCACGCGCTGGTCCGCGAGGCGGTGCACGACGACCTGCTGCCCGGCGAGCACGCCCGGCTGCACGCCCGGTACGCCGCCGCGATCGAGGCCCAACCCCACCTGGTCGCCGCCGGTCGCGCGCCGGCCGAGATCGCCCACCACTGGTACGCGGCGCACGACCACCCGCGCGCGCTCACCGCCGCCCGGGTCGCCGCCGAGGCAGCCGCCGAACGGTACGCGTACGCCGAGCAGAGCCGCCTGCTGGAGCGCGTCCTCGAACTGTGGGAGCAGGTGCCCGACGCCGCCGACCGGCTCGGCATGGACCACCTGCGGGTACTGGAGGACACGCTCACCGCCGCGGTCACCGCCGGTGACCTCAGCCGGGCGCTCACGCTCACCCGGGCCGCGCTGGCCGAGGTCGACTCCGACGCCGAACCGCTGCGCGCCGCCCGCCTGCTCGACCACCGGGGCCGGCTGTTCGCGCTGCTCGGCAAGAGCGACGGCGCGGCCGAGCTGCGCGAGGCGTACCGGCTGGCGGCCGGCGCCCCCGACGGCCCGGAACGGTTCGCCGTGCTGGCCGACATCGCGTCGCACCTGATGAAGGTCGACCCGCGCGAGGCCGCCACGGTGGCCGCCGAAGCCGCGGCCGGCGCGTCCGAGGTCGGCACCGACCTGGTGCTGCTGCCCACCCGGATCGCCCTGCTGCACCGCCTCGACGGCACGCCGGAGCGCGGGTTGGCCGAGCTGCGCCGGGTCGAGGCGCGGGCCCGTGCCGCCGGTGACTCGTGGGCCCTGGTCAGCGCGCTGGTCTTCCTCTCCGACGTGCTCTACGAGCTGGGCCGCTACGACGAGTCCGAGCAGGCGGCCGCGGCCGGGGTGACCGAGGCGCGCCGGGTCGGCATCAGCCGCTCGATCGGGGCGTACCTGCTGTCGAACCGGGCCGAGGCGCTGATCGCGCTGGGCCGCTGGGACGAGGCGGACGCCACCTGCGCCGAGGCGGCCCGCATCGACCCGCCGGGCGTCTCCGGTCTGCACTGGCTGCAACTGCGCGCCGGGCTGCACCTGGCCCGCGCCCACCCCGCCGCCGACGAGGTCGTCGGGCGGGCGCTGGCGTTCCTCAGCCGCCCCTACCTGTGGCCCAACCACCGGCTGCCGCTGCACGAGCTGCGCGTGGAGGCCGCGCTCGCCGTCGACGACAAGCTGGAAGCGGTACGCGCGGCGCGCGCCGCCCTGGCCGACCCGCACCTGGCCGACCTGCCGCGCGAGGGCTGGCCGGTGCTCGGCGCGGTGGCGCGTACCGCCGCGCTGACCGGTGACGCGACGCTCGCCGCCGACGTGTCCACGAGGGCCGCCGCGCTGCCCGCCCGGCACCCGGCCGAACAGGCGTACGCGGCGCACGTCACCGCCGTCCTGGCCGGGCTCGCGCCCACCGGTCCCGCCGGGGCGCTCGCGCAGTGGCGGGCGGCGGTGGCGGCGTGGCGGACGGCCGGGCAGCCGTACCCGCTGGGCCGGGCGCTGCTCGGGCTGGCCGAGGCGGCCGCCGCGGCGGGCGAGCGGGACGACGTGGCCGCCGCGGTACGGGAGACGGTCGAGGTGGCCGCCCGGCTGGGCGCCACCCCGCTGGGCGAGCAGGCGGCGACGCTGGCCCGCCGGGTCGGGCTGCGCGGCACCGGGCGACCCGGGCCGGACCTGCTGACCAGCCGGGAACGGGAGGTGCTGCGGCTGGTGGCCGAGGGGCACAGCAACAGCCGCATCGCCGAGCGGCTGTTCATCTCGCCGAAGACGGCGAGCGTGCACGTGTCCCGGATCATCGCCAAGCTGGACGTGACCAACCGGGTGGAGGCCGCCGCGCTGGCCCACCGCCTCGGTCTGCTCGACCCGCCACCGGGCCTGCGTCAGCGGCGTGGCAGGTAGATCCGCCAGCCGGCGACCGTGACGACGTCGAGCGCGCCCGGTTCGGGGCCGAGGCGCGCGTCCAGCCGGGCGGCCAGCGGCGAGCCGGCGAGCGCCACCCAGGCGGCCTCCGGGTCGGCGGCCACCTCCCGCCGGTACGCGGGCAGCCGGTCGAATCCGGGGCGCAGATCGTCCTCGACCACGGCGCAGAGCACGTTCTCGCCGGTGGCGTAGGTGAGCCGGTTGCACGTCCAGTAGCCGCCGCGCACGTGCCGGACGCCGAGCGCGCCGAGCGTGTCCACGAGCGAGCGGTGCCGGTCCGCCTCGGCGTGCACGGCCGGGGCCGCCCGGATCACCTCCACTGTGGTCGCCGCGCCGGTTCCGAGCACACCTGCGAGCACCGCCACCGCCCCGACACCCGCCACCCGGGCCCTAGCCCAGGCCGCCCGCCGGCCGGTCGCCTTGATCGACTCCACCTCGGCGAGTGGGCGGGCGGCCTGCCACAGTGGCCAGAGCAGGGCGGGCACCGCCACCGCCAGGCACGACAGGTACCGGCTGCTCTCGATCGGCGTCCGCCCGGCCGCGTTGCTGACCGCGTACGCGGCGAGGACCCCGGCCGCGCCGCCGAGCAGCGCCAGCCGCACCCCGGCCGACACCCGCTCCACCGAGCGTGGACCGCCCCAGGTTCGTCGCAGGGTGTGCCACGCGGTGAACGCGGCCAGCGCCAGCAGCACCGGGAACGCGAGCGCCCACCAGAGCTGCCAGGTGGCGCACCGGCCGGGCGAGCAGAAGCCCATCGCCAGCGGCGGCCCGAGCACCAGCCCGCCGTGCAGTCGATCCGCCCAGTCCGCGGCAGCGCCCGTACCGCCCGCTGCCAGCACCGCGCTCACCGGGTTGCGGCCGTGCCGAAGGCTGTCCACGAGCATCGGCGCGGTACCCAGCAGCAGCGCCCCGGCCAGCACCACGCCGGCCCGCCCGGCCAGTTCCCGCCAGCGCCACGCCACGAGCAGCGCGCCGAGCGTCAGCACGTACGGCAGGATCAGCGGGTCCACCCAGAGCAGCACCCCGGCGATCAGTCCCCAGGCCGCCCAGCGGGGCAGCCGCGCACCCGGCCCGGTCACGCAGAGCCCGACGGTGAGCAGCGCCAGCGCCGCGCCGGCCGGGTTCAGCTCCGGATAACCGCCACCGGCGATCAGCTGGTTCTTCACCACCCGATCCGCGCCGAGCGCCAGCACGGCGACGACCAGCAGGGCGTACCAGCGGTCACCGCCGAGCCGCCGGGTCAGTCGCCAGGACAGCAGCAGGAACAACGCGTACAGGGCCAGCGTGGGCAGCCGCAGCACGAGCACCGACGGTCCGGCCAGCGCGATCAGCGGCGCGGCCAGGTACGCCTCCAACGTGCCCATGTACGCCTGGCCGTAGAACCACACCGGGAAGCCGTCGCCCCGGGCGATGTGCAGGGCGGCCAGCCCCATCGTCGCCTCGTCGCTGTTGGTGGGCGGCACGTCGGCGAACAGCAGCGCCAGCCGGTAGCCCACAGCGGCGAACCCGACGAGCACGGCGAGCAGCGTCGGTAACGGCAGCCGCCGGGGCGTACGGGAGCGCACGGTCTCGCGTGGCTCCTCGCGTACCCCGGCGGTCATGCCTGTGATCATGGCATCCGGCGGGCGGCCGGCGGCGGGTGACGCGGTCGACGGCCGGCCTCAGCCGGCGGCGACGACCTCCCGGCGGGCGTCGAGCGCCTGCTGGTAGAGGCGGCCCGCGCGGTACGACGAACGGACCAGCGGGCCGCTCATCACGCCCGCGAAGCCGATCTCCTCGGCCTCCTCGCGCAGCTCGACGAACTCCTCCGGCTTGACCCAGCGGGTGACCGGGTGGTGCCGGGGGGAGGGGCGCAGGTACTGCGTGATGGTGATCAGCTCACAGCCCGCCTCGTGCAGGTCGCGCAGCGCCTGGGACACCTCGGCGCGCTCCTCGCCCATGCCCAGGATCAGGTTGCTCTTGGTGACCAGGCCGTCGGCGCGGGCCTGGCGGATCACGTCGAGCGAACGCTCGTAGCGGAACGCCGGGCGGATCCGCTTGAAGATGCGCGGCACCGTCTCCACGTTGTGCGCCAGCACCTCCGGCCGCGAGCCGAACACCTCGGCGAGCTGCTCCGGTACGGCGTTGAAGTCGGGGATCAGCAGCTCGACACCGCAGCCGGACTGCAGCGCGTGGATCTGCCGGACCGTCTCGGCGTACAGCCAGGCACCACCGTCGGGCAGGTCGTCGCGGGCGACACCGGTGATGGTCGCGTAACGCAGACCCATCGCGGCGACCGACTCGGCGACGCGCCGCGGCTCGTCGGCGTCGAACTCGGCCGGCTTTCCGGTGTCGATCTGACAGAAGTCGCAGCGCCGGGTGCACTGGTCACCACCGATGAGGAAGGTGGCCTCCCGGTCCTCCCAGCACTCGTAGATGTTGGGGCAGCCGGCCTCCTGGCACACGGTGTGCAGCCCCTCGCGCGAGACGAGCCCGCGCAACTGGGTGTACTCCGGGCCCATCTTGGCCTTGACCTTGATCCACGGCGGCTTGCGCTCGATCGGCGTCTCGGCGTTGCGTGCCTCGATCCGCAGCATGCGCCGCCCCTCCGGGGCGACCGTCGCGGGGCGCGCGGGCTGCTCAGTCGTCGGCGCGGATTGCTCGATCGTCACAAAACCGAGCGTACGCCGGTCGGCGCCGGTCGATGAACGGCGGGCGACCGCCGTCACCCCGGAATCGCTGTGACACCGGACACGAAGGGCCAAAAATCCCGGTCACACCGCGAGGCGCCCGGTGCTAGCGTGCCGGGCAGAGCTGTGACGGAGCCGAGTAACGGACCGATCCGCCAGTCGAGAGAGCCGCCGGTTGCTGCGAGGCGGTCTGGCGCCGGGCCGTGAAGACCCTCCCGAGCTGCGGGAAGAACAGCGCCTGTGCGCCCAGTAGAGCCCGCCCGGCCGGCCCCGGTGAAAAGGCGACGAACGAGGCTCCCGCCCCGGCGGGGGCGAAGGTGTGGTGGCACCGCGAGGTTCCCGCTCGCCCACACCTCCCTGGGGATCGCGTTGCGATTGGTCAAGGAGGTAGTCGTCGTGCAACGCATCCTGTCCTCTCAACTCCCCGCCCATGTGGGCGCCACCGTGCGGCTCGCCGGCTGGGTCCACCGCCGCCGGCTGCTCAAGTCGGTGGCCTTCCTGGTCCTCCGCGACGGCGGCGGGCTCGCCCAGGTGGTGGTCACCGCGCCCGCCGTGCGCGCGCAGGTCGAGGCGCTCACCGAGGAGACGGTCGTCGAGGTGGTCGGCACGGTGGTCGCGAACCCGGCCGCGCCCGCCGGGGTCGAGGTCGTCGAGCCGACGGTACGTCCGCTCGGGCCGCCCGCCGTCCCGCCCCCGTTCGACCTGTACCGGCCGGTGCTGACGGCCGGCCTGTCCACCCAGCTCGACCACGCGCCGGTCGCGCTGCGGCACCCGAGCCGATCCGCCGCGCTGCGGATCTCGGCGGCGGCCGTGTCCGGCTTCCGGGCCACGCTCGACGGGCAGGGCTTCGTCGAGGTGCACACGCCGAAGGTGGTCGCCTCGTCCACCGAGAGCGGGGCGAACGTGTTCGCGCTGGACTGGTTCGGCCGTCCCGCCTACCTGGCCCAGTCGCCGCAGTTCTACAAGCAGCTCATGGTGGGCGTCTTCGAGCGGGTGTACGAGGTCGGGCCGGTGTTCCGCGCCGAGCCGCACGACACCGCACGGCACCTGGCCCAGTACACGTCGCTCGACGTCGAGCTGGGGTTCGTGGCCGACCACCGGGACGTGATGGCGGTGCTGCGGGACACCCTGGCCGGGATGGTGGCGACAGTCGCCGACCGGGCGGACGGCGCGCTGGCCACGCTCGGCGTGACGGCGCCGGAGGTACCGGCCGAGATCCCGGCGGTGCACTTCACCGAGGCGTTGACGATCGCCGGCGCGCCACCTTCCGAACCCGATCTGGCCCCGGCGCACGAGCGGGCGCTGGGGGAGTGGGCGCTCCGCGAGCACGGCAGCGACTTCCTCTTCGTCACCGGCTATCCGATGGCGAAGCGCCCCTTCTACACCCACCCGGACCCGGCGCGGCCCGCGTACTCGAACGGTTTCGACCTGCTGTTCCGCGGCGTGGAGCTGGTCACCGGCGGGCAGCGGCTGCACCGGCACGCCGACTACCTGGCCGCGCTGGCGGCGCGCGGCGAGCCGGTCGAGCCGTACGCCGGTTACGTGGACGCGTTCCGGCACGGCATGCCGCCGCACGGCGGGTTCGCGATCGGGCTGGAGCGGTTCGTCGCGCGGCTGACGGGCGCGGCGAACGTCCGGGAGGTGACCGCCTTCCCGCGCGACCTGCACCGCCTCGCGCCCTGACGGCTGCGCCCTCGCGCGGCTTGCTCCGTGCCGGTCCGCGGCGGCGGGCTCGCTCCTAGCCGGTCCCGGTCCCGGTTCCGACCCCGATGGCGGGCGCGGGCTCGGCATCGGGCCGGCGGTCTCGCCGCCGACCTCCGGAATCGGTTCGGATCTGCCACTGAGCGTGACGAGAGGTCGCTCGGCCTAGTGGTCACTCTCGGTGAGGGTTGTTTCGGGGCGGTCGAGAGGCCCTCGGCGTCGGCGGATTGCGCTGAGCTGGGGTTATGGCGGACTGCCGTCCGGAGGGAGGGAAGGGTGTCTGCGCCCTTTGCTCTGCAGCCACGAGCGCAACGGTCGACCGGGCGTGATCGTTGCGGATCTGGCTGCAGAGCAAAGTCGGCGAGAGGTCACATGCCGCGGACGCGGCGTTGTCACTCACCGTGACCGATGGCGGGGTGGGGGCTGGGCGAGCGGCGGTTCTGGGCGGACGGCGATCCGGCCCGGTCGGCCACCGCGCCGCCGAGCGGTCGGGCCGGGCCGATCGGCCGGACCGGGCGGTCAGGCCGGGCCGAGCAGGTCCCAGGGGTTGCCGGCGATGTCGCGGAAGACCGCGACCCGGCCGTACGGCTCGGTGCGGGGCGGCCGGACGAACTCGACCCCCGCGTCGGCCATCCGGCGGTACACCGCCTCGAAGTCGTCGACCTGGAGGAAGAAACCCACCCGGCCGTGGGTCTGGTCGCCCACCGCACCGGCCTGGTGCTCACCGTCGGCGCGGGCGAGCAGCAGGCCGGTGCCACCGCCCGGCGGGCGTACGACCACCCAGCGCTTGGGCCGGCCGTCGTTCGTCAGCGAGGGCTTGTCCTCGGCCAGCTCGAACCCGAGCACCTCGGTGAAGAACGCGATCGCCGGGTCGTACTCGGCGACGACGAGCGTGACCAGGTCGAGCCGCACGGGGCTCAGACCTGCGTCAGCGTCGGCAGGTGTCGCTCGACCACCGGCAGCACGTCGGCGACGGTAATCGGCCGGCCCAGCTCGGCGGTCAGCGAGGTGACCCCGGCGTCGCGGATGCCGCAGGGCACGATCCGGTCGAAGAAGCCCAGGTCGCAGTCGCAGTTGACGGAGAAGCCGTGCAGCGTGACGCCGCGGGCCACCCGGATGCCGATGGCGGCCACCTTGCGGGCCGGGCCCCTGTCGTCCTCCGGCACCCACACGCCGGAGCGCCCCTCGACCCGGCCGGCGGCCAGCCCGAACTCGGCGCACACGTCGATCAGCAGCTGCTCGGTGCGGCGGACGTACGCGACCACGTCGACCGGGTCGGGCAGCCGGACGATCGGGTAGCCGACGAGCTGCCCCGGACCGTGCCAGGTGATCTTCCCGCCGCGGTCCACGTCCACCACCGGGGTGCCGTCCATCGGGCGGTCCCACGGCTCGGTGCGCTTGCCGGCGGTGTAGACGCTGGGGTGCTCCAGCAGCAGCACCGTGTCGCCCTGCTCGCCGGCCACCACCGCCTCGTGCAGCCGGCGCTGCTCGTCCCAGGCGGCCTGGTAGTCGAGCAGGCCGGCGCGGACGGCGGTCAGCCCGGAAGTCGTCACGCTCACCCGTCCAGCCTAGTCCCGCCCCCGGGAACCGGACCCGTGAGCCTCGTCGCCATCGGGCCGAGGTGGCGGTCAGTCCGGCACCCGCCACAGCCAGACGTCCTCCACCCGCTCCGGCTCGCCGAGCAGCGCGGTGGCGGTACGCCGCAGCGCGTCCTCGTCGACGTCGTACTTCGCGCCGTGCACCCGGTCCGGCAGCACCACCGCCCGCACGCCCCAGTGGCGCAGGTCCGCCCGGGACTCGCGGATGCTGCCGTCGGTGATGATCGGCACCAGCCCGGTCCGGCCGGCCTGGTCCATCAGTGAGTCGAAGGTGCGCGGCACCGGCCCGATCCGGCCCCGGCCCTCCGGACCGCCCGGGCCGAGGAAGAACCCGGCCGGGATGCGGAACTCACCCTGCCGGTGGGCCAGCGCGTACGCCTGCCAGCGCTGCCCGTCCGGGTACACGTCGACGGTCAGCGGCAGCGGGGTCAGCACCCCGTCGGGCGGGACGTAGCGCTGCCAGGCGCCACTGGTGATGAACGCCGGGATCGGCTCGCGGACGCTGGTCAGCAGTGGCGTCGGCACCAGCGGCAGCAGCGCGGCGACGAACCCGAGCGCCCAGGCCACGCCGACGGCGCGGCGCCGGGGCGGCCGGGCGCGCAGCGCGTCGATCGCGTACGCCAGCAGCAGGCCGATCACCGGCGCGACGACAAGGGCCAGCCGGGACGGCAGCGCCGCGTTGATCACCGGCAGGTTGTCCAGCACCCCGAACGGCAGCGTCTGGTCGAAACGGCGGCCGTTCCACTTCACCGTCGGCCCCCACGACAGCACCGCGAAGACCACCGCGGTCACCCCGAGCGCCGCGAGGGTGGCCCGGAACGCCCGGTCCGCGCGCCACCACAGCAGCGCGAAGCAGGCGACACCAAGCACGAGCAGCGGTACGCCGAAGAACGAGTTCTCCTCCGTCGGGTTGGGCGCCAGCGAGGTGCCCCACCCGGCCCAGCCGGCCAGCGACCGGCGCGGGTACGACCCGTACGCGGCGATGTCCTCGGAGTGGATCAGCGGGTCGAAGCCGGTGCCGTGGAACCGCTGCGGCCCGAGGAAGTGCAGCCAGAGCGGGTACGCCAGCAGCGCTCCGGCGACGAGCGCGGTGACTCCGAGCCCGGCCGCCATCCGGGGCAGCGCGGCGCGTACCTCCGGCCACCGGGCCGGGTGCAGCGCCCAGACGGCGAGGAACACGCCGAGCGCCAGCGCGGTGAAGAACAGCCCTTCGGCGGCGATCGAGAACGCGGCCGCCACCAGCAGCCCGAGCACGATCCCGCCGGTGACCGCGCGGCCGGGGCGGCGCAGCCGGAACACGCCCCAGATCAGCAGCGGCACCAGCCAGCCGGCGGTCCAGTTCAGGTGCGCGTTGGCGTGCGACACCATCGCCGGGCAGAAGGCGATGAACAGCGCCCCCACACCGGCGGCCAGCCGGCTGCGCACCAGGTACCGGCTCAGCAGCCAGTACCAGGCCACCGCGGTGGCGGCGAGGTTGAGCGTGAGGATCACCAGGAACGTCGCGGGCGGCCCGATCAGGTACGTCAGCGGCGCGAAGACCGCCGCGTACACGGTGATCGAGGTGTTCACCGCGAGGTTCACCCCGTCCGGGACGTTGATCAGCGTGGTGTAGAGCGGGTTCTCCCCGTGGGTGAGCGCGTGCCCGCCGAACGCCAGCAGCCACTCGAACAGCGCCTGGTCGCTGGAGTTGACCGTGATGGCACGGCTGTTCGGATCACGCCACATGCCGCTGGCGACCCAGAAGGCCAGAGCCAGGGCGGCGAGCGTCACCAGCAGGTCGGCCCGCCGGTCACGGACGCGGGTCATCGACGGCCCGGTGGCCAGGAACGGGGAGGACGGCACGCAGCGGACGTTACCAACCGGACCTGGGCAGACCGCCCGGACACGAAACTCACCCGCACACTTCGGCGGTCGTGAATGTGTGAGCGGCGGCCATTCCGGTGTGACGAAACGCAGCCGTAACGTCGCGGCAACCCGGAGGTGACTCAGTTCACATTCCACGATCGGGAGGTTCCCGTGCCCCGCTCCTCATCCCTCATCGCCCGCGTCGCCGGGGCGGCGGCCGGGGTCGTGCTGGCCGCGGCCACCGCGCTGGTCGCCGCCCTCCCCGCCCAGGCCGCCACGCTCACCCAGGTCACCGGCTTCGGCTCCAACCCCGGAAACCTGACCATGTACGCGTACCGCCCGGACGGCCTGCCGGCCGGCGCGCCCGCCGTGGTGCTGCTGCACGGGTGCGTGCAGAACGCCTCGACCTACGTCGCCAACTCCGGCTGGCAGAAGTACGCCGACCAGTGGAAGTTCACGCTCATCGCGCCGCAGCAGCCCAGCGGCAACAACGCCAACTCCTGCTTCAACTGGTTCGAGGCCGGTGACACCGCCCGCGGTCAGGGCGAGGCGCTGTCGATCAAACAGATGGTCGACTACGCCAGGACCACCTACGGCACCGACGGCGCCCGCGTGTACGTCAGCGGCCTCTCCGCCGGCGGCGCGATGAGCGCGGCCATGCTCGCCGCCTACCCCGACGTCTTCGCCGGCGGCTCGATCATCGCCGGCATCCCGTACCGCTGCGCGACCAGCACCGTCACCGCGTTCAGCTGCATGAACCCGGGTGTGGACAAGACCCCGGCCCAGTGGGGCGACCTGGTCCGCGGCGCGTACGCCGGCCACACCGGCAAGCGGCCCCGGGTGGCGATCTGGCACGGCACCAGCGACACCACTGTGGCGACCGCGAACGCCGCCGAGTCGCGGGACCAGTGGACGAACGTGCTGGGCCTGTCGACCACCCCGACCAGCACGTCCACGCTGCCGTCCGGCACGAGCCTGGAGGTCTACGGCAACGACCAGGTCCGCCTCTACCGGGTCTCCGGCATGGGCCACGGCACCCCCGTCGACCCGGGTACCGGTGCGGACCAGTGCGGCACCGCCGGGGCGTACTTCCTGGACACCATCTGTTCGACGTACCGGGACGCGCTCTTCTTCGGGCTCGGCGGTGGCGGCGCCTCGCCGAGCCCGACCCCGACGGCGACCGCGTCACCCACGCCCACCGCGTCGCCCTCGCCCACGCCATCGCCGACCGGCGCGCCGGTCTGCGTCACCGCCAGCAACTACGCGCACGTGGTGGCCGGGCGGGCCTACCAGTCCGGCGGGTACGCCTACGCGCTGGGCAGCGGGCAGCGGATGGGCCTCTACAACACCTTCTACACGAGCACGCTCAAGCAGACCGGGCCCGCGTACTGGGTGATCGGCTGCTGAACGGCCACGCCGCGCCGCCCTCGCGGGCTCACTCCGTGAGGGCGGCGCGCAGCGCGCCCGGCAGGTCCGGATGCGTCCAGGGAAAGCCGGACTTGTCGAGTACGCCCGGCAGCACCCGGGTGCTGGTGAGCGCCTCCTGCGAGAAGCCGCCGAGCACCACCTTCAGCGCCACCGCCGGGATCGGCATGATCGCGGGGCGGTGCAGCTGACGGGCGAGTTCCCGGGTGAACTCGGCGTTGGTGACCGGCGCCGGGCCGACCACGTTGACCGGGCCCGCCACGTCGTCGCGGTCGAGCAGGAACTTCGCCGCGTTCAGCCAGTCCCGCATCGAGATCCACGGCAGCCACTGCCGCCCGTTGCCCAGCTTGCCGCCGACGCCGAGCCGGAACGGCAGCAGCTGCGGCTTGAGCAGGCCGCCGTCGCGGTGCAGCGGCAGTCCGGTCCGCAGCCGCACCACCCGTACGCCCGCGTCCTCGGCCGGCCGGGTCGCGGCCTCCCACACCCGGCAGACGTCGGCGAGGAACCCCTCACCGGCCGGCGCCTCCTCGGTGACCGCGCGGTCACCGGTGTTGCCGTACCAGCCGACCGCTGAGGAGTTCAGCAGCACCGCGGGCCGGTCCGCGGTGGGCAGACCGGCGATCGTGATGGCGAGCGTGGTGGTGCTGTCCACGCGGCTGGTCCGGATCAGCTTCCGGTACTCGTCGTTCCAGCGCTTGTCGCCCACCCCGGCCCCGGCCAGGTTCACCACCGCGTCCGCCTCGGCGACGCACTGCGGGTCCAGTTGCGCGGCGGACGGGTTCCACTGGCGCTCGGCGGGTGTGCGTGGTGGGCGGCGGACCAGGCGGGTGACCTGGTGGCCGTCCGCGGTGAGGCAGTCGACCAGTCGGGTGCCGAGGAAGCCGGACACGCCGGCCATGAGGATCCGCATGCTCACATCTTCGAGTACGCGGCGCTATTCGGATGCGTGGAGCGAAATCACTCACTCGTCACGCCCACCCGTCACGCGCGCTGAACGCGTTGCGTTTTTTTCGAATAGCGATACCCTTGTGGTCATGAGCAGCGCGCTGCGTGAACGTACCGTCCTTCCTCCGGACGACCCGGCTGAGCTGGCCCGGTTCGTGCACGAACTGCGGAGCGCCAGCGGTCGTGCGCGGGCCAGGCTGGTCGGGCCGGACGGGTCCGAGATCGAGATCCCCGACGAGTTGTACGGAGTGCTGCGGGACGTGGTGACGGCACTGTCCGAAGGGCTTGCGATCTCCATCGCACCGCACAACACGATGCTGACGACCCAGGAGGCGGCAGACCTGCTCAACATCTCCCGGCCCACGCTGGTCCGGTTGCTGTCCGAGGGCGAGATGCCGTACACGATGCGCGGCCGTCACCGGCGAGTCATGCTCCGGGACGTTCTCGACTACCAGGAGCGGACCCGGCAGGCACGCCGCCGGACGCTCGACCGAATGACCGCCGAAGCCGAGGAAGACGGCCTGTACGACGCGACGGCCACACCGCGCAGGACGAGATGAGCGTGACCTGAGTGGCGTTCCCGGCTTTTCTCGACACCTGCGTCCTCTACCCGGCGCATCTCTGCGACACCCTGCTGCGGCTGGCCGAGGTCGCCGCCTACCGGCCCCTCTGGTCCAGGGACGTCCTTGACGAGCTGCGACGCAACCTGATCGCACGAGGCATCGCGGAGGAGCGGGTCGACCGCCGGATCGGCCAGATGTCCGAGGCGTTCCCGGACGCCATGGTCAGCGGGTACGAGTCGCTCATCGACGGCATGTCCAACGATCCCAAGGACCGGCACGTGCTGGCTGCCGCCGTCCGGGCGAACGCGGAAGTGCTGGTCACGTTCAACGTCGGTGATTTTCCCGAGGCGTCGCTCAAGTCCTTCGACATCGTGGCGATGCACCCGGACGACTTCCTGCTCGACCAGCTGGACCTCTACCCGGGGCAGACACTGGACGTCCTGCACCGCCAGGCGGCCGCCTACCGCAGGGAGCCGACGACCGTACCGGGTCTGCTCGTACTGCTGGGACGCACCGGCCTGCCCCGGTTCGCCGCGGAGGTCCGCCGGCACCTCTGAGGCGGCCCCCCCGCGGCGGGACAGAGCGGTCAGGCGTCGGCCGGGGCGGTGCGCAGGTCGGCGAGCAGGCGTTCCACCTCGGCGAACGCGGCCTGCGGCAGCGGCCCGTACGCCAGCGCTCCCAGGTTCTCCTCGGCCTGCGCCACGGTCCGGCAGCCGGGAATCGGCAGCGTGTGCGGGCTGCGGGCGAGCAGCCAGCCCAGCGCGCCCTGGGCGAGCGTGCGGCCGTCGGCGGTCAGCGCCGCACGGACCCGGGCCACCCGCTGCGCCCACTCGGCGCGCGGTACGCCGCCGGTGAACCAGTCCAGCCACTCCGGTGCCACACCGCGCACGTCGTCGCCGCCCCGGGCGGTCGGCGCGTCCTGGTACTTCGCGGTGAGCAGGCCCATCGCCAGCGGCCCTCGATTGAGGCTCGCCAGGTCGAACTCCGCGCACACCGCGAGCATGGCGGCGTTGTCCCGCAGCACCGACTGGTCGTGCTGGATCGCCGCGCAGTGCGGTCCCGCCTCGGCGAAGGCGCGCGCCGAGGCGGGGTCGTCGGTGCTCCAGCCGTACGCCCGGATCTTCCCCTCCGCGACCAGGTCCTCCAGCGTGCCGACGAGGTCCAGCGCCCGTGGCACCGGCAGACCGCCCAGGTGGAGCTGGTAGAGGTCGACGTGGTCGGTGCCGAGCCGGCGCAGCGAACCCTCCAGGCTGCGCCGCGCGTACTCGGGACTGGCGTCCTCGCCGAGCGCCTGGCGGGTCTCCTCGTCGGTGGGATAGCCGAACTTGGTCGCGATGACCGCGCGGTCCCGGCGGCCCGCCAGCGCGCGCCCGAGTACCCGCTCGCTGTGCCCGGCGCCGTAGTTGCTGGAGGTGTCGAACAGCGTCGCGCCCAGCTCCAGGGCCCGGTGGACGGTACGCACCGACTCGTCGTCGTCCACCTCGCCCCAGCCGAGCGGTTGGGTGCCGTCCCAGAGCGGACCGCCGATCGCCCAGCAGCCCATGCCGATCGCGCTGACCTCGATGCCGCTGCGGCCCAGCCGTCGTGTCGTCGTCATGCGCCCAGTGTTCACTTTCGAGTGTGCTCGAAGTCCAGCGCTTTTCCGGCCAGCCGGGGCAGGAGCGCGTCGACGGCTCCTGCCGCCCAGACCGTAAGGAAGGGCCCCTTCTTAACGCCTGGCGAGGTGAAAGGGCCCCTTCTTAACACGTGTCACACGGCGTCGAGGCGGGCCAGGTCGGCGGGGGAGAGGCGCAGCGCGGCGGCGGCGACGTTCTGCTCCAGGTGCGCCGGGTCGCCGGTGCCGGGGATGGCCAGCACGTTCGGGCCGCGGGCCAGCGTCCACGCCAGCCGGACCTGGGCCGCCGTCACGCCGTGCTCCCGGGCCACCGCCAGCACCTCCGGGTGCTCCTGGCCACTCGCGCCGGCCTCCCGGCCGCTGGTGACGAGGGAGAAGAACGGCACGAACGCGGTGCCGTGCGCGGCGCAGTCGCGGATCAGCTCGTCGTGCTGACGGCGGTAGCCCAGGCCGTACGAGTTCTGCACGCACACCACCGGTGCGATGGCGCGCGCCTCGGTGACCTGGTGGGGGCGTACGGCGGAGACGCCGAGGTGCCGGATCAGCCCGGCGTCGCGCAGCTCGGCGAGCGCGCCGAAGTGCTCGGACAGCGGCTCCGGGCCGTGCACCCGCAGGTTCACCACGTCCAGGTGGTCGCGGCCGAGCTGGCGCAGGTTCTCCTCCACCTGCCCGCGCAGCTGGTCCGGGCGGGCCGCCGGCAGCCACTGCCCGGACGGGTCCTTGCCCGGCCCGACCTTGGTGACGATGACCAGATCCTCCGGGTACGGCCACAGCGCCCGGTTGATCAGCTCGTTGGCCGAGCGCAGCGGCGAGAAGTAGAACGCGGCCGTGTCGATGTGGTTGACGCCCAGCTCGACGGCGCGGCGCAGCACGGCGACGGCCCGGTCGCGGTCGCTCGGGCTGCCGTCGGCGTTCGCGGTCAGCCGCATCGCGCCCAGGCCCATCCGGTTGACGGTCAGGTCGCCGAGCTGCCAGGCGCCGGCCGCGCCGGCGTGGACGGTGTCGATGGTCATGTGGCCCCCGTATCCCTCAGGTGTGGCGCCCCGCGGCGGGGCCGACAGGTTTCACGGAGGCGGCGGGCCGCTGGTTCACTCGCCTTCGTCGCGGTCGTCGGGCCGTTCGTGCCAGCGGGCCCGCCAGGCCGCCTCGTGCGCCTCGTGGCTGGCGCGTTCCTCGAAGACCAGCTTCCGCAGGGCCCGCCGGCCCTCGTCGAAGACGATCACTTCGACGGCCACCATACCCACGGTGATGGCGGTGAGCATGCCCAGCGCGGCCAGCCCCGGCACCCGTTCCGCGACCGGGATGCTCAGGCCGAGCAGCAACGCCGTCGCGACCCGCGTCCAGCTCAGCGTGCGCAGGGTACGGAGTTGGAACAGCATGTTGCCGCAGAGATAGCAGATCACGCCGCCGAACAGCAGCGGCACGCTCGGCCCGTGCCCCGGCTCGCTGGGCGGCACGTTCGGGTCGGCGATGCCGTGCACTATCGTCTCGGCGCCGAGCGCGAACAGGATGATGCCCGCGATCATCGGCAGGAACAGGTAGGCGTACGCGTCCCGGGCCATCGCCACCCGGGGGCCGTCCTGCGCGACGTGCAACGCGATCCGGGCGGCCGGCCCGATCATGTCGTAGTGCGCCCACCAGAGCGCGGCGGTGAAGAAGATGCCGAGCACGGCCGCGGTCACGGCCGGCCAGGTGGGCGGCTGGCCGAGCAGGTTGCTGCCGACGCCGACCGAGATCACGGACTCGCCCAGCGCGATGATCAGGATCAGGTCGTACCGCTCGGTCCAGTGTTCGGCCGATGCGACGCCCCAGCCCCAGGTGCCGGCGAGGATGCCGGTGCCGTACTGGAGCAGGACGACCACCGCCCACAGCACGTCGCGGAGCACCGCCGCGGAGAACAGGTCGTCGATCCTCGGCGGCAGCAGCGCGGCGACCAGCAGCAGCGCGGTGCTGCCGATCAGTTCCGGGGCGAACCGGAGGAGTTGCCGGCGCTCGTTCGGGCTGTCCCGGACCGCGTGCCGGTACAGCAGCAGGTGGATCAACCGCAGGACGGTGTAGCTGAGCGCCGCGACCATCGGCCCGGCCGCGTTGCCGGTCGGGTCCCGGAACGCCTGCGGCAGCGACAGCGCGAACGTGAACAGCGCGGCCATGCCGACTGTCATGAGCACCGGGACGAAGCCTTCGCCGAGGCGTACCCGGGTGGCGACCACGCTGTGCACCACCCACGACCACCAGAGCACGGCGAGGACCAGCAGCGCGTGCAGCAGCGCCCCGCCGGTCACCTGCAGGGCGGTGGCCCGGGTGATGATGAAGAACGAGAAGACGAAGACCAGGTCGAAGAAGATCTCGAACCGGTCGACGCGGGCGCCCGGGGCCACCGGCACCGCCGGCCCCAGGCGTCCCCGCCACCGGTTCGAGCCCACCGGCCGAGTCTGTCAGCGCAGGTCGGGCCGGGTGGCCGATTCGGTCAGCCCGTCCGGTGGCGCAGGCCGTCCATCAGCAGGTCGAGCAGGCGTCCGGCCTGGGCGCGCTGGTCCGGCTCGCCGGCCACCAGGGACACCCCGCTGAGGCTGGCGAGCACGTCGGCGGCGGCCACGTCGGCGCGTACGGCACCGGCCGCCGCGCCGGCGGCGAGGAGTTCGCCGAGCGCGGCCAGCAGCAGGTCGCGGCTCTGCGCGTACGGGTTGGCGCCGGAGGCGATGACCAGCCGCAGGGCGTCGGCCATGCCCCGCTTGGTGGCGAGGTAGTCGACGAACCGGTCCATCCACGTGCGCAGCGCCACGTCGGCGGGCCGGGTGGCGAGCAGCGTCGACGCGGCGTCGCAGAGCTTCTCCAGCTCGTTGCGGTACGCCGCCTCGATGAGCGCTTCCCGGCTGGGGAAGTGGCGGTAGAGCGTGCCGATCCCGACCCCGGCCTCCTTGGCGACGCGGTCGAGCGTTACCTCCGCGCCCGCCTGGGAAAACGCCTGCACCGCGGCGTCCAGCAGGCGCTGCCGGTTGCGCAGCGCGTCGGCGCGCAGCGGTCGGTCGGGCACGGTTCCTCCTCGGCTCGACCGGGTCGCGGGCCCGGGTCGGTGGTAACCGGAGTCTCCTCCGGTTATGCTGAGCAAGTAACGGAGGATCCTCCGCTTCTCATCGTAGCGGGCGGACATCGGTCCGCGTCGCCGTCGACAAGGATGGACCATGACAACCCCGACACCAGTCACGACCCCGTTCGACTCCGAGACCACCGCCCTGGAAGTGGTCCGCGACCTGGACCTGACCGGCCGGCGGGCCGTCGTCACCGGCGGCGCCTCCGGGATCGGCGTGGAGACCGCCCGCGCGCTCGCCTCCGCCGGAGCGGACGTCACCCTCGCCGTCCGCAACACCGAGGCCGGTCAGCGCGCCGCCGCCGAGCTCACCGGCGCCACCGGCAACGACCGGATCCTGGTCGCCCCGCTCGACCTGGACGATCTCGCGTCGGTGGCCGCGTTCGTCCGGAACTGGGACGGGCCGCTGCACATGCTCGTCAACAACGCCGGGATCATGGCCTCCCCGGAGATGCGTACCGAGCAGGGCTGGGAGATGCAGTTCGCCACGAACCACCTCGGGCACTTCGCGCTCGCCACCGGACTGCGCCCGGCGCTCGCCGCGGCCGGTGGCGCGCGGATCGTCTCGGTCAGCTCGGCCGCCCACCTGCGGTCGCCGGTGGAGTTCTCCGACATCCACTTCCGGCAGCGGCCGTACGACCCGTGGCTGGCGTACGGGCAGTCCAAGACCGCGAACGTGCTGTTCGCGGTGGAGGCGACCCGCCGCTGGGCCGACGACGGCATCTGGACCAACGCGCTGATGCCCGGCGCGATCCGGACCAACCTCCAGCGCTACATCACCGAGGAGGAGTTGGCCCGGATGCGCGCGCAGAGCGGTGGCGGTGCGGCCTCGTTCAAGACCCCGGAGCAGGGCGCGGCGACCTCGGTGCTGGTCGCCACCTCACCGCTGCTCGACGGCGTCGGCGGCCGGTACTTCGAGGACTGCCAGGAGGCCGGGCCGAACCAGCCGGGCACGCGGACCGGCTGGGCGCCGTACGCCCGGGACCCGGAGGCCGCCGAGCAGCTCTGGACGGTATCCGAGGAGCACCTGAAGGGCTGAGGCCGCTGACGACGAAGGGGGCGCACGGCATGTCGCCGCGCGCCCCCTCGCCGTCTCGGATCTACAGACCCAGCTCGGCCTCGAAGTTGCCGGCCTCCAGCCGCTCCTTCACCGCGGTGAGGAAACGGGCCGCGTCGGCGCCGTCGATCAGCCGGTGGTCGTACGACATGGCCAGGTAGACCATCGACCGGATCGCCACGACCTCGCCCAGCTCCGGGTCGTTCACCACGACCGGGCGCTTCACCACAGCGCCCGTGCCGAGCATCGCCGACTGCGGCGACGGCACGATCGGGGTGTCGAACAGGGCGCCCCGGCTGCCGGTGTTGGTGAGCGTGAACGTCGCCCCGGCCATCTCGTCCGGGGTGATCTTGTTGGCCCGGGTGCGCTCGGCCAGGTCGGCGATCCGCTTGGCGATGCCGCCCATGTTCAGGTCACCGGCGTTGTGGATGACCGGCACGAGCAGGCCGCGCTCGGTGTCCACGGCGATGCCCAGGTGCTCCGCGGCCGGGTAGGTGATCGTCCCGCCCTCCAGGTCCATGCTGGCCTGGACGATCGGGTACGTCTGGAGCGCCTCGACGGCGGCGAGCGCGAAGAACGGCAGGAACGACAGCTTCACGCCGTGCTTGGCCTGGAACGACTCCTTCGCCCGCGCCCGCAGCTTCGCGACCCGGGTGACGTCCACCTCGACCACGGTGGTCAGCTGGGCCGTCTCGTGCAGCGACTGCTGCATCCGCTTGGCGATGGTGGCCCGGATACGCGGCAGCTTCTCCGTCGTACCCCGCTTGGCGCTCGGCTGCGGCTTGGCGGCCGGCTGGGCCGGCGCCTCCGCCTTCGCGGCCGGAGCGGCGGCGGTCGGCGCGGGCTTGGCGGCCTTCGCCTTCTCCGCCGCCTCCAGCACGTCCTGCTTGCGGATGCGGCCACCCACGCCGGTGCCCTTGACCGAGCCCAGGTCCACGCCGTGCTCGGCGGCGAGCTTGCGCACCAGCGGCGTCACGTACCCGGCGGAGTCCTCGCCGTGCTCGGCCGGAACGCTCCGGCGCTGCGTGGCGGCCGGCGCGGCCGGCTGGGCCGCCGCCTCGGCCTTGGCCGGCTGCGCGGCCTGCTCCGCCTCGGCGGCCGGCTCGTTGTAGGCCGCGCCCGGCGTCGGCTCCTCGACCTTCGGCTCCGGCTTGGGCTCCGGCTTGGGCTCCGGCTTCGCCTCGGCCTTGGGCTCCGGCTTGGGCTCGGGCTTCGGCTCCGCCTTCGCGGGCGCGGCACCGGCCACCCCGACGATCGCCAGCACGGCGCCGACGTCGGCGGTCTCGTCCTCGGCGACCTTGATCTCCTGCAGCGTGCCGGCGACCGGCGACGGGATCTCGGTGTCGACCTTGTCGGTGGAGACCTCCAGCAGCGGCTCGTCCACCTCGACGGTCTCACCGACCTGCTTGAGCCAGCGGGTGACGGTGCCCTCGGTGACGCTCTCGCCCAGGGCCGGCATGGTCACCGGCGTGCCCTCGCCCGACGACGCCGCCGGCTGGGCCGGCTCCTCGACGGCCGGCTGCTCGGCCTCGGCGCCCGGCTCGGCGGCGGCCTCCTCGGCCTGCTGCTCCGGCTCGGGGCCGGTGCCCTCGGCGGCGGCGGTCGGCTCGGTGGCCGGCTCGGCCTCCTGCTTCGGGGCCGCGCCCGCGTCCTCGCCCTCACCGGCGATGACCGCCAGCTCGCTGCCGACCTCGGCGGTCTCGTCCTCGCCGACCACGATCCGGCTCAGCACGCCCGCCGCGGGGGACGGGATCTCGGTGTCGACCTTGTCGGTCGACACCTCGAGCAGGGGCTCGTCGACCTCGACGGTGTCACCCTCCTGCTTGAGCCAGCGCGTGACGGTGCCCTCGGTGACGCTCTCGCCGAGCCGGGGCATGGTGACCGATACCGGCATGTTCTCCAGACTCCTTCATTCCCTGGTGGGATTCTCGCCCGTCGCCGGACGCCGCGGTTGTCGTGTCAGGCGTGCGCGTGCAGCGGCTTGCCGGCCAGGGCCAGGTGCGCCTCGCCCAGAGCCTCGTTCTGCGTCGGGTGGGCGTGCACGAGCTGCGCCACCTCGGCCGGGTACGCCTCCCAGTTGTAGATGAGCTGCGCCTCGCCGATCAGCTCACCGACCCGGGCGCCGACCATGTGCACGCCGACCACCGGGCCGTCGTCCACCCGGACCAGCTTCACGTGGCCCGCGGTCTTGAGGATCTGGCTCTTGCCGTTGCCGCCCAGGTTGTAGTTGTACGTCTTGATCTTGTCGGCGCCGTACTGCTCCTTGGCCTTCGCCTCGGTCAGGCCGACCGACGCCAGCTCCGGGTCGCAGTACGTCACGCGCGGGATGCCGGCCTCGTCGATCACGGCCGGGCTCTTCCCGGCGATCTCCTCGGCGACGAAGATGCCCTGCTGGAAGCCGCGGTGGGCGAGCTGCAGGCCGGGCACGATGTCGCCGACCGCGTAGACGTTCGGCACGCTGGTGCGCAGCCGCTCGTCGGTCAGCACGTAACCGCGGTCCATCTTGACGCCCTGCTCCTCGTAGCCGAGGCCGGCGGTGTTCGGGCCGCGGCCCACGGCGACCAGCAGCAGCTCGGCCTCGACCGTGTCGCCGCCCTGAATCGTCAGCTTCACGCCCTTGTCGGTCTTCTCGACCTTCTCGAACGGCTTGCCGACCTTGAAGTTGATCTTACGCTTGCGGAACGCCCGCTCCAGCGCCTTCGACGACTCCTCGTCCTCGGCGGCGACCAGGCGGGGCAGCGCCTCGACGATGGTCACGTCCACGCCGAAGGACTTCCAGACGCTGGCGAACTCGACGCCGATCACGCCGCCGCCGAGCACGATCGCCGAGGACGGCACGCGGTCCAGGGTCAGGGCGTGGTCGCTGGTGATGATCCGCTCGCCGTCGACGTCCAGGCCGGGCAGGCTCTTCGCGTACGAGCCGGAGGCCAGCACGACGTTACGGCCGGTGTAGCGCTTGCCGTCCACCTCGACGACGTTCTTGCCGACCAGCTTGCCGGCGCCCGCCACGAAGGTGATCTTCTTGCTGCTGCCCACCAGGCCCTGCAGGCCCTTGTACAGGCGGGAGATCACGCCGTCCTTGTACGAGTTGACCGCCTTCATGTCGATGCCCACCAGCTCGGCCTTCACGCCGAACTGCTCGGACTCGCGGGTCTGGTCGGCGATCTCGGCGGCGTGCAGCAGCGCCTTGGTCGGGATGCACCCGTTGTGCAGGCACGTCCCGCCGAGCTTGCTCTTCTCGATGAGGGCGACGGAGAGGTCCAGCTGGGCGGCACGCAGCGCCGCCGCGTAGCCGCCGCTACCACCTCCGAGGATGACGATGTCGAAGGTCGTGTCGTTCGGCTCGCTCACATCCAACTCCCAGGTCGCGTCACTGCATCGGGGGTTACGGCGGAGTAACAGGCACACCCCACCTCGGTCATCTTGTCACCACCACGGACCGGGCGCGTACCGAGGTGCCCAACGACACGTCGGTGACACGTACCCTTGGCACCGTCCTCGACGACGGCTTGGGGGAGGAGTGGATTCGGTGGGGTTGTTCCGACGACGAAAGCGGGCCGCCCCGGCGAGCCGCGACCGTGCCGCCGACCGCGCCGATCTGGACCACTTGGAGAACTTCGTCCGGACCCGTAAGGGCGTCGAGGCGTACATCGAGCCCCGTACGACGGTCACCGAGACCACGATCATGCTGATCGCCGACGACGGCGAGTGGACCCGGCGGCGCGTCGGCGGGCCGGACGAGGCCCGCCGCTGGGCGCACCGGATCGCCATCCCGATCTACGACGTGCGGCTGATGGGCTATCCGCAGCGCATGCGCGACTACAACGAACGCCGCAAGCGCCGCCCGGAGCCGTTCTGAGCGGGCGCGGGCGCGGGTGTTAAAAAGGGCCCCTTCTACAACGCGAGGCGTTAAGAAGGGGCCCTTCCTTACACGTCAGCCGTTGGTGGCGACGTCCTCGACCAGGTGCACGAGCGTACGCACCGGCACGCCGGTGCCGCCCTTGGTCCAGTAGCCGGTCGCCTCGCCCGAGTGGTAACCCGGACCGGCGATGTCGATGTGCGCCCACGCCACGTCGTCGGTGACGAACTCGCGCAGGAACACGCCGCCCTGCAGCATGTGCCCGGCCCGGTCCATCCCGGCGTTGACCTGCGAGATGTCCGCGACGTCCGACTCCATGCCCTTGCGCACGTCGTCCGGCAGCGGCATCGGCCAGGCCGGCTCACCGGTCGCGTCACCGGCCACCCGCACCCGCTCGCACAGCTCCGGGGTGCCCATCACACCGGCGATCCGCTTGCCCAGCGCGATCACCTGCCCGCCGGTCAGCGTGGAGGTCTCGAACAGGTAGTCCGCGCCGTCCGCGCAGGCCCGCGCCATCGCGTCGGCCAGCACCATCCGGCCCTCGGCGTCGGTGTTGAGCACCTCCACCTTCTTGCCGTTGAACATGCTGATCACGTCGCCCGGCCGGTAGCTGGCGCCCGACGGCATGTTCTCCGCCATCGGCAGGTAGCCGGTGACGGTGACCGACGGCTTGAGCGCCGCGATCGCCAGCATGGCCGCGCCGACCGCCGCCGCGCCGGCCATGTCCGACTTCATCTCCCACATGCCCTGCGCCGGCTTGATCGAGATGCCGCCGGTGTCGAACGTGATGCCCTTGCCGACCAGCGCGACCCGCTTGCCGTTGCCGCCGCCCTCCGGCGTCCAGGTGAGCTTCACCAGCCGCGGCGGGGCCTCGGAGCCCTGGCCGACGGCGAGGATGCCGCCGTAGCCACCGGCCTTGAGCGCCGCCTCGTCCAGCACCTCGACCTCCAGCCCCGCCTCGCGGGCGGCGGCGGAGACGGCGTCGGCGAACGCCGGGGGACGCAGCTCGTTCGGCGCGGTGTTCACCCAGTCCCGGCTGGTCCGCACCGCGCCGGCTACCGCCTGCGCCCGCGCGACCTCGGCCTGGGCGGTCGCGTCGGCCGCGTCCGGCACCGCCACCAGCACCTCGGCCACCGGCTCACGGCGGGCCGGCTGCGGCTTGGTCTTGTAGCCGGCGAACCGGTAGCCGCCCAGCAGCGCGCCCTCGGCGACCGCGCGCAGCGCGGCCGGGGCGTCGGCGTCGTCGGGCAGCGGCAGGGCCAGGGCGACGCGCGCCGCGCCGGCCAGCGCCCGTACGGCGGCGCCGGCGGCCCGGCGCAGCGACTCCGGGGCCGGAGCGGCGCCCGAGGGCTCCGGGCCGAGGCCGACGGCCACGACCAGCGGGGCGGTCACGGTGCCCAGCGTGGCCAACTTGATCACCTCGCCCGGGCCACCTGTCGCGCCGAGCAGGGCCAGCGTCTCGGTCAGCTTTCCGTCGAACGCGGCGGCGATGCTCTCCCCGCCGGTGGCCAGCAGCAGGGCGTGGGCGGGTGCGCCGCTGCCCGGCTCGGTGGTCTGGCTGTGCACGCCGATCACGATCGCGTCGACGGCGAGTTCGGCGGGGTCGGTGTCGACCAGGCTGAGGGTGGTGCGGGGCGATGTCACGAAAGCTACTCCGGGCGGGCCGGGCCGGCCGCGTCGTCGCGTACCGGCGGTGAAGGTGTCTCCGGCGGCAACCTACCCGCCGGAAGGCGTGGGTGTCCCGCCGATGCGCGCCGACGGGATCCCGCCGATGCTAACCACAGTCGTCGCGGCCGGTAAGTTGCCACCCATGACCGAGGTGACCTCCGACGCCGCCGAGACCCGGCTGCGCCGCTCCCCGCTGCACGAGCGGCACACCGCGCTCGGCGCGAAGTTCGCCCCCTTCGGGGGCTGGCAGATGCCGCTGGAGTACGCCGGTGGCGGCGTGCTCAAGGAGCACACCGCCGTCCGTGAGGGCGTCGGCGTGTTCGACGTCTCGCACCTGGGCAAGATCCGGGTCACCGGGCCGGGCGCGGCGGACTTCGTCAACGCCTGCCTCACCAACGACCTCGGCCGGATCGCCCCCGGTCAGGCGCAGTACACGCTCTGCTGCGACGACGCCACCGGCGGCGTGGTGGACGACATCATCGCCTACCTGCACGCCGACGACCACGTCTTCCTGATCCCCAACGCGGCGAACACCGCCGAGGTGGCCCGCCGGCTGCGCGCCGCCGCGCCCGCCGGGGTCACCGTCACCGACGAGCACGAGGCGTACGCGGTGCTCGCCGTCCAGGGCCCGCGCTCGGCGGACCTGCTGGGCGCGCTCGGCCTGCCCACCGGGCACGACTACATGAGCTTCTCCACCGCCACGCTCGACGGGGTGGAGCTGACCGTGTGCCGCACCGGCTACACCGGCGAGCTGGGCTACGAGCTGGTCGTGGCGTCCGAGCACGCGGTCGCCGTCTGGGACGCGCTCTTCGCCGCAGCCGGCGACGTCCGTGCCTGCGGCCTGGCCGCCCGGGACACGCTGCGCACCGAGATGGGCTACCCGCTGCACGGGCAGGACCTGTCCCCGGAGATCACCCCGGTGCAGGGCCGCTCCGGCTGGGCGGTGGGCTGGGACAAGCCGGCGTTCTGGGGCCGCGACGCGCTGCGCGCCGAGAAGGCCGCCGGACCCGCCCGTACGCTGCGCGGCCTGACCGCTGTCGACCGGGCCATCCCGCGCCCCGGCATGGCCGTGTACGCGGGCGACCGGCAGGTCGGCACCGTCACCAGCGGCACGTTCAGCCCGACGCTCAAGCACGGCGTCGCGCTGGCGCTCGTCGACACCGACCCGAAGCTGGCCGACGGCGAGGAGCTGGAGGTGGACATCCGGGGCCGCCGTGCCCGGATGCGCCTGACCCGGCCGCCGTTCGTCAAGCCCTCGGTGCGCTGAGGCCGGAGGCGGATCGGCCCTCGGCGCGCTGAGCCGCGCGGGTCAGTCCTCGCCGCGCTCCCCGGCGTCGAGGACTGCCTGCGTCCAGCCGCCCTCCAGCACGCCGGTGCCGTCCAGCACCGCCCAGTCGACCACGTCCGACGCCTCCACCACCACCGGGGAGCCGATCCGTACGCTCGGGTCGGTGTTGGCGTCGCTGGCGCTCGCGCCGACGATCCGTTCCGGGCTCTCCCACGAGGTCACCCCGGCCCAGACGTACTCGGGGCCGTCGTCGCCGGGCAGCCCGTACTTGACCACGAGCTGGCTCTCCTCGGGCAGCCGCCCGGCCAGGAACCGGGCCCGGATGTCGCCGAGCGCCTCCCGGGCGGTCTCCACCGCGCGGCTCATCGCGTCCCCGGTGCGGGTGTAGCGCACGTCCGGCTGGATGCCGTTGAACAGCGTCGCGCAGGCGGCGGCGAAGTAGCGGCCGGGCGGACCCGGATGCCCGGGCGGCGGGTTGAGGCTCAGGAACGAGTCGGCGTCCGGGTCGGTGGCCGGGTCCAGCTCCAGCCGCAGCAGCACCGGCGCGGTCGCGCCGTGCTGCTCCGGATTGCCGTACGCCACGGCGATGTCGTGCCCGGTCACCGTGGCCAGCACCGGTAGCTGCACGAACGCCGGCACCTCCTCACCGGCGAGCCCGTCGGTCCAGTCCCGCAGCAGCCGCCGGGCCGCGCCGGTCATCACCGCGCCCCACGCCCGGGTCAGGTGGTCCGGCACGCCCTGGGCCTGCAACTCCAGCAGCCCGAACCGGCGCAGCCCCTTCGTGGTGAACCACAGCCCGTCGGAGTCCGAGGAGTAGGGCACCAGCACCCAGTCGACGAGCCGGATCCGGCCCTGCTCGTCGGGCAGCGAGCGCAGCGCCGCCGCCGGGTCGAGGAACTGGAGCCCGAAGACGTCCACCACGTCCCCGCCGACCGTCTCGGCGACCGCCGCGGCCACCGCGCGGGCGGCCCACTCGTGCGCCGGCGGCCAGCCCGGCCGGTACTCGGCCTGCACCACCACCAGGTGGGTGGCGGCAGCCAGCCGGGCCAGCTGCTCCTCGGTGGCGCCGAACGCGGTGAGCAGGTCCGGCGGCAGCTCGGGGAACTCGTCGACGGTACGGGTGTCGACGGTCATCAGCGGGCTGTCGAGCATCTGCTTGGCCAGCCCGTGCACCGGCTCGGCGAGCCGCCCGGCCAGCCCTTCCACGGCCGTCTTCGGGCTCACCTTGGGCAGCCCGGTGATCGGCACCAGATAGGTCGCGTCGAGCGACTCGGGCACCGGTACCGGCAGGAAGTCGTCCGTGATGAGCATGCCGTCCCCCTCGACCGCGCCGGTGCACTCGCCCCGAACGCTACCCGCCCGGACCGGTGACGCTCAGCCGGTCAGCACCAGTCCCAGGTAGGACAGCGTGGTGACGATCTCCACGAGCGCCCCGAGCACGTCGCCGGTGATGCCGCCGAAGCGGCGTACCAGGTGCCGGAGCAGCCCGGCCGCGACGGCGAGCGCGCCGAGCACGGCGATCGGCCCCTGCCACGGACGGTCCGGCACCGCGGGCACGGCCGCCAGCGCGACGGCGACCGCGCCGAGCGCCAGCGCGCCCCACCCGACGGTGCCGGCCACGAGCGCGCCCAGGCCCTCCGGCCGCGCGGCCGGCACGCCGCGCCGGCAGGCCACGCCGACGGCGAGCCGCCCGGCCGCGGTCGCGGCGACCACGGCGGCGAACGCGGCGAGCGCGTCCCGGCCGGCCAGCTCCGCGAGCACCGCGCTCTGGAGCAGGAGTACGACCACCAGCGCGACCACCCCGAACGGGCCGACGTCCGGCTGCTTCATGATCTTCAGCGCGGCCGGACCACGCCGGTACGAGCCGAGCGCGTCCACGGTGTCGGCCAGCCCGTCCAGGTGCAGGCCCCGGGTGAGCAGCGCGCCCAGCCCGACCGTGACCACGGCGGCGACGAGCGGTGGCGCGAGCGCGCCGGTGAGCAGCAGCGCCCCGCCGAGTACGGCGCCGAGCAGCGCGCCGACCAGCGGGGCGAGCGCCATCGCGGTGCCGGCGGCGGCCCGGTCGACCCGGCCGGCGCGTACCGGTGCGGTGGTGAACGTGGTGAGCGCCAGCCGGATGCCGTCGGCGAGCCGCGCCTCAGTCGGCACGTCGGCCGGGGGAGACCGGCTCGTCGGACCCGATCGTGGTCGGTCCCGGCCCGGCCGGCTCCGGCTCGGCGAAGTCCGGTTCGTCGCCGGTCCGGTCGGCGTCGCTGTCGTAGCTGTCGTCGCCGCCGAGTGACGGGTGCGCCGGCAGCGTGGCGGCGAGCGTCAGCGCGGAGCGCAGCAGCGGCAGCGCGGCCAGCGCGGTCGCCCCCTCGCCCAGGTCGAGCCGCAGGTCCACCAGCGGCGTCAGGCCGAGCACGTCGGCGGCCAGCCGCACACCCGGACGGCCGCCGTGGTCGGGCAGCAGGCACCAGTGCCGCGCCTGCCCGGCCAGGTCGCGGCTGACCATCGCGGCGGCGGTGCCGACCGGGCCGTCCAGCAGCACCGGCACCCTACGGGCGGTGGCGCCCAGCAGGACGCCGGTGGCCAGCGCGATGTCGCCGCCACCCAGCTCGGCCAGGATGTCCTTGGCCTCGCGGGACGAGCGGCGGGTGCGGTGCAGCGCGTCCCGTACCGCCGCGCAGCGGACCATCCAGGCGGCGTCGTCGATCTCGCCCTGCTCGGTGATCACCCGGCCGAGCACGGTGGGCGGCTCCGCGCCCGCGGTGGCCGCGAGCACCGCCGCGGCGGCGGCCTCGGCGCCCGCACCGCACGCGGCGAGCACCAGCAACTGCACCCCCGCGTCGGCGGCCTGCTCGGCGAGCCGCCAGCCGTAACGCAGCGCCGCCTCCACCTCGTCGCCGGGCAGGGCCGGGCGGTCCTCGATCGGCGCCGACGTGGGCGCCTCGACGATCTGCAGGTCGGCGCGGTTCTCGGCGGCCAGCCGGGCCAGCGCGCCCCGGCCCGCGCGGGCCTGCCGGGCCCGGCGGGCCGACTCACCGGCCGGCGCGCCGGCCGACACGCCGCCTTCGTGGTCGCCCTGGATCAGCAGTACGCGCACCGAGTCCCACGGCCGCGGCATCGAGGTGCCCTGGGTGGCGGCCGCGAAGCCGACCACCTGCTCCAGCACGCCCAGACCGGCGCCGGGAAGGTCGAGCGTGGCGAGCCGGTCGACCGCCTGCGGACCGGTGTAGTCGTCAGGCATCGGCAGTTCCATGCCCGGCTGGATCACCAGGCCGGTGGCGATCATCGGCAGCGCCATGGTGGGGGCGGCCCAGTCGCCCGTGCCGGGCTCGTCGGACGCGGCCGGGGCGGGCAGCGGGGCGGCGGCCGGGGTGAGCACCTCGGGCAGCGTCACGTCCCCGGCGCCGAGGTCGGCCGGTACGGCCTGAGCCGGTGCGGTCCGGCTCGCGGCGGCTCCGGTCGGCGCGGCCTGGTCCGGCGCGGGCCGGGGTGCCGTGGCCCAGGATGTCGCGACCTGGGGCGCCGCGTCGCGGCTCGGCCCGGCCTCGGGCGACGTGCCGGCGGGCGGCACGGCGTGGGCCGGAGCGGCCGGCTTGAGCCATGTGGTCTGACCGGCGACCACCAGCGCGACCGCGTCGCAGGCGTCGGCGACCGCGCGGTTGGCGGCGCCGAGCGCGTCAGTGAACGCCCGGCCGAGCGGCGTGGTGGGCACCAGGGACAGGCCCACCTCGGGGCTGACCAGCACCAGCCGGGCGGTGCTGGAGCGCACCGCCGCGGCCAGCTCGGCGATCGTGGCGGTGTCGTCGGCCGGCTGGTGGGCCGGGTCGAGCAGCACCGTCACCCAGCCGCCCAGGTCGTCCACGAGCAGCGTCTCGTTCGGCCCGGCGGCGGCGATCACCTCGACCAGTCGGCCCGGGTTCGCGGCCGTCTCCTCGGTGGTCCAGCTCCCCGGCCGGCGGGCGCGGTGCGTCGCGAGGCGGGCCGCCCACTCGGTGTCCTCGGGATCCCCGGCCGGGGCGGTCGCCACGTACCGGACCGTGGGCGCGTCGGCGACCAGCGACTCGGCGATCTCGGACTTGCCGGAGCGGATACCGCCGAGCACCAGGAGGGTGTGCCACCCGTCAACGGACATGCCCCGTACCTTAGATGCCGCCGCCCCGGCGGGGCAGTGAGAGGTGGCTCATCGCGGTCGGCGCTCGGGGGCCTCGAAGCGATAGTCGTTGGGATTCACGTCACCCGGCTTCGGATCCTCCTGCCAGGCTCCCTCGCCGGGGCGGGCGAGAAGCGCGTCGAGCAGCTCCTCCCGGTCCATCTCGTGGGCCGCCTCGATGCCGCCGCGTACCGCCATCGCCCGTATCTCCTCGGTGTCCATCTCCCGCAACGGCCGCATGGTGTCCTCCCTCGCTGACGACGTCCGGCGTGGATACCCCGCTGGTGACGGCCGAACCTTGCGGGCACCCGCGCGTCGGCCCGCGCCGGTCGAGGGGTGAAGCGTCGTGGGCGGGCGACTAGGCTTGCGGAGGTTTGGCGTCCTGCGGGACGACGGCGGCGAGGGGAGACGCGGCATGGCGTGGAGCTGGCGGTACGAGGGCACGAACGGCGACGCGGTCGACGGGCCGGACGAGTCGTTCACGAGCCAGGCGGACGCCGAGTCGTGGATCGGCCAGACCTGGCGGGAGCTCGCGGCATCCGGCGTCACCACCGTCGTGCTGGTCGAGGACGACCGGGTGGACTACCGGATGAGCCTGCAACCCCCGGCCGAATGACCGGCTACGACCGTCCCGGCGAGCCGCTGGTCCTCGGCGTGCCCCGGGCGGCGTTCCGGCCGAGCCCGATCTTCCTGGCCCTGGTCGCGCTCTTCGTGGCCAGCGGGGTGATGGCCTGGAACCGGTACGGCAACGTCCGGTTCGACGTGTTCCTCTTCGTGGTCTCCGGCTGGCTGGTCTCACTGTGCCTGCACGAGTACGCCCACGCCGTGGTCGCGTACCGGGCCGGTGACCGGGACATCGCCCACCGGGGCTACCTGACGCTCAACCCGCTGAAGTACACAAGCCCGCTGCTGTCGATCGTGCTGCCGGTGGTCGTGGTGCTGCTCGGCGGCATCGGCCTGCCCGGTGGCGCGGTCTGGGTGGACCGGCACGCCATCCCCGGCCGGCTGCGGCACACGCTGGTCAGCCTGGCCGGGCCGGCCACAAACGTGCTGTTCACGCTGGTGCTGGTGGCCGCGGTGGCGTGGGGCCCCGAGCTGGGCGGCCCGCTGGAGTTCTGGGCCGGTGTCGGGCTGCTCGCGTTCCTCCAGCTCACCGCCAGCGTGCTCAACCTGCTGCCGGTGCCGGGCCTGGACGGCGGCAACATGCTCCAGCCCTGGCTCAGCCCCGCCTACCGGCGGATGTACGACCTGTTCGCCCCGTACGGCTTCATCCTGCTGTTCGCGCTGCTGTGGAGCCCGCAGATCAACCGGGCGTTCTTCGGCGCGGTGTTCGCCGTCGGCGACGCGCTCGGGCTGCCGCGGGAGCTGTACCAGATCGGCTACGCCCTGATCCGCTTCTGGCAGTAGCCGACCGGCCGTTCCCGGGCCGGAGCGAGCCGGCCCGGGAACGGCGCGACGTCACGGACGCTGCGCCGGGCTCTCGGTCTTCGCCGGGTCCCGCTCGGTGACCGGCTCGACGATCTCGTCGATCGCCTTCAGCAGGTCGGCGTCGAGCTTCACGCCCGCCGCCTTCACGTTGTCGTGCACCTGCTCGGGCCGGGACGCGCCGACGATCGCCGAGGCGACGTTCGGGTTCTGCAGCACCCACGCGACGGCGAGCTGCGCCATCGTCAGTCCGGCCTGCTCGGCCAGCGGCTTGAGCCGCTGCACCCGGGTGAGCACGTCGTCGTTGAGGAACCGCGCGATGAAGTTCGCGCCGGACTTCTCGTCGGTGGCGCGGGAGCCGGCGGGCGGCGGCTGGCCCGGCAGGTACTTGCCGGACAGCACGCCCTGCGCCATCGGCGACCAGACGATCTGACCGATGCCCAGCTCCTCGCTGGCCGGGATCACCTCGGTCTCGATGACCCGCCACAGCATCGAGTACTGCGGCTGGTTGGAGATCAGGGGGATGCGCAGCTCACGGGCGAGCGCGTGCGCCTCGCGCAGCTGCGACGCCTTCCACTCGGAGACGCCGATGTAGTGCGCCTTGCCGGAGCGTACGACGTCGGCGAAGGCCTCCATCGTCTCCTCCAGCGGCGTGCTGTAGTCGTACCGGTGGGCCTGGTAGAGGTCGACGTGGTCGGTCTGCAGGCGGCGCAGCGAGCCGTCGATCGACTCCATGATGTGCTTGCGGGACAGGCCCCTGTCGTTGCGGCCCGGCCCGGTCGGCCAGTAGACCTTGGTGAAGATCTCCAGCCCTTCCCGGCGCTCACCCTTGAGCGCGCGGCCGAGCACCGACTCGGCCCGGGTGCCGGCGTACACGTCGGCGGTGTCGAACGTGGTGATGCCGCTGTCGAGAGCGGCGCGGACGCACGCGAGCGCGGCGTCCTCCTCGACCTGTGAGCCGTGGGTGATCCAGTTGCCGTACGAGATCTCGCTGACCATCAGGCCGGAGCGGCCCAGGTGACGGAATTCCATGCTCCCGACCCTAGTCCTGCCCGGTGGCGACCGCCGTCCGGCGCTCCCCGCCGGGCGCGGGTCAGAGCACCGGGCTGGCGTCGGCGAGCAGACGGTCGATCTCCGCGACCACCGCCGCGCGGCCGGGATGCACCGGGTCGATGAGCGGGTCGCCGCGCCGGTCCAGCGCGCCCCACCGGCCCGACTCCGTGGCGACCATGAACGCCACCGGATGCACCACCACAGTCGGGTACGCCGGCGTGACCACCACCCGCCCGGCGCGGTCCACCACGCCCCGGCGGCCGGCCAGCTCGACCACGGCCAGGCCGTCGGCGGTGAACCCGTCCACCTTCCGTCCGTCGGCCAGCGGCGTGCCGAGACCGTGGTACCGGGTCGGCACCACCACCTCGCCGGTGAGGTCCACCGCGCCCCAGCCGCCGTTCTGCCGTACCGCCGCCAGTCCGTTGCGGAACGACCTGACCTCCTCGTACCCGGGCGGGATCCGCACGATGTTCATCCGGTCCACGGCCATCCAGCGGCCCTTGCCGTCCATCGACACCCAGGACAGCCCCTCGGAGAAGGCGCCCACCGCCCGGTAGCCGTTGTTCGCCTCGATCAGCGCCGCGCCGGACGTGTCGATCAGCGCCCAGCGGGACGCCTCCGGACGGCGTACCCAGGCCAGCCCTTCGTGGAACGGCTGCACCTCGGCGTACCGGTGCGCGATCACCATCTCGCCGTCGGCGTTCGCGTACCCCCAGAGCTGCTGCTCCTCGTCGAACGTCGCCACCGGGAGACGCGGCGCGCCGAGCACCTCCTCGGGCCGGCGCGGCGCCGGACCGAAACCGTCGGCGGCGGCCCGCTCCGCGACCGCGTCCAGCGCCACCTCGACGCGCGCGTTCATCGCCGCGTCCTCGCCGTGGCGCAGGTCCAGCGCCCTCTCGAAGTGCAGGCACGCCTCGGTCAGCCGTCCCTGGTCGTAGCAGCTCCGCCCGGCGTGCTCGTGCAGCAACGCGCGCAGCGGGTCCGGCAGCTCCGGCGAGTTCGTCTCGGCGAAGAGCCGGTCGGCCTCCGCGTGGTCACCCCGCCACCGCAGCGCCTCCGCGAGACGGGCCCGGGCCAACGCGGTACGCCGCAGCTCACCCGTCGTCTCCGCGTACGTGACTGCCAGCCGCGCGTCCCCGAGCGCGTCGTCCAGGTCGCCGAGGATCCGCGACGCCACCGCGCGCAGGCTCAGCAGCCGGGCCCGGCCACGGTTGTCCAGTGTGGTGTCGAGCTTGCCGGTCAGGCCGTCCCGGATCAGCCGCAACTGCGCCGGATCGGGCGCCTCCTCGCGCAGCGTACGCGGATCCAGCCGCCAGCCGACCGCGGCGAGGGCCTGCTCCGGGTCCGCCGGGGGCGGCGGCGGTCCGGCCGGTTCGGCGTCCGCTTCGGTGTCCGCTTCTTCGGTACGGGGAGTCGGCGCGTCGTCGGTCTGAGCGGTCGGCTCGTCGGCGGGCTCGGGTGGTGCGGGCTCGCGGTCGTGCTCCGGGTCGACGGTTGTGGTGTCGGTGTCGGGTGTGGGCTTGCCGCCGGCCGTAGGCTCGGCGGGTGCGCGGTCCGGGTCACCGGTCGGTGCGGTCTCGCCGTCGGAGTCCTCGCCGGGCGCGGTGGCCGGGGTGTCGGCGGCCTGCGGCTGCGGGATCGTGATGCCGGAGGGCTCGGTGCCGGCGGGTGCCGATTGCGGGGTCGCGATGCTCGTGAGGTCGGCTTCGGCTCGGCTGCCCGGAGACTCCAGTGGCGAGGCGGTGATGTCGGCGCGGTCGGCGTCGGCCCGGATGCTGCCGGTCGGCTCCGGTGTGGTGGCCGGTTCCTCGACGTGACCGGCCCTGCCCGGCTCGCCGGCTGTCTGGCTCCCGCCGCCAGCCTCTGAATCCGTGGCGTCCTGCCCGGCATCTACAGTGACCGGCGGCTCGGCGTCGGTGACCGGCCGGCCGCTTCCGGTGTCGGCGGACGTGCCGGTGGCGGGCATGCGGTTGCCCGCGTTCTCCCCGCCGGAAGCGGTCCCGTCCGGTGTGTCCAGGTGTCCGGCCGCCGGGTCCGCAGTGCTCGTGGATTCGTCGGTGTCGGTGTTTGCGTTGGTGCTGATGTCGGTGGCGGCAGGGGCGCTCGGTGTGGCGTCGCTGGTTGCGGCGTCGGATGGCGTGGTGACGCCGGTAGCGGGCGGCGTCGAGCCGGTACCGGACCCGGCCTCGGCCACCTCGGGGGTACGAATCGTCGCCGGCTCGGCCCGGTCTGCCACAGATCCTGGTACGAAATGACCCCCAGGGGGGCCGGAATCGTCCAAGATCTCCGGCGGTTCCGGTGTCTGGGCGGGGGCGGCGGGCTGGCTGGGACGGAACCATGCCTCGGCGCCGGAGTCCGTGGCCGGGGAGGGCGGAGCGGTTGTCGCCCCCGGGCGGGGGTGCTCGGCTCGCTCCGATGGCTCGCCGGTCCGGTCGACAGCCGGGCCGGGTTCCGTCCGTCCTGTGCCGGGCGCGGGACGGGCACTGGCGTCGGCGTAGGGCCGGTCGGCGTCAGGGGCCGACGTGGACGGAGCCTGCACCTCGGACTCGCGCCGACGACCGGCATCCACATCCGACGGCTTGGCCTCGGCGTCCGGTCCGGCCTCGGGCTCGCCGATGGCGCCGCTCTCCACGACTGGCCGGGGCGCGATCGGGGCCGGGTGCTCCACCGAGTCGGCGGGCCTGACGTCGGGTAGCTGCTCGGCCGGTGTGGGTACGGGTGGCCTGCCCGCGGTCTGCTGTGCGGGCACGGAACCGGAGTAGGCAGGCGGTGCCGGGCGAGCCCTCGCGGGTTGCGCCGTGTTCACCGGGTCGGAAGAAGGCGGGCCGTGACGCTCGGCGGTCCCGTCCTGCGACAGCGTGGGCCGGGCCGCGCCCTCGCTCCGGTCCGTCGGTGCCGCGCCACCCGGACGCTGCGCTCCAGAAGTGGGCGCTCCGGACGTGGGCGCACGGGAGACGTGCGCGTCGGAAGGAGGCGGAACGGGGGTAACCGCGCCGGAAGCGGGGCTGCCCGCGCCAGGCATGTCGGCCTGCGGCGCGGCGGGGGCGAGCGCTCCGGAAACGGGAGCGTCCGCGACGGGCACGCCGGCCTGCGGCGCAGGAGGTGCCGGACGCGGGGTGTCGCCGGTCCGAGGCGCGGCCGAGCCCTCCCCGGAACGCCCGGGCGTGGCCGGCGGCGGCACCGGATTGGGCCGTACCGGGGCGACCCGGGGACGGTCGTCGGGACGGGTGTGTGCGGCCGGCTCGACCGGTGCCGTCTCCCGGCCGTCGGCGACCCGGGGCGGCGGGTGACCGGCCGGCCGCACCGGCCACTGCACCGGCGGCGCCGACCTGCGCTCGTCCGGCGGTGCCGACCTGCGCTCGTCCGGCCGCACTGGCCACTGCGGGGCACGGGTCTCGGGGCGGGCGGCGGCATCCGGCTGTGACCGACTGGGCTCGGGACGGGGCATTGCGGTGGGCGGCCGGGTGGCGTCGGACGGCGGCATCGGGTACCGCTGCGGCGCCGGCCGCTCCACGGGTGGGCGCTGCCGTTCGTCCGGCCGGCGCGTGTCCGTCTCGGGACGGGGCCGCGGCTCGATGATGGGCCACTCGCCCTGGTGCGGGCGGGACCGGTCGACCGGCGGGCGCTGACCCTGCCACCGCTGGTCGGCGCCGGGACGCGGTGCGCCGTACCGGTCGGGCTCGGTCTGCGGAGGCCCGTTCTCGGGCGCCCGGCGCTGGGTCTCCGGGTACGCGGCGGCCTCCCGGCCCGGCGCACGTCCGTCTGCCAAGGGCCGGCCGTCCACCGGCTCACGCCGCTCCGCCGGGGGACGCCGGCTCGGGTCACGCCAGCCGTCACCGTCGGTGCCGCGCCAACCGTCCCGGCCCGGCTGGCCCCACCCGGCCGCGCCCCGCTCCAGCGGCGGCACGGCGTCGTCGCGCCGATCGGCCGGGCGCCCGGCGCCGTGGTCACGCCGCCCGTCGGACGGCGGCTCCCGGCGCTCGTCCGGGAAGCGGTCGCGGCGTCCGTCGGGCATGGACTCGCGGCGCCCGGCGGGGGAGTGGTCCCGCCGCGCGTCGGACGCCGAGCCCCACCGCTGTTCCGACACGGCAGGCGGGCCCTCGACCGGGGCGCGGCGTCCGTCGGCCTGGTGCGGGCGGTCGGCCCGGCGCTCGCCATGGTGCGGGAACTCGTTCGGCTCCGGCATCCAGCCGGGCTGGGACGGCCGGCGCGGTGCGGCCTCGGGGCGTACCCAGCGTTGGTCGAGCCGCTGCTCGGGCGGCGTGGGCGGGCCGGTGCGGCGCCGATCCTCCGGCCAGGGCCGCCGCCCGTCCGCGGGGTGCCCGCGGCGGTCGTCCGGAGGGCTGCCGGCAGGGCGCTGGCCGCCGTGATCCGTGGGCCCGGCCGGGTACGCCCCGCGGGACGTGGCCGGACCGGCCGGGCCGCCACCGCGTGGACCGCCGGACCCCGGCTGCTCGGCCCCGCGCGGACCGGCTGGACTGGTCGGGTACGTGCCATGTGGGCCGGCTGGACTGGTCGGGTACGTGCCGCGTGGGCCGGCTGGACTGGTCGGGTACGTGCCGCGCGGGCCTGCTGGACTGGTCGGGTATGTGCCGCGTGGGCCGGCCGGACTGACGGGGTACGCGTCGCGCGGACCCGCGGGACCCACCGGGCCGGCGGGGTGCGGGCCGTGCGGACCCGCCGGGCTGACCGGGTGGAATCCGGCGGGACTGACCGGGTTCGCGCCGGCCGGGCTGACCGGATACGGATCGGTGTCGGGCGCGGGACTGACGGGGTGGAACCCGGCCGGGCTGACCGGGTGCGCGCCTGCTGGGCTGACCGGGTACGGGTCGGCGTCGGGCGCGGGGCCGACCGGGCGTACCTCGGCGCGGCCGACCACGGTACGGCGGCGCGGCGTCAGGTTCTCGATGCCGATGTCACCCGGGTAGCGCTGCCCCGGGAACTGCGGCTGCCACTCGTGGGTGGGCTCGGCGGCCCAGGCCGGTTCGGCCGGCTCGCGCCAGCTCCCCCAGCCACTCATCGGCAACCCCTCCGGCCGCTCGCGCGGGACGGCCCCGGGGCCGGCTCGCGTCGCTCGCTCACGGCGGTGTCACCTCATTGGAAATTCGCGCGCTGGGGCGCCGGACGTGCCGGTACAGTCGCCCGGTCCAGCACGTCGTGGCTGCGGAAGGAGGGTAACGGCGTGGGCTCGGTCACCGCCACTGTGGCACCACCCACCGGCGCACACGTTACCCCATGGTTTCGGACATTCGGCGCGATCGCGGCGGCCGGGTTCCGGCGGCACGCGACCTACCGTCAGGCCGCCGTGGCGGGGCTGTTCACCAACACCGTGTTCGGCTTCCTGCGCTGCTACATCTTCCTCGCCGCGACCGGCGCGGCCGGCACCGTGGCCGGCTACGACAGGGCGCAGCTCGCCACGTTCGTCTGGGCCGGCCAGGGGCTGCTGGCGGTGATCGCCATCTGGGGCTGGACCGACCTGGCGGACCGGATCCGTACCGGTGAGGTGGCTGCCGACCTGCTGCGACCGGTGCACCCGGTGACCAGCTACCTCGCCACCGACCTGGGCCGGGCCGGGTTCGCGGCGCTGGCCCGGCTGGTGCCGCCGCTGGTGATCGGCCCGTTCTTCTTCGCGGTGTACGTGCCCCGGCACTGGGCAACGGTGCCGCTGTTCCTGCTCTCCGTGCTGCTCGCGGTGGTGGTCTGCTTCGGCTGCCGCTACCTGGTGAACGCCACCGCGTACTGGCTGCAGGACGTCCGAGGGCCCATGATCCTGTGGACGCTCGGCTCGGGCGTGCTGGCCGGGCTCTACTTCCCGCTCGGGTTCCTGCCCGGCCCGCTGGAGACGGTCCTGCGGTACGCGACCCCGTTCCCCAGCATCCTGCAGGTGCCGCTGGACGTGCTGGTGGAGCGGGAGCCGATGTCCACCGGTCTCGCCCTGGTCGGGGTGCAGGCCGCCTGGGTGGTGGCGCTGCTGGCGCTGTGCCGGCTGGTGCAGCGCCGCGCCGAGCGCCGCCTGGTGGTCCAGGGTGGCTGAGCGCGACAGCGCGCCCAGGGTGGCTGAGCGCGACAGCGCGTCCAGGGTGGCTGAGCGCGACAGCGCGCCCGGGGTGGCTGAACTGCGGGCGTACCGGGCGCTGCTCGGCGCGCAGGCGCGTTCGCAGGCGGCGTACCGCACGTCGTTCGTGGTGGACCTGGTCGGCAACGTGGGCGCGACGGTGTTCGACGTGGTCACGGTCCTGGTGATCTTCGGTGTGACGCGGGAGCTGGGCGGCTTCACGCTGCGCGAGACGCTCGTCGTGGTCGGCCTGTCGGCGTGCGGCTTCGCCACCGCCGACCTGCTGGTCGGCAACATCGAACGGCTTCCCCGGTACGTGCGCACCGGCCTGTTCGACGCGGTGCTGGTCCGTCCGCTCGGCGCGCTGCCGCAGCTGCTGCTGATGGACCTGCCGCTGCGTAAGCTGTCCCGGGCCGTGTTCGGGCTCGCCGTGCTGCTGTTCGCGCTGGTCTCGGCGGGGATCGACTGGACACCGGGCCGGGTGGCGCTGGCGGTCGTCGCGCCGCTGGCCGCCGTGGTCTTCTTCGCCTCGGTCTTCGTGCTGACCGCGACGGTGTCGTTCTACTGGGTCGACTCGGGCGAGCTGGCCAACTCGGTCACCTACGGCGGGCGTGACTTCACCTCGTACCCGGTCACCGTGTACGGCGGCTGGTTCCGCGCGTTGTTCGCGTACGGGATGGGGTTCGCCTTTGTCAGCTACCACCCGGCGCTGGCGTTGCTGGGCCGCGCCGACCCGCTCGGCCTGCCGTCCTGGGCGGGCTGGGCCGCGCCGGGGGTCGCGGTGGTCGCGGCGGCGCTGGCCGCCCTGGCCTGGCGCGTCGGGGTCCGTCACTACCGGAGTACGGGGTCATGAGCGTCATCGAGATGGACGGGCTGCGCAAGGAGTTCACGGTCCGGGTCCGGGCCGGGCGGTTGCGCCGCGAGAAGCGGACGGTGACCGCCGTCGACGGGGTCGACCTGCGGGTGGAGCGCGGCGAGATGCTCGGCTACATCGGCCCGAACGGCGCCGGGAAGTCGACCACGCTGAAGATGCTCACCGGCGTGCTGACGCCGTCGTCCGGGCGGGCCCGGGTGTGCGGGCTGCGCCCGGTGGCCGACCGGACCCGGCTGGCGCTGCGTATCGGCGTGGTGTTCGGGCAGCGTTCGCAGCTGTGGTGGGACCTGCCGCTGCGGGACTCGTTCGACCTGCTGCGGCACGTCTACCGGGTGCCGGCCGGCGAGCACGCGGCCCGGCTGGCCCGCTGCCGGGACCTGCTCGACCTGGACGGGTTCCTGGACACCCCGGTCCGGCAGCTCTCGCTGGGTCAGCGGATGCGCGGTGAGCTGACCGCGGCGCTGCTGCACGGCCCGGAGGTGCTGTTCCTGGACGAGCCGACGATCGGCCTGGACGTGGTGAGCAAGCAGGCGGTGCGCGGTTTCCTGGCCGAGCTGGGCCGGGCCGGCGACACCACGCTGGTGCTCACCACGCACGACCTGGCCGACATCGAGCGGCTGTGCCGGCGGCTCGTGGTGATCGACCACGGGCGGGTGGTGCACGACGGGTCGATCGCCGAGCTGCACCGCCGGTACGGCTCGCGCCGGATGGTGGTCGCCGAGCTGGACGCGGCGCTGCCCGAGCCGCCGGTGCTGCCCGGGGCGCCGGTGCAGCGGGTGGAGGCGGACGGGCGGCGGCTGGTCTTCGCGCTGGAACGGGCGAGCGTCGCCGAGGTGGTGGCCGGGCTGGCCGGCCTGGCCACGCTGCGGGACATCTCGATCGTGGAGCCGGGCATCGAGGAGGTCGTGGCGCGGCTCTACCGGGCGCCGGCCGCGGTCACGGGTGCTCCATGACGAGTACGGCGAACGTGCCGGGGGCCAGCGCCTCGTACCGGTGCGGGGTGTCGCCGGGGAAGGTGACGTAGTCGCCGGGTCCCAGCTCGACCGGGTCGGTCTCCGGGCCGACGCGCATCCGTCCGGCGGCGACCACGACGTGCTCGACGCTGCGCGGGGTGTGCGCCTCGGCGATCCGTACCGCGCCGGGTTCCAGCTCCATCACGTAGACGTCCCGCCGGGCGTGCGGCGCTCCGGCGGCGAGCAGGGTGGCGGAGAAGTCGGCGTGCTCGGAGCGGATCCGGGGGCCCTCGCCGGCCCGGACCACCCGCACGGCGGCGGCGGGTGGTTCGACCAGGCGGCTGAACGGTACGTCCAGCGCCACGCCGAGCGCCCAGAGCGTCTCCACGCTGGGGTTGCCGGACCCGGACTCCAGCTGGGACAGGGTGGACTTGGCGATGCCGGCGCGGCGGGCCAGCTCGGTGAGCGACAGGCCGGCCCGTTCGCGTTCGCGGCGTAGCGCGGCGGCGATGGTCGCGAGTGGGGGAGCGGGGTCGATCGCCATGTGTTCGCTCCAACGGTCGGTTTGTTCGGTTTGACGAACAAGCGTTCTCGCGTTCAGGATAATGGACATGCGTACGGCATACCGAACGGGCGACGCCCGGGTGCTCCGCGACGTCGCCGCCATCGGCGCGGCGATGCTGGCCGTGGGCGCGTCGTTCGGCGCCGTGGCGGTAGCCGCCGGCCTGCCCGCCTGGGCCACGCTCGCCATGTCCGCGGTCGTCTACGCCGGTGGCGCCCAGTTCATGGCGGTGGGGCTCGTCGTGGCCGGCAGTCCGCTCGCGGCGGTCCTCGCCGGCCTGCTTCTCAACGCCCGCCACCTGCCGTTCGGCCTGGCCCTCGGCGGCGCGCTCGGCTCCCGGCGCTGGCAGCGGCTGCTGGGCAGCCACCTGATGACCGACGAGGCGACCGCGTTCGCGCTGGCCCGCCCGGCCGGTCCGGGGCGGCGCCGGGCGTTCTGGCTCGCCGGGGTGCTGCTCTTCCTGGCCTGGAACACCGGCACCGCGCTCGGCGTGCTCGCCGGCGGCGCGGCCGGCGACCCGGCCGCGCTGGGACTCGACGCCGCGTTCCCGGCCGGGCTGGCCGCGCTGCTGCTGCCCAGCCTGCGCGACCGGGAGACCCGCCGGGTGGCGCTGACCGGCGCCGGCCTGGCCGTGCTGGCCACGCCGCTGCTGCCGGCCGGGTTGCCGGTGCTGCTCGCGCTCGCCGCGCTGGCCCTGCCGCTGCTGGCCCGCCGCCGCCCGCCCGCCGCGCCACCCCGGACCGCTGACGAGGCGGCTGATGATCGGAGCGTGCGGGCCGGGGAGGTCTCGTGCTGATCGCCGTGATCCTCGCGCTGGCCGCCGGCACCTACGGCTTCCGCGTCGCCGGGGTGCTCCTGCGGGACCGGCTGGACCTGCCCGAATGGGCCCGCCACCTGCTGCCGGTCGGCGCCGCCACGCTGCTGGCCGCGCTCGCCGCCACCGCGGCGCTGACCGAGGCCGGTGGCTTCGCCGGGTACGCCCGCCCCGCCGGGGTGCTGATCGGCCTGGTGCTGGCCTGGCGCCGGGCGCCGTTCGTGCTGGTCGTGGTCGCGGCGGCAGCCACCACAGCGGTGCTGCGCCTGCTCGGCGTGGACTGACGCCGGCCCTCGCACGAGAACGGCCCCGCACCGCCGGAGCGGGAAGGGGCCGATTTCGGAGCGGGCCGGTCAGACCTTGTCGCCGATGTTCACCCGGGGCGCGGGAGCGCGCATCCGGCGGAACGTGATCGACCGCATGATCGCGTAGAAGTAGAGCGAGCCGAGCTTCTCGGTGCTCTTCGGGAAGCGCTCGCGGACCAGCCGCTTGATCTTCCGGGAGATCAGCACCGAGTCGATCAGCACGCCGAGCGCCAGCGCGCCCCACAGCAGGTTGGACAGCAGCCGCACGATCGGCGGCATGGCCTGGTTGGAACCGACCAGCACGATCAGCGCGCCGCCGAAGAACCAGGTGCCGACCGTACGCCGGGAGTCGACCACGTTGCGGGCCAGCAGCCGCTCGGGCCCCCGGTCACGCGGGCCGCCCTCGCGCCGGAACTCGGCGGCGGCCTCGGCGCGGGCGGCGCGGCGCTGCGCGCGGGCCTCCTCCTTGGTCAGCGGCTTGGCCGGCGCGGTCGGCCGGCGGCCGGCGACCGGGCGCTTCGGCGTGACCTGCCCGAGTTCCTTCTTGCTGGGCGTGTAGCCCCGGGGACGGGCGGCGGCGGACTCCTCGTCGGTCGTCACAGTGGTGACGGACTCCTCGACGAGGTCGGCGGACTTGCGGCGAAACAGCGACGGCACGCGGCAAGGGTAGCCAACCGGCCGCGCCCGGTGCACATCACGGGTGCACCGGGCGCGGACGGACGGTTGAACGGGACGGTCAGGGACGCTCGACGTGCGCGCCGAGGTCGGCCAGCTTGGCCTCGAAGTCCTCGTAGCCGCGGTTGATCAGGTCCACGCCGTACACCCGTGAGGTGCCCTCGGCGGCGAGCGCCGCGATGAGGTGGCTGAACCCGGCCCGCAGGTCCGGGATGACCAGGTCGGCGGCGTGCAGCTTGCTCGGCCCGGCGATCACCGCGGAGTGCTTGAAGTTGCGCCGGCCGAAGCGGCACGGGGTGCCGCCGAGGCAGTCCCGGTAGACCTGGATGTTGGCGCCCATCGTGTTCAGCGCCTCGGTGTAGCCGAGCCGCTGCTCGTAGACCGTCTCGTGGACGATCGACAGGCCGCGGGCCTGGGTGAGCGCGACCACCAGCGGCTGCTGCCAGTCGGTCATGAAACCCGGGTGTACGTCGGTCTCCAGCGCCACCGCGTTCAGCTCGCCGCCCGGGTGCCAGAAGCGGATGCCGCCCTCCTGGCCGGGGCTGCCGCCGCGCGGCGGGCGCAGGTCGGTGACCTCGTACTCGCCGCCGACCGAGCGGAAGATGTTCAGGAAGGTCATCATGTCGGCCTGCTGGGCGCCCAGCACCTCGACGTGACCGCGGGTCGCCAGCGCCGCCGCCGCCCAGCTGGCCGCCTCGATCCGGTCCGGGATCGGCCGGTGGGTGTAGCCGTGCAGCTTCTTGACGCCCTGGATCTCGATCACCCGGTCGGTGTGCACCTTGATGATCGCGCCCATCTTCTGCAGCACGCAGATGAGGTCGATGATCTCCGGCTCGACCGCCGCGTTGCGCAGCTCGGTGACGCCCTCGGCCATCACCGCGGTGAGCAGCACCTGCTCGGTGGCGCCCACGCTCGGGTACGGCAGCGCGAACTTCGTGCCGTGCAGCCCGTTGGGCGCGGACAGGTGCAGGCCCTCCGGCGTCTTGTCGACGGTGGCGCCGAACTCGCGCAGCGCCTGGAGGTGGAAGTCGATCGGACGCGGGCCGATGTGGCAGCCGCCCAGGTCGGGGATGAAGGCGTGGCCGAGCCGGTGCAGCAGCGGGCCGCAGAACAGGATCGGGATCCGGCTGGAACCGGCGTGCACGTTGATCTGGTCGGTGCTGGCGCTCTCGACGTTCGAGGGGTCGAAGACCAGCTCGCCCTCCTCGTCGCCGTCGCTGACCTTGACGCCGTGCAGGCCGAGCAGACCGCGGACCACCTCGACGTCACGGATACGCGGCACGTCGAACAGCCGGCTGGGTGTGTCGCCGAGCAGGGCGGCGACCATCGCCTTGGACACCAGGTTCTTCGCGCCGCGGACGCGGATCCGCCCTTCCAGCGGAGTGCCTCCGTGTACGACCAGGACGTCGTCGGTCAACGCAACCTCCAGCGCGTTGGGTGCTGCCGTGTCTAGTGATGGGTGCACGAAGTTCATCGCTACCCGGAACGCGGTCATGGGAAAACGGGCCGCGTGTGTCGTCGCCCCGGCAGCATAGCCCTCCGTGACGAAAATGGAATCGGTCACATCACCAGCGAGGGCACGAACCGGGGTGTCCGGTGCGTTTACGTGCCAGTCAGGTGACCGAGGGTGATCAGGCTCCCGGAAGCGCGAGCATCTGGTCCAGCGCCGACCGGGCGTGTCGGGCGGTCTCCGGATCGACGGTGATCTGGTTGACCACGCGGCCGGCGACCAGCTCCTCCAGCGCCCACACCAGGTGCGGCAGGTCGATCCGGTTCATCGTCGAGCAGTAGCAGACCGCCCGGTCGAGGAACATGATCTGCTTGTCCGGGTGGGCCAGCGCGAGCCGGCGGACCAGGTTCAGCTCGGTGCCCACCGCCCACGCCGAGCCGGCCGGGGCCGCCTCGATCGTCCTGATGATGAATTCGGTCGAGCCGACCAGGTCGGCGGCGTTCACCACCTCGTGCCGGCACTCCGGGTGCACCAGCACGTTCACGCCCGGCACCCGCTCGCGTACGTCGTTGACGCTGTCGAGCGTGAACCGGCCGTGCACCGAGCAGTGGCCGCGCCACAGGATCATCTTCGCGTCCCGCAGCTGCTCGGCGGTCAGCCCGCCGCCCGGCTTGTGCGGGTCGTAGAGCACGCAGTCGTCGAGCGAGAAGCCCATCTCCAGCACCGCGGTGTTGCGGCCCAGGTGCTGGTCGGGCAGGAACAGCACCTTGCGGCCCTGCTCGAACGCCCAGTCCAGGGCCCGCTTGGCGTTCGACGAGGTGCAGACCACACCGCCGTTGCGGCCGACGAAGCCCTTGATGTCGGCCGAGGAGTTCATGTACGTCACCGGGACGGTCTCCGCCGCGATGCCCAGGTCGGTGAGCGTGTCCCAGGCGGCCTCGACCTGCGACAGCACCGCCATGTCGGCCATCGAGCAGCCGGCCGCGAGGTCGGGCAGGATCACCTTCTGCGCGTCCGAGGTGAGGATGTCCGCGCTCTCGGCCATGAAGTGCACGCCGCAGAAGACGATGTACTCCGCATCAGGGCGCGCCGCCGCCTCCCGGGCCAGCTTGAACGAGTCGCCCGTCACGTCGGCGAACTGGATCACCTCGTCGCGCTGGTAGTGGTGCCCCAGCACGAACACCTTCGTGCCGAGCGCGGCCTTCGCGGCGGCGGCGCGGGCCACCAGGTCGGGGTCGCTCGGCGCGGGAAGATCACCCGGACACTCCACGCCACGTTCGGTGGCGGGGTCGCTGCCGCGGCCGAGGAGCAGCAGCGCCGTGGCGGTGTTGGACGGCTCAACCCAGGTCGAAGTCACGCCCCCATGGTCCCATAGCGCGACCACCGCGCAGCCGTCCCCGATGTGGCCTGCCACACTGCTGCGCATGCGCGTGCTGCTCTGCCCGGACAAGTTCGCCGGCACGTTGTCCGCCCCCGAGGTGGCCGCCGCGGTGGCCGAGGGCTGGCGGGACGTCGCCCCCGGCGACGAACTGCTGGTCCGGCCGCTGGCCGATGGCGGACCGGGGTTCGTCGAGGTGCTCGCCGACGCGCTCGGCGGACGTCGGCTGCCGGTGCCCACGGTCGACCCGCTGGGCCGCCCGGCCACCGGTGAGATCCTGCTCACCGACGACGGCACGGCGTACCTGGAGAGCGCCCAGGCGTGCGGCCTGCACCTGCTCTCCGACGCCGAACGGGACCCGAAGGCCACCACCTCGTACGGGCTGGGGCTGCTGGTCACCGCCGCGGTCGAGGCGGGCGCGCGCACAGTGGTGGTGGGGCTGGGCGGCTCGGCCACCAACGACGGCGGCGCCGGGATGCTCGTACCGCTGGGTGTCACGCCGCTCGACGACGCCGGCCGGGCGCTGCCGTACGGCGGCGCGGCGCTCACCGCGGTGGCCGCGCTCGACGGCGAGCCGCGGCTGCGCGGCGCGACGCTCGTCGCCGCCACCGACGTGGACAACCCGCTGCTCGGGCTGCACGGCGCGAGCAGCGTCTTCGGCCCGCAGAAGGGCGCCGACCGGGCCGACGTGCTGCTGCTCGACGCCGCGCTGACCCGCTGGGCGGACGTGCTGACGCAGCGCCTGCCGGGCTGCCCGCCCGGTCTGGGCGCGCTGCCCGGCGGCGGCGCCGCGGGCGGCCTCGGCGCGGCCGTGCTGGCGCTGGGCGGCCGGTGCGAGTCGGGCATCGGGCTGGTCACCCGCGCGGTGAGGCTGGACGCCGCGCTCGACGCCGCCGACCTGGTGATCACCGGCGAGGGCTCGTTCGACCACCAGTCGCTGCGCGGCAAGGTGGTCGCCGGCGTGGCCGGCGCCGCCCGGGACCGGGGCGTGCCCTGCGTGGTGCTGGCGGGACGGGTGAGCACCGGGCGGCGGGAGGCCGCGGCGGCCGGCGTGACCGACGCGTACAGCCTGGTCGAGCACTTCGGCGGCGAGGAGCGCGGGGGAGTGGACGCGGCGATGACCCGCCCGGCCGAAGGGCTGCGCGCGCTCGGCGCGCGGCTGGCCGGGCAGTGGAGCCGCTGACCGGTTCCGCTGGTCACGCCGCCGGGTGGTGACGCCGACGGCGGCGTACGATCGAAACGGACCACACCGGGAATCACTGGCGGACGTGCGGCGTTGGCCAGGACGTCCGGACCTATACCGCGCAGGGAGACTTCCACGTGACCACGCCAGCGCAGACCGAGTCGACCGAGGCCAAGGCCCCCAGCACCGTCGTCCTCACCGACGTCGCGGCGCAGAAGGTCAAGGCCCTGATCGAGCAGGAGGGCCGCGACGACCTGCGGCTCCGGGTCGCCGTGCAGCCGGGTGGCTGCTCCGGCCTGCGGTACCAGCTGTTCTTCGACGAGCGCTCGCTCGACGGTGACATCGTCACCGACTTCGACGGTGTCGAGGTCGTCGTCGACCGGATGAGCGCCCCCTACCTGACCGGCGCCACCATCGACTTCGCCGACCGGATCGACGCCCAGGGCTTCACCATCGACAACCCCAACGCGGGCAACTCCTGCGCCTGCGGCGACTCCTTCAGCTGAGTCGACGCACCGACCGCAAGCGGCGGGCCGTCCCGGTGGGGCGGCCCGCCGCTTCGTCGTACCCCCTGGGGGTGACGTCCGGATGTGCGCTGATCGACCGGTTGGTGACCGACCGCCGTCCGTCCGGTCCGGGGGCCGGTAGGCTGACCGCGCCGTGCTCCCGACCCCGAGGGTTGACATGAAGATCGCCGTGACCGGCTCGATCGCGACCGACCACCTGATGAGCTTCCCCGGCCGCTTCGCCGACCAGCTCATCGCCGACCAGCTCGACAAGGTCTCGCTCTCCTTCCTCGTCGACGAGCTGGTCCTGCGGCGCGGCGGCACCGCCGCCAACATCGCGTTCGGCATGGCCCAGCTCGGGCTGCGCCCGGTGCTGCTCGGCGCGGTCGGCGCCGACTTCGCCGACTACCGCTCCTGGCTGGAGCGCCACGGCGTCGACTGCGACTCGGTGCACGTCAGCGAGGTGGCGCACACCGCCCGCTTCGTCTGCACCACCGACACCGACATGTGCCAGATCGCCTCCTTCTACGCCGGGGCGATGAGCGAGGCCCGCAACATCGAGCTGCACCCGGTCGCGCAGCGCCTCGGCGGCCTCGACCTGGTGCTGGTCAGCGCCAACGACCCGGCCGCGATGATCCGCCACTCCGGCGAGTGCCGGGACCGGGGCTACGCCTTCGTCGCCGACCCGTCCCAGCAGCTCGCCCGGATGGACGGCGCGGACGTGCTCGGCCTGGTCGAGGGCGCCGACTACCTGATGACCAACGAGTACGAGAAGTCGCTGCTGCAGAGCAAGGCCGGGCTGACCGACGAGCAGCTGCTCGACCGGGTCAAGGTGCGGGTCACCACGCTGGGCAAGCAGGGCGTGGAGATCGCCGGCCGGGAGGTCGGCACGATCCGGGTGCCGATCGCGCGGGAGATCCAGGCGGTCGACCCGACCGGCGTCGGCGACGGCTTCCGGGCCGGTTTCTTCGCCGCGCTCGACTGGGGCGTCGGCCTGGAGCGGGCGGCCCAGGTCGGCTGCCTGCTGGCCACGCTGGTGCTGGAGAACTTCGGCGGCCAGGAGTACGAGGTCCGCCGCGACCTGTTCGTGAAGCGACTCGCCGAGTCGTACGGTGACGCGGCCGCCGAGGACGTCCGGCCGCACCTGCTGTGACCGGCGCGGCCGTCCCGTCGGGCGGGGTGGACCCGGAGGCGGTCCGCCCCGGCTCCGGCGGCCCGGTTCTGGTCGCCTTCGCCGGGCTGCCCGGCGTGGGCAAGACCACCCTGGCCGCCCGGGTCGGCGTCGCGCTGCGCGCCCCGGTCCTGCCGGTCGACCCGGTCGAGCGGGCCCTGCACCGCTACGGCCTCACCGGCGACGTGCCGGGCATGGCCGCGTACGGCGCGGTCGCCGGGCTGGCCGAGGTGCAGCTCGGTCTGGGGCTCAGCGTGGTGGTCGACGCGGTGAACCCGGTCGCCAGCGCCCGGGGCCTCTGGCACGACGTGGCCGAACGGGCCGGCGTGCCGCTGCGGGTGATCGAGGTGCACTGCGGCGACGAGGAGGAGCACCGGCGCCGGGTCGAGGCCCGCCCGCCCGAGGACGGCACCTGGGAGCTGACGCTGCGCCGCCGCGCCGAGTACGAGCCGCTGATCGGCCCCCGCCTGGTGGTCGACACCGCCGTGGCGGCCGACCCGCTGCCCGGCATCCTCGCGTACCTGAGCTGAGCGTCGGGCGTTAAGAAGGGTCCCTTCCTCTACCCGAGGCGTTAACAAGGGGCCCTTCCTTACACCCGGACGTCGTAGGCGGGCCCGTCGTGCGCGGCGAGGAACTCGTGGCCGCGCATCCGGCACCACGCCGGGATGTCCACCGCCGCCGCCGGGTCGTCGGCCAGCACCCGCACCACCGCGCCGGCCGGCAGCCCGGGCACCAGCCGGGCGAGATTGATCACCGGCAGGGGGCAGCGCTGCCCCCGGCAGTCCAGCACCTGATCCGGCTCGCTCACAGGCCGGTCACCCCCGCCTGCGCCCGCAGGTCCGCCACGATTCCGGGCAGCTCGGCCAGGAACCGCTCCACGTCCGCCTCGGTGGTCTCCCGGTGCAGCGACACCCGCACGTTGCCGTGCGACAGCACCCCCATCGCCTCCAGCACGTGCGACGGGCGCACCGTCGACGACGTGCACGACGAGCCGGAGGACACCGCGAACCCGCGCCGGTCCAGCGCGTGCAGCAGCGCCTCGCCGTCCACGTACAGGCAGGAGAACGTCACCAGGTGCGGCAACCGGTCGACCGGGTCGCCGACCACCTCCACGTCCGGCACCTCGGCCGCCACCCGCGCCCGGATCCGGTCCACCAGCGGGCCCAGCCGCGCCGCCTCGGCCGCCGCGTCGGCCGCCGCCGCGCGCAGGCTCGCCGCCGCCGCGACCACCGCCGGCAGGTTCACCACCCCCGGGGTGCGCCCCGACTCCCGCTCGTCGGCCGGGTACGGCGACTCCCACCGGGCGCCCTTGCGCACCACGAGCAGCCCGACGCCGGGCGGCCCGCCCCACTTGTGCGCGCTGGCGCTCAGCACCGACCAGCCCGCCGGCAGTGGCGCCCGGCCGGCGAGCTGCGCCGCGTCCACGTACAGCGGCACGCCCGCCTCGGCGCACAGCTCCGCCGCAGCGGGCACCGGCTGCACCGTGCCCACCTCGTGACTGGCAGCGATCAGCGCGGCGAGGGCCACGCCGGGCGCGGCCACCGCCGACGCCCAGGCGTCCAGGTCCACCCGGCCCAGCCGGTTCACCGGTACGGACACCGCCGCGCCGCCGGCGGCCGTGTGCCGCTGCGCGGCGTGCAGCACCGCCGAGTGCTCGACCGCCGAGTGCACAAGCGTCGCCCCGGCCCGCCGCCGCCCGGCCAGGCCACCGAGTACGGCGGCGTGCGCTGCGGCCGTACCGCTGGGGGTGAAGGACAGCTCGTCGGCGCGGACGCCGAGCGTCTGCGCGGCGGCCTCGCGCGCGGCGTCGAGGAGCTGGCGGGCCCGGCGGGCCGCCGAGTAGAGCCGGGCCGGGTCGGCCCAGCCGTCGTCCAGGGCGGCCAGCATCGCCTGCCGCGCGACCGGATGCAGCGGCGCCGCGGTGGCGGCGTCCAGGTAGACCGGGGAGGCGCTCATGACGTTCCACGCTATCGCCCGGTTACGCCCAAGATCCCCCCGATGGGGGTGGACAGCGACCCCAAGACGGCCTGGCCGGTCATGGTCGAGTAATCTGCGACCGTCGGTGACGCCTTTGCCGTCGGTGTCAAGGAGAACAACCGCCGCGGCGCGCTAGGGAGGCAGGACCAGGTGGTCGCAAGGAGTTCGGAGGTACGGCGCTCGGCCGTACGGGACAGCGCTTCCCCGGGGGCCGGTGGACGCCGGCGGCGTGGTGCTGGTCGAATCGCCGGGCTCGGTCTCGGCGCGGCGGCGCTGCTGGTCTCGCTCACCGGCTGTGACGTCGGCAAGGCGTTCGGCGGGTTCGGCTGGCCGCAGGGCGGCATCACGCCCGAGTCGCAGCGCATGTACGACCTGTGGATCGCGTCCTGCATCGCGGCGCTGGCCGTCGGTGTGTTCGTCTGGGGCCTGATCTTCTGGTGCGTGGTCCGCTACCGCAAGCGCGGCAACGAGCTGCCGGTGCAGACCCGCTACAACCTGCCGATGGAGTTCCTCTACACCATCGCGCCGATCCTCGTGGTCTCCGTGCTCTTCTACTACACCGCGGTCGTGCAGACCGACGTGATCAAGGAGTCGAAGAACCCGGACGTCACCGTCGAGGTCGTGGCGTTCAAGTGGAACTGGCAGTTCAACTACCGCGACGGCCAGGGCCGCGACGCCAACACCGTCGCCTCGGTGCTGGGCACCAGCGAGGTCATCCCGGTGCTGGTGCTGCCCAGCGGCCGCTCGATCCGGTTCGAGGAGACCAGCCGCGACGTCATCCACTCGTTCTGGGTGCCGGAGCTGCTGTTCAAGCGCGACGTCATGCCGGGCAACGTGCGCAACACGTTCGAGGTCTCCCGCATCGACCAGGAGGGCGCGTTCGTCGGCCGCTGCGCCGAGCTGTGCGGCAGCTACCACGCCTTCATGAACTTCGAACTGCGGGTCGTCTCGCCGGAGAAGTACGACCAGTTCCTCGCGGCCAAGAAGGCCGGCAAGTCGACCCAGGAGGCGCTCGGCGCGATCGGTGAGCCCGAGTACGCCACCGAGACGAAGCCGTTCGACACCCGGCGCGACGTGAACAACTTCAACCCGTCCGACGCCCAGGCCGGCGCGGGAAGCTGAGAGGTCCGGCATGAAGACCGAGTGGAAGATCTTCCTCACCATCGCCACGTTCCTCCTCGGCGCGACCATCCTCTACGGCGCCTGGACGTACGCGGACAGCGACGGCCGCATCGAGTGGATCGGCACCGTGGCGCTGCTGCTCTCCTTCCTGCTCTGCGCCATGTGCGGCGGCTTCTTCTGGTTCGTCTCCCGCCGGATCGACCTGCGCCCCGAGGACCGGCCGGACGGCGAGATCGCCGACGGCGCCGGTGAGGTCGGCTTCTTCAGCCCGGGCAGCTACTGGCCGTTCGCGTTGGCGCTGGCCGCCGCGATCGCCGGCCTGGGCCTGGTGTTCTGGCAGTTCTGGCTGCTGGGACTGGGCCTGGTGACGGTCGTCTTCGCCACCTGCGGGCTGCTCTTCGAGTACTACTCCGGCACCCGCCGCACCGCCGAGCACTGACCCAGAGCGCCACGGCAGGCCCGCACCCCCTCCGGGGGAGCGGGCCTGCCGCTTTCTGCTTTCCGCGCTCCGCCGTCCCCGTTGATCATGAAGTTGACGGCACCGGCGGTCCTTTTTGTCCCCGCCAACCTCATGATCACCGCCCGTGCGGCGCCGCTCTGGCGCTCTCCCGTTCCGCCTCCGGTGCGCACCACCGGCTCACGCCGGACTGTTCCATCAGCCGAGAGCGCCGTTCCGGTTGGCAGGACCACGAGAGATCTTGGAAGGAAACGGTCTCCATGACAGCCGTTTCCTTCCAAGATCTCGCCGCGCGGCTCGGCCAGGTGGGGCGAACCGCAGTCCGCTCCCCATGACGCGGTGCCGCCACCGGGTCATCGTTGACACTCACGCCCGAGCCCACCGCGCTCCCGGCGCCGCCCCGCCCCGTTGATCAAGGAGTTTGTGTCCGCCTGGACAACTGTGGGGGACACAAACTCCTTGATCACGCGAGGCAGGCGGTTGGGCTGTCGGGCGTGGCGGGGAGGGAAAGGGCGCCGAAAGGGAGTGGAGGTCAGGCGGCCTGGGGGTGAGAAGGGCGGCGGGTGCGGCGGCCGGACAGGCGGGCCGCGCGGAAGGTGAACGTGGCGATCACCACTGCCGCGCCGCAGCGGGTGCAGATCAGCTCCGGGCAGTCGGCGCCGTGCCCGTCGCCGCAGGGCGGCGCCTCGAACAGCACGACGCCCTCGCAGGTGTCGCAGTGCAGCTCGCGGTCAGACACGGGTGGCTCCTCTCGCTCCGGGCCCGGGGCGAGGCGGTGTGGCGCCGGGCCGGTGGACCGAAGACCGAAAACGGATAGACCGAAAACGGAAAATAACTCCCGTGTAGTTTGGCACGCGGGTACGACACCCTCGCCGTCAGGCGGCGCGTGCCACCTCCAGCCAGCGCTCCAGCGCGGCCGCCGCGGCGCCCGAGTCGACGGCCTCGGCGGCCCGGTCCAGGTTGGTCCGCAGCGCCTCGTGCAGATCGCCGTCGAGCGGGCCCTGGGTGGACAGCGCCACAGCGGCGTTGACCAGCACCGCGTCCCGTACCGGGCCGGTCTCGCCGGCGAGCAGGCGGCGTACCACGTCGGCGTTGTAGGCCGCGTCTCCGCCGCGCAGGTCGGCCAGGGTGGCCCGGGGTACCCCGAGCTCCGCCGCGTCCAGCAGCGCCTCCGTGACGGTGCCCTGCTGCGCCACCCAGACCCGGGTGGGCGCGCCGGTGCTGAACTCGTCCAGGCCGTCCTCGCCGCGTACCACGATCGCGGAGTCGCCCCGGGCCGCGAACACGGCCGCCATCACCGGGGCCATCCGCTTGTCGAAGCAGCCCACCGCGCCCGCGCGGGGCCGCGCCGGGTTGGTCAGCGGGCCGAGGAAGTTGAACGCGGTGGGTACGCCGATCTCGCGCCGGACCGGGCCGGTGTGCCGCATCCCGGGGTGGAAGCGGGCGGCGAAGCAGAAGCCGATGCCGGCCTCGGTGACGCAGCGGGCCACCTGCTCGGGCTCCAGGTCCAGCGGTACGCCGAGCTCCTCCAGCACGTCCGCGGTGCCGCACGAGGAGGAGGCGGCCCGGTTGCCGTGCTTGACCACGCGGACGCCGGCCCCGGCGACCACGAGCGCCGCCATGGTGGAGATGTTCACCGTGTGCGCGAGGTCACCGCCGGTGCCGACCACGTCCAGCGCGGTGTCGCGTACCTCGTCGGGCAGGAGCACCGGCACCGCGCGGGTCAGCATGGTCTCGACCAGGCCGCCCAGCTCGGCGGGGGTCTCGCCCTTGGTGCGCAGCGCCACGGCGAACCCGGCGATCTGCGCCGGTGTCGCCGAGCCGGCCATGATCTCGCCCATCGCCCACGCCGTGTCGGCGGTGGAGAGCTCCTCGCCGCGCAGCAGCGCGTTGAGCAGAAGCGGCCAGGTCCGTTCGCCCATGACGGGCCTCCCGAGCGGCGTGAGGAAAGCGGTTGGGGCTTGCCACGGCCGCGTCGCCGTGGCGCGCGAGGGCCGGGGGATCAGGCCGCGGCGTGGGTGCGGCGCAGCAGCTCCGCGACGGTGCTGCCGGCGACCACCGGGTCCAGCGGGTGGGTCAACGTGGCGTCGACCTCGGCGTACGCGGCCAGCCAGCGGTCGGCGGCGCGGGCCAGCACCACGCAGGTCGGCGGCGCGTCGTCCCGGTCGTCCTTGATCTGGCGGGCGATGCCGATGCCGCCGCCCGGGCTCGCCTCGCCGTCGAGCAGCAGCAGGTCGATCTCGTAGTCGTCGACCAGCCGGACGCAGGCGGCGTACTCGTCGGCCTCGACGAACTCGATCTCGATGCCGGGCGCCGGGCGGGTGCCCACGGCCAGCCGCATCCGGTCGCGGACCTTCGGGTCGTCGCTGTAGAGCAGGACGGTGCAAAGACGATCGCTCATCGTGACGTGGCTCCCACCTCGTAGCTGCCCGCTGATCGTAGCGGGCGTCACGTTCGGCCTGTCCTCCGCCCGGGCGGGGAGGGCGTACCCCGTCAGGGGCCTCAGGCGCTCGCTTCCGCGGCGCGCTCGCGGGCCTCCTGGCGGTCCAGTTCGCGGTCGAGCCGGCGGGCCTCGCGCTCGGACTGTTTGACCCACTGGACGACCAGGACGGCGAGCATGGTGACGCTGACGAACTCGCCGCCGGCCCAGAGGACGCCTCCGGCCACCACCTGGTCGTTCCAGGGGTCCGACCAGGACAGGTTGAGCGACGGGTACCAGTCGCCGCCGAACAGCGTGGTGCTCTGCATGATGGTGAGCCCGAGCACGGTGTGGAACGGCACCGAGAGCAGCATGAGCAGCGCGCGCGCCGGGTACGGCCAGCGTCCGGGCAGCGGGTCGAGGCCGAGCAGCGGCCAGAAGAAGACGCAGCCGGTGGCGATGAAGTGCGCGTGGACGAGTTCGTGCGCCCACTCGTGGCGCAGGGTGAACTCGTAGAGGTCGGTGAAGTAGAGCGCGAACGGGTTCACCACGAAGATGGTGAACGCCACGAGCGGGAAGCTGTAGATCCGCGCGATCCGGCTGTGCACGATCGCGAGCAGGCGCTTGCGCGGGCGTACCGGCAGCGTGCGCAGCGCCAGCGTGACCGGCGCGCCGAGCGCCAGGAAGATCGGCGCGATCATCGACAGCACCATGTGCTGGACCATGTGCACCGAGAGCAGGGCGGTGTCGTACGCGCCGAGCCCGGTGAGCGTGACCAGCGCGATGCCGCCGAGGCCGGGGCCGAGGAACGACACGGTACGGATGACCGGCCAGCGGTCGCCGCGCAGCCGCAGCCGGTGCACCCCGTAGAGGTACAGGCCGGCGGCGAGCACGATGCCCAGCGTGAGCCAGCTGTCCAGCCGGGTCTCGGTGAACACCCGGGCCACGGTGAACGGCGGCGGGGCGCTCTCGCCTCCCGCCGCCAGCGTCGCCGGAACGGCCGAGGTGACGGCGAGGATCTGATCGACGTGCAGCACGCTTTTCAGGGTAGGTCAGGCGAAGCGGACCACCACGATCGGGCCACGGAAGGGCCGGGTTTGGCACCCCGCTGATCGTCGGTCCCGGTCAGGGGCAATAATGACCGCGTGACTGCGGCCCCAGCCATTGACAAGAGCCGGATCCACTCCCTGACGCGACCCAACATGGTCAGCGTCGGGACGATCGTGTGGCTCTCCAGCGAACTCATGTTCTTCGCGGCGCTGTTCGCGATGTACTTCTCCATCCGCGCGGCTGCGCCGGAGCAGTGGGAGAAGCACACCGAGGTGCTGAACATCCCGTACGCGACCACGTTCACGGTGATCCTGGTGCTCTCCTCGATCACCTGTCAGATCGGCGTGTTCGCGGCCGAGCGCGGCGACGTCCACGCCCTGCGCCGGTGGTTCACGATCACGTTCATCATGGGTCTGATCTTCGTACTCGGTCAGCTGAACGAGTACCGGACCCTGGTGCACGAGGGCGTGAAGATCAACGAAGACGGCTACGGGTCGATGTTCTACCTCACCACCGGATTCCACGGTCTGCACGTGACCGGCGGTCTGGTCGCCTTCATCATCTTCATGATCCGCACCACCATGGGTCGGTTCACCCCAGCCCAGGCGACCTCGGCGATCGTCGTGTCCTACTACTGGCACTTCGTGGACGTCGTGTGGATCGCGCTCTACGCCATGATCTACTGGCTCCAGTGATCTTGGCGCGTCACGAACCGCGCCGCTGCTCCGTCCCCTGAGACAAGGTCCAACCGGTTAAGGACACAGGTCATGACTTCTGACAACGACCGCCGACGCGGTCTGCTCGCGCGGCTGCGCGGGCGGCCCGTAGCGCGCAGCAGGGGCCGCCGCCGGCTGGGCGCCGCGGTCCGGCTGTTCGCCGCGCTGATGCTGGCCGGCGGTGCCTACACCGTCTTCGCCCCCGGCGTGCAGGCGCAGGACAACCCGCCGTTGACCGCCGCAGGCAACGAGGGTAAGGCGCTGTTCGACGTGAGCTGTGTGACCTGTCACGGTCGCAATGCCCAGGGCGTCGAGGGCCGTGGTCCGAGCCTGATCGGCGTCGGGTCCGCCTCGGTGGAGTTCCAGGTGAGCAGCGGTCGCATGCCGATGGCCCGGCAGGAGGCCCAGGCCATGCGCAAGCCGCCGCAGTTCACCGACGAGCAGGTGCGCCAGCTCGGGCAGTACATCCAGGAGCTCGGTGGCGGTCCGGAGGTGCCCAACGGCGACCTGCGTGAGGGCGCCAACCTGGCCACCGGTGGCGAGCTGTTCCGGATCAACTGCTCGCAGTGCCACGCCTTCGGCGGTGGCGGGGGTGCGCTGTCCTCCGGCAAGTACGCGCCGAGCCTCGCGCCGGCCAGCGACCGGCAGATCTACGCCGCGATGCTGAGCGGTCCGCAGAACATGCCGGTGTTCGGTGACAACCAGATCACGCCGCAGGAGAAGGCGGACATCATCGCCTACATCCAGGACACGCTGAAGAACGACGGCGACCCGGGCGGGTTCAACCTGGGCCGGTACGGCCCGTCGACCGAGGGCATCGCGATCTTCCTGGTCGGCATCGTCGCGCTGGTCTTCGCGAGCCTGTGGATTGCGGGCAAGTCGTGACCGGACGGATCAATGGTTCCAGTGCTGTGGCGCCGACCCCCGGCGTCACCCGTAGCGAGGTGACGGCATGAGCACCCACACCGAGCACCAGGCCCAGCGGGGCCCGGAGCCGCTCGACGTGAACGACCCCCGGCTCTCCCGGTTCGAGGTCGTTCAGGAGGGCGCCCGGCGGGACGACATCGAGATCGTCCACTACGAGCCGCAGGTGGTCCCGGGCAGCAAGGCCGAGCGCCGGCTGACCCGTACCGTCGCCCTGATGTTCCTGCTGACCGGCGTCTTCGCGACCGCCTTCCTGGTGGTCTACATCTGGTGGCCGTGGCAGTGGGAGCCGGGTCGCGGCGGCGACAAGCTCTACACGCCGCTGCTCGGCGTGACGCTGGGCCTGGCGCTGCTGGGCATCGGTTTCGGCATCCTGACCTGGGGCAAGAAGCTGCTGCCCAAGGAGGTGTCGATCCAGGACCGGCACGACCAGGTCGACGACCCGGAGGGTCGCAAGATCACCGGTGAGACGATGCTCTACCTCGCCGACGAGATGGGCGTACGCCGCCGGCCGCTGCTGGGCATCTCGCTGCTCGCCGGCCTGGCGCCGGTGGGCGCGGTGGCCGCCGCGCCGCTGATCGGTGGCCTGATCGAGCAGCCGCACAAGAACAACCAGATGTTCACCACCGGCTTCCAGCCGGGCGAGGGCGGCAAGAAGATCCGGCTGATCCGTGAGGACGGCCGTCCGATCCGCCCGGCCGACGTCAGCGTCGGCGGCCAGCTCACCGTGTTCCCGGGCATCGACGGCGGCGTCAGCAACAAGCACGCCGACTCGCCCACCCTGCTCATCCACCTGCGGGAGGACGACGCGCAGAAGTCGCGCGCCGCGAACGAGCGCAAGGGCCACGGCGACTACATGTGGGGCAACTACGTCGCGTACTCCAAGATCTGTACGCACGCCGGCTGCCCGGCCAGCCTCTACGAGCAGCAGACCAACCGCCTGCTCTGCCCCTGCCACCAGTCCCAGTTCCTCATCACCGACAACGCCAAGCCGATCTTCGGCCCGGCGAACCGGCCGCTGCCGCAGCTGCCGATCGAGGTGGACGAGGAGGGCTTCTTCGTGGCGAAGTCCGACTACACCGAGACCATCGGTCCCGACTTCTGGGAGCGGCCATGAAGCGCCGAAAGTTTGATGCCGCCGCGCTGCCGGCCAAGAGCGCGCGGGCGGTGGACGACCGCTTCCAGGTGGCCACGCCCCTGCGCAAGCTGCTGAACAAGGTCTTCCCCGACCACTGGTCGTTCCTGCTGGGCGAGATCGCGCTCTTCTCGTTCATCGTCCTGCTGCTGACCGGCGTCTTCCTGACGTTCTTCTTCGAGCCGACGATGACCGAGGTCATCTACAACGGCAGCTACGCGCCGCTGCGGGGCACCCCCATGTCGGCCGCGTACGCCTCCAGCCTGGACATCTCGTTCGATGTCCGGGGTGGCCTGATCATGCGGCAGATGCACCACTGGGCGGCCCTGCTGTTCATGGCCGCGATCGTGGTGCACATGCTGCGGGTGTTCTTCACCGGCGCGTTCCGCAAGCCGCGTGAGACCAACTGGATCATCGGTTCGCTGCTGTTCTGGGTCGGCTTCCTGGCCGGCTTCACCGGCTACTCGCTGCCGGACGACGGCCTGTCCGGCACCGGTCTGCGCATCGCCTCCGCGATCATCCTGTCGATCCCGGTGATCGGTTCCTGGGTCAGCTCGTCGATCTTCGGCGGGGAGTTCCCCGGCACCATCATCATCAGCCGCTTCTTCATCGCCCACGTGCTGCTCGTCCCGGGTCTGCTGGTGGCGCTGATCAGCGTGCACCTCGGCCTTGTGTTCAAGCAGAAGCACACCCAGTGGCCCGGCCCCGGCCGGACCAACTCCAACGTGGTCGGCGAGCGGATGTTCCCGCGCTACGCGCTCAAGCAGGGCGGCTTCTTCATGGTCGTCTTCGGCGTGATCGCGCTGATGGGCGGCCTGTTCCAGATCAACCCGATCTGGCTGTTCGGCCCGTACGAGGCGTGGGTGGTCTCGGCCGCCAGCCAGCCCGACTGGTACGTCATGTTCCTCGACGGCTCGACCCGGCTCATGCCGGGCTGGGAGATCCACATCCCGATCGGCAACGGGTACGTCATCCCACCGCTGTTCTGGCCGACGGTGGTCCTACCCGGAATCCTGGTGGGCCTGTCGACGATGTACCCGTTCCTGGAGGCGCGCCGCCTCAAGGACTACAAGCACCACAACCTGCTCCAGCGGCCCCGGGACGTTCCGGCCCGGACCGCCGTGGGCGCCATGGCGCTGGCCTTCTACATCGTGCTGACGCTCTCCGGCGCCAACGACGTCATCGCCGACAAGTTCCACATCAGCCTGAACGCGATGACCTGGGCCGGCCGGATCGGCCTGCTGATCCTGCCGCCGATCGCGTACTACATCACGTACCGGATCTGCCTGGGTCTGCAGCAGCACGACCGGGAGGTGCTGGCCCACGGCGTGGAGACCGGCATCATCAAGCGGCTGCCCGACGGCCGGTTCGTCGAGGTCCACCAGCCGCTCACCTCGGCCGAGGGGCACGACGGTCACCCGCCGGCACTGGACTACGTCGGCTGGGTGGTGCCGAAGAAGATGAACCGGCTCGGCGCCCTCGGCCCGGCGATCCGGGGCTTCTTCTACCCGATCGAGAAGCCGGCCGAGGCGCCGGTCTCGCCGGGGCACCCGCCGGTCGAGGACCGGCCGGAGCGGGAGGAGATCGGCAGCGGCGAGAGCCGTCGCTGACCTTCCCGGTACGACTGACAGTGGCGCCCGCCGGATCATCCGGCGGGCGCCACTGCCGCTTTACGTGCCTGTCGTCCGGTTGTGCCCGCCCGGTGCCCGACGTGCGGTGCACCGGTCCCCGCCGCCCCCCGACACGGACGGGTGGAATCGCAGGAATAACCCCGGTCAGCCGGGTATCCGTGCGGTCCGACGTCTCATGGGGGAGGAAAGATGCTGGGAATCAAACGCCTGGGCCTGATGGCCGCGCTGGTGGTCGTGGGGCTGGCGCCCGCCGCCGCGGCACAGGCCGCGGCGCAGCCGTCGACGCAGGACACGCAGTACCTGCAGGCGGTGCACCAGGTCAACCTGTTCGAGATCACCGCCGGTAACCTGGCCCAGCAGAAGGGTCAGAACCAGCAGGTCAAGGACCTGGGCAAGATGTTCGTCACGGACCACACCCAGCTGGACCAGACGGTGCAGTCGACCGCCCAGCAGCTCAACGTGCAGCTGCCGGCCGACCCGACCGCCGACCAGCAGAAGGTCCTCGACAAGCTGAACAACCTCAACGGGGCCGAGTTCGACAAGGCCTGGGTGACCGCGCAGCTCGCCGGCCACGTCCAGGCCATCCAGGCCACCCAGACCGAGATCTCGCAGGGCTCGGAGCAGTCGGTGGTGCAGATCGCGCAGGACGCGCTGCCGGTCCTGCAGGCGCACTACGACGCGCTGGTGGCCCTGGCCCAGACGCTGGGCGTCCCGGTTCCGCAGACCAGTGCCAGCGGCACGCCCAGCCCGGGCGGCACCACCTCGCCGGGTGGCACCGAGTCGCCGGCTCCGGGCGGCACCGAGACCGAGGAGCCCGCTCCGGGCACCACGGAGACCCCGGTGCCCAGCCAGAGCTGACGTACCGCACGGTCGACGGTGGCCGGTCCGCCCACGGGGCGGGCCGGCCACCGGCTCGTGTCAGTCGGCGCTCGCGAGCCCGATCGCGAACGCCTCCTCCAGGTCGTGCTGGGAGTACGCGCGGAACGCGATGTGCGACTCGGTGTTCAGCACGCCCGGCACCTTCGAGATGCTGCCGGCGATGACCTGCGCGATCTGCTCGAACTCCCGGACGCGGACCATGGCGATCAGGTCGACGTGCCCGGCCACCGAGTAGACCTCGCTGACGCCGGGCAGGTTGGCCAGGGTCTCGGCCACCTCGGGGATGGAGTCGGTGGCGCAGTCGATCAGCACGATCGCGGTGATCACGGGACGGTTCTCCGTTCGTCGGCGACGAGGCCCATGCTAGATCCCGCGGCCCTCACCGCGCCGCCGGGACGGTCAGGTCGTCCCCGGCCCGGATCACCCGGTGGAGGCTCTCCCCGGCCGCGACGGTCGCGCCCGGCCACACCACGGACCGGTCCACGTCACCGTCCACCCGCGCGCCCGCGCCCACCACCGAGCCGGTGACCCGGCCGGTCACCGTCGCCGCCGGGTCCACCAGCCCGTCCGGTCCGGCGGCGTGCAGGTTGGCGTCCAGGTAGTCGGCCGGGGTGCCGGTGTCGTAGAACGTGCCCCGGTAGGGCACCACGGTGAGCGCGCCGGCCGCCTCCGCGGGCCGCCACACCGCCCGGACCAGGTCGCCGAACGTGGCCGGCAGGTCGCGGACCAGCCGCCAGGGCAGCAGCGAGAAACCCACGAACTCGTGGCCCTCGAACGTCCCGGGGGCGTCCGGGTCGTCGGCGGGCCGGCCGAGCAGGCGTACGCCGTGCCCGTCCCAGCCGTCCAGCAGCGCGGCGATGTCCGGCCCGGGCGGGGCCGCCGGATCGGCCAGGTACGCGTCGGCGTTGCCCACCAGCACGCCCCGGCCGGCGATCCAGTCCCGCAGCCGGCCGACGCCTCCGGCGGTGCCCAGCGGGGCGTCCGGCTCGACCGACAGGTGGGCCCGGCCGCCGACCCGCGCGACCACCTGGTCACCCAGGTAGCAGGCGTTCACCGCGACCCGTTCCGGACCGGCCAGGCCGAGCCCGGCCAGCCGGGCCAGCGCCCGGTCCAGCAGCGGGACGTTGCCGACCGGGCAGAGCGCCTTCGGCACCCGCTCGGTGAGCGGGCGCAGCCGGGTGCCCTCACCGGCGGCCAGCACCACCGCGCACACCTCGCCCCCCGGCGCCGGAGCGCCCGCGTACGGGGTGCTCACGCGGCCGGTGGGCGCTCGCCGGCGCGCGGGCCGATGCCGTAGAAGCCCAGCAGGTTCGCGGTGGCGCGGCTGAGCCGGGGCAGGTCGTCCAGCGGATGGAAGGCGGCCTCGAAGACCTCGGCCCCGTCCACCTTCAGCTCGGTGGTCGACGCCGGCACCTCCGCCTCGAAGACCACGTCCACCCAGCCCTTGGCGTGCACCACCGCGTTCGGCACCGCCGGGCGCAGCGCGTCGGGGGACAGGCGGACACCTGATTCCTCGTACAGCTCCCGGGCGGCGCCGACCACCGGGGCCTCGCCGCGTTGCAGCAGCCCGGCGGGCAGCGTCCAGCTGTAGCCGGGCGGCTGGCGCAGCAGCAGGATCCGGCCCGCGCCGGTGGCCTCCGCGTCCTTGACCAGCGTGACCGCGCCGACGACGTACTTCGGCACGGCCAGCCGCACCAGCCGCCGCCGCAGCGGGACCGGAAGCCGGTAGAAGATCTGGTAGCCGAGGGCCCGTCCGGTGGCACGCGCGCGGGGGATCATGCCGTCCAGGCTAGTGGTCCCGGCGCGGACCGGCTTCGTCTACTGCCTGTGGTCGACCAGATCGATCAACTGCTGGACCACGGTGTCCGGCTCGACGGTGCGGTCGAAGACCGCCACCAGCATCGTCTCCAGGTCGGGGTAGCCCAGTTCCTCGGACAGCCGCAGCAGCGGCAGGTCGCTGGCCAGACCCCGGTTGTGCTTGCGCAGCGCCAGGCCGATGGAGGCCCGGCCGAGGCGTACCTTGTCGGCGATCGAGATGCCCGGCTCGGTGTGCTCGGCGAACCAGCGGTTGATCTGCATCTGGGCGTGCGGCGACTTGACGAAGCCCAGCCACTCCCGGCGCGGGCCGCGCGGGGCCACGTCGGCCTCGAAGCCGCTCTCCGCGTCGCGCTCGGTGTAGATCTCCACCACGTCGCCCTCCTCCAGTTCGGAGGAGAGCGGGGCGAGCCGGCCGTTGATCCGGGCCGCCAGGCAGTGGTCGCCGCGCTCGGTGCCCAGCTCGTACGCGAGGTCGACCGGCGTGGCCCCGGCCGGCAGCACCACCTGCCGCCCGTCGGCGACGACCTGGATCTGCGCCTCCGACAGGTCGCAGCGCAGCGACTCCATGAACTGGGTCGGGTCGACGGTCTCCTGCTCCCAGTCGAGCACCCGGCGCAGCCAGGCCAGCTCGTCCGCCCGGTCGACGGCCCGGCCCGCGGCGCGGGGGAAGCGGTAGTGGGCGGCTACGCCGTACTCCGCGGAGCGGTGCATCTCGGTGGTGCGGATCAGCACCTCGACGGTGCGGTCCTGCGGGCCGCAGACGCTCGTGTGCAGGGAGCGGTAGAGGTTGTTCTTCGGGGAGGCGATGAAGTCCTTGAAGCGGCCCGGCACCGGCCGCCAGAGCCCGTGCACGGCGCCCAGCGCGGCGTAACAGTCGGTCGCCGGACCGTCCACCACGATCGCGATACGCGGCAGGTCGTACGGGGCCGTGTGACCGCCGGCGACGGTGTCCTTCCAGATCGAGTAGAGGTGGCGGGGGCGGGGGGAGACGTCGGCGTCGACCCGGTTGCGGCGCAGCGCCACCCGGGTGCGGGCCACCACGTCGGCGAGGTAGGCGTCCCAGCCGGGCCGGTCGTGCACGAAGCGGGCGAGCCGCGCGTGCTCCTCCGGCCGCAGGTGCAGCAGGACCACGTCGTCCAGCTCGCGTTTGAGCGTCTGGATGCCGAGCCGGTCGCAGAGCGGGACCAGCACCTCCTGGGTCTTGCGGGCGATCCGCTCCCGGGACGCGGCCGAGCGGACGCCGAGCGTACGCATGTTGTGCAGCCGGTCGGCCAGCTTGATCACCAGCACCCGGACGTCCTTGCCGGCCGCCACGATCATCTTGCGGACGGTCTCCGCCTCGGCGGCCTTGCCGTAGAACGCCTTGTCGAACTTCGTCACGCCGTCGACCAGGTGGGCGACCTCGCGGCCGAAGTCCTCCTGGAGCGCCTGGAGCGTGTAGCGGGTGTCCTCCACCGTGTCGTGCAGCAGCGCGGCGACCAGCGTGATGGTGTCCATGCCGAGGTCGGCGCAGATCTGCGCCACCGCCAGCGGATGGGTGATGTACGGCTCGCCGCTCTTGCGGAACTGGCCGCGGTGCATGTTCTCGGCGATCGTGTAGGCGCGGCGCAACACCGAGGCGTCGGCGCTCGCGTGGATGCCGCGATGGGCCCGGACCAGCGCGGTGACCGGGTCGCCGTCGGAGGTCGGCCAGGTGAGCAGGGAACGCAGGCGGCGGGTGAGTGGCAGTTCGCCCTGGGCTGGAAGCGCGCCACCCAGGGCGGCGCCGTGTCCGGCGTCGACGTCCACCTGGGACACCTCCTCACCCCGGCCCTCGGCCGCCGGGAACCGGCGACCGGGAGCAGAGCCCGCGAATCGGGCAGGTCTGCACTCCTTTAACAGACTAAGGGAGTCGAGGTAGTCCGATCGGTCAGTTGGTCATGAGCGTTCGGTCGAGACTTTGTGGGTTCCGCCGCTCTCCGCCTTCGTCAGGAGGTCGCGGAAACGCCCCGCGCCGGCCACCGGCGAGGCCCATCCGGCGCTCGCCTCGACCAGGCGGGTCTCCGGTCGCTCCAACCAGGACAGGATCCGTTCGGTCTCCTCGGCGGTCGCGGCCGGCACCGGCCCGTGCCCGGGCAGCACCGTCTCGGCGGTGGCCCGGATCGCGTCGATCGTCGGTCGCGGATGGACACCCGGCGGGGACACCCCGGCCCCCGCCAGCCGCCCGTGCCGCACCAGCGCCAGCTCCCAGCCGCCCCGGGCCGCCGGCCGGGCGGCGGCCAGCTCGGCGATGCCGGTCAGCGCGGCCAGCCGCTGCATCCGGACCGCCGCGCGCAGCACCGCGACCAGCCGCCCGCGCACCACAGCCGCCTCCTCGTAGCGCTGGGCGGCCGACAGCACCTCGATGCGGGCGAGCAGCGCGTCCACCACCACACCGGGATCGTCGCTGGTGGCGGTGCGGAACGGCGTCGCCGCCCGGTCGTCGTACTCCTCGGGGGTGATCCGGTGCTCGCAGGGCGCCGGGCAGCGACCCAGCTCGGCCAGCGCGCAGGCCGGCATGGTGGTGCGCCGGGACAGCCGGTGCGTGCACTGCCGCAGCGGCACCGCGTCGTGGAAGCCGGCGGCGGCCAGCTCCGCCGCCTGCCGGGACCGGAACGGCCCCAGGTAGGCCGTGTCGGTGGGCGCGATGTCGCGCACGATCGACAACCGGGGGTACGCCTCGTCGGTGAGCTTCAGCCACACCTGGCGCTCCGGATACTTCGACCTGCGGTTGTACGGCGGCGCGTGCGCCGCGATCAGCCGCAGCTCGCGGACCTCCGCCTCCAGCGAGTGGGCGCACTCCACCGCCTCCACCCGTTCGGCGGCGGCGAGCATCTCGGAGATCCGGGCCCGCTTCTCCGCGGCGGTGAAGTAGCTGCGCACCCGGGTGGCGATGTCGCCGGACGTGCCGACGTAGAGCGGCCGGTCGTCGGCGGCCCGGAAGATGTAGACGCCCGGCACCTTCGGCAGCCCGTCGGCGAGGTGCCGCTTGCGGCGCTGGGTGGGTGTGACCGCGCGGGCGAACTCGATCGCCTCGCCGACCGTGTCGACGCGGTGCCCGCCGAGCCGGCCGATCAGCCCGTGCAGCACGTCGACGGTGGCCTTGGCGTCGTCCAGCGCCCGGTGGGTGGGCTGGGTCGCGGTGCGGAAGTAGGCGGCGAGCGTGCCCAGCTTGCGGTTGGGCACCTCGTCGCGGGTCAGCACCCGCCGGGCCAGCGCGGCCGTGTCCAGCACCCGCGGGTTGGGCCAGCGGTAGCCGTGCTTCGCGCAGGCCGCCTTGAGGAACCCCACGTCGTACGGCGCGTTGTGGGCGACCAGCACGGCGTCGCCGACGAACTCCAGGAAGCTCGGCAGCACCTGCTCGATCGGCGGGGCGGGCAGCAGCATGGCCTGCGTGATGCCGGTGAGCACGGTGATGAACGGCGGGATCGGCACGCCCGGGTTGACCAGCGTGGCGAGCACGCCCAGCTCCTCGCCGCCGCGCACCTTCACCGCGCCGATCTCGGTGATCCCGCCGCCGTCGGGCGCGCCGCCCGTGGTCTCCAGGTCGACCACCACGAAGGTGGTCGCGTAGAGCGGCAGCGCCGGGTCCACGCCGCTGCCCGCCGCAGTGTCCAGGCCGGCCAGCGACTCCTGGACGTACTCCGCTCGTGTCACCCGCGGGACGCTAGCGGCACGGTCCGACACTTGCGTCACTGCGGCCCCAGGAGATACCACGGGGGTACGATGAGAGATCGGCTCACTCACCGGGCGGTGGGCCCGTTCGGGGTGGGAGACTTGCCTCATGCCCCTCACCGAGCCGCACGACGACCACTCCTCCGCGGAGGAGCCGGTCCTCGGCGTGCCCGGCGCCGGTGAGGACGCGCCGACCCCGGTCGAGCCCGAGCCCACCCTGCCCGAACCGGTCCGGCAGCGGATCGTGACGCTCACCGCGGCCGTGCTGCCCGGCCTGCCCGCCGACGAGGTGCCGGTGCCGCTGCGGCGGGTCGCCAAGTTCGCCCCGAACCGCCGCGCCCGGCTCGGCGCGCCCGCGATCGCCGCCCAGCTCACCGCCGACCCGCTGTTCCGGCAGCGGGTCACCGCCCGGGTGCTCGCCGACGCCGGCGACCTCGGCGCGGCGGTGGTGGAGGGCACCGCCCCGGCCGCGGCCGACCCGGTCGAGGTGGCCGCCCTGGCCTACCTGGCCCGGCCCCGGGGCTGGCGGGAACTGATCGAGGCCAGCGGCGAGGCGGTACGCGCCGAGGCCGACAGCGCTGTGGTGGCCGAACTGGTCCGCGAGGCCGAGCAGCGGGCCGCCCGCGCCGAGCACGACCGGGCGGTGGCCCGGGTGGAGGCGGAGAAGCTGCGCGACGAGCTGGCCCGGGTCCGCGAGGAGCTGGGTCAGCTCCGCGAGGAGGCGCGCCAGCTCGCCCGTACCCTGCGGGAGACCCAGGCCCGCGAGCGCAAGGCCACCGAACTGCTCGCCACCGAGCGGGGCCGGGCGGCCCGCGCGGCGGCCGACGCGGACGCCGAGCTGCGCCGCGCCCGGGCCCGGCTGGCCGAGGCGGAGGCCGCCGCCGGCGTGGCCCGGGCCAGCGCCAAGGAGGCCCGGTCGGTCGACGACGCCCGGCTGTGGCTGCTGCTGGAGACGATCGGCCAGGCCGCGGTCGGGCTGCGCCGCGAGCTGGCGCTCGACCCGGTGGACAAGCTCCCGGCCGACTTCGTCGCCGACGCGTTCGCCGAGCAGCCGGGCGCCGCGCAGGCCGGCCCGTCGACGCGGGCCCGCGACACCGACGACCCGGCCCGCCTCGACCAGTTGCTCGCGCTGCCCCGGGCACACCTGGTGGTGGACGGTTACAACGTGACGAAGCGGGGCTTCGGCGAGATGTCGCTGGAGCAGCAGCGCAAACGGCTGATCACCGGGCTGGGCGGGATCGCCGCGCAGACCGGGGACGAGGTCACAGTGGTCTTCGACGGCGCCGAGCGGATCCACGGCCTGCCCCCGGCGCCGCGCGGCGTGCGGGTGCTGTTCTCCCGTAAGGGCGAGACCGCGGACGAGCTGATCCGCCGGCTGGTCCGCGCCGAGCCGGCCGGGCGGCCGGTGGTCGTGGTCTCCTCCGACCGCGAGGTCGCCGACGGGGTACGCCGGCACGGCGCGTACCCGCTGGGCGCCGACTCGCTGCTGCGGCGCCTGGCCCGGTCCTGAGCCTTCTCTCTCCCCCTTGATCGACTCCAGATCGGGGGAGTGGTGGGGTGGGGCGCGTGCTGATCGCGCCACTTCGGCGTACTGGTTGGGGTTCGCGGCGGGTGCTGCATCGTTGTCCGGTTCTGTCGTACCGGGGCGTTAGCGTTCTGGTGACCGACGGTGGTGGTCCCTTCCCCGAGCGCCACCGGCGACCCGTCAGGAGGCGTTGATGCTGATCGACTGCGACACCTGCGGCAACCGTGGCGCCGGCTGCTCCGGCTGCCTGGTGACCGCACTGCTCGACTCCGACCCGGCCGACCTGGGCCCGGCCGAGCACCGGGCGATCGAGGTGTTCGCGCGGGCCGGGTTCGAGGTCGAGGTGCTACCACCACCCGCGCCCGCCGAGGCGCTGGCGCCGATGCCCCGCCGCCCCGGCCGTCGCCGCCGGGTCGCCTGACGCCGCCCGCCGCCCGCCGCCCGCCGCCCGCCGCCCGCCGCCCGCCGCCCGCCGGCTTCCGCCTGCCACTGAAGGAACGCTGCCCGGGGTGCTCAGGCCGGCCGCCGGGATCACCCCGTCCACCGCATGTCGATCGGGCCCGGGCCGCCGTCTGCCGCGCCGGCCCACCCTGGCATGCGCTGCTCCTCGATCCCCCGAGTCTGGATCCCAGCCACATCTGACGCTCCCTTCTCGTCCCCGCCCCGGCAACGGCCGTCGATCTTGGAGTTGTGGTGCCCAGGATGTCCGAGTAGCCACGCTTGTCAGCCGCCACAACTCCAAGATCGGCGCGCGGGGCGGGCTGGGGCCGCGCGGGGGCGGGGCGAGGCGGGGGCGGGGCCGCGGGGCGGGCACGGTCTCGCTTGCGCGGCCGGGCAATAGGATGAGCGGTCACGGCGGGAGGGGGCGGGATGACGCGGACCGGGCACGACGGCGGGGTGGAGCGGTGACCCCGCGCGCGTGGGCCCTGCTGACCCTGGCCGGCCTGGCGGTGGCGCTGCTCGTGGCGGTGGCGCTTCTGGTGCCGTGGAGCCGGCCGCCCGCGCCCCGCGCCGACCAGCTCGCGGCGCTGCGTGACCTTCCGGCCGAACAGGTGACCCGGGGCCGCGCGTTCCACGGCGCGCTGCGCCCGGCGGCCTGGTCGGCGCTGGCGGTCGGGCTGGTGGTGGCGTTGCTGCTCGGCCTGACCCCGCTGGGCGGGCGCCTGGTCGAACTGGCGGGCCGGCCCTTCGGCGGGCACTGGATCGCGCAGGCGGTGCTCGGCGGGCTGGCCGTCATGTTCCTCGCCGACCTGCTCACCCTGCCGTTCGCGGCCTGGCGGCGCACCGTGCTGGTCCGCTACGGGCTGAGCACCCAGAGCTGGGGCGGCTGGGCGGTCGACCTGCTCAAGTCGTACGCGGTCAGCGCCGTGATCGGCGCGCTGGTGCTGCTCGGCTTCTACACCGTGGTCCGGCTGGCCCCGCGCTGGTGGTGGGCGTTCGGCGCGGCCGGCGCGGCGGCGCTGGTGGTGGTGCTGTCGTTCGTGCTGCCGGTGCTCGTCGAGCCGGTGTTCAACCGGTTCACCCCGATGGAGCCGGGCCCGCTGCGCAGCGAGCTGACCGCGATGGCGGCCCGGGACGGCGTACCGGTGCGCGACGTGCTCGTCGCAGACGCGTCGCGGCGCACCCGGGCGGTGAACGCGTACGTCTCCGGGCTCGGGCCGACGCGGCGGGTGGTGGTCTACGACACGCTGCTGCGCGAGGCGGAGCCGGCCGAGGTGACGAGCGTGGTCGCCCACGAGCTGGGCCACGCCAAGGACCGGGACGTGTGGACCGGCACGCTGCTCGGCGCGCTCGGCGCCGCCGCCGCGGTGGTGGCGCTCTATCTGATCGGCTCCTGGACGCCGCTGCTGCGGCTCGCCGGCGTCGACTCGATCGCCCAGCCGCGGGCGTTCCCGCTGCTGATCGCGCTGGTCACGGTCGCCGGGCTGCTCACCACGCCGGTGCAGGCGCTGGTCTCCCGCCGGATCGAGGCCCGCGCCGACGCCCACGCGCTGGCGCTCACCGGCGACCCGGCGACGTTCGAGGCGATGCAGCGCCGGCTGGCCGGGGTGAACCTGGCCGACCCCGACCCGCCGCGCTGGGAGCACCTCTGGTCGGCGACCCACCCGTCCACCGTGGAGCGGATGGCCGCCGCCCGCGCCTACGCCAGGGAGTCCGGCCGATGAGCCGCACCTTGCTGATCACCAACGACTTCCCACCGCGCCCCGGTGGCATCCAGTCCTTCGTGCACAACCTCGCGGTGCGACAGCAGCCCGGCTCGGTGGTGGTCTACGCGTCGAGCTGGCGCGGGGCGGAGAAGTTCGACGCCGACCAGCCGTTCGAGGTGGTGCGGGAACGTACCCGGGTGCTGCTGCCCACGCCGCTGATCGCGCGGCGGGCGGCGCGGCTGGCCCGCGCGTACGACTGCGACACGGTCTGGTTCGGCGCGGCGGCCCCGCTGGGGCTGCTCGCGGCGGGCCTGCGGCGGCGGGCCGGGATCCGCCGGGCGGTGGCGCTGACCCACGGACACGAGGTCGGATGGGCGGCGCTGCCCGGCGCCCGCTCGGCCCTGCGCCGCATCGGCCGGGGCGTGGACGTGACCACCTACCTCGGCGAGTACACCCGGACGCGGCTGGCGCGCGTGCTGGACGGGCTGACCGAGCTGCGGCGGCTCGCGCCCGGCGTGGACGTGGACACCTACCACCCGGACGTCGACGGCACGAAGGTCCGCGAACGGCTCGGGCTGGCCGACCGGCCGGTGGTGGTGTGCGTGTCGCGGCTGGTGCCCCGCAAGGGCCAGGACATGCTGATCCGCGCGCTGCCGGAGATCCGCCGCCGGGTGCCCGGCGCCGCGCTGCTGGTGGTCGGCGGCGGACCGTACCGCTCGACGCTGGAGAAGCTGGCCCGGCAGAGCGGGCTGGAACGCGACGTGGTGTTCACCGGTTCGGTGCCGTCGGCCGACCTGCCCGCCCACTACGCGGCCGGTGACGTGTACGCGATGCCCTGCCGCACCCGTAACCGGGGCTTGGACGTGGAGGGCCTCGGGATCGTCTACCTGGAGGCGGGCGCCACCGGGCTGCCGGTGGTGGCCGGCGACTCCGGGGGCGCGCCGGACGCGGTCCGCGACGGCGAGACCGGGTACGTGGTCGGCGGCCGGGACGTGGCCCAGCTCGCCGACCGGGTGGCCACGCTGCTCGCCGACCGGGACCTGGCCCGGCAGTTCGGCGCCGCCGGCCGGGCCTGGGTGGAACGGGAGTGGCGCTGGGAGACGCAGGCGCAGCGGATGGCCGCGCTGCTGGCCGGCTGACCGCCGCCCCCGACCCGCAAGCGGCTCCGGCACGACGGCCGAGCCGCCTCAGGAGACGGCTTCGACGTGCACGGGCACCCGGCCCAGGTGCGGCGCCGCCGGGCCGGGGCGGCCGAAGTGCCAGCCCTGCCCGGCGTCGCAGCCGATCGCGCGCAGCCGGTCCGCCTGGTCGGCCGTCTCCACGCCCTCGGCGGTGACGGTCAGGTCCAGCGCGTGCGCCAGCGACACGAGCGAGGCGAGGATCCGCTCGTCGGTGCCGCTGTCCGGCGCGCGCAGGCCGGTGACGAACTCACCGGCCACCTTCAGCTCGTCGACCGGCAGGTCCCGCAGGTACGCGAGGTTGCAGTAGCCGGTGCCGAAGTCGTCGATGGCGACCCGGACCCCCAGGTCACCGAGCACCCGCAGCGCCCGCACCGGCTCGACCACGGTGCTCATCATGGTGCTCTCGGTGATCTCCAGTTGCAGCCGGCGCGGCGGCAGGCCGGTGCGGCCGAGCACGCCGCGTACCTCGGGCACCAGGTCGGCCCGGTGCAACTGGCGTACGGCGAGGTTGACGCTGACGAACGGCGCGTCGCCGTCGATCGCCGACCAGGTGCCCGCCTCGCGGCACGCCTCGGCCAGCACCCAGCTGCCGAGCGGGACGATCAGCCCGGTCTCCTCGGCCAGCGGGATGAAGCTGTCCGGCCGCAGCACGCCCAGCTCCGGGTGGCGCCAGCGGACCAGCGCCTCCATGCCGAGGACCCGCCCGTCGCGCAGGGACGTCAGCGGCTGGTAGTCGAGGTAGAACTCGCCCCGGTCCAGGGCGGCGGGGATGGCCGCGGACAGCGCGTACCGGGCCAGGTCGCGGCGGTTGCGGTCGGCGTCGAACAGCGACCAGCGGGCACCGCCCGCGGCCTTGGCCCAGTGCAGCGTGCTGTCGGCCGCGCGCATCAGCTCCATCGGGGAGGTGCCCGCGACCGGGCGCTCCACGATGCCGATGCTCGCCGAGACGGTCAGCTCGTGGCCGTCGACCAGCGCCGGCTCGCGTACCGCGGCCAGCGCCGCCTCGGCGACCTGCACCGCGTCGTCGGTGCCGGTCGTGCGCTCGATCAGGATCACGAACTCGTCGCCGCCGAGCCGGGCCACCAGATGCTCGCCGAGCGCCTCGTGCAGCCGCTGCGCCACCGCGACCAGCAACGAGTCGCCGACCTGGTGGCCGAGGGAGTCGTTGACGACCTTGAACCGGTCCAGGTCCAGGAAGCAGACGCCGACCCGGTCGGCGCCCCGGTTGATCGCGGCGGCCAGCCGCTCGGTGAACAGCGTGCGGTTGGGCAGGCCGGTGAGCGGGTCGTGGGTGGCCTGGTGCCGGAACCGGGCCTCGCTGTCGCGCAGCGCCCGTTCCGCCTGCGCACGGGCCATCATGGCGGCCCGGCGGATGGACTCCTGCTCGTCGAGCGTGCGGTCGCGCAGCGCGCGGGCGTACCCGGTGGCGACGGTGGCGAGCAGCCGGGCCATCCGGTCCTCGACGTCGTCGACGACCAGGTCGAGGTCGCGGACCAGGCGCAGCTGGATCACCTCGACGGTGCGGCCCAGCCCTTCGGCGGAGGCGATGTGCGCCTGCACCAGCTCCGCGCCGACCTGCTGGCCGATCCGCAGGTCGAACGGCTCGGCACGCAGCGCCTGGGCCAGCCGTTCGGTGAGCCGTTGCAGCATCTCCTCCAGCTGCGACTGGGTCATCGGCAGGTAGCTGGTGCCGGACACCGCCTTGGCCCAGGCCCGGGCGAACACGCCGGGCCTGCTGCGGGCCGCGTCGTCACCCACCGAGCCGCCCGACCCCGCCCATGAACACGGCCCGCTCGGCGTTCTCGGCCTGGTCGGGGGAGTCCGGCCGCCACTGCGGCACCCACACCACACCCGGGTCGACCAGTTCGAAGCCGTCGAACAGCGCGGTCAGCTCGGCCCGGCTGCGGATCCAGAGCTGGCTGTCGGTGCGCCGGTAGACCCGCTCCGCCTCGGCCCGCTCGCCGGTGCCGTCGCGGCCCTCCTCGCTGGCCTGGGAGAGCACCAGGTGGCTGCCGGGCGCCAGTGCTCCGCGCAGCGTCCGCAGGATCTCCTCGGGGCGGTCGCTGTCCGGGATGAAGTGCAGCACCGCCACGATCATCACCGCGACCGGACGGCTGAAGTCCAGCAGCCGGGTGACCTCCGGATGGGTCAGGATCGCCTCCGGGCGGCGCAGGTCCTCCTGGAGCACGGTGGCGTGCTCGTTGCCGGCCAGGATCTCCTGGCTGTGCGCCACCGCCACCGGGTCCACGTCGACGTAGACGACGCGCGACTGCCCGTCGATCCGCTGGGCGATCTCGTGCACGTTGCCGACGGTGGGGATGCCGGAGCCGATGTCGAGGAACTGGCGGACGCCGGCCTGGGCGAGGTACTGCACGGCCCGGCGCAGGAACGCGCGGTTGGCCTGGGCCATCAGTGGCGCCTCCGGCACCGCCTCCACCATCGCGCGGGCGGCCGCCCGGTCGGCGGCGAAGTTGTGCGAGCCGCCGAGGTAGTAGTCGTACATGCGGGCGACGCTGGGGCGTTCGATGTCGATCGTCTCGGGTGCCCAGTCCGGCCGCTGCATGTCCTGCCCCTCGGGTGTCGACGGCGCGCGGTGGTCACCGCCGCGCGGATCACCCGGGTATTCTGCCCCTCCGCCGTCGTGGTGCAAAGACCGTCGTCGCTATGCGTCCGGCCGTTCACCGTACGCGGTCAGCCGCACCCACGACGCCGGAGAGGCCCGCGTCCGCGGTGGACGGGGCCTCTTCCGGCGGTGTTCCTCAGAACTTGGGCGCGTCCGGTGCCTCGAGCAGGCCCAGCCGCAGCGCGGTCATCAGCGCCTGGGCCCGGTTGGCGGCGCCCAGCTTCTCGTAGAGCTTGGAGATGTGGGTCTTGGCGGTCGACTCGCTGACGAACAGCTGCTTGGCGATGCCCGCCACGCTCATGCCGTCGGCGAGCAGCCGCAGCACCTGGCCCTCACGGGGGGACAGCTGCGGGCCGGACGGGGCCAGCCGGCGCTTCATCGCCTCGGCCAGGTCGGCGGCGGTGAACGCGCTGGGGGAGGAGGCGGCGTGCCGGGCGGCGGCGACCACCTCGTCGGCCGGCGCGGTCTTCGGCACGAACGCGCTCGCGCCGGCTTCCAGGGCGCCGAAGAGCTGGTCGTCGCCGGCGTACATGGTCAGCACGACGATGCCCATCGACGCGCTGGACTTGCGCAGGGCGCGGGTGGCCTCCAGGCCGCTGCCGTCGGGCAGGCGAAGGTCCATGATCACCACGTCGGGCTGGAGCGCGCCGGCCTGGCGCACGCCCTCCGCGGCGGTGGCGGCCTCGCCCACGACCTCGAACTGACGGTCACGCTCGAACGCGTGACGAAGACCCTTACGGATGAGGTCGTGGTCGTCGACTAGGAGAACCTTGGTACGGGTGGCCGGTGTCGGACTGCTGGTCATCCTCGGGTTACTCCCCTTCTGCTGCTGCGGCGCTGCCGCGCACCTTATCGCGCCGGGGCGACGAGCCGAGCACCACGGCCACTGTCGTCCCACTGGGTCGACGTGGCCTGATCTCCAACCGGCCTCGGATACGTTCCGCCCTCTCGGCCATGATCGCAAGGCCATAGTGCCCGTCCGGGCGCTGGTCACCGATGCCGTGACCGTCATCCGACACTTCGATTCGGGTGTACGGGGGATCCACCTCGCACGTGACCCACAGATTCGACGCGCCGGCGTGCTTACGGGCGTTCGTCACCGCCTCCTGCGCGATGCGCAGCAACTCGGCCTCGGTCGCGGCCGGCAGCCGGGCGGTGGACTCGTCGAGTGACAGGTGCACCCGCAGGCCGCCGGAGGCGCCGACGGTGCGGGCGTACTCGGCGATGGCGGCGGCCAGGCCACCGTGCCGGTCCACCTCGCTGCGCAGCTCGAACAGGCTCAGCCGCAGCTCGGTGATCACCCGGGTCACCTCCTGGCGCAGCGTGCGCAGCGAGTCGGCGGTCTCGTCGGCGTCCTCGTGCACGGTGGCCAGGGCGTTGTCGATGCCGTACCCGACCATGACCAGTTCCTGGGCGACCCCGTCGTGGATCTCCCGGGCCAGCCGCTGCCGCTCCTCGTTGGTCGCCAGCGAGCGCACCTCGTCGAAGAGCAGCGCCGCCTCCAGCCGCAGCGCCGCCGGGCCGGTCAGCGCCGTCACCCGGGACACCACCGGCGGCGGGTACGCGGCGGCGGTGTCCGCCTCGATCACCACCAGGCCGACCGTGCGTACGCCCGCCACCAGCGGCACGATCAGCGCGGAGACCTCGCCGGAGTGCCGGGACCGGGCCTGCGACCGGGACGAGACGGTCGGCTGCTGGCTGGCCCAGGCGTCGGCGATGGCCGAGTCGGCGTCGAGCGTGGTCTCCCAGTCGACCCGGTCCGCGCCGATCTGGGCCAGCACCACCAGCCGGCCGCCGCCGCTGGCGGAGAGCACCGCGCCCCGGTCGGTCTTCGCCACCACCCGCAGCTCCTCCAGCAGGTGCTCGGAGATGCCGCCTGGGTCCAGCGTGGCGCCGGGCAGCTGGCGGGCGACGGTACGCAGCTGGGTGAGCAGCCGGGTCGCCTCGGCGTACGGCTGGGGTTTGCCCTCGCCGCGGACCCGCATCACGCGCTGGAGCGTGCCGGCGGTGTAGAGGCCGAGACCGGCCAGGATCAGCCACTGGGCGCAGACCGCCAGGTAGCCGACCTGACCGAGCTGCGCGCCGCCGTCGACCCGGGTGAACGCGGCGCTCGCCACGAGCGTCGCCGCCGCCACCGCGAGCAGCGCGGCGCCCTCGCGGAACCGGCGGCTCAGCGCGGTCACGGTGACCGGCACCGCGAGGTACGGCAGCACCGCCGAGGCGCCAACGCCCCCGGTGACACCGGTGAGGTGGGTGTCGGCGGCGACCTGGCTGGCGGCCAGCCCGAGCACCACCACCTCGGCGAACCTGCTGATCGGGGTGAGCAGCCGGTGCTGTGGGGCGAGCACGGCGGGCAGCCCCGCGACGCCCAGCAGGGCGATCCACCAGAGCTGGGCGGCGTCGCGGGTGGCGAACAGGGTCAGGGCGGCGACCAGCGCGAGGAGGACCGCGCGGGCCGCGACCGCGAGGGGCTGCGTCTGCGGCTGGCCGGATGTGGAGGCGGGCACGTGACGGATCGTAGTCAGCGTTGGTAGATCTCCGCGATCTCCGAGGCGTACGTCTTGTGCACGACCTGCCGCTTGACCTTCAGCGACGGGGTCAGCTCACCGGTGGTCTCGGTGAAGTCCTGCGGCAGGATCCGGAACACCTTGATCGCCTCGGCCTTGGAGACCGCCTGGTTGGCCTGGTCGATCGCGCCCTGCACCTCGGCGCGCAGCGTCGCGTCCTCGCGCAGCTCGGCGATGCTCGTGGTCTCCGGGCGGCCCTGCGCGGCGAGCCACTTCGGCAGCGCCTCCTCGTCGATGGTGACGAGCGCGGCGATGAACGGCTGCCGGTCGCCGACCACCACGCACTGGCTGATCAGCGGGTGCGCCCGGACCTGGTCCTCCAGCACCGCCGGGGCGACGTTCTTGCCGCCGGCGGTCACGATGATCTCCTTCTTGCGGCCGGTGATGCTCAGGTAGCCGTCCTCGTCGAGGTGCCCGAGGTCGCCGGTGCGGAACCAGCCGTCGGCGCTGATCGCCTCGGCGGTGGCCGCCTCGTTGTGCCAGTAGCCCTGGAAGACGATATCGCCGGCGATGAGGACCTCGCCGTCGTCCTCGATCCGGATGGTGACGCCGGGCAGCGGGCGGCCGACGGTGCCGATCCGGGTGCCGGTGGGCAGGTTCGCGGCGGCGGCCGGGGAGGTCTCGGTCAGGCCGTACCCCTCGCAGATGGTCACCCCGATGCCGCGGAAGAAGTGCCCGAGGCGCGCGCCCAGCGGCGCGCCGCCGGAGATGGCGTCGCGGCACCGGCCGCCCATCGCCGCCCGCAGCTTGCGGTAGACCAGCTTGTCGAAGAGGGCGTGCTGCGCGCGCAGGCCCAGGCCGGGACCGCCGGGCAGCTCCTGCGCCTCGCTCCAGGCGATGGCGACCTTCTCCGCCCGGTCGAAGATCTTGCCCTTCCCCTCGGACTCGGCCTTCTGCCGCGCGCCGTTGTAGACCTTCTCGAAGACCCGGGGTACGGAGAGCACGAACGTCGGCTTGACGTCCTGCAGCTCGGCGACCAGGTTCTTGGTGTCCGCGCAGTGCGCCATGGTGGCCCGGGCGTGCACCACGCCGACCTGGATGAGCCGGGCGAAGGCGTGCGCGAGCGGCAGGAACAGCAGCGTCGAGGCGCCCGGGCGGAACAGGTTCGGCAGCACCGGCACCGCGTTGGCGATGTCGGTGTAGATGTTGCGGTGGGTCAGCACGCAGCCCTTCGGCCGGCCGGTGGTGCCGCTGGTGTAGATGATCGTGGCGACGTCGCCGGCCTTGAGCATGGAACGGCGCGTCTCGACCTCGGCCGGGTCCACCGCCTCGCCGGCGGTGACCAGGTCGTCCACCGCGCCCAGCTCGATCTGCCAGACCTCGCGCAGCTCGGGCAGCCGGTCCCGGACGCCGGCGACCAGGGTGGCGTGCGCGGTGCTCTCCACCACCACGGCGACGGCGCCGGAGTCGCCGAGGATCCAGGCGGCCTGCTCGGCGCTGGAGGTCTCGTAGATCGGCACGGTGACCGCGCCGGCGGCCCAGATCGCGTAGTCGAACAGGGTCCACTCGTAGCGGGTGCGGCTCATCAGGCCGACCCGGTCGCCGGGGGAGACGCCCGCCGCGATCAGGCCCCGGGCCACCGCGACCACCTCGTCGCGGAACTGCCGGCAGGTCACCTCCTCGCGCGCCGTCCCCGCGCCGGGACGGACGAACTGCACGGTGTCCGGGGCGACCTCGGCGTTTTCCCAGACCGGGTCGGTCAGGTTGGCCGCGTCGCCGACGGTGACGATCGGCGGGACGGAGAACTCGCGCACCTGCACTCCCTCGTGCTCTACCGGCGGGGGCCGGCCTGGTCGGCTCTGTCGAAACCTACCCGCACACCCCGGGGGGTCGGCCAGGGAGGTTGGCCGACCGGCTGGTGGGAGGCCCGTCGGCGGGTGGAGCGGCGCCGGGCGGGACGCGGCCGGGTAGCCTCCCCCCATGGCGGACTCCTCCACCCAGTCGATCATCATCGGCGCGTCACCGGATCGGGTGGCGGCCGTCATCTGCGACTTCCCCAGTTACCCCGAGTGGACCGAGGCGGTACGCGAGGCCGAGGTGATCGAGGAGTACGAGGACGGCTATGCCAGCCAGGTCCGGTTCACCCTCGACGCGGGCGTGCTGGCCGACGAGTACGTGCTGGCCTACGAGTACGCCGAGGACATCTCCCGGATCGAGTGGCGCCTGGTCGCCCCGTCGAAGATGCAGCGGTCCCAGCGCGGGTCGTACGACCTGGTGGGCAACCCGGACGGGACGACCACGGTGACCTACACGCTGGAGGTGGAGCTGTCCGTGGCGATGCTCGGCATGTTCCGCCGCAAGGCCGAGAAAATGATCATGGATACGGCGTTGAAGCAGCTCAAGCGCCGGGTAGAAGCACCCGGTGCGGCGCACTGACCCGACCGTCCCGGTAGTCACGCTGGAGGAGCCGAACCATGGGCACCACTGATCCGGGTTCGGCCCGGGAAGAGGCCGAGCGCCTCGTCGCCACCCTGCTCGCCGGCGCGAAGATGGCCGCCGCCGCGCCCGGCTCCGGCGCCTGGGGTCCGCTCGGTGGGATCCTCTCCGGTGTCCTCGGTCACACCCCGCCCGGCGCCGGGCCCGCTCCGGAGACGCCCGCGCCCGCCGGTTTCGCCACCGGCTCGCCGGAATGCTGTGTCTGCCCCGTCTGTCGCGGTATCGCCGCGTTGCGCGACCCGAGTCCGGAATTCGCCGAGCGGCTCGCCACCGGCGCCGGGGACCTGGCGGCCGGCGTGGCGAGCCTGCTGCGCGCGTTCACCCCCGCCGAGCCGGAGCGAACCGCCGACGACGGCACCGCCGCGGCGGACGGATCCGGGGACCACGTGTGGCGCGAGGCGACCCGTACCGGGCATGATTCTCAGCCGGCACCCGAGCAGGACGTGTGGTCCGCCGCCACCCGGGGGGAGGGCGCGGCCGATTCGGGTGCCGCCGCCGACGCCGCCGGGCCGCCGGAGCCGGCGACGAGCCGGCCACCGGCCGGCCGTCCCGTGGTGCCCGCCTCGCGGGCGTCCGGAGAGGTGGGCGCGGACGCACCAGGCGACGGGGCCTGACCACCGGACATCCCGGGACCGTACGGCTGGTTCGGCCGGTCCCCGGGCAGCACAGCAGAGGGGAGTGGCAGCGGTGACGCTGACCATCGGAGTCGACGTCGGTGGCACGAAGGTGGCCGGCGGTGTCGTGGACGACGCCGGCACGGTACTCGTGCAGACGCGACGGGACACCCCCGCCGACGACGTGGCCAAGACCCGCGACGTCATCATCGAGGTGGTCACCGAACTGGCCGCCGGGCACGCCGTCGAGGCGGTCGGCATCGGCGCCGCCGGCTGGATCGACGCCTCCCGCTCCACCGTGCTGTTCGCCCCGAACCTGGCCTGGCGGGACGAGCCGCTGCGCACGTACGTCGGGGACGCCACCGGCCTGCCGGTGATCGTGGAGAACGACGGGAACGTGGCCGCCTGGGCGGAGTTCCGCTACGGCGCGGCCCGCGACGCCGACGACTCGATGGTCATGTTCACCATCGGCACCGGCGTCGGCGGCGGCATCGTGCTCGGCGGCGGCCTGGTCCGCGGCGCCAACGGCATCGCCGCCGAGCTGGGGCACATGCTCACCGTGCCGGACGGCCACCAGTGCGGCTGCGGCCGGCTGGGCTGCATCGAGCAGTACGCCAGCGGCAGCGCCCTGGTCCGCTTCGCCCGCGCCGCCGCCCGGCAGGAGCCGCACCGGGCCACCGCGCTGCTGGAGCTGGCCGACGGCGAGGCCGAGTCGATCACCGGCCCGATGGTGACCGCCGCGGCCAAGGGCGGCGACCCGGTCTCCACCGAGGCGTTCGCCCAGGTCGGCCGCTGGCTCGGCACCAGCCTCGCCGACATGGCGCAGATCCTCGACCCGCAGGTGCTGGTGGTGGGCGGCGGCGTGATCGACGCCGGCGACCTGCTGCTCGGCCCGACCCGCCGGTCGTTCGCCGAGGCGCTGGCCCAGCGCAGCCGCCTGCCCGTCGCCGAGGTACGCCCGGCCGAGCTGGGCAACACCGCAGGTGTGATCGGCGCCGCCGACCTGGCCCGGCGGATCTGACATGACGGACTCGGGTGTGCCGCTGCGGGTGCTGTCGTACAACGTCCACGGCCAGCGGGACGACACCGCCGCGCTGGCCGAGGTGGTCCGGGGCGCGGACCCGGACGTGGTGATCGTCCAGGAGGGACCGCGCCGGTTCCGGTGGCGGCAGAAGTGCGCCGCGCTCGCCGAGTCGTTCGGCATGGTGGTGGCGGCCGGTGGCCTGCCGTCGCTGGGCAACGTGCTGCTGACCAGCCTGCGGGTGCGGGTCACCGACACCAGCTGCCAGCGCTATCCGCTGACGCCGGGGCGGCACATGCGCGGCGCCGCGTACGCGCGCTGCCGGGTCGGCGGCGTCGACGTGCTGCTGGCCGGCTCGCACCTGTCCACCGACCCGGCCGAGCGGCCCGCGCAGGCGGCCGCGTTCAAGCGGGAGCTGGCCGCGTCCACGCTGCCCGTGGTGGCCGGCGCGGACCTCAACGAGGGCCCGGACGGGCCGGCCTGGCGGACGGTCGCCGAGGGGCTCACCGACGCGGCGCTGGCCGCCGACCGGGCCGACCGGCACACGTTCTCCTGCGCCGACCCGCGCCGCCGCATCGACGCGCTGTTCGTCGACCCCCGGATCACAGTGGTCGACTACGACGTGGTGGACACGCCGCTGACCCGTCGCGCCAGCGACCACTTCCCGGTCCTGGTGGACCTGCTGCTGCCCACCGCCTGACGGCCGCGGACCGCCGGCCGTGACGCACGGTCACGGACCCGGCCGGCAGGACAACCGCTTCGCCGCCTTTGCTCTGCCGCCACATGCGCATCAGTTACCCGTCGTGATCGGCGGCCGCCTCCCGGCCAGCCGGCCGAGAGGCGTCAGGCCAGCTCCCGCCGGTGCCGCGTCCGTGGCGGCAGAGCAAAGGGCGCACGAGGTACGCCTCCGGCGCGGCCGGTCCATTCACGCTCGGTGACCGGGCCGGTGGTGACGCTGTGTCAAGCGAGTCGAGCGGGTGGGCGGCGGCGAAATCGGTGGCTGGACAACCGCTGGCATTCTCGGCAGGATTTCGCGGTGTCCTCCTCCACCGACCCCGGCCACCCCGATCCGGACTCCACGGTCGCATCGAGCCGTGCCGAACGCCCGGTCTCCGACCGGGGTGACACGGTCTGCGTCATCGGCGCCGGCGCCAGCGGCCTGACCGCTGTCAAGAACCTCCGCGAGGCCGGCTTCGGCGTGGACTGCTACGAGCGGGAGACTGGCGTCGGCGGCGCCTGGAACTGGCGGCACGACCGCAGCCCGGTGTACGCCAGCACGCACCTGATCTCGTCCCGGCCGTTCACCCAGTTCCCCGACTTCCCGATGCCGGACGACTGGCCGGACTACCCGCACCACAGCCAGCTGCTGTCCTACTTCGAGCGGTACGCCGACCACTTCGACCTGCGCCAGCACGTCTGGTTCGGCACCGAGGTGGTCCGGGTCGAGCCGGTCGAGGGGGACCGGTGGGACGTGACCACGCGCAGCACCGGCGGCTACGGCCCCGAACGCACCTCCCGGTACGCCGCCGTGGTGCTCGCCAACGGGCACAACTGGTCGCCGAAGCTGCCCCGCTACGAAGGGCTGGAGCAGTTCCGGGGCGAGGTCATGCACGCCTCGTCCTACAAGGACCCGGCGCAGCTGCGCGGCAAGCGGGTGCTGGTGGTGGGCGCCGGCAACACCGGCTGCGACATCGCGGTCGAGGCGGCCCAGCAGGCGTCGCACTGCTGGCACTCCACCCGGCGCGGCTACTGGTACGCCCCGAAGTACGTCCTCGGCCGCCCCGCCGACCAGGTCAACGACACGCTGCTGGCGCTGCGGGTGCCACTGCGGGTACGGCAGTGGCTCTACCACTGGACGCTGCGGCTGACCGTCGGCGACCTGACCCGGTTCGGCATGCCCGAGCCCGACCACCGCGTCTACGAGACGCACCCGATCGCCAACAGCCAGCTCGTCTACTACGTCGGGCACGGCGAGGTCACGCCGGTGCCGGACGTGGCCCGGTTCGACGACCGCGCGGTCGAGCTGACCGACGGCCGGCGCATCGACCCGGAGCTGGTCGTCTTCGCCACCGGCTACCTGCCGCGCTTCGAGTTCCTCAAGGGACAGGTGCTCGGCGACGAGGACGGGTCCGGGCGGCCCCGGCTGTGGCTCAACGCGTTCACCGCCGGGCATCCCACGCTCGCCGTGGTCGGCCTGGTGCAGCCGGACTCCGGCATCTTCCCCATCTCGCACTGGCAGAGCGTGCTGTTCGCCCGGCTGCTCACGCTGCGCGCCACCCGGCCGGAGCGGGCCGCCGCGTTCGAACGCAAGGTCCGCGCGGGCCTCGGCGAGCGGTACTCGGCCAAGGTCAAGGACAGCACCCGGCACTGGTTCGAGGTCGGGCACGCCGACTACCTGCGTGCGCTCCAGCGGGCGCTGCACGAGCTGGAGGGTGTCAAATGACGGTTGAGCGTGTGCGGGTCGTCCGGTCCTGGGAGTGGGCCCGGCCGGAGCGGCCCGCCCGCCGGGAGGTTCTCGCCGCCGTACCCGAGCGGGAGGAGGCGAAGCCGCCGCTGCTGTTCGTACCCGGCTTCGGCCACGGCGCGTGGGCGTTCGCCGAGCACTGGCTGGGGCACGCCGCCGGTCGCGGCTTCCCGGCGTACGCGCTGAGCCTGCGCGGGCACGGCGGCAGCGAGCCGGCGCCGGAGGCGACGCTGCGGTCGTACACCCATGACGTGACGCAGGTGGCGGCGAGCCTGCCGCGGCAGGCGGTGCTGGTGGGGCACGGCGCCGGTGCCCGGGTGGTGGCGCACGCGCTGGCCCGCTACCCGGCGCGGGCCGCGGTGCTGGTGGCGCCGGTGCTCGGCGGCTGGGCGACGTTCGGCACGGCGTTGCGGCGCAATCCGGCCGGGACCCTGCCGGCGGTCTTCGGCGCCGGGCTGCGGCTGCACCGGCGGCAGCTGTTCAGCCGGGAGCTGCCCGACGCCGACGCCCGGCGGCACCTGGCCCGGCTGGGCCGGGCCGGGCGGCGGGCGCAGTGGCAGCTGCTGACCGGCCGGGGGCCGGAGCCGGCGGTGGGCCGGCCACCGGTGCTGGTGCTGGGCAGCCCGGACGACCGGGTCGTGCCGGCGTCCGCGCTGATCCGGGCCGCCCAGCGGTACGCCTCCGCGCCGCTGCTCTTCCCCGGCATGGGGCACGACCTGATGCTCGACGCCCGCTGGCGGGAGCCGATCGACGCGATCCTGGACTGGCTGGACAAGGACCCGGCGTCCGCGGCGGGGTGAGCGCCGGGGCGCCGGCTCAGCGGGTTGCGGCGCGGCGGCCGGCGAGCGACCCGCTCTCCTCCAGCGCGCTCAGGTAGGACGCCGCCCAGGCGTGGATGTCGTTGCGCGCCAGATGGTCGCGCATCGCGCGCATCCGCGCCGACACGTCCTCCGGGCCGGCCCGCAGCGCGGCCAGCAGCCCCTGCTTGAGGCCGTCGAGGTCGTGCGGGTTGACCAGGTACGCCTGCTCCAGCTCGGAGGCGGCGCCGGCGAACTCGCTGAGCAGCAGCGCGCCGGTGCCGTCGACCCGGGCCGCCACGTACTCCTTCGCGACCAGGTTCATCCCGTCGCGCAGCGGCGTCACCGCCATCACGTCCGCGACGCGGTAGAGCGCGACCAGCTCGGCCCGGTCGAACGGCTGGGAGAGGTAGTGGATCGCCGGCTCGCCGACCCGGCCGAACTCGCCGTTGATCCGCCCGACCTGGTGCTCGACCCGGTCCCGCAGGATCTGGTACTGCGCCACCCGGTCACGGCTGGGCACCGCCACCTGCACCAGCACGGTGTCGCGGACCTTGATGTCGCCGCTGGCGAGCAGCTCGCGGTACGCCTTGAGCCGCTGCTCGATGCCCTTCGTGTAGTCCATCCGGTCGACGCTGAGGATCACCTGCTCCGGCTGGCCCAGGTCCTGCCGCAGCCGGCGGGCCCGCTCGGCCACCTCCGGGCGGGCCGCGAGCGCGGACATCTCGGCGGTGTCGATGGCGACCGGGAAGGCGCCGATGCGCACCACCCGGCCGTCGACACCGATCCGCCGGTCGGTGGCGGGCAGGCCGAGCACCTTGGTGGCGAGCTGGGCGAAGTTGTGCGCGGCCTGGGCCCGCTGGAAGCCGATCAGGTCGGCGCCGAGCATGCCGCGCAGCAGCTCGGCGCGGCGCGGCAACTGCATGAACAGCTCCGGCGGCGGGAACGGCACGTGCAGGAAGAAGCCGATCCGCAGGTCCGGCCGCAGGTCGCGGAGCAGGCCGGGCACCAGCTGGAGGTGGTAGTCCTGCACCCAGACCAGGCCGCCGGGCTCGGCCGTCTCGGCCGCCGCCTCGGCGAAGCGCTGGTTGACCCGCTGGTACGCCTCCCACCACCGGCGGTGGTACTCCGGCTGCTCGACGGCGTCGTGGTAGAGCGGCCAGAGGGTGGCGTTGGCGAAGCCCTCGTAGTGGTCGCGGAAGTCCTCGGCGCTCAACGGGACGGTGTGCATCCGGACGCCGTCCACGTCCGGCAGCGCGGGGGCGGGACCGGTGCCGCCGGCCCAGCCGACCCAGGTGGCGGGCGTCTGCCGCAGCAGCGGGTGCAGGGCGCTCACCAGGCCGCCGGGGCTGCGGCGCCACTCGAAGGCGCCGTCGGGCGCCACACTGTCGTCGATGGGGAGGCGGTTGGCCACCACCACCAGGGGGCTCTGTCGCATCGGGCATTCCGCTCAGCAGGGGACCGGCGACCCGGAAGAGACGCAAGCCGGACAGCCGGTGCGGGACGTGACGTTCAGCCTATTCCTACTGACTGTAAGTTACACGCTTGTTACGTCCCGGCCCAGGGGCGAGCGGCGTCCCGCCATCCGGGCAGAGCCGGAGGGCGCGACCTCAGACGACCGCGCCGTCGTCCGGGTCGTGGTCGTCCCGGTCGCCGGGGCGCAGCCGCCAGATCAGCATCACGAAACCGGCCAGGATGCCGGAGAAGCCGAGCAGCGTCACCACCGACGGGTCGACCAGCGACACCACGGTGGGGGACAGGAACAGCAGGAAGCCGAGCACGATGCAGGCCACGCCGAGCACCGCGTACTTGGAGAAGCGGGGCAGCGGCGGCGGCGGGGGCGGGGTGTAGTGCTCCTCGTCCGACGCCTCGTCGGGCAGGTTGGCGCCGAACGTGTCCAGGCCGTCCAGCAGCGAGGGCTCGTCGTGCCGGTCCCGGCTGAGCGAGACGCCGGAGATGTCGGCCGCGTACGGCAGCCGGCGCACGTCGGTGGCGGTCGGGCCGGCCGGCTCCTCGGGGCGGCTGCCGGCGGCGGCGCCCGGCGGGGGTGGGTCGTCCACGTCCTCGGCCGCGGGCCAGGGGTGGCTGCCGGCGCTCGGCGCGGTGTGGAACCCGGCGACGATCTTCGCCCACTCGGCCTCGATGTCCGGCTCGTCGGCGCGCGGCTGCTCGCCGCCGCCCTCGTCGGCGAGCTGGGTGAGGTAGTCCCGGGCGGTGGTCAGGTGCGACCTGTCGACGTAGAGCCGGTCGACCGGGCGGGCCGGGACGGTGGTGGTGCGGGTCACCGGGTTCAGGTCGGCCGAGGGCTGGAGGTAGGCCGCGATGCCACCGGCGGCGAGCACGTCGAGCAGGTGCTCGCCGACGCGTGGATCGACGTCGCCCGCGACCGCGTACTCGGCCGCGTCGAGCCCGTTGTCCCGCCGTCCCCGACGGGGCCCGCCCCCTGACACCGGACACCCCCTTCGCCGATCCCTGCCCGTGCCCTGAATCGTGACACGTCGGCACCCGGTTCCGGGAGTGCGTTGTGGCGTGCCGCTCGTCGTTCGTACCCTCTTCCCGGACTCCTCCGGGCGCCGACGGCGCCTCCGGGGCCACGCGGCGACCCGCCCGCCGCCACCGACACGGGAAGGACGCCGGTGCTGTACTGGCTGCTGAAGTACATCATCCTCGGCCCGCTGCTGAGGCTGATCTTCCGCCCGCAGGTCGAGGGACTGGAGCACGTGCCGGACACCGGGCCGGTGATTCTCGCCAGCAACCACCTCTCCTTCTCGGATTCGATCTTCACTCCGTTGATCGTCAAGCGAAAAGTCACATTCATCGCCAAAGCCGAATACTTCACGGGTAGGGGCCTCAAGGGCTGGCTCACCAAGATGTTCTTCGTCGGCTCCGGCACCATCCCGGTCGACCGCTCCGGCGGCCGGGCCGCCCGTGCCGCCCTCGACACCCAGCTGTCGGTGCTGCGGGCCGGCGGCATCGCCGGCATCTACCCGGAGGGCACCCGGTCGCCGGACGGCCGGCTCTACCGGGGCAAGACCGGGGTGGCGCGGCTGGCGCTGGAGAGCGGCGCCCCGGTGGTCCCGATGGCCATGCTCAACTCCGACGCCATCCAGCCGACCGGGCAGATCATCCCCAACCTGGGCCGGGTGCGGATCCGGTTCGGGCCGCCGCTGGACTTCTCCCGCTACGCCGGGATGGCCGGTGACCGGTTCGTCGAACGGGCCGTCACCGACGAGATCATGTACGAGCTGATGGAGCTGTCCGGCCGCGAGTACGTCGACACGTACGCGCAGAAGGCCAAGGGCGCCGGGGCGCGCCAGCCGGTACCGGCCTGACCCTCAGCCCGCCCCGGCGATCCGCAGCAGCCCACCGGCGGCGTGCCGGCCGGCGAACGCGCGTACCCGGGCCAGCGTCGCCGCCGCGGCCGGCGGGTCCGCCTCGGTCAACGGCCCGACCGCCAGCGCGGACGCGATCATCTGGTCGGTCACGTCGGTCATCTCCGCGTACCCCTCGGCGGCGGTGGTGAGCAGCCGGCCCGCCCGCGCGGCGTCCCCGGCCCGCCGGGCCAGCGCCGCCTCGGCCGACCCCCCGGCCGCCCGCGCCCAGCGGGTCACCCGTGGCGCGTGGGCCAGCAGGTCGCGCACCAGCTCCGCGGCGTCGCCGCCGAGCAGCGCGGCGACGTGACCGACCGCCGGCACCCACTCGGCGAACGGGATCATCTTGGTCTGCCGCCAGTCCTCGTCCAGCTCGGTGAGCAGCGCCATCGCCTCGTCCCGGCGGCCCTGCACGGCGCGGCAGAGCGCGGCGTGCGCCAGCGTGGAGCGCAGCACGCGCTGGAAGCCGCTGCGCCGGGCCGCGACGAGCGCCTGGTCCACCAGGTCCTCGCCGGCGCCCGGGCCGGCCGGGTCGTCGCCGAGCGCCCGGATCCAGCCGGACACGGCCACGATGTGCAGGTCCCACTCGTCGGTCGGGCGTCGCGTCGACCCCTCGGCCATCCGCAGCGCCGCCGTCCAGTCCCCGCTGTAGTACGACTGGGCCCACTGGTCGCTGAAGCTCACCGTCAGCGCGTGCTCGCCGGCCAGGTCCAGGGACCGCTGCTCGTCGACCAGCCGGGCCGAGCCGGTCAGGTCGCCCTCCTCCTGCAACACCCAGGCCAGGTTGTGCACCGCGCGGCGGCGGCTGGTCAGCCGCTCCACCCGGCACTCCTCGGTCACCTCGGCCAGCTCCGCGTACGCCTCCTCGGCGCCGGCCTGGTAGCGGACCACGGCGAGCGTGATGCGCGCGTTCGCCCGCGCCTCGGGCAGCCCCAGCCGCTCGGCCAGCTCGGCGGCGCTGCGCGCGGCCACGCACGCCGGCTCGGTCTCCGCGTCCAGCATGTGCGCCCGGGCCAGCTCCAGCAGCACGCCCACCTTGTCCTCGCTGTCCGGCAGCGTGGCGTGCAGCCCGATCGCCTGATCCAGGCAGCGCATCAGCTCCGAGCGGTCGGCCCGGGCGAAGGCCGCCGTGGCCAGCAGCCGCCACGCCTTCGCCGCGCCGGGCCGGTCACCGGCGTCGGCCAGCCGGCCGGCCAGCGTGGTGAGCAGCGCGGTCCCGCCGCCGTCGAGGAACCCGTCGCGGTCCCGGTAGAACGCCAGCTCGGCCTGGAACAGCTCCAGCGCCGGGTCCGGCCCGCACTCCACGCTCAGCGCGCGCTCCACGAGCGTGGCAGCGGTCTCCAGCGCGTGCAGCTCGTACGCCCGGCGGGCGGCCCGGTGCAGCGCGGACCGGGTCGCGGCGGCGTGCGGGGCCTGGTCCAGCCCGACGGTACGGGCGATCTCGTGCGCCGCCCACCTGTGGTTGGCCAGCACCTCGGCCCGGTCGTGCTGCCGGCCGTCGGCGAGCTGCTCCAGCCAGTCGGCGGTGCGCTGGTGCCGGGCGACCCGCTCGGCGCGGGGCAGCCGCTGGTAGCAGACGTCCCGGACCAGCACGTGCCGGAACCGGTACTCGGCCTGGCCGGGCATGGTCGAGACGGGCAGCTCGTAGACCAGGTCCCGGCGCTGGAGGTGGTGCAGCGCGCGCTCGACCCACTCCGTCGGGCGGCCGAGCGCCAGCGCCACCGGCGCCGCCCAGAACTGCACGCCCACCACCGAGGCGGCCTGGAGCACCGCGCGGTCGGCCGGGTCGAGCAGGTCCAGCCGGTTGGCGATGACCGCCTGCACGGTACGCGGCATCCCGGCGACCCCGGCCGGGTCGACGAGCGCGAGCCCGGCGGTCCGCTCGGCGAGCCCGCCGTCGAGCAGCATCCGCGCGTACTCCTGGGCGTAGAGCGGGTTGCCGTCGGCGAACTCGATCAGCGGCGCCCGCGCGTCCTGCGGCAGCGTGGCCTGGCCGAGCAGCAGCGAGTAGAGCGTGTCGATGTCCCCGTCGTGCATCGGCGGCACCGAGATGGACATCGCCCCGCTGATCGTGCCGGTCCAGGCCGGGTGCCGCTCGCGCAGCTCCGGCCGGGCGGTCGCGACGACGAGCAGCGGCACGTTGCGCGCCGCCGCGCCGAGCTGCTCGACGAAGGACAGCATCGCCTCGTCGGCCCAGTGCATGTCCTCGAAGACGAGCACCGTGGGGCCGGTCGCGGCCAGGGCGAGCAGGAAGCGCCGCCACGCCGCCTCGGTCTCGGCCGAGGTGAGCCGTTCGCCGGAGACGCCGACGAGCGGGCCCAGCGCCTCGGCCAGCCGTACCGCGTGCGGCTCGGCGAGGCGCCCCAGCCGCTCGCGCAGCCGGTCCCGGACGGTGGCCGGGTCGTCGGCGCCGGTCAGCCCGGCCCAGCTGCGGACGATGTCGGCGAGCGCGGCGTAGGTGACGTTCTCGCCGAACGGCGGGCACTGGCCGGTCAGCCAGGTGACCCGGGCGCCGGGCAGGCTGGCGGCGTGCCGGGCCAGCTCGCGCAGCAGCCGGCTCTTGCCCACCCCGGCCGGGCCGAAGACGGTGAGCAACTGCGAGGTGCGCTCGGTCAGCGTGCGGTGCAACGCGCTGACCAGCAGGCCCCGCTCGTGGTCCCGGTCGACCATCGGGGTCAGCTCGGCGGTCTGCCCGTCGCGCCGGGGCCGTGCCCGCACGGCCAGCCAGATCCGGCTCACCGTGGACCGGCCGCGCAACGTCACCGGCGGCTGGTCCGCGTACTCCATCTCGCGCCGGGTGGCCGCCCACGTGCTCTCGTCGACCACCACGCCGCCGACCGGGGCGAGCGCCTGCAACCGGCTGGCGGTGTTCACCACGTCGCCGGTGACGAACGCCTGGCCGCCGTCGCGCGCCGCGGCCAGGTCGACGAGGGCCTCGCCGGTGGCGATGCCGACCCGGAAACCCAGCGGCGGGTGCGGCCCGGCCGGCTGGCGGGCCAGGCTGCGCTGCAGCTCCAGCCCGGCGCGTACGCAGCGCAGCGCGTCGTTGTCGGTGGCCACCGGCGCGCCGAACAGCGCCATGACGGCGTCGCCGATGTACTTCTCCACCACGCCGCCGTACTGGTGCACCAGCCGGCGCACCGTGGCGAAGTAGACCTGTTGCAGGCTGCGTGCCTGCTCCGGATCGGCCCGCTCGGCGTACGTGGTGAAGTCGACGATGTCGATGAAGAGCACGCTGACCTGCCGGCGGTCCTCCTGTACCGCCACCGCGTGGTCGCGCAGCGGCTGACCGCAGTTGGTGCAGAAGTTCGCGCCGGTGTCGTTGGCGTGCCCGCAGCCCGGGCAGGACGCCGCCAGCGGACGGCCGCACCCGCCGCAGAAACGGTCGTCCGGCCCGGCGGTCCGGGCGCAGTGTCCACAGGTGAGGTCGATGTCCGGCTCCGTACGCGTGAGGTCCCCAGTGTCCCGCGCGGCCGCCGCAGTCGGGTACCCGACGGGTCGGCGGGACGTCACGGCTGTTCGGCCGGGTCTAGTCTCCCCTAGCAGGAAGTCCCGTCGACAGGGAGATTGCCGTGCACGTCCGGCTGTCCGCCTCATGGACCGATCCACGGGGGACGGTGTGGGCCGTCGGCGACACGGTCGACGTGGACGCCGTAACCCTCGCCGAACTGGAGGAAAAAGGAATGGTGGAGCAGCCCGCGGGTAGCGGATCGACCGAGACCACGACCACCACGACGACCCCGCCGAAGAAGACCGACCCCTCGAAGATCGGCCCGGGCCCGAGCGCGCCCCCGGCCGACAGCGACAAGGACTGACGGTCCGACCACGACGACGCGGGGGCCGGCGGGACGACCGCCGGCCCCCGCGTCGTCGTCGCTCAGCGGTCGTTCATGCCGGCCCGGCGGCGCAGCGCGGCCACGTCGGTGACCACGATGCGGCGCCCTTCGGTACGCAGCCAGCCCCGGCTGGCGAACGAGCCGATGGCCTGGTTGACGCTCTGCCGCGAGCCGCCGGCCATCTCGGCGAGCTGGCTCTGGTTCAGCTCGATGGTGATCATCGGGGCCTGGCTCTCGCCGGCCAGCCGGACCAGCGTCTTGGCCACCCGGCCGGGCAGGTCGAGGAAGACGTGGTCGGCGTTCTGCTCGGTGAGCCGGCGGATCAGCTGGCCGAGCGAGCGCATCACCGCGTCCAGGATGCGCGGGTTGGAGTGCACCAGCTCCATGAAGGCGGGCCGGGACAGCGCCAGCGCGGCGCAGTCCTCGATCGCCTCGGCCGAGGCGGACCGGGTGGAGGCGTCCAACAGGGACACCTCGCCGAGCACGTCCGGGGGTCGGATCACCGACAGCACCGCGCGCTCGCCGGTCGGCGCGGTACGGAACACCGCGACCGCGCCGCGGCGCAGGACGATCAGCGACTCGCCGGGGTCGTTCTCGACGAAGAGCAGCTGCCCCTTGCGGTAGGTGCGCGGTACGGCCGCGGCGATGACCCGCTGCCGCACCTCCGGCTCGAGCCCGGCGAACATCTCCACGCCCGTGAGCGCGTCACCCGGCTCCGGCAGGCGAGACTCCACGGCTCAACCCCTCCCCGGTCAGAAGTCACGACTCGCACACCGGGTGAAGCTGTCAGTCCCGGTACGAAGGCAGCTCAACCGGTTCGGCGCCCGACGGCGGTACACATCAGATCATGACGGTCCCGTCGCGTGCTGTACACCCCCGGAGACACTTCCGTGACCATGGCCCGGCCGTGTCCGGCACGCCGCCGACCTCGGCGGACGCCCCGGCGGGCGGTCCCCGGCGGTGATGGGCGAGGATGAGGGCGATGGTCTACCGCTATTTCTACGACTGCGAATTCATCGAGGACGGCCGGATCGTCGACCTGGTGTCGATCGGCGTCGTCGACGAGTACGGCCGCGAGTTCTACGCGGTCTCCACCGAGTTCGACGACTCCCGGGCGGTGCCCTGGGTGCGGCGCAACGTGCTGGACAAGCTCCCCTCGCCGGCCGACCGGGCCTGGCGCTCGCGCGCGCGCATCCGTGACGACCTGCACGACTTCCTGCTGGAGCCGGTGCGGGACCGGCCGGGCGAGCAGCTGGAGCTGTGGGCCTGGTACGCCGCGTACGACCACGTCGTGCTGGCCCAGCTCTGGGGCGCGATGCCGGCGCTGCCCCGGGAGATCCCCCGGTTCACCAAGGAGCTGCGTCAGCTCTGGGACGACCGGGGGCGTCCCCGGCTGCCGGACGCCGAGGCGGACCGGCACGACGCGCTCGTCGACGCCCGGCACAACCTGGCACGGTGGCGGGCGATGACGGCGCGGGAGGTTTGACCGGTTCCGCCCAGGGCACGGGAGCGGCATCTACGCCGATCCGAGACAGGAGTGCCCCATGAGCCATGAGCCGACAAGCGCCGCGGACGCCCGCCGCCGGGTCACCGAGCTGATCCGGGACGCCCGGATCTGCCTGCTCACCACCACCGGCGTGGACGGTCGTCTGGTCAGCCGCCCGATGGGGCTGCAGGAGGCGGAGTTCGACGGGGACCTGTGGTTCTTCGCATACGCCGACTCGGCGAAGGTGCGGCAGATCCGGGTCAACCCCCAGGTGAACGTCGGTTTCTCCGACCAGCGCCACCACGCCTGGGTGTCGGTGGCCGGCACCGCCACCGAGGAGTGGGACCCCGAGCGGGCGAAGGAGCTGTGGAACCCGCTGCTCAAGGTGTGGTTCCCGGACGGTCTGGACACGCCGGGGATCACGTTGATCAAGGTGCACGCCGGCTCGGCGGAGTACTGGGACTCGCCCGGCAGCACAGTGGTGAACCTGCTCGGGTTCGCCAGGGCGGCGGTGACCGGCAAGCCGCCGAAGGCGGGGGAGAACCACGAGGTCAGCTACTGACGGGTAGGGCCGTCCGTCGTCCGGAACGGCCCGGGGTGCGGTGTCGGCGTACACCTGTGGCGACTACAGTGCGCACTGACGGCCCGCCCCGGGCCGGCAACGGCGCCGATGGTCTGATCTGACACATATCCTGGGGCTTATCCGGGCTTCACCTGATGCTCCAGGAGGATGAGCAGATCATGCGTATCGGCGTGCTCACCGGCGGCGGCGACTGCCCAGGTCTCAACGCGGTGATTCGGGCGGTGGTCCGCAAGGGCGTCGCCACCTACGGTCACGAGTTCGTGGGCTTCCGGGACGGCTGGAAGGGCCCGCTCGAGGGCCTGACCAAGCCGCTGGGCATCCCCGAGGTGCGCGGCATCCTGCCCCGCGGCGGCACCATCCTCGGCTCGTCCCGCACCAACCCGTTCAAGATCGAGAACGGCGTGGAGCGGATCAAGGAGAACCTGGCCGCCCAGGGCGTGGACGCGCTGATCGCGATCGGCGGCGAGGACACGCTCGGCGTCGCCACCAAGCTGCACGAGCTGGGCGTCCACGTCATCGGCGTGCCGAAGACGATCGACAACGACCTGGGCGCCACCGACTACACGTTCGGCTTCGACACCGCGGTGAACATCGCGATGGAGGCGATCGACCGGCTGCACACCACCGCGGAGAGCCACCACCGCACGCTCGTGGTCGAGGTCATGGGCCGGCACGCCGGCTGGATCGCGCTGCACGCCGGCCTCGCCGGTGGCGCCAACGTGATCCTGCTGCCGGAGCGGCAGTTCGACGTCGAGCAGGTCGCCGGCTACGTCGAGAAGCGCTTCCAGCACCAGTACGCCCCGATCGTCGTGGTCGCCGAGGGCGCCCAGCCGCTGGACGGCCAGATGGTGCTGCACAACCAGGAGCTGGACGCGTTCGGCCACGTCCGCCTGGGCGGCATCGGCCAGTGGCTCGCCGAGCAGCTGGAGGCCAAGACCGGCAAGGAGGCCCGCACCGTGGTGCTCGGCCACATCCAGCGCGGTGGCACGCCGACCGCGTTCGACCGGGTGCTCGCCACCCGGCTCGGCCTCCACGCGATCGACGCCGCGAACGAGGGCGACTGGGGCAAGATGGTCGCGATGCAGAGCACTGACATCGTCCGGGTCCCGCTGGCCGACGCCACCCGCGAGCTGAAGACCGTGCCGCTGGAGCGGTACGCCGAGGCCGAGGTCTTCTTCGGCAGCTGATCGACGGCGCACGGCGTGGCGGGCCGGTGATCCGGCCCGCCACGCCACGCCCACGTGACCCGGGAAGGGGTACGGCTGATGGCACGCGAGGTGCACACGGTCGCGGTGATCGGCGCCGGCAAGATCGGTGAGCTGATGCTGTCCGGGCTGCTGCGCTCCGGCTGGCCGGTGGAGCGGCTGCTCGCCACCGCGCGCCGCCCGGCCCGGGCGAAGGAGCTGGCCGACCGCTACGGCGTACGGGTGGTGGACAACCTCACCGCGGTGACCGAGGCCGAGGTGCTCGCGGTGTCGGTCAAGCCGCAGGACGCCGCCGCGCTGCTGGACGAGATCGGCCCGAAGGTGCCGGCGGACAAGCTGGTCATCTCGCTCTGCGCCGGCCTGCCGACGGCGTTCTTCAACCGACGGCTGCCAGAGGGCACCCCTGTGGTCCGGGTGATGACCAACACCCCGGCGCTCGTCGACCAGGCGATGAGCGCCATCTCGGCGGGCGCGTACGCCACCGGCGAGCACCTGGCCCTGGCGGAGGAGATGTTCTCCCCGCTCGGCTCGACCGTGCGGGTGCCCGAGTCGCAGCAGGACGCGGTCACCGCGCTCTCCGGCTCCGGCCCGGCCTACTTCTACCTGCTGGTCGAGGCGATGATCGACGCGGGGATCCTGCTCGGCCTGCCGCGCCAGGTGGCGCACGAGCTGATCGTGCAGACCGCGATCGGTTCGGCGGTGATGCTGCGCGACTCCGGCGAGCACCCGGTGAAGCTGCGCGAGGCGGTCACCTCGCCGGCCGGCACCACCATCTCCGCGGTCCGCGAGCTGGAGAACCACGGCGTACGCGCGGCCATGCTGGCGGCGCTGGAGGCGGCCCGGGACCGGGCCCGGGAACTCGCCGCCCAGGCGGACTGACGCTCAGCCGCGACGCGACGCCGGCCGCGGATGCCGCCGGAGCAGCAGGATCAGCACGGCCAGGGCGAGCGTCCCCCACAGTGGCACCCAGCGGGGCCGGTGCTGGGCGAGCGTGCCGACCGCGCCACCGACGCTGTAACTGACCAGGGCGAGCAGCCCGAGCAGGGTGCCCCGCCGGGCCCGGGCCCGGCCGGCGGCGGGGCCGAGCAGCCAGCGGGCGGCCCGCTCACCGGTCTTGGTCGTGGTGCCCGACTGGTAGGTGATCGGCGTGGCGATCCCCGTGGTACGGCTCGCCAGCGTGGTCAGGCTGCCCATGGCGGCCGCGCCGGCGGCGGCGAGCAGAACCCGGGACGCCGTGCCGTCCCGGCCGTACGCGAGCGCCAGGTTGAGCGCCGCCCAGACGATCATGGCGGCCTCGGTGACCGCGATGTCCACGAGCGGCGCCGCCGTCGGCCCGGTGCGGCCGCGGAGCAGGCTGACCAGCCCGGCGGCGGTGGCGAACGCGACGATCGACGCCGCGGAGACGGGCCACGTGGAGTGCCCGCCGGCGGGCCCCATGCCGAGGAAGATGGCGTTTCCGGACTGGTTGGCGACGAACGCGCCGTATCGCAGGAACGCGAAGGAGTCCAGCGCGCCGGCGGTGACGACGGCGAGCACCAGCGCCGCGAGCGGGCGCCGGAACTCGCGGTAGGAGTCCGCGGGGTCGTACGGCGCCGACCGGTTCACCCGTCCCCCGTTCGTGTGCAGGAGCAGCCCGGCAGTTTCGCTGTCGGGCCGCCGCGGCGAACCTACTATATGTCGCATATGTAGGGTTTAGGGCGCTTCGCAACGCGGCGACCGGACGCGCGGCCGGCCGCTGGGGCGCCGGGTACCTGATCACGCAGTTCTTCCTGAGCCTGCTCGACGCGCTCGGTCGCTCGGGCGTGTTCGCGCTGTTCGCCGCCGACTACGACCGGCGGCGGCGGGCGCACGCCGGTTCCTGAAATCTCCCTGAATGGCTGCGGCTGCACCAAACCGCTCTTACCGTTACGGAATAGCTGAAACCGTACAAAGCGTGCGGACGAAGGGATCGCGAAGTGCATCTCACGCCGAAGGAATTCGACAAGCTGACGATCCACTCGTTGGCGATGGTCGCAAACGCCCGCAGGGCGCGCGGGGTCAAGCTCAACCACCCCGAGGCCGTGGCGGTGATCTGCGCCGCGGCGCTCGAGGGCGCGCGCGAGGGGAAGACCGTCGAGGAGGTCATGAACGACGCCAGCCACGTGCTCACGGCCGACGACGTGATCCCCGGCGTGGCGGACATGATCCCGATGCTCCAGGTCGAGGCGGTCTTCACCGACGGGTCACGGCTGATCACCGTCCACTCACCCATCCAGTAGAGCAGCGACCGGAGGCCACGGTCTCCGGCAGAGCGGGGGCGACATGGCGAAGCAACACCCGGGACCGAACTCCAAGCACCTTCGGCCCATCGGCGGCTACAAGCTCAGCGACCAACCTCTGGAACTCAACGCCGGGCGGCCGGTGACCGAGGTGGTCGTGCACAACACCGGTGACCGGCCCATCCAGGTCGGCTCCCACTTCCACTTCTTCGAGGCCAACCGTTTCCTGGAGTTCGACCGCCCGGCGGCGTTCGGCAAGCGGCTGAACATCCCGGCCACGACCTCGATCCGGTTCGAGCCCGGCGACCGCAAGACAGTGCAACTGATCCCGTACGGCGGCTCCCAGCGGGTGTACGGCTTCAACGGACTGGTCCAGGGCTGGACCGGCGACGGGCCGATCCCCGGATACCGGCCGGACCGGGCCGAGGCGCTCCACCAGGCCCAGACGCGCGGCTTCAAGACCACGTCGCAGGACCAGGACCAGGGCAAGGGTCAGGACCAAGGCAAGGGCAAGGGCAAGTAGCCCGCCACTCTCAGACGCGCCAGAGCTGGAGCGATAACGCATGAGTCAGATCTCACGGCAGGAATACGCCGGAATGTACGGCCCGACCACGGGCGACCAGATCCGGCTGGGTGACACCGACCTCTACATCGAGATCGAGAAGGACCTGCGGGTCCTCGGTGACGAGGTCATGTACGGCGGTGGCAAGACCCTGCGCGACGGCATGGGCAGTGCCAGCCAGGCCACCAGCGCCGAGGGCGTGGTGGATCTGGTGATCACCAACGTGACAATCGTCGACGCGCTGCTCGGCGTGGTCAAGGCGGACGTGGGGATCAAGGACGGCAGGATCGCCGGGATCGGCAAGGCCGGCAACCCCAACATCATGGACGGGGTGACCCCGGGCCTGGTGACCGGACCGGGCACCGACGCGATCTCCGGTGAGCACCTGATCCTGACCGCCGGCGGCATCGACGCGCACGTCCACCTGGTCACTCCGCAACAGGTGTACGCCGCGCTCAGCAACGGCGTCACCACCCTCTGGGGCGGCGGCACCGGGCCCAGCGACAGCACCAACGGCGTCACCATCACGCCCGGCCCGTGGAACATCCACAACATGATGCGGGCCTTCGAGAACCTGCCGATCAACATCGGCCTGCTGGGCAAGGGCAACAGCAGCGGCCGGGCGCCCCTGGTCGAGCAGATCATGGCCGGGGTGCCCAGCTTCAAGATCCACGAGGACTGGGGCGCGCCGCCCGCGGTGATCCGGTCCTGCCTGGCCGTCGCCGACGAGTACGACGTCCAGATCAGCATCCACACCGACACGCTCAACGAGAGCGGCTACATCGAGGACAGCATCGCCGCCTTCGAGGGCCGGACCATCCACACGTTCCACACCGAGGGCGCGGGCGGCGGGCACGCGCCGGACATCATCAAGGTCGCCGGCCAGATGAACGTCCTGCCCGCGTCGACCACGCCCACAGTGCCGTACGGCATCAACAGCCAGTCCGAGCTGTACGACATGATCATGGTCTGCCACAACTTCAACCCGAAGGTGCCCTCGGACGTCGCCTTCGTGGAGAGCCGGATCCGCACCGAGACCATCGCCGCCGAGGACGTGCTCCTCGACGAGGGCGTCATCTCGATGATGCAGAGCGACTCGCAGGCCATGGGCCGGGTGGGGGAGACCTGGCTGCGCACCGTCCAGCTCGCCGGGCAGATGAAGAACGCCCGCGGCAAGCTGGCCGAGGACTCCGACGCCAACGACAACTTCCGCGTCCTGCGCTACGTCGCCAAGATGACCATCAACCCGGCGATCACCCAGGGCGTCTCGCACGTCATCGGCTCGGTCAGCCCGGGCAAGCTCGCCGACCTGGTGCTCTGGGAGCCCGCGTTCTTCGGCACGAAGCCGAAGATGGTGCTCAAGGGCGGCATGATCGCCTGGTCGATCATGGGCGACCCGAACGCCTCGCTGCCCACCCCGCAGCCGGTCTACTACCGGCCCATGTTCGGCGCCACCGGCTCCCAGCTCGCCAAGAACTGCGTGACGTTCGTGTCCCGGGCCGCCCACGAGTCCGGTGTGGCCGAACAGCTCGGCCTGCAACGGCAGGTCATGCCGGTCTACGGCTGCCGCAATCTGACCAAGCGCGACATGGTGCGCAACGACCGTACGCCGAAGCTCGAGGTCGACCCGGAGACCTTCGCCGTGAAGATGGACGGCGTGCACGCCACGGTGCCGGCGGCCAAGAACCTCCCCCTCAGCCAGCTCTACTTCTTCAGCTGACCCGGCGCGACGCCCGCCCCCGGCCGGGCCGGCGGCGGGGTCGCGTGAAAGGAGAACACATGCTCGTCGAAACGGTACTCGGCAACGTGAACGAGCCGGCCTGGACCGAGCGGCTCCGGGAGGCCAAGGTCGACGACCTGGTCCTCGACCAGTGGGACGCCCAGAAGAGCCGGCTGCGCCGGACCACGAGCCTCGGCACCGAGCTGGCGCTGTCCCTGGCCCGCGGCGTACGGCTGCGCGACGGCGACGTGCTCGCCTGGGACGACGCCACGGCGACCGCTGTGGTGGCCCGGATCGCGCTCGGCGAGGTGATGGTCGTGCACCTCGACACGCTGCACGGCGAGTCGCTGGACATGGTGATCCGTTCCGCCGTCGAACTCGGCCACGCGATCGGCAACCAGCACTGGCCGGCGGTGGTGAAGGGCACCAAGATGTACGTCCCGCTGACGGTGGACCGCAAGGTCATGGACTCGGTGATGCGGACACACGCGTTCACCGGCCTCACCCACGAGTTCATCCCCGGCACCGAGATCATCGCGTACCTGGCCCCGCACGAGTCGCGGCGGCTGTTCGGCGGGGCCGACTCGACCCCGCACACGCACCTGCCCGCCGACCTGAACTGAGGGGCCGGGGTGTCCACGGTGACCGAGGCCCTGAAGCTGCTCCAGTTCGGCGACTCGGTCTTCCCGGTCGGCGCGTTCTCCTTCTCCAACGGGCTGGAGACGGCGGTCGAGCAGGGCGCGGTGCACGACCGGACCACGTTGCAGGAGTTCGTGCGGACGGTCACCCGTGCCGCCGCCACCGCTGACGGGGTGGCGCTGCTCGTGGCGCACCGCGCCGCGCGTGCCGGTGACCTCGACCGGATCCGGGCGGCCGACGAGGCCGTACACCTGCGCAAGATCAACGAGGAGACGCGGACGATGACCGTCCGCATGGGGCGCAAGCTGGCCGAGGCCGCCGAACGGGTGGTGGGGGAGTCCCTGCTGCGCAAGCGCGTCGCGGAGAGCGGCGGCGGCGTCCCGGTCACCTACCCGGTCGCGCTCGGCGTGCTCTTCGCCGAACTCGGCGTGGGCGAGGCGGACGCGTTCGCCGCCCACCAGTACGGCGCGGCCTCCATGGTGCTCGGCGCGGCGGTCCGGCTGATGCGGGTGGACCACCTCGACACCCAGTCGATCCTCTTCGCGGTGAACGAGCGGGTCGGCGAGGACTACGAGGAGGTGCGCACCGCCGGGCTGGACGACATGCAGAGCTTCGCGCCGCACCTCGACGTGCTGGCCGGCGCGCACCAGCACGCACACGTACGCATGTTCATGAGCTGAGCGCTCACCCACCTGAAGGGCTTCTTCGAAAATGAAATCAGCGAGTCGGATCGGCGTCGGCGGCCCGGTGGGCAGCGGCAAGACGGCCATCATCGAGGCCGTCGTGCCCCGCCTGGTCGAGCAGGGCCTGCGCATCCTGGTCATCACCAACGACGTGGTCACCACCGAGGACGCCAAGCACGTCCGCCGCGCCCTGACCGGCGTACTGGTGGAGGAGCGCATCGTCGGCGTGGAGACCGGCGCCTGCCCGCACACCGCCGTCCGCGAGGACCCCAGCATGAACCTCGCGGCGGTGGAGGACATGGAGGCGCGGTTCCCGGACAGCGACGTCGTGCTCATCGAGAGCGGCGGGGACAACCTCACGCTCACGTTCAGCCCCGCGCTCGTCGACTACTTCATCTACGTGATCGACGTGGCGGCCGGCGACAAGATCCCGCGCAAGAACGGTCCGGGCATCTCCAAGTCCGACATCCTCGTGATCAACAAGACCGACCTGGCCCCGTACGTCGACGCCGACCTGGACGTGATGGCCCGCGACGCCGAGCTGATGCGCGGCGGCAAGCCGTTCGTGTTCACCAACTGCAAGACCGGCGAGGGCATCGACGACCTGGTGGACCTGGTCCGCCGCAACGCGCTGTTCGACGCCGAAGTGCTGGCATGACCACTCTGGACTCCGTCCGGGAACTCGCGCCGTACCAGGACCAGCCGGCGCAGCTGCCGGCCGCCGCGAACGGCAAGGTGGGCATCCTCCGGCTGGGGTTCGAGTGGCGCGAGGACCAGGACCGGACCATCCTGCGCGACGTCTTCCGGCAGTCGCCGCTGCTGGTGCAGCGCGCGTTGTACTGGGACGAGGAGATGCCGGGCCTGCCCTGCGTCATGATCCTCACCACCTCGGGCGGCGTGCTTCAGGGCGACCGGTTGCGCATCGACGTCGACCTGGGGCCGGGCGCGCAGGCGCACCTGGTCACCCAGGCCGCCACCAAGATCCAGGAGATGGACGCCAACTACGGCACCCAGACCCAGAGCTTCACCCTGGCGCAGGATGCCTACCTGGAGTTCCTGCCCGAGCCGGTGATCCCGTTCCGGCGCAGCCGGTTCGTCTCCGACACCGTGGTCCGGCTCCCGGAGACCGCGACAATGCTGTACGCCGAGGTGCTCCAACCCGGCCGCAAGTACTACCGCGACGGCGAGATCTTCGCGTACGACCTGTTCTCCACCACGCTGCGGGCGCACCGGCCCGACGGACGCCCGCTGTTCGTGGAGAAGTTCGTCATCACTCCCGGCCGGTTCCCGGTGACGCGGATCGGCATGATGGACCGCTTCCACGTCTTCGGCAACGTCGTGCTGCTCACCGACCCGGACCGGGCGGCCCGGGTCTTCGAGCGGACCGCGACGCCGGTGTGGGACGAGCAGACGCCGCTGGCCACCGCCGTCAGCCGACTGCCCAACGACGCCGGCCTGGTGTTCAAGGTGCTCGGGCAGGAGACCGAACCGGTCCGCGCCGCGGTACGCGCGTTCTGCACTGCCGCCCGCGAAGAGGTGACCGGCTGCACCTTCCCGCCGGTCTTCAGCTGGCGTTGAGGCGAGGAGAACAGCGGCATGGCCGACATCGGACGTGGCTGGCACCGGCTGGCCGACCGGAACCCGGCGGTCGGATTCGTCGACGCGAGCCTGCGCGGCGCCGCGCAGGTGGTGCTCCAGAACAATCCGCTCAGCGGCCTGCTCATCCTGATCGCGCTGGCCTGGGGCGCGTTCGAGAACGGAACGCCCCGGGTGTTCGGCGGCGGCGTGCTCGGCCTGGTCGTGGGCACCGCGACCGCGCTGGCGCTGCGGGTCGACATGTCCAGCTGGCGCAAGGGCCTGTTCGGCTTCAGCCCGCTGCTGACCGGCCTCGCGGTGCCCACGTTCCTCGACCAGCGCCCGCTGATGTGGCTCTACCTCGTGCTCGGCGCGATCGGCACGGTGGTGGTCACGCTCGCCCTCAACGCCGTGTTCAAACGCTGGAACCTGACCGCCTACACGTTCCCGTTCGTACTCACGACCTGGTTCCTGCTGATGGCGGCGTACCAGTTCGACAGGTTCACGGTGCTCACCAAGCTGACCCCGAAGTTCCCCGGTGAGGGATCCCTGACCCGCGGCACGTTCGACTGGGGCCTCATCCCGGTCTTCTTCAAGGGCGTGTCCCAGGTCTACCTGATCGAGAGCTGGGTCACCGGCCTGCTCATCCTCGTCGCCCTGCTGATCAACTCCCGGTGGTCGGCGCTGTTCGCGGTGATCGGCGCGGTCGGCGCGACACTGCTGGCGCTCTGGTTCGGCGCCGACGGCGCGTCCCTGGACAAGGGGCTGTTCGCCTTCAACGCGGTGCTGACCGCGATCGTGGTGGGCGCTGTGGCGCACCGCCCCGGCGCACTGGTCACCGTCTACACGCTGTTCGGTATCGCGCTGACGCTGTTCGTGCAGATGGCGCTGACCACCATGCTCACCCCGCTCGGCATCCCGGTGCTCACCGGGCCGTTCAACATCGCCACCTGGCTGTTGCTGCTGCCGGACCGGCACTTCGCGCCGGTGCCCAACCACGAACGGGTCAAGGACACCTTCCTGCACACCGTCCGCGACTCCGTCCACCTGCGAGAGAAGGAGGGAAACCGTGTCCGCTCCGAACGCGGGTGACACCGCCTGGGTGCTCGTCTGCGCCGGCCTGGTCCTGTTCATGACACCGGGGCTCGCCGCGTTCTACGGCGGCATGGTCCGCACCCGCAACGTCCTGGCGATGTTGCAGCAGAACATGATCGCGCTGGGCGTGGTCAGTCTGACCTGGGTGCTCGTCGGCTACACCATCGCCTTCGGCGACGACGCCGGCAGCGGACTGTTCGGCAACCTGGAACTGTTCGGGCTCGCCGACCTCAAGGTGCCGCCCGCGCCCAACCTGCACGTGGTCGACGGCCGGATCACCATCCCGACGCTGGCGTTCGTACTGTTCCAGATGATGTTCGCGGTGATCACGCCGGCGCTCGTCACCGGCGCCACCGCGGGCCGGCTGCGTTTCGGCGGCTGGGTGCTGTTCCTCGCGGTCTGGTCGGTGGTGGTCTACGCGCCGATCGCGCACTGGCTCTGGCATCCCGGCGGATGGCTGGCGAAGTTCGGCACCCAGGACTGGGCCGGCGGGCTCGTCGTGCACGCCAGCGCCGGCGCCGCCGTCCTCGCCGTCCTGCTCGTCGTCGGCCGGCGCCGGGACTGGCCGCACACCGCCGCGCCACCCAACTCGATCCCGCTGACCATCGTCGGCGCCGGCATCCTCTGGTTCGGCTGGTTCGGCTTCAACGGCGGCGACGGCCTCCAGGCCAACGGCCTGGCCGCGCAGGCCGTCCTCAACACGCACCTGGCCGCCGCCGCGGCGATGCTCGTCTGGCTGGCGCTGGAGCGCGTCACCGACGGACACAGCACCGTCGTGGGCGCGGTCTCCGGCGCGGTCGCGGGCCTGGCCACTGTCACCCCGACCGCCGGGTACGTCAACGCGGCCTCGGCCGTCGCGATCGGCGCGCTGGCCGGCCTGGTCTGCCACTTCGCGCTGAAACTGAAGTACCTGCTGCGCCTCGACGACGCGCTCGACGTGCTCGCCGTGCACTTCGTCGGCGGCATGCTCGGCACGCTCCTGCTCGGCCTGTTCGGCAACCGCGGCGTCAACCCGCTCGGCGCGGACGGGCTGTTCCTCGGCGGCGGGGGCGGCCTGCTGTGGCGCCAGCTCGTCGGCGTGGTGAGCGTGGTCGCGTTCTCGTTCGTCCTGACCTGGCTGATCGCCGCCGGGGTGCAGGCACTCATCGGCCTGCGTGTGCCGCCGGCCGATCAGGAACGCCTGGACCAGGCGCAGCAGGGCGCCGACGCCTACCACCTGGGCGGGGTCACCAGCCTGACCGCGCCGGGCGCGCCCCGCCGCCGTGCCGCGGCGGCGCCGGCCGGCGAACCAGCAGTGCCACCCGGCCAGCGGGTACGGGTGGTCACCGCGCTGCTGGAGCCGGACCCGGCGGCGAACAGCGCCGACCTGCGCGACGCGCTGCTGCGCGCGGGCGCGATCTCGGTGATCGTCAGCGACGCCGCCGTGGCGACGACGACACCGCAGGCGAGCCTGCTGCCGCGTGGTTACTGGCAGGACCAGCCCCTCGCCGCCCGGCTGCGGGTCACGGTGCTGGTGGGTGCGGACGGGGTGGCGGCGGTGCTGGATGAACTGGACCGGATGGGGGCCAGGCGGAGCGACACGTTCGTGCAGGAGGCGGAACGCGTCCAGTCCTGACGGTCCGTCGACCGATGCCGGCGGACAGCTCACCGGAGAAAGTCACGACAGGCCCTCGTGACCTGTGTGGGATCGTTCTGGTGCCACTCAATCAACAGCGGCTGATGCCCTGAGGACCGGAATGGAGCCGATCTTCTGGGAGCTGAGGCTTTCCCAGCCTCACCGGAAGTTGAGCCTTGTCCGGGTTGGATTTGATGACGCGAGCGCTGCGCCAGGCATCATGCGCCGTAAGCCGTTCTGCGGCTTGCTCAGCTCCAACAAAGTCAGGGATACGCCCGTGCGCTCCAGGGGGTAGCGCCTGGGCAGCCTGTTCCAACCGTGACCAAATGGTCTCACGCACCTCGCATTTCGCCTCATCGATGTCCATGTGGCCCTCTCATGACGAGTCAGAGCGAGCGCCCCGGGCGACCTCTGCCACAGTCGTCATCGGCTCACGCCGTCTCGTTCTCCCGCAGGTGCGGCAACATCTGACCGACCAGCCCAGGGGTGATCGCGAGGGTAGTCGTCGACTCGGCGCTGTACTCGGCCCCACTGATGTCGACGACGACGGCTCCCGCCTCACGGGCGATGGCCACCCCGGCTGTCATGTCCCAGGTGTGGTTGGAGAGGGTGATGGCGGCGTCGATCTTCCCCTCCGCCAACCAGACGAGATCCACTGCGGCTGATCCACTCATCCGCACGCGCTGCACGGTCTCGGCGAGCCGCGCCATCAGTGCCAGCCGGATCCGATTCTTGTTCGCGGCATCCGCTCCGACGGCGAAATCGCCGATCCCTACGACGGCTTCGCTCAGGCTCATGGTGTCGCTCACCTTGACCGGATCGCCGTTCGCGAATGCCCCACAACCTTCGGCGGCCCAGTATCGAGCACCGAGGAAGGGTAGGTCCACGACGCCGAGGGCTGGACGTGTTCCGTGGAGTAAGCCGAGGGAGATGCCGCACAAGGGGATACCGCGCACGAAATTGATCGTTCCGTCGACCGGATCAAGCGTCCACTGCAAATCCCCGGTGCCGCTGACTCCCTCCTCCTCCCCGAGGAAGGCGATGCCGGGTGTCGCATCGCGCAGGAACGATCGAAGGTCTCGCTCAATCGCGTAGTCGACATCCGAGACGAGATCGCGGTCGCCTTTACTGGTAGAGGTGACCGGTGCCTGGCAGCGCATGAAGGTGGCTGCCCGACCAACAGCATCGAGGGCGACCGGCAGCAGCTCACGGTACGAGGTCACAGTTGCCGGCTCCGCTCCCACTGAGAGTCGAAAATCTGCTCATACACCGGGTACAACCCCGTCGTGGGTTCTCGGCGTCGCATCACGAAGGTCGGAGAGTCGACCCCTCGGCTCGTGGGCAGGTATGCCTGGGCAAGGCAGAGGTCGTCGATGAGGAGCACGTTGAACCGAAGCGTCTCGTCGTAGAGGGCGAGCTGCACGTTGCCGTACATGTCGCCCGACAGGCGGTCACGCACCCGCAACATCGTCTCGATGTTGAGCTTCGTCAGTGCCGCGAGCTGGCCGGCCGGGAAGCTCTCCTCACGTTCCCTGGCTTGGATCGCCGAGCCGTCAGGATCCAGGAACAGGCATCGGACCTGTGCGCCGCCTTCGATGAGCTGACGCCAGCGGTGATCGGGGTAGTGCTGGCACAGCAGGTTCAGGGAGAGTCCCATCGCTCGAACCTTTCGGGCGCCGTCCAGGATGCGATCCGCAGGCAGGTGCGCAGAGAGCTCCGCCCGATTGCGGAAAACCGCCGTGACGTCCGCTACTGAGGTGCCACCGTTCCCTTCCGCCTGGATATCGGCAGCACCTTGCCGCAGCTCGGCGGCATCGGCCAATCCCAAGCCTGACCGGAATCGCCGATGAACCTCGTTCCCCGCCCGCGCGAGCGCGGTGTCGAGAGCGGCCTGGATCTCCGGTCGGGGTTGCACCGCATCCCGGCCGGCCTCCCATTTCGAGACGGTGCGCTCGCTGACGCCGAGGTGCTCGGCGAAGTCGCGGATGCTCATTCGCAGCGCGTGCCGCAGCATCCGGGTCTCCCGGCCGGTCCACTTCTGCACGGTCGTCATCGGCTCGCCTCCGAGTGCGTCGAGACCGGCTGCCAGCAGCTTAGCGACTCGACTTCAGAGCTGGTACAGCGCAAGTGCAGAGCGTAGTCGTACCCGATGAGCCGCAAGCTGGCGAGGGTGGACGCATGGCCCGGGGCGGGTGCTGGGCTCCGGCGGGGCGTCACCCGAGCGCGTCCGCCGTCCCCGCCCGCCCCGGTGCCGCTCCGACTCTCGACGGAAGGGCTCTTCATGGCGGCGGTGCTGGACGACTTCCCGGTGTTCACCCCGGTCAGCGACGAGGACGTGGTGTTGGCCGTACGCGCGGTGGCGGTGCATGTGCCGGAGCGGTGGCCGGCGGGTCCACTGTGTCGCAGTGAGCGGGTCCCGCATCCGTGCCGGCTGGCCCGCTGGGGCCGCAGCACGCTACGGGCGGTCGGGCTCACCGAGGAGCGCGTGGACGAGTTGGTCGCCGCCGGCGACCCGGGGGCCTGGCCGTGGGCGTGACCGGGCTCGGGGCGTACCCGACGGAGAGCTGGCCCGGGTCGGCGGCGGTGCGTGAGGCGGTGGCCCGGTGGCTGCGGCTGGTGGCGGCGGACGCGGAGCTGGCGCCGTACCTCGTCGGGGTTGATCGGGCCCGGCTCGCCGGACACCTGGCGCTCACCCTCACGGTGGCGCTCGGCGGACCGGCGGGCGACATCGCCCGGCCAACGGCCGAGGCATGGCGCGGCCTGGGCCTGACCGAGGCGCAGCACCACCGCGTGGTCGACTACCTGGCCGGGGTGCTCTGGGCGCTCGACGTGCCGGCAGGCTCGGTGACAGCGGCCCGGCGGGCCTTCTCGGACGAGGCCGGCTCGTGACCGCCGCCCTCGCTGCGTCGTGGTCCGTCACCATGCGGTACGCCCGCGAGGCGGCCGACCACTTCTGGTGCGCGGTCGAGGAGCGCTGCCCCGGGACGCTGCCGGAGCGGGAGGCGGCGGTGTTCCTCGCCGCATTCGGACGGCTGGTCAGCGGTGGCGACGACCCGGCCGGGCGGGCGGCGTTGTTGACCGTGCTCGGCCGGGCCTGTCGCCGCTACCGGCTGCTGCCGCACCAGCTCACCGTCGAGGCCGCGCTCGTCGCGACGGTGTCCCGGCAGGCGAGGTTGACACCGGAACTGGTGGCGGCCTGGGCTGGGGCAGCCCGGCGGGCCACGGCGGCGGTGAGCCGTGCGGTCGAGCAGGTCGGCGACGGCCCGCCCTGGTGGCCGGCGCAGGTCGTCGACCACGACCGGGCCGCCGACGGCATCGCCGTGGTGACCGTGCGCCCCTGGCGCCGCCTGGCGTTCCGGCCCGGCCAGGCGCTGCCCGTCTGCGCCGAGCGCCGGCCCGGCCGGTGGCGCTGGTACTCGCCGGCCAACGCCCCGCGCGCCGCCGGCACCATCGAACTCCACGTCCGTGCCGTCGCCGCCGTCTCCCGCACGCTCGTGCACCGGGTACGCCCCGGTGACCGGATCTGGCTCGGCCCGCCCCGGTCGACCGGCCTGACCCTCGACCCGGCGTCGAAGGCGGACCTGCTGCTCGTCGCCGGGGGGACCGGGCTGGCGCCGCTGCGCGCCCTGGTCGAGCAGGTCGCCGCCGCGCCGGCCGGTCGCCGGGTCACAGTGGTGGTCGGCGCCCGTACCCTCGCCGACCTCTACGACCCGATCAGCCTCGACAAGCTTCAGAGCAGCAACGACTGGCTGACCGTCGTGCCCGCGTTCTCGCACGATCCGGTGGCGGAGGCGGGAGAGCAGGGTGATGCGCTCACCGTCGCGCTCGACCACTGGCGACCCGGTCAGGAGGTCTACCTGTGCGGGCCACCGTTGATGGTGGCCGGGTCGCGGCTGCGCTTGCTCGCCGGTGGGGTGCCGGCCGAGCGGATCCACCTGCCGGACGGGTTCGGCGTCTGATGGGCGTCTATCACAGCCGCAACGCGCTGGCCGGCCCGCTCACCGCGGACCGGCTCAGCGCGGTCGAGCTGCCCCGCACGTCACTGGGGCGGCGCGGTTACCGGACCGACGACGTCGACGCGCTGTTGCACCGGCTCGTCTACGAACTGGGGGAGCGGACCCGGCTGCTCGACGACGCCCGGGACGAGAACGACCGCATCAAGCGGGCCCTGCGCGCCTGGCAGGCCGAGGTGCGGGAGGCTGCCGGTGTCGTCTGGTCTCCCGCGGCCATTCCAGGCGCACCGTCCCGTCCCGGCCCCGACGGTCGACGTGCGGGTGAGCGGTGACCCGGACGACACCGGTCGTGCCGCATACTGGCCCGGTGTTCACTCTCGCCCAGGCGCGACACCTGGTGGCCACGCTGCGGCCGCGCGTCGACGAGCTGATCCGGCTGCGGGCCGACCTGGCCGAGCTGCGTGTCGATCTGGCCGACCACGGCGTCAGCGCGCTCGGCGGGCTCGCCGAGGTGAAGGCCCTGGAGGCGCGGCTGCACGTGGTGGTGGACGAGTTCCACCAGCACGACATCGCGGTCAAGGGGATCGCCCCGGTGCTGCTCGACTTCCCCGGTGAGCGCGACGGCCGGGCGGTGCTGTGGTGCTGGCTGGAGGGGGACACCGACATCAGGTGGTACCACCGGGTCGAGTGCGGATTCGCCGGCCGCCGTCCGGTCTGAGCCGGCCTGTGGGTGACGCGCGCCGGGCGGTGCCGTCCGACGCCGACGAGCTGGTGCGGCTGCGCGGGCTGATGCTCGCCGGAATGAGCGGCGCGCCGACGCCGCCGGGCCGCTGGCAGGACGTGGCCCGGGACAATCTGCGCGCCTGGCTGGCCGAGCCGGACCCGTGGCTGGCCGCAGCGCACTGCTGGCCTGGTTCCGGGACCGGGGCGTGCGCCGGGTCGACCTGCGGGCCTCGGCGGCCGGTCGGCCGCTCTACCGTGCCCTGGGTTTCCGGGAGACCGCCGACCCGGCGATGCGCCTGACGTTCCCGGCGGAACAATCCTTCATCCCGCTCCGCGAGACCGGCAACGATTTGTAGGCGTAAGTCGCTATGCGCGCTGAACCGCAAATCGGTGATCTTCCATGCGCTGTGATCTTATTGATATCTATCTCTCACCACCACTTCACGCCCCCAGGAGTGCGACGTGCGGAGATCCCGTCTTGCCACCCTCGCCCTGACCCTGGCCGCCTCGGTCGGGGTCACTCTGTCTCTGGCCGCCCCCGCCCAGGCGGCCCCGTCCGACCGCTACGTCGCGCTCGGCGACTCGTACGCCTCCGGCGTCGGCGCCGACAGCTACACGTCCGAGAGCGGTAACTGCCTACGCAGCACGAACGCCTACCCGGCGCTCTACAACGCCAACATCAAGCCGGCGTCGTACCGATCGGTGGCCTGCTCCGGCGCCACCACGGCCGACGTCATCAACAGCCAGCTCTCCGCGCTCTCCTCGACCACCACGCTGGTCAGCGTCACCGTGGGCGGCAACGACGTGGGCTTCGCCAACATCATGAGCACCTGTGTGCTCCAGGGGGAGACCCAGTGCGTGGCGGCCGTGCAGTCCGCCATGAACGTCGCCCGCACCTCGATGCCCGGCCGGCTCGCCAACGTCTACAACGGCATCAAGAGCCGCTCGCCCTCGGCCCGCGTCGTGGTGGTCGGCTACCCGGTCTTCTACCAGCTCGGCACGACCTGTGTCGGGCTCAGCGCCACGTCCCGGGCGAAGATCAACGAGGGCATCAACCTGCTCGACGACATCACCCGTACGGCCGCCGTCTCGGCCGGCTTCAAATTCGCCGACGTCCGCTCCATCTTCGTCGGCCACCAGCTGTGCAGCGGCGGGACCAAGTGGCTGCACGCGCTCAACGTGCTGAGCCTGAGCAAGTCGTACCACCCGACGGCGGCCGGGCAGTCCGGCGGCTACTACCCGGTCTTCCGCTCCGCCGCCGGCTGACCCCGGCCCGACCGCCCGCGCCCCGGCCCCACGTGGAGCCGGGGCGCGGCCGTCGCCGGAGCGGTTAGCGCACGAACTGGTTGATCAACTGGCTCAGGCCCCAGGCGCCCCCGGCGATGCCGCCCACCGCGCTGAGCCGGTTGACCAGCCGGTCCACCTTGGCCATCACCCGCTTACGGTCCGGCCGCTCCTGCTGGATCAGGTCCGCTATGTCGTCGACCTCCTCCAGCGCCAGCTCCGGTTCGACCAGCTGTGACCGGTTCTCCTCGATCCATTGCCGGGTCGTCCGCAACTGCTCCAGGATCTCCCGCAGTGACGCCTCGCCCATGTGGTTGATCTGAGCGGCCATGGCGTTCGGCCCGGCCGCCACCGGTCCGCTGGACGAGCCCTGGATCACCACACCGTGGTTACCGTCGTGCGTCACCGCTCTTCTCCTTTCGCTTGCCGCCACCGTCGTTCAGCAGCGCCGTGGCTCCGGGGCCGGCGGCTGCGGGCCCGTGGTTGTCGCCGCGGATGAAGACGCCGTGGTTGTTGAAGACGTTCATCCGGGTCTCGTACTCGGAGGTGTCGATGCCCTGGTCGGCGAGGTAGCCGAGGACCGCCTCACTGACCCGCCGCTCCATCAACTTGCTGTACTTCTCCGCGTCCAGCCGTTGCAGGTATGTCACCGGACGGCCGGCGGAGGCGAGCTGCCGGACCTCGGCGCGGGCGCCGAAGTCGTACCGGGGGAGGCGTTCGGTCTCCCGATCCGCCCGGGTCATCCGGCGGTTGGCGCCGACGGCGCGAACGACGGTGCGCACCAGCCGCGCCGGGGCGATCAGCACTGTGGCACCGAACAGTCGCAGAGCCTCGCGAACCGGCTCCTGCCAGTTGTCGTCACCCGCGACGTGCTGGTCCAGGTCGAGGAACTTGTCCCGGATCGGACCGAGGACCGTGGAGACGCTCTCCATGTAGAGCATTCCGCCCTCGACGGCGACGTGTGTGAAGGTCGAGACCACGATGTTCTGGTACTCGGCCGGCATGATGACGTCCCCGGCGGCGCCGGTCGCCGCACGGGTGTCGGCGCCGACGCTGGCCCGCAGGAAGTGGCGGACGCTCGGCTGAGGCGCGCGGATGATCGCCTCGACGGCTCGGGGCGAGGCGTGGGAGAAGGGCTGCCGGAGCCCGGCATCGATGAGCGGATAGTTCCGCCACTGGGCGCCCGAGGCCACGATCTGGTCCCGCAGCACCAGGCCGGTCATGCGCTCGTCCGCCGGCAACTCCGCCGAGGCGAGCGCGGCTAGGCGTCGTTTGACGTGCCGGTTCAGCGCCACCGGGTCCACCGCGACCGGGCCGGTGGCGGTCGGCCGGTGCTCGTCGGGCCCCCGGTCCCGCTTCAGCTCCATCGCCACGGACCAGGCGCGGACCACGTGGCCGCCGCCGAGGAAGGGGTCGTAACCCGAATGCAGTACGACATTGCCGTGCTGCGCGGCCGCGACGCTCTTGATCCGGCTCAGGATCGCCGGGTTGGTCACCTCGGGCGGCTCGTGCCGTCCGCCGGGTGCCAGGTCACGAGTGAAGATCCGCACGACGGTCGCGCGGGTGAGGGCGATGACGGCGAGGGTGAGCAGACCGAGCCCGATCAGCCACCAGAGCACGGGCCAGTACGACATCGTGAGCTCCGGCGGCGCCGACGGGCCGGGCGGCTCCTCGCTCGACAGGCCGAGCAGGGCCAGCAGCGGTGCGCCGAGCAGCCACACCAGCGCGACCAGTGCGACGCCGCCGAGCACGAGACGCGCCGTCGGCCAGTCCGCCTGTTCGGCCGGCGGGCTGAGAAGGTTCGCCAGGAACGCGACGCCGATCAGCAGGACTGTGGACCAGGTCGCCACGAAGATGCCGAGCAGCAGGATCGCCGAGATGAGCGCGTTCTGGAGAAGCCAGAGGTGCCGGGCGTGGTAGCAGTGACGCAGGATCGGCTCCAGGTCGTACCCGACGGTCGGCACCACGGCCCGATGGCCGTCGTCGACCAATTCGGTGATCACGCCGTCGGCGAATCGTTCACTGCGGTACGCCGCTCCGCACAAATAGCGGGTGGTCGGCGACATTGTCGCCCGCTGTCGCTCCCGTGGCGGATTATGCGTGAAGAACGACGTCATTTCTGTCGGGTTCCTGTCACCGTCGACCGTGCTCGTCATGTGACCACCAATCGATGACGATGTGCCGGGGTCAGCCACGTTATGAGTTCACGCCCGCCGCCGGAAACCGGCCATAGGTACCGCTCGCGGGGATCGACGGTCTGGTCCACTCGTACGGCCGGACGGAGTTGCGACCGAACAGGACACAGTCGAGCCGCCGGCACGATTCGGTGTTGCGCGACGACAACCGTTTCCGATTCACTCGGACGAATTCTTTCTCCCGAGTGCGTGGGGAGTCGCCGATGTCTGTTCGAAAATGCGCGGAATGCGGCTCGGTCGTCCCGCCCGGCGCGTCGCTCTGTCCGGTGTGCGCGGCGCCCTTCGCCCCCGTGGAAAGCGGCGAGTTCGCGCTGGCGGGCCAGGACGAGCCCACGGCGGCCGATGGTGACGTCGCGGTGCCGGCCTGGCCCGGCGACGACGAGCCGGTGGTGAGCGTCGACCCGGAACCGGTCCAGAGTTTCGCCCCGGCCGACGCCGATCCGGACGCGGACGTCGACACCGAGCCCTACGGGGGCCCCGTCCTGGACAGTGGGCCAGGTCGGGACGAGCCCGGGATGCGGTCGCCGGAACCGTCGCGCCAGGCGTTCGTGCGGGCCATGCTGGTAGCCGCCGCCGTCACCGCGGTGGTCGCCATCGGCGCCGGTGGCGTCCTGTGGGCGACCCGGGACGACGGGGCCGACGCGCCGGTGGTCGCCGGGCCGACCGGCCGGACGCCTCCCGGCGAGACCGGCGACCCGGGGGCGCCTGCAACCCCCTCGTCCGACCCGGCGAGCACCGACCCGGCGAGCGCCGACCCCACCGAACTGACGCCGTCCCCTTCGGAGTCACCGGCCGTGGTCGGCCTCGTCACCATCGAGACGGACGTGCCGGACGAGCGGGCGACGGCGGTCGCCAGTACCTTTGACACCTACTTCAGTGCCGTCAACGACCGCGACTTCCCGTCCGCCGCTGCCGTGTTCGACCCCGCCGGCGACGTCCTCGACCCGGCCGACGAGCAGGCCGTGCAGCGATTCGGGCGTCAGCTCGTCACCACGCGCGACTCCGAGGTGGTGCTGCGGTCGCTGACCGACGCCGGCCCGGGAGTGGTCGCCGCCGTGGTGACCTTCCGGAGCACGCAGGACCCCGGCTACGGGCCGAAGGGCCGCCCGCAGGAGACCTGCACGCTGTGGCAGGTCCGCTACGAACTGTCGACCACCGCGTCCGGGGCGTATCGGATCCTGCGGAGCAAGTCCGCGGTGCCGTCGCGGCCCTGCCCGGCGTAGCCGGGGCGGCGCCGGGACCGGAGCGGCCCCGGCGTGACCGTCAGGCCGGCAGGACCTTCTCGATCGCCGCGCGCAGCTCGGGCGAGTCCGGCGTGACCTGCGGGGCGAACCGCGCGGCCACCGTTCCGTCCGGGGCGACGAGGAACTTCTCGAAGTTCCAGCGCACGTCGCCGGTGTGCCCCTCGGCGTCCGGCGTGGACACCAGTTCGGCGTAGAGCGGGTGCCGGTCCGGGCCGTTGACGTCGACCTTCTCCGTCAGCGGGAACGTCACGCCGTAGTTGACCTGGCAGAACTCCTCGATCTCGGCGGCGCTGCCCGGCTCCTGGCCGGCGAACTGGTTGCACGGCACGCCGAGCACCGTCAGTCCGCGCCCGGCGTACGTGTCGGCGAGTTCCTGAAGGCCCGCGTACTGCGGGGTGAGGCCGCAGCGGGAGGCCACGTTGACCACGAGCAGGGCGCGGCCGCGGTAGCGGCCGAGGTCGGCCGGTCCGCCGGTGAGGGCGTCGATCTGGACGTCGAAAACGGTCATGTGACGAGGCTACGGGCCGTCACGCGGACCGTACCGCGCCACCCGTGAAATCGACGCATCTACATCTTGACGAAGTGGTGACGGCGTGAGTAGCGTCTCAGCAATCAATTTGGAAACTTTCCTAACTATTGGAGGGACGCCGTATGAAGAGATCGCTCCGCCGGGCCCTGTGGGCCACCGGCGCCGTGGTCGCGCTCGCGGTCGCCGCGGTGCCCATGACCACCGCGTCGGCCGCCGGCAGCGTCACCGCCACCTTCGCCAAGGTGCAGGACTGGGGGACCGGCCACGAAGGGCGGGTGACCGTCACCAACGGCACCAGCTCCACCGTCAACGGCTGGCGCATCGAGTTCACGCTGCCCTCCGGCACCTCGATCAGCAGCTCCTGGGACGCCGACATCACCCGCAGCGGTGACCGCTACGTGGCGCTCAACAAGAGCTGGGCCTCGACGCTCGCCCCCGGCGCCAGCTTCAGCTGGGGCTACAACGGCACCGGCGCGTACAAGGCGCCGGTGAGCTGCACGATCAACGGCGGCACCTGCACCGGCGGCGGCACGCCGACGACCACCGCGCCGACCACGGCGCCGCCGACCACCGCGCCGCCCACCACGGCGCCGCCGACGACCGCCCCGCCGACCACGCAGCCGCCCACCACGCCGCCGCCCGGCGGCAAGAAGGTCGTCGGCTACTTCGCCGAGTGGGGCGTCTACGCCCGCAACTACCACGTCAAGAACATCCACACCAGCGGCTCGGCCGCGAAGCTCACCCACATCCTGTACGCCTTCGGCAACACCACCGGCGGCCGGTGCAGCATCGGGGACAGCTACGCCGACTACGAGAAGGCGTACACCGCCGCGGACAGCGTCGACGGCGTGGCCGACACCTGGGACCAGCCGCTGCGCGGCAGCTTCAACCAGCTGCGCAAGCTGAAGAAGATGTACCCGAACCTGAAGGTCCTCTGGTCCTTCGGTGGCTGGACCTGGTCCGGCGGCTTCACCCAGGCCGCGCAGAACCCGGCCGCGTTCGCCGACTCCTGCTACTCCCTGGTCAAGGACCCGCGCTGGGCGGACGTCTTCGACGGCATCGACGTCGACTGGGAGTACCCGAACGCCTGCGGCCTCCAGTGCGACAGCAGCGGCCCGAACGCCTTCAAGAACGTGGTCTCGGCGCTGCGGAGCAAGTTCGGCTCCAGCTTCCTGGTCACCGCGGCGATCACCGCCGACGGCAGCAACGGCGGCAAGATCGACGCGACCGACTACGCGGGCGCCGCGACGAACCTCAACTGGCTGATGCCGATGACGTACGACTACTTCGGCGCCTTCAACGCCCAGGGGCCGACCGCGCCGCACTCGCCGCTCTACTCGTACTCGGGCATCCCGCAGCAGGGCTTCTGGTCCGACGCGGCGATCCAGAAGCTGAAGTCCAAGGGCGTACCGTCCAGCAAGCTGCTGCTCGGCGTCGGCTTCTACGGACGCGGCTGGACCGGCGTGACCCAGGCCGCGCCCGGCGGCAGCGCCACCGGCGCGGCCCCCGGCACCTACGAGGCCGGCATCGAGGACTACAAGGTGCTCAAGAACAGCTGCCCGGCCACCGGCACGGTCGGCGGCACCGCGTACGCCAAGTGCGGCAGCAACTGGTGGAGCTACGACACCCCGGCGACCATCGGCGGGAAGATGAGCTACGCCAACAGCCAGGGCCTCGGTGGCGCGTTCTTCTGGGAGCTCTCCGGTGACACCAGCAACGGTGAGCTGATCGGCGCCATCAAGGGCGGTCTCGGCTGAGCCGAGGGCCGACGCACCACCCACCCGGCGGGGAGGGGCCGTACCGGCCCCTCCCCGCCCGCGTGCCGCCCTGGCCGCGCGCGCCGATCCGGGTCAGGATGGGGAGTCACCCGGCCGCGCGGGCCGGGTGTGGCACACTCGCCGCTCGACGAGTCCACGCGACGGGAGGACCGATGGATCGCAGCCACCGCGGCCGGTTCGCCGCGCTCGCCCTCGCCTTCGCGCTCACGCCGGCGCTGGCCGCCTGCGGCTCCGGCCCGGACGGCGCCGCCACCGCGCCCAGCGGCCGGGCGCCCGCCGAGGAGGCGGCGGCCAAGAGCCGGGAGCGCGTGCAGGCGTACCTCGACGCGCTCACCGCCCGCGACGCCGACGCCGGCCGCAGCCAGCTCTGCGCGCCCATGCACGCCGCCTTCGACGCCGCCGCCACCGGCCCGAACGGCGACTTCGCCGACCACTTCACGGTGCCCGACGCGACGATCACCGACGTCCGCTCCGGCCCGAACGGGCAGGAGGTCAGCGCCTCCGTCACGGTGGCCGCCGGATCTCGCAAGGCCACCCGGTCCCTGCTGTTCACGGTGACCCGTAACGGGGCGGACTGGTGCATCTCCGGCGAGGTTCCCGGCGACCGCACGGCCGACCCGTCCGAGCCGCCGCCAGCGGCGCGGCCCTCGCCGGTCTCCTCCCAGTGACCGGAACCATGCCCCTCGGCGACGAGTGATCGCGACGGTCGCCGTACGCTTTCCTCCATGCGCCATGAGTGGCATCAGCTGAGTCACCCCGCCGTGGGCAGCCCTGGCCTGCAGACCAGCCGCCCGACCGCCGACTCCGCCGAGGACGCGGCCCTCGGCCTCGACCGATGGCGGGAGCTGCCGCGCGCGCAGACCCCGCCGTGGGACGACCAGGCCCAGGTCGCCGAGGTCTGCCGGGTGCTGGACACGGTTCCCTCGGTGGTCGCGCCCTACGAGGTCGACCAGCTGCGGCAGCGGCTGGCCCTGGTCTGCGAGGGCAAGGCGTTCCTGCTCCAGGGCGGTGACTGCGCCGAGACGTTCGCCGACAACACCGAGAGCCACCTGCTCGCCAACGCCCGCACGCTGCTCCAGATGGCCATCGTGCTCACGTACGGCGCGTCGCTGCCGGTGGTCAAGGTGGCCCGGGTGGCCGGCCAGTACACCAAGCCCCGGTCCCTGCCGACCGACGCCCGGGGGCTGCCCGCCTACCGCGGCGACATGATCAACTCGCTGGAGGCCACGCCGGAGGCGCGGGTCGCCGACCCGCAGCGCATGATCCGGGCGTACGCCAACTCGGCCGCCGCGATGAACATGCTCCGGGCGTACCTGGCAGGCGGCCTGGCCGACCTGCACGCCGTGCACGACTGGAACAAGGACTTCGTCCGGCAGTCCCCGGCCGGGGAGCGCTACGACGCGATCGCCCGCGAGATCGACCGGGCACTGGCCCTCATCCGGGCCTGCGGGATGACCGACGACGAGGCGCTGCGCACCGTCACGCTCTACTGCTCGCACGAGGCGCTGGCGCTGGAGTACGACCGGGCGCTGACCCGGATTTCCGACCACAAGGCGTACGGCCTGTCCGGGCACTTCCTCTGGATCGGCGAGCGGACCCGGCAGATCGACGGCGCGCACATCGACTTCATCTCCCGCATCGCCAACCCGATCGGCGTCAAGCTCGGCCCCACCACCACGCCGGACGAGGCGATCGAGCTCTGCGAGAAGCTCAACCCGGACAACATCCCCGGCCGGCTCACGCTGATCAGCCGGATGGGCAACCACCGGGTACGCGACGCGCTGCCGCCGATCGTGGCGAAGGTCACCGCCGCCGGCGCGAAGGTCGTCTGGCAGTGCGACCCGATGCACGGCAACACGCACGAGTCCTCGAACGGCTACAAGACCCGGCACTTCGACCGGATCGTGGACGAGGTGCTCGGCTACTTCGAGGTGCACCGCGGCCTCGACACCCACCCGGGCGGCCTGCACGTCGAGCTGACCGGCGAGGACGTCACCGAGTGCCTCGGCGGCGCCCAGGGCATCGAGGACCTCGACCTGCCCGACCGGTACGAGACCGCCTGCGACCCCCGGCTCAACACCCAGCAGTCGCTGGAGTTGGCGTTCCTGGTGGCGGAGATGCTCCGTGGCTGACGCGAGGAGTGAGCTTGCGAGCCCCGCAGTCGGCAGCCGAAGGGATGACAGTGGCTGAACTGATCGATCTGCGGACGGACACCGTGACCCGGCCGACGCCGGGGATGCGGGAGGCGATGGCCGCCGCCGAGGTGGGCGACGACGTCTACGGCGAGGACCCGACAGTCGCCGCCCTGGAGGCGGAGGTGGCCGCGCTGTTCGGCCACGAGGCGGCGCTGTTCGCCCCGAGCGGATCGATGGCCAACCAGATCGCGCTCCAGTTGCACGTGCCGCCCGGCGACGAGTTGCTCTGCGACGCCGACGCGCACGTGGTCACGTACGAGGTGGGGGCCGCCGCCGCGTACGGTGGGATCTCCTCGCGGACGTGGCCGGCGGTGGGCGCGGACCTGGACCCCGACGTGGTCGCCGGGATGATCCGGCCGGACGGCTACTTCGCGGTGCCGACCCGCGCGATCGCGGTGGAGCAGACCCACAACCGGGGCGGCGGCGGGGTGATCCCGCTGCCGACGCTGCGACGCATGCGCGAGGTCGCCGACGAGCACGGGGTGGCGCTGCACTGCGACGGCGCCCGGATCTGGCACGCGCACGTCGCGGACAGGGTGCCGCTGGCCGGGTACGGGGAGCTGTTCGACACGCTGTCGGTGTGCCTCTCCAAGGGCCTCGGCGCGCCGGTCGGCTCGCTGGTGGTGGGCAGCGCGGAGAAGATCGCCCGCGCGCGGGTGCTGCGCAAGCGGATGGGCGGTGGCATGAGGCAGGTCGGCATTCTTGCCGCCGCCGGCCGGTACGCGCTGGCGCACCACGTCGAGCGGCTCGCCGAGGACCACGCGAAGGCGGCCCGGCTGGCCGAGGCGGTCGCCCCGCACGGGGTGCTCGCGTCGGTGGTGCGCACGAACATCGTGCCGCTGGACCTGACCAAGCACCCTCTCGACGCGCACGCGCTGGCGGCGGCCGCGCGGGAAGCCGGCCTGCTGATCTCGGTGCTCGGCCCGCGTACCGCCCGGTTGGTGACCCACCTGGACGTCACCGACGAGCAGATCGACAGCGCCGCCACCATCCTCGACACCGCCCTGCGCGCCTGACCCTCCGGCAACGCCGTGGCGAGGGCGGGAGGAAACGGCTGTGTCAGGGGCGCAGGCGTTTGAGGGCGGCGATGTCGGCGGCGTGGCCGACGTGCTTCTCCGTGGGGGTCTCCACCAGCACCGGTACGCCGGCGGTCGCCGGATGGCGCATCAGCTCGGCGAACGCCGGTTCGCCGATGGTGCCCTTGCCGATGTTCTCGTGCCGGTCCCGGGTGGAGCCGCACAGGTCCTTCGAGTCGTTCGCGTGCACCAGCCGCAGCCGGTCGGCGCCCACCGTGGCGACCAGCGTGTCGAGCGTGGCGGTCATGCCGCCCTCGGCGGCCAGGTCGTGCCCGGCCGCCCAGGCGTGACAGGTGTCGAAGCAGACGCCCAGCATCGGGTGCCGGTCGACCGCGTCGAGGTAGGGGCCGAGGTGCTCGACCCGGGACGCCAGTGACCGGCCGCCCCCGGCGCTCGGCTCGACCAGCAGCATCGGCCCGCCGGCGGCCGCGGTCTCGTCGAGCAGCGGGAGCAGCGACTCCCGGACCTGCCGCAGGGCCGCCTCGGCGTGCCCGGCGTCCACCGAGCTGCCGGCGTGGAACACCACGCCCTCGGCGTCGATCGCCCGGCCCCGCCGCAGCGCGTGGGCGAGCGTCTCCGCCGACCTGGTGACCGTCGCGGGGGTGGGGGAGCCGAGGTTGACCAGCAGCGACGCGTGGATGAACACGGGCAGGCCACGCTCGGCGCAGCCGTCGCGGAACAGCGCATCCTGCGCCGGGTCACCGGCCGGCAGCGCCCAGCCACGCGAGTTCGAGACGTAGACCTGCACCACCTCGGACTCGGCCGCATCCGCGTACGGCAGGGCCGCCCGCGCCAGGCCACCGGAGGTGGGGGTGTGCGACCCCACCGGCCGGCACCCGTTCGCCGCGCTCACAGGCACGTCACAGTGATCGTGGTGCCCGGCGGCACCGGCGTGTTCTCGGCCGGGTTCTGGATCCGGACGATGCCGTTCGGGTTGAGCTGGATGTTGACCGGGAAGCCCTGGCTCTCCAGCGTCTGCTTGGCCTGCTGGCAGGGCATGTCGACCACCCGGGGCACGGCCACCTGCGGCGGGCCCTTGCTGATCTCCAGCTTGACCTGGGCGCCCTTTTCCACACCGGTGCCGTCGGCCGGGCTCTGGCCGAGGATCTCGTCCTTCGGCTTGTCGGACTCCTTGACGTTCTCCACCGGCTTGAGCCCGAGCCGCGCGAGGATGGCGCGCGCCTCGGTGAGGCTCTTGCCGACCAGGTCGGGCACGCTCACCGGGGCGCGGCCCTTGCTGAGGATCAGCGTCACCTTGGCCCCGGGCTTGACCTCAGTGCCCACCTTCGGGTCGGTGGCCAGCACGACACCCGCCGGCAGCGCGTCGTCGTAGCGGGAGCTGCCCTTGGCCGCGACCAGGTTGAGACCCTCCAGCTCCACCTGGGCGAGCGCGAAGTCCTTGCCCACCACGTCCGGCACCGGCAGGCGCTCCGGACCGAGCGACAGGGTCAGCGTGATCGTGCCGCCCTTGACGATCCGGGCGGCCGAGCCCGGCGCCTGCCCGAGCACGGTGTCCTTCGGGACGTTCTCGTCGTACCGGGGGTCGGCGTAGCGCAGCGTGAAACCACCGCGCTGGGCCTGCGCCTCCGCCTCGGCCTTGGTGAGGCTCACCATCTGCGGCGCGACCGTGTAGCGGCCCACGCCGAACCACCAGCCGCCGACGGCGGCGACCAGGCCGAGCACCACGACCGCCGCGGCGACGGCCAGCCGGCCGCGCGGCGAACCCATGATCCGGGTACGCAGGGCGGCGAACCGGGCGCCCACCCCCTCCGGTTCGGCGGCGCGTCGGCGGTGCGGGCGCTGCGTGGCGGCGCCCTCGGGCAGCCGGGCCCACGACGGGCGCTCGATCGGCTGCAGCGCGGCCACCACCTGCGTCGGCTGGCTCAGCACCGCCGTGTCGTCGCTGAGCTGACGCAGGACAGTGGTGTGCGTGTGCGGGTTGCCCAGTTCCTCGCGGGCCGCCTGCACCTCGGTCAGCAGCGCCGCGGCGTCGGCCGGACGGGCGGCCGGGTCGCGCCGGGTGGCCCGGGCGACGAGCGCGTCGACAGCCGGCGGCAGCGCCGGAACCAGCGTGGACGGGGCCGGCACGTCCCGGTCGACGTGCTGCCAGGCGACCTCCACCGGGCGGTCGCCGTCGTAGGGCACCCGGCCGGTGAGCATCTCGAACAGCACGATGCCGGCCGAGTAGACGTCGGTGCGCGGGTCGGCGTGGCCCTGGGTGACCAGCTCCGGCGCCACGTACGCCACCGTCGCCATGAGCTGGTTGCCGTTCTCGTCCTCCGCGCTCGCCTCGACGGCCCGGGCCAGCCCGAAGTCGGCCACCTTGACCACGCTGTCGACCAGGTCGCGGCTGCCGCCGGCGGGCACCTCGGCGACCAGGACGTTCTCCGGCTTGACGTCGCGGTGCACCAGGCCGGCCCGGTGCGCGGCGGCGAGCGCGGCGAGCACCTGCTCGGTGATCGCGAGCGCCTCGTCCGGGTTCAGCCGGCGGCGCTCGGCGAGCACGTCACGCAGCGTGCGGCCGCGCACGTACTCCATCACCAGGTACGGCAGGCCGGCGTGGATGCCCTGGTCGTAGACCGCCACCACGTTCGGGTGGGTGAGCCGGGCGATCGTCTTCGCCTCGTCGGTGAACCGCTCGACGAACCCGGCCATCCGGGCCCGGGCCTGCGGCGCCTGGGTCGGGTGAATGATCTTGACCGCCACGGTGCGCTCCAGGCGCTCGTCGGTGGCGGTGTACACGGTCGCCATGCCGCCACGGGCGACGCGACCGCGAATGCGGTAGCGCCCCTCGATCAGCGAGCCCAGCAACGTGTCGGCGACCTGTGTGTCCATCGGCAGGCAGTCTATGTGTCGGAAGGGTGAACGTAGAACAGGATGCTACCGCCGGGTTGGGACACCGGTGGCCCGGCGCGCTCCGGCGCAGGTCGGGGGGTGCCGTGCACCGGATCCGGCGGGCACGTGGCAGGGTGGTCGGGTGACCGATTCCGTACCCGCCGAGACCGGCGCCGACCTGGCCGGACCGGCCGACCCGGCCGGCTGGCTGACGCTGCCCGACGTGGCCGAGCGCCTGGACCTGTCGATCAGCAAGGTGCACCAGATGATCCGCGACCGCGAGCTGCTCGCGGTGCGCCGCGACGGCGTCCGCCGCGTCCCGGCCGACCTGGTGGCCAACCGCACCGTGCTCAAGCACCTGCCCGGCGTGCTCAACCTGCTCGCCGACGCCGGGTACGACGACGAGGAGGCGCTGCGCTGGCTCTACCGGGAGGACCCGTCGCTTCCCGGCACCCCCGCAGTGGCCCTCGGCGGCGACCTGGCCCGCGAGGTCAAACGCCGAGCCCAGGCCGTGGCCTTCTAACCCACCCCCACCCACCCACCCACCCCGTCGATCATGAAGTTGACGGCGAAGTCGATCTCCAAAAGTGCCGCCAACTTCATGATCGACCGCTTCGGAGGCGGGGGGCAGCGCGGGGGGAGTGGCTGTCAGGCGGGGCGGCGGGTGGCGGCTATGGCCAGGTCCACCAGCGCCTGGCGGGCCTCGGTGTCCAGGTCGACGGCGGTGAGCGCGGCCAGCGCGCTCTCGGTGAGCGCGGTGATGTGCCGTTCGGCACGCTCCAGCGCGCCGCTGGTGGTGATCAGCTCGCGCAGCCGGTCCACCCCGGCCGCGTCCAGGTCCGGTACGCCCAGCCCGGCCAGCAGCGCCTCCCGGCCGGCCTCGTCGAGCGTCTCCAGGGCGGCCGCCACCAGGTACGTCCGCTTGCCCTCGCGCAGGTCGTCACCGGCCGGCTTGCCGGTCAGCTCCGGGTCGCCGAACACGCCCAGCACGTCGTCGCGGAGCTGGAACGCCTCACCCAGCGGCAGCCCGTACGCGGAGTAGGCGGCGTGCACCTCGGGCGGGGCGCCGGCCAGCGCGGCGCCCAGCAGCAGCGGCCGTTCGACCGTGTACTTCGCCGACTTGTACCGGGCCACCTTGGCCGCCCGGTCGAGCGAGGTGTCAGCGGTCGCCTGGGTCAGCACGTCCAGGTACTGCCCGACGGTCACCTCGGTGCGCATCTCGTCGAAGACCGGCCGGGCCCGGGCCACCGTCGCCGGCGGCAGGCCGGAGGAGTGCAGCAGCTCGTCGGACCAGACCAGGCACAGGTCACCCAGCAGGATCGCGGCCGAGTCGCCGAACGCGTCCGCGTCGCCGCCCCAGCCGGCCGCCCGGTGCCGGGCGGCGAACCTGCGGTGCACCGCCGGCTCGCCCCGCCGGGTGTCCGACCGGTCCATCAGGTCGTCGTGAATCAGCGCGCTGGCCTGCACGAACTCCAGCGCGGCCAGGGCGGCGACGACCTGGTCGGAGTCGACTCCGCCAGCGCCCCGGTAGCCCCAGTAGCCGAACGCCGGGCGCAGCCGCTTGCCGCCGCCCAGCACGAACGCCTCGATCGCCTCGGCGACGGGCAGCAGGCCGTCGTCGACGGCGGTCAGCCAGCCGCGCTGGCCGGCCAGGAACTCGGTGAGCGCCTTGTCGATCCGCTGACGCAGGCCGGCACGGTCGACGGGGGAAACGGGAGCAGCGTGGGTCACGCCACGACGCTAGCGGTTCGGGCCCGCTCCCGTCGTGCCGCCGTCCCGGCGTGCCTCGCAGCTCACCGGCGGCGACGGCCGCCACGGGTGCCGTGACGGCAGGTACGGACGGGTCGCCGCGAGCAGCCGTGCGTACCCCCGGGTCGCCGGTCCGGGCGGACGGCGGGCCAGCCCGCGGCGGAACTCGGTGAGCTGGCCGACGGCCCGGGGCGAACCGGAGCGGACCGCGTCGAGCAGCGCCTCGCCGGCCACCGCGCACGCCTCGGGCTCCGCGCCGAGCCCCAGGTGCGCCCGGGCCAGCCAGCCGCCGTACACGGCGGAGCGGCGCGGGCGGCCCGGCGCTGCCACCACGGGCGTCAGCAGCGGCACGGCCGCGGCGGCCCGGCCCAGCGCGACGAGCGTGCGCCCGGTCATCGCGGCCAGCTCGGCGGCGTCCAGCCAGTAGAGCCACTGCGGCTCCCGGCCGGGCTCCGGCGGCCCGGCCCGGTCGGCGCCGGCCAGCGCCTCACCGGCGGCTCGCCGCCGCCCGCCGAGCGCGGCGGCGAGCGCGACCCGGTGCAGCAGCAGCGCCCGCAGCCCCGGGGAGGCGGTGGCGCGGCTGGCCGCGTACCCGATCCGGGCCAGGACCAGCGCGCCGGCCGCGTCACCGGCGTCGGACAGCAGGTGGCTGGCCGACCCGAGCACGTGCCCGGCCAGCGGCGGCTCCCCGGCGGCCACCGCGGCCCGCAGCGCCAGCCGGTAGGCGACCAGGCCGCCGGTGAGGTCGCCGGCGTCGGCGGCCAGCCACCCGGCGAGCTGCGCCGACTCGGCCAGCGACGGCAGCATCCGCCGCCGGCCGGCGGGCCCGGCGCGCCGGTAACCGCGGACCGAGCGGCGCAGCCGGCGGGCGCCGAGGCCGGCGAGGTCGCCGCCACCGAGCAGGTCGTCCCAGCGGCGCAGCGTAGCCAGTGACGCCCCGTCCGCCGGGTGCCCCCGGACGGGGCCGGCGCGGTCGGCGACGCGGGCCGGTCCGTACCCGTCGCCGGTGGCCGGGCCGGGGACCGGCGGTGTCGCCGGGCCGGTGAACGGACCGGCCAGCGTGCCGCCGCCCGGGTCGGCGGCCCAGCGGTGCGCCAGGGTGAGCAGCGCCAGCCGGGCCCGGGACCCGGCCGGGTCGACGGCCACCGGCGTCACGCCGAGCCGGCGGCTGCTGGCGGCGGCCCCGGCGAGCAGCTCGCCGGGCACGCCCAGGACCGTCGCCAGCCACGCGGACCAGAAGTCGCCGGGGAGCCGGAGCTGGCGCTCCCAGCGGGACACCTCGTGCCGGGTCAGGGTGGGCACGCCGGAGGCGGCGCAGAGCTCGGCGGCGAGGCGCTGCTGGCTCCAGCCGCGGGCGGCCCGCAGCTCGGCCAGGAGCGGCCCGAGCAGCCGCGGACCGGGCGGCCAGGACGGGATCATGGTGACCTCCGGGGGCGACGGCGTGAAATGGCGACGCGGGCGTCCGGCTGGCGCCGGCGCGTCACAGTCGTGCGACCCCCGCGCGGGCCCCCGGGACGGCCGTCGGCCGCCCCACCGCGCTGTGGTCTTTCTACCCCCGGGGTACGACGTCGCGCCGCGAAGTGTTCGCGGGCTGGGAAGACCCTCGGTAAGCCGTGCGCTCCCGGCTACAGTCGGTCCGTGGCGCTCGGTCTTCCCTCGGTCCTCCCCAATCCCCAGCCGGCCATCGGGGAGCTGATCCGTGACGGCCGCCCCACCTTCTCCTTCGAGTTCTTCCCGCCGAAGACGCAGGCCGGGGAGAAGCTGCTCTGGCAGGCCATCCGCGAGCTGGAGTCGCTGCGCCCCTCGTTCGTCTCGATCACCTACGGCGCGGGCGGCTCGACCCGCGACACCACGGTGGCGGTGACCGAGCGGATCGCCACCGAGACCACGCTGCTGCCGATGGCGCACCTGACCGCGGTGAACCACTCGGTCGCCGAGCTGCGGCACGTGATCGGCCGGCTGGCCTCGGTCGGGGTGCGCAACGTGCTGGCCGTGCGGGGTGACCCGCCGGGCGACCCGGGCGGCGAGTGGATCGCCCACCCCGAGGGCGTCCGGTACGCAGAGGACCTGGTCCGGCTGGTCCGCGACAGCGGTGACTTCAGCGTCGGCGTGGCCGCCTTCCCGTACAAGCACCCGCGTTCGCCGGACGTGGACAGCGACACCGCGTACTTCGTGCGCAAGTGCCGGGCCGGCGCGGAGTTCGCGATCACCCAGATGTTCTTCGACGCCGACGACTACCTGCGGCTGCGTGACCGGGTGGCCGCCACCGGCTGCGACACGCCGATCCTGGCCGGGGTGATGCCGGTGACCCAGATCGGCACCATCGAACGCTCCGTGCAGCTGTCCGGCGCGCCGTTCCCGCCGGCGCTCGCCGAGCGGTTCGAGCGGGTGGCCGACGACCCGGAGGCGGTACGCCGACTCGGCGTCGAACAGGCGAGCGAGATGTGCGAGAAGCTGCTCGACGAGGGCGTGCCGGGGATCCACTTCATCACGCTCAACCGGTCCCCCGCGACCCGGGAGGTGTGGCAGCGGCTGCGCGCCGCCGCACGGGTGTGACCACCCGCCACACGACACCCGCGCCGTGCTTCTACGGTTGATCCGTGGTGGGCACACAGCTGAACTGGGACCAGTACGCGACCGCGTGGGCGCGGCTGCACGGCGGCTTCGATCCGCGTACCGCCGCGCCGGTGGTGCGCGCCTGGCTGCGCTTCGCCTACCACGTGGGCTACGTGCTGGGCCGGCTGCGCGTCGGCCCCACCCCGGTGACCGTGTTCGGGGTGCTGCTCTGCTTCTGCGTACCCCTGTTCGCGGAGCGGCCCGGCGACGGACCGTTCCTGGGCGCGCTGTTCGTGCTGCTGGCGGCGGTGGCCGACAGCGTCGACGGCGCGGTGGCGGTCGCGACCGGCCGCACCACCCGGCTGGGCTACGTCTACGACTCGGTCGCCGACCGGCTCGGCGAGGTGGCCTGGCTGATCGCGTTCTGGCTGCTCGGCGCGCCGGGCGCGCTGGTCGCGGCGGCCGGGGGCCTGTCCTGGCTGCACGAGTACGTGCGGGCGCGCGCGGTGTCGGCGGGGATGCGGGAGATCGGCGCGGTGACGGTGGGGGAGCGGCCCACCCGGGTCAGCGTGGCGCTGGTCGGGCTGCTCGTCGCCGGGCTCACCGGGCTGATCGACGCCGACCTGACGGCCGGCACCATCACCATGGCCACCACGGTGTGGGTGCTGCTCGCCGGGTTCGGCCTGGGGCAGTTGCTCTCCGCCGTCCGCCGCGCCCTGGTCGACGCGGGCTGACCGCCGCGCCCGCGCCGGCGCAGCCCCGCCGCGCCCACGCGAGGCGCGCGGCGGGCGGCGGGCGGCGGGCGGCGCGCGTTAATAAGGGGCCCTTCCTCTACCGGAGGCGTTAATAGGGGGCCCTTCCTTACACCCCTCACCAGGCGGGGCCGACCGCCTCGGCGACGATCTCGGCGGACATCGTGACCATGGGCAGCCCGCCGCCCGGGTGGCTGGAGCCGCCGACCAGCCAGAGCCCGGCCGCCGGCCCCCGGTTGGCCGGGCGCAGCAGCCCGCCCGCGGTGCCGTAGATCGCCCCGCCCGGCGCCCCGGTGGCCGCGTCCAGGTCGGCCGGGGTACGGATCTCCCGGAACACCAGCCGGTCCCGCACGTCGGCGCCGCGCTCGGCCAGCACGTCGAGAATCCGGTCCGCGTACGCCTCGGCCAGGCCCGGCCGCCGCCAGTCCACGGCGCTCGCGGCGGTGCCGTGCCGGGGCGCGTTCACGAGCACGAACCACGCCTCGTGGCCGTCCGGGCGTACCGCCGGATCGTCGGCGGCGGTGACGAACACGGTCGGGTCGGGCGCCGGGCGGGCCCGCACCCCGCGACCCGGGTCGCCGAACACGGCGTCGAACTCGGCGTCGTAGTCGCGGGGGAAGAACACGGTGTGGTGGGCCAGCCCGGAGTCGCCGCGTACGCCCAGCAGCAGCACGAACCCGGCCAGGCTGCGGTCGGTGAGCGCGGCCAGCCGGCGCGGGTCGGGCAGCAGGTCCCGGTAGACGGTGAGCGCGTCCACGTTCGCGACCACCACGTCGGCCGGCACCGGCGCGGCCGACCCGGCCACGCGTACCCCGTGCACCCGCCCGCCCGCGGCGTCGATCCGGGTGACCGCGGCGTCGGTGCGTACCACCACGCCCAGGTCCAGGCAGCGCGACAGCAGCGCGTCGGCGAGCGTGCCCAGCCCGCCGCGCAGGTACCAGCCGCCGTACGCCAGCTCGGCGTAGGGGACGGCGACGAGCGCGGCCGGGGCGCGGCGCGGGTCGGCGCCGGTGTACGTGGCGTACCGGTCCAGCAGCATCCGCATCCGTGGGTCGGACAGGTGGCGGCGGCCCAGCCCGCGCAGGCTGCGGCCGGGGCCGATGGCGGCCAGGTCGCCCAGCCGCCAGGCCAGCGCGGCCAGGTCGCGGGGCGAGTCGACGGTACGGCGCAGGATGTCCCGGTGTGAGGCCGCCCACACCCGGCCGGCGCGCCGCCACAGCCCGCGCCAGTCGGCGGCGGACCGGTCGCCGAACGCGGCGCCGATCCGGGCGGCGAACTCGTCCGGGTCGGCGCAGGAGTCGAGCGCCTGTCCGCCGCCGGGGAAGACGTGCCGCACGATCGGGTCCAGCGGGACCAGGTCGAGGTATTCGTCGAGCTTCGCGCCGGTCGCCTCGAACAGGTCGTGGAAGACCTGCGGCAGCGTGAACAGGCTCGGCCCGGTGTCGAAGTGCCACACCCCCTCCGGGGTGTGGTGGGCGTACCGGCCGAGCTTGCCGCCGACCGTGCCGGCCCGTTCGAGGACGGTGACCTCGTGCCCGGTGACCGCGAGCCGGGCGGCGGCGGCGAGCCCGCCCACCCCGGCGCCGATGACCACGATGCGCGCCATGGCGTGACCCTCCTAGGTGACCGGGCGACCCCGCCAGGTGAGCCGGTGTCGCTTCCGCAGATGGTACGACCGGACGGTCAGCCAACCGAGGACCACGACCGACACGGGGTGTGCGAGCGCGTCGGGCCACGCCCGTCCGCCGGTGGCGCGGGCGCTGACCACCCGCCCGGCGACCCCGGCCAGGTAGGCCAGGAACGCCACGGCGGCCACCGCCGGCGCGCCGGCGAGCAGCGCCCCGAGCGCCAGCAGCGGCGGCGCGACGTAGAGCGCGAACAGCAGCGCCAGCACGGCCGCCGCGGCGGCCGGGTGCCCGAACGTCGCCCACAGCGACTTGGTGTAGCCGTCGCGCAGCTGCGGCCAGTCCTCGTACATCCGGCAGGACGCCAGCCGGGACCCGTCGGCCAGCGCGATCCGCCCGCCGGCCCGTTTCACCGCCCGGGCCAGCTCGATGTCCTCCAGCACCTTGTCGGCCACCGCCGCGTGCCCGCCGGCCCGCAGGTAGCCGGCCCGGTCCACGACCAGGAACTGCCCGCCCGCCGCCGCGAGGGACGGCCGCCGCGAGCGTTCCATCGCGCGCAGCGGCAGGAACGTCAGCCACAACCACTGCAGCAGCGGCTGCGCCAGCCGGTCGGCCACCGTCCGCACCACGATCCGGGGGTACGGCGACAGCAGCGCCGCGTCCGCCGCGCGCAACTCGGTCACCGCCGCCGCCACCGCGTACGGGGTGAGCACCACGTCCGCGTCGACGAAGGCCAGCACCGCTGGCTCCGGAGCGGTCCGGGTGGCGAGCTGCCAGCAGGCGTGCGGCTTGCCCAGCCAGCCCGGCGGCGGGGCGACGCCGGTGAGCAGCGTGAGCCGGGGATCGTCACCGGCCACCGCGCGGACCACGTCGGCGGTGCCGTCGGTCGAGCCGTCGTCGAGCACCACGATCCGCAGGTCCGGCACGCCGCGCTGGGCCAGCAGCGCGCGCAGGCACGGGGTGACCCGGTCGGCCTCGTCGCGCAGCGGCAGCAGCACCGCCACCGGCTCGGTCACCTCGGCCGGGCCGGCGGCCGGGCGGCGCAGCCAGGCGTACGCGTTGACGATCGTGTGCCCGGTGAGCGCGGCGACCGCCACGGCCAGCGCGAGGGTGGCGATCATGCCGGGGCGTCGACGCGCGGCGCCGGCTCCGGCGCGGCGGCCCGGTCCCGGCGGGCCCGCCACAGCGTCACCGCCAGCGGCACCGCCGCCACCGCCATCCCGGCCGCGCCCCACAGCGCCGACGCCGGCAGCCGCAGGAACACCGCGTGCGCCAGCACGCTGGAGGCGTACGTCCAGAGGTAGAGCGCGAACATCGGCGCGTCCCGGCCGTCGGTCCGGTCCACCGACGGACCGGCGAGCGGGCGCAGCGCGACCGCGAGCAGCACCGCGAAGCCCAGCCAGCCCAGGTAGTTGCTGACCGGGATGCCGGGCAGCCCGGGTAGCGCCGGGGTGGCGTCACGCCAGGTCCAGTAGCCCTCGGCCACCATCTGCGGGTCGAGGAACAGGTCCCACGCGGCCAGTCCGACCGCCGACAGCGCGATCCGGGCGAGGCGGGAGCGGACCAGCCGGACCGCGGTGAGCCACGCCGGCCAGGCCATCCAGGTCCAGGCGAGTGGGATGATCAGCGGCACCCCGGCCAGCTTCGGGCCCAGCTCGCCGGAGTAGTCGTAGGTGCCGAACGGGAACCCGGTGGCCACGCCGATCGCCTCCACCGCGAACCCGCCGCCGGTGACGACCGCGACCAGCGCGGCGGCGGTACGGACGCCGCGGGTGAGCAGCGCGTGGCCGACCGAGAGCAGCCAGCCGAGCACCACTGTGGCCACCGTGAGCCCGGCCCGGGTCGCGCCGCCGGTGAGCGGGTAGCAGATCTGGGCGAGGATCAGCGCGGCCAGCAGCGCCCAGGGCAGCCGGGCTCTCATGCTGTGCCGCCTTTCGTTCGCGACTGCGGGGCTCGCAAACCCGGCTCACTCCTCGCGCTCACGGTGCCGACCTTTCGTTCGCGACTGCGGGGCTCGCAAACCCGGCTCACTCCTCGCGCTCACGGGGCGTCCGGCGGGGGCAGCGGCAGGTCCCGGCCGAGCACGCCGAACGGCCGTTCGTCGCCGGGGAAGTGGAAGTGCCGCAGGACGTCGACGAAGCCGAACCGGCGGTACAGCCGCCAGGCCCGGGACTTCTCCTCGTCGGCCTCCGGCGTGGACAGCAGCGTGGTGTCGCCCTCGGCCACGGCGAGCAGCGCGCGCAACTGGCGGGCGCCCAGGCCGTGCCCCTGCGCGGGCGGGCGGACGTGCAGTTCGACCACCTCGAACGGGTGCGCCAGCCAGCGCTGCCGGTCCCGCGCGTTCAGCGCCCGGTGCACCTGGTCGTGCCACCACTGCCCGGTGGCGCCCCGGTAGCCGTACCCGAAGCCGGCCAGGTGGCCCTCGGTGGTGAGGCTGGCGACGGCGCGGAAGCCGGGCCGGCGTACGTGGGTGGCGATGTAGCCGCGGCGGGCCTCCAGCAGGTCGGGCCGGTAGCCCATCGCCTCGCCGTAGACGGCCACCACGTCGTCCAGCCGCCGGACCAGGTCGTCCGGTGTCCACCGCACCAGCCTCATGCGTACCCTCTCGCTGTTTCCGGGCCGCCCTCGGCGGCCCAGCCGAGCACCGTGCGGTCGCCGACCACGTCGCCCACCGCGAACCGCGCGAACAGTTCCTCCGCGTACCAGCCCTCGGTGGGGGTGCGGGTGATCGCGGCGCGGTGCTCGGGGGAACGGTACGCGAACGCGACCAGGTCCGCCGGGTCGCGCCACACGCTCACCGTGCCCTGCCAGCCCAGCGGCGCCTCGCCGACGCCGAAGCGGGCGAGCAGGCCGGGCGCGGCGTGCAGCTCGGTGGCGACCGGCGGGATCGCCCGCCAGAACGTGGCCGCCCGGCGGGCCCGCAGCCGGGCCCGGGTCAGCGCCAGCACCGGACCGGTGACCCGCCCGCCCGACGGCGCGCCGAACGGCTCCCGGCCGGACCACCGGCCGCGGCTGGTCAGCGGGCGCAGGTCGACCCGTACCGCGGCGCGGGCGATCCGGGCCCAGGAGCGGGCGACCGGGGAGGCGTCGAAGCCGGCCGCGTCGGCGGGGGAGTCCCAGACCACGAGCGCGGCCCACCGGGTCAGGTCGGCGTCGCCGGGGCCGAATCCGGTGCCGGTCCCGGTGCCGAGCAGCTTGGCGAAGCGGACGCCGGGCAGGCGGCGCAGCCGCGCCGGGTGGGTGGCCATCCGGGCCAGCACACCGGGTACGGCCCGCCGGGGCACACGCCACACGTGCAGCGTGACGAGTTCGGGGTTCACGCCACCTCGGCCGGCGCGCCGGCGGTGATCCGCAGCAGTTCCGCGTACGTGGTGGGGAACACCGCCCGGGGTACGCCGCCGGCGGCCCACACCTCGTCGTATCCGGTCAGGGCGGTGTCGACGACGGTGCGCAGCGGCGTGGGGTGGCCGACCGGGGCGACGCCGCCGATCACCTGCCCGGTGTGCTGCTTGACGAACTCCGGGGTGGCCCGGCGCAGCCGGGTCACGCCCAGCGTGGCGGCCAGCCCGGCGGTGTCCACCCGGTGCGCGCCGGAGGTGAGCACCAGCAGCGGCGCGCCGTCCGCGTCGAAGATCAGCGAGTTGGCGATGGCGCCGACGGCGACGCCGAGCGCCTCGGCCGCGGCGGCGGCGGTGTGCACCGCGTCGGGCAGCAGTCGGACGAGGCTGGCCTCGCCCGATCCGTCCCGCGCGCCCGCCTCGTCGAGCGCGCGCTGCACCGCCTGCACGTTCGGGTGTGGCTGCATGCCCCCATTCTTCCCTCACCCCCGGTCCGGCCCCGCCGGGGGCCGTGGCCCTCCCGTGTGTCCCCGGCGCGTCACACGTTGCGTTTTCGTCGGTAGGGAGGTGTACTGTCAGGGTAGTTAGAACGAGTGTTCGATTCGGTTAGAGCGGATAGCGGCTCAGCTCCCCGGCTGGCCCGGCTCCGGTCCGACCGGTCGGGCACCCGTCGAACGCTCCGGAAGCGGTGTTTCGCGGCACCGGCTTCCGGGAGGTGCGGCACCGCGGGCCGCACCGGGTTCGGACAGTCGCGAGTCCGGGCCCGTCAGGCAGGTCGTCGCCCGCCGCCCACGACCCCCGGGCGGCGGGCGACGGACCCGCCGGCACGCCGGCCGGGGGTGGGTGTGGGGAAGCGTCCACACCCGGCCGGCCAGCCACCTGAAGGTGCGTCTTCCTCCGCACCGACCGCCCCGGGCGACCGGGCGACGGTTTCCCCGTCGCGCGACTGCCCGCCCCGGCCACACGCGGAGGAGAGACCCATGCCGACCAGTCCGGCCCAGGCGCCCACGGTGCCCGCGCACGTGCTGCCGCACCGCACCCCCGCCCAGTTGCTCGCGGTGGCCCGCGACGGGCTGGCCGAGGCCGCCCGCACCCGTCCCGACGGTCTCCGGTACGCCGCCGCCCACCTCGCGGCGCTGCGCGCCGCCGCCGCAGTGCTCGCCGCCCGGGCCCGTCCCGCGCCCACCCGGCGGAACCGGATCACCAGCGTCTGGGTGCTGCTCGCCACCGTCGCCCCCGAGCTGGACGAGTGGGCCGCCTACTTCGCCGCCGGCGCGAGCAAGCGGGCCGCCGCCGAAGCAGGCATCCCCCGGGTGGTCACCGCCCGGGAGGCCGACGACCTGCTGCGCGCCGCCGAGGAGTTCGTGACAGTGGTGGAGACCGCGCTCGGCCTGGCCCACCAGCCGGCGCTCGACGGCCTGCCCCGGCCCCTGCGGCGCGGCGTCTCCGACTCCCCGCCGTCGCGGCCCGGAGCGGCAGCCGCCTGATTCGTGGCGCCCGGCCACCACCGGCGGGACCCCGGGTGGCCGGGCGCCGCTCCCACACCCGGCACGCGCGTGCCGCAGCATCGACACGATCCACAGCACACGATCCACAGCACCATCCACGGGCGGGCCCGTGGCGGAAACACGACGGGGGGTTGGTCCGATGGCGGGCCGCATGGTGGTCGGTTCCGCCGCCCTGGCCGAGCTGGTCCGTCCGGCGAGCGCGCCCGACCCGGCCGGCGGCCACCGGGTGCTGCCCGTCCGGGCCGAGCTGACCGGGCTGCTGCCCAACCGTGGCCTGCGCCGGGGCAGCACCGTCGCGGTCGGCGCCGGCCAGCCCCGGCGCAGCGGCGCCACCTCGCTGATCCTCGCGCTGCTCGCCGAGGCGTCCCGGGCCGGCTCGTGGTGCGCCGTGGTCGGCGTACCCACCTTCGGGGCCGGCGCCGCCGCCGAGGCGGGCATCGCCCTGGACCGGCTGGCCCTGGTGCCCGACCCCGGGCCGGAGTGGCCCACAGTGGTCGCCGCGCTCATCGACGGGGTCGACGTGGTGGTCACCGCCGTGCCGGCGACCGTCTCCGCCTTGATCGCCACCCGGCTGGCCGCCCGCGCCCGACAGCGCGGAAGCGTGCTCGTCCCGTACGGCCGGTGGGACGGCGCGGACGTCACGCTCCAGGTGGTCCGGGGCGTCTGGCAGGGGCTCGGTGCCGGTCGCGGGCGGCTGCGCCGCCGTGAGGTGACCGTCTCGGCCCGGGGGCGGGGCGCCGCCGCCCGCCCCAAGGAGATCAAGGTGTGGCTGCCCGGCGACGAGCTGACCCGGGTGATCCCCCGCTCGGCCGGGTTCGGCGCACCGTCCGCCGTGCCGTCGCGCCGGCTGCGCGTGGTGGCTCCGCCCGCCCGTACGCCCGCCGTGGCCGGGCCGGCGTGAGCGGCGTACCGCAGCGGACGCTGCTGCTCTGGTGCCCGGACTGGCCGGTCCTCGCCGCCGAGATCGTCGACGGGGTGCCCGCCACCGACCCGGTCGTGGTGCTGCACGCCAACCGGGTGGTCGCCTGCTCCGAGCGGGCCCGTGCCGAGGGGATCCGGCGCGGGCTGCGCCGCCGGGAGGCGCAGGGGCGCTGCCCGCACCTGACGGTGGTCGACCACGACCCGGGGCGGGACGCGCGGGCGTTCGAACCGGTGGTGGCCGCCGTGGAGGAGGTGGTCGCCGGCGTCGAGGTGATCCGGCCCGGCGCCTGCGCCACGGCGGCCCGGGGGCCGAGCCGCTACCTCGGCGGCGAGGAGGCGGCGGCCGAGCGGATCGTCGAGCACGTCGCGCAGAGCTGCGCGGTGGAGAGCCAGGTCGGCATCGCCGACGGGGTGTTCGCGGCCGGGCTGGCCGCCCGGGAGGGGCGGATCGTGGCGCCCGGCGGCACCCGCGAGTTCCTGGCCACCCGGCCGGTCGAGGCGCTCGGCCGGCCCGCCCTGGCCGACCTGCTGCGCCGGCTCGGCGTCCGCACCCTCGGCGACTTCGCGGCGCTGCCCGCCGGGGACGTGCTGGCCCGGTTCGGTTTCGACGGAGCGCTGGCGCACCGGCTCGCCGGCGGCCGGGACGACCGCCCGCTCGCGGTCCGGCAGCCGCCCGCCGACCTGATCGTCACCGCCGACTACGACGAGCCGGTCGACCGGGTCGACGCCGCCGCGTTCGCCGCCCGCACGCTCGCCGAACTGCTGCACGAGCGGCTGGCCGGGTACGGGCTGGCCTGCACCCGCCTCGGCATCGAGGCGGTCACCGCGCACGGCCAGGAGCTGCACCGGGTCTGGCGGCACGACGGCCTGCTCACCGCCGCGGCCATCGCCGACCGGGTCCGCTGGCAGCTCGACGGCTGGCTCACCGGCAGCAACGGCCGGGGCGGGACGCGCCCGGCCCGCCCGACCGCCGGGATCGTCCGGTTGCGGCTGGTGCCCGACGGGGTGCTCGCCCAGGCGGGCCTGCAACCCGGGCTGTGGGGGGAGACCGGCGCGGAACGGGAGCGGGCGCACCGCGCGCTGAGCCGGGTGCAAGGCATCCTCGGCCCCGAGGCGGTGGTCACCGCCGTGCTCGGCGGCGGGCGTTCCCCGGCCGACCAGGTGCGCCTGGTCCCGTGGGGCGACGAGCGGGTGCCCGCGCGCCCCGGCCCGCCACCCCTGCCGCCCGCCTCTCCCGCCGCCGCGCCACCGGTCCCGGCCGGTTCGGTGCGCGGCGTGACGCCGTCGCGCCCGGCCGCCGGGGCCGCTCCGGGTGCCGCGTCCGCCCCTGTCGTCGTACCCCCTGGGGGCCGTGCGGGGCGGCGGGCCGGGCGGGGCCGGGCGATGGCCGAGCCGCCGTGGCCGGGGCGGATCCCGCCGCCGTCGCCGGCCGTGGTGCTGCCCGCCCCACTGGCCGCCGACGTGCGCGACGCGGCCGGGGAGCCGGTCGTGGTGAGCGCCCGGCTGGCGGTCAGCGCGGCGCCGGCCCGGCTCACCGTCGGCGACGGGCGCCCGGCCGAGATCACCGGGTGGGCCGGGCCGTGGCCGGTGGACGAACGCTGGTGGGCGCCGGCCGAGGCGCGCCGCCGGGCCCGGTTCCAGGTGTGCCTGGCCGACGGCGCCGCGCTGCTGCTCGCGGTCGAGGGCGGGCAGTGGCTGGTGGAGGCGATCTATGACTGAGCGCCGGGAAAGATCTTGGTACGAAAGCGCCCCTCCGGGGGCCGCTTCGTACCAAGATCTCGGGCTTTCGGGTGCAGGGCGAGGCGGGCACCGGTGAGCTTCCGCAACCCGAAGATGCCCTGGTCGAAGCTGGAGCAGGTGCTCTCCGGACGGGCCAAGGGGGAGCGGCACCTGCACGTGGTCGACCCGCTCGCGGTCGACGCCGACGGCGGCGACTCACCGGCGTGGAGCCGCAAGCGCCAGGAATACCGGCCGCCGCAGCTGGACCGGCCGGACGGCGTGGTGCCGTACGCGGAGCTGCACGCGCACTCCAACTTCAGCTTCCTCGACGGGGCCAGCCACCCGGAGGAGCTGGCCGAGGAGGCGGCCCGGCTCGGGCTCACCGCGCTCGCCGTCACCGACCACGACGGCTTCTACGGCGTGGTGCGCTTCGCCGAGGCGGCCCGCGCGCTGCGGCTGCCGACGATCTTCGGCGCGGAGCTGTCCCTCGGGCTGCCGGGCCCGCAGAACGGCGAACCCGACCCGCTCGGCCGGCACCTGCTGGTGCTGGCGCACGGCCACGAGGGGTACGCGCGCCTGGCCGCCACCATCTCCCGCGCCCAGCTGCGCGGCGGGGAGAAGGGCCGCCCGGTCTACGGCGAGCTGGAGGAGATCGCGGCGGAGCTGAAGGACCACGTGCTGGTGCTCACCGGCTGCCGCAAGGGGCACGTGCCCGCGGCGCTGCTCACCGAGGGCGTCGACGCGGCGGCCCGGGAGCTGGACCGGCTCACCGCGCTGTTCGGCGCGGAGACGGTGGCGGTGGAGCTGACCGACCACGGCCACCCGGTCGACGCCGACCGCAACGACGCGCTCGCCGACCTGGCCGCCGCGGCCGGGCTGCCCACAGTCGCCACGAACAACGTGCACTACGCCACCCCGGGCCGGCGTCGGCTGGCCACCACGGTCGCGGCGGTCCGGGCCCGGCGCAGCCTCGACGAGATCGACGGCTGGCTGCCCGCCGCGGCCACCGCCCACCTGCGCAGCGGCGCGGAGATGGCAGCGCGGTTCGCCGCGTACCCGGGGGCGGTGGCGCGGGCCGCCGAGTACGGCGCGGAACTCGCCTTCGACCTGCAGCTCGTGGCGCCGAAGCTGCCGGCGTACCCGGTGCCGCCCGGGCACACCGAGATGAGCTGGCTGCGCCGGCTGACCATGGACGGCGCCCGCGAGCGCTACGGCCCGCCCGAGGCGCACCCGGAGGCGTACGTGCAGCTGGAACACGAGCTGCGGATGATCGAAGACCTCGGTTTCCCCGGCTACTTCCTGGTGGTCTACGACATCGTCGCGTTCTGCCGCGCGCAGGACATCTACTGCCAGGGCCGGGGCTCGGCGGCCAACTCGGCGGTCTGCTACGCGCTGCGCATCACCAACGTGGACGCGGTCCGGCACCGGCTGCTGTTCGAACGGTTCCTCGCCCCGGAACGCGACGGCCCGCCGGACATCGACGTGGACATCGAGTCCGACCGCCGGGAGGAGGTGATCCAGCACGTCTACGCCCGCTACGGCCGGGAGCACACCGCCCAGGTCGCCAACGTCATCTCGTACCGGCCCCGGTCGGCGGTGCGGGACGTGGCGAAGGCGTTCGGCTTCTCACCCGGCCAGCAGGACGCCTGGAGCAAGCAGATCGACAGGTGGGGCTCGGTCGCCGCGGTCGACGTGGCGGACATCCCCGAGCAGGTGGTCGCGTACGCCAACGAGCTGCAGACGTTCCCCCGGCACCTGGGCATCCACTCCGGCGGCATGGTGATCTGCGACCGGCCGGTGATCGAGGTGTGCCCGGTGGAGTGGGGCCGGATGCCCGGCCGCAGCGTGCTCCAGTGGGACAAGGACGACTGCGCGGCCGTCGGCCTGGTCAAGTTCGACCTGCTCGGCCTCGGCATGCTCTCGGCGCTGCACTACGGCTACGACCTGATCGGCTCCCGCCTCGACCTCGGCGACATGACGCTGGACGACCCCGAGGTCTACGACATGCTCTGCCGGGCCGACTCGGTGGGCGTGTTCCAGGTGGAGAGCCGCGCCCAGATGGCCACGCTGCCCCGGCTCAAGCCGCGCGAGTTCTACGACCTGGTGGTGGAGGTGGCGCTGATCCGGCCCGGCCCGATCCAGGGCGGCTCGGTGCACCCGTACATCAGGCGCAAGAACGGCCAGGAGCCGGTCACGTACGCGCACCCGCTGATGCGCAACGCGCTGGAGAAGACGCTCGGCGTGCCGCTGTTCCAGGAGCAGCTCATGCAGCTCGCCATCGACCTGGCCGGGTTCGACGCGGCCGGCGCCGACCAGCTGCGCCGGGCCATGGGGGCGAAACGGTCGGTGGAGCGGATGGCGCAGATCGCCGACCGGCTCTACGCCGGGATGGCCGAGCGGGGCATCACCGGCGAGCTGGCCGACGACGTCTACCGCAAGCTCACCGCGTTCGCCAGCTACGGCTTCCCGGAGAGCCACGCGATGAGCTTCGCCTACCTGGTGTACGCCAGCTCGTGGCTCAAGCGCTACCACCCGGGCCCGTTCCTGGCCGCGCTGCTCAACGCCCAGCCGATGGGCTTCTACTCGCCGCAGACGCTCGCCGACGACGCCCGCCGGCACGGCGTGGAGGTACGCCGGCCGGACATCAACGCCAGCGGCACCAAGGCGGTGCTGGAGTCCACCCCGCAGACGCGGTGGGGCAGCGTGCCGGGCGAGCCGCCGCACGCCTGGGGGCTGGGCGGCCCGGCGGTACGGCTCGGGCTGGGCAGCGTCCGTACCCTCGGCGAGGACGTGGCCGAGCGGATCGAGGCGGAACGGACGGCGCACGGGCCGTACCGGGACATGCCGGACCTGGCCCGCCGCGTCGGTCTCACCGCCGCGCAGCTGGAGGCGCTGGCCACCGCCGACGCCTTCGCCTGTTTCGGGCTGACCCGGCGGCAGGCCCTCTGGGCCGCCGGCGCGGCGGCCCAGGACCGGCCCGGCCGGCTGCCCGGCACGGTGACCGGCGCGGACCCGCCCACGCTGCCCGGCATGGCCGCGGTGGACCGCCTGGTCGCCGACGTCTGGGCCACCGGCCTGTCCCCGGAGAGCCACCCGGCCCGGTTCATCCGGGACCGCCTCGACGAACTGGGCGCGGTGCCGATCGCCCGGCTCGGCCAGGTGCCGCCCGGGCAGCGGATCCGGGTCGGCGGGATCGTCACCCACCGGCAGCGCCCGGCGACCGCCGGCGGCGTCACGTTCCTCAACCTGGAGGACGAGACCGGAATGCTGAATGTCACTTGCTCCCCGGGGCTGTGGCAGCGCTACCGTCGAATCGCCCGCACCAGTGGAGCACTGGTGGTGCGGGGCCGGCTGCAGCGGCACGAGGGCGTCACGAACCTCACCGCGGACCGGCTGGACGCGATCGAGCCCCCCGTCACACCGGCATCCAGGGATTTCCGTTGATGGAGTGATCCACATTACGGTTTCCGTGAGCCGGAGGCGGGAGACTCCCGACGCGGGTGGGCAGAGTGGCCCACCCGGGGTATGGGGGATGAACAGATGACCTTTCACCGCACGTACGCCGGTGGCGTAGCCAACGCCCGACGGACCCGCCTCGGCGCCGACTGGGCGCCCACCCACGAGGCCGAGCCGCGGGAATACCAGGTGACCGACGGCCCGGTGGCCAACGACCAGCGCTCCCGCGCCGAGGACGACCCCGCCGGCGGCGGCGAGTCCTGAACCTGGGCCGGGGGGTGACTAGGCTCGGCGCGTGGAGCAGATCCGAACCCTCACCCCCCGCACCGCCGTCATCTGGTCGGTGCTCCGGGCCGAGCTGGACCGGCGGGCCGGCGAACGACTCTCCGTGCTCGACGTCGGCGGCGGGACCGGCGGCTTCGCCGTCCCGCTCGCCGAGGCCGGTCACCGGGTCACAGTGGTCGACGCCAGCCCCGACGCGCTCGCCGCGCTGACCCGCCGCGCCGCCGAGGCCGGGGTCGCCGACCGGGTACGCGCGACGCAGGGCGACGCCGACGCGCTCGCCGGGCTGGTCGAACCGGCCACCGTGGACCTGGTGCTCTGCCACTCCGTCCTCGAAGTCGTCGACGAGCCGGAACCGGTGATCTCCGCGCTGGTCACCGCGTTGCGCCCGGGCGGCGCGGCGAGCGTGCTCGTCGCCGGCCGGGCCGCCGCCGTGTTCGGCCGGGCGATGAACGGGCAGCTTGACGCCGCCGCGGCGCTGGCCGCCGACCCGTACGGCACCACCGGCCGCCGGGACACGTTGCGCCGCCGCTACGACGCCGCCGACGCGAGCGCGCTGCTCACCGCCGCCGGCCTTGCCGTGGAGGAGATCCACGGGGTACGGGTGCTCGCCGACCTGCTTCCGGCCGCCGTGGCCGACGGTCAGCCGGCCGCCCTGGTGGAGCTGGAACGGGCGCTCGCGGTCCGGCCCCCGTACCGTGATCTCGCCGCTCAGCTGCACCTGTTCGCCCGCCGCCCGGCATGACCGGCCCGGCTCCGGGCCCGCTGGACCGGGTTGCGCCGCGCTACGACGGCGGCAGCCTGGCCGACGTGCTGCCCAGCGCGCTGTCGGTGCTCGGCGTACCCGGTGCGGCCGACCGGCTCGGCCTGGCACCGAGGCTGGCCGGGGTACGCCGGATCGCGGTGCTGCTCGTCGACGGCCTCGGCTGGTACCAGATCCCCACCGCCGCCCGGTACGCCCCGACGCTCGCCGGACTGGCCGCCACCACCGGCCGGCCGCTCACCACCGGCTTCCCGTCCACCACCCCGACCAGCCTGGTCAGCCTCGGCACCGGCACCGCGTCGGGCGCGCACGGCGTGCTCGGCTTCACCGTCCGCGTGCCCGGCACCGACCGGGTGCTCAACCACGTCGACTGGGCCGGCGACCCCGACCCGGTGAGCTGGCAGCCGGTGCCCACCTGGTACCAGCGGGCGCGTGCCGCCGGGGTGGCGGTGACGGTGGTCAGCCGCCCCGAGTTCGCCGGCAGCGGCCTGACGCTCGCCGCCAACCGGGGCGGCGACTACCGGGGCGCGGCCGGCGCCGACGCGCTCGCCGCGCGGATGCTGGCGGCGCTGGCCGCCGGGGACGGACCCGCGCTGGTGTCCGGGTACCACCCCGACCTGGACCGGCACGGGCACCTCAGCGGTGTCGACTCCGAGCCGTGGCGGCTGGCCGCCGCCGATGTGGACGCGCTGCTGGCCCGGCTCGTCGACGGGCTGCCGCCGGACGCCGCGCTGCTGGTCACCGCCGACCACGGCCAGCTCGACGTGCCCGCCGGGCACCGGATCGACCTGGACGCCGATCCCCGGCTGCGCGCCGGGGTACTGGTGGTCGCCGGTGAGCCCCGCGTCCGCTACCTGCACACCGAGCCGGGCGCCGAGGCCGACGTGGTGGCCGCCTGGACCGAGCTGCTGGGCCCGGCCGCGCACGTGCTGACCCGCGCCGAGGCGGTGGCGACCGGCTGGTTCGGGCCGGTGCCCGAGGCGCACCTGAGGCGGATCGGCGACGTGGTGGTGGTCTGCCGGGACACCTACGCGGTGGTCGCCACCCGTTCCGAGCCGCCGATGGCGTCGCGGCTGGTGGCGTACCACGGCGCGGACACCGCCGCCGAGATGACCGTTCCGCTGCTGGTGGTGCGGGGCTGACCCGGCTCATCCGCGGCTGCGGCCGCGTCGGTGGCCGCCGGGCTGGGCGGTGGGGTTGTCGGACCGGCGGGCTAGCCTGCTGGCATGGGCCGCAGCCAGTCGTTGCCCCGAGGCGGTGACCCGCGCTTCGGGCCGGACGCCGACGACACCGGCTGCGCCATCCTGCACGTCGACATGGACGCGTTCTACGCCTCGGTCGAGGTGCGCCGCCGACCCGAGCTGCGCGGGCGGCCGGTGGTGGTGGGCGGCGTCGGCCCGCGCGGCGTGGTCAGCTCCGCCAGCTACGAGGCCCGGCAGTACGGCGTCCGCAGCGCCATGCCCACCGCCCGTGCCCGGGCGCTCTGCCCCGGCGCGGTCTACCTGCCGCCCGACTTCACCGCCTACACCGAGGCGTCGCGGGCGGTCATGCGGATCTTCCGGGACGTCACCCCGCTGGTCGAGCCGCTCTCGCTGGACGAGGCGTTCCTCGACGTGGCGGGCGCCCGCCGGCTGTTCGGCCGGCCCGCCGACATCGCCGCGCTGATCCGCCGCCGGGTCGCCGAGGAACAGCGGCTGACCTGTTCGGTGGGCGTCGGGCCGAGCAAGTTCGTGGCGAAGCTCGGCTCCACCCGGGCCAAGCCCGACGGCCTGCTCGTGGTCCCGGCCGCCCGGGTGCTGGAGTTCCTGCACCCGCTGCCGGTGTCCGCCCTGTGGGGCGTGGGGGAGCGTTCCGCCGACGCGCTGCGCCGCCTCGGCCTGCGCACCGTACGCGACCTCGCCGAGGCACCGGCCGGCCTGCTGCGCCGGGCCGTGGGCGAGGCGTCCGCCGCCCACCTGCACGAGCTGGCCTGGGGGCGTGACCCGCGCGGGGTGACGCCCGAACAGGTGGAGAAGTCGATCGGCGCGGAGGTCACGTTCGACACCGACGTGACCGACCCGGACGAGATCCGGCGGTCCCTGCTCGCCCTCGCCGACAAGGCCGGCGCCCGGCTGCGGGCGGCCGGGCAGGTGGGCCGTACCGTGTCGCTCAAGGTCCGTTTCGCCGACTTCCGGACGATCAGCCGCTCCCGCACGCTCGCCGTGCCCACCGACACCGCCCGGGAGATGTTCGACACGGCCTGGGCGTTGTGGGGCGCGCTCGCTCCCGGCGAGCCGGTTCGGCTGGTCGGGGTCCGGATGGAAGGTCTCGCCCCCGCCGGGGAGACCCCGCAGCAGCTCACCCTCGGCGCGCCCGAGCGCGGCTGGCGTGAGGCGGAGGCGGCGGCCGATGCGGCGGCCGCCCGATTCGGGCGGTCCGTCATAGGTCCGGCCAGTCTTCTCGGCCGTCGTGATACACGACAAGTCGAAAAACCGACCCGGCCGTAGGTCGTCCCGCTTTCCGACGCGCGGGGGCCCTCGTAGACTTGCGGGTAAGCAGCCGGTTGGCTGCCACGGTCTGTCGGCCCGCCCGGGTCGACCAACGTGACCGGGGAGGAGTGCCGTGCCGCTCTCGGAGCACGAGCAGCGGCTGTTCGAGCAGATCGAGCGGTCGCTTGCCGAGGACCCCAAGTTCGCCTCGGCCGTGCGCGCCAGCGACCCGCGTTTCCACGCGCGGCGTCGCGTGCTCGTCGCTGCCGGCGTGGTCGTCGCTGGTCTGGCCCTGTTGATCTATGGTGCCGTGATCAAGATTCCCGCGGTGGCCGTGGCGGGTTTCGTCGTCATGCTGGCCTCGTTGGGCTACGCGGTGCAGTCGCACCGCCGATCCCAGTCGCCCGACCTGCACGTGGTCGGCGGCACAACGAGCCGGCGTCGTCCCCGTGGCCGCAGCAGTGGCCGCCGGGGCTCCTTCCTCGACCGGATGGAGGACCGCTGGCGGCAGCGCCCGGAGGGACACCGCTGACCGTGCTCCGCCCCGGACCGGGGCGGATGTCGCGGCGACGCCCGTCGGCGTGCGCTTCGTCGTGCCCGCTCCACGGCGGCGGGTGCGCGTAGCCGTCGATCGCGCCGTGCCTGTTGACGTCTGGTGCCGGCCGGTGTGGCGGTGGCCCTGGACTTCCCGGCCGCGGCGTGAGTGCGCCCCTCTCCGCGTACCAGCGACAGTGCCGATGTCTCCTCTGCCCGGTGCGCCGGCCGGCGCTTCGCAGCCGATCGTCATCGCCGCGCCCGACCTGCGTGGCGGCTCGGGTTCCCGGCAGTCGACCGGTGGTCGGCCTCCGCGTCGGCTCCGGCACCCGCGCCGCCCCGCCGCGTTTCGAAGTCACCGGTCAGCCCCCGTGGCGACGCCCTTCCTTGATCCGCTCGGCGAGTTGCCTGTTCCGGTGTGCCGGGGCGAGCGGCAAGGGCTCCGCGGTTGGTTCCACGGTGCATACTTCGCCGAAGTCGACCCCTGCCGCTCCTGACTATCCACGAGCAGAGATGGATCTCCCGAAGCGCGGGAAACGCGAAGATCTTGGTACGAAAGGGCTGTTATAGGGGCCGTTTCCTACCAAGATCTCAAGCGCCCTCGCTCCCCACCCCGCCAGCCCGCTGAGCAGTCGGTGATCAAGGAGTTTGTGTCCGGTCGGAGGCCTCGCGGAGACACAAACTCCTTGATCAACGGGCCGGGGGCCGGGGGCCGGGGGACGGGCCGGGGGGACGGGGCGGGGCGGTCAGCGGGCCGTGCGGCCCGCCAACAGGCGGCGTGGGCTCCAGCGCAGCATCTGCGTCCGGGCCTGCCCGCTCGTGGTGACGATCCGCGCCGACTGCTCGGCCAGGGCGGTCCGCCAACGCTGGATCACCGACGGGGGCAGCAGCGCGGCCAGCAGCCGGGTGCGGCGGTCCGCCCCGGCCGCGAGCGCGCCCCGGACCGTCCGCAGCGCCGGTTGCAACTCCGCGCCGGCGAGCGGGTCCCGCGCGTACCGGGCCCGCTCCTCGGCCCGGCCCAGCAGCCGTACCCCGGTTGCGGCGTCGCCGTTCTCGGTGAGCGCCTCCCGGGCCAGCCGCTCGGCGGTCGCGCGGGGGGTCTCCGTGCGGTCCACCCGGACGTGGAAGTCGACGAGCGTGTCGAGCAGCTCGTCCCAGGCGGCGTGCGCGTCGGCGCGGGCGGACTCGGCGTCCACGCCGACGACGACCTCCCGTGCCTCGCCCCGCTGGCCGGGCACCGCGAGCGCGGTGGCCGAGGGCGCCCGGACCCGGACGCGCCGGCGGCGGCGCAGGGTGGAGCGGCGCAGCCCCGGTACGGCGAACAGCGCCAGCAGCGCCAGCGCCGCGGCCAGCCACCACGGCCACACCCGGTTCTGCTCGGCCGGGTCACCTCCGCCCAGGGACAGGCCCTGGTCGGTGTCCTTGTCGAGCCGGTCCGCCTCGTTCGGGCCGGCCGACGGGTCGGCGGCGCCGGGAGCGACGGTGCTGCCGGGCGACGGGGTGACCTCCTCGGGGGCGTCGGTGTCCGGCGCCCAGGCGGAGCGGACCGAGCCCTGCACGCTCGCCGCCGGGGTGGCGTCGAACGGCACCCAGCCGATCCCGTTGCCGAAGTTGACCTCGGTCCAGGCGTGCAGGTTGCGGTTGGTCAGCACGTACGTGCCGCCGTCGGACTTGCTGCCGTTGGTGAAGCCGACAGCCACCCGGGCCGGAATGCCGGCGGCCCGGACAAGCCAGGCCATCGCCGCCGCGTACTGCTGGCAGTAGCCGACCTTGGTGGCGAGGAAGTCGGTGATGTCCTGCCCGCTGCTGCCGTCGCGGGTGGACAGCGAGTAGGTGAAGCCGTTCTCCACGGAGAAGTACTCGTAGATCGCGCGGACCTTGTCGTAGTCGTTCGACTTGCCCCTCACCAGCTCGCCGACGAGATCCTCGACCTCCGGGACCGACGGCCGCTCGGTCTGCTGGCGCTTCACCGGGCTGTCCGCGGGCAGGGACGGGGCGGCGCGCAGCGCCGCCGGGCTGAACGTCGAGCGCACGTACTCGAACGAGTAGCTCTTGCCGCGGGCGTTCTCCCGGTTGGAGAAGACGATCTGCTGGCTTGAGTCGTACAGCCAGTTGCCGTTGAGGTCGTCCGCCTTCACCGGATCGGCGTAGACCGGCAGCAGCGGCATGTTCAGGTTCTTCGACACCTCGACGGTGGCCTTGTAGCGCTGCCGCTCGACGCCACGCGGGGTGCGCTCGCTCGGGTCGGGCAGGCCGCGGGTGACCGGCCGCCCGGTGGGCACGCGCGCCTGGAAGCCGCTCGGCCGCAGGTCGTCGACCACGCCGAGGCGCAGGTAGAACGGGCTCGGCTCGTTGGTGCTGACCTTCACCAGCTCGGTTTCCTGGCTCTGGTTGAGCTGGCCGCTGAGCGCTGCGAACAGGTCGATCCGGCCCGGGCTGCCACCCTGGCCGGGCCGGCCGTTGCCCTCACCGGGCCCGGCGCCGACGTTGTTCATCAGCCCGCCGGTCATCCCGGGCACGGCCAGGGGCAGGGCCACCGCCACCGCCACGCCGACCACTGCCAGCCGGCGGCCCGCCGCGGCCAGCGGCGACGCCTCCCAGACGTCGACGTCGCGTCCCTCACCGGTGAACCGGCGGCCGAACCGGCGTACCCGGTCGACGTTGTCGGTGACCAGCAGCCACAGGTAGCCGGCGGCGCCCACCACGAACGGGGTGGCGGGGACGCTGTCCAGGTAGACCGCCACCGGCACCGAGTAGATGGCGAGCATCGGCAGGCCGGCCAGCGCCGGCCGGCGCAGCCCGACCGAGAGGACGTCCACCACCACGGCGACCGCGCCGATGCCGAGCACCGCGAGGAACAGCAGCGAGTCGACGTCGGGCACCTTCACGCCGTACGAGCGCATGTCCTCCAGCGACGCCTGCGTCAGCTCGCCGAAGTGGGCGAACGTGCCCGGGGCCGGGATGAACGCGAGCAGCTCGGCGCCGCTCGGGAAGATCCACGTCAGGCCCAGGGTCAGGCCGGCGAGCATCGCCAGCACCTGGCCCCACAGCGGCGCCCGGGCCAGCCGGCTCAACGCGGCCGAGCCGGCCACCACGGCGACCACGATGGTGGCCTGGATCAGCCACGTCCAGCGTTCGAAGATCGCCGACAGCGGGGCCGCCGCCAGCAGGGTCGCCGCCGCGGCGACGAACCCGATGTTGCGATGGGGGGTCACGGGAGCTTCCTTCCGGTCATCGCATGCCTCCGGCGACCGTCTCGGCCAGGGCCGCCCGCAGCGCGAATCCCTGCGATCCGCGCCCGGCCTGCGGCCACAGCACCGGCAGACGGCTGCCGTGCTCCACCCCGATGACCCGCCAGCCGCTCTGCAGCAGCGCGAGCGCGGCGGCGCCGTGCGCCCGTTCCGCCTCGGTGCGGGCCTTCGGCGGCAGGTTCAGCCAGGTGTTGCTGTCGAGCAGGAACGCCACACAGGTCGCCCCGTTGCCGCGCAGCCCGGCCAGCAGCTCCGCCTCGGCGGCGCCGAGCGTGCCGAGCAACGCGATGATCAGGCCGCCGTCGGCCCGCTGCCGGACCTGCTGCACCAGCGTGGTGATCTCGCCGCGCCGGTCCAGGTGCACGTCGGCGAGCTGGTCCAGGAGCAGGCCCTCACCGCCGGCCTCGGTCGCCGCGACGTCGGCGCCGTTGCCGGTGACCAGGCGCAGCTTGTAGCCGGCCTGGCGCAGGTGCACGGCGATGCTGGCGGCCGCCGAGACCGCCCACTCGAAGCTCGCCGTCGGTCCCTCGCCCCGGTGCCCGGCGGCCCGGGTGTCCAGCACGACGGTGGCGCGGCTCTCCCACGGCTGCTCCTCGCGGCGCACCATCAGCTCGCCGGTGCGGGCGGTCGACTTCCAGTGCACGCGGCGCAGGTCGTCGCCCATCCGGTACTCCCGGGTGGCGGCGTCGTCCTCGCCGTGTACCGCTACCGAGCGGGCCCGGCTGTCGCCGCTGCCGGCGTACTCGCCTGGTAGCCGCACCGACGGCAACGGAGTGACCTGCGGGATCACCGTGAGGTGGTCGGTGCTGGGGAACGAGCGGGTCAGCTCGCACAACCCGAACGGGTCGGTCAGCCGGATCACCAGCGGGCCCACCTCGTAGCGGCCGCGCACGTCCGCCCGGACGGTGTACGCCACGGAGCTGGCCTGGTGCGCGCCGAGCCGCTCCAGCACCACCCGGGGGCGGCTGCCCAGCGCGTACGGCAGGCGGTCCTCCAGCAGCAGCGTGCCGGTGGGCAGCCGGGACAGGTTCTGCAGCCGCAGCACCACGCGGGAGCTGGCCCCGACCGGCACCCGGTGCGGCTCCAGCGACCTGTTGCAGGCCAGCTTGTACCGGCTGCGCCCGACGTACGCGGCGGCCAGCAGCGGCAGGACGGCGAGCAGGACCGCCACCCGGAGCAGGTCCTTCTCGCCCAGGATGCCGGCGGAGATCGCCGCGGCCACCGCGGCCGCCAGGAAGGAGCGGCCGCGGGTGGTCAGCCCACGCAGGCCGTCGCGCACGTCACGGCCTCCGCGGCTCGTACGGCCCGCGGCCGTTGTTGCCGCCGCCGGGGCGGGTGTCGTACGGCGAACGCTGCCGGTCGTGCGGGAGCGGCAGGCGGTGCACCAGCTCGGAGACGATCGCGTCGGTGGTGCGCCGGGCCAGCTGGGCGTCGGCGGTCGGGATGATCCGGTGCGCCAGCACCGGCACCGCGAGGACCTGGAGGTCGTCCGGCAGCACGTAGTCGCGGCCCTCCAGGGCGGCCACCGCGCGGGCGGTGCGCAGCAGCTGGAGCGTGGCCCGCGGGGATGCGCCCAGGCGCAGGTCCGGCGCCTCCCGGGTGGCGGTGACCAGGTCGATCGCGTACTGCTTGACCGCGTCGGCGACGTGCACCTGCCGGACGTGACCGATCAGCCGGCGGACGGTGGCCGCGTCGGAGACCGGCCGCAGCCCCGACAGCGGGTCGGTGGCGCCGTGCCCGTCGAGCATGGCCAACTCGGCGCGCGGGTCCGGGTAGCCCATGGCGATGCGGGCGGTGAACCGGTCGCGCTGCGCCTCGGGCAGCGGGTACGTGCCCTCCATCTCGATCGGGTTCTGCGTCGCGATCACCATGAACGGCGTCTGCAGCTGGTAGGTGACGCCGTCGACGGTGACCTGGCGCTCCTCCATGCACTCCAGGAGCGCCGACTGGGTCTTCGGCGAGGCCCGGTTGATCTCGTCGCCGACCACCAGGTTGGCGAAGACCGCGCCGGGGCGGAACTCGAAGTCGTGCGTCTCCTGGTTGTAGACGCTCACGCCGGTGACGTCGCTGGGAAGCAGGTCGGGGGTGAACTGGATCCGCCGGACCGAGCAGTCGATGGACCGGGCCATCGCCTTGGCGAGCTTGGTCTTGCCGACGCCGGGCACGTCCTCGATGAGCAGGTGGCCCTCGGCCAGCAGCACCGCCAGGGCGAGCCGGACGGTGGCGGTCTTGCCCTCGATGACCTGCTCGATGTTGGCCACGATGGCCTCGCTGGCGGCGCGGAACTCGTCGTGCGGCAGCAGACCGCCCACCTCGTCCCAGGTCTGTTGTGTCACGGGCCTCCTCCTCGTCGCCTGGACGGCAGCTCTTTATAGAGCACCTGGACCCGCCGTTGGGTTCGCGACGCCGAGCCACGTCTGCCGCAGTAATCTCACTGGCCTCTCAGGCTAACCATGTTTGTCGTTACTGCCGACTCCCGCAGGTGGTCGGTCGGTTACGCCCGGAATATTCGCCGGACCGGGGGACCGGCCGCTCCGGGCGGAACGGGCGCGCCGCCGCCGAGGGCTGCGAGGTACACTGCCTGCATGGCCGGGTTCTTCCTGCTTCTTACCGAGCCGTGTTGATGCGCTGAACGCGCGACAGCACGGCCGCCCCTCCTGCGCGAGGGGCTTTTTTGTGCCCGCAGCAGACCGCCCACAATTTTTCGAATCGCCCGATCCGCGCCGAGGAGACGCCATGAGTGAGGCAGCCGCACCGGCGACCGACATTCCCCCGTTCCGGTACACCGCCGCACTGGCCGACGAGATCGAACACCGCTGGCAGGACACCTGGGAGCGGGACGGCACCTTCCACGCGCCGAACCCGACCGGCCCGCTGGCCGACCCGGGTCATCCGCGCGCGGGCGCCGAGAAGCTGTACGTGCTGGACATGTTCCCGTACCCCTCCGGCGCCGGCCTGCACGTCGGCCACCCGCTGGGCTACATCGGCACCGACTGCTACGCCCGCTACCAGCGGATGGCCGGGCGCAACGTGCTGCACGCGATGGGCTTCGACGCGTTCGGCCTGCCCGCCGAGCAGTACGCGGTGCAGACCGGCACCCACCCCCGCACCACCACCGAGGCGAACATCGAGCGGTACCGGGCGCAGCTGCGCCGGCTGGGGCTGGGCCACGACGAGCGGCGGTCGGTGGCGACCATCGACACCGACTTCTACCGCTGGACGCAGTGGATCTTCCTGCAGGTCTTCAACTCCTGGTACGACACGGACGCACGCAAGGCCCGGCCGATCGCCGAGCTGATCGCCGAGTTCGAGGGCGGCACCCGCGCCACCCCGGACGGGCGGCCGTGGGCCGAGCTGTCCGTGGGGGAGCGGCGGCGCGTCGTGGACGACCACCGCCTGGCGTACGTCTCGGAGGCGCCGGTCAACTGGTGCCCGGGGCTGGGCACCGTGCTGGCCAACGAGGAGGTCACCGCCGACGGCCGCTCCGAGCGCGGCAACTTCCCGGTCTTCAAGCGCAACCTGAAGCAGTGGATGATGCGGATCACCGCGTACGGGGACCGGCTGCTGGAGGACCTGGACACACTGGACTGGCCGGAGCCGATCAAGCTGCAGCAGCGCAACTGGATCGGCCGGTCGACCGGCGCGCACATCGACTTCCCGACCGCCGCCGCGCCGGTGCGGGTGTTCACGACCCGGCCGGACACCGTCTTCGGCGCCACCTACATGGTGCTGGCCCCCGAGCACGAGCTGGTCGACGTGCTGACGCCGGCCGCCTGGCCGGAGGGGACGAAGGACGCCTGGACCGGCGGGCACGCGAGCCCGCGTGAGGCCGTCGAGGCGTACCGGAAGGCCGCCGCGGCCAAGACGGACATGGAACGGCAGGCGGACAGCAAGGAGAAGACCGGCGTCTTCGTCGGCGCCTACGCGACCAACCCGGTGACCGGCGGGCAGATCCCGATCTTCATCGCCGACTACGTGCTGGCCGGGTACGGCACCGGCGCGATCATGGCGGTGCCCGCGCAGGACGAGCGGGACTGGGACTTCGCCGAGGTCTTCGAGCTGCCGATCGTGCGGACCGTGCAGCCGCCGGAGGGCTTCGCCGGCAAGGCGTACACCGGGGACGGCCCGGCGATCAACAGCGCCGCGCCGGAGCGCGGCATCGACCTGGACGGCCTGGGCGTCACCGAGGCCAAGGCGCGGATCATCGAGTGGCTGGAGGCGAACGGACACGGCGCCGGCGCGGTCACCTGGCGGCTGCGCGACTGGCTGTTCTCCCGGCAGCGTTACTGGGGCGAGCCGTTCCCGATCGTGTACGACGAGACCGGCGCGCCGATCGCGCTGCCCGAGTCGATGCTGCCGGTCGAGCTGCCCGAGGTGGAGGACTTCTCGCCGAAGACGTTCGACGCCGACGACGCCGACAGCAACCCGGAGACCCCGCTGTCGCGGCGGCGCGACTGGGTCGAGGTGGAGCTGGACCTGGGTGACGGGCCCAAGCGCTACACCCGCGAGACCAACGTGATGCCGCAGTGGGCCGGCTCCTGCTGGTACGAGCTGCGCTACCTGGATCCGACCGACTCGCAGCGCTTCGCCGACCCGGAGAACGAGGCGTACTGGATGGGGCCGCAGCGTCCGGGTGACTGCGGCGGCACCGACCTGTACGTCGGCGGCGCCGAGCACGCCGTGCTGCACCTGCTGTACGCGCGCTTCTGGCACAAGGTGCTGTACGACCTGGGCCACGTCTCGTCGTTCGAGCCGTTCCGCCGCCTGTTCAACCAGGGCATGATCCAGGCGTACGCGTTCGTCGACCCGCGCGGCGCGTACGTGCCCGCCGAGGAGGTCGTCGAGGTCGACGGCCGCTGGTTCCACGGCGAGACCGAGGTCCGGCGCGAGTACGGCAAGATGGGCAAGTCGCTGAAGAACGTCGTCACCCCGGACGACATGTGCGCGGCGTACGGCGCCGACACGTTCCGGGTGTACGAGATGTCGATGGGCCCGCTGGAGGTGTCCCGCCCGTGGGAGACCCGGGCCGTCGTCGGCTCGTACCGGTTCCTGCAGCGGGTCTGGCGCACCGTCGTCGACGAGCAGACCGGGGAGCTGCGGGTCACCGACGCGCCGGCCGACGAGGCGACCCGGCGGCTGCTGCACAAGGCGATCGACGGGGTCCGCGCCGACATGGACGGGATCCGGTTCAACACCGCCATCGCCAAGCTGATCGAGCTGACGAACGGCCTGACCCGGCTGGCGGAGACGCCGCGTGAGGTGGCCGAGCCGCTGGTGCTGATGGTCGCCCCGTTCGCCCCGCACATGGCGGAGGAACTGTGGCGCAAGCTGGGTCACGAGGAATCCCTGACGTACGCGGACTTCCCGGTCGCCGACCCGGCCCTGCTGGTGGCCGAGTCGGTCACCTACCCGGTGCAGGTCAACGGCAAGGTCCGGGGCCGGATCGAGGTGCCGGCCGACGCGTCCGAGGAGACGGTCCGCGCGGCGGCGCTGGAGGCGGTGGCCGGCGCGCTGGCCGGCAAGGAGCCGCGCAAGGTGATCGTGGTGAAGGGCCGGATGGTCTCGGTCGTCGTCTGACCCGGCGGGTGGGCGTGTCCACACGCGGGACACGCCCACCCGCCGGTCAGGTCGCGCGGCGTCGCCGTTCGGCCCGCCACCAGCGGTGGACGATCAGCACGCTGGCGATCAGGCCGAGGCTCGCAGGCGCCGCCGCGTACCAGTTGATCGACCCGGGCGTGGTCACCGCCGCGCCGATCGCCGCGTAACCGATGGCGGTGGGGGCGGAGGCGATCACGCTGCCGGCCAGGAACGGCCCCACCCGGGCGGCGGTGGTGCCGTAGCCGTAGCTGACCAGGCCGAACCCGGCGATCGGCAGCAGCCGGACGGTGATCACGCCGAAGACGCTCTGCCGGGCGAACCAGCCGTCGAGGCGGGCCAGCCGGCCGCGTACCCGCTCGGCGACGAAGTCGCGCCCGAGCACCCGCCCCACCGTGAAGCCGAGGGCCGCCGCCAGCAGCGCCGCGCCGAGCGCGTACGCGGCGCCCTGCACCGGGCCGAAGATCGCGCCCGCGGCCAGCGTGACGAACGTGCGCGGCACCAGAGCCACCAGCAGCAGCGCGCCGCCGAGAACCGCCGCGGGCGGGCCGTAGCCGCCGAGCGAGTCGGCGAGCCGGGGCAGGTCGGCCGGATCCGGCCGCGGCACCAGCAGCAGCGTCACGCCGAACCCGGCGAGCAGCAGCAGGAGCAGCCCGAACCGGCGCGCCGAGGGCTGCCGCAGCAACCCGGCGAGCCGGCGGGCCACCGGTCGCCGCCCCGGCCGGGCGGCGTCGGTCACGGCCTCGGGGCGGCGGCCACCGCGGTGCGGCGTTCGGAGCGGAGCCGGTCGGCCCAGGTGTCGTCGAGCGGCGGAAGCTGGTGGATGCCGGTCGCCCAGCGCAGCAACAGGTCGGCCAGGTCGGGGTTGCGCGCCAGCGCCGGGCCGTGCGAGTAGGTGCCCAGCAGCTTGCCCCGCCACGCGCCCTCGGTGGCGCCGTCGTTGCCGACGCCCGTGGTGACCCGGGCCAGCGGGGACACGCCGGGGCCGAGGTGGGTACGGCCGCCGTGGTTCTCGAACCCGGACAGGTGCGGGATGCCCAGCCGCGGGTCGACCTCGCCGGCCAGCTCGCCGACGGCCCGGGTGGGACCGCGGTCGGAGGAGAGGTCGAGCAGCTCCAGGCCGGCGCACTGGGTGCCCTTGGCGAAGAAGGAGGTGCCGAGCAACTGGTAGCCGGCGCAGACGCCGAACACCACCGAGCCCTGGGCCACCGCCCGGTGCAGGCCGCCGTCGGCGATCAGGCGCTGGGCGCCGAGCGCCTGCGGGCCGTCCTCGCCGCCGCCGAGCAGGTAGATGTCGGCGGTGGCGGGCAGCCGCTGGTCGGAGCGGACCTCCAGCACCTCGACCGGCATGCCGCGCAGCTGGGCCCGGCGGGCCAGGATCAGCGCGTTGCCCCGGTCGCCGTAGGTGGACAGCAGGTCGGGATAGATCCAGACGATGCGCAGGCTCTCAGTTGACACGGTCCAGCTCCGCTCGGATGTCCTGGAAGGCGGTGTAGTTGGCGATGACCTCCAGCCGGCCCGGCGGCACCGCGCGGACCGCCTCGTCGAAGCTGCGGACGTGCTGGAACGGCACGCCGTTGACCTCGAGCCGCACCGCCAGGTCGTACGCCCGGTCGCCGGTGATCAGCACCTGCCGGCCGGTCAGCGGGGAGAAGTCCACGTCGAACAGCCAGGACGTGTCCAGCCCGTCGGGGTCGCGGGCGTTGATGGACAGCAGTGTCGGCGCGACGTCGGCCATGTCGAACGCCTCCAGCCAGCTCGCCGGGTTCTTCGCCAGCAGCAGCCGGATGTTGCGCCCGTCGCGGTTCACCTGGGCGTAGCGCCCGGCCACCGAGGTGACGGTGCCGAGCCGGGAGACCGCGTCTACCGGGCGTACGCCGAACTCGGCGGCGACGGCCAGGGCGGTGGCCGCGTTGCCGAGGTTGACCTTGCCGGGGAGCTGAAGCTGGATCTTGTGCCAGGCGCCGGTGGGGTCGAGCACGCCGTCGTCCTCGACCGTCCAGTTCGGCTCGGGGCGGCGCAGCGGGCAGCCGGTGCACCACCACTGCTCACCGGAGCGCTGGATGGTGGAGCCGCACTCGGGGCAGACCCAGGAGTCGTCGTGCCAGCGCTGCCCGGCGCTGAACCAGGTGACGTGCGGCGGCACGTGGCCCTGGGCCGGGTCGGCCGGCGGGGTGGCGGCCCACACCACCATCGGGTCGTCGGCGTTGGCGACCACCCGTACCCGCGGGTGCCGGACCAGGGCGGCGCGCCAGAGCTGCGCCATCATGGCGACCTCCTTGGCGCGGTCGAGCTGGTCGCGGGAGAGGTTGAGCAGCGCCACCACGTGCGGCTCGGTCGCCTCCAGCACCTGGGCGAGGTAGTGCTCGTCCACCTCCAGCACCGCGTACGGCGTGCTGCCGGCCTTGGCGAGCGCCGAGGTGTGGCCGGTGGGCATGTTCGCGCCGAAGGAGTTGGTGGCGACCCGGCCCAGCACGCCGACCGCGGCGGTGGTGAGCCGGGTGGTGGTGGTCTTGCCGTTGGTGCCGGACACCAGGGCGATGGCGCGCCCGGCCGAGAGGTGGGCGAGCAGGTCCGGGTCGATCTTGAGGCCGATCCAGCCGCCGATCACCGAGCCGTCGCCACGGCCCGCGGCCCGCGACAGTGCCGCGGCGGTGCGCGACACGGAGCTGGCCACCTTTGCCCGCAAGGGCATCTTCGCGTCCGTCACGCGAGCGAGGTTACCGGACCGCCACCTCCACCAGATCGCCGCCGACGGCGAACCGTTCGGCCGGGGACGTTCCGGCGGACGGGTGGAGCGCGCGGGGCCGGACGGCGTCGGTCGATGTCGGGTAGCGGACGGTGCCGGGCGCGCCCCACCCCCTCCACTCCGCCCCACCCGCGTTGACGTGCGGTTTTGCGCGCGGAAACGCCACGCCGCGCGGGCGATTCTGGTTGCAGGTGGAGGGAAGTGGAGTAGAGTGGGGCGCGATGGTGAGGCCGGGAGGGCCACACCGGCCCGGGGGGTCAGCGGCGCCGCGAACGCCGCTCAGGGCGAGGGGGTTGGGCCGATGTTCCTCGGCACCCACACTCCGCGCCTGGACGACAAAGGCCGGTTGATCCTGCCGGCGAAGTTCCGGGACGAACTGGCGGGGGGTGTCGTGATCACCAAAGGGCAGGAGCGCTGCCTCTACGTCTTCCCGATGCCCGAGTTCCAGCGGATCGCCGACCAGTTGCGCGCGCAGCCGATGACGAGCAAGGCGGCCCGGGCCTACAGCCGGGTCTTCTTCGCCAGCGCGCACGACGAGGTGCCGGACAAGCAGGGGCGGGTCACCATACCCGGCCACCTGCGGTCGTACGCGGCACTGGACCGGGATCTGGTCGTGATCGGAGCGAGCACCCGGGTGGAGATCTGGGACAAGGCGGCCTGGGAGGCCTACCTCGCGGAGAGCGAAGACGACTTCGCCGACATCGAGGAGGGGGTGCTGCCCGGCGGTCTGTAGGGCGTGACGGCGCCCGACGTACTGCGAGATCTCCAGCCGCTTTCGAGTTCCTGGCACCCCTTCCCCGGTGCCAGGCGCACGATCCGACACGGAGGGCCGCGGCCTCCGGCGGGCGGGAGCGGATGGGGATCTGGCGGTATGGCGAGGCGTCGTGGCGACGACGGACACGTGACGGAACGGTTGGCGAACGGGGTGGGGGTCGAGATGGGGGAGCTACGCGGCACGCACGTGCCGGTGCTGCTCGAGCGGTGTCTCGAGCTGCTGGCCCCCGCACTGGGCCGGCCCGGTCGCACCGTCCACGTCGACGCCACGCTCGGCCTGGCCGGGCACGCCGAGGCGGTGCTCACGGCGCATCCGGACACGGTGCTGATCGGCCTGGACCGGGACACCGAGGCGCTCGCCCACGCGCGGGTCCGCCTGGCCCGGTTCGCCGACCGGATCCACCTGGAGCACGCCGTCTACGACGAGCTGCCCGAGGTGCTCGACCGGCTCGGTTACCCGGCGATCGACGGGGTGCTGTTCGACCTGGGCGTCTCGTCGCTGCAACTGGACGCGCCCGACCGCGGGTTCGCGTACGCGCAGGACGCGCCGCTGGACATGCGGATGGACCAGACCCGGGGGGTGACCGCCGAGGAGGTGGTCAACACCTACTCCCACCCGGACCTGGCCCGCCTGCTGCGGGTGTACGGCGAGGAGAAGTTCGCCGGGAAGATCGCCTCGGCGATCATCCGGGAACGGGAGCGGGCCCGGATCACGTCGTCGGCCCGGCTGGCCGAGCTGGTCCGGGAGAGCATTCCGGCGCCAGCCCGACGAACTGGCGGACACCCGGCAAAGAGAACGTTTCAGGCTTTACGGATCGAGGTAAACAGAGAACTGGCAGCGCTGGAGACAGCGCTGCCGGCCGCTCTGGACAAGCTCACAGTGGGCGGCCGCATGGTGGTCCTGTCCTACCACTCGCTGGAGGACCGGCTCACCAAGCACGCGCTCGCCGACCGGGTCCGCAGCAAGGGCCCGGTCGACCTCCCGGTCGAACTGCCCGGGTCGGGCCCGACGTTCCGGCTGTTGAGCCGGGGCGCCGAGCTGCCCGGGGAGGCGGAGGTGGCCGCGAACCCGCGCGCCGCCTCGGTGCGGCTGCGGGCAGCGGAACGGCTCGACCCGGAGGCGGCCCGGCAGGGGCGTACCGACCGCGAACGGTACCGCCGCCGGGTGAAGGCGATGCACCAACCGGGGACGGGGTCACCGGGGTCCGGGACGGACCCCGCGTCGGCTCCGGGGGACGGGATCGGGACGGACGAAGAGGGGGAGGGGACATGAACGTCGAGAAGCGCGACGGCCGGGGAGCCGTCGGGCAGCGCGCACCGCGGTCGGGGGGCCGGACCGCGGCGCAGCGCACCACGCGGGCCACGACGGCGACCGACCGCCGGGAGGACACTCGCGCCCGGGGGGCGCGCGAGTTCCCGACGCAGGGCAGCGCCGCTCTGCGGCCGGCCGAGCGGACCCGGGTCACCGGCACGCCGGCGCCGCGCCTGCGGGTCGCCCCGCCGGCGCCGATCCGGGTGCCCCGGGCGCCTTTCGTCGCACTGATCCTGGTTCTCGTGGTCGGTGGGGTGCTGGGCATCCTGGCCGTCAACACCAAGATCAATGAGAACGCCTTCAAGCTGGAGAGGCTCCAGCAGCAGCAGGCCAAGCTCGACGTGGACGAGCAGGAGCTCAAGAAGGAGATCGCCAACCAGAAGGCGCCCGGCAACCTGACCGCCAACGCCCGCAAGCTGGGCCTGGTCGAGTCCGAGGACCCGGCCTACATCCGGCTGCCGGACGGGCAGACCATCGGGGTGCCGCACCCCGCCCAGGGCGCCCCGTCGGTCACCAGCCAGCAGGGCAACGGAGGCTGAGCGGTGCCGCCGAGATCGGAGGATCCGCGCCGGGACGCCACGGGCTCCCGGCGCGGATCGTCGCGGGGGTCGGAGCCGCGCGAGCCGGGTCTCGGCGGGATCTCCGACGCCCGGGCGTACACCCCACGCGGACGGACCGTGCGCGAGGGCGGCGGCGCCGAGCAACGGCGTACCCCCCGCAGCACCCGGTCCGGCGACCCGTTCCGGCCCGCGTTGCAGGTGCTCGACGGCGGCCGGGCCGGGCGTGCCGGCACGCGCGAGCCCACGGGTGACGGCGCCCGGACCGGCCGCCGGGCCACCGCCGCGGGCGGCCGGGCCGGCGTGGTGCGGACCGTCTCGTCCCGGCCCGTGCGGGAGCCGTTCGACGACGAGGAGGACGCGCCGCCGCCGCGCCGCCGGTCCCAGCCGCGCCGTCCCGCCGCCCAGCCGCGCCGACCGGTCCGCAAGCCGCGCCGGCCCCCGCGGCTGGGGGACCCGCGCCGGCGGCTGCGCCTCGGCACGCTGCTGGCGCTGACGTTGTTCGCCAGCATCGGCGTGCGGCTGGTCTACCTCCAGACCGTCGACACCCCGGCGTACGCCGACGGCGGCCTGCCCAACCGGCTCGCCGTGGTCGAGCTGCCGGCCCCGCGCGGGGCGATCCTCGACCGCAACGGTGAGCCGCTGGCGCACAGTGTGGAGGCCCGGTACGTGTTCGCCGACCCGACCCGGGTCAAGGACCGCGCCGCCACCGCACGGGCGCTGTCCCCGTTGCTCGGCGTGCCCGCCTCGGACCTGGCCGAGAAGATGCGCGAGCGCAACCTGCCCGGCACCGACACCCCGTTGCAGTTCGTCTACCTGGCCCGGGGCGTCGAGATCGGCACCGCGAAGCGGATCATGGCACTCGACCTGGCCGGCATCAACGTGCACCGGGACGAGCGGCGCGAGGTGCCCGGCGGAGACCTGGCCGCGAACCTGCTCGGCTTCGTCGGCCAGGACATGAACGGCCTGGAGGGGCTGGAGGCCAGGTACGACGACGTGCTGCGGGGACAGGCCGGCAAGCGGACCTACGAGGTGGGCCAGGGTGACCTGGCCGCGCCCATCCCGGGCGGCTACAGCCGGACCACCCAGCCGAAGCCGGGCAGCTCGCTGCAACTCACTGTCGACCGGGACCTGCAGTTCATGACGCAGCGGATCCTGGCGAAGCAGACGGAGAAGGTAAAGGGCAGCGTCGGCGCTGCGGTGATCATCGAGATCCCCAGCGGCGAGGTGCTGGCCCAGGCCAGCCAGCCGACGTACGACGCGGCCAACCCCACCAAGGTCACCTCGCCGTCGGACCGGGACGACGCGGCCACCACGTTCGTGGTCGACCCGGGCTCGATCCACAAGGCGATCACGTTCGGCGCGGCGCTCCAGGAGGGCGTGATCACCCCGGACACCGCGTTCCCGGTCGCCAACACCATCGAGCGGGGCGGGGTCACCTTCCGCGACACCCACCCGGTCGACGGCCGCACCATGAGCATCCCCGGCATGCTCGCCTTCTCGTCGAACGTCGGCACGATCGAGATCGGCGAGAAGCTGGGCAAGGAACGGCTCTTCGACTACCAGAAGCGGTTCGGGCTGGGCCAGGTGACAGGCGAGGGCATGCCGGGTGAGGCGGCCGGCCGGCTGCTCCCGCCGGACCAGTGGAGCGGCTCGGCGTACGGGTCGGTGCCGATCGGGCACAGCGTGGACGCCACGCCGCTGCAGATGGCCGCCGCGTACGCGGCCATCGCCAACAACGGCACGTACGTGCAGCCGCACCTGGTCAAGGAGACGATCGGCGCGGACGGCACACGCAGCCCCGCCGCGACGCCGACCACCCGGTCCGTGCTCAGCCCCGCGAACGCGGCCGCGCTGCGCCGGATGATGGAGGCGGTCACCACCGTCGACGGCCCGGAGGGGCAGGCCACCGGGCTGGCCGCCGCTGTGCCCGGCTACCGGGTGGCCGGCAAGACCGGCACCGGGCTGCGCTACGACAACGGCAAGCAGCAGCCCGGTGAGGTCGGCTCGTTCATCGGCATGGCCCCGGCGGAGAACCCCCGGTACGTGGTGGCGGTCTTCGTGTGGAGCCCCGGCGGCGGTGGCGGCGCGGTGGCCGCGCCCGCGTTCCGGGAGATGATGGGCTTCACTCTCCGCCACTACCGGGTGCCTCCGTCGCTGACCAACAAGTCCCCGAAGTTCGAGGTCTTTCCGCGCTGAGCCGGGACGGCGGGACATCATCGGTGAGTGGCGACGAACCACCGGGGCGGCTGTGCGGTCGGAACCGGACGACCGGGTAGGGTCTGACGCCGTGCCCGGCAATCCACGTCCCGCCACCGTGCGTCCCGTACGGCTCGGCGACCTCGCCGCCCGCGTGGCGGTGACCCCGCCGGAGGGGGCCGCCGAGGTGGCTGTCACCGGCGTGACCCACGCCAGCCAGGAGGTCCGCCCCGGCGACCTGTACGCGGCCCTGCCCGGCGCGCGGCGCCACGGCGCGGAGTTCGCCGCCGCCGCCGCCGAGGCGGGCGCGGTGGCCCTGCTCACCGACCCGGCCGGCGTGGCGCTGGCCGCCGGCGCCGGCCTGCCCGTGCTCGTCGTCGACGACCCGCGCGAGGCGCTCGGCGAGGTGGCCGCGACGGTCTACGGCGACCCGACCGCCGGCCTGACCGTGATCGGCGTGACCGGCACCGCCGGCAAGACGTCCACCAGCTACCTGGTCGAGTCCGGGCTGCGCGCCGCCGGGCGCGTCACCGGCCTGATCGGCACCGTGGAGACCCGCCTCGGCGACCTGGTGATCGACAGCGTCCGGACCACCCCGGAGGCCACCGACCTGCACGCCATGCTCGCGGTGGCCCGCGAGCACGGGGTGGACACCGTGGTCATGGAGGTGTCCAGCCACGCCCTGGCGATGGGCCGCGTCGGCGGCGTCCGCTTCGACGTCGGCGGCTACACCAACTTCGGCTCCGACCACCTGGACTTCCACGCCGACGAGGCGGACTACTTCGCGGCCAAGGCCCGGCTGTTCGACGGCCGCTGCCGGGTCGAGGTGCTCAACCACGACGACCCGGCGCTGCGCCCGCTGTACAAGCCGGGCACGGTCACCTACTCGGCAGCCGGCGACCCGGACGCCACCTGGTGGGCCGAGGGCATCGACGGCGAGGGGTACGCGCAGCGCTTCACCCTGCACGGGCCGGACGGGCTCGCGCTGCCCACCGGGGTGGCGCTGCCCGGCCGGCACAACGTGGCGAACGCGCTGCTGGCCGTCGCGCTCCTGGTCGCCGTCGGGGTGGACGCGGAGACCGCGGCGCGCGGCGTGGCCGCCTGCGGCGGCGTGCCCGGGCGGCTGGAACTGGTCAGCGGCGACGCCCCGGTACGCGGGGTGGTCGACTACGCGCACAAGGCCAACGCGATCGAGGCGGTGCTGACCGCGCTGCGCGACCTGACCGGCGGCCGGCTGATCTGCGTGCTGGGCGCCGGCGGCGACCGGGACCGGGGCAAGCGGCCGGTGATGGGCGGCGTGGCCGCGCGCGGCGCCGACGTGGTGCTGGTGACCGACGACAACCCGCGGACCGAGGACCCGGCCGCGATCCGGGCCGAGGTGCTGGCCGGCGCGTACGCCGCCGCGACCCCGGCCCGCGTCATCGAGGTGCCCGGGCGGCGGGCGGCGATCGAGGAGGCGGTCCGGGTGGCCGAACCGGGTGACGTGGTGGCGGTGCTGGGCAAGGGCCAGGAACGCGGCCAGGAGATCGGCGGCGAGGTGCTGCCGTTCGACGACCGGGTGGAGCTGGCGGCGGCGCTGCGCGCCCGCTTCGGTGACCTGGTGGGTCAGCGGTGATCCCGCTGACGCTGGCCGAGGTGGCCACCGCCGTCGACGGCCGGCTCGTCGGCGCCGACCCGGACGCCCGGGTCACCGGCACCGTCGAGTTCGACTCCCGCAAGGTGAGCCGGGGCGGCCTGTTCGTGGCCTTCCCCGGCGAGCGGGTGGACGGCCACGACTACGCGGCCGGCGCGATCTCCTCGGGCGCGGTGGCGGTGCTCGGCACCCGGGAGGTGCCGGGCGTGCCGATGGTGCTCGTCGGCGACGCGCTCGACGCGATGGGCCGGCTGGCCCGCGCCGTCGTCGACCGGCTGCCCGGCCTGACCGTGATCGGGCTGACCGGCTCGTCCGGCAAGACCACCACCAAGGACCTGATCGCCCAGGTCGCGGTCCGGCTCGGCCCGACGGTGGCCCCGCCCGGCTCGTTCAACAACGAGCTGGGGCACCCGTACACGGCGCTGCAGGCCACCCCGGAGACCCGCTTCCTGGTGATGGAGAAGGGCGCCCGCGGGGTGGGGCACGTCCGGTACCTGTGCGACGTGGTGCCGCCCCGGATCTCGGTGGTGCTCAACGTCGGCGTGGCGCACCTGGGCGAGTTCGGCTCGGTGGAGGCCATCGCGCTGGCCAAGGGGGAACTGGTCGAGGCGCTGCCGTCCGACGGGCTGGCGGTGCTCAACGCCGACGACCCGCGGGTGGACGCGATGTCGACGCGTACGCAGGCCCGGGTGGTGCGGTACGGCGAGTCGGAGCGCGCCGACGTGCGCGCCGTGGACGTGACGCTCGACGGCCGGGGCCGGCCCTCGTACACGCTTGTCACCCCGGAGGGGAGCGCGCCGGTGCGGCTCGGGCTGACCGGCCGGCACCAGGTCTCCAACTCGCTCGCCGCGGCGGCGGTCGGGCGCGAGCTGGGCCTGCCACTGCCCGACCTGGCGGCGGCGCTGAACGAGCTGGGCCTGGTCTCCACCCGGCGGATGGACGTCTTCGAGCGCCCCGACGGGGTGACCGTGATCGACGACTCGTACAACGCGAACCCGGCCTCCACCGGCGTGGCGCTGCGGGCGTTGGCCAGCATGCGCGGCGAGGGGCGTACGGTCGCGGTGCTCGGCTACATGGCCGAGCTGGGTGACTTCGAACTTCAGGGGCATCAGCAGGTCGGCCGGCTCGCGGCCGAGCTGGGAGTGGACCGGCTGCTCGTGGTGGGCGAGCCGGCGGCGCCGATCCACGAGGGCGCGACAGCGGTAGGCAATTGGGGAGGAGAGTCGGTGCTGCTCAGCGATCAGGCGGCGGCCGTCGAGGTGCTGCGGAGCGAGCTGCGTCCGGGAGACGTGGTGCTGGTGAAGGGCTCCCGGTACCGGACCTGGGAGGTGGCCGACGCGCTGCGCGCGGACGCCCGCGAGGGTGCGACGGAGGGCGGCGCCGCATGAGGGCGGTCATCGTCGCCATCGGGGTCGCGTTCCTGATCTCGCTGTTCTGCACCCCGATCGCGATCAAGGTGTTCGCCCGGCTGAAGGCCGGCCAGCCGATCCGGTCGAACCTCGGGCTCGCCAGCAACGAGGGCAAGAAGGGCACGCCGACGATGGGCGGCGTGGTCTTCATCCTGGCCACTGTCATCGCGTACGTCGCCGGGCACCTGGCCCTGACCACGCTGCCGGACGCGCAGATCGCCCAGGTCGAGCCGACGATCACGGCGCTGGTGCTGCTGGGGCTGATGGTGTTCTCCGGCGCGGTCGGCTTCATCGACGACTTCCTGAAGGTGCGCAAGCGGCACAGCGGCGGCCTCAACAAGCGGGGCAAGCTGGCCGGGCAGATCCTGGTCGGCGCGGTCTTCGGCGCGGTGGCGGTCTACTTCCCGTCGAGCATGACCGACGCCGGCGGCAACGCGACGAACACCGAGACGGTGGCCAGCACCACGCTGAGCTTCATCCGGGACATCCCGGCGCTGGAGATCGGCAAGATCGGCTCGGTGATCGTCATCATCATGGTGGTCATGGCCGCCACCAACGGCGTCAACCTCACCGACGGCCTGGACGGCCTGGCCACCGGCGCCTCGGTGATGGTGCTCGCGGCGTACGCGCTCATCGCGTTCTGGCAGTACCGGCACTGGTGCGCCGACCCGAACTACACCGAGGCGTACTGCTACACCGTGCGCGATCCGCTGGAGATCGCGCTGATCGCCGGCGCGGCGGCGGGCGCCTGCGTGGGCTTCCTGTGGTGGAACACGTCCCCGGCGCGGATCTTCATGGGTGACACCGGCGCGCTCGGGCTGGGCGGCCTGATCGCCGGCATGGCGATGTCCACCCGCACGATCCTGCTGCTGCCGATCCTGGGCGGCCTGTTCGTGATCATCACGATGTCGGTGGTCATCCAGATCATCTCTTTCCGTACCACCGGCAAGCGGGTGTTCCGGATGTCGCCGTTGCAGCACCACTTCGAGCTGGCCGGCTGGAGCGAGGTCAACATCGTGGTCCGGTTCTGGATCATCGCCGGCATCGGCGTGGCCATCGCGCTGGGCCTGTTCTACAGCGAGTTCCTCGCCGCGGTCAGCTAGGTGTAAGGAAGGGCCCCTTATTAACAGACGTCTGTTAATAAGGGGCCCTTCCTTCAGATCCGACACGCCGACCGGGCGGTTGCGCCACGGGCGGGCGGGGCGAGCGGCAATGATGGGCCTGTGGGGGAGGGACGAGACATCCAGGTGACCAGCGACCCGCCGGCCCGCCGTGCGCCGGCGGCCACGCCTCCGGCCGAACCGCCGGCGGCGCGCTGGGATCCGGCCGGTGGGCTGGCCGCGCTGCGTGGCCTGCTGGCCCGGCCGCTGGCCTCGTACTACCTGCTGCTGTCCAGCGTCGGACTGCTGCTGCTGATCGGCCTCACCATGGTCTTCTCCGCGACCAGCGTGAAGGACTTCGCCGAGGGCGGCGACGCGTCCGCGTCGCTGACCAAGCAGGCCGTGTTCGCGGTGATCGGCATCGGCGCGTTCTGGGCCTGCCAGCGGCTGCCCGCGCGCACGTTCCGGGCGGTCAGCCGCCCGGCGCTGGGGGTGGCGGTCGCGCTGCTGCTCCTGCTCAACCTGCTCGTCGCGATGGGCTCGCTGTTCGGGGTGACGTCGATCGGGCCGTTGCGGGCCGAACTCCTCTCACTCTCGCTCGGCCCGATCTCGCTGCAACCGGTCGAGGTGGCGAAGTTCGCGCTGGTGCTGTGGGCGGCGCACGTGCTGGCCCGCAAGGGCGCGGTGCTGGGCTGGTGGAAGGAACTGGCCACGCCGCTGTTCCCGGTGGTGGGCCTGCTGTTCGTGCTGGTCGGCTACAACGACCTGGGCAGCATGCTGTGCCTGCTCGCGCTCGTGGTCGGCATGCTCTGGGCGGCGGGCGTACGGACCCGGGTCTTCGCCGCGCTCACCGCGATCGGCCTGGCCGGCATCGGCCTGCTGGTGGCCGCGGCCTCGCTCGGCGCCGGCTCCGGCTCCCGGGGCGCCGACAACTACCGGCTCGGCCGCCTCACCATGTGGCTCGACCCGCCCTCCCCGCGCACGTGTTTCGAGCAGGAGCTGCCGAACTGCTACCAGCTCGTGCAGGCCCGCTACGCGATCGGCAACGGCGGCTGGTTCGGCGTCGGCCTGGGCCAGAGCTCGCTGAAGTGGAACTGGCTCCCCGAGGCGCACAACGACTTCATCTTCGCCATCGTCGCGGAGGAACTGGGCGTGGTCGGCTGCACCGTGATCCTGGTGCTGTTCGCCGTGCTCGCGTACACCGGGCTGCGCATCGCCCGCCGGGTCGAGGACCCGTTCCGCCGGCTCGCCGCCGCCGGCGTGACCGCCTGGCTGGTCGGCCAGGCGGTCATCAACATCGGTGGCGTGACCGGGCTGCTGCCGCTGACCGGCGTACCGCTGCCGTTCATCTCCGACGGCGGCAGCGCCCTGGTGGTGACGCTCGCCGCGGTCGGCATGCTCGCCTCGTTCGCCCGCGCCGAGCCGGACGCCGCGCGAGCGCTGCATGCCCGTCCGCCCGCCCGATGGGTCCGACTAGTGTGGGCCCCGTTGCCGCCGCTTCCCGGCCGGCGCCGCAAGCCGGCGTCGCCGCCGGCCGACCGAGGGTCCGTGCCCCGGTCCCGGCAGCGGCGGCAGGACGATCAGGCCGCGCCCCGCGGCGCCCGATCCGACCGGGCGCGCACCGGCGCGGCGAGCGAGAGGAGACGCTGATGGGTCCGCTGCGTTCGGTGGTGCTCTGCGGAGGGGGTACGGGCGGGCACATCTACCCGCTGCTCGCCTTCGCCGACTGCCTGCGCCGACACGACCCGAGCGTCCGGATCACCTGTCTGGGCACACCGAAGGGGCTGGAGAACGAGCTGATCCCGCCGGCCGGCTACGACCTGCGGCAGATCCCGGCGTACCAGCTTCCCCGGTCGGTGAACATGAGCCTGGTGCGCACCCCGGACCGGATGTGGAAGGCGGCCCGCGCCGCGGGCAAGGTGATCGACGAGGTCCAGGCCGACGCCGTGGTCGGCTTCGGCGGGTACGTCTCGGTGCCCGGTTACCTGGCCGCGTGGCGGCGGGAGCTGCCGATCGTCATCCACGAGGTGAACGTGCCGCCGGGCGTGGCGAACCGGCTCGGGATGAAGTTCACCAAGAACGTCGCGGTGGGCTTCCCGCACCAGCCGGCCCAGGCCGAGGCGCTGCGCGACGCCCGGGTGGTGGGCGTGCCGCTGCGCCGGGGCATCGCCGGGCTGGACCGGGCCGCCCTGCGTGACGCCGCCCGCGCCCACTTCGGACTCCGTCCCGACCTGCCGGTGCTCTTCGTCGCCGGTGGCTCGCAGGGCGCCCGCTCGATCAACCTGGCCGTGTCCGGCGCGGCGAAGGAACTGGCCCGCAACGGCGTGCAGGTGCTGCACGTCATCGGCGCCCGCAACGAGCCGGTCTCGGTGCCCACCGACCTGCCGGTGCCGTACGTCACGCTGCCGTACCTGTCCGAGATGGAGCTGGGCTACGCCGCCGCCGATCTGATGCTGGCCCGGGGCGGCGCGATGACCTGCGCCGAGGTGGCCGCGATCGGACTGCCCACCGTCTACGTGCCCTACCCGCACAGCAACCAGGAGCAGAAGCGCAACGCGCTGCCGGTGGTGGAGGCGGGCGGCGGTCTGCTGGTCGACGACGCCGAGATGACCCCGGCCTGGGTGGAGCGGACGGTGATCCCGCTGATCCGGGACCCGCAGCGGCTCTGGGCGATGAGCCAGGCGGCAGCCGGCTACGGCCGCCGCGACGGCGACGTGGCGCTGCTGAACTTCGTCTACGAGGCGGTGGCCCGCTGATGAGGGAAACCGCGACGGGAAGGTACGTCTGATGAACACCGCGCAGTTCACGCCCGCCGGCACCATGACGGCGGAGGACCTGGGCCGGATCCATCTGATCGGCGTGGGCGGGGTCGGGATGGCCGGGCTGGCCCGGCTGTTCCTCACCCGGGGTCTGCCGGTCTCCGGCAGCGAGCTGCGGGAGTGGCCGTCGCTGGCCGGCCTGCGGGCGCTCGGCGGCACCATCCACTCCACCCACGAGGCGTCCAACCTCGACGGCGTGGACACGGTCGTCTACTCCTCGGCGATCCCGCAGGACCACCTGGAGATGGTGGAGGCGCGCCGGCGGGGCCTGCGGGTGCTGCACCGGTCCGAGGCGCTCGCCGCGGCGATGACCGGCCGCCGTACGGTGGCGGTGGCGGGCACCCACGGCAAGACGTCCACCACCTCGATGGTCACCATGGTGCTCCAGCAGGCCGGCACCGATCCGTCCTTCGTGATCGGCGGCGAGATCTCCGAGGTCGGCTCCGGCGCGCACCACGGGACCGGCGAGCACTTCGTGGTCGAGGCGGACGAGAGCGACCGCTCCTTCCTCATCTACCGCCCGTTCGTGTCGATCATCACGAACATCGAGGCGGATCACCTCAACACCTACGGCGACCTGGCCACGCTGGAGGCGGCGTTCGCCGAGTTCGCCCGGCTCACCGACCCGGCGGGGTTCGTGGTCACCTGCGCCGACGACCCGGGCGGGCGGCGGCTGGCCGAGACACTGCGCACCGAGGGCCGCCGGGTCTGGACGTACGGCGAGTCCGCCGACGCGGACCTGCGGATGAGCGACGTCGTCTCGTCCGCGCACGGGGTGCGCTACCAGGCCGAGATCGAGGGCCGGGCGTTCGGCGAGTTCCGGCTGCCCGTACCGGGGCGGCACATGGCGCTCAACAGCGCCGCCGCGGTGCTCGCCGCGTACCTGCTGGAGCTGCCGGTCCCGGCGGCGGAGGCCGCGCTCGGCGCGTTCCCCGGCGTGCGGCGCCGCTTCGAGCGCAAGGGCGTCGCCGACGGTGTGCTGGTCTACGACGAGTACGCCTACCACCCGACCTCGATGACGTTGGCGCTGCAGACGCTGCGCGAGGTGGCCGGCGACGGCCGGCTGATCGTGGTGTTCCAGCCGTACCGGCTCTACCGGACCCGGGACAACCAGGCGGAGATCGCCGCCGCCCTCGGCATCGCCGACGAGGTGGTGCTGCTGGAGGTGTTCGGTCCCGGCGAGACGCGCCGCCCCGGCGAGGGCTCGGCCGCGCTGATCCAGGACGTGCCGCTGCCGGACGAGCGCAAGGTGTTCGTCGAGGCGTGGGACGACGTGCCGGCCGAGGTGGCCCGCCGGGCCCGGGCCGGCGACGTGGTGGTGACCATGGGCGCGCCGCCGATCTCGCTGATGGGTGACCAGTTGCTCGACGCCCTGCTGGCCCGCTCGGGCGGCACGGGGCTGGACGCCGGCGTCGGCCCGGACGGCGCGGCGGCCACCGCCGGATGAGTCCCGGTCCGGCCCGCGGCCGTACCCCCGGCCCGGACGGCGGAGGTGGCCGGCGCAGCCCGGTGCGGCGCTGGCAGCTCGTGCGGGCCAACGCGGACGCCGTGCCGCCGTCGGCCCGCCGGTTCATGGCCCGGGCCCGGCAGCGGCGGATGCGGGCCGCGCTGCCGTGGGCGGTCGCCGCCGCGGTGCTCGCCGTCGTGGGCCTGGTGGCGTGGACGGTGCTCGGCACCGGCCTGTTCGGCGTACGCGAGGTGCGGGTGGTCGGCGCGCGGCTGGTCACGCCGGTGCAGATCCGCGACGCCGCGGCGGTGCCGGACAACGAGCCGCTGGCCCGGGTGGACCTGGCCGCGACCGCCCGCCGGGTCGGCACGCTGCCGCCGGTGGCCAGCGCCACTGTCGAGCGGGAGTGGCCGGGCACGCTGGTGATCCGGGTACGGGAGCGCACCGCGGTGGCGGCGGTGCCGCAGGGCGACGGGTTCGTGGTGGTGGACGGCTCGGGCGTGGTCTTCCAGCGCCTGGACCGGGCGCCGGACGGGTTGCCGCTGGTCAAGGTGGCCCGGCCGGGCCCGGACGATCCGGGTACGCGGGCCGGGCTGGCGGTGCTCGCCGCGCTGGGGGAGAAGCTGCGCGCGGAGCTGGTCGCGGTGGACGTGGCCGGCCTGGCCCGGATCACGTTGCAGCTGCGCGGCGAGCGTCAGGTGTTCTGGGGCGACGCCTCCCGGGGCGCGGACAAGTCCACCGTGGCGACCGCGTTGCTGAGCCGCAAGGCGGACCGGATCGACGTCAGCGCGCCGGACGTGGTCACGTTCGAGTGACCGGCGGCTCAGCGAGCGGACGCTGTGTCCCCTGTCGCTCGGTCGCGACACGCCGGAACAGGTCCTTGGCTCCTGGCGCGGCGGCGCATACGTTGCCCCGAAGAGATCAGTGGTTGACATAACTCTAAGCCTCTAGTAGAGGGTGAGGGTTCAGCCGTCGGAGGCCGCTGATCCGGCCAAGCCGTGTGGGGTCGGCCCATGCCAATCTCGAAGGGAAAGGACCGGAGATGACACCTCCGCACAACTACCTGGCGGTCATCAAGGTCGTCGGCATCGGGGGCGGCGGAGTCAACGCCGTCAACCGGATGATCGAGGTTGGGCTCAAGGGCGTCGAGTTCATCGCGATCAACACCGACGCGCAGGCGTTGCTGATGAGCGACGCCGACGTCAAGCTCGACGTGGGCCGGGAGCTGACCCGGGGACTGGGCGCGGGCGCCAACCCGGACGTCGGCAAGAACGCCGCCGAGGACCACCGCGACGAGATCGAAGAGGTCCTCAAGGGCGCCGACATGGTGTTCGTGACCTGCGGCGAGGGCGGCGGCACCGGCACCGGCGGCGCGCCGGTCGTGGCGAACATCGCCCGCAAGCTCGGCGCGCTCACCATCGGCGTGGTGACCCGGCCGTTCTCGTTCGAGGGCAAGCGCCGGCAGGTCCAGGCCGAGGCGGGCATCGAGGAGCTGCGCAACCAGTGCGACACGCTCATCGTGATCCCGAACGACCGGCTGCTCGCGCTCGGTGACCGCAACATCTCCATGATGGACGCGTTCCGCACGGCGGACCAGGTGCTTCTCTCCGGTGTCCAGGGCATCACCGACCTGATCACCACGCCGGGTCTGATCAACCTGGACTTCGCCGACGTGAAGAGCGTGATGAGCGGCGCGGGCAGCGCGCTCATGGGCATCGGCAGCGCCCGGGGCGAGAACCGCGCCGTCGAGGCGGCCGAGGCGGCCATCTCCAGCCCGCTGCTGGAGCAGAGCATGGACGGCGCGCGCGGTGTGCTGCTGTCCATCGCCGGCGGGTCGGACCTCGGCCTGTTCGAGATCAACGACGCGGCGCAGCTGGTCACCGACGCGGCCCACCCGGACGCGAACATCATCTTCGGCGCGGTCATCGACGACGCGCTCGGCGACGAGGTGCGGGTCACCGTGATCGCGGCGGGCTTCGACGGGGGCGCGCCCGCGTACAAGGCGGTCGAGCCGCCGCGCAAGAGCAACCAGAACCCGCCGGCCCAGCCGAACGCGCCGGTGAGCCCGCCGGCCACCATGCCGGCGCCGCAGCAGCCGTCGCGGCGGGTGCTCTTCGACGACGTCGACGTGCCCGACTTCCTCAAGAACGGGTCCTGAGCCGCGCCGATGACGGAGTCACAGACGGCGGTGCGGCCCGAGCGGCGCGCCGAGCTGGCGGCCGGGCTGGCCCGGGTCCGGGCCCGCATCGCCGACGCCTGCGCGGCGGCCGGGCGGCAGCGGGACGCGGTCACCCTGGTCGCGGTGACCAAGACGTACCCGGCGTCGGACGTGGTGGCGCTGGCCGGGCTGGGCGTGACCGACGTCGGGGAGAACCGCGACCAGGAGGCGGCGCCGAAGGCGGAGGCGGTCGCCGACGCCGGCGCCGCGCCGCGCTGGCACTTCATCGGCCAGCTGCAGCGCAACAAGGCCCGGTCGGTGGTCCGGTACGCCGACGTGGTCCAGTCGGTGGACAGCGTCCGGCTGGCCGCCGCGCTGGACGCCGCCGCGGGCGCGGTCCGGGACCGGCCGCTGGACGTGCTGGTGCAGGTGAGCATCGACGGCGACCCGGCCCGGGGCGGGGCGCTGCCGGGCGCCGCCGATCCGCAGCGCGGGCTCGACCCGGTCGCTGCGGCGGTGGCCGGCGCGGACGGGCTGCGGCTGGCCGGCCTGATGGCCGTGGCGCCGCTGGGCTGGGAGCCGGACCGGGCGTTCGCCCGGCTGGCCGAGGTGGCGGCGGCGCTACGGGCCGACCATCCGGGCGCCACGGTGCTGTCGGCGGGGATGAGCGGCGACCTGGAAAGCGCGATCGGGCACGGCGCGACACATGTCCGTGTCGGCAGCGCGTTGCTCGGAATGCGCCCTGCGCTGCGGTAGCCTCACCACGACGGAAGCAAATTACATCAGTGTTGTTCAGGACGGCGTCCCCGTAGCCGGGGGCCGTGACGGGCGGACCGCGAACCGCACGTCAGGGGATTGCCGATCCGGTCCGGTGGGCATGATCGTCCACTCGTGATCAAGCGACACGGCACGGGGGCGCGTGCCGCACGGCGGACGGAAGGGCGCGGGGATGGGTGCACTGCGCAAGGCGGGGGTCTGGCTCGGTCTGGTCGAGGAGGACGACGAGCGGGCGTACGAGGACGGTGGCTACGACAAGGGTGGCTACCGGGACTCGTCGCGCTACCGGTCGAGCCGGTACGCCGAGGAGTTCGCCGACGAGGACGACGACGAGGCCGACGAGCCGCCGGCGACGCGGTCCCGCCTCAGCGACCGGGGCCGGCTGTCCGAGCGCGCCTCCAGCCGGTCGGTCGACACCGACCGGGGCGACGTGGAGCGCCCGGAGCGGGTCGAGCGCTCCAGCGTCCGGTCGATCACCCGGTCCTCCGCCGGCGAGACCTCGGGCGCCCTGACCTATCACACGCGGGACAATCTCGCGCTCGCGCCGCAGGCCCAGCCGCGCGAGCGGGAGCGGGTGGCGCCGGAGGACGAGCAGCGCTACCAGATCACCACGCTGCACCCGACCACCTACCGCGAGGCGCGGACCATCGGCGAGCACTTCCGGGACGGCGTACCGGTGATCATCAATCTCACCGAGATGGACGAGGCGGACGCCCGCCGCCTTGTCGACTTCGCCGCCGGGCTCGCGTTCGGCCTGCGCGGTACGATCGAGCGCGTGACCAACCGGGTGTTCCTGCTCTCACCGGCCAACGTCCAGGTCACCGCGGAGGACAAGGCCAAGATCGCTGAGGGCGGCTTCTTCAGCCTGAGCTGACCCACATGACCGAGGGACGTCGCCTGCCGTGTTGTCGATCCTGTTCCAGGTGCTCTACCTGCTGCTGTACATCTTCCTAATTGTCCTTTTGGCGCGATTTGTTATGGGGGCGGTGCTGGCCTATGGTCGCCGCTGGCAACCGGGCCGGGGAGCGTCGGCGGGACTGGAAGTCGTGTGGAGCGTCACTGATCCGCCCCTGCGAGCGTTGAGGCGTGTGATCCCGCCACTGCGAATTGGTACCGTGAGCATCGACCTGGCCTCCCTTGTGCTCCTGGTTATCCTGTTCGTGCTGATGGAGTTCGTGTTTAGGCGCCTGATCTTCGCGTTTGCCTGACCAGAGCGCTTTCGCGGCCGCAACTGACCCGAGGAGTTTCGATGCCGCTGACCCCGGCCGACGTTCACAACGTCGCCTTCAAAAAGCCGCCGATCGGCAAGCGGGGGTATGACGAGGAGGAGGTCGACGCCTTCCTGGACGAGGTCGAGCGCGAGCTGGCCCGTCTGATCGAGGAGAACAACGAGCTGCGCGCCCAGGTGGAGCGCGGCGGTCGGGGTGGCGCTCCCGCCGGCCCCGGCGGTGACGCCCGCCTCGCGGCGGAGCTCAACGACGTCAAGGCCCAGCTCGACCGGGTGCAGCGCGACAAGGCGGCCGCCGAGCAGGCGGCCCGCGCGATGCAGGCCGAGCTGGAGCAGGTCCGCACGCAGGGCGGCCCGGCCGGGGTGACCGGGGACGGCGAGCAGCAGGCGCTGCGGGTGCTCATGATGGCCCAGCGCACCGCCGACGACCACGTCTCCGACGCCCGTCGCGAGGCCGACCAGCTGCTCTCCGAGGCCCGTTCGAAGGCCGAGGAGGTCACCCGGGAGGCGCGCGCCAAGGCCGACGCCCTGGAGCGGGACGCCCGCCAGCGGCACCAGGAGGCCATGGGCGGCCTGGACGCCAAGCGCACCGCGCTGCAGAAGCACATCGAGGAGCTCAAGCAGTTCGAGCGCGAGTACCGCACCCGGCTCAAGGCGTACCTGGAGAGCCAGCTGCGTGACCTCGACGGTCGCGGCCAGGGCCTCGAGGTGGAGATGAACCGCGCCGAGGGCACCCGTGCCGCCGGCAGCAACGGTCTCGCCGCGGCCGGCCTCGCCGGCTCCTACGGCGGTGGCCGCGGCGCCGGCTCGCTCGAGTCCGGCCGCTGATCCCGCGTCGGTGGCCGTCCCCGTGACGGCCACCGACCGCCCAGACCGACACGACGCGGCCGGGGGTGAGCCGTGGTAGCCGCCAGCATCCTGCTCATCGTCGTCGCGGTCGTGCTGCTGGTCGCCGGGCTCGCCGGCGGATCCAGCCTCCTGCTCATCGTCTCGATCGCGGCCAGCGTCCTGTCCGCCGTCGTCTTCGTCGCGTTCGCCCGCCAGGCGGCCGCGGCGCGGGCCACGGCCGGCCGGGCGACCGGGCCGCGTACCCGGACCGCGCACACCGTCCCGTCTCCGGACGACCCGGTGAGCCCGGTCCCGCACCACACGTCCACGGTCGACGCCGGCGGATCCGGGTGGCGGCAACCGCCCGGGTCGCCGGTGACCGAACCGGACGACACCCCGCCGCCCGCCGCGTACTCGCCGCCGGCCGATCCGTTCGACGCCGATCCGTACACCGCGCCTTACGAGCCGGCGACCGCCGAGTCGTACGAACGCGTCGCCGCCGAGCCGGTGAGCGACGCGGAACCGACGCCCTACTCACCGCCCGGCCAGCGCGCCTCGGACGCCACGCGGCCCACCTCGCCCGCGCCGGGCGATGCGTTCGACGGTGACCCGCCGGCCGAGTACCTCTCCGCCGGGCAGGTGGCCCGGCTGGTGCGGCTGCCCGGCGAGGTCCTGGTGGTCGACGGCCACCCCCGCTTCCACCTGCCCGGCTGCCCGCATCTGGTGGGCCGGGAGGACGAGCCCGTTCCGGTCGCCGAGGCGGTCGGCCTGGGCTTCACCCCGTGCGCGCAGTGCGCCGCCGCCACCACCCTGCTGGCCGAGGCCCGGCCCCGCTGACCATGACGATCGCGGACGACACGCTCACCGTCGCGGTGCGGGTGAAGCCCGGCGCGGCCCGGACCCGGGTCGGCGGCCGGTACGACGGGCCGCTGGGTCCCGCGCTCGTCGTCGCGGTGCACGCGCCGGCGGTGGACGGCCGCGCGACCGAGGCGGCCCGGAGGGCGCTCGCCGAGGCGCTCGGCGTCCGGCCGGCGACCGTGTCGCTGCGCTCCGGCGCGGCCAGCCGGGACAAGCTCTTCCTGGTGGAACGCCCGCACGCCGAACTGCCCGGGGTGCTGCGGCGACTGCGCGACGGCAGCACGCCGTGAGATCCGCCCGGGCCGGTCGGCGATGACCCCCGGGCTGGACGTCGCGTTGCTGGTGGGCGCCGCCGTGCTGCTGGTGGCGGTGGGCGCGGTACGCTTCTCCACCCGGCTCGGCGTGCCGAGCCTGCTGGTCTACCTGGCGCTCGGGGTGCTGCTCGGCGAGGCCGGGCTGGGCATCCGCTTCGACGACGTCGAGCTGACCCGGGTGCTCGGCTTCTGCGCGCTCATCGTGATCATCGCGGAGGGCGGCCTGACCGCCCGGTGGAGCACGCTGCGGCCGGTGCTCGGGCTGGCGGCCACGCTGTCCACCGTCGGCGTGGTGGTCAGCATCGTGGTCGTCGGCGTGGTGGTGCACCTGCTGCTCGACCTGGACTGGCGGCTGGCGCTGCTCTACGGCGCGGTGCTCTCCTCGACCGACGCGGCGGCGGTGTTCGCCACGCTGCGCCGGTTGCGTCTGCCGCCCCGGCTGGTGGCCGCGCTGGAGGCCGAGTCCGGGGTGAACGACGCGCCCGTCGTGCTCGTGGTGCTGCTGCTCTCCCGCGCCGGAGCGGAGGTGGCCCACCCGTGGTGGTACGAGGCGCTGCTGCTCGGCTACGAGCTGGGCGTCGGCGCGGCGGTCGGGGTGGGCGCCGGGCTGGCCGGGCGGTACGCGCTGCGCCGGGCCGCGCTCCCGTCGGCCGGCCTGTACCCGATCGCGGTGGTCGGCTTCACCGTGCTGGCGTACGCGGCCGGCTCGGTGGTGCACGCCTCCGGCTTCCTCGCCGTGTACGTGGCCGGCGTGCTGCTCGGCAACTCCCGCCTGCCGCACCGGCAGGCCATCCTCGGCTTCGCCGACGGGCTGGCCTGGCTGGCCCAGATCGGCCTGTTCGTGCTGCTCGGCCTGCTGGTCTCGCCGAGTCGGCTGGAGACCGCGGTGCTGCCCGCCGTGATCACCGGGCTGGCCCTGCTGCTGCTCGCCCGGCCGTTGTCGGTGGCGGTGTCCGCGCTGGCGTTCCGGGTCAATCTGCGCGAGCAGCTCTTCCTGTCCTGGGCGGGTCTGCGCGGCGCGGTGCCGGTCGTGCTCGCCACCATCCCGCTGTCGCTGCACGTGCCGGGGGCGGACCGCCTCTTCGACGCGGTCTTCGTGCTGGTGGTGATCTTCACGTTGCTCCAGGCCGGCACGCTGGCGCCGGCGGCCCGCCGGCTGGGCGTGATCGCGCCGGCCGAGCCGAACGAGATCATGCTGGAGACCGCCCCGCTGGAGCGGATGCGCGCCGACCTGCTCCAGCTGGAGGTGCCGGACGGGTCCCGGCTGGCCGGGGTGCACGTGGACGAGCTGCGGCTGCCGGTGGGCGCCGCGGTCACGCTGGTGCTGCGCGACGGCGTCGGGTTCGTGCCCGGCGCGGACACCCGGCTCAAGGTCGGGGACAGCCTGCTCATCGTCGCCACCGCCGGCGTACGGGACGAGACCGAGCGGCGGCTGCGGGCGGTGAGCCGCCGGGGCCGGCTGGCGCGGTGGTTCGGGGAGTACGGCGAGGAGACGGCCCGCTGATCTGCTACCGTTCCTTTTGCCCCGATTGATGGCAGTCCGGGGCGGATACGTGGGACGACGGTGCGGCACGTTGTCGGACGCCTGTACGTTCCGTATTCTTGCCAACCTCCGGAGTGCACGGCGGGCCCGCTCGCCGTGCACCCTTCCGTACGCGGAGATGCCGACGACGGCGTCCCCGCCCACGTACCGCTGACCGCCGCGCCACGCGGCTGAGGGAGCTGACGATGGCGAAGCCAGCCGACACCAGGACCGCCGGCCGCAAGCCCGCGCCGAAGGCCACCCGCAGCGCGGCGGAGACCGAGAAGATCCGGGCCGCCCTGGCGGCGCGGCGGGACGAGCTGAACGCCGAGTACGATCAGACGCTGAGCGAGATCACCGAGCTGCAGCGCGACCGGCTGACCGACTCGGCCGGGGACGACCAGGCCGACACCGGCACCAAGACGTTCGAGCGGGAGCAGGAGATCTCTCTCGCCAACAGCATCAAGGAGCGGATCACGCAGGTCGAGCGCGCGCTGGAGCGCCTCGACGAGGGCGGCTACGGCTGGTGCGAGCGGTGCGGCAACCCGATCCCGGTGGAGCGGCTCGCCGCGTTCCCGTCGGCCACCCTCTGCGTGACCTGCAAGCAGCTGGAGGAGCGGCGCTGATCACCGCTCCCCGGCGGCCGTACGGCAGACGGTGACCACGCCGTCGCAAGCGTCGATGGGGAGCAGATGACCGCAGCACCGCCCGCCGGTTCCGGCACCACCGAGTCGGGTGCCGGCGCGCCCCGCCGCAGGGCCGTCGGCCTGCTGCTCGGCGTGTCCCTGTTCTCGCTGCTGGCGGATCTGGGCACCAAACAGCTCGCGCTGGCCGAGCTGACCGGCCGGGAGCCGGTGTCGGTGCTCGGCGGCGCGGTCTACTTCAGCCTCACCCGCAACAGCGGCGCCGCCTGGAGCATCGGCTCCGACCACACCTGGGTCTTCCCGATCATCACGTTCGTGGTGATCGGGTGGATCGCGTGGATGGCGCTGCGGCTGCGCTCGCTGCCGTGGGCGGTGTCGCTGGGCCTGGTGCTGGGCGGCGCGCTGGGCAACCTGATCGACCGGATCTTCCGCGCGCCCGGGCACTTCGTCGGCCACGTGGTCGACATGATCAGCCTCTTCGACCCGTACGGCCAGGTCTGGCCGGTGTTCAACCTGGCCGACAGCTCGCTGGTCTGCGGCGTGGTGCTGGCGGTCTTCCTGGAGCTGACCGGCCGGCAGCGCGACGGCTCCCGGCTGCGCGACGAGAAGCGCGACGACGCCGCCCCGGCCGAGCAGCGGGAGACCGCGTGACCTCCGCGTTCGCCGCCGGCGGCGACACCCGCTCCCTGCCCGTCCCGGACGGCCTCGACGGCATGCGCCTGGACCAGGCCGTGTCCCGGCTGTTCGGGCTCTCCCGCACCGCCGCCGCCGGCCTGATCGACGCCGGGGACGCGCTCGTCGACGGCGTGGCCCGGCCCAACTCGCACAAGGTCAAGGCCGGCTCGTGGCTGGAGGTCACGCTGCCCGCGCCGCCCGCCCCGCCGACCGTGGTGCCGCAGGCGGTGCCCGGCCTGACAGTGGTGTACGCCGACGACGACATCGTGGTGGTGGACAAGCCGGTCGGGGTGGCCGCGCACCCGAGCCCCGGCTGGACCGGCCCGACGGTGATCGGCGGGCTGGCCGGCATCGGCCACCGCATCTCCACCAGCGGCGCGGCCGAGCGGCAGGGCGTGGTGCACCGGCTCGACGTGGGCACCACCGGGATCATGGCGGTGGCCAAGAGCGAGCGCGCGTACACCGCGCTCAAGCGGGCGTTCAAGGAGCGCGAGGTGGAGAAGCGCTACCACGCCGTGGTGCAGGGCCACCCGGACCCGCTGCGCGGCACCATCGACGCGCCGATCGACAGGCACCCGCACCACGACTACCGGTGGGCGGTGGTCTCCGGCGGCAAGCCGAGCATCACCCACTACGACACACTCGAGGCGTTCCCCTCCGCCAGCCTGCTCGACGTACGGCTGGAGACCGGGCGCACGCACCAGATCCGGGTGCACTTCTCCAGCATGCGGCACCCCTGCGTGGGCGACCTGACCTACGGGGCGGACCCGACTCTGTCGGCCCGGCTCGGGCTGTCCCGGCAGTGGCTGCACGCCCGTTCGCTGAGCTTCGCGCACCCGGGCACCGGCGACGAGGTGACGTTCGTCAGCGACTACCCGGAGGATCTGGCCCGGGCGCTGGAGATCCTGCGCGACTGACCATGAGCGACGACACCGCGCCGCCGCGCCGGTCCCGGTTCACCACGCTGACCTGGCTGGCGCTGGCCTGCGCGCTGGTGGTGCTGGTGGTAGCGGTGGCGCAGCGGCGGGACCGTCCGGTCAGCGACCGCACTGTCGGCGAGGTGACCCGGGTCGGGGTGGCCGCCGGCGCGAGCGTCCCGGCGTACCTGCGTGCCGCCGGGGAGGAGCTGGCCGCCCTCGACGCGCCCGACGCCTACGCGCTCGTCTCGTTCGCCGGCTACCTGACCCCGGCGCGGGCGGCCGCCGCGCTGGACGGCGCGCCGGTCTCGGCGGTGGTGGCGCGGGTGCCGCTGTCCGGCCGGCAGACCGAGATCGTCCGGATCGCGGCGCTGCGGCTGCCGGACGACGTGCTCGCCGGGATGGCCGACGTCGCCGGGCGCAAGGACCGGGAGGCCGCCGACTACCGGTCGCGCGCCGCCGCCCCGGCGGCCACCGCCGATCCGGAGCTGCGCCGGGTGTACGAGAGCGGGGCCGAGGTCGCGGCCCGGGAGGCGGACGCCTACCGGACCGGGTGCGCCTGCGTGTACGCCGCGGTGGTCCGTGCCGCGCCGGACGCGTTGCGCGCGCTCGCCGGGCGCCCGGGTGTGCGGGCGGTGGACCCGGCGCCGGAGGTCACCCGGCTCGACCGGACGGTGTTCACCCCGCCGCTGCCGGAGCAGCGTGACGTGGCCCGGCCGCCGGCGGACAGCGCGGCGGCCCGGGGCGGCGGAATGGGCGATTCGTCGGAAGCTGCACGGACGGTGAGCGGACCTTCACCGACCGCCCGTGCGCCGGTCCCCGGATCCGGGCCACCCAATCCCGCTCCCACCTCCTGAGACATCAGCGGGCGCGGCCACCCGGTCGATCCCACCGTGCGGCGGGTCACCGGGCGATGTGCGGCGCGGGGAGTGGTCCGAATAGGGTTTCGTTCGTAGCCTGTCAGGCGGAGATCGATGGGCTGGGGGAGGGCGAATCCTTGGACGGCAGCGAGACCGGCTGGGGTCGGCAGGGCGAGCCGGCACCGCGGTGGCGGGCGCTGCTCGACCGGGCCCGGCTCGGCGGTCGCGGCGCGGAGCACGCCGACGCCGACCGGCACGTCGAGGACCACCACGCGCCGCCGCCCGACCCGCTGCCACGCCGCGCCGCCGGCACCGGCTGGACCGGGCGCGCCGCCGCCGTCGGCCGCGCCCCCGACGGGTCGTACGGCGCCGAGCCCGGTTACCGGGCCGAGGCCACGTTCCGGGTCGACCCCGCCTTCCGCGCCGACCCCCGCCAGGAGGGTGAACCGGCCTACCGGGCCGAGCCGGCGTACCGCACCGACCCGGAGCCGTCCTGGCGCGCCGGGCAGCCCTATCCGGCCGAGCCGTCCTGGCGCGCCGAGCCGTCTGTCGCGCCGGACCCGTCCTTCGCCGCCGAGCCCCGGCCGGAGCCGTCCTGGCGCGCCGAACCGGCGCTGCCGGAGCCGCGCGGCCGGGCCGAGGCGCCGGCCGAGTCGCGCTACTCCCTTCTCGACGGTGGCTACCGGCCCGCGCCGCCGCCGGCCGAGTCCCGGTACGCCCTGCTCGACCGGGGCCGCTACCGGCCGGACGTCCCGCCCGCGCCGGAACCGGTGGTGCCCGCGCCGCGCAGCCCGCTGGAGGGCCGCTCCGGCCGCGCCGGGCGGGTCGCGCCGGCCCAGGCGCAGTGGCGTGCCCCCGAGCCGGACGCCGAGCTGGAACGCGCCACCAGCGTGCTGCGCCGCGAGCTGGGCACGCCCCGGGTGCTCGCGTTCGCCAACCCCAAGGGCGGGGTGCACAAGACCACCGCCACCGTGCTCGCCGCGGCGACGGTGGGCAGCGTCCGCGGGCGCGGCGTGCTCGCCTGGGACGACAACGAGCTGCGCGGCACGCTCGGGCTGCGGGCCGGCAGCGCCCGGCACGCCCGCACCATCCGGCACCTGATCCACGACCTGGCGCAGATCGAGATCCTCGAGGGCAACCGGCTGCTGTCCCACCTCGACGACTACCTGCGGCACGCCTCCGACGGCTCGTACGACGTGCTGGCCGGCGAGGAGAGCCCGCGCTTCGCCCAGCGGCTCGACCAGTTCACCGTCAAGCGGGTGCTGGAGCTGCTGCGCCGCACCCACGAGGTGGTCTGCGTGGACACCGGCAACAACGTGGAGAGCCCGAACTGGCGCACCGTGATGCAGGCCGCCGACCAGCTCGTGGTGACCACCGTGCCGCGTGAGGACGCGGCGTTCAGCGCGGACTGGATGCTCGACCTGCTGCACGAGGAGGGCATGGGCGACCTGGCCGACAACGCGGTCACGTTGATCTCCTGCCCGACGCCCGGCCGGACCTCCCTGCAGGACGACCTGGAACGGCACTTCGCCACCCGGACCCGGGCGGTGGCGGTGGTGCCCTACGACCCGGCGCTGGAGACCGGCTCCTCGATCGAGTACCACCAGCTCCAGGCCGAGACCCGCAACGCCTGGCTCAAGGCCGCCGCGGTGATGGTGGAACCGTTCGCGCGCTGAGGCGGCGACCACCGCCCCGCGCCGTGCCCCGGCCTGAGAGGATCAACGGGTGACTCCGGACACCCCTGATCCCGAGCGGACGCGCGAGCGTGCCGACGGCGCCGAGGCGCGGCCCGAGCGCGAGCAGCCGCCTGCCTGGCCCGGCGGACCACCCGGCTGGCCCGGCGGACTGCCGGTGCCCGCCGGCACCCCGGTCACCGCGCCCGGCGCCGACCCGCTGGCCGGGCATCCGGGCGTCGTGACGCAGCTCCCCGGTGCGTCGCCCGCGTCCCGGCGATCCGCCGGCCGGGTGGTGGCGACCACCCTCGGCGTGGCCGCGCTGCTCACCGCGCTCGGCGCGCCGCTCGGGCTGCTCTGGGTGTGGGCGGCGCCGGCCACCCCGGTACGGCAGACGCCGGCCGGCGCGGTCTACGCCACCACGCAGCCGGAGCAGCCGATCGCCGCGGACGGCTGGTTCAGCCTCCTGACCCTCGGCTTCGGCGTGCTCGCCGCGATCACCCTGTGGGTGGTGCTGCGCCGCCGGCGTGGTCCGGCGGGCCTGCTCGCGGTCACCCTCGGCGGTCTCGGCGCGGCGGTGGTGGCCTGGCAGGTCGGCCGCCGGATCGGCCTGTCCACGTTCCAGCGGCTGGTGGAGACCGCGCCGCCGGGTACCGCCTTCACCAAACCCGTCGACCTGCGCGCCGGCGGCGTCGACTGGTTCGGCCCGCTCCCGCTGCCGCACGGCAACCTGCTGCTCGCCGCGTTCGGCGCCGCAGTCACGTACACGCTGCTCGCGGGCTGGTCGCGGTGGCCGTCGCTGCGGCCGGAGCCGGAGTTCGACGGCGGGTGGCCGCCGCCGGGGTTCAGTTCGGCGCCGGGAGACCCGCCAGCTCGCTGAGCGGCACCGGCACCGCCCGGACCTGCCGCAGCAACGCCGTCTCCCGGTTGAGCAGGCGCAGCTCGGCCCGCAGGCGGGCGGCGGTGTCGTCGATGGCGAGCAGCCGCTGCCGGTCGTCCACGGTCAGCGCGGCGGTCGCGGCCACCAGGTGCGACAGCACCGTCGGGTCCTCCGGCAACTGCTCGGAGATCTCCTGCTGGTCCGGCCGGATCAGGCCGAGATATTGCCGGAACACCGAGATCACCCGGGCCGCCAGCAGGTCGGCCGTCTCGTCCGGGCCGCCCGGCTCGGGCAACCACTCCACCTCCGCCGTCAGGTAGGGCTCGGCGGAATGGTCGACCTCGGCGAGGCGGAACCGGCGCCGCCCCACGGTGACGATGTCGAACCCGCCGTCGGCCAGCTCGGTGACCTGCCGCAGCTCGGCGGTGCAGCCCACCTCGTGCAGCGTGACCTCGCCGGCGGTCAGCCCGAAGCGCCCCGGCGGCCCGGCCGGCGCCACCTCCCAGCCGGCCCGGATCGCGACCACGCCGAACTCGCGCGGCGCGCCCTCGGGCAGCGCCACCAGGTGGCGTACCAGCGCCCGGTAGCGCTCCTCGAAGATGTGCAGCGGAAGGACCAGCCCGGGGAAGAGGACGGTCCCGAGCGGGAACACCGGCAGCCGTGCGCTCACGCGATCGAGCGTATCCCCAACGCGCCCGCCCGCGCGTGTCCCGGCTCACCGTCCCGGCGTGCGGGCGGCCCGGGCCGGTCGCCGCGGCGGCGGCCTAGACTCGCAGGCGTGCTGAATCGGATCGACCTGCGCGGCGGGGCACGTGACCCGCGCCGCCTGCTGCCCCGTGCCCAGCTCGACGTCTCCGTGGCGGTCGAGCGGATCCGCCCGCTGGTCGAGGCGGTCCGGGAGCATGGGTACCCGGCGATCCGGGAGGCCAGCGAACGGTTCGACGGTGTGTCACCGGAGCGGCTGCGGGTGCCGGTCGAGACGATCCGCGCCGCCGAGGACGAGCTGGACCCGCAGGTCCGCGCCGCGCTGCTGGAGTCGATCACCAGGGCCCGCAAGGTGCACGCCGACCAGCGCCGCACCGACCACACCACGACCGTGGTGCCCGGCGGCACGGTCACCGAGCGGTGGGTGCCGGTCGACCGGGTCGGTCTCTACGTCCCCGGCGGCCTGGCCATGTACCCGTCGACGGTGGTGATGAACGTCGTCCCGGCCCAGGCGGCCGGGGTGCGCTCGCTGGTGGTGGTGAGCCCGCCGCAGAAGGACAACGACGGCCTGCCGGACCGCCGGGTCCTGGCGGCCTGCGCGCTGCTCGGCGTGGACGAGGTGTACGCCGTCGGCGGCGCCCAGGCCGTCGCCATGCTCGCGTACGGGGCGGGCGCCGACCCGGCCGGGGACGAGCGCTGCGAGCCGGTCGACATGATCACCGGCCCGGGCAACATCTGGGTCACCGCCGCGAAGCGGCTGCTGCGCGGCGTGGTCGGCATCGACGCCGAGGCCGGCCCGACCGAGATCGCGATCCTGGCCGACGACACCGCCGACCCGGCGCACGTCGCCGCCGACCTGATCAGCCAGGCCGAGCACGACCCGCTCGCGGCCAGCGTGCTGGTCACCCCGTCCACCGCGCTGGCCGACGCGGTCGACGCGGAGCTTGCCCGGCAGGCGCCCGCGGCCAAGCACGCCGAGCGGATCGGCACCGCGCTGCGCGGCGAGCAGAGCGGCGTGGTCCTCGTCGACGACCTGGAGGCGGGCCTGCGGGTGGTCGACGCGTACGCGGCCGAGCACCTGGAGATCCAGACCGAGAACGCCCGTGAGTGGGCGCTGCGGGTCCGCAACGCCGGTGCGGTGTTCGTGGGCGCGTGGTCGCCGGTGTCGCTCGGCGACTACTGCGCGGGCTCCAACCACGTGCTGCCCACCGGCGGCTGCGCCCGGCACTCCTCCGGGCTGTCCGTGCAGTCGTTCCTGCGCGGCGTCCACCTGGTCGAATACACGCAGGAGGCGCTGCGCGACGTGGCCCCGCACGTGGTCACGCTGGCGACCGTGGAGGACCTGCCCGCGCACGGCCAGGCGGTCAGCGTCCGGTTCCCCGAGGGCGGGGCGTCGTGACCACGCTCGACGACCTGCCGATCCGCGACGACCTGCGCGGGCGCACGCCGTACGGCGCGCCGCAGCTCGACGTGCCGGTGCGGCTGAACACCAACGAGAACTCCTACCCGGTGCCCGAGCCGGTGGTCGAGGCGATCGGCAAGGCGCTCGCCGCCGAGCTGCGTGACCTCAACCGCTACCCGGACCGGGACGCGGTGGCGCTGCGCGCCGACCTGGCCGCCTACCTGGGGCACGGGCTCACCGCCGACCACGTGTGGGCGGCGAACGGCTCCAACGAGATCCAGCAGCAGCTGCTGCAGGCGTTCGGCGGTCCCGGGCGCACCGCGCTCGGCTTCACCCCGGCGTACTCGATGCACCCGCTGCTGGCGCTCGGCACCGGCACCCGGTGGGTGCCCGCCCGGCGCGGCGCGGACTTCGGGCTCACCGCCGACGAGGCGGTGGCCCAGGTCCGCGAGCACCGGCCGGACGTGGTGTTCCTCTGCTCGCCGAACAACCCGACCGGCACCGCGCTCGACCCGGCCGTGGTCGCCGCCGTGCTGGACGAGGCGCCCGGCATGGTGGTCGTGGACGAGGCGTACGCCGAGTTCGCCCGGCCCGGCACGGTCAGCGCGCTGGCGGTGCTGCCCGGCCACCCGCGGCTGGTGGTGACCCGCACCATGAGCAAGGCGTTCGGCTTCGCCGGCGGGCGGCTCGGCTACCTGGCCGCCGACCCGGCGGTGGTGGACGCGGTGCAGCTGGTCCGGCTGCCGTACCACCTGTCCGCGCTCACCCAGGCCGCCGCCCGCGCGGCGCTGGCGCACCGGGACGCCCTGCTCGGCACCGTGGCCGCGATCATGGCGCAGCGGGACCGGATCGTCGCCGAGCTGCGCGCCCGGGGCCACCGGGTGGCCGACAGCGACGCGAACTTCGTGCTGTTCGCCGTCGACGGGGACCAGGCGGTGGCCTGGCGTACCCTGCTCGATGCCGGCGTGCTGGTGCGCGACGTCGGCCTGCCCGGCTGGCTGCGCGTCACCGCCGGCACCCCGACCGAGACCGACGCCTTCCTCACCGCGATGGAGAACGTTTCATGAGCCGGATCGCCCGGATCGAGCGGGTCACAAACGAGACCAAGGTGCTCGTCGAGATCGACCTCGACGGCACCGGCCAGGCCGACATCTCCACCGGCGTCGGCTTCTACGACCACATGCTCAACCAGATCGCCCGGCACGGCGGCTTCGACCTGACCGTGCACACGGTCGGCGACCTGGAGATCGACGCGCACCACACGATGGAGGACACCGCGCTGGCGCTGGGCGCCGCGTTCGACCGGGCGCTGGGCGACAAGGCGGGCATCCGGCGGTACGGCTCGGCCACCGTCCCGATGGACGAGGTGCTGGTCCGCGCCGCCGTCGACCTGTCCGGCCGCCCGTACGTGGTGCACGACGAGCCGGCGCTGGCCCCGTACATCGGGCCGGTCTACCCGACGAGCATGACCCGGCACATCTGGGAGTCGTTCGGCCAGTCGGCCCGGATCACGCTGCACGTGGACGTGCTGCGCGCGGCCCGGCCGGGCGGTCACCCGGACGCGCACCACGTGGTCGAGGCGCAGTTCAAGGCCGTCTCCCGCGCGCTGCGCGAGGCCACCGCGCTGGACCCGCGTAACGCCGGTGTGGTGCCGTCCACGAAGGGCGCTCTCTAATGAAGGTGCTGCCCACTCTCGTGTTGATCCTGGCCGGGCTGCTGGTCGGCGGGACGTGGTCGCTGCTCAAGCAGGGCGCGCCGCGCGCCGCCGTGGTGGTCACCGGGCTGCTGGCCGTACTGGCCACCGTCGCCGGGGTGCTCTGGCTGCTGCCGGGGGAGAGCTGATGACGCGGCGCGTGGTGGTGCTCGACTACGGCTCGGGCAACCTGCGGTCGGCCGAGCGCGCGGTGGCGCGGGCCGGCGCCGACGTGACCGTCACCGACGACCTGGACGCCGCCGCGTCGGCCGACGGCCTGGTGGTGCCGGGCGTGGGCGCGTTCGCCGCCTGCATGGCCGGGATCGAGGCGCTGGGCGCCGGGCCGGTGATCGCCGAGCGGGTCGCCGCCGGGCGGCCGGTGCTGGGCATCTGCGTCGGCATGCAGATCCTCTTCGGGCACGGCGAGGAGCACGGCGTGGTCACCAAGGGGCTCGGGCTGCTGCCCGGCGGCGTGACCCGGCTGCCCGCGCGGCGGCTGCCGCACATGGGCTGGAACACGGTGCGGCCGCCGGCCGGCTCGACGCTGTTCGCCGGGCTGCCGGAGGGCACCCGGTTCTACTTCGTGCACTCCTACGGCGTGACGGACCCGGCGGCGCTGGCCGAGGCGGGCGCCACGGTGACCACCGCGCACCACGGCACGGACTTCGTGGCCGCGGTGGAGCGGGGCGCGCTGTCGGCCGCGCAGTTCCACCCGGAGAAGTCGGCCGACGCCGGTGCGGCGCTGCTGCGCAACTGGCTCGGCACGCTGTGACCGGCCCGCTGGCGTCGGCGTGAGCAAGGAGCGGGCCCGCCGCCGCGCGGAGCGCGAGGCCGAGCAGGAGCGTGCGCGCGCCGTCCGCGCCCGCCGGGTGGCCCGCCGGGAGCGGCGTCGTTCCCTGGTACGCCGGCTGACGCCGTCGCTGCGGCGCGGCCGTACCGGCCGGCTGCGCCGGCACACCCGCCGGGAGCGGGCGACGATCCTGGTGCTCACCGCGGTGGCGGTGGTCGGCATCTGGAGCCTGGTGGACGACCTGGCGCTGCGGCTGGTGCTGGTCGCGTTGTTGTTGCTGGTCCTGCCCGCGATCGTGGTGATCGCGCTGGACCGTCGTTGAGGACCCGAGGAGAGAAGCGTTGAGCCTCACCCTGTTGCCCGCCGTGGACGTCGCCGACGGCCAGGCCGTCCGGCTCGTGCAGGGCGCCGCCGGTAGCGAGACCGCGTACGGCGACCCGCTGGACGCGGCGCTGGCCTGGCAGTCCGACGGCGCGGAGTGGATCCATCTGGTGGATCTGGACGCCGCGTTCGGGCGGGGCTCCAACGCCGCGCTGCTGGCCGAGGTGGTCGGCAAGCTGGACGTGAAGGTGGAGCTGTCCGGTGGCATCCGCGACGACGAGTCGCTGCGGGCGGCGCTGGCCACCGGGGCGGCGCGGGTGAACATCGGCACCGCCGCGCTGGAGGATCCGCAGTGGTGCGACCGGATCTGCGGCGAGTACGGCGACCGGGTGGCGATCGGGCTGGACGTGCGCGGCCGTACCCTGTCGGCGCGCGGCTGGACCCGCGACGGCGGTGACCTGTACGAGGTGCTGGCCCGGCTGGACGCGGCGGGCGCGGCGCGGTACGTGGTCACCGACATCACCAAGGACGGCACCATGCGCGGGCCGAACCTGGACCTGCTGCGCGAGGTGTGCGCCCGCACCGACGCCCCGGTGATCGCCTCCGGCGGCGTGTCCACGCTCGACGACCTGCGGGCGCTGGCCACGCTGGAGCCGGTGGGCGTGGAGGGCGTGATCGCCGGGAAGGCGCTCTACGCGGGCGCGTTCACCGTCGCCGAGGCGCTGGCGACGCTGCGGGCCGACGCATGACCGCCGCGCCGCCCGAGCCGCCGGCGGACGCCGGTGTGGTGACCCGGCTCGGCTCGGGCGGCCCGTGGGAGGCGCTGTACGGCTACTCGCGGGTGGTCCGGGCCGGTTCGCTGGCGATCACGGCCGGCTGCACCTCCACTGTGGACGGCCGGGTGGCGCACGCCGGCGACGCGGCGGCGCAGACCGCGCAGGCGATCCGGATCGGCCTGGACGCGCTGGCCGAGGTGGGCGCCGGTCCGGGCGACGTGGTGCGGACCCGGATGTACGTGACGGATCGGATCTTCGCCGACGAGGTGGGCCGGGCGCACAACGCGGTGTTCGGCCCGGTACGCCCGGTGGCGACGATGGTGGTGGTGGCCGGGCTGATCGACCCGGACCTGCTGGTCGAGGTCGAGCTGGAGGCGTACCTCCCCGCCTGAGGCGTTCCGGGGTGCCTCGCGCGCCCCGGACCACACGCCGATCGGTTGTGCACAACCTAATTGTGCGTTACGGTTTCGCGGTGACCGATGATCTGGTGCTGCGCCGGCAGGTGTGCTTCGCCCTCTACGCGGCGTCGCGCGCCATGACCGACGTCTACCGGCCCATCCTCGACGAGCACGGCCTGACCTACCCGCAGTACCTGGTGCTGCTGGTGCTCTGGGAGCGTGACGACGACGCCCCCACGGTCTCCGAGCTCGGCGCCGCGCTCCGGCTCGACTCCGGCACGCTCTCCCCGCTGCTCAAGCGGCTGGAGGCGGCCGGCCTGGTGGTGCGTACCCGCTCGGCTGCCGACGAGCGCCGGGTCGAGGTGGGCCTCACCGGCCAGGGCCGGGCCCTGCGGGAGCGGATGTGTGACGTGCCGCGGCAGGTGGCCACCGCCACCGGGCTCACCGAGGCCGAACTGGTCTTCCTCCACGGCATCCTCACCCGGGTCACCGAGACGATCCACCGACAGAAGGAGCAGTGACATGCAGGTGCTCTACACCGCCTCCGCCCGCGCCACCGGCGACGGCCGCGACGGTCACGTCCGCACCTCCGACGGCACGGTCGAGCTGGACCTCGCCGTACCGAAGGAGATGGGTGGCGCCGGCGGCGCGGCCAACCCGGAGCAGCTCTTCGCGGCCGGCTACGCGGCCTGCTTCCACTCCGCGCTGCGCGTGGTCGCCCGCAAGGCCAAGGCGGACGTCTCCGGCTCGGTGGTCGAGGCCGAGGTGGGCATCGGCCCGAACGGCAGCGGCGGCTTCGGCCTCGCCGTGACGCTCGTGGTGGACCTGCCCGCGGTCGAGCGCGCGGCCGCCGAGCAGCTGGTCGACGCGGCCCACCAGGTCTGCCCCTACTCCAACGCGACCCGGGGCAACGTCGAGGTCACCCGCACGGTCCGCGAGGCCCGATGAGCGGGATGAACCGGGAGATCCATCTGGCGTCCCGGCCGCAGGGCTGGCCGACCGCGGAGAACTTCCGGCTGGTCACCACCGAGGTGCCGACGCCGGGCCCGGGACAGGTGGTGGTCCGCAACCGGTTCATGTCCGTCGACCCGTACATGCGCGGGCGGATGAACGACGTCAAGTCGTACGTGCCGCCGTTCGCGCTCGACGCCCCGCTCGACGGGGGCGCGATCGGTGAGGTGGTGGCCGGCGAGGCCGGCGGCGTCAAGCCCGGCGACACGGTGCTGCACGGGCTGGGCTGGCGCGAGTACGCGCTGGTGGACGCCAAGGGCGCGCGCAAGATCGACCCGGACCTGGCACCGGTGACCGCCCATCTGGGCGTGCTCGGCATGACCGGGCTGACCGCGTACGCCGGGCTGCTCGACGTGGCCGCCATGAAGCCGGGGGAGACCGTCTTCGTCTCCGGCGCGGCCGGCGCGGTGGGCAGCATGGTCGGCCAGATCGCGAAGCTGCGCGGCGCCGGCCGGGTGATCGGCAGCGCCGGCTCCGCGGCGAAGGTGGAACGGCTCACCGCGCTCGGCTTCGACGCCGCGTTCGACTACCACGACGGCCCGGTGTCCAAGCAGCTCAGGGCGGCCGCGCCGGACGGCGTCGACGTGTACTTCGACAACGTCGGCGGCGACCACCTGGAGGCCGCGATCGGGGCGATGAACGTGCACGGCCGGGCCGCCATCTGCGGCATGATCGCCCAGTACAACGCCACCGAGCCGCCCGCCGCGCCGCGCAACCTGGCGCTGGTGATCGGCAAACGCCTGACGCTGCGCGGCTTCCTCGTCAGTGACCACGGTCACCTGCGGGAGCAGTTCGTGCAGGAGGTGGCGGGCTGGCTGCGCGAGGGCCGGCTGTCGTACGACGAGACGATCGTCGACGGCATCGAGCAGGCCCCGGAGGCGTTCCTCGGCCTGCTGCGCGGCGAGAACCTCGGCAAGATGCTGGTCCGTCTCTGACCGGCGCGAACCCGTACCACCACGGGCGGTGGTGACCGGCCTCACCGGCGGGTCACCACCGCCCGCGCGTTGGCTAGGCTCGGGGCATGACGGTGGCGGTACGGGTCATCCCGTGTCTGGACGTGGACGCCGGGCGCGTGGTCAAGGGGGTCAACTTCCTCGACCTGCGCGACGCGGGCGACCCGGTGGAGCTGGCGGCGGCGTACGACCGGGCCGGCGCGGACGAGCTGACCTTCCTCGACGTCACCGCCTCGTCCAGTGACCGCGGCACCATGCTCGACGTGGTGCGGCGTACCGCCGAGTCGGTCTTCATCCCGCTCACCGTGGGCGGCGGCGTCCGCCAGGTCGCCGACGTCGACACGCTGCTGCGGGCCGGGGCGGACAAGGTGGGCGTGAACACCGCCGCCATCGCCCGCCCGGAGCTGATCGCCGAGATCGCCGACCGGTTCGGCAGTCAGGTGCTCGTGCTCTCACTGGACGTGCGCCGCGCGCCCGACGGCACGACGCCGAGCGGTTTCGAGGTGACCACGCACGGCGGGCGGCGGGGCACCGGGCTGGACGCGGTCGAGTGGGCGGCGCGCGGCGCCGAGCTGGGCGCGGGGGAGATCCTGCTCAACTCGATGGACGCCGACGGCACCAAGGCCGGGTTCGACCTGCCGCTGATCCAGGCGGTCCGGGAGGTGGTCGACGTGCCGGTGATCGCCAGCGGCGGCGCGGGCGAGGTGGCGCACTTCCCGCCGGCCGTCGGCGCGGGGGCGGACGCGGTGCTCGCGGCGAGCGTCTTCCACTTCGGTGAGCTGACCGTCGGCGAGGTCAAGGACGCGCTGCGCGGCGCCGGGCACCCGGTGCGCTGAGGCGCGCTCACTGCCGGCCGGAGTGCCCCTCGGGGGAGCGGCGCGGCATCGGGATCGAGCGGACCACGTACTCCTGCACGGCGGCGGCGTGGTCGTCCTCGTCGAGCTGCCACTCGGACTCACCGGGCGGGTGCCGGCGGGTTAGCACGCCCTGCACCGTGTCCACAGTGGTGCCGAGCCCGGCGCTGGGGCGGGTGCGCCAGAGCCGCTCACCGTCCGGTGTGACCCGGAACCAGCCGTCGGCGACGCTGACCAGGCCCGCGCCGACGAGCCGCCGGACCGCGCCCTCCACCTCGTGCCGCTCGGGGATGGCCTGGTTGAGGTGGTCGGCGGTGGAGAGGACGTCGGCCAGTCGTACGCCTTCGGGGCGGCGTGTCGACGCGGACCGCCGGTGCCGGCCGGCGCCACTGGCGATGACAAGCGCGACGAAGATCCAGGCGTCGCTCCAACGCCATCCGTTCTCCCCCATGCAGGAATGATGCCCGGCCGCGACGGCGGAGGAAACACCTGGTTTTGCTGTTCTTCGTCACCGCAGCTCAGCGCGTTGCGGATCGCTTCGGGCCGTGGCGGTCGGCCCGGCGCCGGTCACGTAGCGTAAGCGCCGCTCGCCGGCCGTGCGGGCAGCGCGAAGACCGGGATGAAGAACTGGGCGAGCGGGCCGATGGTCAGCGCGTACGCCACGGTGCCGAGGCCGACGGTTCCGCCGAGCAGCCAGCCGAGGGCCAGCACGGTGACCTCGATGCTCGTGCGGACCAGCCGCACCGAGAAGCGGGGATGACGGGCGACGAATCCGGTCATCAGACCGTCGCGGGGCCCGGGGCCGAGCCCGGCGCCGAGATAGAGCCCGGTGGCGGCGCCGTTGGCGACGATCCCGGCCACGAGCATCGCGGCACGCGCCGGCATGCCCTCACCGGGCGGCAGCACGGCCAGGGTGGCGTCGACGACCAGGCCGATGACCACGACGTTGCTGACCGTGCCGAGGCCGGGCCGCTGCCGCAGCGGGATCCAGAGCAGCAGCACGAGAGCGCCGACGGCGATGGTGACGGTGCCGAAGGAGAGGCCGGTCTGCCGGGCGAGCCCCTGGTGGAACACGTCCCACGGGTCCAGCCCCAGCTCCGACCGGATCATCAGCGCCATGCTGAGGCCGTACAGGACGAGCCCGGCGTAGAGCTGGGTGAGTCGTCGCGCCGAACGGTGCCCGAGATTGCCAAGCGGTGCCATGCATGCCACCCTAGGGGCCAATTGCAGGACGTAAGGGGTCCAATTCCGGAGGTGTGGCCATGACCAGCCAGGTGCGCGGCGTCCAATTGGCGCGACTCCTCGGCCAGTGGCATGCACTGCCGGGCCGCCGCCGCAGCCCCGACTACGCCGCGCTCGCCGGCGCCGTCCGGGGCCTGCTCGCCGACGGCCGGCTGCCCCTGGGGGTACGCCTGCCGGCCGAGCGGGAACTGGCCGAGGCGCTGCGGATCAGCCGGACCACTGTCACCGCCGCGTACCGGGAACTGCGGGAGAGCGGCCACCTGGCCAGCCGCCGGGGCGCCGGGAGCTGGACCATGCTGCCCGGCGGCCACCGGGTCGCCAGCACCGGGCTGTGGACGCCGCTGGACGACCGCGACATGATCGACCTCGGCGTGGCCGCGCTGTCCGCGCCGCCGCAGCTCGTCCCGGCCGCCCGGGCGGCCGCCGAGGACCTGCCCCGCTACCTCGGCGGGGCCGGCTACCACCCGACCGGCATCATCGAGCTGCGGGAGGCGGTGGCCCGCGGGTACACCGAGCGCGGGCTGCCCACCAGCCCGGAGCAGATCATGGTCACCAGCGGCACCCAGCACGCGCTGGACCTGGTGCTGCGGCTGGCCCTGTCGCCCGGTGGCGCGGTGCTCGTCGAGTCACCCACCTACCCCAACGCGCTGGCCGCGCTGGCCGCCCGGCGCGCCCGGATCGCCACGCACGGCCTGTCCGACGAGGGCTGGGACGCCGAGCTGCTGCTCGGCAGCATCCGGCAGACCCGGCCGAAGCTCGCGTACGTGATCCCGGAGTTCCACAACCCGACCGGCCACCTGATGGCGGCCGACCTGCGCGAACGGCTGGTCGGCGCGGCCCACGCGGCCGGCACCGACCTCGTCGTCGACGAGTCCTTCGTCGACCTGCCGCTGGACGGCACCCCGCTGCCGCCGCCGGTCGCGGTCTTCGACAGGCACTCCCGGGTGATCAGCATCGGCGGGATGAGCAAGCCCTACTGGGGCGGCCTGCGGATCGGCTGGGTCCGCGCCTCCGCGCCCCAGGTGCAGCGGCTCGCCGCGGCCCGGGTCGGGGTGGACATGGCCAGCCCGGTGCTCGACCAGCTCGTCGCCGTGCACCTGCTCGCCGAGGCGCCGGCCATCGTGGCCGCCCGCCGGGCCCAGCTCGCCGCGCAGCGCGACGCCCTGGTCGCGGCGCTCGCGGAGCAGCTGCCCGACTGGCGGGTCACGCCGCCGCGCGGCGGCGTGACGCTCTGGGCCGAGCTGGACGGCCCGATCTCCAGCGCGCTGGCCCGGGCCGCCGAGGAGGTCGGCGTACGGCTGGCGCCCGGACCCCGGTTCGGCCTGGACGGGACGCTCGAGCGCTTCCTGCGGTTGCCCTTCACGCTGCCCGCCGAGGAACTGGTGGAAGCGGTGGGCCGGCTCGCCGCGGTGCGCTACGACCTGGACCGCACCAGCCGCCCGCAGTGGCGCGAGCCGAGCGTCATCGCCTGACCGCCCGCCCGATCCGGTGGTGAACCGCCCGAACCACAGCTGCGGGCGGGTCCGCGCCCGCACACTGCCCGGGTGGGAGACGGGGACGCGGTCCGGTGGTCGTGGGCGGTGCGGCGCAGCGCGCCGGGCTCCCGCACCACCCGGCTGGAGCTCTTCTACGACCTGGTCTTCGTCTTCGCGTTCCTGAGCGTCACCACGCTCACCGCCTCGGTGCTCACGCCCGCCAACCTCTACCGGTTCCTGCTGGTGCTGGCGCTGCTCTGGTGGTCGTGGACCGGCTTCGCCCGGATGGGCAACGCGTTCCGCGCCGACCAGGGGATGCTGCCGCTGATCGGCGTCGTCACCGTGGCGGCCACGTTCCTGCTCGTGCTCAGCACGCCCAGCGCGTTCGCCAACAGCGGTGGCTGGCTGCCCGGGCCGCTGGTCTTCGCCGCGTGCTACTTCGTGATCCGGACCGCCCAGCTCACCGTCTTCGCCTGGGCCGACCGCGCCGACCCGGCCCGGCGCCGGGGACTGCGGATGCGCTTCCTGGCCCCGACGGTGGCCACGGCGCTGCTTGTCGTCGCCGGCACACTCCCCGGCCGGCTGCCGCAGGAGCGGTTCGCGGTCGGGCTGCAACTGGCGCTCTGGACGCTGGCGCTGCTTGTCGAGTACGTCGCCGGGACGGTCCTGGGCCAGCAGTGGTGGGTGGTGCTCTCGGCCGGGCACTGGGCGGAACGGCACGCGCTCATCGTGCTCGTCGCACTCGGCGAGTCGATCATCGCGCTGGGGCTCGGCCCGAAGCGCGGGCTGCCGCTCACCGGCCCGGTGGCGATCGCCGCGTTGCTCGGCATCACGGTCGTGGCGGCGCTGTGGTGGGCGTACTTCGACACGCTGGCGTTCGCCATGGAACAGGTCCTGCACCAGGCCCGGGACCGCGCCACACGGCTGCGGCTGGCCCGCACCGCGTACACGTTCCTGCACCTGCCGATAGTCGCCGGGATCATCCTCTACGCGCTCGGCCTCAAGGACCTGCTGGCCGAGGCCGCCGATCCGCACACGCCCGCCTGGGGGCTGCCGCTCGGCGACTTCTGGGGCGCGATCCTGTTCGGCGGGGTCGCGTTGCACCTGCTCGGCGTCGCCGGGTGCTGGTGGGTGGCGCTGCGCGAGATCCACTGGCGGCTGCTGACCACCGTGGGGGCGCTGACCGCGGTCGCCCCATTCGTGTTCCGTGTGCCGGAGCTGGTCGCGCTGATCGTGCTGGCGGTGGTCACCGGCGCGGGAGTGGCCTGGGAGACCCGGGGCGAGAACGGTCACCGGCGCCGGGTACGCCAGCTCGCGCTGGAGGAGCAGATCGCCGCCGAGGCCGAGCAGAGCCGCTGGCGGCAGCAGCACCTCTGACCGGCGCCGACGCGAACGGCCGTGCCCCGGGACGGTGGGGCACGGCCGGCGCTACCGGCTGGCGGTGCGGGTCACAGCTCGGCGAGCGTGCCCTCGTACATCTTGTCGATCTCGGAGGAGAAGTTCGTCTCCACGCTCCGGCGCTTGATCTTCAGCGACGGCGTGACCTCGCCGTCCTCGATGGTGAGGTCACGGGGGAGGATCGTCACCTTCTTGATCGTCTCCCAGCGGTTGAGCTTGGCGTTCAGCTCGGCGACGTACCCCTCGACCATCTCCCGCGCCTGCGGCGAGGTGACGATCGTGGTGTAGTCGCTGCCCTCCAGCGGGGTGCCGGCGGCCCAGCCCTTGATCGCGTCCGGGTCCAGCGTGACGAGCATGGTGCAGTAGTTGCGCGCCTGCCCGATCACCACCGCCTGCGAGGTGTACGGGCAGACCGCCTTGAACATGCCCTCGATGTGCGACGGCGCGACGTACTTGCCGCCGGACGTCTTGACCAGGTCCTTCTTGCGGTCGGTGATGCGCAGGTAGCCGTCGTCGTCGAGCGTGCCGATGTCGCCGCTGCGGAAGAAGCCGTCCTCGGTGAACGCGGCGGCGGTCTCCTCGGGGAGGTTGTGGTAACCCCGCATGACCGGCTTGCCCCGCATCAGGATCTCGCCGTCGGTGTCGATCCGGCACTCCAGATCACCCATGGCCCGGCCCACGCTGCCGATCTTCAGCCCGTCGGGCGGGTTCACGAACGCGCCGGCGCTGGTCTCGGTCAGGCCGTAGCCCTCGGAGATGGGCAGGTTGGCGGCGGCGAAGAAGGTGGCGATCTCCTTGCTCAGCGGCGCCGCGCCGGAGACCAGCACCCGCATCCGGCCGCCGAGCCGGGCCTGCAGCTTGCTGAACACCAGCTTCTCGGCCAGCGCGTACTTCATCCGCAGCCCGGCCGGCACCGGCTTGCCGGCCTGCTCCAGCGCGACCTTCTCCTTGCCGACCTCGACGCCCCAGGCGAAGATCTTGGCCTTCGCGCCGCCCGCGCCCTGCGCGGTGGTGACCGCCTTGTTGTAGACCTTCTCGAAGACCCGGGGCGCGCCGCACATCAGCGTCGGCCGGATCACGCCGAGCAGGTCGACCAGCTTGTCCACCCGGCCGTCGACGTACGTGGGCAGGCCGACGTGGGTGGCGCCGCAGAGCAGCGTCTTGCCGAACGAGTGCGACAGCGGCAGCCACAGGTACTGCAGGTCGTCGGTGCGCAGCAGGCCCAGCTCGGCCTGCGCCACGCCCTCCCAGCACCAGCCGCCGTGCAGCAGCTCCACGCCCTTCGGGCGGCCGGTGGTGCCCGAGGTGTAGATGAGCGTCGCCAGGTGGTCCGGGCCGATGCCGGCCACGAGCATGTCGATCAGGTCGGGCTCGGCGCTCAGCGCGGCGGCGCCGCGCTCCTCCAGCTCGGCCAGGGTGAGCTGCGGGACGGCGGCGGCCGGGTCCGGCGCGCCGTCGAAGAGCACCACGTGGGTCAGCGCGGGCAGGTCCGCTCCGGCGATCTTCGCCGCCTGGGCCGGGTTCTCCGCGAACAGCACCTTCGAGCCGGAGTCGGCGATGATGTAGACCGCGTCGTCGGGCTCGGTGGTCGGGTAGACGGTGGTGGTGGCCCCACCGGCGCACATGATGCCGAAGTCGGCAAGCACCCACTCCAGCCGGGTGTTGGCCAGGATCGCCACCGGGTTCTCCAGGCCGACACCGAGCCCGTGCAACCCGGCGGCGATCGCCTTCGCGCGCTGCCCGACCTGCTCCCACGTCAGCCAGACCGGGCCCGAGTCGTCGGGTGCGGGGTGAGCGAACGCCTGGCGGTCGGGGGAGTCCGCCACGCGCTTGAGGAACATGTCGGGTACGGAACGGTACGGTACATCGAGAGCCATCGCTGTAGCCGCCTTCAGGGGTGGAGGGACGTGACGGGGGTCACGCCGGTCTGCGGTTACCGAAGGGTATTGCCTGTACCCGGCCAGCGGCTAGCCCTGATCGGCCGAGTCGCCACCGGTCCCGACTTCTGGAATCGGATCAGGCGTATCGGCTGGCGGCGCGGGACCAGTCGTAGGTGGCCCGGATCCAGTCCCGGCGGGTGTCCAGGAACGCCCGCATCCCCTCGTCGGCCCCGGCGCTCAACGCCGCGTCCCGCTCCGCGTACGAGGCGAGGGCCGCGTTGAAGCGGTTCGCCGCCGCGTTCAGCGCCGCCGACTCGTCCTGCCCGGTCTCGCCCGCGATCGTGGTCACCAGGTTGTGCGCGTCCGGGGTGACGCCCCGCTCCTTGCCGTAGGAGAACACGTCGTTGCACCAGCAGACCAGGTCGGTGGCGAGGGCGTCCAGCGCGGTGAGCGCCGGGGTCGCCCGCTGGTCGGCCCGGGGCAGGGACGGGCGGGCCAGGTCGGTCACCGTGAAGCTGGGGCGTACGCCGCCGGTGTGGCGGCGCATCTGCACGTACTCGGCGACCCCCGGCACGCGCCGGCGCTCCCGGTTCGCCGCCTCCCACAGCAGCGCCAGCAGGTACTCCCGCAACTGGCTCACCAGCCGCATCAGGTGCGCCGGCCGGCCCCGGCCGCGCGCCCGCCGGCACAGATCGTGCAGCGCCAGGCCCATCGGGCCGGCGTCGGTGGGCGCGGGCGCGTCCGGGTCACCGTGCCGGTCGAGCACTTCCAGCAGCGCCGCCAGGGTGGGCGCGAGCACTGTCGGCGCGGCGCCCAGCCCGTCGTCGTCGCAGGCGTCGTCCACCACGAACAGCCAGTTGATCAGGTCGGTGAGCAGCCGCAGACCGGCCGGGGACGCCTCGGGGCAGGCCCGTCCGGCCAGCTCCGAGGCATGGGCGCCGGCCAGCCGCAGCAGGCCGGCCTGGGTCTTGACCAGGCCGAAACCGCGCACCCAGGCGACGCTCTGCGCGGCCACCTCGTCCGCGGCCGGGTGACACCGGGAGGGAAAGGGCGGCTCGTGCAGCGCCGAGAGCGCGAAGTCCCGCATCGTCGTCCCCTGTCCGCCGCCCCGCAGGGTCGGGCCGGTGCGCAGGAGCGTACGGCAGCCGGCGAACGTTATCGAACGCCGGGTGTCCACATTCTACGATCGCCTGGGTGGACGGGCGGAAACGTCTGTCACAGGCCCAGTTCGGCGGTACGCAGACGCTCGGCGCGCTCGGCCGGACCGTCCACCTGGACCCGGGCCACCCGCTGCCGCCCGGTGAGGAACAGCACGAGTTCCCCCGGCGCGCCGACCAGCCGCAGCCGCTCGCCGCCGCCACCGGCCCGCAGCTCGCCGTGCCCCGGCGCCTGCACCAGCACCTCGGCCGGGAAGCGCCGCAGCGCCATCCGGGCCAGCAGGGCGACCCGCTTCCAGAGCACCGCCTGCTGCCCGGCCGGCAGGTCACGCGGCTGCCAGCCCGGCCGGGCCCGGCGGACGTCCTCGTGGTGGATGAAGAACTCCATCCCGTTCGCGATCTCGTCGGTGAGCGGGTTGCTCACCGGGCTCCACACCGGGGGACGGCGGACCCGGGCGATCAGGTCGGCGTACGGCCCGGCGGCGATCCGCCTGCGGACCGACTCGCCGTAGCCGCGCAGCGGCGGCAGCAGGATCCCGCCCGCCGCGTCCGGCCGGCGCTCCCGCACCAGCAGGTGCGCCGCCAGGTCGCGGGTGGTCCACCCCTCGTTCACAGTCGGCGCGTCCGGTCCCAGCTCCAGCATCAGGTCGGCGAGCGCCTCGCGCTCCGTTCGGGCGTACCGCGGCATGGCCCGATCGTAGGCCCGTCGCGGCCGATCGGCGCGCCACGCCCGGCGCTACGGCGGGCCGCGAGCATCGAGGGCCGGTGTCCGCCCAGGTCCGGTGCGAACGTGACGGCGGACATATCCCGGCCGGGTCGGCGGAGCTGGCGGCGAGCGGTAAGGATGGGGGAGAAAATTGCGGCTTACGGCGGGGGCGAACGTGGCGAGCGGGACAAGTCGGGACGTGCTCGGCAGAGGGCTACGGGTGCTCGGCCGGGCCATCCGGGAACAGCCGCGGATCTTCGCGGTGGCGGTCAGCGGCAGCGTGCTGTTCGGCCTCCTGGTGATCGCCAGCGCGTACGTGGTCGGCGGGGTGGTCGGCAAGGTCGTCGTGCCCGCGGTCGAGCGCGGCGAGGTGGCCCGCGGGACCCTGGCGCTGGCCGCGGCGGCGCTGCTCGGCATCAGCGTGCTGCGGGTCGTCGGCATCTTCGGCCGGCGGCTCGGCGCCGGTTACATGCAGTACCGGCTCCAGGCCGCCTACCGCCGCCGGGTCACCCGCCGCTACCTGGAACTGCCGCTGGCCTGGCACCACCGCAACTCCACCGGCACGCTGCTGTCGAACGCCAACTCCGACGTGGAGGCGGCCTGGTACCCGATCGCGCCGCTGCCGTTCGCGGTCGGCACGCTGGTGATGCTGGTCGGCGCGGTGGCGTCACTGTTCGTCACCGACTGGGCGCTGGCCCTGGTCGGCCTCGCCGTGTTCCCCGCGCTGTTCGCGCTCAACGTGGTCTACTCCCGCCGGATGGCGCCCCGGCAGGCCCGGGCGCAGCGGCTGCGCGCCGAGGTCAGCGGCATCGCGCACGAGAGCTTCGACGGCGCGTTGGTGGTCAAGACGATGGGCCGCGAGGCCCAGGAGACCGCCCGTTTCGCCGCCCGCGCCGGCGAGCTGCGGGACGCGCTGATCTCGGTCGGCCGGCTGCGCGGCGTCTTCGACCCGATGCTGGAGACGCTGCCCAGCCTCGGCACGCTCGCCGTGCTGGTGGTCGGCGCGATCCGGCTGCGGCAGGGCGCGATCACCGTGTCCGAGCTGGTCAGCGTCGCGTTCCTGTTCACCGTGCTGGCCTTCCCGGTGCGCGCCATCGGCTGGGTGCTGGCCGAGCTGCCGCGCAGCGTCGCCGGGTGGGACCGGGTGCGCCGGGTGCTCGACGCGACAGGCGAGATGCCGTACGGCACGAGGACGCTCGACCCGGCCACCCGTACGCCGGCCACGCTCGCGTTCCACGACGTGCACTTCGCGTACGAGCCGGCCGAGGCGCACCTGCCCGGCGCCCAGGTGCTCGGCGAGGTGACGTTCACCGTGCCGGCCGGGAAGACCGTCGCCCTGGTCGGGCCCACCGGTTCGGGCAAGTCCACGATCGCGTCGTTGGCCGTGCGCCTGGTCGACCCGGGCGCCGGGCGGGTCACGCTGGACGGCGTGGACGTGCGGGAACTGACCGCCGCCTCGCTCGCCGGCAACGTGGCGCTGGTGGCGCAGGTGCCGTTCGTCTTCGACGACACGGTCCGGGCCAACATCGCGCTGGACCGGGCCGGCATCGGCGACGACGAGGTGTGGGCGGCGCTGCGGCTGGCCGAGGCGGACGGCTTCGTGGCCGCGCTGCCGGACGGGCTGGACACCATGGTCGGCGAGCGAGGCACCTCGCTGTCCGGCGGGCAGCGGCAGCGGCTGACGCTGGCCCGGGCGCTGGCCGGACGCCCCCGGCTGCTGGTGCTCGACGACGCCACGAGCGCTGTCGACCCGCGCGTCGAGGCGGCCATCCTGGCCGGGCTGCGCGCGCCCGCCGACGGCGGCGCCCCGGCGTCGATCCTGGTGGTGGCGTACCGCCGGGCCACCATCGCGCTCGCCGACGAGGTGATCTACGTGGAGCAGGGCCGGGTGGTCGCCCGCGGCGCCCACACCGAGCTGCTGGCCACCGTGCCCGGCTACGCCGACCTGGTCACCGCGTACGAGCAGGCCGAGCAGGAACGCGAGCAGAAGCAGACGTACGACGAGGTCACGCCGCTGGCCTCCGGCCTGGAGGTGGAGCGGTGAGCGCGACGACGGCGGAGGCGGACCGGAGCACCGAGACCACCGAGTCGACCTGGCAGACGTTGCGGCGCGGGCTGGCGCTCTCCCCGGAGCTGCGCACCGGTCTCGCCGGCACGCTCGCGCTGGCGCTGGTCTACATGGTCGGCCGGGTCGCCGTGCCGGTGGCGGTGCAGCGCGGCATCGACCACGGCATCGTCGGCGGGCTCGACCTGAACGTCATCTCGCTCACCGTGGCGATCACCGCCGGGGTGCTGGTGGTCACCACCGCCTGCGGCTACCTGATGATGCGCCGGCTGTTCACGGTGAGCGAGACGGCCCTGGCCGGGGTGCGCACCCGGGCGTTCCGGCACGTGCACGACCTGTCCATGCTGCACCAGCAGTCCGAGCGGCGCGGCTCGCTGGTCTCCCGGGTGACCAGCGACGTCGACCAGATCACCCAGTTCCTGCAGTGGGGCGGCGTGATCCTGATCGTCAACCTGGGCCAGCTGCTGGTGACCACAGCGGTGATGCTCGCGTACTCCTGGCAGTTGACGCTCGTGGTGCTCGTCGCGTTCGCGCCGGCGGTGCTGGTGATCCGGCAGTTGCAGCGCCGCCTCGCCGGGGCCTACGGCCTGGTGCGGCAGCGCACCGGCACGCTGCTCGGCGCGATCGGCGAGAGCGTGGTGGGCGCGCCGGTGATCCGGGCGTACGGCATCGCCGGGCGGACCGCGCGGCGGCTCGACACGGCCATCGACGGTCAGCGGGTGGCCCAGCAGCGGGCGATCCGGATCAGCATCATGGGCAGCTCGGTGGGGGAGCTGGCGGCCGGGCTGGCGCTGGCCGGCGTGGTCGTGGTCGGGGTGAGCCTGGGCGTCGACCGCACGCTGTCGGTCGGCCAGCTCACCGCGTTCCTGTTCCTGGTCACGCTCTTCATCCAGCCGGTGCAGATCGCCACCGAGGTGCTCAACGAGGCGCAGAACGCGATCGCCGGCTGGCGCCGGGTGCTGGACGTGCTGGACGTCTCCCCGGACGTGGCCGACCCGGGCGAGCAGGGGCGGGAGCTGCCGCCCGGGCCGCTGGACGCCCGGTTCGCCGGCGTGACGTTCGCCTATCCGGGCGGCCCGCCGGTGCTGCACGACGTGACGCTGGACATCCCGGCCAAGAGCCGGGTGGCGGTGGTGGGCGAGACCGGCAGCGGCAAGACCACGTTCGCCAAGCTGCTCACCCGGCTGATGGACCCGACCGAGGGCGCGGTGCTGCTCTCCGGCGTCGACCTGCGGCAGGTGCGTTTCGACTCGCTGCGTTCCCGGGTGGTGATGGTGCCGCAGGACGGCTTCCTGTTCGACGCCACGGTCGGGGAGAACGTCCGCTTCGCCCGCCCCGACCTGACCGACGAGCGGCTCACCGCCGCCTTCGGCGAGCTGGGCCTGGCCGACTGGCTGGACGGGCTGCCGTCCGGGCTGGACACGCCGGTCGGTGAGCGCGGGGAGGCGCTCAGCGTCGGCGAGCGGCAGCTCGTGGCGCTGGCCCGGGCGTACGTCGCGGACCCGGACCTGCTGGTGCTGGACGAGGCGACGAGCGCCGTCGACCCGGCCACCGAGGTACGCCTGCAACGCACGCTCGACGCGGTGACCCGGGGGCGGACCACTCTCGCCATCGCGCACCGGCTGTCCACCGCGCAGGCGGCGGACGAGGTGATCGTGGTGGACCGGGGCCGGATCGTGCAGCGCGGCCCGCACGACGAGCTGGTCCGCGACACCGACTCGGTGTACGCGCTGCTGTACGCGTCCTGGTTGGAGCAGACCCGGTAACCGGTCAGCGGGAGTAGAACTCCACCACCAGTTGCTCGTCGCAGACCACCGGTACCTCGTGCCGGGCCGGTTCGCGTACCAGCGTGGCGCGCAGCTGCGCCGGCTGCGCCGACAGGTACGGCCGGGGTTGCGCGTCGGCGTGCGCCCCGGCGGCGGCGAGCTGGAACGGCGGCAGCGTGCGGCTGCGCTCGCGTACGCCGACCACCTGGCCGGGCCGCAGCCGGTACGACGGCCGGTCGACCTTGCGCCCGTCCACGGTGATGTGGCCGTGCCCGACGAGCTGGCGGGCCTGGTAGATGCTGCGGGCCAGCCCGGCCCGCAGGACCACCGCGTCGAGGCGTCGTTCCAGCAGCGCGACGAGCGTGTCGCCGGTCTTGCCGGCGGCCCGGGCGGCCTCGTCGAACAGCCGGCGCAACTGGGCCTCGCTGACGTTGTACTGGTGGCGCAGCCGCTGCTTCTCCAGCAGCCGCACCTGGTAGTCGGAGGTGGTGCGGCGGGACCGGCCGTGCACGCCCGGGGGATAGGGGCGCCGCTCGAAGTACCGCACGCACTTGCGGGTCAGCGGGATGCCGAGGGCCCGGGAGAGCCGGGCTTTGGGCCGGGGGTGGTTCACGGGGGCGTCTCCGATCGTCTAGCCTGCTTCTTAGGTAAGCCTAACCTATCTTGAGGAGGTCGGGATCATGCGGCCCAGCCCGGCGGAGATCGTGCGAACCCTTGTCGCGGGCCGGTTGCCCGCCCTCGTCCACCTGGCCCGGCACCCCGGCCCGCACCAGGTCCGGCACGCCGTCGACCCGGACGGGCGGGTGCTGCTGCTCGTACCCGTGGTCAGTGACCTCGCCGCGGCGCTCGTGCCGCCGGCGGGCGACGCCGACGTGGCCGCCGTGCTCGACGTGCTCGACCTGCCGCCGGCGGCCGGGGCGCCCTCGCTCGGCCGGGCCTGGGTGTCCGGCTGGGCGACGCGGCTGAACGGGGACGAGGCGCGCGACGCGGCTGTCGATTTCGCCGCCACCGACCCGGTCGCCGATCTGCTCGATGTGGGCAGCCGGTTCCACCTGCACCGCTTCGAGGTGGCCGAGGCCCGCTGGGAACGCGCCGGTCGGGTGCGCCGGATCGACCCGGAGGCGTTCGCGGAGGCCGAGCCGGACCCGCTGCACCCGGTCGAGGCCGCCCTGCTCGCGGATCTGGCCGACCACCACGCCGAGCAGGTCGGCGACTACCTGCGGCGGCGGCTGGACCTGCCCGGCGACCAGATCCCGCGGGTGGTCCGGATCGACAGGTACGGCCTGCTGGTCGCGCACGGGCGGCCCGGCGCGACCCGGCGGGCCCGGCTCGCCTTCCCCCGGCCGGTCGCCGACGTGGCGGAGCTGTCCCGCCTGCTGCACCCGATGCTCTGCCCCCGGGCGGCCGCGGCCTGAGCCGCGACGGCTCAGGTGATGTCGCCGGTGAGGTACCGCTGGACCGTCGGGCCGACGGCGGCCACCAGCGTCGCCGGCTCGGCGGTGGCGACCGCGTCGAGGCGGAGCACGTACCGCATCATCGCCAGCCCGGCGAGCTGGGTGGCGACCAGGCCGCCGCGCAGCGCGCGCTGCGCCGGGTCGACGTCGAGCTGGTCGAGCACCCGCCGCAGCACCTGCGTGACCAGGAACTCGCGCAGCAGGCGCGCGGTCCAGTCGTTGCTGACCGCCGAGCGCAGCAGCGCCACCGCGGCGGTGCCGGTGGGGGAGTCCCAGACCTCCAGGAACACCCGGACCATCCGCTCGCCGAGCGCGTCCGGGCCGCCGGCGAGCACCGCCGGCAGCAGCCTTCCCGGGTCGGCCGGGAACGCCGTCGCGGCCCGGAACAGCTCCTCCTTGCCGCCGAAGTAGTGGTGCACGAGCGCCGGGTCCACTCCCGCCGCCGCGGCGATGGCCCGGATGGACGCGGCGTCGAACCCCCGCTCGGCGAACGCCTCCCGCGCCGCGGCGAGGATCGCCTCGCGGGTGTCCGGGGTGCCGGGCCGCCGCCCGGTGCGCCGCGCGTTCACCCGCTGCGCCGGCGCAGCGTCGCGGCGGCCAGCACCAGCGCCGCCACCGCCGCCCCGGTCACGATCGCCACGTCCCGCCACATCGTCCCGGTCGGCTCGGCGTGCGCGCCGACCTCCTGCAGCGCCTCGACGACGTACGACAGCGGCAGCGCGTCGCTGACCGCCTGGAGCCAGCCGGCCATCTGGTCGCGCGGCACGAACAGGCCGCACAGCAGCAGTTGCGGCGCCACCACCACCGGCATGAACTGGACCGCCTGGAACTCGGTGCGGGCGAACGCCGAGCAGAACAGCCCGAGCGCCACCGCCAGCACCGCGTTCACCCCGGCGATCAGCACGACCAGCCACGCGCTGCCCGCGGTCTCCAGGCCGAACACCTGGTACGCGACGACCGAGGCGACAGTGGACTGGAGCACCCCGGCCAGGCCGAACGCGATGCCGTACCCGAACAGCAGGTCGAGCTTGCCCAGCGGCGTGGTGAGCAGGCGCTCCAGCGTGCCGGTGGTGCGCTCGCGGAGCATGGCGATGCTGGTCACGAGGAACATGATGATGAACGGGAAGAAGCCCAGCATGATCAGGGCCACCCGGTCGAACGTGCTGGGCGCGCCGGGCGGGGCGGGCTGGTCGACGTACATGAAGTAGACGAGCGTGAGCAGCACCGACGGCACCACCACGAGCAGCGCCACGGTCCGCCGGTCGTGCCGGAGCTGGCGCAGGATGCGCCCGGTGGTGGCGGCCAGGATCCGTCCGTTCATCGCGCCTCTCCCTCGGCGTCGCGGATCAGGCGCAGGAACGCCTCTTCCAGGTCGTCGGTCCCGGTGGCGGCGCGGACCGCGGCCGGGGTGTCGTCGGCGACCAGCCGGCCCTCGCGGATCAGCAGCAGCCGGTCGCAGCGGGCGGCCTCGTCCATCACGTGGCTGGACACCAGCAGCGTGGTGCCGGCGGCGGCCATGGCGTGGAACCGGGCCCACAGGTCGGCCCGCAGCACCGGGTCCTGGCCGACCGTCGGCTCGTCGAGGACGACCAGCTCCGGCTCGCCGACCAGCGCGCACGCGAGCGAGGCGCGGCTGCGCTGGCCGCCGGAGAGCGTGCCGACGAGCTGGTCGGCCGCCTTTCCCAGGCCGACGTCGGTGACCGCGCGGTCGGCCTCGGCGCGGCCCCGGCCCTGGAGCACCGCGAAGTAGCGGGCGTTCTCCCGCACCGTCAGGTCGGCGTAGACGCTCGGCGCCTGGGTCAGGTAGCCCACCCGGCGGCGCAGGTCGGCCGAGCCGGCCGGGCGGCCGAGCACGTCGACCGCGCCGGAGCCGACCGTCTGCACGCCGACCACCGCGCGCATCAGCGTGGTCTTGCCGCTGCCGCTGGGCCCGAGCAGCCCGGTCACCGTGCCCCGGCGCACCCCGCAGGTGATGCCGTGCAGCACCCGCCGCCCGCCCCGGTCGACCACCAGCTCGCGGACCGACACCGCGTCGTCCATGCTCGCCTCCGTCAATTCATCACCCGATGAACTCAACGCTAGATGAATTCCGTCGGCGAGGCAACGAGGGACTTGACTTCGAGTGGGCTCGAACTGGAAGCCTGGAGGGCGTGGACATCAGCACGCGGGAGACGAGCCTCACCGTGGGTGAGGCGGCGGAACGGGTCGGCCTGACCACCTACACGCTGCGCTGGTACGAGCAGGAGGGGCTGGTGGGCCGCGTCGGACGGGACTCCTCCGGCCGCCGGCGCTACACCGAGTCCGACGTCAACTGGCTGTTCCTGCTCACCCGGCTGCGGCGCACCGGGATGCCGGTGCGCGACATGCGCCGCTACGCCGAGCTGGCCCGGCACGGCGACAGCACGCTCGGCGCGCGGCGGGCGCTGTTCGAGGCGCACCGCGCCCGGGTGCTGGCCCGGATGGCCGAGCTGGAGGAGGACCTGAAGGTTCTCGAATACAAGATCGACGCGTACCGGCGGGCGGAGGAGGAGTCGGGCTGAACACCCGGCGGCGGACAGGGAGTCCGGCATCGGAAGATCAGGTTTCGGCACCATGAGGCAGTGGGTCCAGCTCCGTTGTCCGACACCGGGTTCCTCGACCTCTGGGCCGCCCGCCTGCGGCACGCCGCCGACCGGCCGGTCGTCGGGATCATGCTGCGGGGCAGCCACGCCCGGCGGGCCGCCACCGAGCACAGCGACGTGGACGTGGACGTGCTGGTGGCCGCCGACGAGCCACGCGCCACCGGCGGGCCCCGGCAGGTCACGTCCCGCCGCGGCACGCCGTACGCGGCCCGGCGGGCGTACCTGACCGAGTTCGGCGGCCGCCTGGTGCACGTCTCCGTGGCCGCCCGCGACGTCCGCTCCTGGGTACGCCGGCTCGGCCAGCCCGCCGACTGGGCGTTCGGCCTCCCGGTCACCGCGCCGGCCCGGCTGCTCTGGGCGGTGCCGGAATGGCGGCGCCGGATCGACCTGCCGGTGCTCTGCCAGCCCGCCGACGAGCCGCGCCTGGAGGAGTTGATCGCCACGCTGGGCAAGGTCGCCGCCGCGCGCCTGGCCGGTGACCCGGTCGGGGTCCGGCTCGCCGCGGCCGACCTGGCCCGGCTCTGCCCCTCGGTGCTGCGGCCGGCCAACCCGTCGGTGCGCGTGGTGTCCCGCCGGGCCGCCCTGACCGCCGCGCTGGACCTGCCGGTCGCCCCGGCCGGCTACCGCGACGACATGCTCCTCTGCCTCGGGCTGCGCCCCGGCGACCCGGCCGAGGTCGGCGCCGCCGCCGGACGGCTGGTCACCGGCATCCTCCCGCTGGTGCGCCCGTACGCGGCGGAGATCGCCCGGGCCACCGGGACCGACCTGGCCGAGGCGCTCACCGACGGCCGGGCGGACCGCTACCTGCGGCAGCTGGGCCGGGCGCTGGCGACGGTGACGCCCGCCTCCCGGGACACGTCGGCGGTCCCCGGGCCGCGTGCGGGAGAATGGTCAACCGTGCCCGCCCCTGACGCGCCGCTGACCGGCGCCCCCAGTCCCGGCCCGGCCCGGCCGTCCCGGCTCGACCCGGCCATCGCGGCCAAACTCCGCCGCACCCCGGACGGCCTGGTCGCCGCCGTGGTCCGCGCCCACGACACGGGCGAGGTGCTGATGGTCGCCTGGATGGACGACGAGGCGCTGCACCGCACGCTCACCACCGGCCGGGCCACCTACTGGTCGCGCAGCCGCGGCGAGTACTGGGTCAAGGGCGCCACCTCCGGCAACCACCAGTACGTGCGCTCGGTGGCCCTGGACTGCGACGGCGACGCGCTGCTGGTCAGCGTGGAGCAGGTCGGCGCGGCCTGCCACACCGGGCAGCGCACCTGCTTCTTCACCGACCTGCCGGTCAGCTCACCGGAGGAGACCCCGTGACCGACGGCACCGTCAGCCCGGACCGGTCCACCTTCGCCGACCTGGCCGCCCGCTGGCGGGTCGTGCCGGTGACCCGGCGGCTGCTCGCCGACGCCGAGACCCCGGTCGGGGTCTACCGCAAGCTGGCCGGCGGTCCCGGCACGTTCCTGCTGGAATCCGCCGAGCAGGGCGTCGGTTCGGCCGGCACGGCCTGGTCGCGGTACTCGTTCATCGGCGTCCGCAGCAGCGCCACGCTCACCGAGCGGGACGGCGAGGCGCGCTGGACCGGCACGCCACCCGCGGGCGTACCGACCACCGGGGACCCGGTCACCGTGCTCCGCGAGTCGGTCGACGCGCTCGCCGGCCCGGCCTGGGACCCGGCCGGCGGAATGCCGCCGCTGACCGGCGGGCTGGTCGGCTACCTCGCCTACGACCTGGTCCGCCGCTTCGAGCGGCTGCCCGAGCTGACCGAGGACGAGCTGGACGTGCCCGAGCTGGGCATGATGCTCGCCACCGACCTGGTGGTGCTCGACCACTACGAGGGCTCGGCGATCCTGGTCGCCAACGCGGTCCTGCCCCCGCTCGATACGCCCGGGCGGGCGGAGCTGGTCGACGCCGCGTACCACCACGCGGTGGGTCGCCTGGACGCCATGACCACCGCGTTGTCCCGACCGATCCCGCCCATGGTGTCCACCGTCGGCCGGCCGGGCGTCGGCGAGGTGGTCAGCCGGACCCCGGAGGGCGGCTACCCGAAGGCCGTGGCGGCGGCCAAGGAGGCGATCCGCGCCGGCGAGTGCTTCCAGATCGTGCTCAGCCAGCGTTTCGAGCGCCCCACCGAGGCCGACCCGCTGGACGTCTACCGGGTGCTGCGCACCACCAACCCCAGCCCGTACATGTACCTGCTGCGCTTCGACGGCTTCGACATCGTCGGGTCGTCCCCGGAGGCGCACCTCAAGGTCAGCGCCGGCCCGGACGGGCGGCGGCGGGCCCTGCTGCACCCGATCGCCGGCACCCGGCCGCGCGGCGGCTCCCCGGAGGCTGACGCCCGGCTCGCCGCCGAGCTGCTCGCCGACCCCAAGGAACGCGCCGAGCACGTCATGCTTGTCGACCTGGGCCGCAACGACCTGGGGCGGGTCTGCCGGCCGGGCACCGTGGAGGTGCCCGAGTTCGCCACCATCGAGCGCTACAGCCACGTCATGCACATCGTCTCGACGGTGGTCGGCGAGCTGCGCGCCGACCGCACCGCGTTCGACGCGCTCGCCGCCACGTTCCCGGCCGGCACGCTCAGCGGCGCGCCCAAGGTACGCGCCATGGAGATCATCGAGGAGCTGGAGCCGGTGCGGCGCGGCGTCTACGGCGGCACCGTCGGCTACTTCGCCTTCGGCGGCGACCTGGACATGGCCATCGCGATCCGTACCGCGCTGATCCGCGACGGCCGGGCCTACGTGCAGGCCGGCGCCGGGATCGTGGCCGATTCCGATCCGGCCGCCGAGGATCGGGAGACGCGCAGCAAGGCCGCCGCCGTCCTCGCCGCGATCGCGGCCGCCGAGACGCTGCGGGCAGCCCGGTGAGCGCGCCCGGCACCACCGCGCCGTCGGCCCGCGGTCGGCGCGAACTCGCGTACGCGGTGCTGCTCTGCCTGGCCGGGGCGGGCCTGGCCTGCTGGGCGGTGACCCGGACCTGGTCGGTGGAGATGACCGCCCGGGGGTCGCTGCCGCCCGGCCGGGCCGACCGGACCGGCGCGGAGCTGCTGCCCTGGGTGCTGGCGCTGACCTACGTGGGGCTGGCCGGCGGCGGCGCGGTGCTCGCCACCCGGGGCCGCCTGCGCCGGCTGCTGGGCCTGCTGCTGGGCGCGGTCGGCGTGGCCGTGGCGGTCGGCGGCGGGATCGGCCTCGCCGAGGCCGGGGTGAGCCGTCAGTGGCCGGCGCTGGTGGTGGCCGGCGGCCTGGCCCTCGCGTCAGGCGGCGCGTTCACCGCGCTGCGCGCAGCGGGCTGGCCCGCGATGGGCGCGCGGTACGAGCGACGGGCCGTCCCGGCGGTCGAGCCCGGCCGGCCGGCGGTCGAGCGGGGCACCCGGGACGCGTGGGACGCGCTGGACCGGGGCGAGGACCCGACGGTCAGCTGACCGGCTGAGCCTCGCGCGCGTCGCGCCGGCGGCGGGCCGCGGCCCGTGCGGCGGTCAGCTCGGCCACCAGCCGCTCCAGCTCGCGGCGCTGGGCGGCGCGGGCCCGGTCGGCGCAGACGGCCTCCCAGGCGTTGCCCTGGGCGGTACGCGTCCGGCCGTCACCGGCCACCGCGCGCTCCAGCGTGTGCACCACGCCGAAGGCGAGGGAGGCGACGGTCCGGGAGATGGTGGTCAAGCCGATGGTCTGGTTCGGCCCGTTGGCGCTCATGGTCACCCCGCACGAGATGGTTGTCGGCGGTGGTCAGCCGCCGGTGTCGAGTCTGCCCGAGGACGATGCTGCCGGGCTCACGTTTCGCCCTCGTGAAGCACAGGTCAACGGTCCGCCAGGCGGCCCGACCTGGGCAGGGCCGGAGGTCCTTGAGCTTGGTCACAGCCCGGCGCGGGAGCGGTGCTGCGGCGACGGATCAACCGTGGTGAGATGGGGGATGGGTGACGGTCGATGCCAGCGTGGCGCTGCGTGACGTGGCGTTCACCGGAAGTCGGCCATCATGCCACAGCCCATGTCGTGAGGTGCGCCATACCCCCCGGCACTTGTCGCCAGGTGGCGCCCCCTAGCATCGGCCCATGACGCCCGGAGAGGGGAGTCCGTTGGTGACTGCTGAGCATGCGCACGCGGAGGGGGACGACGCCGGAGCGGCGCCGTCCGCAGGCGTGCTCGACGAGATCCTGGCCGGTGTGCGCGAGGACGTGGCCCGGCGGCAGGAGCAGGTTCCGCTGGAGCGGATCCGTGAGCTGGCCGCCGCCGCGCCGCCGCCGCTGGACGCGTACGCGGCCCTGCGCCGGCCCGGCGTGGCCGTGATCGCCGAGGTGAAGCGCTCGTCGCCGTCCAAGGGGCGGCTGGCCGAGATCGCCGACCCGGCGGACCTGGCCGGTGACTACGCGGCCGGGGGAGCGCGGGCGATCAGCGTGCTCACCGAGGGCCGGTGGTTCGGCGGGTCGCTCGACGACCTGGCGGCGGTGCGGGCCGCGGTGAACGTGCCGGTGCTGCGCAAGGACTTCGTCGTCTCCAGCTACCAGGTGCACGAGGCCCGCGCGCACGGCGCCGACCTGGTGCTGCTGATCGTCGCCGCGCTGGAGCAGAACGTGCTGGTCGGCCTGCTGGAGCGAATCGAGTCGCTGGGCATGACCGCGCTCGTCGAGGTGCACACCGAGGAGGAGGCGGACCGCGCCCTGGAGGCCGGCGCGCAGGTGATCGGCGTGAACGCCCGTGACCTGCGTACGCTGGAGGTCGACCGCTCGGTGTTCGAGCGGATCGCGCCCGGCCTGCCGAGCAGCGTCGTCAAGATCGCCGAGTCCGGGGTGCGCGGTCCGCACGACCTGATCCGGTACGCCTCCGCCGGCGCCGACGCCGTGCTGGTGGGCGAGGGCCTGGTCACCCAGAAGAGCCCGCGTGAAGCGGTCGCCGAGCTGGTCAACGCCGGTAACCACCCGGCCACGCCCCGCCCGGTGCGCTGAGCCGCCGGGCCACCCGATCCGAGAGGACGCCCGCGATGAGCGCCGCACCCGCAGCCGGCCAGGTTCCCGACGCCGCCGGTCACTTCGGCCGGTTCGGCGGCCGGTTCGTCCCGGAGGCGCTCGTCGCCGCGCTGGACGAGCTGGACGCGGCGTACCGCAAGGCGATGGGCGACGAGGACTTCCTCGCCGAGTTCGACGCGCTGCTGCGTGACTACGCCGGCACGCCCTCGATGCTCTACGAGGCCCGGCGCTTCTCCGCGCAGGTCGGGGCGCGGGTCCTGCTCAAGCGGGAGGACCTCAACCACACCGGCGCGCACAAGGTCCGCAACGTGCTGGGCCAGGCGCTGCTCACCAAACGGATGGGCAAGCGGCGGGTCATCGCGGAGACCGGCGCCGGCCAGCACGGCGTGGCCACCGCCACCGCCGCCGCGCTGTTCGACCTGGAATGCGTCGTCTACATGGGCCAGGTGGACACCGAGCGGCAGGCGCTCAACGTGGCCCGGATGCGGATGCTCGGCGCCACCGTCGTCCCGGTGACCACCGGCTCGCGCACGCTCAAGGACGCGATGAACGAGGCGATGCGGGACTGGGTCGCCAACGTCGACGACACCCACTACCTGATCGGCACCGCCGCCGGGCCGCACCCGTTCCCGGAGATGGTCCGCGACTTCGTCCGTGGCATCGGCGTGGAGGCCCGCCAGCAGTGCCTGGACCTGACCGGCACGCTGCCGGACGCGGTCGCGGCGTGCGTCGGCGGCGGCTCCAACGCGCTGGGCATCTTCCACGCGTTCGTGCCGGACGCCGGGGTCCGCCTCTACGGCTTCGAGGCCGGTGGCGAGGGCGTCGGGACCGGCCGGCACGCCGCCAGCATCACCGGCGGCTCGTCGGGCGTGCTGCACGGCACCCGCACGTACGTGCTGCAGGACGCCGACGGGCAGACCATCGAGTCGCACTCGATCTCGGCCGGCCTGGACTACCCGGGCGTCGGCCCGGAGCACGCCTGGCTGCACGACACCGGGCGGGCCACGTACCTGCCGGTCGACGACGCCGACGCGATGGCCGCGTTCGAGCTGCTCTGCCGCACCGAGGGCGTGATCCCGGCGATCGAGAGCGCGCACGCGCTGGCCGGCGCCCGCGCGATCGCCCCCCGGCTCGCCGAGGAGCTGGGCCGGGAGCCGTTGATCGTGGTCAACCTGTCCGGCCGGGGCGACAAGGACGTGCACACCGCCGGCGCGTACTTCGGCATCCTCGACAAGGAGTGACAGCGTGAGCCGCATCGGGGTCGCCTTCGACAAGGCGCGGGCGGACGGCCGGGCCGTGCTGGTCGGCTGCATGCCGGCCGGTTTCCCGACCGTCGAGGGCAGCATCGCCGCCATGAAGGCCATGGTCGAGGCGGGCGTGGACGTCATCGAGGTGGAGATCCCGTACTCCGATCCGGTGATGGACGGCCCGGTCATCCAGAAGGCGAGCGACATCGCGCTCGCCGGTGGCGTCCGCGTCGCGGACGCGCTGCGCGTCGTCGAGGCGGTCGCCGCGACCGGGGCGAGCGTGGTCACCATGACCTACTGGAACCCGATCGAGCAGTACGGCGTCGACGCGTTCGCCCGCGACATGGCCGCCGCCGGTGGGACCGGCCTGGTCACCCCGGACCTGATCCCCGACGAGGCCGCCGAGTGGCTGGCCGCTTCCGACGCGCACGGCCTGGACCGGACGTTCCTGGTCTCACCGTCCTCGACCGACGCGCGGCTGCGGATGACCGCCGAGCACTGCCGCGGCTTCGTCTACGCCACCGCGATCATGGGCGTCACCGGCGCCCGCGCGCAGACCTCCGAGGCGGCCCCGGTCCTGGTCTCCCGGCTGCGCGAGGTCACCGACATCCCGGTCGGCGTCGGGCTGGGCGTGGGCACCGGCGCGCAGGCCGCCACCGTCGCCGGGTACGCCGACGCGGTGATCGTGGGCAGCGCGCTGGTCCGCTGCGTGCTGGACGCCCCGGACCAGGCCGCCGGCCTGACCGCGCTGCGCAAGCTGAGCGCCGAACTGGCCGAGGGCGTCCGCAACCCGGCCCGCTGACGCCCCGCTCGCCACCTGCTTGATCGACTCCACTTCGCCGAGCTGGCGTGGTCCAGGACGCCGGGACACCGCCACCTCGCCGAACTGGTGTCGATCAAGCGAGCGAGCGGGCGGGCGGTCAGCGGCTACTGCTGTCGACCTGCTCGGAGGCGCGCTGGCCGGGCGGGGCGGGCTGCCCGTCGCCGGGTGGCGTGAGCGCGTCGGCGGCGGTCGTGTGCCGCAGCACGCCGGCGCGGCCGGCGAGCGCGTCCGCGATCGCCGCGCGCGTCGTGGGGGTCAGCACGTCGGGCAGCTCTTGCGGCGGCCACCACCGAGGCAGGCACCCGGTCGCCGGTTCGCCCGCCGGTCCGGCGTCGGCCGGTCCGGCGCGGAACACGTGCACCAGCACGTCTGGGCGCGCGCCGCACCGCCCGGCCGATGGGGCGGGCACCGGTGGACCGGTGACCCGGTAGAGGCCGACCAGGTCGGCCGGCGCCACCGCCCAGCCGGTCTCCGTGCGGACCGCCCGGACGACGGCATCCACCGGGCTCTCGTCGTGGCGCAGCCGCCCGCCCGGCAGGCCCCAGCGCCGGGCCCCCTCGGACCGGCCGCAGAGCAGCAGCCGCCCGGATGCGTCGGTGACGACAGCGGCGACCGCCCAGGTGAGCGGGCTCATGGACAAACAGCCTACGACCGTGCAAACCAGAAGTCATCCGACCCGCGCGGCAGGCGGCCCGGGGTGCCGCACACACAGTCCGCACCGGTACCGTGTGCACCCGTGACCCTCGCCCCGATGACCCCACTGGCGGCCATGCCCAGCCCCAGCACCGCCGTCTGGCAGCTCGGTCCGGTTCCGATCCGGGCGTACGCGCTCTGCATCATCCTCGGCATCGTGGTGGCCTGCGTGGTCACCGAGTACCGGCTGCGCCGCCGCGGTGTGGCGCCGGGCGCGGTGCTCGACATCGCCGTCTGGGCGGTGCCGGCGGGCATCATCGGCGCGCGGATCTACCACGTGATCACCTCGCCGGAGAAATACTTCGGCGCCGGCGGTGAGCCGATCAAGGCGCTCTACATCTGGGAGGGCGGCCTCGGCATCTGGGGCGCGGTGGCCGGTGGCGCGGTCGGCGCGTGGCTCGCCGCGCGGCAGCTCGGCATCCCGTTCACCGTGATCGCCGACGCGCTGGCGCCGGGCCTGCCTCTGGCGCAGGCCGTCGGCCGGCTGGGCAACTGGTTCAACAACGAGCTGTACGGCGGGCGCACCACGCTGCCCTGGGGTCTCGAGGTGCACGTGATGGACCCGGACAACCCGGGCCACGCGCTGCGCGACGACGCCGGCAACCCGGTGCTCCAGCCGGGGCTCTACCACCCGACGTTCCTCTACGAGGCGCTCTGGAACGTCGGCGTCGCCGCGCTGGTGCTCTACCTCGACCGCAAGCTACGGCTCGGCCGCGGCCGGGCGTTCGCGCTCTACGTGATGGGCTACACGGCGGGCCGGTTCTGGATCGAGCTGATGCGCACCGACGAGGCCAACCTCATCCTCGGCGTACGCCTCAACGTCTGGACCGCCGTGCTGGTCTTCCTCGGCGCGCTCGCCTACTTCATCCGGGTCCGCGGCCCGCGCGAATACCTGGTGCCGGTGGGCGAGCCGGCCGCCGCGCCCACCCCGTCCGGGGACGTCTCCCAGGTCGACCTCTCCGCCCGGGAGGCCGCCGCGCGGCCGGCCCCGCCCGAGGGCTACCGGGTGGTGAGCGAGGAACAGTTCGACGCGTACCGGAAGACCGGCGTGCTGCCCCCGGTGGAGCCAGCGGCCGACGACGACCGGCCGGAGACCCCCGACGGTGCCACCGACGGCGACGCGGAGCAGGCCGACCGCACGGACACCGACCCCGCCGCCACCGACGGCGCCGACGCGGACGGCACCGACGCCGACCCGGAACGGACGAACGCCGAGCGCACGAACGCGGGCCGGGCCGACGCCGCCGCGCGCCCCACCGACCGGGACAGCTGAGCGGGGGAGTCATGCGCAGCGCGGTGGTGGTCGGCGCCGGCCTCGGCGGGATGGCGGTGGCCGGCGTGCTGGCCCGCTCGGGATGGCAGGTCACGCTGCTGGAACGCGCCGACCGGGTCCGGCCGGAGGCGACCGCCGTGGTGCTCTGGCCCAACGGGGTACGCGCGCTGCGCGCCCTCGGGCTGGGCGACGGGCTGGACGCGATCGCCACCCCGCTGCCCGACGGCGGCGTGCGCCGCCCGGACGGGCACTGGCTGGTGCAGGCCCGGTCCACGCCGGCCGAGCGGATGCCGGTGGTGGTGCACCGGGAGGACCTGCACGACGCGCTCATCGCCGGCCTGGGTGACCGGGTCGAGCTGCGTACCGGCGTGAGCGTGCGGACGGTGCGCGCCGCGTCCGGTGAGCGCCCGGCGGTGGGCGACGGCCGGCACACCTACGAGGCGGACCTGGTGGTGGCCGCCGACGGCACCGACAGCGAGATCCGCCGGCAGTTGGCGCCGGAGACCTCGGTGGTCAGCTCCGGGTGCGCGGCGTGGCGGGCGGTCATCCCCTGGTACCGGGCCCCGCAACTGCCCGACGACCAGCCGCTGCAGGGGGAGACGCTGGGCGCCGGCTACCGGTTCCTGGCCGCCTCGCTCGGCGAGCGGGGCAACGCCGGGGCGTCCCGCCGGGGCGGCGTCTACTGGGTGGCCACGGCGGCGGGCGCGCCCCGCCCGGAGCCGCCCGAGGTCCAGCTCGCGCTGCTCAAGCGCTGGTTCGCGGGCTGGCCCGCGCCGATCGGCACGCTGCTGGACGCGACCGACCCGGACGACGTGGTGCAGCAGGAGATCCGCGAGCTGCGTCCGCTGCCGAAGGCGTACGGCTTCCCGGCCGGGCCGGGCGGCGTGGTGCTGCTCGGCGACGCGGCGCACGCCATGCCGCCGCACCTCGGCCAGGGCGCCTGCCTGGCGTTCGAGGACGCGGCGACGCTGGCCGGACTGCTACGGGAGTCGCGGCTGCCGGACGCGGTGACCGCGTACGACAGGCTGCGCCGGCCCCGCGCGGCCACGATGGTCCGGCAGACCCGGCGGATGTCGGCGGTCCTGCAGGCCCGGGGCCGGCTGGCGCTGCGCGCCCGCGACGCCGCCCTCGGCACGATCAGCCCGCGCCTGCGTAACACGGCCGCCGCGGCGGCCGCCGCCTGGCAGCCGCCGTCCTGACCTCCGCCGCGGCGGCCTCAGATGACCGCGGCGGGCTCGGCGATGCAGGCGGTGCCGATCCGGCGGAACCCGACCCGCAGGTAGACCCGGGCGATGTCCTCGCTGCCGGCGCTCAGGAAGATCAGGTCGGTGCCGGCAGCGCGCAGTTCCCGAGCGAGGGTGGCGGTCACCGCCGCGCCGAGGCCGCGCCGCCGCGCGGACGGCAGCGTGGCCACCCCGGCGATCTCCGCCACGTCGCCGACCCGCATGGCCATGCCGCCGGCGAGCGCGCCTTCCTCGGGCGTGGCGGCGAGCACGGAGATGCGCCGGCCGTCGGCGACCCGGGTCGCCTCCTCCTCCAGCGCGGCCACGTCCAGCCCGGAGACGGTGGCGTCCCGCTCGGCCGGTCCGGCCTCGCCGCGCGCGGTGCCGCCGTTGGCGAAGCCGACCGCGGCGACGGCCCGCCGCAGCGCGATGTCCGCGGCGAAGCCCGCGTCGCCGGGGTCCAGCACCCGCACCGGTACGTCGCTGAACGTCCCCGGTTCGGGCAGGCGCTCCGGTTCCAGCAGCATCAGCGGCGCCTCCAGCACGCTCAGCCCGGCCGAGCGGGCCACCGCCAGCAGCTCCGGTTGGTGCTCGTGCACCCATTCGAACGCCTCCGGCAGGCCCAGTTCCTGCTGCCGGGTGCGTACCGCGTTGACATCGGCGAGGGTGGGGTGCTCGGTGGCGTCGAGCCGGGGCCGGGCGTAGAACGGCCATCCGGGGCCTTCCCGGACGAAGAGCACCAGGGCGCCGTACTCCTCGGTCCGGGCCCCGTCGCGGGGCACCGCGTCGTAGAACCGCTCCAACCGGTCGAGTACGTCAGCGCGTGCGAGATCCACCGCGCGAGACTACATGTCCCAGCATCTGGAAGTGTGATCAATCTGAACTGGCCTTGCGCCGGAAGCCCTAACGTAGACTCAATAAACCGCAGAGGGCCGACGTCGTCCCCATCATGATCCATCCTGAGTGACGACAGGAGGCCCGGTGGCCTTTCCGTACCCTCACAGCCCGCAGTCGGCCCCACCGGCGACCGGGCTCTACGACCCCGCGTACGAGCATGACGCCTGCGGTGTGGCCTTCGTGGCCGACCTGCACGGGCGGCGCTCGCACCAGGTCGTCGCGAACGGCCTCGGGGCGCTGTGCCGGCTGGACCACCGGGGCGCCCGGGGCGCGGAGCACAACACCGGGGACGGCGCCGGCATCATGATCCAGGTGCCGGACGCGTTCCTGCGCGCCACCGTCGACTTCCCGCTGCCCCCGGCCGGCCAGTACGCCACCGGCCTGGTGTTCCTGCCCGACGACGACGCGGCCGAGACCCGTGCCCGCCAGGTGGTCGACAAGTACGCGCTGGTCGAGGGCGCCGACGTGCTCGGCTGGCGCGAGGTGCCGACCGACCCGTCCGGCCTGGGGGAGACGGCGCTCGCGGCGATGCCCCGGGTCCGGCAGCTCTTCGTGGCCGCGCGCCGGCTGACCGGCTCGCCGGCCGGCCCGGCCGGTTCCCCGCTGACCGGGCTGGACCTGGACCGGGTGGCGTTCTGCCTGCGCAAGCAGGTCGAGCGGGAGACCGCCGAGCGGGGCGTGCCGGCGTACTTCCCGTCGCTGTCCGGCCGCACCATGGTGTGGAAGGGCATGCTCACCCCGGACCAGCTTCCGGAGTTCTACCCGGAGCTGACCGACGAGCGGGTGGTCAGCGCCATCGCGCTGGTGCACTCGCGCTTCTCCACGAACACGTTCCCCTCCTGGCCGCTGGCGCACCCGTACCGGTTCATCGCGCACAACGGCGAGATCAACACGATTCGCGGCAACCGCAACTGGATGCAGGCCCGCGAGGCGCTGCTGCGCAGCCCGAACCTGCCCGGCAACATCCGCCGGGTCTTCCCGGTGTGCACCCCGGCCGCGTCCGACTCGGCGAACTTCGACGAGGTCCTGGAGCTGCTGCACCTGGCCGGGCGGAGCCTGCCGCACGCGGTGCTCATGATGATCCCCGAGGCGTGGGAGAACGACCCGGACATGCGCGCCGACAAGCGCGCCTTCTACCGCTTCCACGCCAGCCTGATGGAGCCGTGGGACGGCCCGGCCTCGGTCGCCTTCACCGACGGCGAGATCGTCGGCGCGGTGCTCGACCGCAACGGGCTGCGCCCGGGCCGCTGGTGGCACACCGCCGACGGGCTGGTGGTGCTTGGTAGCGAGGCGGGCGTGCTCGACCTGGACCCGTCCACCGTGATCGCCAAGGGCCGGCTCCAGCCGGGCCGGATGTTCCTGGTCGACACCGTCAACGGCCGGATCGTCTCCGACGACGAGATCAAGACCGAGCTGGCCGCCGAGCAGCCGTACCAGGAGTGGCTGCACGCGGGCCTGATCGAGCTGGACGACCTGCCGGCCCGCGAGCACATCGTCTACACCCACGACTCGGTACGCCGCCGCCAGCAGGTGTTCGGCTACACCGAGGAGGAGCTGAAGATCCTGCTCGGCCCGATGGCCCGCAGCGGCGCGGAGCCGATCGGCTCGATGGGCACCGACACGCCCATCGCCCCGCTGTCCACCCGGCCGCGGCTGCTCTACGACTACTTCCATCAGCTCTTCGCGCAGGTCACCAATCCGCCGCTGGACGCCATCCGGGAGGAGCTGGTGACCAGCCTGGCGTCCACCATCGGGCCGGAGGGCAACCTGCTCGACCCGGGTCCGGCGAGCTGCCGGCAGATCGTGCTGCCGTACCCGGTGATCGACAACGACGAGCTGGCCAAGATCCTCTCCATCGACGAGGACGGCGACCTGCCCGGCTTCAAGGCGGTCCGGGTCTCCGGTCTCTACCGCCTGCGCGACGGCGGCGCCGGCATCAAGGCCCGGCTGACCGAGATCTGCCGGCACGTCTCCGAGGCGATCGAGGACGGCGTACGCATCCTGGTGCTCTCCGACCGGGACTCCAACGCCGACCTGGCCCCGATCCCGTCGCTGCTGCTCACCGCCGCGGTGCACCAGCACCTGGTACGCGAGCAGACCCGCACCCAGGTCGCGCTGATCGTCGAGTCCGGCGACTGCCGTGAGGTGCACCACGCGGCGGTGCTGATCGGGTACGGCGCGGCGGCGGTCAACCCGTACCTGGCCTTCGAGTCGGTCGAGGACATGATCTCCACCGGCGTGCTGGCCGGCGTCGACCGGGTGAAGGCGGTCCGCAACTACGTCAAGGCGCTCGGCAAGGGCGTCCTGAAGATCATGTCCAAGATGGGGATCTCGACCGTGTCCTCGTACTGCGGCGCGCAGGTCTTCGAGGCGGTCGGCCTGGAGACCCGCCTGGTCGACAGGTACTTCCGGGGCACGCCGAGCACCATCGGCGGCATCGGGCTGGCCGAGATCCACGCCGAGGTGGCGGCCCGGCACGCGCGGGCCTGGCCGGCGCCCGGCGTGCAGGCCACGGACCGGCTGGAGGTCGGCGGCGAGTACCAGTGGCGCCGCGAGGGCGAGCTGCACCTGTTCAACCCGGAGACCGTCTTCCTGCTCCAGCACGCCACCCGCAGCCGCCAGTACGACGTGTTCCGGCAGTACACCGCGAAGGTCGACGAGCTGGCCGCGCAGGCCGGCTCGCTGCGCGGGCTGTTCACGCTGCGCACCGGCGTACGTCCGGCGGTGCCGCTGGACGAGGTCGAGCCGGCCAGCGAGATCGTCAAGCGCTTCGCCACCGGCGCCATGTCGTACGGGTCGATCTCGGCGGAGGCGCACGAGACGCTCGCGATCGCGATGAACCGGCTCGGCGGCAAGTCCAACACCGGCGAGGGCGGCGAGGACGTCGAGCGGCTGCACGACCCGGCGCGGCGCTCCGCGGTCAAGCAGATCGCCAGCGGCCGCTTCGGCGTGACCAGCGAATACCTCGTCAACGCCGACGACCTCCAGATCAAGATGGCGCAGGGCGCGAAGCCCGGCGAGGGCGGGCAGCTACCCGGCAACAAGGTCTGGCCGTGGATCGCCCGGACCCGGCACGCCACCCCCGGTGTCGGCCTGATCTCCCCGCCGCCGCACCACGACATCTACTCCATCGAGGACCTGGCCCAGCTCGTCCACGACCTGAAGTGCGTCAACCCGGCCGCCCGGGTGCACGTCAAGCTGGTCAGCGAGGTCGGCGTGGGCACCGTCGCGGCGGGCGTGGCCAAGCTCAAGGCCGACGTCATCCTGATCTCCGGCCACGACGGCGGCACCGGCGCGTCCCCGCTCAACTCGCTCAAGCACGCCGGCACCCCGTGGGAGCTGGGCCTGGCCGAGGCGCAGCAGACGCTGCTGCTGAACAAGCTGCGCGACCGGGTGACGGTGCAGGTCGACGGCCAGCTCAAGACCGGCCGGGACGTGCTGATCGCGGCGCTGCTCGGCGCCGAGGAGTTCGGCTTCGCCACCGCCCCGCTGATCGTCGAGGGCTGCGTGATGATGCGGGTGTGCCACCTGGACACCTGTCCGGTCGGCATCGCCACCCAGAACCCGGTGCTGCGCGAGCGCTTCACCGGCCGCCCCGAGTTCGTGGAGAACTTCTTCCTCTTCCTCGCCGAGGAGGTCCGCGGCTACCTGGCCGAGCTGGGCTTCCGCAGCATCGACGAGGCGATCGGGCACACCGAGCTGCTCGACGTGGCCGGCGCGATCGACCACTGGAAGGGCCACGGGCTCGACCTGAGCCGCGTGCTGCACCTGCCCGAGCTGCCCGAGGGCGCGGCCCGCCGGGGCGTACGCGCCCAGGACCACGGCCTCGACGCGGCGCTGGACAACCGGCTCATCGAGCTGGCCGGGCCGGCGCTGCGGGAGCGCACCCCGGTCCGGGTCGAGGTCGAGGTGCGCAACGAGCACCGCAGCGTCGGCGCGATGCTCGGCGGCGAGGTGACCCGCCGCTTCGGCGGCGCCGGCCTGCCCGACGACACGATCGAGTTCCTGCTGCGCGGCACCGCCGGCCAGTCGTTCGGCGCGTTCCTGCCGCGCGGCGTCACGCTGCGCCTGCACGGCGACGCCAACGACTACGTCGGCAAGGGACTGTCCGGCGGGCGCCTCGTGGTGCGGCCGGACGCCGACGCGCCGTTCGTCGGCGTGGACGCCGCGCCCGGCCGCCGCGCCGAGGACCAGATCATCGCCGGCAACACCATCCTGTACGGCGCGACCGGCGGCGAGGTCTACCTGCGCGGCCGGGTGGGGGAGCGGTTCGCGGTCCGCAACTCCGGCGCGGTCGCGGTGGTCGAGGGCCTCGGCGACCACGGCTGCGAGTACATGACCGGCGGCACCGTCGTGGTGCTCGGGCCGACCGGGCGCAACTTCGCCGCCGGCATGTCCGGCGGCACCGCGTTCGTGCACCGGCTCGACCGGCGACTGGTCAACACCGAGCTGGTCGACCTGTCGCCGCTGCGCGACGAGGAACGCGACCGGCTGCACGAGCTGGTCCAGCGGCACTTCGCCGAGACGGACTCGGCGGTCGCCGAAGACCTGCTCAAGCGCTGGCCGCAGGCGGTGGAGGAGTTCACCGCGGTGGTGCCCCGGGACTACCGCCGGGTCATGGAGATCATGCGGGCCGCCGAAGCCGCCGGCCGAGACGTCGACGACGCGGTGATGAGCGCCCTCTCGCCCGCGCCGGTACCGCCCGCGCCCCGGGCGGTCGCCCAGGAGGTGGCTCGTGCCTGACCCGAACGGTTTCCTGCGCTACGACCGGCGGCTGCCGGCCCGCCGTCCGGTGCCGGTGCGCATCTCCGACTGGCGGGAGGTGTACCCGCCGGCCGGTGAGGAGCTGATCCGCGAGCAGGCCACCCGGTGCATGGACTGCGGCATCCCGTTCTGCCACGACGGCTGCCCGCTGGGCAACCGCATCCCGGACTGGAACGACCTGGTCCGCACCGGCAACTGGGACGCGGCGGTGGACTCGCTGCACGCCACCAACAACTTCCCCGAGTTCACCGGCCGGCTCTGCCCGGCGCCGTGCGAGGCGGCCTGCGTGCTCGGCCTGGGCGGCCAGCAGCCGGTCACCATCAAGCAGGTCGAGGTGGAGATCGCCGACGCGGCGGTGGCCCGCGACGGCCTGCGGCCCCGGCCCGCGTCCGTGTCCACCGGCCGGTCGGTGGCCGTGGTCGGCTCCGGCCCGGCCGGGCTGGCCGCCGCGCAGCAGCTCGCCCGCGCCGGTCACACGGTCACCGTGTACGAGCGCGACGACGCGATCGGCGGCCTGCTCCGCTACGGCATCCCCGACTTCAAGCTGGAGAAGCAGCACATCGACAAGCGGCTGGCCCAGCTCACCGCCGAGGGCGTGCGGTTCCGCACCGGCGTCGAGGTCGGCGTCGACGTGACCGCCGAGCAGTTGCGCGCCGAGCACGACGCGGTGCTGCTCGCCTGCGGCGCGTTGCAGGGCCGGGACACCCCGGAGACGCCCGGCCGGGCGCTGCGCGGCGTGCACCAGGCGATGGCGCACCTGGTCGCCGCAAACCGGGTGGTGGCCGCCGCCGGGGATGGGAAGCCCGCCCCCGCGACGCTGCCCGACGGTACGCCGATCGACGCCGCCGGCAAGCACGTGGTGATCATCGGTGGTGGCGACACCGCCGCCGACTGCCTCGGCGTGGCGCACCGGCAGGGCGCGGCCGGCGTACACCAGCTCGACCTCTACCCGGAGCCGCCGGCCGAGCGGGACGCGGCGCGGGACCCGTGGCCGACCTGGCCGTGGGTGCTGCGCAACTACCCGGCGCACGAGGAGGGCGGCGAGCGGGTCTTCGCCGTCGCCGTGCAGGAGTTCGTGGACGACGGCACCGGCCAGGTCCGCGCGGTCCGGATCGCCGAGGTGACAGTGGAGAAGGTGGACGGTCGCCGCATCGTCACCGCGCTGCCCGGCTCCGAGCGCGAGATCCCGGCCGACCTGGTGCTGCTCGCCATCGGCTTCGAGGGCACCGAGGAGCAGCCGCTGCTGGCCCAGTTCGGGGTGACCCGCAACGGCCGGGGCGCGATCGACTCCGGCCCGGACTGGCAGGCCACCGACGGCGTCTTCGTCGCCGGTGACATGCACCGGGGCGCGTCGCTGATCGTCTGGGCGATCGCCGAGGGACGCGCCGCCGCGGCGGCGATCCACACGTACCTGGGCGGGGTGGGCGACCTGCCCGCCCCGGTCGACCCGGCCCGCCAGCCGCTCGCCGCCAGGTGAAAGGAAGGGCCCCCTCTTAACGCCTCAGGTAGAGGAGGGGGCCCTTCTTAACACCCGCCGCCGCCGCGCGGCCGTCCGGGAAGGGTGGCCCAGGTCATGCCGGACGGGGCCCCGGCGGTACGACGACCGTCGTTAGGCTGCGGCCATGGACGTCGAGGTACGCCTGCGGCGCATCCGCCGCTGGCTCTGGCTGGTGGTGGCGGGGCTCTTCCTCAGCGGGGTGACCGCGTTCCCGCTGGAGGTCGAGGTGCGCTGGCTGCTGGCGGCGTCCGACCCGCTCGCCGGGCAGTTTCCGGCGCTGGTCGACTGGATCGAGCGGGTCCACGTCGGACTGGTGGCGGCCGGCGAGGACTACCCGTTCCTGCGGTACGGCACCGACTGGCTGGCCTTCGCGCACCTGGTGCTCGCGGTGGCGTTCTGGGGGCCGCTGCGTGACCCGGTCCGCAACGTCTGGGTGGTCCAGGTCGGAATGATCGCCTGCGCCGGCATCGTGCCGCTGGCGGTGATCTGCGGTCCGATCCGGGACATCCCCTGGTTCTGGACGCTCGTCGACCTCTCGTTCGCGGTCGGCGCGTTCCCGCCGCTCTGGTTCGCCTACCGCCACATCCGCGCGGTCGAGGCGGCACAGCCTTGGACGGCGCCGACTGCGGCACCCGTGCCGACCGCCGGTTGACCGGCCGGCCGGGCGCCCCCGTGGTGGGGGAGCGGCCCGGCCGGCGCCCGGTCAGCGGCCGAGCAGGTCGTGCGCCGCGCGGATCTTCGTCCACGAGGCCGGCTGCGCCGGTGCGGCGCTCGTCCGCGCGGCGGCGGTCACATCGGGCCGGCCGGGCGTGAACAGCCAGGTGGTGAACACCGCGTCGAGGTCCCGTCCGGAGATCCGCTCGGCGAGCGCCTGGAACTGCGCGACGGTGCCGTTGGCGTACTGCCGCTTGGCCGTCCAGGTACGCAGGATGCGGAAGAACGCGGCGTCGCCGACGGCGAGCCGGATCTGGTGCAGCGCCATCGCGCCCCGGTCGTAGACGGCGTCGTCGAAGATCCCGCTCGGGCCCGGGTCGCCGGGGCGCACCTGCCAGAACTCGGAGTCGGCCGGGTAGCTGTCGTAGGTGAAGTCGAACAGCTCCTGCGCGGTGCCCTCGCCCTGCTCCTCGGACCAGAGCCACTCGGCGTACGAGGCGAAGCCCTCGTTGAGCCAGATGTGCCGCCAGTCCGCCACCGACACCGAGTCGCCGAACCACTGGTGGGCGTTCTCGTGCACCACCACGTACGGGTTGGCGCCGCGCCGCCAGAAGCCGGGGCCGTACACCGGGCGGGTCTGCGTCTCCAGCGCGAAGCCGATGCCGTCGACCGGCCCGGCCACGCCGCCCTGCGCCTCGAACGGGTACGGGCCGAACAGCCCGCTCTCCCAGTCGACGATCTCGGCGGTGCGTTCGATGCTGGCCCGCGCGGCGGGCAGGCGCTCGCCGAGCGTGGTGCTGTACGCGTTCACCACCGGCTGGCCGTTCGGCGCGACGTCGGTGACGATGTCGTACTGCCCGATGGCCAGGAACGCCTGGTACGTGGCGCCGGGCTTGACGCTGCGCCAGCTCCACCGGGTGCGGTTGCCGGCCTCGGGCAGCGGGTCGCGCGGCTGCACGCCGTTGCTGATCACCTCGACGCCGGTCGGCACCGAGACGGAGATGTCCCAGGTGGCCTTGTCCTTCGGGTGGTCGTTGCTCGGGTACCACCACCAGGCCGACTCGGGCTCGTTGACGGCGAGCGCCCCGTCGGCGGTACGGGTCCACGCCGTGTAGCCCTGGACCGTGGTCTGCGACGGCACGCCCGCGTACTTCACCACGACGGTGAGCTGCTGCCCCTTGGTCAGCGGCCGGGCCGGGGTGATCACCAGCTCGTGGTCGCCGGCCCGGGTGTACGTGGCGACCCAGCCGTTAACGCGCACCGACTCGACGGCGAGGACGAAGTCCAGGTTGAACCGGGACAGGTCCTTGGTGGCGGTGGCCAGGATCGTGGTGGTGCCGGTGAGCCGGTCGGTGGCCGGCTCGTAGCGCAGCCGGATGTCGTAGTGCCCGACGTCGTAGCCGCCGTTGCCGTAGTCGGGGAAGTAGCTGTCGCCCAGCCCGGGGCTGCCGGGCGTCGGGGTGGCCGCCGCAGGTTGCGGCCGGCCCCATCCGGCCGGGGCGGCCTGGCCGGGCGCGCCGGTCACTGTGGTGCCGGCCGCGGTGAGGGTCAGGGCGGCGATGGCCGCCGTGAGTGCGCGTCGCACGGGGGACTCCCTCCGTCGGGTGTCGTCACCGCCAAGCTAATCGACGCATGTGAACGCATCTGTCCCGTCCGGCCGATCTCGGCTATTCAATTTCGGCAAATGTTTCGATAGCATTACCGACCAGTAACAGCACCGATCCCTCGGCCACGCGCGCGGTCAACGGGCTCCACCACCCTGCCCCGTGGAGGCTCTGCCATGCCCCGTCGCGTCCGTACCGTGTTCGCCGCCGTCCTGGCGGCCGTCCTCGGCGCCGTGCTCCTGCCCGGCGCCGCCCGGGCGGCCACCGTCAACTACGTCGCCCTCGGCGACTCCTACTCCTCCGGGGTCGGCGCCGGCCCGTACGACCTGTCCACCTGCCTGCGCAGCCAGAAGTCGTACGCCCCGCTCTGGGCCGCCGCCCACTCGGTCACCAGCTTCAAGTTCCCGGCCTGCGGCGGCGCGGTCACCGCCGACGTGCTGAACAACCAGGTCGGCCAGCTCAGCAGCAGCACCACGCTGGTGACCATCACCATCGGCGGCAACGACGCCGGCTTCGCCGACGTGATGACCAGTTGCCGGTTCGGCAGCACGTCGAGCTGCGAGAGCGCGGTCAACGAGTCGAAGGCGTTCGCCACCGCGACGCTGCCCGCCCGGCTCGACGCCACGTACACCGCGATCCGCAACCGGGCCCCGAACGCCCGGCTGGTGGTGCTCGGCTACCCGCGGCTGTTCGAGACCGGCTCCTGCGGCCTGCTCGCCATGAGCAGCTACAAGCGCACCATCCTCAACCAGGCCGCCGACACGCTCAACGGCGTCATCTCCGGCCGGGCCGCCGCGGCCGGGGGCACGTTCGTCGACGCGCGGCCGTTCTTCGCCGGGCACGGCGTGTGCGCCGCCGACCCGTGGATCCGTGACGTCAGCGGCGTGATCGAGGCGTACCACCCGAACGCGAACGGCTACCGCTACGGCTACCTGGCGGCGCTGACCGCAGCGATCGGCTGACCGGCACGGCGAAGCCCCGCCCGGCACCGGCGCCGGGCGGGGCTTCCGTCCGCGTACCCCATGGGGTCAGCGGGCCGGGACCAGCTCCGGCGCCGGCGCCAGGTCCGGCACCGCCGGCCCGATCCGTCGCCGCGGCCACCGGCGGCGGCCGGAGGGTACGGCGAGCGCGGCCAGCGCCGCGGCCACCGAGATGCCGGTGAGCAGCAGGAAGCCCGCCGTGAAACCGGCCTCCCGGGGCAGCCCGCTCGGCTGCGGATTCGCAGTGATCACGGCACTGGCGAGCGCCGCGCCGATCGCGCCGCCGATGGTACGGATGTTGGCGTTCATGCCGGTCGCCGCGCCGGTCTGCCCGGCCGGCACGTTCGCCACGATCAGGTTGGCCATCGAGGCGAACGCCAGCCCGATGCCGAGGCCGACCAGGCCACCGGCGACACCGACCTGCCAGCGGGTGTCGTGCGCGACGGTCAGCATGGCGGCGGCCGCGACGTTGAACACCGCGCCTGTGCTCAGCTGCGCCTTGGCGCTGAACCGGGACTGCAGCCGTCCGGCCAGCAGGCCGGCCACGAACATGCCGACGAGCATCGGCAGCATCAGCAGCCCGGCCTGGGTGATGCTGGCGCCGAAGCCGTAGCCGGCGCTGGTCGGGATCTGCGCGAACTGCGGCAGGAAGGCGTAGACGGCGAACATCGAGGCGCCGTAGAGCAACCCGACGAGGTTCGTGGTCCAGACCGCCGGTAGGCGCATCATCCGCAGGTCGATCAGCGGGTTCGCGGCCCGCGCCTCGGTCGCCAGCCAGGCGACCGCGAGCACCGCGGCCAGCGCCAGCAGTCCGACCACCCGGCCGGAGCCCCAACCCCACGCGGCGCCCTTGCTGACCGGCAGCAGCAGCGCCACCAGCCAGCCGGACAGGAGTACGGCGCTGAGCCAGTTGATCCGGCCCGGGGTGCGTACCGGCGAGCGCGGCACGAACCGGTGCGCGGCGAGCGCGGTCAGGCCGACCACCACCAGCGGGATCCAGAACAGCCACCGGTAGCCCAGCGTGGCCACGATCGGCCCGGCCAGCACCACGCCCAGCCCGCCGCCGACTGCGACGACCGCGGAGATCGAAGCCACCGCCGAGCTGACCCGGGCGGCCGGGAACTCGTCGCGGATGATGCCGAACGACAGCGGGAAGACGGCGCCGCCGATGCCCTGCACCACGCGGGCGGCGATCAACACGCCGATGCTGGGGGCGACGGCCGCCAGCAGGCAGCCCAGCGCCAGTGCGGCGAGCGAGAAGACGAGCGTCTTCTCCTTGCCGACCATGTCGCCGACGCGGCCGATGATCGGCGTGAAGACGGACGCGGAGAGCAGGTAGGCGGTGAGGACCCAGGTCACCGTGTTGGGCGAGGTGTGGAGGTCGTGCTGGATGGTGGGCAGCACCGGCGTGATCAGCGACTGGAGCATCGCGAAGAATCCGGTGCCGGCGGCCAGCACGAGGAAGGTGAGCCGGCGCGAGCCGCGCCGGGTTGAGTGGATCATGTGGGACGACTCCCCGTTCGGTACGAGACTGGTGGCCGCTCGCGCGGTCCTGCGGCGGTGGCGGCCGGAAGTCCGGAGTAAGCTATCCGGAGGGGTGGCTCCGGTCAGCAACCGGAGGCTTGCCTCCATTAACTTAGCGGAGGGTTGCCTCCGGTTGCAAGACGGAAGGGGTGACGCGCGTCATGACCGACGCCGACATGCCCGGTGAGGTCTTCTCCCGCCGCCCGAAACGGGCCGACGCCCGCCGCAACTACGACGCGCTCATCGCCGCCGCCCGTGAGGTCTTCGGCGAGCACGGCGCGGGCGCGTCGCTGGAGGAGATCGCCCGCCGGGCCGGCGTGGGCATCGGCACGCTCTACCGCAACTTCCCCCACCGGCGGGACCTGTTCGAGGCGGTCTACGTCGAGGAGGTGCGCGCGCTCAGCGCCTCCGCCGCCGACCTGGCCGACGAGCCGCCCTGGGACGCCCTCGTCGGCTGGCTGCACCGGTTCGTCGCCTACGTGGCCACCAAGCGAGCGCTGGCCGAGGAACTGGTGCACGACTCCGAGGTGTTCCGCAGCTGCCGCACCGAGATCTACGCGACCGGCGAGCCGCTGCTGCGCCGCGCCCAGGAGGCCGGAGCCGCCCGGCCGGACGCCGGCTTCGACGACGTGATCCGGCTGATCAGCGGGCTGGCCGCGTACCAGTTCCCGGACCCGGCCCAGCGCGACCGCGTCCTGGCCATCGCGCTGGACGGCCTGCGCCCGCCGGCCCGTGTGACCTGATACGTCTCGTCGCCCGGCCGTCTGTCGACGTGACGCATCAAGGGCTGCTCGGCACGGGAGGAAGTGGCGGGCGCGGCCGTGCCCAGCCGACGAATCGAGCGAACAACACTTGTGGGCTGGGAGCCTCGTACGGGTTGAGACGATGTAGCTCGTGGGCTGCGTCATGGAGCTGCCCACACAGGTGGATCGACAGGGCGACACGATCGTTCGCGTACTCGGCGAGCAGTGCGAGTCGAGCCTCCGCGCACGGCCACGGATAAGCGCAGCGTTTGCAGATCCAGAGTGGGCGCATAGGCAGATGCGCGCGAGCGCCCGTGCTCACCCCAGCCCTCGCAGCCGCGTGGCCGCGTAAGTGCGGCTGCTGCTGCTGGACATGCGCTCCCGAGTTGTTGATTCCAGTCGGCGCAGACCAGCCAAATACACGAAAAGTTCCCGCTTGGCGACTGCGGTGCCTCGGGCGTTCAACTCGTACGCCTCGATCCATGCCCAGCCGTCGTACGGCTGGCGATCCTCGATCTCCCGGATCACGCGAACGGTGATCGGGCGAAAGAACTGAACGCTTGCCCTGCGGTCGAGGCAGAGGAGGTCTCCCGCCTTGAGCGGGCTGTCATTCGCCGTTGCGTCGCGTCGACCCGCCCTCGGCCTGCTGTCGGGCATGAGTTTCCTCTCCTGCCAGGGGGCTGCGTCGGGCGGCTCGCCCGACATCCCTGGTCCTGTGGCCGCCGGACGTCCGAGCACCGGCTGTGCCGCCTGGAGGTCAGCTTGCCGAGAGCTATGGGATCAATACACAGCGCTGATGTATGGTGCCGAGACGTTCGGGACGTCCATGAGGGAGGAAGGATGAACCACGCGCTCCAGGTGGCGATGGCCGAAGCCGGTGAGACGGCGGAGAGCCTTGCAGCTCAGACCGGCGTGGATCCGAAGACGGCGGCCCGTTGGGTCTCTCCGGGACGTATTCCGCAGCCTCGGCGACGTGCCCAGGTGGCGGCGCTCCTCGGCCGGGACGTCGGGGATCTTTGGCCGGACGTCCTCAAGCGCCGTGAACCGCCGTGGCTGCGTGAGTGGGTCGACTGGGAGCGGGACGCCGTGTCGATCCGCTGGTTCGAGCACACATGGATGCCCGGGCTGTTGCAGACCGAGGCATATGCACGCGCGACGCTGACCGGCGAGGCGCTGACCGCAGCGGAAATCGATGAGCTGGTCGCCTCGCGGCTCGAACGACAGTCGATCCTCCGTCGGGACCGGCCGCCTCTGGTCGTCGCGGTCATCTTCGAGGGCGTGCTGCATCAGTCGGCCTACGGCGACCGGGAGCTGATGCGGGAGCAGCTTGAGCACCTGGTCCACTGCGCAGCCCTGCCCGGTGTGCAGATACACGTCGTGCCGAGGGACATCGGCATGTATCCGGGGCTCGGTGGCGGCTTCATCCTCGCCGAACTGCCCACCGGTGAACATGTCGCGCACGTCGACAGCCAGGCGTCCGCGCAGCTACTTAATGAGGCTGCGGCCGTTGCTACGCTCAGCCGTAGGTGGGAGCGCATCAGGGGCGAGGCCCTCTCCCGAACCCAGTCACTAGACCTGATCATGGAAGCGGCAGGATCATGGACATGACCGCTGCGCGATGGCGCAAGAGCACGAAGAGCGGCAACAACGGCGGCTCTTGTGTGGAGGTCGCCGACAACCTCGCGGGCGTCGTGCTGGTCCGGGACACCAAGGACCGGGCCGGCGCGACGCTGGCCTTCGCGCCGGCGGCCTGGCAGGGATTCGTCGACCTGGCCAAGGAGATCGGCGTCAGTGAGCGTCGATGACACCAGCACCGACGCTCGGTGAAGATCTCGATGCCGAACTGGCCCGGCGGGGGATGGCGGTCTCCGCCGAGGGCTGCGCTCGCGCGGGGAGGCAACGTGCTCAGGTGGAGCAGCAGTGGCCTCGCGGTCGTCGGGTCAAGCTGCGCGAACGCATGCGTCAAGCGGCACAGGAGATACCCTCCAGGATCTATGACTGAGCAGCGTGGCTCAGCTGATCCGCCGGACGACCGGATCGAGCGCTGCCTTCAGGAGGTCCGTCTCGCCGGTGTTCAGGTGCTGGACGCAAGCGGCGATGTTGTCCGCCGCATCGAGTTCCGACCAGTCGAGCAGGTAGCCGGCCGCGGCGCCGAGCTGGCGCAGGAGGGCGCGCAGGGTCCGTCCGTTGCCCTCCCGGAACGGATGGCAGACGTTCAGCATGATCCGCCTGGCCAGGCGACCCGTGCATCGGTGTCGAATGGGACGTCTGTCGCAGACCAGCACTGCTCGGCCGGCGGCTCCCGAGCGAGAACCGCCGGCCGCTCACCGTCCCGTCAGCGGTGCCCGTTACCCGGCCGCCCCCACGGCCCGGTGATCGCGAACACGTACCCCGGCGACTGGATGTTGGCGAACAGCGTCCTGCCGTCCGCGCTGAACGTCGGCCCGGTGAACTCGCTGTCGTTCAGCTCGTTGCGCGCCAGCGGGTACGCCTCGCCCTGCTCGGTGACGCCGACCAGGTGCGACACGCCCTCGCCGTCCTCGGCCAGGATCACCCCGCCGTACGGCGACACGGTGATGTTGTCCGGCCCGTCGTAGTTGCCGTGGTCGGCGTCCGGGTCGGTGTTCACCCCGAAGATCGTCTTCAGCGTGACGGTCTGCCGGCGCGGGTCGTAGAACCACACCTGCCCGTCGTGCTCGTTGGCGCTGCCGTCGTCGTGCCGGGCGTAGCTGGCCACGAAGTACGCGCCGCCGTCGCCCCACCAGGCGCCCTCCAGCTTGCGGCTGCGGGTCACCTCCGCGTCGGTGAACTGCTTGCGTACGGACACGGTCCGGGCATCGCGATCCGGCACCTCGACCCACTCGACCCGGTAGCGGGTCCCGGGGGTGGTGGCCTCGGACAGGTCGGCCACGTGCGTGTCGCCGCGCAGGCAGCGCATCGCGGCGAGGCTGCCGGCGGCGCCGCCGTCGGGTCGCTGGGCGAGCGCCCGCAGCGCGCCCTTGCCGGCCCGGAAACCGGGCGGCGGCGTCCACCGGAAGTACAGGCCGTTGGGCCCGCTCGCGTCCTCGGTCAGGTAGATCGAGTGCGTGTACGGGTCGACTGCGACCGCCTCGTGCGAGTACCGCCCGAGGAACGTCAGCGGCACCGGGTCGGTGTTGGCGGACCTGTCGTGCGGGTCGACCTCGAAGACGTACCCGTGGTCCTTCAGGAATCGCCCACCGGCCCGCTGTTCGGTCTCCTCGCAGGTCAGCCACGTGCCCCACGGGGTGATGCCACCGGCGCAGTTGTTGTGCGTGCCGGCCACGCTCACGTACTCGCGCAGCCGCCGCCCGTGCCGGTCCACCTCGATGGTGGTGGTGCCGCCGCGGGCGCCCGGGTCGTAGGTGAGACCGGTCAGCGCCGGCACCGGGTACGGCTCGTCGCCGCCGATCTCGTGGTTGTTCACCAGCACCGAGCCGCGCGGGCCGCGGAAGCAGCCGGTGCCGTCGGCGTCGCTGGGGGTGGGCTGCCCGGACTCCAGCAGCGTCGCGCCCGCCTGCGCGACCACCGTGTACGAGAAGCCCGGCGGCAGCGCCAGCAGGCTGGCCGGGTCCGGCACCAGGTCGCCGTAGCCGACGGCGGGACGGCACGCGGGCCGGGCCGCGGCCGGGCCGGCGATCGCCTCCAGGCTGCCGGCCACCACGATGCCGAGCCCGCCGGCCACGCCGCCGCGCAGCAGGGACCGCCGGGGAAGAGGTGAGGTCACGTCGTCGCCTTCCTGTGCGCCACGATTGCCTGGAGGAAGGCAAGCGGGGCCGGGGGAACGGTGGGCGGCGCGCCCGTCCGCCGCCGGGTGAACAGTGGACGAATCCCCGGGTGCGGAGCGCCATGTGCCGCTGCGCCGCGCGTCCGTTAGGGTTCCCTCGATCGCAAGACGTCGGAGGGCGGACGGTGGGCAGACTCGCGGCGGCGTACCGGCAGGCGGTCGATCGGCACCGGCAGGCACTGCGCCACTGGGAGGCGGCCCGGCGGCTGCTCGGCGCCGCCGGCCCGGCGCCGGTGGGCAGCCCCGAGCTGGTCGCGCGGCTGGCCCGCCTCGGCGGTGAGCTGGCCGCCGCGGTGCCCGGCACCGCCCGCGTCGCGACCCACCCCGTTCCGGTACGCCTCGGCGCGGCGACCACAGTCGACGGCGCGTTCCCGGTGCTCGTGCCGGTGGGGGCGGGCGCGCATCTGGCGCTCGATCAGGACGCCCGCGACCCGCGCGTCGGGGAGCTGCTGCGGGCGGTGGTGGTGCGGCTGCTGACCGCCGCTCCGGCCGGCGCGATCCGGGTCGTCGGCATCGATCAGGCCGCCTTCGGCGCGGCGTTCCTGCCGCTGCGCCCGCTGCAGGACGCCGGGGTGCTCGCCGCGGCGGCGACCACCGAGGCGGAGACGGCAGCGCTGCTCGACGCGGCCGAGCGGCACGCCCGTACCGCCCAGCGGTCCGCGCCGGAGGACCGGGAGCTGCTGGTGGTGGTGGCCGCGTCCGCGCCGCCGCCCCGGGAGCTGGCCCGGCTCGCCGCGCTCACCCACGCCGGCCCGGCCGCCGCGGTCTGCGTGCTGCTGGCCGGTCACCGGCCCGCCGGGCCGAGCGCCGCGCCGCCGCTGGGCGCCACCACCCACCTGCGGATCACCGAGCGGTACACGCTCGTCGGTGACCCGCCCGGCCGCCCGTTCAGCGCCGACGGCAGCGGGCTGGCCGCGCCGGTGGTGCTCGACGGCGACCCGTCGCACGCCGCGGTGACCGCGCTGGCCCGCCGGTACGCCGAGACCGCCGACCAGGACGTCGTCACGTTCGCCGACCTGCTGCCCGCGCAGCGCTGGGCCGGGTCCGCCGCCTCCGGCCTGCGTACCGTGCTCGGCCGCGCAGGCCGCCGCCCGCTCGCGGTGGCGTTCGACGACGCCACGCCGCACTGGCTGATCGGCGGCCGCACCGGCGCCGGCAAGACGGTGCTGCTGCTCGACGTGCTCTACGGGCTGGCCGCCCGCTACTCCCCGGCCGAGCTGCGGCTGATGCTGCTCGACTTCAAGGAGGGCGTGAGCTTCACCGAGTTCGTGCCCACCGACCGCGACCCGTCCTGGCTGCCGCACGCCGACGCGGTGGGCATCGAGTCCGACCGCGAGTACGGCGTGGCGGTGCTGCGGGAGCTGCGCGCCGAGTTGGGCCGCCGCGCCGACCTGCTCAAGCGGCACGGGGTCAGCCGCCTGGCCGACCTGCCGCCCAACGCCCGGCCGCCCCGGATCGTCACCGTGATCGACGAGTTCCACGTGCTGTTCGCCGGCAACGACGCGCTGGCCCGGCAGGCCGTCGACCTGATCGAGGAACTGGCCCGCAAGGGCCGCTCGTACGGCCTGCACCTGGTGCTGGCCAGCCAGAGCACCACCGGCATCGAGGCGCTCTACGGCCGGGCCGAGGCCATCTTCGGCCAGTTCCCGCTGCGGATCGCGCTGCCCGGCGGGGACGCCGTGCTGGACCCGCGCAACGACGCCGCGCGCGGGCTCACCGTCGGCACGGCAGTGGTGAACACCGCCGCCGGCGCGCCCGGCGCGGACGCGGAGGTGCGGTTCCCCGACGCGCACGCTGCCTCGGCCGACCTGGCGGCGTTGCGGCACGAGCTGCACGCGGCCCGCCCGGCCGGATCGCGCCCGCCGTCGGTCTTCCGGGGACACGAGACGCCCCGGCTCACCGACGACAGCGCCTGGACCGCGCTGACGCCGGGCGCCGACCCGCCGTACGCGCTCGTGGGCCGCGCGGTCGACGTCGCCGGCAGCCCGGCCGGGTTCGCGCTCGACGCCAGCCCGGGCCGGCACCTGGCGGTGGTCGGCACCGCCGCCGTCGGCGCGGAGGTGCTCCGGTCGGCCACGCTGTCCCTGGCCCGGCAGCACGCGCCCGGGACCGCCCGGTTCCTGTTCGCGCCGCTGGCGCCCGGCACCACCGAGGCCGCCGACGACCTGGCCATGACGCTGGCCGCCGCCGGGCACCCGGTCCGCCGCCTGGCCGCCGAGGCGCTGCGCGCCCAGCTCGCCGAGGCCGCCGCAGGTGACGCCCCGGCCTCCGGGCGTACCTACCTGGTGGTGTTCGGGGTGGACGCCGCCGCCACGACGCTCGCCGCCTCCGACCCGGCGACGTTCCGTTCCGGGTACGACGACCTGCGCGCCGTGCTGCGCCAGGGGCCCGCGCGCGGGGTGCACGTGCTCGGCTGGTGGCGCGGGCTGCGCCGGCTCGCCGACGACCTGGGCGGCAGCGGGCAGCGCGACGACGTCACCGGCCTGGTCGCGCTCAACGTGCCCGCCGCCGACCTGGGCCTGCACCTCGGCGTGCACGACCTCGCGTACGTGCCGCGCGAGGGCCGCGCGCTGCTCGTCGACCGGCACGAGCACCGCACCGCGCTGATCGTGCCGTTCGCCGCGGGGAGTGATGTCCCATGAGTGGATTCGACGAGTACGCGGCGCTGCTGCGGGAGCTGTCCACCCGGCAGCGGGGCGGGGAGCGGGAGATCGCGGCCGAGGCGGAGCGCCGCCGTGGCCTGCAGGCCGCCGTCGACAAGCTGGGGCAGCGGCTCGTCGCCCAGGGGCAGCACCTGGACCGGCTGGGCCAGGCGATCGGCGCGCCGATGACCTCGGTACCGGCGCCGGCGGTTGCGGTGGCCGCCGGACCGGCCGCGCCGGAGGCGGCAGATGCGGGCGGGCGGACGGGCGCCGGGCGGGGGGAGGACGCGGGCGGGCGGACGGGCGCCGGGCCGGGGGACGGCGTGACCGGCGGCGCAGCCGCCGCGCCGGGGCAGGCGGGCGTCGGGGCGTACCCCTCTCCGGGTGTGGCGCCGCGGGCGGGTGACCCGGCGGCGGAGCTGGCTGCGGCGGAGCGGCTCGCCGGGGAGGCCGACGGGTACGGGCAGCAGGCCGACGCGCTGGCCCGCACGCCGGTGTTGTTGCCGACCTGGTCGGCGCCGGCCCGGGCGGTCGCGGTGTACGGCGGTTGCGCGCTCGTCGGCTCGCTGCTGATGCTTGTCGCGCTGGTGGGGTCGCCGGTGCCGGTGGCCGGGCTGGACCTGGTGGCGGCGCTGTCCTGCGCCGGGGTGCCGCTGCTGTCCTTCGTGGCCGGTCAGGTCGTGCTGGCCCGGTGGGGCCGCCCGGCGCTGGCCGGCGGTGAGGCCACGACCGGGCGGTACGTGCCGCTGGGCTTCGTGATCTGCGCGCTGGTCTCCCCGTCGCTGTTCTGCGTCTACCTGCTCCTGTTCCGCCTCCTCCGCTGACCCCAGCCCCTGTCGATCATGGACTTGTGGCCCTCGGTGTGGGCTTGATGTGGCTTTTGCCGGGGCGGAAACTGCAAGATCGCGAAGGCGTGGGGTGGGGGTGGGCGGTAGGGTTCCCGAGGGTGGGTGAGGTGGGGGAGGGGTTGTGAGCGCGGCGGAGATCATCGCGAGGCTGGCGGCGGCGGCGCAGAAGCTGGACGAGGCCAAGGCGCGCACGGCTGCCGCGGCACAGGACGCGGCGGAGGCGCGGGCGCTGGTGGCGGGCGCGCTGGAGGGGGCGACGGCCGGGCCGCTGATCGGCGTCATCGACTCCTACCGGCAGGCGCTGGCGCAGGCCGCGCAGGGCGGGGAGCCGGCCCGGCAGCACGTCCAGGAGACGATCGCGAAGGTCCAGGCGCTGGGCAACTGAGCCCGGCCCGGCTTGCCGGTTTGCGCGGTGGGCGCGACAAGTGGTTACCGCCGCGTAACTTTTCATTGACGTGTGTGAAATCGGACACGCATCATCGTGTCCACGATCGATCGGATCCCACCCGTCCCCTCCCGGTCCGCCCGGGTGCCTCCCCCTCGGAGGTGCAGCCCATGCTGCTCCGAACGATCCTGGCCGCCACCACCGCCGCCACCGTCCTGCTCGTCCCGGCCGCCGCCCAGGCGGCCGCCGCCGAACCCGCCGCCCCGTCGAACACGGCCACCGTCACCACCGCCGCGCAACGGGCCGCCGCCGCGGCCGCCGACCCGGTGATCGTGGTCGGCGGCCTCAGTGGAATCTCCATCGCGTACGAGCCGATCGCCGCCCGGCTGCGCGCCGACGGCTACCGGGTCTCGATCTTCCAGTTGCCGAACCTCGGCCTCGGCGACATCCGCGAGTCCGCCCGTGCGCTCTCGACCTACGTGGACCAGGTCCGCGCCGCCACCGGAGCGGCCCGGGTCGACCTGGTCGGCCACTCCGAGGGCGGCCTGGTCAGCCGCTGGTACGTCAAGTACCTCGGCGGCGCCGCCACCGTCGACCAGTACGTCAGCCTGGGCAGCCCGCAGTACGGCACGTACGTCGCCAACCTGGTCGCGTTCCTCGGGCTGGGCAGCTGCGCCGGGGTGATCGCCTGTCAGCAGATGTCGATCGGGTCGAGCTTCCTGGCCGACCTCAACGCCGGCGACGACACGCCCGGGCCGGTTCGCTGGGCCACCGTGCGCACCTGGCAGGACGAGCTGGTCCGGCCGGTGGACAACGCGCTGCTCGCCGACGGCGCCACGAACGTGCTGGTGCAGGCGTGGTGCCCGCTGCGGGTCGTCGGCCACCTCGGGCTGGTGCTGGACGGCACCACGTACACGGTGGTGCGCCAGGTACTCGCCGGCGCCCCGGTCCGGCCGAACTGTTTCGCGGTCTGACACCGGTGCCCGGGCCCGCCGTCGCGCGGGCCCGGGCGCTGTCAGCTCCCGTCCCGCCCGCGGATGACGTCCGCGGCCCGCCAGGCGAGCGCGCTCACCGGGGCGCTGGTCCAGCCCGCCACCATCACCGGCAGCACCGACGCGTCGACCACCCGCAGCCCGTCCACGCCGCGTACACGCAGCTGCGGGTCGACCACGTGGTCGTCGCCGTCGCCCATCGCGCAGGTGCCGATGGCGTGGTAGCCGCAGTAGCCGCGTGCCACCGCCGCCTCGACGATCTCGGCGTCGGTGCGGACCGCCGGGCCGGGCACCGTCTCGGCCCGGATCCGCTTCGCGATCGGCCCGGTGGCGAAGAACTCCCGCATCCGGCGGAACAGGTCCGCCGCCACCCGCCGGTCGTGGTCGGTGGTGAGGTAGTTCGCCACGACAGCCGGCGGCGTACGCGGGTCCGCGTCGGTGATCGCCAGGCTGCCCTCGCTGTCCGGCCGGGTCACCGTGCCCAGGCACATCACGCCCGGTTCCCGTTCCAGTTCGAGGGCCTTGCCGGGCCGGGGCGGGGCGGCCGAGAACGGCGCCATCAGCAGGTGCGCGTCCGGGCGGTCCAGGTCCGGCCGGGACTTGACGTGGGCCGCCACGTCCAGCACCGGCAGGGCGAGCGGGCCGCCCCCGGTGAGCAGCCAGCGCAGCGTGGCCCGGGCCTGCCCGAGCGGGCTGCCGATGGTCATGTTGTGGCCGCCGGGCTCGGCGAGGCGGTACTGCAGCACCATCGACCGGTGCTCGCGCAGCCCCGCGCCGACCCGGGGCCGGTCGAGCAGCACCGGCACGCCCGCGGCGCGCAGCGTGTCCGCCGGCCCGATGCCGGAGACCTGCAACAGGTGCGGGGTGGCCAGGGCGCCCGCGGCGAGGATCACCTCCCCGGCCGCCCGGCGCTCGACCTCCCGGCCGCCGTGCGCCACCCGTACGCCGACCGCCCGGCCGCCCTCGACCAGCACCCGCAGCACGACGGCGCCGACCTCGACGGTCAGGTTGGGCCGGCGCCGGATCGGGTGCAGGAACGCGTTCGCGGCGCTGACCCGCCGTCCGCCGTGGATGGTGGCGGTGGGGTAGCCGATCCGCTCGTCGTCGTCGGCGTCCAGGTCGTCGGCTCGGCGCCAGCCCAGCTCGGCGCCGGTGGCCACCATCTCCTCGGCGAGCGGGTCGGTGCCGGTGGCGATGGACAGCCGCACCGGCCCGCCCGCCCCCCGGTGCGGCGCGGGGCCCAGCGGGTGGTCCTCCAGCCGCGTGAACACCTGCCGCATGGCCGACCAGCCCCAGCCCAGCGGGTCGAGGGCGTCCCAGTCGCGGGCCGCGCCGCGGCTCCAGATCATGCCGTTGACCGACGTCGAGCCGCCGATCATCCGGCCGCGCTGCCAGATCTCCTCGCGGCCCGGCCCGGTGGTGGCCGGGTAGTGCCAGGCGGTGCGCTCGTCGTCCATCAGCCGGGAGAACGCCTTCGGCACGCGCACGTACGGGCTGCGGTCCCAGCCGCCCGCCTCCAGCAGCAGCACCCGCGTCCCCGGATCCTCGGTTAGCCGGTTGGCCAGCACGCACCCCGCCGCGCCGGCCCCCACGATGACGTAGTCGAACTCCTCCACAGCGGACCCCCACTCGTGAGAATCCTTCTGACGGTAGTTGCTCGATCACGTTCCGCGAAAGGGCCGGACGGCGGCAGACTCAGGCCGCCTTGGCCAGCGCCTCGAACTCCTCGTCGGTCAGTTCCACCTCGGCCGCCGCCACGTTCTCCTCCAGGTGCGCCACCGACGACGTACCGGGGATCGGCAGCATCACCGGCGAGCGGCGCAGCAGCCAGGCCAGCGCGAGCTGCGCCGGAGTGGCGCCGTGCGCGGTCGAGATCGCGTCCAGCGGGCCGCCGGGGCGGGCCAGGTTGCCGGTGGCGATCGGGAACCACGGGATGAACGCCAGGTCGTGCCGCTCGCAGTGCGCCAGCACGTCCTCGGCGCCGCGGTCGGCCAGGTTGTAGAGGTTCTGCACGGACACGATCGGGACGATCTCCCGGGCCGCCTCGATCTGCTCGACGCTGACCTGCGACAGCCCGATGTGCCGGATCTTGCCCTCCTGCCGCAGCAGCGCCAGCTCGCCGAGCTGGTCGGCCAGCGGCACCTTCGCGTCGATGCGGTGCAGCTGGTAGAGCGGGATGCAGTCCAGGCCCAGGTGGCGCAGGCTCAGCTCGCACTGCTGGCGCAGATACTCCGGGCGGCCCACCGGCCGCCAGTCGTCCGGGCCGGAGCGGGTCAGTCCGGCCTTCGTCGCGATGACCAGGTCGTCGGCGTACGGGTGCAGCGCCTCGCGGATCAGCAGCTCACTGACGAACGGCCCGTACGAGTCGGCGGTGTCGATGAACGTGACGCCCAGCTCGTACGCGCGGCGCAGCACCCGTATCGCCTCGGCCGGGTCCTTCGGGTCGCCCCACACGCCGGGGCCGGTGAGCTGCATCGCCCCGTAGCCGAGGCGGTCGACCCGCAGGTCACCACCGATCCGGTAGCTGCCCGACGCCTTGGCGGGCTGGGTGCTGGTGGCCATCGCGGTCCTCCTGTGCTCGTACGCGGTCGCGGGCGGCGCGCGCCCCGACCCCTGGACATTCCCCGAATCGTGGCGGCGAAGCACCGGTAGTTGCGGCGAGCGGCCCCGGCGCACCGGACCGCCGTGCGAGGCTGGGCGCAACGGTGGTCAGCAGGAGGTGCGCATGGGCACGACGCCACGGCTCGACTTCGCGCTGGACACGTACGAGTGCATCGTGCTCTACCCGGGGCCGTCCGGCCGGGCCCTGCCGGAGGAGACCGTGCAACGGCTGCAGGCCGAGCATCTGCAGCACATGCGGGCGCTGCAACGGCGCGGCATCGTGCTCGTCGACGGCTCGGTGGACGGCCCGGCCCGGGAACCGGACCCGCCGATCGGCTTCGGCCTGGCCCGCACCGGCTCGGTGGACGACGTGCGCAGCGTCATGGAGGCCGACCCGGCGGTACAGGCCGGGCTCTACCGGGTCGAGGTGCTGACCTTCCTCTGCCCGGCCGGCTCGCTGGAGTTCCCGCTGGTCAAGACGGAGAGCTGACGGCCGGCGCGGTCTCGTCGCCGTTCTCGGCGATCGCGCTGTACCACTTCCACGGCGCCGCGAGCCGGGTCCCGCTGGAGCGGACCGCGTCCGGGCTGCGCGCCGACCACCTGCTCGCCGAGATCATCGCGGCCTGGCCGCCCGGCGGCTGCCCGAACCTGCCCCGGCCGGTCCGGCGGGGCCGCGCCACGGCGAGGGCGGACGGCATCCACGGGAGCACCCGGCCGGCACGTGACGGCGAGGGGTACCATTTCCGCCGCGCGGTCGCCGATGCCCGCCACACACGACGTTCCGGTGCGGTACGCCAACCGCCCGCCCGCGCGGTACACGCGCGTCGTTGGACAACTGTTCCGCTGTCCGCAAGGGGTCGGCCGGGAGGCCGATCCGGAGGAGAGACTAGCCTGATGGGCGTGACACGCCGCGCGAAGATCGTCTGTACTCTCGGCCCCGCCACCTCGTCCCCGGAGCGTATCCGAGGGCTCGTCGAGGCGGGCATGAACGTGGCGAGGCTCAACTTCAGCCACGGCAGTCACGCCGACCACGAATCGGTCTACCGGCTGGTCCGGGAGGCCGCCGAGGCGTCCGGCAAGCCGGTCGCGGTGCTGGCCGACCTCCAGGGGCCCAAGATCCGGCTGGGCCGGTTCGCCGACGGCCCGCACGAGTGGCGCACCGGCGACTCGGTCGTGATCACCGGTGACGACGTCGTCGGCTCGAAGGAGCGCGTCTCCTGCACCTACCGCAAGCTGCCGCAGGAGGTGAAGCCGGGCGACCGGCTGCTGATCGACGACGGCCGCGTCGCGGTCGAGGTCAGCGACGTCACCGGCAACGACATCCGGTGCCTGGTCACCGAGGGCGGCCCGGTCTCCAACAACAAGGGCGTCTCGCTGCCGAACGTGGCGGTCAGCGTCCCGGCCCTGTCCGACAAGGACGCGGAGGACCTGCGCTTCGCCCTCGGCCTCGGTGTCGACTTGGTCGCGCTCTCGTTCGTCCGCTCACCCGAGGACATCAAGCTCGTCCACTCGATCATGGATGAGGAGGGCGTGCGCCGCCCGGTCCTGGCCAAGGTCGAGAAGCCGGAGGCGGTCGACCACCTCGAGGCGATCGTGCTGGCCTTCGACGGCGTCATGGTCGCCCGCGGCGACCTCGGCGTCGAGCTGCCGCTGGACCAGGTGCCGCTCGTGCAGAAGCGCGCCGTGCAGCTCTGCCGGGAGAACGCCAAGCCGGTCATCGTGGCCACCCAGATGCTCGACTCGATGATCGAGAACTCCCGCCCGACCCGCGCCGAGGCCTCCGACGTGGCCAACGCGGTGCTCGACGGCGCGGACGCGGTGATGCTCTCCGGCGAGACGAGCGTCGGCAAGTACCCGGTGCTCACCGTCAGCACCATGGCCAAGATCGTCACCACCACCGAGGCCGGCTCGATCGCCGTCCCCCGGTTGCAGCACGACCCGCGTACGCACGGCGGCGCGCTCACCGTGGCCGCCTCCTCCATCGCCCGGGCCATCGGCGCCAAGGCCATGGTGGCGTTCTCGCAGACCGGCGACACCGTCAAGCGGCTCGCCCGGCTGCACTGCGACCTGCCGCTGCTGGCCTTCACGCCGGTGCCGGAGGTGCGCAACCAGCTCGCGCTCTCCTGGGGCGTGGAGACGTTCCTGATGCCGTTCGTCCAGCACACCGACGACATGTTCCGCCAGGTCGACCAGGCGCTGCTCGGCCTCAACCGGGCCAACCCGGGCGACTACGTGGTGATCGTGGCGGGCAGCCCGCCCGGCACCCCCGGCTCCACCAACACGCTGCGCGTGCACCAGCTGGGTTCGCTCGTGGACGCGGCCTCGGCGCGAGCGCTCCAGTGAGTGCTGCGGCGACCGGGCAGGCGGCGGTCGACCAGCTGCTGGAGGTGCTCGACCTGGACCGTACCGGGGAGATGACCTTCCGGGGGGTGAGCCCGCCGGTGGGCCCGCAGCGGGTCTACGGCGGGCAGGTCGCCGGCCAGGCCCTGGTCGCCGCCGGCCGCACCGTCGACGCGGAGCGGGCCGTGCACTCCCTGCACGGCTACTTCGTGCGCCCCGGTGACCCGGCCGAGCCGATCGAGTACCAGGTGGAGAACGTCCGCGACGGCCGGTCCTTCTCGGTGCGCCGGTCGGTGGCGTTGCAGCACGACAAGCCGATCTTCTTCATGTCGGCGTCGTTCCAGCGGCAGGACGAGGGGCTGGACCACCACGCCCCGGTGCCGCCGGACGTGCCCGGCCCGGACGACGTGCCGACCATGACCGACCGGCTCTCCCGCTACCCGGAGCGGCTCGGCATCTGGGGGATGATCCCGCGCCCGATCGACGTGCGCTACGTCGGCGAGCCCGGCTGGGTACGCCCCGGCGACCGCCCGGCCGAACCGCACCAGCGGGTGTGGATGCGGCTGGACGGCAAGCTGCCGGACGATCCGCTGCTGCACGCGTGCGCGCTGACGTACGCCTCCGACCTGACGCTGCTGGACTCGGTGCTGTCGGTGCACGGCGAGGTGTGGGGCCCGGGCGGCGTGGTCGGCGCGAGCCTCGACCACGCGCTGTGGTTCCACAGGCCGTTCCGCGCCGACGAGTGGTTCCTGTACGACTGCTGGAGCCCGTCCGCGTCGGGCGGCCGTGGCCTGGCCACCGGCCGCATGTTCACCGCCGACGGGCGGCACATCGCCAGCGCCGTGCAGGAGGGACTGCTGCGCCGCGTCGGCGGCTGAGCGGCGGGTGATGATCGTCCGGGCGCGGGTCGGCGGGGCGGCCCGCACCCGAGCGGACTAACCTGGCCGTATGCGTCTTTCCGCCCGGGTCGACTATGCCCTCCGCGCGGCCGCTGAGCTGGCCTCGGTCGCGGACGGGACCGCCGAGCGGAGCCGCCCGGTGACCGCCGAGCAGATCGCCCGGTCCCAGGACATCCCGCCGAAGTTCCTGGAGAGCATCCTGCTCCAGCTTCGCCGGGGCGGCATCGTGCACGCCCAGCGTGGCCCCGAGGGCGGCTACTGGCTGGCCCGGGCGGCGAGTGAGATCTCCCTGGCCGAGGTGATCCGCGTCATCGACGGGCCGCTCGCGCACGTGCGCGGCCAGCGTCCGGAACAGCTCGGCTATCAGGGCGCGGCCCGCGCGTTGCAGGACGTCTGGATCGCGTTGCGGGCCAGCGAGCGGGAGATCCTGGAGCTGGTCACGATCGCCGACGTGGCCTCCGGTGAGCTGCCCGGCCGGGTCAACGAACTGGCCGCCGACCCGCGCGCCTGGAGCTGACCGCGCCGTCCGGCGCGTCCTACCAACCGGATGGGGGACTTGACCGGGACCACCTTCGTGCCGCATTGTCGACCAAGTCGATAGGAGATACCGAAAAGTCAGGGGGCGCTCGTGCGCAAGCTGCTGGTCCTCGCCCTCGTCGGGCTCGCCGCGCAACTGGTCGACGGCTCGCTCGGCATGGCGTACGGGCTGACCTCCTCGACGCTGCTCCTGTTCGCCGGTGTCGCGCCGGCCGCCGCGTCGGCCTCGGTGCACCTGGCCGAGATCGGCACCACGCTCGCCGCGGGCGTCTCGCACTGGCGCTTCGGCAACGTCGACTGGCGGGTCGTCGGCCGGATCGCGCTGCCCGGCGCGATCGGCGCGTTCGCCGGGGCGACGTTCCTCAGTTCCATCTCCACCGAGGCCGCCGCGCCGTGGATGGCGGCCATCCTGTTCACGCTCGGCGCGTACCTGCTGGTGCGGTTCTCCCGGCCGCTTCGGGCCACCCGCGCCGCCGGCCGGCTGCGGAGCCGCTTCCTCGCCCCGCTCGGCCTGGTCGCCGGCTTCGTCGACGCCACCGGCGGCGGAGGCTGGGGCCCGGTCGCCACCCCGGCGCTGCTGGTCTCCGGCCGGATGGAACCCCGCAAGGTCATCGGCTCGGTCGACACCTCCGAGTTCGTCGTGGCCGGCGCGGCGAGCGTCGGCTTCCTGATCGGCCTGGGCACCGAGGGCTTCCTGCTGCCCACGGTGGCCGCGCTCCTGATCGGTGGCCTGATCGCCGCCCCGATCGCGGCCTGGCTGGTCCGCATCGTTCCCGCTCAGCTGCTCGGCGCCGTGATCGGCGGCGTGATCGTGCTGACCAACGCCCGCACGCTGCTCAGCGCCGGCGGCGTGAGCGGCTCGGCGCCGGTGGTGGTGTACGCGCTGCTCGGTGTCGCCTGGGTGGTCGCCATTGTCCTGGCGGTGCGGGCGCTGCGCCGCACCCGCCGCGCCCGCGCCACCGTCGAAGCGGCGCTGGCCTCCGCGTCGCCGGCCTCCGCGTCGCCGGCCTCCGCGTCGCCGGCCTCCGCGTCGCCGGCCTCCGCGCCGCCGGCCTCCGCGCCGCCGGTCGAGGCCGCGCCCGTCTCCGCGTCGCCCGCGGAGGCGGGGGAGTCCGCTCGGCCGGGGGAATCCGTCGGGTCGGCAGAGGCCGCGAAGTCGGGGCAAGTCCCGGAGCCGGTGGTCACCGCCGAGACCTCCGAGCCTGCCGAGGCCGCGGAGTCGCGGAAGCTCGCCGCCGCCGTCGAGGGCTGAGCCGCTCGCGTTCCCGGGCCGCGCCATCGCCCAGGAGTGTTCTGTCTCGGCGTGTCGCGCGCCGTAGAGACATGTCCTGCTGACCGATATACCTCAGAGTCATAATTATGACTCTGAGGTATATCGGCTTTCAGGCATCTCTTCTCGTCGGCGTCGGCGTCGGCTGTTGGCCGCCGCGCTCCTGCGCCGCCACTCCACCGCGCCGTTTCGCCGCCCCGCCCGGCCCCGCGCCGCCTCGCCCCGCCGCGCCGCGCCGCCCGCGCCGCCGCCCCGCCCGCGCCGCCGCCCCACCCGCGCCGCCGCGCCGCCCCGCCCGCGCCGCCCCGCCCGCGCCGCCCCGCCCGCGCCGCGCCGCCGCGCTGCCCGCCCCGCGCACGCCGCCGCGCTTGTGGGGGTGTCCGGCGGTGACCTAGGCTGACGGAGCGCGGAGCCGAATCATCGACGTCGATGCGTTGACGTCGCCCGTCGCGTCAGGGCACGTATCCGCCGGTCCGGGCAGGCCGGCGTCGTCGCGTGCCTGACCTCCGCGAAAGGCACCCCCGTGCACCTCACCACCCCACGCCGCCGGCTCGCGCTGCTCGCCGCGGCCTCGGCGCTCACCCTGTCGGCCGGCGCGCTCACCACGATGACCGCCGCGGCGGCGGCCGCCGGCTGCCGGGTCGACTACCGGATCACCAACCAGTGGAGCGGCGGATTCGGCGCCGACGTGACAGTGACCAACCTCGGCGACCCGGTCAACGGCTGGACCCTCGGCTGGAGCTTCGCCGCCGGCCAGCAGGTCGTCCAGGCGTGGAACGCGACGGTCAGCCAGTCCGGCGCGCAGGTGAGCGCCCGCGACGCCGGCTACAACGCGGCCATCGGCACCGGCGGCACCGCGAACTTCGGCTTCAACGGCTCGTGGAACAACGCGTCGAACCCGGTGCCGGCCGCGTTCACGCTCAACAGCACCGCCTGCACCGGCGCGCCGTCCACCAGCGCGCCGCCGTCGACGCCGCCTCCGCCCACCACGCCGCCACCCACCACACCTCCGCCCAGCACACCGCCACCAACCACGCCCCCGCCCACCGACCCGCCGGCCGGGGCGAAGCAGATGGAGAAGCTCGACCGAGGGCTGGTCAGCGTCCGCTCCGGCAGCGGCAACCTCGTCTCCTGGCGGCTGCTCGGCACCGAGACCACCGGTGTGGCGTTCAACCTCTACCGAGGTGGCACCAAGGTCAACGCCAGCCCGATCACCGGCGCCACCACGTACCTGGACAGCGGCGCGGCGGCCGGGTCCGCGTACACCGTGCGGGCCGTGGTGAACGGCGCCGAGCAGGCGGCGTCGGCCCCGGCGCTCCAGTTCGCCAACGGCTACCTGGACGTGCCGATCCAGCCGCCGCCCGGCGGCACCACCCCGGCCGGGGAGGGGTACAGCTACTCGGCGAACGACGCGAGCGTCGGTGACCTCGACGGCGACGGCCGCTACGAGTTCGTGCTCAAGTGGGACCCGTCGAACGCCAAGGACAACTCGCAGTCCGGCTACACCGGCAACGTCTACGTCGACGCGTACACGCTCACCGGCACCCGGCTGTGGCGCGTCGACCTGGGGCGCAACATCCGCGCCGGCGCCCACTACACCCAGTTCCAGGTGTACGACTACGACGGCGACGGAGACGCCGAGGTGGCCATGAAGACCGCCGACGGCACCCGCTCCGGCACCGGTCAGGTGATCGGCAACGGCTCGGCCGACCACCGCAACTCCAGCGGTTACGTGCTCGCCGGCCCGGAGTACCTGACCATGTTCGACGGCCGCACCGGCGCGGCCCTGTCCACAGTCGACTACGACCCGCCGCGCGGCACCGTCTCGTCCTGGGGCGACTCGTACGGCAACCGGGTCGACAGGTTCCTCGCCGGCACCGCGTACCTGGACGGGCAGCGCCCCTCGCTGATCATGGCGCGTGGCTACTACACCCGGGCCGTCGTCGCCGCCTGGGACTTCCGCGACGGCACGCTGCGCAAGCGCTGGACGTTCGACTCGAACGCCTCCGGCAACGGCGCCGCCGCCGGCCAGGGCAACCACCAGCTCTCCGTGGCCGACGTCGACAACGACGGCCGTCAGGAGATCGTGTACGGCGCCGCCACCATCGACGACAACGGCCGGCTGCTGTACTCCACCGGCAACGGCCACGGCGACGCGCTGCACGTCGGCGACCTCGACCCGTCCCGCGCCGGCCTGGAGGTGTTCAAGGTCGACGAGGACGGCAGCAAGCCCAGCTCCTGGATGGCCGACGCGCGTACCGGGCAGATCATCTGGCAGACCGCGCCGAACGGCGACAACGGCCGCGGCGTCTCCGGCGACGTCTGGGCCGGCAGCCCGGGCGCGGAGTCCTGGTCGTCGGCCGTCGACGGGCTGCTCAACACCCGGGGCCAGAACGTCGGGCGCAAGCCGTCGTCGGCGAACTTCCTGATCTGGTGGGACGGCGACCCGGTCCGGGAGCTGCTCGACGCCACGAAGATCGACAAGTACGGCACCGGCGGGGAGACCCGGCTGCTCACCGGCAGCGGCGTCGCCTCGAACAACGGCACCAAGTCCACCCCGGCGCTCTCGGCGGACCTGCTCGGCGACTGGCGGGAGGAGGTCGTCTGGCGCACCTCCGACAGCACCGCGCTCCGGATCTACAGCACGCCGGTCACCACCGGCCTGCGGCTGCCGACGCTGATGCACGACCCGCAGTACCGGGTGGCGGTGGCCTGGCAGAACACCGCCTACAACCAGCCGCCGCACCCGGGCTTCTACCTTGGCGACGGCATGAGCACCCCGGCCGCGCCGAACATCTACCTGCGCTGAAACGACAGGCACCGGGTCGCCGGCCGCGGAATCCGCTCCGCCGGCGACCCGGTGCACCACACCGCAGCATTCCCGACCCGTCCCGACCGGGAATGCCGTACCACCACCGGGGACAAAGTTATGCGTCCCGCGCGACGCTGCGGTGACGTGGCTATGAAGAGCGTGTTTCAGCCCTCCCGGCGCAGCCCGCCCGCCACCTTCTCGGCGATCAGCTCGAACGAGCGGATCCGGTCCGCCACGTCGTACACCATCGTGGTGAGCATCAGCTCGTCCGCGCCGGTGCGCTCCAGCAGCTCCCCGAGCTGCCGGGCCACCGTCTCCGGCGAGCCGGTCGCCTGGCCGTCGCGGCGCTGGGCGACGAACTCCCGCTCGAACTCCGAGTACGGGTACGCCGCCGCCTCCTCCGGCGTGACCAGCGGCTCCGGGCGCCCCGAGCGCAGCTTCAGGAACGACAGCCCGGCCGGCCCGGCCAGCCACTCGGCCCGCTCGTCGGTCTCCGCGCAGACCGCGTTGACCGCCACCATCGCGTACGGCCGGTCCAGCCACTGCGACGGCCGGAAGTTCTGCCGGTAGAGCTGCAACGCCGGGATCGTGTTCTGCGAGCTGAAGTGGTGCGCGAACGAGAACGGCAGCCCGAGCAGGCCGGCCAGCTGCGCGCTGAACCCGCTGGACCCGAGCAGCCACACCTGCGGCGACTGGCCGCGGCCCGGCGTCGCGGTGATCGGGCCCGGCTCGGCGCCGGAGAAGTAGTTCATCAGGTCGGCCAGCTCACGCGGGAAGTGCTCCGCGGACAGGCCCTCCATGGTGCGTCGCAGCGCCAGCGCGGTCACCTGGTCGGTGCCGGGCGCCCGGCCGATGCCCAGGTCGATCCGGCCCGGGTGCAGCGCCTCCAGGGTGCCGAACTGCTCGGCCACCACCAGCGGCGCGTGGTTGGGCAGCATCACCCCGCCCGAGCCGAGCCGGATGGTGCTGGTGTTCGCCGCCAGGTGCGCGAGCAGCACCGCCGGCGCGGAACTGGCGATGGCGGGCATGTTGTGGTGCTCGGCCACCCAGAACCGGCGGTAGCCCAGCTCCTCGGTGCGGCGGGCCAGCTCCGTGGTGTACCGCAGCGCCTCACCGGCGTTGCCGGTCGCCGCCACCGGGGCAAGATCAAGAACAGACATGGGTACGTCGATCACAGCGTGGTGCAACAGGCCACGTGCCGGAATTGTTCCGCCGGGTGCGCTACCCCATACCCCGGGCCTGCTCGAAGATCAGGCTGGTCTGGGTGTGCTGCACCGCCGGATCGACTGCGAGATGATCGAGGACGAAGTCCCGCAGCGCGTCACCGGAGGCGGCCCGCACGTGCAGCACGTAGTCCTCCGCGCCGGCCACGTGGAACACCGACACCACCCCTGGTAGCCGCACCGACCGGGCCCGGAACGCGTCCACAGCGGCCCGCTCGTGCGCGGTCAGCCGCACCGACACCAGCGCCTGCAACGGCAGCCCCACCGCCGCCGGGTCCACCTCGGCGTGGAACCCGCGGATCGCCCCGCACTCGCGCAGCGCCCGGGTACGCGTCAGGCACGTCGACGGCGCCACCCCGACCCGCTCGGCCAGCGCGTTGTTCGGCAGCCGGCCGTCGGCCGCCAGCTCGGTGAGGATCGCGCGGTCGACGTCGTCCAGGCCGGCGAACGGCCGTACATCATTCGGTGCGGCAGGCATGTGACCATCCTTCACCGAATCACCGCTGGGCGAAAGCGTGATTGCCAGAATCTTCTTCGCTGCTATTGCCTCTAGCCATCGTCATGTTCGACGCTTCCGGCATGACTTCCGTGGACACCGCAGCCGTACACGCCGGGCGCGCCGACCTCGCCGGGCTCGGCGTCCACGTCCCGCCGATCGACCTGTCCACCACCAACCCGCTGCCCTCGGTGGCCGGCGGCGGTGACGACTACGAGACGCTCGCCACCGGTGGCACCCTCCCGGCCGGCGGCAGCGCCGTCTACCAGCGCCTCTGGAACCCCACGGTGGCCCGGTTCGAGACCGCGCTCGCCCAGCTCGAAGGCACCGCCGAGGCCGTCGCCTTCGCCAGCGGCATGGCCGCGCTCACCGCCGCCCTGCTCGCCGCCACCCGCGACGGCAACCGCCACATCGTCGCAGTCCGCCCCCTCTACGGCGGCACCGACCACGTCCTCGCCACCGGCCTGCTCGGCACCGAGGTCACCTGGGCCACCCCCGCCGACGTGGCCGCCGCGATCCGCCCCGACACCGCCCTGGTCGTGGTCGAGACCCCCGCGAACCCCAGCCTCGACCTGGTCGACATCGCCGCACTCGCCGACGCCGCCGGTGACGTCCCGCTGCTCGTCGACAACACCGTCGCCACCCCGGTGCTCCAGCAGCCCGCCCGCCACGGCGCCGCGCTCGTGCTGCACAGCGCCACCAAGAGCATCGGCGGCCACGGCGACGTCCTCGCCGGCGTGATCGCCTGCGCCCCCGAGTGGGCCGCCCGGCTGCGCCAGGTGCGCGCCGTCACCGGTGCCGTCCTGCACCCGCTCGGCGCGTACCTGCTGCACCGCGGCATCCAGACCCTTCCGCTGCGCGTCCGCGCCCAGCAGGCCGGCGCCGAGAAGCTCGCCGCCTGGCTCGCCGGTCACCCCGCCGTCGAGCGCGTCCACCACCCGTCGCTGCACGACCCGGCCGGGCTGGTCGGCCGGCAGATGTCCGGCACCGGCAGCCTGCTCGCCTTCGAGGTACGCGGTGGCGCGCCCGCCGCGGCCGAGGTCGCCGGCGCCTGCGAGCTGATCACGCACGCGGTGTCGCTCGGCGGCGTCGACACGCTGATCCAGCACCCAGCCTCGCTCACCCACCGGCCGGTCGAGGGTGACGCGAAGCCCTGCGGCGGGCTGCTGCGCGTCTCGGTCGGCCTGGAGGACCCGGAGGACCTGCGGGCGGATCTCGCGCAGGCACTGTCGCGGATCTGACGCCCGCCGGCCGGCCGGGTCGGCGGCGCGGGCCGGTCACGACTTCGGGCCGACGTGCTGGTCGAGGGCGGCGACCGCCTCCCGGCGGGCCACCGACAGGGAGTTGGGGCGGTTCATCCGCCAGGCGATGCCGAGCCGGTCGAGGGCCTGCTGGCACAGGCCCATGATGTCGGCCGACTCGTTGTGGAACATGTAACGGGGATAGACGTACTCCTTTTCCCGGACGACGACGCGGTTGGCGAAGCGGCACCCGTCGGAGTGGAAGAGGCCGCGCAGGAAGTCGCCCGCCTGAGCCTCGACGATGGGGCGCTGCCAGTCCGCCAGGACGATCGGGCGTTGGTGCTTCTTGCCGGGTCCGTGCTGTGGGAACAGGCACGGCCAGTGCTTGCCGTAGCTCTGCACGCTGACGCAGCCCGGATGTTGGACGCGCTGGACCTTCGCCGCCAGGACCCGCCGCATGGCGTCGTCGCAAGCCTCGATCAGCCCGGGCCAACTGTCACTGCAGGAGATCCGGAGCACCGGCACCCGTGCCCTGGTCACGAGATGCCCGTCGCCCAGGTAGAGCCCGAGGAGATAGGCATAGGCCGCCGGATCTGTCGGAACGCGGACACCCTCGCGGCAGCGGAAACACCGCAGCGCGGTGCCGTGCTCCCTCGACTCCGGCCGATCCCTGCACCAGTGCCAGACGGTGCGGTAGTTGAGGCCCACTGCGCGGGCCGCCTCCGCGACGGTGGCCCCGGACAGGAAGGCCTGACGTGCTCGCGCGCGTATCTCGGGTGGATGCACGCGGACATCTTCGAACGCGCGTACGACGGTTTCGGTGTCCCCGGTGGGATTCGAACCCACACTGTCGGAGGTTTGAGCTCCGTTTCTCTACCGGTTGGAATACGGGGACAGGCTCGCGCGACGCTCTCGCGTCGTGCCATAGGTTACCTACTACGCTAGGGGCGGCGACACCCGGCAGGGCGGGTGTCGGGCTCGAACCGGTGGGAGTGGCTCGTGGGCGAGATGCAGGCGGACGCCGAGCGCAAGCGCGTTCTGATCGCCGAGGACGAGGCGCTCATCCGGCTGGACCTGGCCGAGATGCTCGTCGAAGAGGGCTACGAGGTGGTCGGCGAGGCCGGCGACGGCGAGACCGCCGTCAAGCTCGCCGAGCAGCTCAAGCCCGACCTGGTCATCCTCGACATCAAGATGCCGATCATGGACGGGCTGGCCGCCGCCGAGCGGATCGCCGGCGCGCGCATCGCCCCGGTGATCATCCTGACCGCGTTCAGCCAGCGTGACCTGGTGGAGCGGGCGCGGGCGGCCGGCGCGATGGCGTACCTGGTCAAGCCGTTCCAGAAGAGCGACCTGGTGCCGGCGGTCGAGATCGCGCTGTCCCGCTACTCGGAGATCGCCGCGCTGGAGTCGGAGGTCGCCGGCCTCACCGACCGGCTGGAGATCCGCAAGACCGTGGAGCGCGCCAAGGGCGCGCTGATGACCACGTACGGCATGACCGAGCCGCAGGCGTTCAAGTGGATCCAGCGCACCGCGATGGACCACCGGATGACCATGAAGGAGGTCGCCGAGCGGATCCTCGCCGAGACCGCCGGCGGCGAGGTGGAGCAGCCGGCTTCCTGACCTGCCGGAAGGTGCCCGATCGATAGGATCGGGTCCATGCCTTCCGTGCGCGTCCGGCCGGCGCTCGCCGCCGTGACCGCTGCCGCGTCGCTCGTGGCGGCCTGTCACGCCACCCCGCGGCCGCTGCCCGTGCCGGCGCCGGTGCGCCCGGAGTGGCGGGCCGTGGAGCTGGCCCTTCCCGACAGTGCCGCAGGCCGCCCGGTGCCCCGGGACGCGGCGCGCTGTGCCGGCCGCTGGTACGTGGTGGGCGGGCTGGTCGACGCGGCGGGGGAGACCCGGCCGGCGGTGTGGTCCTCATCGGACGGCGTGACCTGGTCGCCGATTCCGGTGCGCGCGCAGACGTTCTACGGCCGTCAGCACGTGCTCTACGCGGTCGCGTGCCGCGACGACGGGATGGCGGCGCTGGGCGCGAAGACCGGTGGTGTGCACGGCAATCCGCGTACCGGGACGTGGGTCTGGCGTCCGGGTGGGCCGGTGCGGGAGGTGCCGGCGGCGTTCGAGTTGTTCGGTGGCCCGCGCGCGGTGAGCGCGTCGCGGCTGGCGGCCGGGCCGGGCGGGTGGCTGGTCGCCGGGTCGCGCGCGGACGGCGCGTCGGTGTGGTCGTCGCCGGACGCCGAGGGTTTCGTCCTGCGTGAGGGCGTGGCGGAGCTGGCCGGCGACGGCCGGGGCCGGACGGCGGCGTACGACGTGGCGGCGGTGGGCTCCTCGGGTTGGCTGGTGGTGGGGTCGTTGCTGCCGCCCGGCGGTACGGCCCGGGTGCCGCTCGCGTGGTCCTCGGCCGACGGCCGGGTGTGGCGGCGCGCGGCGTTGCCGGTGCCGGCGGGCGCCGCCGGGGCGGCGGAGCGGGTGGTGCCGGCCGACGGCGGGCCGGTGGTCCTCGGGCCGGTGGGTGACCGGTTCGCGGTGTGGCGCGGGTGCGACGACTGCGGCTCGCCGTCGGCCGGTTCGGCGGGTGCGGTGCAGGGGTGGCGGCGGGTCGGCGGGTTCGGTACGGCGGGTCCCGGGGTGTCGTCGGTGGACGCGCTCGCGGCGGCGGGTCGGCGGCTCGTCGCGGTGACCGGTGACGGGGCTCAGCGACGGCTCTGGATGTCGCGTGACGGCGGCGCCTCGTGGCTTCCGGTGATCACTCCGGTGCCGGTGCCGGACGGTGGCGACGCGGCGCTGGCGGTGGCCGTCGGCGACGACGGGCTGTTCGTGGTCGCCGACGACGGGAAAACGTCCCGTGCCTGGTGGGGGGCGTTGCCGGCCATCGATCGGTAGCGGGTGATCGCCGATGAGCCCGTTACCGAGGAATAGTTGGTGAAAGCCTTTCCCCGCCTACGGTTCTTACGGCGATCGGCTTGAATCCGCCACCGCGTGTAACGGTTCGGTCAACCCCGCTTTCCAGGTCTTACGCCACCGCTTCCGGTGGGATAACGTCCCGGCCCAGACCGGCGACGACGGTCTTGGTTCGTCCACCCCGCAAGGGCCAATCAGCGGCGGGTGGTTCGGATCATGGACGGAGGAGGGTTCGGGCCTTGAGGCAGAAGCTCGCACGCGTGATCGGCGGGGTCGCCATGCTGGCGCTCGTCGCCGGTGGCACCGCTTGTTCCAGCGGCAGCGACGATGAGGGTTCCGGGGGCAGCGCCTGCGGGAGCAAGATCGCTTTCTTCGGCGCGCTGACCGGTAGCTCGGCCGCGCTGGGCATCAACGAGAAGAACGGCGTCAAGCTGGCCGTCGACAAGTACAACAAGGAGAACCCGGACTGCAAGGTGGAGCTCGCCGAGCTCGACTCGCAGGGCAGCCCGGACCAGGCGCCGCAGCTGGCCCAGAAGGCGATCGACGACACCAAGATCCTGGGTGTCGTGGGTCCGGCCTACTCGGGCGAGTCCGAGGCCGCCGGCCCGCTGTTCAACGAGGCCGGTCTGGTCACCATCACCCCCTCCGCGACCCGTCCCAGCCTCGCCGAGCAGGGCTGGAAGACGTTCTTCCGGGCGGTCGGCAACGACCTGAGCCAGGGCCCCGCCGCCGGTAACTACATCAAGAACGTGATGAAGGCCGACCGGGTCTATGTCATCGACGACCAGTCCGCGTACGGCGCCGGCCTGGCCGACGAGGTCAAGAAGGTTCTCGGCGCCTCGGTCGTGGGCAGCGACAAGGTCCAGGGCGAGGGCAAGCAGGTCGAGTTCTCCGGCGTGGTCACCAAGGTCAAGGCCGCCAACGTCAAGGCGGTCTTCTACGGCGGCTACTACCAGGAGGCCGGCCTGATCCGTAAGCAGCTCACCGCTGCCGGGGTCACCGCTCCGCTGGTCGCCGGTGACGGCGTGAACGACGGCGCGTACATCACCTCCGCCGGTGCTGCCGCCGCCGAGGGCACCATCCTCACCTGCCCCTGCGCTCCGTCCACCGAGGCGCGCGGCACCTTCGCCGCCGACTTCAAGGCGCTCAACGGCACCGACCCGGGCACCTACAGCGACACCGCCTACGACGCGGCGAACATCCTGCTGGCGGGCATCAAGGCCGGCAAGAGCAGCCGTGCCGACCTGCTGGAGTTCGTGAAGGGCTACAGCGGCGAGGGCGTTGCCGCCAGCTACAAGTTCGTCGAGGGCGGCGAGCTCGACCCGGCGCAGGTCAAGGTCTGGGCGTTCAAGGTGCAGGGCGGCAAGGTCGTCCCGGACCAGGAGATCCCCAAGTCCTGATCGTTCGATCGCTGGACTGGCGATTGAGTAGTGATCGCGGGTGCGGCCGGGAGCTGGCTCCCGGCCGCACCCTCTTTTTCTCTTGAGCGACGGAGCGTCCCTCCCTTGGACTTCGACGGATTGTTCTCCAACTTCGGGGAACTCACCACGACCGGCTTGACGCAGGGCGCCATCTACGCCCTGGTCGCGCTCGGCTACACGCTTGTGTACGGCGTGCTCAGGCTCATCAACTTCGCCCACTCCGAGGTCTTCATCGCCGGCGCGTTCGCCGCGATCTGGACCTGGAACGGATTCGGACTCGACCAGAACTCGCAGGTCAGCGGCCTCGGCTCGATCCTGTTCTACCTGCTGGTGGCGATGATCGTGGCGGCCATCGCCTCGGCGGGCACCGCGACGGTGATCGAACGGGTGGCGTACCGGCCGCTGCGCAAGCGCAACGCGCCGCCGCTGGCGTTCCTCATCACCGCCATCGGCGCCTCGATCGCCATCTCCGAGGCGTTCGGCGTCTACACCCGGCGTCGGCCGGAGGGCGCGCCGATCCTGGTCAGCTCGGAGCCGCTGTTCCACATCGCCGGGGTGCCGATCGACGCGGTGCAGCTGCTCACGATCGGCTCCGCGCTGGTGATGATGTTCGCGCTGGACCAGTTCATCAACCGCAGCCGTACCGGCCGCGGCATCCGGGCGGTGGCCCAGGACGCCAACACGGCGGCGCTGATGGGCGTCAACAAGGACCGCATCATCCTGATGGTCTTCATCGCCGGTGGCACCATGGCCGGCGTCGCGGGCCTGCTCTACGACGTGCGGATCCAGACGCTCACCTACAGCGTCGGCTTCCTGCTGGGCCTCAAGGCGTTCACCGCCGCGGTGCTCGGCGGTATCGGCAACCTGCGCGGCGCGCTCGTCGGCGGGTTGCTGCTCGGCGTCGTGGAGAACTACGCCGCGGGCCTGTTCGGCAGTCAGTGGAAGGACTTCGCCGCGTTCGCGGTGCTGGTCGTGCTGCTGATGTTCCGGCCGACCGGTCTGCTCGGCGAATCACTGGGGAGGGCACGCGCATGACGACCACCATCGACCCGCCGGAGCGGCGGGAGACGGCGGCGGACAAGCTGCGGCAGGGCCGGCACGCGATCTCGGAGCGCTGGCACCACGCGCCGCGCTGGGTGCGCTGGGTGCTGCTGGTCGCGGTCATCGCGTTCTTCTACGCGCTGCCGAACAAGGAGTTCTACCAGTACCTCGGGCCGATCCCGACCCCGGGAGCGAACTTCACCCAGGTGATGTTCACGGTCTCGATCTACGTGCTGCTGGCGGTCGGCCTCAACATCGTGGTCGGCTTCGCCGGTCTGCTCGACCTCGGCTACTTCGGCTTCTTCGCCGTCGGCGCGTACACGGTGGCGGTGCTGACCTCGCCGAGCAGTGACCTCAAGACGCTGTGGCCGTGGCTGGCGGTGGTGCCGATCGCGATCGGCCTGACCATGGTCTCCGGCGTCATGCTCGGCACGCCGACGCTGCGTCTGCGCGGCGACTACCTGGCGCTGGTGACGCTCGGCTTCGCCGAGATGATCCGGATCGCTGCGGTCAGCTCCGAGTTCCTCAAGGGACAGCGCGGCTTCAACCAGATTCCGCACCCGCCCGGCCAGTACGCCGACGGCCGGCCGTGGTTCGGCGTGCTCGACGCCCGCCCGTACTACTGGCTGGTGCTCACGCTGATCATCCTGGTGGTGATCGGGGTGCGGAACCTGACCCACAGCCGGGTCGGCCGGGCCTGGATCTCGATCCGTGAGGACGAGGACGCGGCCCAGCTCATGGGTGTGCCGACGTTCAAGTTCAAGCTGTGGGCGTTCGCCTCCGGCGCGGCCATCGCCGGTCTGGCCGGCGCGTTGTTCGCCGGTAAGCAGAACTTCGTCAACTCGCAGAACTTCGAGCTGCTCAACTCGATCATCATCCTGGCCGCCGTCATCTTCGGCGGCTCGGGCAACATCGTCGGCGCGATCGTCGGCGGCGGCCTGGTCGCGTACATGATCGAGCGGTTCCGCGGCATCGAGCTGTTCGGCATCGAGCTGTACGAGTACCGGTTCCTCTTCTTCGGTCTGGTGCTCGTGGTGATGATGATCTTCCGGCCGCAGGGCCTGATCCCGAACCGGCGACGAGCGGCGGAGTTCAAGGACCGCCGCAAGGAGGTGATCGTCGGTGAGTGACACCGAGCAGACCCCGGCAGTTCCGGCCCAGGCGGCGGCCCCCGCCGTCGAGACGGTCGACAAGCGGGAGCCGTTGCTGGAGGTCGACCACGTCACGCTGCGCTTCGGCGGTGTGGTGGCCCTCAACGACGTGGACTTCACCCTCTACAAGGGGGAGATCCTCGGCCTGATCGGACCGAACGGCGCCGGCAAGACCACCTGCTTCAACGCGATGACCGGTATCTACCAGCCCACCGAGGGGCAGATCCGGTTCCTGGGCCAGAAGATCAGTGGCAAGAAGCGCCACCAGATCACCCGGATGGGCATGGCCCGTACGTTCCAGAACATCCGTCTCTTCCCGGAGATGACCGCGCTGGAGAACGTCCAGGTCGGCGCGGACGCGCACCACAAGACCAGCGTGATCGCCGCCCTGCTGCGCCTGCCGCGGCACTGGAAGGAGGAGCGCGAGGGCCGGGAGAAGGCCGAGCGCCTGCTGGAGTTCGTCGGCATCAGCAACCGGATGCACGAGTTCGCCCGCAACCTGTCCTACGGCGAGCAGCGCCGGCTGGAGATCGCCCGCGCGCTGGCCACCGACCCGAAGCTGCTCTGCCTGGACGAGCCGGCCGCCGGCTTCAACCCGGCGGAGAAGGAGGAGCTGCTGCAGCTCATCCGGCAGATCCGGGACCAGGGCGTGACGGTGCTGCTGATCGAGCACGACATGCGCCTGGTGATGGGCGTGACCGACCGGATCGTGGTCCTGGAGTTCGGAAAGAAGATCGCCGAAGGGCTGCCCGCCGAGGTGCGGGACAACCCGAAGGTGGTCGCGGCATACCTGGGGGTGCCGGACGATGCTGCTTGAGATCGAGGACGTGAGCCTGCTCTACGGGCGGATCCAGGCGCTGCACGGCATCAGCCTGACCGTGGACGAGGGGGAGATCGTCGCGCTGATCGGCGCGAACGGCGCCGGCAAGTCCACCACCATGCGGGCGATCTCCGGCATCCGGCCGGTCGCCTCCGGCACGATCAAGTTCGCCGGTGAGGACATCACCAAGCTCCGCGCCGACCTGCGGGTCCGCCGCGGGCTGTGCCAGGCGCCCGAGGGCCGGGGCATCTTCCCCGGCATGACGGTGCTGGAGAACCTCGACATGGGCGCGTACACCCGGCGCGACAAGGCCGGCATCGCGCAGGACCTGGCCCGGGTGCTGGACCTGTTCCCGCGGCTGGCCGAGCGGCGCAAGCAGGCCGGCGGCACGCTCTCCGGCGGTGAGCAGCAGATGCTCGCGGTCGGCCGGGCGCTGATGAGCCGGCCGAAGCTGCTGCTGCTCGACGAGCCGTCGATGGGTCTCGCGCCGATGCTGATCCAGCAGATCTTCACGATCATCACGGAGATCAACCAGCAGGGCACCACGATCCTGCTGGTGGAGCAGAACGCCCAGCAGGCGCTGGCGCGCGCCCACCGGGCGTACGTGCTGGAGACCGGCCGGATCGTCAAGAGCGGCACCGGCGCGGACCTGCTGCACGACCCCTCGGTCAAAGAGGCCTACCTCGGCGTGGCCTGACCGACCGACCCCTCGCAATAAGGAGTACAGCCATGTTCCACCCCAACCCCGGACGGCGGGCGGCGCTCGGCGTCGCCGGTGCGGCCGTCCTGCTGCTCTCCCTCGCCGCGTGCGGCGAGAAGGAGAACTCGGCCGAGCCGGGCGACGGCCCGTCGGTGTCCGCCACGGCCGACTCCAACCTGGCCGCGAAGGTGCCGGACGCCATCAAGGCCGACGGCGTGATCAAGGTCGGCACCGACTCGACGTACGCCCCGGCCGAGTTCCTGGACCAGGACGGCAAGACCGTGGTCGGCTTCGACGTCGAGCTGTTCAACGCGGTGGCGCAGAAGCTCGGTCTCAGGGCCGAGTACGAGTCGGCGCCGTTCGACGCGATCCTGCCCGGTGTGGGTTCGGGCAAGTACGAGGTCGGCGTCTCGTCGTTCACCATCAACGCCGACCGTCTGAAGACGGTCAACATGGTGAGCTACTACTCGGCGGGCACCCAGTGGGCGACCAAGAAGGGCAACCCGGCCGGGGTGGACCCGGAGAACGCCTGCGGCAAGAAGATCGCCGTGCAGGTCGGTACGGTCCAGCTCGACGACATCACCGCCCGGTCGAAGAAGTGCACCGACGCCGGCAAGCCGGCCATCAAGATCGACCAGTACCAGGCGCAGAGCGACGCCACCGCTGCCGTGGGCAGTGGCAAGAACGACGCCATGCTGGCCGACTCCCCGGTCGGCGCGTACGCGGTGAAGCAGAGCAACGGCCAGCTGGAGGTGCTCGGCGACATCTACGAGTCGGCGCCCTACGGCTACGCGGTGAACAAGGAGCAGCAGGCGTTCGCCGAGGTGCTCAAGGAGGCCGTGCAGGCGGTCATCGCCGACGGCAGCTACAAGGCGGCGCTCAGCAAGTGGGGTGTCGAGGGCGGCGCCATCACCAACGCTGAACTGAACCCGTCGGTCTGACCATGTCGGCCGACACATCCGGACGGGCACGGCCAGAACCGATCAAGGCCGTGCCCGTGCGGCACCCCGGGCGCTGGGTCGGCGTGGCGGTCATCGCCGTGCTGGTCGCGATGTTCGTGCACATGCTGGTCACGAACTCCGCGTTCCAGTGGTCGTTCATGGTGGACGAGATGTTCCGTCCGCCGATCATCGAAGGGCTGCGCGGCACCATCCTGCTGCTGATCACGTCGATGGTGATCGGCATCGGCCTGGGCATCGTCATCGCGATCATGCGGCTGTCGCCCAACCCGGTGCTGCGCGGCGTGGCCTGGGTGTACACCTGGTTCTTCCGGGCGGTGCCCCGGCTGGTGCTGGCGATCCTCTTCGGCAACCTCGGCATCCTCTGGTCGCGGCTGGAGTTCGGTCTGCCGTTCGACAGGCAGATCGGCGCCCTGTTCGGGTTGCACGACTTCGAGGCCCGGCTGTTCGGGTTCAGCGCGGTGGACATCCTGACCGGCTTCGTGGCCGGCATGCTGGCGCTGGGCCTTTCCGAGGCCGCGTACATGGCCGAGATCGTCCGGGCCGGCATCCAGTCGGTGGACGAGGGGCAGACCGAGGCGGCTCAGGCGCTGGGCATGAGCCGGGCGCAGATCCTGCGGCGGATCGTGCTGCCGCAGGCGATGCGGGTGATCATTCCGCCGACCGGCAACGAGACCATCGCGATGCTCAAGGACACCTCGCTGGTGGCCTTCGTGCCGGTGTCGATGGAGCTGTTCTTCCAGCTCAAGGCCGTCGGTTCCCGGACCTTCCAGCCCTTCCCGATGTACGTCGCGGCGACGTTGTGGTACCTGCTGCTGACCAGCGTCCTGCTGGTGGGGCAGTACTACCTGGAGCGGCACTACTCCAAGGGGTTCGGGCGCAGCGGGCGGGCCCGGCAGCGGCTGCGGAATCTGACCGCCGAGAGCGGCAGTACCACGAGTGGGACGGCGCAATGACGGACATGACCGCTTCCCCGCAGACGCGGGCCGCCGAGTTGATGGTCCGGGCCGAGCAGGTGCACAAGTCGTTCGGGCCGCTGGAGGTGCTCAAGGGCATCGACCTGGAGGTCCGCTCCGGCGAGGTGTGCTGCCTGCTCGGGCCCTCCGGCTCCGGCAAGTCGACGTTCCTGCGCTGCATCAACCACCTGGAGAAGATCGACGCCGGCCGCATCTGGGTCGACGGTGACCTGATCGGCTACCGGGAGCGCGGCGGCAAGCTGTACGAGATGCGCGACCGGGACGTGGCCGCGCAGCGCCGTGCCATCGGCATGGTGTTCCAGCGGTTCAACCTGTTCCCGCACATGACGGTGCTGCAGAACGTCATGGAGGCGCCGGTGCTGCTGCGCCAGGCCAAGAAGGCGGAGGCCCGGGAGCACGCCGCGCAGTTGCTGGACCGGGTGGGGCTGGGCGACAAGCTCGGCGCGTACCCCGGTCAGCTCTCCGGCGGCCAGCAGCAGCGGGTGGCGATCGCCCGGGCGCTGGCCATGCGGCCGAAGCTGATGCTGTTCGACGAGCCGACCAGCGCGCTCGACCCGGAGCTGGTGGGCGAGGTGCTGGACACGATGAAGGACCTGGCCCGCGACGGCATGACGATGATCGTGGTGACCCACGAGATCGGCTTCGCCCGCGAGGTGGGCGACCACCTCGTGTTCATGGACGGCGGCGTGGTGGTCGAGCAGGGGGACCCGCGCGAGGTGATCTCGGCGCCGAAGCACGAGCGGACCAAGGCGTTCCTGGCCAAGGTTCTCTGACCTCGGCCTCCGGTGCGGCGCGCGCCGCACCGGAGGCCGGAGTTGTCGGGCGTACGGACTAGAGTCGCAGCCGTGACAGCTACGACGCCGCGCCTGCTCCTCGTCGACGGACATTCCCTGGCATACCGGGCGTTCTTCGCCCTGCCTGTGGAGAACTTCTCCACCACCACGGGGCAGCCGACCAACGCCGTCTACGGCTTCACCTCGATGCTGATCAACGTGCTGCGCGACGAGCAGCCGACCCACATCGTCGTGGCGTTCGACGTGTCCCGCCGCTCCTTCCGCACCGAGAAGTACTCCGAGTACAAGGCCGGCCGCAGCGAGACGCCCACCGACTTCAAGGGCCAGGTCAGCCTGGTCAAGGAGGTCCTCGCCGCGCTGCGCGTGCCGGTGGTCGAGAAGGAGGGCTACGAGGCCGACGACGTCATCGCCACGCTCGCCTGGCAGGCCCGCGACCAGGGCATGGACGTGCTGATCACCACCGGCGACCGGGACGCGTTCCAGCTCGTCGGCGAGCGGGTCACGGTGCTCTACCCGCGCAAGGGCGTCTCCGACCTGGCCCGGATGGACCCGGCCGCGGTCGAGGCGAAGTACGGCGTCACCCCTGATCGCTACCGCGACCTGGCCGCGCTGGTCGGCGAGACCAGCGACAACCTGCCCGGCGTGCCCGGCGTCGGCCCGAAGACCGCGGCCAAGTGGATCAACCTGTACGGCGGCGTCGAGGGCGTGGTGGCCCGCGCCGACGAGATCAAGGGCAAGGCCGGCGACAGTCTGCGCGAGCGGCTCGCCGACGTGATCCGCAACTACGAGATCAACTGCCTGGTCTCCGACCTGGAGCTGCCGGTACGCCCCGAGGACGCCCGCTGGCAGGGCTGGGACCGCGAAGCGGTGCACCAGGTCTTCGACACGCTCCAGTTCCGCATCCTGCGCGACCGGCTCTACCAATACCTGGAGGCGGTCGAGCCGGAGGCCGAGGCGGGCTTCGACCTGGACGGCGCGGTGCTCACCGAGCCGGGCGCGCTCGCGGGCTGGCTCGACACGCACGCCCCGGCCGGCACGCCGGTCGGCCTGGCGGTCACGCTCGACACCGGCCCGAACCGCCGCCACACCGCCACCGTGACCGGGATGGCGCTGGCCACCGCCGCCGGCGCGGGCGCCTGGTTCGACCCGAGCCGGCTGGACGCCGGCGACGAGGCCGCGCTGGCCGGCTGGCTGGCCGACGCCGAGCGCCCGAAGGTGCTGCACGACAGCAAGCCGGCGGTGCTGGCGTTCGCCGCGCACGGCTGGGAGCTGGAGGGCATCGCCCGCGACACCCAGATCGCCGCCTACCTGGCCCGCCCCGACCAGCGCTCGTACGACCTGACCGACCTGGCGCTGCGCTACCTGCACCGGGAGCTGCGCGTCGACGCTCCGGAGACCGGTCAGCTCACGCTCGACGGGTTCGGCGACGAGGGCGCGGCCGAGCAGAACCTCATGCTCCAGGCCCGCGCCACGCTCGACCTGGCCGACGCGATCGACGCCGAGCTGTCCCGCGACGGCGAGCAGTCGGCCCGGCTGATGGCCGGCGTCGAGCTGCCGCTGATGCGGGTGCTCGCCGCGATGGAGCGCACCGGCATCGCCGCCGACACCGACTACCTCTCCGAGCTGGAGGCGCACTTCGCCGCCGAGGTGAAGGCCGCCGCCCAGAGCGCGTACGAGGTGGTCGGCCGCGAGTTCAACCTCGGGTCGCCGAAGCAGTTGCAGGAGATCCTCTTCACCGAGCTGGGCCTGCCCAAGACCAAGCGGATCAAGACCGGCTACACCACCGACGCGGACGCGCTCCAGTGGCTCTACGCCCAGACCGAGCACCACCTGCTGCACCACCTGCTGCGCCACCGCGACGTGGCGAAGCTCAAGTCGACTGTCGACGGCCTGCTCAAGTCCGTCTCCGATGACGGCCGGATCCACACCACGTTCAACCAGACGGTGGCGGCGACGGGGCGGCTGTCGTCCACCGAGCCGAACCTGCAGAACATCCCGATCCGCACCGAGGAGGGGCGGCGGATCCGCCGCGCGTTCGTCGTCGGTGAGGGCTACGAGTGCCTGCTCACCGCCGACTACAGCCAGATCGAGATGCGGATCATGGCGCATCTGTCCTCCGACGACGCGCTGATCGAGGCGTTCAACTCCGGGCACGACTTCCACGCGGCCACCGCGTCCTCGGTCTTCACCGTCGAGGTCGCGGACGTCACCGCCGACCAGCGCCGCAAGATCAAGGCGATGAACTACGGCCTGGCGTACGGGCTCAGCGCGTTCGGCCTGTCCCAGCAGCTCGGCATCAGCGCCGAGGAGGCGCGCGGGCTGATGGAGAACTACTTCGCCGGGTTCGGCGGGGTGCGTGACTACCTCCAGGAGGTGGTGGCCCGCGCCCGCCAGGACGGTTACACCTCCACCATCCTGGGCCGCCGCCGCTACCTGCCCGACCTGGTCAGCGACAACCGGCAGCGCCGGGAGATGGCCGAGCGGATGGCGCTCAACGCCCCGATCCAGGGTTCGGCGGCCGACATCATCAAGGTCGCGATGCTGCACGTCGACGGCGCGCTGCGCGAGGCCGGGCTGCGGTCCCGGATGCTGCTGCAGGTGCACGACGAGCTGGTCTTCGAGGTCGCGCCGGGCGAGCGGGAGGCGTTGGAGGCGCTGGTGCGTAAGCAGATGGGCGAGGCGTACCCGCTGTCGGTGCCGCTGGAGGTGTCGGTGGGCGAGGGCCGCGACTGGAACAGCGCCGACCACTGACCCCCGACGCCCCACCCCGTCCGGCCCGCCGGCCTGCGGGTGATCAAGGAGTTTGTGTCCTCCCGGGGCCCGAATCAGGACACGAACTCCTTGATCACTGAAGGGAAGCGGGTGAGGGCGCGGGCGCGGCCGGAGGGGCGGCGGCCTGGAGGGCGGCGGCCAGGCGGTCGCGGACGGCCACCTGGGCCGCGATCCGGGCGTCCAGCACGGCCAGCCGCTCCCGGCCGACCCGCAGCCCGGCCACTGACGGCGGCGCGGACGCCACGTCCCCGTCCAGGCAGGGCAGGAAGACCCGCACGTCGTCGAGCGTCAGCCCGGCGTCGAGCAGGTGACGGATGTTGCGGACCCGGGTGACCACCGCGTCGTCGTACTCGCGGTAGCCGTTCGCGGCCCGGGCCGAGGCGATGAGCCCGTGTTCCTCGTAGTGCCGCAGGGCACGCGGCGTGCAGCCCGTCGCCTTCGCCACCGCGCCGATCCGCACCGCCGTCACCGTCCTCTCACGCGACCACCGCGCCCCCGTCCACCGGCAGCACCACACCGGTGACGAAGCCCGCCTCCGGCTCGCAGAGTCGCCGGATCGCCCAGGCTACGTCCTCCGGGCGGCCGATCCGGCCCGCCGGGGTGTGCGCGAGTTGCCAGTCCCGCACCGCCGCTCGACCTTCGGAGGACAGGCCACTGTGCACGCCGATCGGCGTGTCGATCGCTCCGGGCGCCACCGCCACCACCCGGACGCCGCGCGGCGCGAGTTCCACCGCCCAGCTGCGGGTCAGCGAGTCCAGCGCGGCCTTGCCGGCCGCGTACACCGAACTGCCCGGCCAGGCGCGCAGGCCGACCGACGTGGTGACGTTGACCAGCACACCGCGTGTCGCGGCGAGCGCCTCGACGGCGGCGTGCGCCAGCCGGACGGGCGCGAGGAGGTTCGTCTCCAGTTGCCGCCGGGCGGCGTCCTCGTCCAGATCCGCCAGCGGCCCGCCGCCGGCCACGCCCGCGTTGTTGACCAGGACGTCCAGGCGGCCGTACCGGTCGAGCGCGGCGCTGACGATCCGGCCGGGCCCGTCGGGCGCGGTGACGTCGGCGGTCAGTGGCGTGATGTCCGGCCGGCCGCCGGCGGTCTCCGACAGCGGCGCGGCGCGCCGGCCGACGGCGACGACGGCGTACCCGGCGGTGGCGAGGGTGTGTGCGGTGGCCCGGCCGATGCCGGTGCCCGCACCGGTGACCACGGCGACGCGTGGTGTGCGGCGTTCCATGCCGGCATCGTCCGACCCTGCCGCCTGCGGCAGGGTCAAGTCAGAGGCCGAGCAGGACGGGCATCGCGTTTACCGCGCCGTGCACCACGAGCAGCGGCCACATGCGGCGGTACCGCGACCACAGGTAGCCGAGGAACAGCCCGGCGATCCCCTGGTTCACGATCACCGACGCCAGGTCGACGGCGGGACGGCCGCTGCCCTGGATGGCCACGTGCCAGACCGCCCACACCAGCGACGCGAGCACGATCGCCGGCCAGCGTCCCAGCAGCGACTCCCACCGGGTCTGCAGCCACCGCCGGTAGAAGACCTCCTCCAGCAGCGCGTTCACCGCGAAGGCCACCAGCAGCGTGACGGCCAGCTCGACCGGCGTGACGGTCCGCCCCCAGTCGCTCGCCGGCACGGCCAGCGGCGTCGCGTAGCTGAGTGCCAGCCACACCGCCACCGGCAGCGCCGGACCCCACCGGTGGGCGGCGTCCGCCGGGGCCGGGCCGGGCGACCACCGTGGCGGCCGGCGGCGCGCGGCGAGGAACACCACAAGGGGTACGCCGAGCAGCAGCGCGAGCTTCAACACCGTGTACGCGGGTTCGCCGCCCAGCAGCGGCATGACGGCGGCGAACGCGATCCCGGCCAGCAGCAGCGGCACCGCCTCGCGGTACGGCGCGACCAGGTCCGGCCACCTCGGGTCGGGCGCGGGCGGGATCAGCCGGATCAGCGCGATCCCGGCCAGCGCCGGGATCCAGCGGCTCCACATCGGCACGGTGCCGTCGTGGTCGGCGCTGTACCTGACGCCGGTGTTGCCGGTTGCCACCAGGAAGACTGCCGCGACGGCGATCAGGCCGAGGCCCGCCAGGAGGACCACCCGTCCGGCGCGGGGATGACGGCCGGCGGTCGGGACGTCTGTCGTCATCGCCGGCACGGTACCAACGCGCGGCGAACGACCCGGGCGGCTCAGCCCTTGAGCGGGTCGTGCCCCCAGTTCATCAGCGACCAGCGCCACCTGGTGTCCCGCACGTCCCCGGACGGCCGCTGGGCGAGGTGGCGGTGGACGTACCCGATCACCTTGCGCATGTGCTTGTAGTCGGCGGCGGTCAGGTCGGCGCGTTTGCGGCGCAGCAGGTCGACGATGCGCCGGCCGGAGTCGTGCCCGACCGACTCGCCGCCGGCGGTGCCCTTCTTGTGCCAGCCGACGTGCTTGGACTCCTCGGTCTCCAGCCAGCGGGACAGCTCACCCGGCTTCATGTTCACCGCGTCGGTGAACTCCCGGTACGTCTGCTGCGGGTCCTCAGCGCGACTCATGGCGCAGCACCTCCGGGCGGTGGGCGACGTCGCGGCCCGAGTCGTCGTTGGTGATCCGGTACTGCGGCTGCTCCGGCGAGGCGTTCACGGTGTGCCCGCGGACGTGGGTGCGCTCGGTCAGCTTCTCCTTGACCACCCCGTACGCCCGGCCGCTGTGGCTGGCCCAGGAGACGTGGTCCCCGGCGTGGAACTCCTTCTCGGCCATGCCGCCCGGTTACCCGGAGTGGATACCGAGTAACGGCGTCGTCAGGGCCGGATCTCCGCGATCGGCAGCTTGATCGCGAAGGGCTCGGGCAGCTCGATCACCTCGCTGCTGTCGTCCACCAGCTCGTACTGCCGCTCGCCGCCCGGGCCGATCCGGTCACCGAGGCGGTACGCGTAGAGGTGCACCGGATCCTGCTCGATCCGCCAGTAGAAGGGGATCCCCGCGGCGGCGTACTCGCCCGGCTTGGCGAACCGGTCGACGCGCCGGGTGCCGGGGGAGACGATCTCGACGGCCAGGACGACGTCCGCCGGTCGCAGGAGGGACCTGTCGCTCGGCAGCCCGGCGTGGTGGAGCAGGACGTCCGGTTGCCGGCTGGTGTTGGGGCTGAGCCCGACTCCGACGGCTTGGGACGCCCGCAGGTGAGCCGGTGCGTGCGATCGAAGCCAGAGCCACAGCAGGCTGGAGATTGTCTGGTGGCCCAGGGTGGGGGAGGGTGTCACCTGGAAGACTCCGTCGACGAGTTCGACGCGGGGGGCGTCGTCCGGCAGGGTGAGCAGATCCTCCAGCGTGTAGTCCGCACGCTGCTGCCGCATCGGGTCCGGACACCAGGGGCCAGGTGATGTCGGGATGGGCTCGGCGCTCATGCGGCGAGCGTACCGCCGGGTGCCGGAGCTCGTGTCGCACCGGACGTGCGACGCGCTCAGCCCGTGGGCTTCTCGGCGACGAAGATCGCGGTGCCGGGGAACAGCCGGCCGCGCAACGGGCTCCACTGCCCCCAGATGCCCTCGTGCCCGGCCGGCCACTCCGGCTCCACCAGGTCCAGCAGCCGGAACCCGGCGCCGACCAGCTCCCGGATCCGGTCGCCCAGGGTGCGGTGCTGCTCGACGTACGTGGCCACGCCGTGCTCGTCCTGCTCGACGTAGGGGGAGCGGTCGAAGTACGAGTGCACGGCGGTCAGCCCGCCCTCGCCCGGGTCGTCCAGGAAGATCCAGCGCATCGGGTGGGTGACCGAGAAGACCCACCGGCCGCCGGGGCGCAGCACCCGGGCCACCTCGCGCATCGCCGCCGCCGAGTCGTCCACGAACGGGATCGCGCCGAACGCGGTGCAGACCGTGTCGAACGCGGCGTCGGCGAACGGCAGGGCGAGCGCGTCGGCCTGCACCAGCGGCACGCGTACCCCGGTGCGTTCGGCGGCCTCGGCGGCGTGCCGCAACATGCCGGCGGACAGGTCCAGCGCGACCGGCCGGGCGCCCTGGGCGGCGAGCCAGCGGGCGGCGGCGGCCGCCCCGGCGCCGAGTTCGAGGATCCGCCGGCCGGCCACGTCGCCGAGCAGCCGCGCGTCGGCCTCGCGCAGGCCCTCCGGGCACCAGACGAAGTCGGCGTCACCGAGGAACGCGCCGTGCTCGGCCTGGTACGCGTCGGCGTCGGTGTCCCACCAGCCGCGGTTGGCCCGGCGGATCTCACCGGCGTCGACCCGTCGGCGGGTCACCCTGTCGTCGTCCACCCGTCCACGCTAGGTCCGGCGGCGTCCGGCCGGTCGGGTGGGGTGGCGGTTGGGACGGGTGTGACGGACGAGACAGCTGTGGCCCCTTACCGCGCAAAATCTCCGCTTTCGCAGCGGATGAGTTCGCGCGGACCCGGGAGGGCTTGCACGCTGTGGTAATGCAGCGGGTAGGCTAGACGATGCGCTCGCGGATCGTGTGCCTCGGCAGGGAGCAGGTGCGCGGTCACCGGAGCCACTAATGATCTTCTCGCGTCGATCGTTCGGTGTGCCCGGCGACGGATCCGTTGGCGCGGCAGAGTCACCGCGACACCCATGCCCGCTGTGACAACCCATCCGACCGGAGCAACCGCCCACATGACGAGCAGCATCGAGGCCACCTCGAGCGCCAACAAGGTCACCCACGACGACCTCGGCTCTGAGGAAGCTTTCCTCGCCGCGATCGACGAGACCATCAAGTACTTCAACGACGGCGACATTGTCGAAGGCACCGTCGTCAAGGTCGATCGGGACGAGGTCCTGCTCGACATCGGCTACAAGACCGAGGGTGTCATCCCCTCTCGGGAGTTGTCGATCAAGCACGACGTGGACCCGGCCGAGGTCGTTTCGGTGGGCGACCACATCGAGGCCCTCGTCCTCCAGAAGGAGGACAAGGAGGGTCGGCTGATCCTCTCCAAGAAGCGGGCGCAGTACGAGCGGGCCTGGGGCACGATCGAGAAGATCAAGGACGAGGACGGCGTCGTCCGCGGTTCGGTCATCGAGGTCGTCAAGGGTGGTCTCATCCTCGACATCGGCCTGCGTGGCTTCCTGCCCGCGTCGCTCGTCGAGATGCGGCGTGTGCGTGACCTGCAGCCGTACGTCGGCCGCGAGCTCGAAGCCAAGATCATCGAGCTGGACAAGAACCGCAACAACGTGGTCCTGTCCCGCCGTGCCTGGCTGGAGCAGACGCAGTCCGAGGTGCGCACCGAGTTCCTCAACAAGCTGCAGAAGGGGCAGGTCCGCAAGGGCGTCGTCTCCTCGATCGTCAACTTCGGCGCGTTCGTCGACCTGGGCGGCGTGGACGGCCTCGTGCACGTCTCCGAGCTGTCCTGGAAGCACATCGACCACCCGTCCGAGGTCGTCGAGGTGGGCCAGGAGGTCGAGGTCGAGGTCCTGGACGTCGACCTGGACCGCGAGCGGGTCTCGCTGTCGCTGAAGGCGACGCAGGAGGACCCGTGGCGTCAGTTCGCCCGCACCCACGCGATCCAGCAGATCGTGCCGGGTAAGGTCACCAAGCTGGTGCCGTTCGGCGCGTTCGTCCGGGTGGACGACGGCATCGAGGGCCTGGTCCACATCTCCGAGCTGGCCGAGCGCCACGTGGAGATCCCGGAGCAGGTCGTGCAGGTCGGCTCCGAGGTCATGGTCAAGGTCATCGACATCGACCTGGAGCGCCGCCGGATCTCGCTGTCGCTCAAGCAGGCCAACGAGGGCTTCGTCGAGGGCGAGGAGCACTTCGACCCGACCCTCTACGGCATGGCCGCGACCTACGACGAGCAGGGCAACTACATCTACCCGGAGGGCTTCGACCCGGAGACGGGCGAGTGGCTCGAGGGCTACGACAAGCAGCGCGAGACCTGGGAGCAGCAGTACGCCGAGGCACGTCAGCGCTGGGAGGCCCACACCAAGCAGGTGCAGACCTCCCGCGCCGCCGACGCCGAGGCCGCTGCCAACCCGGCTCCGCCCGCCACCAGCGGCACCACCACCTCGACCTCGGCCCCGAGCCGTCAGGCCGAGGAGCCGGCCGGCACGCTTGCGACCGACGAGGCGCTCGCCGCGCTGCGGGAGAAGCTCGCCGGCGGCAAGTGACCGGACGCTGACGCCTGCTCGTCCCACCGGACGAGCCGGCGACCGCCTCTGACGACGGGCCCCGTCCCCGCGTTCCGCACCAGCGGAGCGCCGGGGGCGGGGCCCGCGTCGTGTGCCGGGACGGTTTGGCATGTGGACGAGCGATCCGGTTGACTGTCCGGGTGCTGAAGGTGGGGCTGACCGGCGGAATCGGATCGGGCAAGAGCGCGGTGGCGAGCCGCCTCGCCGCGCTGGGCGCGGTGATCGTCGACTCGGACCGCATCGCCCGCGAGATCGTCGCGCCCGGCACCGACGGGCTGGCAGAGGTGGTCGCCGCCTTCTCCGACAGGGTCCTCGACGCCGACGGGGCGCTGGACCGGGCCGCCCTCGGCGCGCTGGTCTTCGGCGACGAGGCCGCCCGCCGCACGCTCGAAGGGATCACCCACCCCCGGGTACGCGCACGCAGCGCCGAACTGGTCGCCGCCGCCCCGGCCGACGCGATAGTCGTCAACGACGTACCGCTGCTGGTCGAGGTAGGGCTCGCGCCCACGTACCACCTGGTGGTCGTGGTGCAGACGGCCGTGCCGACCCGGATGGCCCGGCTGACCCGCGACCGGGGCATGGCCGCGGCGGAGGCGCAGCGGCGCATCGCCGCGCAGGCCGACGACGCCACCCGGCGCGCGGTCGCCGACGTGCTGCTGGCCAACGACGGCACGCTCACCGAGCTGCACGCCGCCGTGGACGCCCTCTGGCGGGACCGCCTGGTGCCCTACGAGCGCAACGTCCGCGAGCGCCGCGCCGTGCCGGCCGACCCGGCGGCGCTCGCCGGGCCGGACCCGACCTGGCCCGAGCAGTACGCCCGGCTGGCCGCCCGGATCCGCCACGCGGCGGGCGGTGACGTCCGGGTCGACCACGTCGGCTCCACCGCCGTGCCGGGGCTGGCCGCGCCGGACGTGATCGACATCCAGGTGACTGTCTCCTCGCTGGACGAGGCGGACGGGCCGATCGCGCAGCGGCTGGCCGAGGCGGGCTTCCCGCGCCTGCCGGGTGACTGGTGGGACGTCCCCCGGCAGCCGGAGCCGGTGCGCTGGCCCAAGCGGCTGCACGGCGGCGCGGACCCGGGGCGTCCGGTGCGGCTGCACCTGCGCGAGGCCGGCTCGCCCGGCTGGCGGTACGCGCTGCTGATGCGCGACCACCTGCGCGCCGACCCGGCGCGGCGGGCCGACTACCTGCAGGTGAAGCGGGAGCTGGCGGCCACCGCGCCGGAGCACGCGGCGTGGGGCACTGTCAACGACCCGTGGTTCGACGAGGAGCACCTGCGCGCCGAGGAGTGGGCCGCGCAGACCGGCTGGCGTCCCTGACGCTCACCCCCGGCGTCGCGCGCGGCGGCGGGCGGGTCAGCGCGACGCCGGGCCCGGTGGACCGGCGGACACACGGCCCGGCGTGAGGTCGAGCCGGACCCAGACACCGGACCCGGTGCGCAGTTCCAGCCGGCGTGGCAGCCCACCGCGGTCGAGCCACCAGCGCCTGCCGCCCGGCACCTCGACCACGTCGACGGTCCGGTCGGCGACCCGGTCCTCCCGTACCCGGACGGCGTCTCCGTCCGGCGCGTGCGTCCCGGCGCGCAGCGCCGCGTCGATCAGCCGGTCCAGGTCGTCGCCGGGCGGGCGCGCGGGCGCCGCGAGCAACCCGGGCGGCATCGGCGTCGGCGGCGTGGCCGGCCCGTCGGGGGACCGGTGCGCCTCGGCCACCCGGCCCGGCCGGACCCAGCGCAGGGTACGCCGGCCGCTGCCGTCCTCGATCACCACCAGGTACGCCGACGAGGTAGCCCAGCTCAGCGTGCCCGTGCCGCGCAGGGTGGCGGACGGGCCGAGCGGGGCGGTCACGGTCACCGCCGCGCCGCCGACGGCGCGCAGGCGGGCGGGCAGCGCGGCCAGCCGCTCGGCCTCGTCGTCGGTGAGGTCACGGGGTTGCCCGGGCCGGCCGCCGAGGGCGTCCACCGGGTGCAGCGTGGGCCGGTCCGCGCGGCTCAGCTCGACGGTGACCGGGCTGCCGTCGGCCAGCCGTCCGGCGAGCCGGTGCAGGCGGGCGTCGGCGTCCAGCCAGAGCGTGGGCCGCGGGTCGCCCGGCACGGCGAGCGGGGCCTGGAGCACGTCCACCGGGATGCCGCCGACGCTGTCGTGGCGCAGCCACCGGCCGTCGGCGCCGGGCGGGTCGACCCGCGCGGCGCCGAGCCCGATCAGCAGGTCGCGTACCGCGCCCAGGCCGTGCCCGCCGCCCGGGGCCCGCATCCGCCAGCCGTCAGTGGGCGGCACCAGCGGGGGCCGGGCCGGCGTGGGGAGCGCGCCGGGGTCGGGGCGCACGAGCAACGCGGAGCCGGTGGCCTGGGCCAGGCCCCGGTCGGCGTCCGCGCCGGGGCCGCCGACGTCCAGGTAGACCAGGGGGCGGGCCCAGTCGACCCAGCCGACCAGTTCGGTACGGGCGCCGCCGGCGCCCACAGTGACCCGGACGCCGGCGCGTACGTCGCGCAGGTTGGTGACCCGCAGCGCGGCCACCCGGTCGGCCTCGGCGGAGGTGAGCGGGCGAGTCGTCCCGGCCGGTGCGTCGGGCCCGGGCGTCCCGGTCAGCAGCGCGGCGACCAGCGCCGTCGCGGAGATCACGGCGGCGCCGGCGAGCGCAGCGAGCATGATCCGGCGGCGGCCCGGCCCGTCCGGTGGGTCGTCGGCGCCGTCCAGTTCCGGGCCGCCTCCGGGCCGGGCCGGGTGAGCGGGGGAGCGGCCGGTGACGAGCTCGCGGCGGCGCCGGCCGGCCACGGTGGCGGGCCGGGCCGGCGTGCTGGTGCGGGCGCGGCGGTGCCGGCGGCCGGGCTCACGGGGCACGGACTGGTCGCCGCCGCCCCGGGCGGTGAGGCGGCGGGGGCGACCCGCGCCGCGCGGGCGGCCGGCGTCGTCGGCGGACGGGGGCGCGCCGGTGTCGGGCGGCTCGCGTCGCGGCCGGCGGTCGGGAGAGGTCCCCACGAGTGGAAAACGCGAGAGCGGGGTTTCGGTGACGAGCAGGGGCGCTCGCGGCGGCCGGTCAGCGCCTGCGCGCGACCACCGTCGGCGCGCACGCCGGTCGACCCGGGTGCTGCGGCCCTGGCGCCGGGGGCAACCGGCCCTCGGAAGGGGGGCGGTCGCCGGCCCGGTCGGCCGCCGCGAGCGGCCTACGGTACGAGGGTAAACCCGTGAGATGAGCCACACAATGGGAATATCGAAGCTGATCAGGGACGGTCCGTGGTCGTGGCCGGAAGTGTCGGACCGCGGGCGTACGGTTGGTGTCATGGCGCTCGACATTCCCCGGCTCGACGGCCGCTTCCAGGTCGTCAGTGAGTTCCAGCCGGCCGGTGACCAGCCGGCTGCCATCGACGAGCTTGAGCGTCGCGTGCGGCGCGGCGACCGCAACACGGTGCTGCTCGGCGCGACCGGCACCGGCAAGAGCGCCACCACGGCGTGGCTGGTCGAGCGGCTGCAGCGGCCGACCCTGGTGCTCGCCCCCAACAAGACCCTCGCGGCCCAGCTGGCGAAGGAGTTCGGCGAGCTGCTGCCGCGCAACGCCGTCGAATACTTCGTCTCCTACTACGACTACTACCAGCCCGAGGCGTACATCCCGCAGACCGACACCTACATCGAGAAGGACTCCTCGATCAACGAGGAGGTCGAGCGGCTGCGGCACTCGGCCACCATGTCGCTGCTCACCCGGCGCGACGTCATCGTGGTCGCCACCGTCTCGGCGATCTACGGGCTGGGCACGCCGGAGGAATACCTCGACCGGGCCGTGCGGGTGAAGGTGGGGCAGGAGCTGGACCGTGACCAGTTGCTGCGGCGGCTGGTCGACATCCAGTACACGCGCAACGACATGGCCTTCCAGCGCGGCACCTTCCGGGTCCGCGGCGACACGCTGGAGATCATCCCGGCGTACGAGGAGCTGGCGGTCCGCATCGAGCTGTTCGGTGACGAGATCGAGAAGCTCTACTACCTGAACCCGCTGACCGGTGACGTGGTCCGCGAGGTCGACAGCTTGATGATCTTCCCGGCCACGCACTACGCCGCCGGTCCGGAGCGGATGGAACGGGCGATCCGCGACATCGAGGCCGAGCTGGGCGAGCGGCTGGCCGAGCTGGAGCGGCAGGGCAAGCTGCTGGAGGCCCAGCGGCTGCGCATGCGCACCACCTACGACATCGAGATGATGCGGCAGGTGGGCTTCTGCTCCGGCATCGAGAACTACTCCATGCACATCGACGGCCGGCTGCCCGGCAGCCCGCCGCACTGCCTGCTCGACTACTTCCCCGACGACTTCCTCACCGTGGTCGACGAGTCGCACGTGACGATCCCGCAGATCGGCGGCATGTACGAGGGCGACGCCTCCCGCAAGCGGATGCTCATCGACCACGGCTTCCGGCTGCCCAGCGCGGCGGACAACCGTCCGCTGCGCTTCGACGAGTTCCTGGAGCGGGTGGGCCAGATGGTCTACCTGTCCGCCACCCCCGGCCCGTGGGAGCTGGAGCAGGCGCAGGGCGAGTTCGTCGAGCAGGTGATCCGCCCCACCGGCCTGATCGACCCGGAGGTCGTGGTCAAGCCGACAAAGGGCCAGATCGACGACCTCATGCACGAGATCAAGCTGCGCACCGAGCGGGACGAGCGCGTCCTGGTCACCACGCTCACCAAGAAGATGGCCGAGGACCTCTCCGACTACCTGCTGGAGAACGGCATCCGGGTGCGCTACCTGCACTCCGAGGTCGACACGCTGCGCCGGGTCGAGCTGCTGCGCGAGCTGCGCAAGGGCGACTACGACGTGCTCGTCGGCATCAACCTGCTCCGGGAGGGTCTCGACCTGCCCGAGGTCTCCCTGGTGGCGATCCTCGACGCCGACAAGGAGGGGTTCCTGCGCAGCGGCCGGTCGCTGATCCAGACCATCGGCCGGGCGGCCCGTAACGTCTCCGGCCAGGTCCACATGTACGCCGACAAGATCACGCCGTCGATGGCGGACGCGATCGACGAGACCAACCGGCGCCGGGCCAAGCAGATCGCGCACAACGAGGCGAACGGCATCAAGCCGGAGCCGCTGCGCAAGAAGATCCACGACATCCTCGACGACATCTACCGCGAGGCGGAGGACACCGAGAACAGCAACGTCGGCGGTGCCGTGCGGCAGCTCTCCCGGGGCAAGGCGCCGGTGAAGGAGACCCGCAGCCGCCGGGGCGCCGCGACCACCCCGTCCCGCGAGGGCATGGCCCGGGCCGATCTGGCCAACCTCATCCAGGAGCTCAACGACCAGATGCTCGCCGCCGCGCGGGAGCTGCAGTTCGAGCTGGCCGCACGCATCCGGGACGAGGTCGCCGACCTCAAGAAGGAGCTGCGCGGGATGGACGCCGCAGGAGTCCGGTGACCGGCGTGACGGCCGGGGTGGCGCGATGCTGACCGAGGCCGTCGTCGCGCGCCCCGATCCGCGACTGCGCCAGTGGGTGGACAGCTACCTCGGCTACCGCGAGGACGTGTCCGTCCCGCTGGCGCGCCGGGAGGTGGCGGGCGCGTTCGTGGTGCTGATCCTGGGCTGGGGCGCCCCGATGGACGTCGCCGACCCGCGTGACCGGGCCCGGGGCGCGTACGGCACGAACGCCTTCCTGGCCGGCCCGTTCGACAGCTGGTGCGCCACCCGCACCGTGGGGACGGGCACCGGGGTCCAGATGATGCTGACCGCCCCGGCGGCCCGCCGCCTGCTCGGGCTGCCGCTGGCCGAGCTGGCCAACCGGGCGGCGCCGGTCGACGCGGTGGCGGGCTGGCTGGCCCGGCTGCGCGACGAGCTGGCCGCAGCGCCGGGCTGGCCGGAGCGCTTCGCCCGGCTCGACGCCGCGCTGTCCGCGCGGCTGGCGGCGACCACGCCGGTGGACCCGCACCTGCTGGCCGCCTGGCGGCGGCTGGACGGCGGCGGGAAAGCCCTCGGCGTGGCCACGCTGGCCGAGGAGCTGGGCTGGTCGCGTCGCCACCTGTCGGTCCGGTTCCGACGGGAGTTCGGCCTGCCGCCGAGGACCGTCGCCCGTCTGCTGCGTTTCGACCGGGCGTACGCGAGCCTGGGCCGTACCGTGCTCACCGCGCCCTCCGCCGTGCCCGACGACACCGGCTGGGCGGAGCGGGCGGCCCGGTGGGGCTACTACGACCAGTCGCATCTGATCCGGGAGTTCCGCGAGTTCGCCGGCGTCACCCCGGCCGCGCTGGCCGGGCCGGGATCTCATTCGTCCAATCCGGCCTGACCGAGGCGGCGGCAGACTGGCGGCATGCAGAGCGTTTATCCCGTCTTGCGCTATCCCGACGTGCGAGCCGCCGTCGACTTCCTCTGTTCCGCGTTCGGCCTCACCGTGCGCGAGCTGCACGAGCTGCCCGACGGCACCCTGGTCCACGTCGAGCTGGAGTACGCCGGCGATCTGGTGATGCTCGGCCCGGGGCCGGCGCCGCAGCCCCGCCCGGCCGACGACGACTACCGCGTCTACCTGGCGATCGAGGACGTCGACGCGCATCACGAGCGGGCCGGGGCGGCCGGCGCGGAGATCATCAGGGCGCCGTTCGACACCGACTACGGCTCCCGTGACTACATCGCCCGCGACCTGTCCGGGCACGTCTGGTCGTTCGGCACCTACCGCCCCTGAACGACTGGCGCCTACTCCGGGCGTGGTAGCGCTGTGTGGGCGAGGTATTGCCGAGCGTGATGGTCATGCGTACTCTCCTCCCCTGGGAGGCGTGCATGCCGTTGTCAGCAAGTCCCGTGGTCCGGAGGGCGCGGCTCGGTGTGGAGCTGCGCCGGCTGCGCCGTCGCGAGTCGCTCACGTTGGAGCAGGTCTGCGTCCGGCTGGGTTGGGCGTCCACCTCGAAGCTGTCCCGCATCGAGCTGGGGCAGAGTCGGCCCGACCTGGCCGACGTGCTCGACCTGCTCGACATCTATCAGGTGCCGTCACCGCAGCGGGACGAGCTGATAGTCATCGCCCGGGACGCCGCCACCGGACGCGGCTGGTCCCGGGCGCTCGGCGAGATGGGCGAACGGCAGCGGGCGTACGTCGAGCTGGAGGCGGGCGCCGAGCGCATCGTCGAGTATCAGTGCGCGCTCGTGCCCGGCCTGCTCCAGACCCCGGCGTACGCCCGGTTGCGCGTATCGGCGGGCGCGGCGCTGACCGGGGACGTGGACGTGGAGGCCGAGGTCCGCGCCCGCGCGGCGCGTCAGGAGCTGCTGATCCGGCCGGATCCGCCGCACTACACGGCGCTGATCGACGAGCGGGTCTGCGACCCGGACGGCCTGCCCGGTGACGTGTGGCGTGACCAGATGCGGCATCTGCTCGCCCTCGCCGAGCGGCCTCGCGTCAGCGTCCGGCTGCTGCCCGGCGCGTCCTGCGGCGACGGCCCGCACCCGCTCGCGCCGTTCTCCTACTACGCCTACCCCGATCCGGCGGACCCGCGCACCGTGCTGGTGGAGACGCTGACCACCGACGTGCGCCTGGTGTCCGAGACGGACGTGAGCCACTACGAACGGGTCATCGAGCGGCTGCTCGCGGTCGCGCTGCCACCCGATGCCACGGCCGAGCTGGTGGCCCGGCGGCTGGGCGCCGCGCCGGTGCCCCGTCAGCGCGATCCGCACGACCTTGGCTGACCGGCGCGAGCTGGATCGACCGGCACGAGCTGGCGCGACCACCGGGCCCGGCGCCCCCGATGACCGTCGGGGCCGGTGGCCGCGCAGCGCGCAGGCTACGGCACGGGTACGACAGTTCAGGCCGGGACGTCGGTGAAGTGCTCGACCAGCGGCGGCCCGGCGAAGTACGGGCCGATCAGCCCGCGCCACTGCGCGAACCGGTCGGTCTGGCGGAAGTTCACGTCGTGCGCCTCGACCGAGTCCCACTCGACCAGCAGGACGAACCGGGTGGGCGACTCCACGCCCCGGGTCATCCGCACGGAACGGCAGCCCTCGGCGCCGGCGAGGATCGGCCGTGCCTGCGCGTAGGCGGCGGCGAAGTCGTCCTCGTTTCCGGGCGTCACATCGATCAGCGCGACCTCAAGAACCATGTCCGCAGCCTGCCATGCCACCCCGCCGGGTGTACGCACCGGGGGGAGACGCCCGGGCGAGAGTTGCTGGGCTAGCCTCCTAGGATGCGCTACGCGGGGTGAGGCGGCGCACGTCACCCAGCCGTACGACGGCCCGGAGATGCGGCACCTGGGTGTGATGGTGAACAATGGCGCCCGAGGAGGGGAGTATTCCCTCGCGGTGGAGTCGTCAGCACGGAAGAGCGCCGGTACCTTACGGTGGCCCGACCCGGCTCCGTCGGTCGGAACCTGCTGTCAGGCTCCGGCGGAAGAGACCTCCGACAGTCACCCCTGTCGGCGTCGACGCACCCCTGCAGCCCACCCGGCGTACGGTGTGCCCGAGGCCGCGTGTCTGCCGGAGGATGGATTTGAACGTGTCCGCATTGGTGTGGGCGGTAACGCTGATCGCGATGATCGCGGTCCTGCTCGCCGACCTGTTCATCATCGGCCGGCGACCGCACGAGCCCAGCGTCCGCGAGTCCAGCCTCTGGGTGGGCTTCTACGTCGGCCTGGCGCTGATCTTCGGCGGGGTGCTCTGGCTGACCGCCGGTGGCCGCGTGGCGGGGGAGTTCTACACCGGCTGGCTCACCGAGTACAGCCTCTCGGTGGACAACCTCTTCGTCTTCGTCATCATCATGGCCCGCTTCGGGGTGCCCCGGCAGTATCAGCAGAAGGTGCTGCTCGTCGGCATCATCCTGGCGCTGGTCATGCGCGGCGGCTTCATCGCGGCCGGCGCGGCGCTGATCTCCCAGTTCTCCTGGGTGTTCTACATCTTCGGCGCGTTCCTCATCTACACCGCGGTGAACCTGGCCCGGCAGGGCGAGCCGGACGAGGACGAGTTCAGCGAGAACGTGCTGATCCGGTGGAGCCGGCGGGCGCTGCCGCTGTCCCGGGACTACGACGGGGCGAAGATCACCACCCGGGAGAACGGTCGGCGGCTGTTCACCCCGATGCTGATCGTGATGATCGCGATCGGCACCACCGACCTGATCTTCGCGCTCGACTCGATCCCGGCGATCTTCGGCATCACCCAGGAGCCGTACCTGGTCTTCACCGCCAACGTCTTCGCCCTGATGGGGCTGCGGCAGCTCTACTTCCTGCTCGGCGGCCTGCTGGACCGGCTCATCTACCTCAGCTACGGCCTCGCCGTGGTGCTCGGCTTCATCGGCGTGAAGCTGATGCTGGAGGCGCTCGCCGACAACCACCTGCCGTTCATCAACGGCGGCGAGCCCGTGGGGTGGGCCCCGCACATCCCGATCTGGCTGTCGCTCACCGTCATCCTCGGCACCCTGGCCGTGGCCACCGCGGCAAGCCTGGCGAAGTCGTCACGGGACCGGCGACGGGAGCTGGTCAAGACCCGCCCCTGACCGCAGGGTCAGACGCGGTGCGCGCCGACGAGCGTGGCGGCCCGGTCGGCGGGCAGCTCCTCCTCGACCACCCGGCGGGTCAGGTAGCAGGCGTGCAGCATCCGGCGCCGGCCGCCGTGCGGCTCGGCCGACACGATCCCGACGTGGTGGACGCGCCGGCCGGGCCGCGCGAAGAAGTAGAGGTCGCCGGGACGTTCGTCGCCGAGCACCACCGGCGTCGTCGCGTCCGCCTGGTCGTCGGCGTCGCGGGGGAGCGTGATCCCGTGCCGCCGCCAGGCCAGGTGGACCAGCCCGGAGCAGTCGATGCCGTCGGTGGACAGGCCGCCCCAGACGTAGAGCAGGTCACGCAGCCGCTCGGCGACCGCGAGCACCTCCTTGGCCTCGGGGCGTTCGGCCGGCAGCGGCACCAGGTCGCCCTCCGGGGCCCACAGCGGGTCGGCCCGACCCGGTACGCGGACCGGTCGCCCGCCGTCCACCGGCCGCCCGGCCGACTCCAGGCGGGTGCCGAGCACCAGGCCGCGAAGCGCCGGTGCGCCACCCGGCGAGGCGTGCAGCGTGGTGTGGGCGACGTCGACGGTCAGCGCGGCGCCGGCCGGCTCGGCTGTGGTCAGGTGGGCGGTCCGCACCCAGCCCGGGTAGCCGTCGGCGCCGTGTTTCGCGGCGGGCTGGCCGAGCGCGACGACGCGGGCCCAGCCGTCCGGCCGCGTCTCGGTGATCCGTACCGGCTCGCCGAGCAGCAACTGGGTCAGGACGCAGTCACCGACCCGCTGGTCGCGGTCCATCCCGGCGATCCAGCCGGCGACGTCGGGGCAGTCGGCGAGAGCGGGCCGGTCGATCGGGCGCACCGCATCGGGTGCTGTCCACAGGGTCGCCACCGGCACCCGTACGACGGCCTGTCGGCACGGTTGAGGCGCCACGCGTACCCCTCTCTGGAATGGTTCTCCGGGCGACCATATGAAAAATTCTGCCGCTACTCAACCATGTGACTGAATTTTAGCTTCACGGAGGCCGGTGACGCCGAGACCCGGCGCGTCCGGCAGCAGCACGCTCGCGCCCTCGTACCGGATGCCGCCGGTCACCGGCGACCAGGCCAGCCACCAGGCGGCGTCGAGGTCCGACACGGCGGTGGTGCCGTAGGCGGCGACCAGGCTGGCGGCGGCGCCCACGCCGACCGGGCCCTCCATCATCGAGCCGACGATGGTGCCCATGCCGTGCGCGGCGGCCAGGTCCAGCAGCGTGCGGGCCGGTTGCAGCCCACCGCACTTGGCCAGCTTCACGTTGACCATGTCGGCGGCCCGCCGCCGGATCACCTCGACCATGTCCCGCACGTCGAAGACGGACTCGTCGGCCAGGATCGGCAGCCCGACCCGGTCGCTGACCCAGGCCAGCCCGTCCAGGTCACGGCGGTGCACCGGCTGCTCGACCAGCTCGACGTCGAGCCCCGCGTCCTCGATCGCGCGGATCACCCGCACCGCCTCCCGGGGCGTCCAGCCCTGGTTGGCGTCCAGCCGGATCCGCACGTCCGGCCCGACCGCGGCCCGCACCGCGCGCACCCGGTCCAGGTCGCCGCGGGCGTCGGTGCCGACCTTGAGCTTGAGCACCCCGAACCCCTCGGCACCGCGCCGCGCCGCCGTCGCGGCCAGGTCGACCGCGTCGCCGGCGGCCAGCGTGACATCCGTCGGCACCCGCAGCGCCGTGCCGCCGAGCAGACGCACCAGGGGTACGCCGAGCCGCCGCGCGGCCAGGTCGTGCAGCGCCACGTCGAGCGCCGCCTTCGCCGACTCGTTGCCCACCACGGCGCGACGCACCAGGGCGCAGCCCGCCTGGAGGTCGTCGGCGTCCCGGCCGATCAGCAGCGGCGCGAGCAGTTCGCGTACGCACGCCTCGGCGCCGGCCACCGACGCGCCGGTCACCTGCCAGACCTGCGGCGCCTCACCGAAACCCGAGCGGCCGTCGCCGTCGATCACCTCCACGACCAGCGTGTCCACTGTGGTGGTGCGGCGCAGCGCGGTGACAAACGGGGTGTGTAAGGGGGCCGACAGACGGTGGGTGCGTACCGCGGCGATGGTCATGTGGGGCACCCTATAGCCAACTGGCGGCGAGCAGGGGAGGGCCGATGACCGGGCGGGAATGGGAGCTGGTGGGCGCGCCGAACGCGCGTGACCTGGGCGGACTGCCGACGACAGACGGGCGGCGGGTACGCGCCGGGCGGCTCATCCGCACGCCCGCGCTGGGCCGGCTCACCGACGAGGACCTGCCGGTGCTGGGCAAGCTCGGCCCGGCCTGCGTGGTGGACCTGCGTGACGTCCACGAGCAGGCGGTGGCCCCGCCGGACCGGCTGGCCGGTGCGCCCCGCGTGGTGCACCTACCCGTCTACGACGCGGCGCATCCCGTCTTCACGTACGTCTCGGCGGTGCTGCAGGGCCACGACCTGAACGCCTACGCGGCGCTGGCCCGGGAGGGCATGCCGGGGGCGATGACGGCGATCTACCGCTGGTTCGTCACCGGCGAGTCGGCGCGGGCCGGTTTCAGCGCGGCGGTGCGGCTGGCCGTCGAGGACGCGAACCTGCCGCTGCTGTTCCACTGCTCGGCCGGCAAGGACCGCACCGGCTGGCTGTCGGTGGTGCTGCTGACCGCGCTGGGCGTCCAGGAGGAGGCGATCCGCGCCGACTACCTGGTGCACAACGAGCTGACCGAGAGCCTGCGCGAGGTGCTGCTGTCCGCGATGATCCAGCGCCGGCCGGACCTGGATCCGGCGGTGGCGCGGCCGCTGCTGGAGGTGCGCCCGGAATACCTGGACGCCGCCTACGACGAGGTGCGCCGGACGCACGGCTCGTTCGAGGCGTACCTGCGCGACGGTCTGGGGGTGACCGACGCGGACCGCGCGGCGCTGCGCGAGCGGCTGCTGGAGTAGCCGGGTCAGCCGGCCAGGTCGTGCCGCGCCGCCCAGACCCGCGCGGAGGCGTGCGCGATCAGCCGGCAGGCGTCGTCCTCCACCTCGTCGCCGTCCGCGCCGCCGTCGGCCAGGTCGGTGGTGGTGCAGACGACGATCGTGTACGGCGGCGCGTCGTCCGGGAAGACCACGCCGGCGCCGTGGCGCACGCCGCGCACCCAGCCGTTCTTGTGCGCGATGCGGGTGCCGTCGGGCAGCCCGGCGGCCAGGTCCTCGCGGTGCTCCTGGGCGGCGAGCACGTCGAGCATGGCCGCGCAGGCAGACGGCGAGGCGAGCGGGCCGGGCCGGGTCGCGCCGAGCGCCAGCTCGCCGAGCAGGGCGGCCAGGTCGGCGGCGGTGACCAGGTTGTCGATGCCGGAGTCGCGGGCGGCGAAGTCCTCGATGCCGCGGCCGGTGACGCTGTGCCGCGCCCCGGCGAGCGCCCACGCCCGCGCCACGGCGGGCAGCCCCACCTGGCCGATGCAGATGTTCGTGGCCAGGTTGCTGGACCGGACGATCATCCGTTCGGCGAGCCAGCGCAGCGGCGCGTCCCCGCCGACGCGGTCCCAGACCGCCTCGTCGTTGTCGTAGTTCCGGGCGTTGGCGAACCGGGGCGCGCCGGGCAGCGCGGAGTCGAACGAGTTGCGCACCGGCACCGGCGCGTCCAGGTCGAGCCGGCCGGCCTCGGCGGCGCGGAACAGCGCCACCAGCACGGCGAGCTTCATCGTGCTCGCCGCGTAGTGGGTGGCGTCGGCGCGCCGCGTCCACGCCGGCCGCGCGCCGGGCCGGCCCACGTACGCGGAGACGGTGCCGGGCACCTTGTCCAGGTGCGCGTCGAGCTCCTCCCAGGTCATGGGGGCACCGTAGCCGATCTGCGGGGCAGCGGCGGGCCCGGTGCGGGGCTAGCGTGCGGAGATGACGACCCCGTTGTACGACGGCATCGCCGACTGGTACGAGGAGTACGCCAGCGAGACCTCGTCGATCTACATGGACCGGATCCGGTCGGTGCTGGCCGGCCTGCTGGGCGAGGGCCCGGGCCGCTGCCTGGACCTGTGCTGCGGCACCGGCGCGCACGCGGCCGAGCTGCGCCGTCTCGGATGGACGCCGGTGGGTGTGGACCTGTCCGGCGGGCAACTGCGCCACGCCCGGTCGCGGCTGCCGGTGGCCCGGGCTGACGCGACAGCGCTGCCGCTGGCCGCCGGCGCGGTGCCGGCCGCGGTGTGCGTGCTCGCGCACACCGACATGCCCGATTATCCGGCCGCGCTCGCGGAGGCGGCGCGGGTGCTGGCGCCCGGTGGCCGGCTGGTGCACGTCGGGGTGCACCCGTGTTACGTGGGCGCGTTCGCCGACCGGTCCGAGCCGGAGCGGATCGTGATCGACGGCGGGTACGCCTCACGGGAGCACACGCTGCGGTCGTGGAACGTCGTCGGGGTGCGGGCGCGTGTCGGCGCCTGGCACCTGCCCCTGGCCGACCTGCTCAACGCCGTCACCGCGGCCGGTCTGGTGGTGACCCGGGTGGTCGAGTCCGGCTCCGGGCCTGTCCCCGACGCCCTGGCGATCGCCGCCACCAAGCCCCGCTGACGCCTCGTCCCCGCGATCGTCCTGTTACGGGCGTTCGTCCGGGTCCGTGCCGCCACCGCTGTCGCCCGACCTCCACCGTGGTCGGCCACTCGTCCGCCCGCTTCCGGGATCCGCCCGCCCGCTCCTGCCCCCGTCCGCCGGCTTCCGCCTGCGTCGGCCCGCTCGCTTCTCCTCCGCCCACCGGTTCCGGCCTGCGTCGGGCCGTCCACTCCTGGCTCAGTCCGCCAGTTCCGCGTCATCCGACGGCCGCTCCCATGCCGTCCGCGGAGACCGCCCGGTCTCCCACTATCCGGGATCTGGAAGGTCATATCCCGAGATCCGTGTAGATCTTGGTAGGAATCGGCCCCTGGAGGGGCCATTTCGTACCAAGATCTCGCGCTTTGGCGGTCGATCATGAGGTTAGCGGCGGTTATGGAGATCGAAAACGCCGCCAACCTCATGATCAACCGGGCAGGGCAGGGCAGAGAGGGAGAGACGGGGGAGCCCGGTCCGCCTGGGGGCGGGCCGGGCTCCGGGTGGGGCGGGGTGGGTCAGCCTGCGTGCTTGCGGCGGGCCGCCATCCGGCCGCGCTGGGTCTGGTCCAGCACCACCTTGCGGATGCGCACCGCGGCCGGGGTGACCTCGACGCACTCGTCCTCGCGGCAGAACTCCAGCGCCTGCTCCAGGGACAGCTTGCGCGGCGGGATCAGCTTCTCGGTCTCGTCGGCGGTCGACGAGCGCATGTTGGTGAGCTTCTTCTCCTTGGTGATGTTGACGTCCATGTCGTCGGAGCGGGAGTTCTCGCCGACGATCATGCCCTCGTACACCTCGGTGCCCGGCTCGACGAAGAGCTGGCCGCGTTCCTGGAGGTTGGTCATCGCGAACGCGGTGACCGCGCCGGCCCGGTCGGCGACCAGCGACCCGTTGTTGCGGGTGCGCAGCTCGCCGAACCACGGCTCGTACGACTCGAAGACGTGGTGCAGGATGCCGGTGCCGCGGGTCTCGGTGAGGAACTCGGTGCGGAAGCCGATCAGGCCGCGCGCCGGGACCAGCCACTCCATCCGGATCCAGCCGGTGCCGTGGTTGACCAGCTGCTCCATCCGGCCCTTGCGGGTGGCCAGGAGCTGGGTGATCGCGCCGAGGTACTCCTCCGGGGCGTCGATGGTCAGCCGCTCGACCGGCTCGCAGGTCTTCCCGTCGATCTCCCGGGTGACCACCTGCGGCTTGCCGACGGTGAGCTCGAAGGACTCGCGGCGCATCTGCTCGACCAGGATCGCCAGGGCCAGCTCACCACGGCCCTGCACCTCCCAGGCGTCCGGCCGCTCGGTGGGCAGCACCCGCAGCGACACGTTGCCGATCAGCTCCTTGTCGAGCCGGTCCTTGACCATCCGGGCGGTGACCTTGGCGCCCTTGACCCGGCCGACCAGCGGCGAGGTGTTGGTGCCGATGGTCATCGAGATGGCCGGCTCGTCCACGGTGATCAGCGGCAGCGGCACCGGGTTCTCGGCGTCGGCGAGTGTCTCACCGATCATGATCTCCGGGATGCCGGCCACGGCGATGATGTCGCCCGGCCCGGCGGACTCGGCCGGCTTGCGCTCCAGGCCCTCGGTCATCAGCAGCTCGGAGATGCGTACCCGCTGGGTGCTGCCGTCGGTGCGGCACCAGGCCACGGTCTGGCCCTTGCTGATCGTGCCCTGGCGGACCCGGCACAGCGCGAGCCGGCCCAGGAACGGCGAGGCGTCGAGGTTGGTGACGTGCGCCTGCAGCGGCGCGCCCTCGTCGTACGCGGGGGCCGGGATGGTGTCCAGCAGGGTGCGGAACAGCGGCTCCAGGTTGCTGCTGTCGTCCGGGACCGCGCCGTCGGCGGGCTGGGTCAGCGAGGCGATGCCGTCGCGGGCGCAGGCGTAGACGATCGGGAAGTCGATCTGCTCCTCGTCGGCGTCCAGGTCGAGGAACAGCTCGTACGTGTCGTCGACGACCTCCTTGATCCGGGCGTCCGGACGGTCCACCTTGTTGATCACCAGGATGATCGGCAGCCGCGCGCGCAGCGCCTTGCGGAGCACGAACCGGGTCTGCGGCAGGGGGCCCTCGCTGGCGTCGACCAGCAGCACCACACCGTCGACCATGGTCAGGCCGCGCTCGACCTCGCCGCCGAAGTCGGCGTGACCGGGGGTGTCGATGATGTTGATGGTGACCGGTTCCGAGCCGTCCGCCGGCAGATACCGCACGCCGGTGTTCTTGGCGAGGATGGTGATGCCCTTCTCGCGCTCGAGGTCCATCGAGTCCATGACCCGCTCGGTGTTCTCACCGCGGGCGCCGTAGGCGCCGGCCTGCCGCAACATGGCGTCGACCAGGGTCGTCTTGCCGTGGTCGACGTGGGCGATGATGGCGACGTTGCGGAGGTCGGTGCGTAGCTGCATACCCTCCATACTCCTGTCTGCGGTAGCCCGGGCACGCCTCGGGGTCACCCCGAGATCGCCCGGATCTGCGTCGAAAGTGCTGTGCCGACCGTTCCAGCGACTGGCATGCTGACACCCGTGCGGGGTGTCCGATGCCTGACCTGCTGAGCTGGCTGCAGGAGCTGCCGCCCCTGCTGATCTACCTGGCCGCCGCGGCGATCGTCGCGGCGGAGACCGCGGTGATCGTCGGGCTGCTGATGCCCGGCGAGGCGACCCTGCTTCTGGTCGGCTTCCTAGCGTACGCGGGGACGCTGCGCCTCGCGCCCGTGCTGGTGGCCATGACCGCCGCCGCCGTGATCGGAGACACACTCGCGTGGCGGGCCGGGCGGCGGTACGGCCCACGGCTGCGCGCCTCGGGGGTGGGTGCCCGGATCGGGGCGCACCGGTGGCGGCGGGCCGATTCGCTGCTGGACCGGCTGGGCGGTCGCGGCGTGCTGGCCGCCCGCTGGATCGCGTTCGCCCGTACGCTGGCGCCCCGGCTGGCCGGGTCGGCCGGAATGCCGTACCGGCGGTTCGCGCCGTGGAACCTCGCCGGGGTGGCGAGCTGGGTCGGCGCCTCGGTGCTGGCCGGTTACCTGGCCGGGGAGTCGTACGAGCGGGTGTCGAAGCTGCTCGGCCAGGCCACCGGGGCGGTGCTGGCCCTGCTGCTGTGCCTGCTCGGCGTGGTGCTGGCGGGCCGCTGGCTGGGGCGCAACCCGGACCCGGTGCGCGCGCTGGCCGCCCGGGCCGCCGCGCTGCCGCCGCTGCGCTGGCTGCGGTCCCGGTACGGCGTGCTGTTCTTCCTGGTCGCGATGCGGGTCGGCCCGGCCTGGAGCCTGCTGGTCAACCTGGTGCTGGGGCTGGCGCTGCTGTTCGTCGCCGGGCTGGCCGTGGCGCTGCTGCTGGAGGCGGTGGTCCGGCACAGCGGGCTGGGTGTCCTCGACGGGCTGGTCTCCGACTGGTTCGCCGCCCGGCGTACCCCCGGGGTGGTCGACGCGGCGCAGGCCGCGGTGTCGGGGCTGCGCGGCTGGCTGCTCATCGCCGCGGTCGCCGTGGTGGCCGCCGTGGTGACGGGGCGGGGCCGGCCGTGGCGGGCCGACCCGCTCGGGGTGCTGGGCACCGTCGGCGCGGCGGTGCCGCTGGTGTTGCTCGTCGTTGTCGCGGAGCTGACCGATCCGGGTGGCCCGGACCGGGCCGGTGACCTGTTCCCGACCCAGAACGCGGTGGTGACGGCGAGCTTCGGCACGCTGGCCTGGCTGCTGTCCCGCGGCGTGCGCTGGCCGGTCGGCGTGGCCGTGTGGACGGCCGCGTCGGCAGGCGTGGTCATGGTCACCGGCGCGCGGCTCTACCTGGGACTCAGCACCGCGAGCGGCACCGTCACGGCGGTGCTGCTGGGCCTCGCCTGGACCACCGTGTTCGTGGTGGCGTGGGCGACCCGGGACCGGCTGGCGGACGGCGCCGAGCGGCCGGACCCGGCGGACGGCGGCCCGGCCCCACGGGACGCGCCGCCGCGGCCCCGGCGGCGCCGGTCGGCGTCTCGGGTACCCCGCGGACCTGCCGATCCTTGTTAGGGTGCGCCGACGGCAACGACGGGGGAGGTCGGATGCGGCGAGGATTCGGCAGGTGGGCCGCGGTGGCGGTGGCAGCGCTGCTCGCGACGGGCACGCTGACGGCGTGCGGCGAACAGGAACGGCCGGTCCGCGAGGTCGCCGCGGACCTGCCCACGGCGGCGCCGGCGGACGAACCGCAGGAGGCGCCCGCCGACGCGCCCAGCGAGGAGCCACCGGCGGTCGCGGCGATGGGTGGGCGGCCCAGCCCGAGCGCGTCGGCGAAACCGAAACCGGCCGCGAAGCCGTCCCGCACGTCCACGGCCCCGCTGGCCAAGCCGAAGCCGCCGACCGAGACCCAGGTGCCTCCCGCCCCGCCGAAGCCGGCGGACGAGGGCTGTAAGCCGAGCTACCGGGGCACCAAGGCCAGCCAGAGCCAGGTGAAAGCGGCGCTCGCCGATGCCGCGGCGCGCACCTACTGGCCCACCTCGGCGCCGGACATCCGCATCCCGTCGGCCCTGATGAAGGCCACCGCCTGGCAGGAGAGCGGGTGGCAGTCCAACATCATCGCCTGCGACGGCGGGGTCGGGCTGATGCAGGTCATGCCGGCCACGGCGGAGTGGATGAACCAGCGGTTCGGGCAGTCGTACGACATCGACGCCTACCGCGACAACGCCTACCTGGGCGGCACCTACCTGGCCTGGCTGACCAAGTACATCGGCGACATGTACTTCGAGTCCGACTACCGCCTCGATGCCTCGCTGTGCACGTCCACGTTGAACTCCTGCCTGCTGAACGCCGTGATCGCGGCGTACAACTACGGGCACGGCGCGGTGGCGCGGGAGGACCAGCCGCTGACCATCCCCAACCCGCAGTACGTGCGCAACGTGCGGGCGCTGATGACCGAGTGCGAGTGCCTGAGCTTCTGAGCGAACGAGCGGACGAACGAGCGAGCGGACAAACGAACGGGCGGGGCCGGCGAACGTGCCGGCCCCGCCCGTCTGTCCAGGTCAGTCCCGCGCGGGCACCGGCTCGGCCGGCGCGTCGACGGCGTCGCCGGGCGCGTCGGCGTCCCGGGTGATCCGGCCGGGCCACCAGAACCGGTCGCCGAGCAGGAACGCCAGCGACGGCACCAGCACGGTACGGACCAGCAGCGTGTCCAGCAGCACACCGATGCAGACGATGATGCCGATCTGGGTGAGCGTGATCAGCGGCAGCACGCCGAGCACCGCGAAGACCGCGGCGAGCAGCACGCCCGCGCTGGTGATGACGCCGCCGGTGACCCGCAGCGCCGACAGCATGCCGTCGCGGGTGCCGGTGCGCCGGGCGTCCTCCCGGGCCCGGGTGACCAGGAAGATGTTGTAGTCGACGCCGAGCGCCACCAGGAAGACGAACGCGAGCAGCAGCACCCCGCTGTCCAGCGCCGGGAAGTCCAGCACGTGGTCGAAGAGCAGCCAGGCCGCGCCGAGGCTGGCGAAGAACGACGCGATCACGGTCACCACCAGCAGCAGCGGCGCCAGGATTCCGCGCAGCAGCAGCACCAGCACCGCGCCGACCAGCAGCAGGATGAGCGGCAGGATCAGCTTGAGGTCCTTGGTGTTCGCCTCGTTCGAGTCGTAGGTCGCGGCGACCGAACCACCGACCAGGGCGCCGTCGGGGGCGTCCGCGCCGTCCACGGCGGGCGGCGCGGAATCCGGTACGGCGGCCACGGCGTCGCGCAGCGCCACCACGGTCCGGTCGGAGGCGGCGCTGCCGGGCTCGGCGGTGAGCACCACGTCGATCTGGGCGACCCGGTCTCCGGCGGCGCCCGGCCGGGCCGAGGCGACCCCGTCGACGTCGGAGGCGGCGGCGAGCACCGCCGGGGCGGCCTGCGGGTTGGTGAGCACCGCAACCGGCTGGGTGCTGCCGGCCGGGAACGCCCGGGCGAGCGTCTCCGCCCCGGCGACCGCCTCCGGCTTCTCACTGAACTGCTCGGTCTCGGACAGGCCGGTGCGGATGCCGAGGCCGCCGAGGGCCAGGCCGGCGAGCAGCAGGACGGCGAGCGCGGCGACCGGCAGCGGCCGGCGGATGACCATCTCGCCGAGGCGGCCCCAGATCCGGCCCTCGCGGGCGGCGCTGCCGACGCGGGGGATGAACGGCCAGAACAGGCCCCGGCCGAACAGCAGCAGGGCCGCGGGGAGCACGAACAGGGCGGAGAGCATGGCGAGGATCACACCGGTGGCGCAGGCGATGGCGAGCGCCCGGTTGGTCTCCTGCTCGGACAGCAGCAGCGTGAGCACGCCGAGGACGACGGTGCTGCCGCTGGCCAGGATCGGTTCGGCGGTGCGGCGCAGCGCCGAGCGCATGGCGGCGAACCGGTCCTCCTCCCGGCGCAGCTCCTCCCGGTAGCGGGCGATGAGCAGCAGGGCGTAGTTGGTCGCGGCGCCGAACACCAGCACGCTGGCGATGCCGGTGACCTGGCCGCTGGGCAGGTAGATGCCGAACGCGGGCACGAGGGACTCCACCACGCGCAGCGTGATCTGCTCGGTCGCGCCCACCACGAGCAGCGGTACGAGCCACAGGAACGGGCTGCGGTAGGTGACCAGCAGCAGCACCGCCACCACGGCGGCGGTGACCAGCAGCAGCGTGGTGTCCGCGCCCTGGAACACCTTGCCCAGGTCGGCGGTGAACGCGGGCCCGCCGGTGACCTCGACGGTCAGCTCGCCGGGCAGGTCACCGACCGCCTCGCGGAGCTTCTCCACCTCGTCGACCACCGCCGACGGGCCGCCCTCGGTGGACAGCGGCACCGCGACCAGCGCCACGGTCCCGTCCGGGGAGACCTGGGCGGGGGAGACCCGGCCGCCGGCGGCGAGTGAGCTCAGCTGGCCGGCGAGGCCGTCGAGCTGGCCCCGGTCGGCGCCGCTCAGCGGAGCCTGGTCGGCGCGGCTGACCACGACCAGGGCGGTCTGGGCGTCCTTGGAGGGCAACTGGTCCTGCAGCCGTTCGACCTGCGTCGACTGCCATTCCACGGACAGGCCGGTGCCGGAGACCGGGTCGGGATTGTCCGGCTTCGGCAGCCCGAAGGCGACTACGCCGACGACGAGCGCGACGGCCAGGGTGAGCCAGGCGGCGAGCCGGCCCCGGACGACGCGGGAGAACAGTGACATCGGATGCCCTCACTATTGGTCGCGGAGGATTCTCTCTGAACGAGTATCTTGATAGGCGAGATTATCCGGGGTGGTTCTATGCTGCAACCAGATCAGTTCGGGCAGGGGGTGTCGGCGAGCGGTGGCGCACAGGATGTACCGGCGACGGGACGACCCGCGCGGGCGGATGATCGCCGAGATCACCAACGACCTGCGGCGCTACTCCGTCGACGCCCAGCACATCGGGCACGCCTTCGCCGGGCTGCACGGGCTCAACGCCACCGACCTGCACGCGCTGATCGCGGTGATGGAGGCCGAGCTGGTCGGCGACCCGATCACCCCGGGCCGCCTCGGTGAGGCGCTCAACATCTCCTCCGGGTCGGTGACAGCGCTCGTCGACCGCCTGGAACGCGGCGGTCACATCCGCCGCGACCGGGACACCGCCGACCGCCGCAAGATCCTCCTGCACTACGCCGACCGTGGCGCCACGCTGGCGCAGAGCTTCTTCGGCCCGCTCGGGCGCCGCACCGACGAGGTGATGGACCGCTTCACCGACGACGAGCTGGCCGTGGTGCAGCGGTTCATGGCGGAGATGGTGCGCTCCATGCGTACCCACCGGGACGAGATCCGCGCCGCGCCCCGCCGCGGCGCCGCACCCGGCCCCGGCGAGGGCGACTGACCGTGCGGCTGGTCACCCGGGCCGCCGCCGCGGCGCTGCGACTACCGGCCGCCCGCACCGGGCGGGTCACCGTCACCCGGGACATCCCGGTCCGGGTCCGCGACGGGGTGACGCTGCGTGCCGACCACTACGCACCCGACCTGCCCGGCGCGCACTGCGTGCTGATCCGCACCCCGTACGGGCGGGGCGGGCCGATCCGCCTGCTCGGCCGCCTGATCGCCGAGCGGGGCTTCCACGTGGTCATCCAGTCCTGCCGCGGCACGTACGGCTCGGGCGGCGAGTTCGCGCCGCTGGTGCACGAGCGCGACGACGGCCTCGACACGCTGGACTGGCTGCGCCGCCAGCGCTGGTGGACCGGCGCGTTCGGCATGTTCGGTGCCAGCTACCAGGGCTTCGTGCAGTGGGCGCTCGCCGCCGAGGCGGGCGACGAGCTGCGCGCGATGGTTGCCGTGGTGACCGCGTCGGGCACCCGCGACTCCACGTACGCGGGGGAGTCGTTCGCCCTGGACACGGTGCTCACCTGGGCCGAGCTGCTCCAGGCGCAGACGGTGCCCTGGCTGGCCCGGCAGTGGGAACTCAAGCGTGGTCAGCCCCGCCTCGTCCGTGCCCTGGCGCACCTGCCGCTGGCCGAGGCGGACCGGGTCGCCACCGGTGTCACGGTGCCGTTCTTCCAGGAGTGGCTGCGCCACCACACCCCCGACGCCGACTACTGGCGTACCCGGGTCTTCGGCGAACGGATCACCGAGGTGCGCGCCCCGGTCGCCATGGTCAGCGGCTGGCAGGACATCTTCCTGCCGGCCCAGCTCGACGACTACGCCCGCCTGCGGGCCGCCGGAGCGCGACCCCGCCTGGTCGTCGGCCCCTGGACCCACGGCAGCCCGGGGCTGCTCCTGGCGTCGCTGCGCGAAGGGCTGGACTGGCTCGACACGCGCCTGGCCGGGCGGCCCGCGCCGCAGCGCGCGCCGGTGCGGGTGCACGTCGGCGGCGCCGGCGGCGGCTGGCGTGACCTGCCGGACTGGCCGCCGCCCGCCACGCCCGTGCGGTGGCACCTGCGCTCGGGCGGCGGGCTCGCCCCGGAGCCGCCGGAGCCCGGCACCACGCCCGACCGCTTCTGGTACGACCCGGCCGACCCGACCCCGTCGCTGGGCGGGCCGCTGCTCGTGGCCCAGCGGGCCGGCGCGGTCGACAACCGGCCGGTGGAGGCCCGGCCGGACGTGCTCACCTACACCGGTGGGCCGCTGCCGGAGCCGGTCGAGGTGGCCGGGCCGGTACGCGCCGAGATTCATGTACGCAGCGAACTGTCGTACCTGGACGTGTTCGTGCGTCTGTGCGACGTGGACCGGCGCGGGCGTTCCTGGAACGTCTGCGACGGGCTGGTCCGGGTCGAGCCGGGCCGGTTCCCGCGTGATCCGTCCGGTGTGGTCGCCGTGCCGGTGACGCTCTGGCCGACCGCGTACCGCTTCGCGCCCGGGCACCGGCTGCGGGTCCAGGTCTCCGGTGGCGCCCACCCCCGGTACGCGCGCAACCCCGGCACCGGTGAGCCACTCGGCACTGCCGTGACTCTTCGTGCTGGTTGGCGAGAGATTCTCAGCGATCGTGAGCATCCCTCGGGGTTGGAGCTGCCGCTCACGCGGACACCGTCCACAGCGGGCTGATAGTCCAAAAAACCGTCCCTGAGCTGGGCACTTCTGCCTAACCGTGGTTAAGCTCGGAGCAAGTGCCCGGTGCCGTGCAGTTATCCGGCGGGGCGCGTCCGCGGATCGCACGCCATCACGCGGTGTGATTGTCGTGCCCTCGCCGGTCATCGATCGGAAGGGGATCTGCCATGACGTCGGCCCCGGCGAACCTGCTGGCCGTCCGGAATCTGTTGCTCACCTATCTCAACGTCGACAAGAAGGCCGTACGCGCCGACGATCTGGAGCCGGCGGAGGTCGGCATCGTCGGCGACCCCAACCACCGGGGCGGCTACCACTGCGGATCTGACCGGGTCGTGACGAACGACTACTCGGTGGTGGAGTCCACCCGGGACCGGTCCGGCCTGACCCTGTACGCGTCCGCGTTGGACGTCGGCACGTTCTCCGTCCGCTCCGGCGGCGGTACGCACAACCTGCGGACGTTCTCCACCTGGATGGTGGCGCAGTGCGTGGCGAACGCGGCTGACACCCGGGACATCCGGGAGGTCATCTACTCCCCGGACGGGCGGACCGTGCGCCGCTGGGACCGGCTGGGACGGCGCACCAGCGGCGACAGCAGCCACCTGTACCACACGCATTTCAGCTTCTTCCGTGACTCGACAAAGGCGGGGCGTGACCTGACCCCGCTGTTCCGCCGCTATCTGACCGCGATCGGAATGATCGCCACCGCGAAACCGGAGGACGACATGGAACAGACCGACCGGCTCATCAAGGACACCGGCTCGAAGAACCGCACTGTGGGCGACGTCCTGGCTGACCTGCAGAACCTGCGCAACTGGCTGATCTCGCCGGCCAGCACCACCGGGCTGGTCAACCCGCCCATGCCCAACTCGCCGTTGCAGCAGATGCTGGCGATGCTGCGCGCCTGGCCGGCGCTGGTCGCGCAGGTGAACGAGTTGTCCGGCCGGGACTTCACCGACGAGCAGCAGATCGTCTCCGGTGTGCTGGCCGGGTTGCCGCCGGAGAAGATCGCCGAGGCCATCCCGCCGCAGATCGCCCGGGACGTGGCCGACGAGTTGTCCCGGCGGTTGATCGCCTGACGGTCCGGCGCCGCGACCGCGGGTCGCGGCGCCGTCGGCCGGCGCATTCCGCAAGAGTTGTTGCGCAACAGCTCTTGCGGATGTGAGACTCGGGCGCATGGAACAGCGGACCGTCCGGCAGATCACCGACTCGCGGGTGCTCGCCGCGCTCGCCCACCCACTGCGCCGCCGGCTCATGGACGTGCTCAAGGTGTACGGCCCGTGCACCGTCGGCATGCTCGCCGACCGCACCGACCAGGCGCCGGCGAACGTGAGCCACCACCTCAAGGTGCTGGCCGCCGCCGACCTGCTGGTCGAGGCGCCCGAGCTGGCACGCGACCGCCGGGAACGGTGGTGGAAGCCCCGGAACCGGGGCGTGCGCTGGTCCGAGTCCGACTTCGGCGACGACCCGTCCACCCGGGTGGTCGTCGAGGCCGCCGGCTCACTGAACCTGGAGCGGCACACCGAGCTGGTGCGGGCCTGGCACAGCGCGTCCGACGAGACGCACGCCGCGTGGAACGACGCCCCGTTCAGCACGGACCACTGGCTGCACCTGACACCGGACGAGTTGAACGCGCTCGGCCGGGAGGTGATCGCCCTGCTCACCCGATGGGCCGACCGGCCGATCCCCGACGACGGGCAGCGCCGCGAGCCGGTCTTCGTGTTCGCCCACGGCGTCCCGAGCCGGCCGTGACCGTCCACCGCGTTCCGGCGCCGTGCGGGAACGCCTTACCGGGACGCCCGTCGTGACCGCCCCCGCGCGCATGTCGGGGCCGGCCGCGCCGACGCGCGGAGGGCTGTTCCGGCACCGCGACTTCCGGCTGCTCTGGACCGGCCACACGGTGAGCGCCGTCGGCAGCAACATGACCGCAGTGGCGCTGCCCCTGGTCGCGGTCGCGGTGCTCGACGCGAGCACGTTCCAGGTGGCGGTGCTCACCGCCGCGGCGTGGCTGCCCTGGCTGCTCGCCGGCCTGCCGGTCGGGGCGTGGGTCGACCGGGTCCGCCGCCGGCCCGTGATGATCGCCGCCGACCTCGCCGCCGCCGCGCTGTTCGCGAGCGTCCCGGTGGCCGCCCTGCTCGGCCTGCTCACCGTCGGGCACCTGCTGGTCGTGGCGCTCGGCGCCGGCCTGGCCCGGGTCTTCTTCGAGACCGCCGACCAGGTCTACCTGCCCACGCTGCTGCGTCCCGAGCAGGTGCCCGAGGCGAACGCCCGGCTGCACGCCACCCAGACCGCGAGCTACCTCGTCGGCCCGGGACTGGCCGGTCTCGTCGCCCAGCTCGTCGGCGCGGTGACCGCGGTGGCGCTGGACGCGCTCACCTTCCTGCTGTCCGCGCTCTGCCTGCGCCGGATCAGCGCGGTCGAGGCCCGGCCGCACCGGGACGCCGGGACGACGTCGCTGCGCCGCGAGGTCGCCACCGGGCTGCGGTTCGTCGTCCGCGACCCGTACCTGCGGGTGCTGACGGTCTTCGGGGCGGCGAGCAACATCGGGCTCACCGGCTACCAGGCGGTGCTCGTGGTGTTCCTGGTGCGCTCGGCCGAACTCCCGGCGGGCCTGGTCGGCCTCCTGATCGGACTCGCCAGCCTCGGCGGCGTGATCGGCGCCGCGCTCGCCGCGCGCCTGGCCCGCCGGATCGGTAGCGCCCGGACGCTGCTGGTCGCCGGCGCTCTCACCGGGCCGCCCGCGCTGCTCATCCCGCTCGCCGGACCCGGCGCGCGGACCGCCTGGCTGGTGCTCGGCGGTGTGCTCGTGAGCCTGGGCGTCGCGATCGGCAACGTGGTCAAGGGCAGCTTCCGGCAGACGTACACCCCGCACCGGCTGCTCGGCCGCGTCACGGTGAGCATGCATCTGCTCAACTACGGCACCATTCCGCTGGCCGCCCTGCTCGCCGGCGCGCTGGGCGCGGCCTGGGGGCCGGGTGGCGCGATCCGGGTGATGACCGCGTGGCTGGCGTTGACCCCGCTGATCCTGCTGGCCGGGCCGCTACGGAGACGGCGCGACCTGCCGGCCGCGCCGTCCTGATGATGCGCTGCGGCGGCGGTCGGAGCCCCGACCGCCGCCACCGGCACGTCACTACATCGGACGGACGTTGTCCGCCTGCGGGCCCTTCTGGCCCTGGGTCACCTCGAACTCGACCTTCTGACCCTCGTTCAGCTCGCGGTAGCCACTGCTCTGGATGGCCGAGTAGTGGACGAACACGTCCGGGCCTCCGCCGTCCTGCTCGATGAAGCCGAAGCCCTTTTCCGAGTTGAACCACTTGACCGTGCCGGTTGCCATGCGTCTCTCCCTGTTCAATGCGGGCGAGCGCCGGCCCCGCGGCCGGTGGTCGCCCTGTACCACCCCGACAGTAACCGTCCGGACCGCAATCCGCTGCCGGAAGCGCGCGGCGCGCCCGTGAATACGTGCCGCGCCGGGAAAATGACCCCGGCGCCGGGCGCGGCGCGGCATGCTTGCCCCGATGAGCACGCAGACGGCTCTGGCCGACCTGGAACAGGAGATCGCGGTGCCCGGCGCGGGCCCGGACCGCCTGCGACTGGTCGACACGCCGTTCGTGCCCGAGGTGCGCCTGCACCTGGCCGAGGACGCCATCCTGTGGTGGGCCCGGATGGAGGCCGCCGCCGGTCGGTCGCTGCCGCCGCCGTACTGGGCGTCGGTCTGGGCCGGCGGGCAGGCGCTGGCCCGGCACCTGCTCGACCACCCCGAACTGGCCGCCGGGCGGCGGGTGCTCGACCTGGCCGCCGGATCGGGGCTGGTCGCCATCGCCGCCGCGCTCGCCGGGGCGGACGAGGTGGTCGCCAACGACATCGACCCGTACGCGGTGGCGGCCGTCACTGTGAACGCCCGCGCCAACCGGGTCCGGGTGGCGGCCGACGGCGACGACCTGCTCGACGGCGTCGCGGGCGCCGACCTGCTGGTGGCCGGCGACGTGCTCTACGACGCCGGACTGGCCGCGCGGGTCCTGCCCTACCTGCGGCGCTGCGCCGACCACGGCGTCGAGGTGCTGGTCGGCGACCCGGACCGGGGCCACCTGCCGCCGGGCGGGCTGGAGCTGGTGGCCAGCTACCCGGTGCCGACCACCGAGCCCTCCGTCGACTCCCCGGTACGCCGGGTGCAGGTGCTGCGACCCCGATGACCCTCAGGGATCTCCGGGTCGGGTGTCGGGGGCCACTGGGGGATCATGCCCGATGTGCCGGGTGACCGGCGGGCCATAGCGTGCAGCTCATGAACGATCTCGTGGCCGCCGCCGGTGAGCTGCCCACCACCCTCCTGATGGGTCTGCTGGGCATCGTGATGCTCGCCGACGCCGTACCCCTGATCGGGGTGCTGGTGCCCGGCGACGCGGCGGTCCTCGCGGCGGTCGGCGCCGGTCGCCCGGCCGGCGGGGCCCTGACCGTCGCCGCGGTGGTCACCGGCTGCCTGGCCGGCTGGTCGCTGAGCTTCTTCGCCGGACGGCGCTGGGGCGGGCAGCTGCGGGAGAGCCGGGTCGGCGGCTGGATCGGCGAGTCCCGGTGGACCGCCGCCGAGACGCTGCTGCACCGCGGTGGCGGACGGATCGTGCTGGTGGCGCCGTTCCTGCCGGTGTTCAACGCGCTGCTGCCGCTGGCCGCCGGCGGGCTGCGGATGTCGTACCGGCGGTTCCTGGCCTGCGCGGCGGCGGGGGCGACCGCCTGGGCCGGGCTCTACGTGGCGCTGGGCCTGACCGCGCGGGCGCTGACCGGGCTGCTGCCCGCGGCGCTCAACCCCACGGTGCTGACCATGGCGGTCGGGCTGCTGCTCGCCGGCCCGGTGCTGCTCGCCACCCGGCGCCGCCTGCGCGCGGTCACCGGCTGACCGCGCCCGGCCCGGCCGCCACGGGGGAGGCCGGACCGGGCGTGTTCACCAGCCGCGGGCGCGCCACTGCGGCAGCGCGGGCCGCTCGGCGCCGATGGTGCTGTCCTTGCCGTGGCCCGGGTAGAACCAGGTGTCGTCGGGCAGCCGGTCGAAGAGCTTGGCCTCGACGTCGTCGATGAGCTGCCCGAAGCGCTCCGGGTCCTGGTCGGTGTTGCCGACGCCGCCCGGGAAGAGAGAGTCGCCGGTGAACAGGTGCGGGGTGCCGGAGGGGTCGCGGTAGAGCAGCGCGATCGAGCCCGGCGTGTGCCCGCGCAGGTGGATGACCTCCAGCGCGCAGTCGCCGACCGGCACCGTGTCGCCCTCGCCGAGCCGCTCGGCGGAGATGGGCAGGCCCTCGGCGTCGTCGGCGTGCACGAGCGCGCGCGCCCCGGTCTTGGCCACCACCTCTTCCAGCGCGACCCAGTGGTCCATGTGCTGGTGCGTGGTCACCACGGCGGCCAGCCCGCCGTCGCCGGCCAGCTCCAGCAGGCGCGGCGCCTCGTTCGCGGCGTCGATCAGCACCTGCTCGCCGGTGGCGTTGCAGCGCAGCAGGTAGGCGTTGTTGTCCATCGGGCCCACCGACAGCTTGGTGACGGTGAGCCGGTCGAGCTCGCGCACGGCCGGCGGCCCGCCGGGCGTGACGTCTCCGGTGTAGGTCATGACGATGTTCAGATCCATTCCGGTGGGTTGGGCAGAGGGCCGTCGGGGTCGACGGTGAGCAGCTCGCCCGCGCCCCGGCCGGTCAGCCAGGCGGCGAGTTCCGGCGCGGGGCCGGTGACCGTGGGCGCCCCCTCGGGGTCACCCACGACGAGTTCGGAGGCCGCGCCGTCGAAGCGCAGCACCATGGCCGGCGCGGCCGGATTGCCGGACAGCCCGGTCACCACCTCGTGCAGCAGCCGCTGGGCGAACGCCTCCGGCCAGTCCGCCGGAAGGTAACCGGCCGCCAGGTCGACGTGGTGGACCTCGACCTCGCGCAGCCGGCCCCAGACCAGCATCGCCGCCGGCCAGGGGCCGCGCCGGGTCTGCACGGTGGCGCCCCAGGCGTCCACGGGCATCGCCGCGACCGCCGCGTCGAAGCGCTGGCCACTGCGGCGTACGTCGTCGAGCAGGTCGGCGGGACCGCGGTCGGCGCCGGCGTCGATGTCGGCGGCGCGGGCCTGCGCCGAGGCGTACATCGGGATGTCCTCGCCGGTGCGCGCGGAGGTGAGCAGGTTGACGAACCCGTCGGCGTTGCGGGCCAGGTGGGTGAGCACGTGCGCTCGGGACCAGCCAGGCAGCAGCGAGGGCGCCGCGACGTCCGCCGCGGTCAGGCCGGACACGGTACGCAGGAGGCGGTCGTTCGCCTCGGCCAGCGGACCGGTCAGCAGCAGGGGGTCGGCGGTCATCGCGTTCTCACGGTTCGACAGTAGCGGGCCCGGGCGGGCCGCGCCGCCGGGGAAATCGCTTTCGGCGCGTCGGCGCGGCACCTACCGTCGGGGCCGACGACCTCGGGCCTGCCGGTCCGCGTCGTCGCCAACGCGGCACCGGGAGTCGGAGAGGAGGTGGTGTGCATGCCGGTCGCAGCGCGTGTGCTCCACCACGTATCCCTCGACACCGATGAGGACACCATGACTCTCGACCTGACCGCCCTCGGCTGGGACGCCGGCTGGGCGGCCCACCTCGACCGGCGCGCCGGCCACCGTCCCGGGCGGGTCGCCCGGGTGGACCGGGGCGTCTGCACCGTGCTGAGCCCGCAGGGGCCGGTGCGGGCCAGCCTCGGCGGCGCCGTGCTCGCCGCCGCCGCCCGTGACCTGACCGCGCTGCCCTGCGCGGGCGACTGGGTGCTGCTGTCCACCTGGCCGGACGGCCCGGTCACGGTGGAGGCGGTGCTGCCGCGGCGTACCGCGCTGGTGCGCCGTACCGCCGGCAAGGACGCCAGCGGCCAGGTGCTGGCCGCCAACCTCGACGCCGCCGCGGTGGTCGAGCCGGTGCACCCGGAACCGGACGCCGCACGGATCGAACGGCTGCTCTCCCTGGCGCACGAATCCGGGGCGCAGCCGCTCGTCGTGCTCACCAAGGCCGACCTGGCCGCCGACCCGGAGGCGGTGGCCCGGCAACTGGCCGACCTCGCGCCGGGCGTGCCGGTGCTGCCGGTCAGCGCCGAGCGGGGCGCCGGCCTTGCGCCGCTGCGCCGGTTCGTCGGCCCCGGGCGCACGCTCGGCCTGCTCGGCCCCTCCGGCGCCGGCAAGTCGAGCCTGGTCAACGCGCTGGCCGGGGCGGACGTGATGCGCACCCAGGCGATCCGCCGCGTCGACGGCAAGGGCCGGCACACCACCACCTGGCGGTCGCTGGTGCCCCTGCCGGGTGGGGGAGCGGTGCTGGACACCCCCGGCGTACGGGCGGTCGGCCTGCTCGACGGCGCGGCCGGCCTGGACCGTGCCTTCGCCGACATTGCCGAACTGGCCGCCGGCTGCCGGTACGGCGACTGCGCCCACGACGCCGAGCCGGGCTGCGCGGTGCGCGACGCACTGGAGGACGGCGCGCTGCCGGTGCGCCGCTGGGAGAGCTGGCGCCGGTTGCAGCGGGAGATCGAGTACGAGGGCGGTCGGCGCGCGGCCCGGCTGGCGGCCGAACGGCGGGGCGGCTGGCGTGGCGGGCGGCGACGTACCGGGCGTCCGGCGCCGCCCCCGGCACCCGGGGCATTCTGAACCTGCGCGAGCCGGTCGGGTGGGCGTGAGTGGTTCCCGCCCGACCGGCCTGAGCTGGGGGAATGTTCGCGAGACGGAAGTTGTCATACGTCGGGGCTAGAGTTGCCGAGGCGTCTTCTCTGCGCCCCGACAACCTGTGAAAACCACCCAGACCCGGCGTCTGGTGCACAGATCCGCCTCATATTCTTCTTCCGGGAGCACACGCACCGTGGCCGACCGACTGATCATCCGTGGCGCGCGCGAGCACAACCTGCGTGACGTCAGTCTCGACCTGCCCCGGGACGCCCTGATCGTCTTCACCGGGCTGTCCGGTTCGGGCAAGTCGAGCCTGGCGTTCGACACCATCTTCGCCGAGGGGCAGCGCCGCTACGTGGAGTCGCTGTCGTCGTACGCCCGGCAGTTCCTCGGGCAGATGGACAAGCCCGACGTCGACTTCATCGAGGGCCTCAGCCCCGCCGTCTCCATCGACCAGAAGTCCACCTCGCGCAACCCCCGCTCCACCGTCGGCACCATCACCGAGGTCTACGACTACCTCCGCCTGCTGTTCGCCCGCATCGGAGAGCCGCACTGCCCGATCTGCGGCGAGCGGATCTCCAAGCAGAGCCCGCAGCAGATCGTCGACCGGGTCCTGGCCATGGCCGAGGGCACCCGGTTCATGGTGCTCGCGCCGGTGGTGCGCGGCCGCAAGGGCGAGTACGTCGACCTGTTCGCCGAGCTGCAGGCCAAGGGCTACGCCCGGGCCCGGGTCGACGGCGTGGTGCACCCGCTGACCGAGCCGCCGAAGCTCAAGAAGCAGGAGAAGCACACCATCGAGGTGGTGATCGACCGGCTCAACGTCAAGCCCAGCGCCAAGCAGCGGCTGACCGACTCGGTCGAGGCCGCGCTCGGTCTCTCCGGCGGCCTGGTGCTGCTCGACTTCGTCGACCTGCCGGAGGACGACCCGGCCCGGGAGCGCCGCTACTCCGAGCACCTGGCCTGCCCGAACGACCACCCCCTCGCGATCGAGGACCTGGAACCCCGGGTCTTCTCCTTCAACGCGCCCTACGGCGCCTGCCCCGAGTGCACCGGCCTGGGCACGAAGAAGGAGGTCGACCCCGAGCTGGTCATCCCCGACCCGGAGCGCACGCTGCGCGAGGGCGCGATCCAGCCGTGGGCCACCGGGCACAACCTCGAATACTTCCTGCGGCTGCTGGAGGCGCTGGGCGAGGCCGAGCACTTCGACATCGACACGCCGTGGCGGAAGCTGCCGTCGCGGGCGCAGAAGACGATCCTGCACGGCTCCGACGACCAGGTGCACGTGCGCTACCGCAACAAGTACGGCCGCGAGCGCTCCTACTACACCGGCTTCGAGGGCGTGGTGCAGTGGATCGAGCGCCGGCACACCGACACCGAGTCGGAGTGGTCCCGGGAGAAGTACGAGGGCTACATGCGGGACGTGCCCTGCGCGGCCTGCGGCGGCGCGCGGCTCAAGCCCGAGGTGCTCGCGGTCACCCTGGCCGGCAAGAGCATCGCCGAGGTCTGCAACCTGTCCGTGGGCGAGGCCGCCGACCTGCTGGCCGGCATCGAGCTGACCGACCGGCAGAAGATGATCGCCGAGCGGGTGCTCAAGGAGATCAACGCCCGGCTGAAGTTCCTGCTCGACGTCGGGCTGGACTACCTCTCCCTGGACCGGCCCGCCGGCACGCTCTCCGGTGGCGAGGCGCAGCGCATCCGGCTCGCCACCCAGATCGGCTCCGGCCTGGTCGGCGTGCTCTACGTGCTCGACGAGCCGTCGATCGGCCTGCACCAGCGCGACAACCACCGGCTCATCGAGACGCTGCTGCGGCTGCGCGGGCTGGGCAACACGCTGATCGTGGTCGAGCACGACGAGGACACCATCCGGGTGGCCGACTGGATCGTCGACATCGGCCCGGGCGCGGGCGAGCACGGCGGCAAGATCGTGCACAGCGGCTCGGTGCCGGCGCTGCTCGACAACACCGAGTCGGTCACCGGGGCGTACCTGTCCGGGCGCAAATCCATCCCGACGCCTGCCGGCCGCCGCCCGCAGACGCCGGGCCGCGAGCTGGTGGTGCACGGCGCGCGCGAGCACAACCTGCGCAACCTCACCGTGAGCTTCCCGCTCGGCCAGCTCATCGCGGTCACCGGGGTCAGCGGCTCGGGCAAGTCGACGCTGGTCAACGACATCCTCTACACGGTGCTCGCCAACCAGATCAACGGCGCGCGGCTGGTGCCCGGCCGGCACACCCGCATCACCGGCCTGGAACACGTGGACAAGGTCGTCGGCGTGGACCAGTCGCCGATCGGGCGTACCCCGCGCTCCAACCCGGCCACCTACACCGGCGTCTGGGACCACATCCGCAAGCTCTTCGCCGAGACCACCGAGGCCAAGGTCCGGGGGTACGGCCCGGGCCGGTTCTCGTTCAACGTCAAGGGCGGGCGCTGCGAGGCGTGCTCCGGCGACGGCACCATCAAGATCGAGATGAACTTCCTGCCGGACGTCTACGTCCCCTGCGAGGTGTGCAAGGGCGCGCGCTACAACCGCGAGACGCTCGAGGTGCACTACAAGGGCAAGACTGTCGCCGAGGTGCTGGACATGCCGATCGAGGAGGCGGCCGAGTTCTTCTCCGCCATCCCGGCCATCCACCGGCACCTCCGGACGCTGGTCGACGTCGGCCTCGGCTACGTGCGCCTCGGCCAGCCCGCGCCGACGCTGTCCGGCGGTGAGGCGCAGCGCGTCAAGCTCGCCTCCGAGCTGCAGAAGCGCTCCACCGGCCGCACCGTCTACGTGCTCGACGAGCCGACCACCGGCCTGCACTTCGAGGACATCCGCAAGCTGCTGATGGTGCTGGAGGGGCTGGTCGACAAGGGCAACACCGTCATCACCATCGAGCACAACCTCGACGTGATCAAGACGGCCGACTGGCTCATCGACATGGGCCCCGAGGGTGGCCACCGGGGCGGCACGGTCCTCGCCACCGGCACGCCGGAGGAGGTCGCCGAGGTGCCGGAGAGCCACACCGGGCAGTTCCTGCGGCCGATCCTCAAGCTCGACGGCAAGGCCAAGGGCGCCAAGGCGGCCACCAGCCGGGCGGCCAAGGCCAACGGCAACGGCGGCGCCAAGCCGCGGGCCCGCAAGGTGCCGGCCGCGGCGCGCTGACCGACGTCCTCCATGCGATGCCCGGTACGTTGACGCGCCAGTATGAACCGTGCCCCACGCTGGTGCGTGTTTCCGCAGTAAGCCGAGAGAAAGGCCGGATATGAGTGATGATCAGGCGTTGACCCGACCGGTCACCCAGAGCCGCCGTGCCCTGCTCGCCGGAGCCGGGGCGGTCGGCGCGGCAGTGGTGCTCGCGGGCTGCGGCAGCGACGACGAGGCCTCGCCCGGGCTCGCCCCGACCAGCGGCGGCCCGCCCGGCGCCACCGCCACCGGGGACGCCGGCGGCGGCGACCGGGCCGGCAGCAACTCCGTGGCCCGCACCTCGGACATCCCGGTCGGCGGCGGCGCGGTCTTCGCCAGCCAGGGCGTGGTCATCACCCAGCCCGAGGCCGGCCAGTTCAAGGCGTTCGACCCGATCTGCACGCACCAGCGCTGCCCGGTGTCGAACGTCGACGGCGGCACGATCAACTGCACCTGCCACAACAGCCGCTTCTCCATCGTCGACGGCTCGGTGAAGGGCGGCCCGGCCACCAAGCCGCTCGCCGCGAAGGACATCACCGTCGACGGCGACCAGATCCGCCTGGCCTGACCACCCGCCGCGCCCCCGGTCACCCGGGGGCGCGGCGGCGGCCGGGTGTCAGGGGTGCGGACTAGGCTTGACAGCGTGGCTGACCCCTCGACGTACCGTCCCGCGCCCGGCACCATCCCGGAATCGCCAGGGGTCTACCGCTTCCGCGACGGCACCGGGCGGGTGATCTACGTCGGCAAGGCGCGCAACCTGCGCAGCCGGCTCAACTCCTACTTCGCCGACCCGGTCGGCCTGCACCAGCGCACCCGGCAGATGGTCTTCACCGCCGAGTCGGTCGACTGGATCACCGTCGCCACCGAGGTCGAGGCGCTCCAGCAGGAATACACCTGGATCAAGCAGTACGACCCGAGGTTCAACGTCCGCTACCGCGACGACAAGTCGTACCCCTATCTCGCGGTCACACTCGACGAGGAATACCCCCGGTTGCAGGTGATGCGGGGCGTCAAGCGCAAGGGCGTGCGCTACTTCGGGCCGTACTCGCACGCCTGGGCGATCCGCGAGACGCTCGACCTGCTGCTGCGCGTCTTCCCGGCGCGGACCTGCTCGTCCGGGGTGTTCAAGCGGGCCGGGCAGGTCGGCCGGCCCTGCCTGCTCGGTTACATCGGCAAGTGCTCCGCGCCGTGCGTCGGCAGCGTCACCGCCGACCAGCACCGGGAGATCGTCGACGGTTTCTGCGACTTCATGGCGGGCCGCACCGACACCATGGTCCGCCGGCTGGAGAAGGAGATGCTCGACGCCAGCGAGCAACTGGAGTTCGAGCGGGCCGCCCGCCTGCGCGACGACGTCGCGGCGCTGCGCCGGGCCATGGAGAAGCAGACCGTGGTGCTCGGCGACGGCACCGACGCCGACGTGGTCGCCTTCGCCGACGACCCGCTCGAAGCCGCCGTGCAGGTGTTCCACGTCCGCGGCGGCCGGGTGCGCGGCCAGCGCGGCTGGGTGGTGGAGAAGACCGAGGAGCTGAGCACCGGCGACCTCGTGCACCACTTCTGCACCCAGGTGTACGGCGGCGAGCAGGGCGAGGCCGACGTGCCCCGCGAGCTGCTCGTGCCCGAGCTACCAGGCGACGCCGACGCGCTCGCCGACTGGCTCTCCACCCGCCGGGGCAGCCGGGTGTCGCTGCGGGTGCCGCAGCGCGGCGACAAGCGGTCGCTGCTGGAGACCGTCGAGCGCAACGCCAAGGACGCGCTGGCCCGGCACAAGCTCAAGCGGGCCGGCGACCTGACCACCCGCAGCCAGGCGCTCGACGAGATCGCCGACGCGCTCGGCATGAACACCTCGCCGCTGCGCATCGAGTGCTACGACGTCTCCCAGATCCAGGGCACCGACGTGGTCGCCAGCATGGTCGTGTTCGAGGACGGGCTGCCCCGCAAGAGCGAGTACCGCCGCTTCATCGTGCGCGGCGCCACCGACGACCTGTCGGCCATGTCCGAGGTGCTGCGGCGGCGCTTCGCCCGCTACCTCGACGCCCGCGCCGAGACCGGGGAGCTGGGCGAGGAAACCGCCTCCGACCCGGACCGCCCCGGCATCGACCCGACCACCGGGCGGCCGCGCAAGTTCGCGTACCCGCCGCAGCTCGTGGTGGTCGACGGTGGCCCGCCGCAGGTGGCCGCCGCCGCGAAGGCGCTCGCCGAGCTGGGCATCGACGACGTGGCGCTGTGCGGACTGGCGAAGCGGCTGGAGGAGGTGTGGCTGCCCGACGACGAGTTCCCGGTGATCCTGCCCCGCACCTCCGAGGCGCTCTACCTGCTGCAACGGGTCCGCGACGAGGCGCACCGCTTCGCCATCACGTTCCACCGGCAGCGGCGCTCCAAGCGGATGACCGAATCGGCGCTGGACAACGTCCCCGGCCTCGGCGAGGTACGCCGCAAGGCGCTGCTGCGGCACTTCGGCTCGCTGAAGCGGCTGTCGTCGGCCACCGTGGAGGAGATCACCGAGGTGCCCGGGGTGGGCAGGCGTACGGCCGAGGCGATCCTGGCCGCGCTCGACGGCTCCACCGACGCCACCACGGCCGCCCCCCGTTCCTGACCCTTCGCCTGCTCGCGCCTGCTCGCGCCTGCTCGCGCCTGCTCGCGCCTGCCGTCGTGGCCCCCGGCCGCTGTCCAGCGTGCGTCAACAAACGCCCGCCGGCCCGCCACCGCCGTCGCGTGCCGTGGGTGGAACGCCGTGGGTGTCTCGGGCTGCTTTTGACACCCATGCCGCTCCAGTCGCCGTCGCCAGGTGCCTCGGGTGGAACGCCATGGGTGTCTCCGCCCGCCTTTGACACCTACGCCGTTCCAGCCATGGCTGTTCCCGGTGGGCGAAACCGCCCACCTTGCAGTTCGTGCCTAACGTATGACCGCTTTGTGAGGCTTGTCCGGGGGGCCGACTGCAAGGTCTGCCGTGCGCGTGCACCGCGAAGGCGCCGCCCAGTGCGCCCTGGGGCCGGTGTCGGTTTGCCGGGGTGGCGCGTTGTGGTCGGCGCCATGCTCACGGCGGAATCCGGGGTGGGGTGCAGGCGTTGTACATGGCTGACCGCCCAGGCACGAGGGCCGAGCGCTCAACCCGGTCCGCCTGGCGCCACGGGTCAGGTCACGGGAATCGCCCCGGCCCGGCCGTCGTTACATCCCCCGACGACGAGCACCCCCGCCGGCGGGAATGACCCCGGCCCGGTGGTCGTTACATCCCCGAGCCGCGGAGCAGCCCCTTTCGGGTCGCCCGCGCGCCAGCCCGCTCGACGGGCACCCCCCAAGACTTTCCCCCTCCGCGGCACCCCTGCCGCGTATCCCCCATTTCAGGGAGGCAACCATCATGGCTACCACTCTGCTGCGCAAGACCGTTCTGACCGCTGCCGGTGTCGTCGCCACCGCCGGTGGCATCGCCGGCCCCGCGATCGCCGCCCACGCCGCCCCGGCCGAGAAGGCCGCCATCGTCGCCGACCGCAAGAGCGGTCATGGCGAGCGTGAGCTCGACGTGCGCTACGAGGCCCAGCCCAACTTCTACTTCTGCGGCCCCGCCGCCGCCCGCAACGCGCTGAGCGTGCAGGGCAAGAACATCGACGTGCACGCCATGGCCCGCGAGATGGGCACCACCGAGGCCGGCACCAACTCCATCAACGACATCACCCCGGTACTGAACAAGGAGACCGGCGCGAAGGACGCCTACAAGTCGGTCGAGATCAGCACCCCCAAGGCCGACGACAAGCAGACCGACAAGCTGCGCGCCGACGTGGTCAAGACCGTCGACGCCGGCCGGGCCGTGGTCGCCAACATCGCCGGCACCGCCACCGACACCGACGGCAACACCCACTCCTTCGAAGGCGGCCACTACATCAGCGTCATCGGCTACCGCGACGACGGCAAGACCGTCACCATCGCCGACAGCGCCGACCCGAACACCGCCACCTACCGGATGAGCATCGACAACCTCGCCGACTGGATCGCCACCCGCGGCTACAGCACCAGCTAAGACCAACACCGCCGCACCAATGGCTGCAGAGCAAGAACGGGCAGCACGCACACCGGAAGGGCCCGACCCCCACCACAGGGGGTCGGGCCCTTCCGCGCGTACGTCAGGACTCGGCGAGTACGGCCAGGATCGCCTCGCCGTACTTGGCGAGCTTGTTCTCGCCCACCCCGCTGACCCGGGACAGCTCGGCCAGGGAAGCCGGCGGCTCGGCGGCGATCTGCCGCAGCGTCGCGTCGTGGAAGATGACGTACGCCGGGACGCCCTGCTCCTTGGCGGTGGCCGCGCGCCACGCGCGGAGCCGCTCGAAGACCGGCGCGGCGGCGGGGGAGAGGTCGGCGACCACAGTGGCCGCGCCCCGGGGCTTGGCGGACCGGCCGGCCGCCGGCCGCTCCGGCTCCTTGCGCAGCGTGACCGTACGGCGGCGGCCGAGCACGTCCGCGCTGGCCTCGGTCAGCGCCAGCGTGCCGTAGTCGCCCTCGACGGCGAGCAGACCCTCGGCGAGCAGTTGCCGCACCACGCCCCGCCACTCGGCCTCGCGCAGCTCGCTGCCGATGCCGAACGTGCTGAGCGAGTCGTGGCCGTGCTGGTCGATCTTGTCGGTGTGCTTGCCGAGCAGGATGTCGATGCTGTGCCCGGCGCCGAAGCGCTGGTTGCGTTCGCGGTCGAGCCGGTAGACGGTGGAGAGCAGCTTCTGCGCGGCGACAGTGCCGTCCCAGGACTCGGGCGGGTCGAGGCAGGTGTCGCAGTTGCCGCAGGCGGCCACGCCGGTCTCGCCGAAGTATTCGAGCAGCTGGGCGCGGCGGCAGCGGACCGTCTCGCAGAGCGCCAGCATCGCGTCCAGGTGGGCGGCGAGGTTGCGCCGGTGCGCCAGGTCGCCCTCCGACGTCTCGATCATCTTGCGCTGCTGCACCACGTCCTGCAGGCCGTACGCCAGCCAGGCGGTGGACGGCAAGCCGTCGCGCCCGGCGCGGCCGGTCTCCTGGTAGTAGCCCTCGACCGACTTCGGCAGGTCCAGGTGGGCGACGAAGCGTACGTCGGGCTTGTCGATGCCCATGCCGAACGCGATGGTGGCGACCATGACCAGCCCGTCCTCGCGCAGGAAGCGCTGCTGGTTGGTGGCGCGGGTCGTGGCGTCCAGCCCGGCGTGGTACGGCAGCGCGGGGATGCCGTTGGCGACCAGGAACTCGGCCGTCTTCTCCACCGAGGCCCGGGACAGGCAGTAGACGATGCCGGCGTCGCCCGGGTGCTCGTCGCGCAGCAGGCTGAGCAGCTGGCGGCGGGGCTCCCGCTTCGGCACGATCCGGTACTGGATGTTGGGCCGGTCGAAGCTGGCCACGAAGTGCCGGGCCTCGGTGAGCCGCAGCCGGGTGGCGATCTCGGTGCGGGTCGCCCGGGTCGCGGTGGCGGTCAGCGCGATGCGCGGCACGTCCGGCCAGCGTTCGTGCAGCATCGACAGGTTGAGGTAGTCGGGGCGGAAGTCGTGCCCCCACTGCGACACGCAGTGCGCCTCGTCGATCGCGAACAGCGCGATCCGGCCGCGTTCCAGCAGGCCGAGCGTGGACCGCACCGCGAGCCCTTCCGGGGCGAGGTAGAGCAGGTCCAGCTCGCCGGCCAGGTAGGCCGCCTCGACCCGGCGCCGCTGCGCCGGGTCCTGCGTCGAGTTGAGGAAACCGGCGCGTACGCCGACGGCGGTGAGGGCGTCGACCTGGTCCTGCATGAGCGCGATCAGCGGGGAGACCACTACCGCCACGCCGTCGCGGACCAGCGCGGGGATCTGGTAGCACAGCGACTTGCCGCCACCGGTGGGCATGAGCACCAGCGCGTCGCCGCCGGACACCACGTGTTCGACGACGTCCTGCTGGAAGCCGCGGAAGGCGTCGTACCCGAAGACCCGCCGCAACACGTCGAGCGCGTCGCCGGTCGGTGGGGAGCCGGCCGGTGCGGAGGTGGTCCGCTCGTCGGTGGGGGAGACCATCCGCGCAGTCTACGAGCGTCCCCCGACAGCGCCCGTCCGGCGAGCCGGTCCGGGGGTGGCGACATGTTCCGGTGGTCACCCCGTGGAATCCCGGACGGGGTCGCAGCCGTTAGAGTCGCTGATTGACCATGCGCGGCCGACCGGCCGCGGCGCCACGGCTGGGGGTAGCGGGTGAGCGAGGCGCGTACAGCGGGTGACCTGGGGCCGAGCGAGGCGGAGACGGCGCCGGCCGAGTCGGACACCTCACTGGTGGTGGTGACCGGGCTGTCCGGCGGCGGGCGCAGCACGGTGGCCCGGGCGCTGGAGAACGTCGGCTACTACGTGGTCGACAACCTGCCCCAGGCGCTGCTGCTCGACATGGCCGAGCTGGCCTTCAAGGCCGGCGGCGCGGCCCGGCGTACGGCGATGGTGCTGGACGTGCGCTCGCGCGCCTTCTCCACCGACCTGGCCGGGGCGATCCGGGAGCTGCGCGAGCGCGGCTTCTCCCCCCGGGTGGTCTTCGTCGACGCCGACGACGAGGTGCTGATCCGCCGGTTCGAGAGCGTGCGCCGCTCGCACCCGCTGCAGGGCGACGGGCGGCTGGCCGACGGCATCGCCGTCGAGCGGACGCTGCTGGAGGAGGCACGCGAGCAGGCCGACGTGATCATCGACACCAGCCACCTGAACGTGAACCAGCTTCGGCGCCGGGTGGAGGAGCTGTTCGGCGGCGAGGACGCCCGCCGGCTGCGGATCACCGTGATCTCGTTCGGCTTCAAGTACGGCCTGCCGCCGGACGCCGACTTCGTGATGGACGCCCGGTTCCTGCCGAACCCGTACTGGGTGCCGGAGCTGCGCGAGCACACCGGCCGGGAGGAGGCGGTCAGCGCGTACGTGCTGGGCCAGGAGGGCGCGGACGCCTTCGTGGCCGGGTACGCCGACCTGGTCAACGCCACCACCGCCGGTTTCGAGCGGGAGGGCAAGCGCTACCTGACCGTGGCGGTCGGCTGCACCGGCGGCAAGCACCGCAGCGTGGCGATCGCCGAGGAGCTGGCCGCCCGGCTGCGCCGCTCCGGTATCGCCGCCAACGCCCAGCACCGGGACCTGGGGCGGGAGTGACCCCGACCAGGGTGGTCGCCTTCGGTGGCGGGCACGGGCTCTCGGCGTCGCTGCGGGCGCTGCGGCACTGCGTACCCGAACTGGACCTGGACATCACCGCGGTGGTCACCGTCGGCGACGACGGCGGGTCCAGCGGGCGGCTGCGCGCGGAGCGCGGCGGCCTGCCCCCGGGTGACCTGCGTCAGGCGCTCGTGGCGCTGGCCGGCGACCATCCGGCCACCCGGCGCAGCGCGGCGCTGTTCCAGTACCGCTTCACCACCGCGACGCCGCCCCCGCCGACGCTCGCCGCGCCGGTCCCGCCCGCCCGCGCCGGCGACTCGCTCGCCGGCCACGCGGTCGGCAACCTGCTGCTGCACGGCCTGACCGAGCTGCTCGGCGATCCGGTGGCCGCGCTCGACCACGCGGGCGCGATGCTCGGCGCGGTGGGGCGGGTGCTGCCGATGTCCCGCCAGCCGGTGGGCATCGAGGCCCGGGTCCGCGGCGCGGACCCGGCCCATCCGGACGAGGTGTCCACCGTGCGCGGCCAGCACCAGGTCGCGGTCACCCCGGGCACCGTCGAGTCGCTGCGGCTCAACCCACCCGCGCCGGCCGCGTGCGCCGAGGCGGTGACAGCGGTACGCGCCGCGGACTGGCTGATCTTCGGGCCGGGCAGCTGGTACACGAGCGTGCTGCCGCACCTGCTGGTGCCGGGCCTGGCCGACGCGATCGTCTCCAGTCCGGCGCGGCGGCTGGTGACGCTCAACCTGGTGGCGGAGAAGGAGACCTCGGGGCTCTCCCTGCCCGACCATCTGGACACGCTGCGGCGCTATCTGCCCGAGCTGAAGGTGGACCGGGTGCTGGCGGACTCCACGGCGGTGGGTGATCCCGCGGCGGTCGAACGTGCGGCAGAATCGCTTGGTGCCCGGCTGGTCCTCGCTCCCGTCGCCGTCCTCGACGGCACGCCCCGTCATGATCCAGCCGCACTGGGCGCCGCGCTGGTGCCTGTCCTGCGCGCCGATCGTTAGACACGTACGTAATCACCGGCGACACGCCGGAACCGGTCCGTGAGGGGGCGCACTATGGCGATGACGGCTGCGGTCAAGGACGAGCTGAGTCGGGTCGACGTGCCCAAGCCCTGCTGTCGGCGGGCGGAGATGGCCGCCCTGCTGCGTTTCGCCGGCGGCCTGCACATCGTGTCCGGCCGCGTCGTGGTCGAGGCGGAGCTGGACACCGGCGCGGTGGCCCGCCGGCTGCGGCGGGAGGTGGCCGAGGTCTACGGCTACCCGAGCGAGATCCATGTGCTCGCCTCCGGCGGCCTGCGCAAGGGCAGCCACTTCATCGTGCGGGTGGTCAAGGACGGCGAGGCGCTCGCCCGGCAGACCGGCCTGCTCGACGTGCGGGGCCGCCCGGTGCGCGGCCTGCCGCCGCACGTGGTGGCCGCGAACGTCTGCTGCGCCGTGTCGGCCTGGCGGGGCGCGTTCATGGCGCACGGCTCGCTGACCGAGCCGGGCCGCTCCAGCGCGCTGGAGATCACCTGCCCCGGCCCGGAGTCGGCGCTGGCGCTCGTCGGCGCGGCCCGCCGCATCGGCATCACCGCGAAGAACCGCGAGGTGCGCGGCGTGGACCGGGTGGTGGTCAAGGACGGCGACGCGATCGCCGCGCTGCTCACCCGCATAGGAGCGCACTCCAGCGTGCTGGCCTGGGAGGAGCGGCGGGTACGCCGGGAGGTGCGCGCCACCGCCAACCGGCTGGCCAACTTCGACGACGCCAATCTGCGCCGCTCGGCCCGGGCCGCGGTGGCCGCCGCCGCCCGGGTGACCCGCGCGCTGGAGATCCTCGCCGACGACGCGCCCAACCACCTGACCTCGGCCGGCCGGCTGCGGCTGGAGCACCGTCAGGCGTCCCTGGAGGAGCTGGGCGCGCTCGCCGAGCCGCCGCTGACCAAGGACGCCATCGCCGGCCGGATCCGCCGGCTGCTCGCGCTGGCCGACAAGCGCGCCCGCGACCTGGGCATCCCGGATACGGAAGCGGCAGTCACGCCCGACATGCTCGTGGTCTGATAGGACTCGGGCGGCGAGCACGCGAGCGGGATCACCACCCGCCGCAGCGCGACGCCGCACGCTCGGATATGGTCGCTGCGTACGGCAAGGGGGCCGCGCACAGGCATCCCTCGCCGTGCTCACCGCCTCGGGCGGTCAGGTCTCCGTGACCGCGGCGGGGTGGCCGAGATGACATGTCGACGGCCGGCTCCAACGGTCGGCGCACACACCTCCGCCGGCCCCGGTCTGGCGCCGGCGGACCAGAACGCGAGGAGATGGGACCTGTGACCATCCGGGTTGGCATCAACGGCTTCGGCCGGATCGGCCGCAACTTCTTCCGGGCAGTGCTGGCGTCCGGCGCTGACATCGAGGTCGTGGCGGTCAACGACCTGACCGACAACGCGACGCTCGCCCACCTTGTCAAGTACGACAGCATCCTGGGCCGCCTCCCGCACGAGGTGAAGGCCACCGCCGACGAGATCACCGTGGGCGGCAAGACCATCAAGGCGTACGCCGAGAAGGACCCGGCGAACCTGCCGTGGGGCGAGGTCGGCGCCGACGTCGTCATCGAGTCCACCGGCTTCTTCACCGACGGCACCAAGGCGAAGGCGCACCTCGACGGCGGGGCCAAGAAGGTCATCATCTCCGCGCCGGCGAAGAACGAGGACGTCACCGTGGTCATGGGCGTCAACCAGGACCAGTACGACCCGGCCAAGCACAACATCATCTCGAACGCCTCCTGCACCACGAACTGCCTCGCGCCGATGGCGAAGGTGCTGCAGGACACGTTCGGCATCCAGCAGGGCCTGATGACCACCATCCACGCGTACACGCAGGACCAGAACCTGCAGGACGCGCCGCACAAGGACCTGCGCCGGGCCCGCGCCGCCGCGCTGAACATCGTGCCGACCTCGACCGGCGCCGCGAAGGCGATCGGCCTGGTGCTGCCGGAGCTGAAGGGCAAGCTCGACGGTTACGCGCTGCGCGTGCCGATCCCGACCGGCTCGGCCACCGACCTGACCGTCACGGTCGGCCGGGAGACCACTGTGGACGAGGTCAACGCCGCGCTCAAGGCCGCCGCCGAGGGCCCGCTGCGGGGCATCCTCACCTACAACGAGGACCCGATCGTCTCCGCCGACATCGTGACCGACCCGGCGTCGTGCATCTTCGACGCGCCGCTGACCAAGGTGATCGGCAACCAGGTCAAGGTCGTCGGCTGGTACGACAACGAGTGGGGCTACTCGAACCGCCTGGTGGACCTGGTCAAGCTGGTCGGTCAGTCGCTGTGAGCATCCGCAACCTCGACGACCTGCTCGCCGAGGGGGTGTCGGGTCGGCGCGTGCTGGTGCGCGCCGACCTGAACGTCCCGCTCGACAAGCAGACCGGTGAGATCACGGACGACGGCCGGATCCGGGCCGTCCTGCCGACGCTGAGCGCGCTGGTGCAGGCCGGCGCGAAGGTGGTCGTCTGCTCGCACCTGGGCCGCCCGAAGGGCGCGCCGGACCCGCAGTTCAGCCTCCGTCCGGTCGCCGGGCGGCTCGGTGAGCTGCTCGGCGCCTCGGTGGCCTTCGCCGAGGACACCGTCGGTGACTCGGCGCGGTCCACCGTGGCCGAGCTGGCCGACGGCCAGGTGGCGCTGCTGGAGAACCTGCGGTTCAACAAGGGCGAGACCAGCAAGGACGACGCGGAGCGGGGCGCGTTCGCCGACCAGCTCGCCGCGCTCGGCGACGCCTACGTGGACGACGCGTTCGGCGCTGTGCACCGCAAGCACGCCAGCGTGCACGACGTGCCGGCCCGGCTGCCGCACTTCGCCGGCCGGCTGGTGCTGCGCGAGGTCGAGGTGCTTAGCCGCCTCACCGGCTCCCCGGAGCGGCCGTACGTGGTGGTGCTGGGCGGCTCGAAGGTCTCCGACAAGCTGGCCGTGATCGAGGCGCTGCTGCCGACCGTGGACCGGCTGCTCATCGGCGGCGGGATGTGCTTCACCTTCCTCAAGGCCCAGGGCCACGAGGTGGGCACGTCGCTGCTGGAGAAGGACATGGTCGAGACCTGCCGCAACCTGATGGAGCGCGCGCCCGGCAAGATCATGCTCCCGGTCGACGTGGTGGCCGCCGACGCGTTCGCGCCGGACGCCGCGCACGACACCGTGCCCGCCGACGGCATCCCCAGCCACCGGCTGGGCCTGGACATCGGCCCGGAGACGGTGGCCGGCTTCGCGGCCGCGCTGTCGCAGGCGAAGACCATCTTCTGGAACGGCCCGATGGGCGTGTTCGAGATGGCGGCGTTCGCCAACGGCACCCGGGGCGTGGCCGAGGCGATCACCAAGGCCGACGCGTTCAGCGTGGTCGGTGGCGGCGACTCGGCCGCGGCGGTGCGCGCGCTGGGCCTGGACGAGTCCTCGTTCGGGCACATCTCCACCGGCGGTGGCGCCTCCCTGGAATACCTGGAGGGCAAGACCCTCCCCGGCATCGCGGCTCTGGAGAACTGAATGGCGAGCACGACCCGCCGGCCGCTGATGGCCGGCAACTGGAAGATGAACCTGAACCACCTCGAGGCCAACCTGCTGGTGCAGAAGCTGGCCGCGAGCCTGAACGAGAAGCAGCTCACCGACGTCGAGTGCGTGGTGCTGCCGCCCTTCACCGACCTGCGTACCGTGCAGACCGCTGTGGACGGCGACAAGCTGCTGATCGGCTACGGCGCGCAGGACCTGTCGCCGCATCCGTCCGGCGCGTACACCGGTGACATCGCCGGGCCGATGCTGGCGAAGCTGGGCTGCGGCTACGTGGTGGTCGGCCACTCCGAGCGGCGGCAGTACCACCACGAGGACGACGCGCTGGTCAACGCGAAGGTGTCGGCGGCGCTGGCGAACGGGCTCACCCCGATCCTCTGCATCGGCGAGGGCCTGGAGGTCCGGGAACAGTCGGGGCAGGTGCGGCACTGCTGCGACCAGCTCGACGGCGCGCTGAAGGGGCTCACCGCCGAGCAGGTCACCAAGGTCGTCGTCGCGTACGAGCCGGTCTGGGCGATCGGCACCGGCAAGACGGCCACGCCGGAGGACGCCCAGGAGGTCTGCGGCGCGGTGCGCAAGCGCATCGCCGAGACCTACGACGAGGGCACCGCCGAGCAGGTCCGGATCCTGTACGGCGGGTCGGTCAAGGCGTCGAACGTCGCCGCGATCATGGCGCAGCCGGACGTGGACGGGGCCCTGGTCGGGGGCGCCAGCCTGGACGCGGAGGAGTTCGCGCAGATCTGCCGGTTCCCGGAGCACACCGCCCGCTGATCGCTCGCTATCCTTGACGCTGCCCGTCCACCGGCCGGTGCCGCAGTGCCCGACAGGTCCGGGCAGTGATCGCAACGAGAGGACTGACCCCCGCCATGCCGATCTGGTTCGCCTACACGATGATCACGTTGCTGGTCATCACCAGCGTGCTGCTCGTCCTGCTGATCCTCCTGCACCGCGGTAAGGGCGGCGGGTTGTCGAGCATGTTCGGCGGCGGCGTCAGCTCCAGCCTGGCCGGTTCGTCCGTGGCCGAGAAGAACCTCGACCGCTACACCGTTCTGGTGGGAATCGTCTGGTTCGCCTGCATCATCGGGCTCGGGCTCTGGCTGCGGTTGCAGATGGCCAACGGCACCTGAGTCGGCGCTGAGAAGCGTACAATCTGCGCGCGGTCCGTCACGGACCGCGCGCAGTTTTGTTTCTCCGCGCGTCGCCCGTCGCCCACCCCCTCCGGCGGCGGTCCCCTCCGACGACAGGGAGCGAGCAACCGTGCCCAGCAACAACGTCATCCGCGGCACCCGGATCGGGTCCGCCCCCGAGCGCTTCGACCAGCGCGTGGAGCCCGCGCCGCGCCGCCCGGTCGTCTACTGGTGCCGCCACGGTCACCGGGTCGAGTTCCTGATCGCCGCCGAGGCGGAGACGCCGGCCACCTGGGAGTGCCCCCGCTGCGGCGAGCCGGCCGGCCCCGACCCGGGCGACCCGCCGGGCCGCCAGCGCGCCGAGCCCTACAAGACCCACCTGGCGTACGTGCAGGAGCGGCGCACGCCGGAGGAGGGGGAGGCGCTGCTCGCCGAGGCCCTCGACGCGCTGCGCCGACGTCGTGGCCGCGCCTGAGCCGAGGCGTTAAGAAGGGGCCCCTTCTCTACCGGAGGCGTTAAGAAGGGGCCCTTCCTTACACCTCAGCGGAGGCTGCGCAGGCGCGGCGGCACGTTGGCCGCCGCGGCCCGGTCGAGCAGCCAGAGCGTACGGGAGACGCCCTGCACCCCGGCGGCCGGCAACTGCACCGGCCCGGCCCCGGCCAGCGCCATGCCCACCGCCCGGGCCTTGTCCGCCCCGGCGGCGATCAGCCACACCTCCTCGGCCGTGTTGATCGTCGGCAGGGTCAGCGTGGTACGCACCGGCGGCGGCTTCGGGCTGCCCCGTACCGCGCTGACCGGGCGGTTGTCGTGGTGCACCGGGTGCTCCGGGAACACCGACGCCACGTGCCCGTCCTCGCCGACGCCGAGCATCAGCACGTCGAAGTGGGGCACGATCGCGTTCCCGGGCCGGGCGGCGGCGGCCAGCTCCCGCGCGTACCCGGCGGCGGCCGCCTCCGGGTCGTCACCGGCCGGGCCGTCGGACGCCGGCATCGGGTGCACCCGGGCCGGGTCCAGCGGCACCGTGTCCAGCAGCGCCGCCCGCGCCTGCGTCTCGTTGCGCTCCGGGTCGCCGGCGGGCAGGAACCGCTCGTCGCCCCACCACACGTCGACCCGGGACCAGTCGACCGCGTCCCGGGCGGGCAGCTGCCCGACCGCCCGGTACACCGCAGCGGCGATCCGCCCGCCGGTCAGCACCACCGACGCCTGGCCGCGCTCGGCCTGCGCGTCGAGCAGCTTCACCACCAACCGGGCCGCCACCGCCTGCGCCAGCAGGTCGGGGTCGGCGTGTACGGCGACACTCGCCTCAGTCATCCGTCGAGCCCTCGTGTTCCGACCGCCCACCGGCGGTCACCTGTGCCTCCGACCACCCGGTCCGGGCGGTCACTCGTTCGCGGTCGCGCCCGCGTGCGCGGTCACGCCGGCCTCGGCCCGCTGGGCGGTCGCCGGATCCTTCCACACGTGCACCCGCTGGGCCGGCCGCTGGTCGAGTCCGGTGATCCCGGCCGCAGCGCCGAGCGCCTCCGCGTACACCTGGTCGGCGTCGAGGCGGCGCAGCTCCTCGGCCAGCTCGTCACCGAGCGGCCGGCGGACCAGCGGCAGCGTGCGGTCCTCCTGCCCGGTACGCCGGAACACCGCGATGCTGTCGTCGCGGGTCAGCGTCAGCTCGTCGCCGTTGGCGCAGCGCAGCTGCACCTGACGCATGCGCGGGAACTCGTCGGTCCGCTCCCAGGTCGGTTCGATGCCGAGCCGGGCCTTGAGCCACCCGCTCATCAGCGCGGCCGTCGGGTCCGACGGGGGCGCCACCACGCTGGCCTCGGTGACCCGGGCCTGGGTGGTGTCGAACGCGCCCGCCACCAGCGTGCGCCACGGGGTGATCCGGGTCCACGCCAGGTCGGTGTCGCCGGGGGCGTAGTCGTGGGCCCGCTGCCGCAGCGCGGCGATCGGGTCGGCCGCCTGCGCCGAGTCGGTGATCCGCCGGTCGGCCACCACACCGAGGAAGTCGGTGGCGATCTCCTCCGGCGGCTCGCCGTGCCACCACGTCACCACCGGTACGTCCGGCACCAGCAGCGGCATCACCACGGATTCGGCGTGCAGCGCGAGCCGCCCGTACATCCGGGTCACCACCGCCTCGCACGGCCCGAGCCGGCCGCCCACGACGATCTCCGCGTCCAGCCGGTTGCGGTCGCGCTCCACGTCGGAGCGGACCACCACGAGCAGGCGGCAGGGGTGCGCCGCCGCGGCGATGGTGGCGGCCGCCTCGGCCTCCCGGACCCGCTTCTCGTCCACCACCACGATCAGCGTGAGCGCCATGCCGCTGGCCACCCCGCCCGCGCTGCGCCGTTCCGCGGCCAGCGCCTTGACCACCTCGTTGCCGGTGGTGTCCCACAGCCCGATCAATGGAGCCTCCTGGTTCGCTCGCAGTGCTCGCTCACGCTCTCCGCCAAGCCCGGCCCTCGCGGGCCAGCATCTCGTCGGCGGCCCGGGGTCCCCACTCGCCGGCCCGGTACGGCTCCGGCGTCGTGCCCTCCCAGGCGTGTTCCAGCGGGTCGACGACCTGCCAGCTCTGCTCGACCTCGGCGGCGTCCGGGAACAGCGTCCGGTCGCCGATCAGTACGTCCAGCACGAGCCGCTCGTACGCCTCGGGGCTGGACTCGGTGAACGCCTCGCCGTACTGGAAGTCCATCGCGATGTCGCGGACCTCCATCGTGGTGCCCGGCACCTTGGAGCCGAACTTCAGCACCACGCCCTCGTCCGGCTGCACGCGGATGACGAGCTGGTTGGGACCGAGGGACTCCATGTCGGCGGCGTTGAACGGCAGGTGCGGCGCCTTCTTGAACATGATGGCCACCTCGGTGACCCGCCGGGGCAGCCGCTTGCCGGCCCGGATGTAGAACGGCACCCCGGCCCAGCGCCGGTTCTGGATGCCCAGCTTCACCGCCACGTACGTCTCGGTGGTGGAGCCCGCCGGGACGCCCTCCTCCTCCAGGTAGCCCTTGGCGCGCTCGCCGCCCACCCAGCCGGGCAGGTACTGGCCCCGCACGGTGTCCTCGGAGACGTCGTGCGGCACGGTGATCGCCTTGAGCACCTTGAGCTTCTCGGCGCGGATCTCGTCGGCGTCGAAGCTCGTCGGCTCCTCCATCGCGACCAGCGCGAGCAGTTGGAGCAGGTGGTTCTGGAGCACGTCACGGGCGGTGCCGACGGAGTCGTAGAAGGCGGCCCGGGTGCCGATGCCGACGTCCTCGGCCATGGTGATCTGCACCGAGTCGACGTACTTGGAGTTCCACAGCGGCTCGAACAGGTTGTTCGCGAACCGCAGCGCCAGGATGTTCTGGACCGTCTCCTTGCCCAGGTAGTGGTCGATCCGGAACACGTCCTGGCGGGTGAAGACGTCGTCGACCAGGTCGTTGAGCGCCTTGGCCGAGGGCAGGTCGTTGCCGAACGGCTTCTCCACCACCACGCGGCGCCAGCCGCCGGACCTGTCGTTGTCGGCCATGCCGGTGCGGGCGAGCTGCTTGAGCACCACCGGGAACGCCGCCGGGGGGATGGAGAAGTAGAAGGCGGCGTTGCCGGCGATGCCGTGCGAGTCGCGCAGCTCGTCGAGCGTGGCGGCGAGCTGGTCGAACGCGGCGTCGTCGTCGAACGAGCCGCCGACGAACTTGATGTTGCCGGCCAGCCGGGCCCACACCTCCTCCCGCCACGGGGTGCGGGCGTGCTTCTTGGCCGCCTCGTGCGCCACCGACTCGAAGTCGCCGTCGCCCCAGTCCCGGCGGGCGAAGCCCAGCACCACGAAACCGGGCGGCAGGAGCCCCCGGTTGGCCAGGTCGTAGACCGCCGGCAGTAGTTTCTTGCGGGCCAGATCGCCGGTCACCCCGAAGATCACCAGGGCACACGGCTCGGGGATCCGGGGCAACCGCCGGTCCTGGACGTCGCGCAGCGGGTTCACCGGGCCACCTCCTCCTGCGTCTCGGTCCGCTGATTCCAGGTCATTGATCGTCACGTGCGTGTCCGTCCGGCCGTATCCAGCAGCTGGGCGACGCCAGCCGCCCGCTTGGTCAGGTGCAGTCGCAGCACCGGTCGTTCCCGGCCGGCCAGGGCCCGCCGGTCACCGGCGGCCTGGGCCGCCTGGAGCTGCGCGAAGGTGTACGGACGACCGGGCACTTCCAGATCATCGGTGACCGCACCGGTGATCTGGAGGTGCCGGCCGCGGGTGTCCGTGTGCTCCGGCCGGCGCGGTCCCCAGGTGAAGGTGACCGGCCGCCGGGTGTGCCGTGCCAGCAGCGGGCGCAGCCCGGCCAGCGCCGCGTCGGCCCGCGGGTCGAGGTACGCGGTGACCGCGAGGTGTTCCCGTTCGCCCAGCTCGTCGAGCAGCCAGCACAGCGCGCCGGTCAGGTCGGCCGGCGCGCCGCTCGGGGCGTACACCTCGATCGCGTCCTCCACCGACGACGGCGGCCCGCTGTCCGCCTCGTCGTCGGCCGCCGCGGCGGCGGGCGCCGCGAACGGGTCGGTCCGCAGCGTCACCGCGGCGGTCGCGCCGGCGTAGGTCCAGGTGAGCAGGTGCGCGCCGAGCGGCCCGTTGACGGCGACGTCGGCGGCCACGCCCGGGCCGACGCCCGCGCCGAGGGCGCCGCCGAGACCGACTGTGAGCACGCCCGGCCCGGTGGCGCCGGGGGAGTCGGGGGACTCCACGGCCACCGGCAGGAGCCGTCCGCCGGTCGCGTCGGCGAGCAGCGCGCCCGCCCAGCGGCCCAGGCCGTCGAGTCCGGTGCCGTCGGGGACCAGCGCGACCGTGTGCCGGCCCTCGCCGGGCGCCGCGCCCAGGGCCGCGCCGAGCGCGAGGCCCGGATTGTCCCGGGCCCGGTCGAGCGCGGCGGTGAGCGCCTCCGCCTCGTCCAGCACCTCGGCGACCGGCGCGCCGGCCAGCGCCGCCGGGACCACGCCGAACGCGGTGAGCGCGGCCCACGGCCCGGCCACGCCGGGCTCGGCCGGGAGCACCACCGCGCCCAGCTCGTCGGCGCGCGCCGCGAGGTCCGTGCCGGGCTCGGTGACCACCACGACGTGCCGGGCGGCATCCGGGCCCTCGTCCGCCCACGCCTGCCGGTAGGCCCGCAGGTGGGCGTCGGTGGTCCGGTCCAGGCCGTGCCGGGCGGCGAGCACCAGGAGGGTACGCGCCGGGCGGTCGGCGAGCGCGGCCCGGACCGGCCCCGGATCGGCGGTGTCGAGCACCGTCACCGGCCGGCCCAGGCATTCGGCCAGCACCTCGGCGGCGAGCGTGTCGTCGGGGGCGCCGGCCAGCACCACGTGGTCCAGGTCGCTCAGCTCGGCGGCCAGCTCGGCGAGCTGGGGGAGCAGGTCCCGGCTGCGCCGGTGGGCGTGCAGCCAGCCCAGCCGGTCGAGGGCCGCCGGCTCGGCGGCGGGCCCCCAGAGGGCCGGGTCGGCGGCGGCGAGCCGGGCCGGGACGTCGTGGGCGACGAGCGTGGCGCGCGCCGACGCGCCCAGGGCGTCCGCGCCGCGCACGGCCAGACCGGCGGCCATGTCGGCCCGCCCGGCCAGCAGGTCACTCACGGTGCCGCCCCTCACCCAAACCACGGTACGGCGCGACGCGCCCCGGGGCCGGGCCCCGGGACGCGTCGGACGCCGTCTGTCACGCGTTGCCGCCGGCCTGCTGCGCCGCCTGCGCGTTCTTCCCGGCCGCCCGGTGCGGGCTGCCCGAGCCCTTGGCCGCCTCGGCGAGGGACTTCTTGACCCCCTCCAGCAGCTCCACCCAGCTCGCCTCGAACTTCTCCACGCCCTCGCGCTCCAGCGTGGCGATCACGTCGGACAGGTCAACGCCCACCGCCAGCAGGTCGGCGAAGACCTGGCGGGCGTCGTCGTACGCGACGGTGACGGTGTCCGGCTTCGTCTCGCCGTGCTCGGCGTAGGCGTGGATCACCGGCTCCGGCATGGTGTTGACGGTGCCGGGCGCGATCAGCTCCTCGACGTAGATGACGTCCCGGTAGTCCGGGTTCTTCGTCGAGGTGGAGGCCCACAGCGGGCGCTGCGGGTGGGCGCCCGCGTCGGCCAGCTTCTGCCAGCGCGCCGAGGAGAACACCTCGCCGTAACGCTCGTACGCCAGCCGGGCGTTGGCGACAGCGGCCTTGCCGCGCAGCGCCTTGGCCCGGTCCGAGCCGATCTTCTCCAGCCGCTTGTCCACCTCGGTGTCGACCCGGGAGACGAAGAACGAGGCGACCGAGCCGATCTTCGAAAGGTCGTGCCCGTTCGCCTGCGCCTGCTCCAGCCCGGCCAGGAAGGCCTCCATCACCTGCGAGTACCGGTCCAGGCCGAAGATCAGCGTGACGTTGACGCTGATCCCCTCGGCCAGCGTCGCGGTGATCGCGGGCAGGCCCTCCTCGGTGGCCGGGATCTTGATGAACAGGTTCGGCCGGTCGACCAGCCACCACAGCGCCTTGGCCTCGGCGACGGTCTTCGCCGCGTCGTGCGCCGAGCGCGGGTCCACCTCGATCGACACCCGGCCGTCCACGCCGCCGCTGGTCTCGTACGACGGGCGCATCACGTCGCAGGCCCACCGCACGTCGTACGTGGTGAGCATGCGGACCGCCTCCTCGACGTCCACACCACGTACGGCGAGGTCACGAAGCTGCCAGTCGTACTCGCCGGCGTCGCTCAGCGCCTTGGCGAAGATCGTCGGATTGGTGGTCACCCCGGCTACGTGGCTCTCCCGGCGCAGCTTGTCCAGCCCGCCGGAGCTCAGCCGTACCCGGGAAAGGTCGTCGAGCCAGATCGCCACCCCGGCGCCCTGGAGCTCCTTCAGCCTGTCCGTCATGCCGTCCACGCTCCCCTCAGTTGCCGGTCGTGAAACCGGTGATGTCGCCCACCCGGGTCAGCGCCGCGTGCGCGGCGGCCACGATCCGGTCGGGGGTGAACCCGAACTGCTCGAAGAGCACGGTGTGCGGCGCGCTGGCGCCGTAGTGCTCGATGCTCACGCACTCGCCGCTGTCGCCGACGATCGCGCGCCACGACATCGCGATGCCCGCCTCCACGCTCACCCGTGCCTTTACCCCGCGCGGCAGCACCGACTCCCGGTACGCCTCGTCCTGCGCGAAGAACCACTCCTGGCAGGGCATGGAGACGACCCGGGTGGGGGTGCCGTCGGCCTCCAGCCGCTCCCGTGCGGTGAGGCAGAGCTGCACCTCGGAGCCGGTGCCGACGAGGATCACCTGCGGCTTGCCGTTCGACGCCTCGGCCAGCACGTACCCGCCCTTGGCGACGCCCTCGGCGCCGGCCAGGTCGGTGCGGTCGAACGTCGGCAGCGCCTGGCGGCTGAGCGCCAGCGCGGTCGGCCGGTCGGTGTGCTCCAGCGCCTGCCGCCACGCCCAGACCGTCTCGTTGGCGTCGGCCGGGCGCACCACGTCCAGGCCGGGGATGGCCCGCAGCGCGGTCAGGTGCTCGATCGGCTGGTGCGTCGGGCCGTCCTCGCCGAGGCCGATCGAGTCGTGCGTCCAGACGTACGTCACCGGCAGCTTCATCAGCGCGGCCAGCCGCACCGCCGGGCGCATGTAGTCGCTGAACACCAGGAACGTGCCGCCGTACGGGCGGGTGCCGCCGTGCAGGGCGATGCCGTTGAGGATCGCGCCCATGGCGTGCTCGCGGATGCCGAAGTGCAGCGTGCGGCCGTACTCGTCACCGGGGAAGTCCTTCGTGGCGTGCGCAGCCGGGACGAACGACGGCTCGCCCTTCATCGTGGTGTTGTTGCTCTCGGCCAGGTCGGCCGAGCCGCCCCACAGCTCCGGCAGCACCGGCGCCAGGGCCTCCAGGATCTTGCCGGAGGCGGCCCGGGTGGCGACGCCCTTGGCGTCCGCCGGGAAGGTCGGCAGCGCGTCGGTCCAGCCGGTCGGCAGCGTACGGGTGGCCATCCGGTCCCACAGCGCCTTGCGCTCCGGGTTGGCCTGCGCCCAGGCGTCGAACCCGGTGGTCCACTCGGCCTGCTCCTGCGCGCCACGCTCCAGCACCTGACGGGCGTGCTTGAGCACCTCCTCGTCGACCTCGAAGGTGCGCTGCGGGTCGAAGCCGAGGATCTCCTTGGTGGCCTTCACCTCGTCCGCGCCGAGCGCCGAGCCGTGGATCTTGCCGGTGTTCTTCTTGTTCGGCGCGGGCCAGCCGATGATGGTGCGCAGCGCGATGAACGACGGCCGGCCGGTCTCCGCCTTGGCGGCCAGCAGCGCCTGGTACAGCGCCTCCACGTCCTCGTGGTAGTCGCCCTGGTCGGCGTCGCCGCTGCGCCAGTCGACGGTCTGCACGTGCCAGCCGTACGCCTCGTAGCGGGCCGCCACGTCCTCGCTCTTGGCGATGCGGGTGTCGTCCTCGATCGAGATCTCGTTGTCGTCGTAGATCACGCAGAGGTTGCCGAGCTGCTGGTGACCGGCGAGCGCGCTGGCCTCGTGGGTGATGCCCTCCTCGATGTCACCGTCGGAGGCGATGCACCAGATGTCGTGCCGGAACGGCGAGTCGGCGCGGTCCGGCTCGCTGTCGAACAGGCCGCGCTCGCGGCGGGCCGCCATCGCCATGCCGACCGCGTTGCCGAGGCCCTGGCCGAGCGGCCCGGTGGTGGTCTCCACGCCCGGGGTGTGGCCGTGCTCCGGGTGACCCGGGGTGAGCGAGCCCCACTGGCGCAGCGCCTTGAGGTCGTCCAGCGACAGCGGGTAGCCGGAGAGGAAGAGCTGGATGTAGAGCGTCAGGCTGGAGTGGCCGGCGGAGAGCACGAACCGGTCGCGCCCGGCCCAGTTCGGGTCGGCGGGGTTGTGCCGCATGACCCGGTTGAAGAGCAGGTACGCCACCGGGGCGAGGCTCATCGCCGTCCCCGGGTGGCCGTTGCCGGATTTCTCCACGGCGTCCATGGCCAGCACGCGGACCGTGTCGACGGCCCTGCGGTCGAGGTCGGACCAGTTGAGAGCGGGAAGCTCGGGTCGGTTGGCAGCCACGATGGTTGTGCTCCTCGGCAGATGGGCGGAACCCTCACTGATGACCCTATCGAGCGGTGCTAAACGTCCGCCCGGGGATCTCAGCATGCTGTTCTGTACGGATCGCGGACGTCCGGTCGTTCAACCCCAGGTGTGACGGCTCGCACCGTTGCCGGGTCTGCGGGGCAGCCAAAACGACGCCGCGTAGTGTGTGGGGCGGTGTGTGGACCTCGACGGGTCCGGGCCGAACGACCTCCCCCCGCCGATGCCGGAAGGTGGCAATCCGTGAGCATGATCACCGAGCGCCCCGTCAGCAACCCTGCCGGGCAGCCGCCGGTGGGCGCGGTGGCGGAGGCGCCGGCGAGCGGCCGGCGGGACGTACGCGCCGTGGTGGCGGCGTACGTGGCGCTGACCAAGCCGCGGATCGTCGAGCTGCTGCTGGTCACCACCGTTCCGGCGATGATGCTCGCGGACGGCGGCATGCCGTCGCTGTGGCTGGTCGCCGTCGTGCTCGTCGGCGGCTCGCTCGCGGCCGGCGCGGCGAGCGTCCTGAACTGCTACATCGACCGGGACATCGACCAGCTCATGCGGCGCACCAAGCGCCGCCCACTGCCCGCGCACACGGTTTCTCCGCGCAGCGCGCTGATCTTCGGTCTGGTGCTGGCGGCCGTCTCGGTGGCGCTGATGGCGGCGACCACCAACTGGCTGGCGACGGTGCTGACGCTCGCCGCGATCGCCTACTACGACCTGGTCTACACGCTGTGGCTGAAGCGGACCACCGCCGCCAACACGTTCTGGGGCGGCATCTGCGGGGCCGCGCCGGTGCTGATCGGCTGGGCCGCTGTCACCGGCTCGCTGGCGCCGGCCGCGTGGGGCCTGTTCGCCGTGGTCTTCTTCTGGCAGATGCCGCACTTCTACGCGCTGGCCATCAAGTACAAGGCCGACTACGCGCGCGCCGGCGTGCCGATGCTGCCGGTGGTGGCCTCGGTCCGGCGGGTCAACGCCGAGATCATCGGGTTCTCCTGGCTGACCGTGCTCTCCTCGCTGGCGGTCTGGCCGCTCGGGATGAGCCCGATCTACGGTGTCACCGCGCTCGTGGTCGGCGGGATCTTCCTCGTCGAGGCGCACAAGCTGTGCCGTCGCGCGACGCGCGGCGAGGCGGTCAAGCCGATGCGGCTGTTCCACTGGTCCACCACGTACCTCACGATCCTCTTCGCGGCCGTCGCGCTCGACGCGCTGCTCTGACGCGCCCGTCCGGCGGTTCATCAGAAATTTTTTTCGGGCTTCCCCGGAGGGGTCCAACCCGGACAGATTGTGACGATCTCGCCCGTCCGCTGCGCCCAGATATAAGCGACATATGCAGGCGAATTACCTGTGGTTCTTCTTAAACCGGCGGGTAATTGGCATCACATTCAGTTCATGGTTCTCGCACATCCGGGTGGAACTCTGCTTAGGCTTCGCGTCATGGCAGATGGTTCCGATACGACGCTGACGGCTGACAAGACCGCGGAGCAGGCCCCCAACGGCCTGGTCGCGGGCATCAAGTCGTTCGCCGCCGGACACGGCGGCGCGAAGGCGGTCATCGAGTACGTCGGCAAGCGCGGCGCACGGATCGTCCTCGTGGGTTCCGACGGGGTATGGGCAGACCAGTTCGCCGACGGCACCGACGTCGCGCGGCAGGCCTGCGCGAAGGCCGGGGTCGACGTCGAGAACGCCTGGGAGCGTGAACTGATGGACCAGATGCGTCCGAGCAACGACCTGTGGCGGTCGATGGCCCGGCGCACGATGGCCCGTTGACATAACCGAATGACCAACCACCACCAGTCGACCCGGGGGAGACCCCGGGTCGCTTTCGTCACCTGCGCCGAGCTGCCCGACCTCGACCCGGACGACCGGCTCGCGCTCGGCCCGCTCGCCGCCCGCGGGGTCACCACCGAGATCGCGGTCTGGGACGACCCGGCCGTCGACTGGTCCGGGTACGACCTGGTCGTGATCCGCTCCCCGTGGGACTACGCGCGGCGGCGCGACGAGTTCGTGGCCTGGGCGCGTACCGTGCCGGCCCTGGTCAACCCGGCCGACGTGGTCGCCTGGAACACCGACAAGCGCTACCTGTCCGAGCTTTCCGCCGCCGGAGCGCCCACCGTGCCGACGCAGTGGGTCGAGCCCGGGCGGGAGTGGACCCCACCGGCGGGCGGCGAGTACGTGATCAAGCCGGCGGTCAGCGCCGGCAGCCAGGACACCGGCCGCTACGACCTGACCGACAGGGAGCACCGGGAACTGGCGGTGGCCCACGTACGGCGGCTCTCCGACGCCGGGCGGGTCACCATGGTCCAGCCGTACCTGGAGGCGGTGGACACCGCCGGGGAGACCGCGCTGCTGTTCCTGGCCGGGCCCGACGGCCTGGCGTTCAGCCACGCGATCCGCAAGGGTCCGATGCTGACCGGGCCGGACCTGGGCGAGGCCGCGCTCTACAAGGAGGAGCGCATCGACGCGCGCACCGCCACCGCGGAGCAGCGCGCGGTGGCCGAGAAGGTGCTGGCAGCCGTGCCGGGCGGCCCGGACCGCCTGCTCTACGCCCGGGTCGACCTGATCCCCGGCCCGGACGGCACGCCGGTGCTGGTCGAGCTGGAGCTGACCGAGCCGAGCCTGTTCGTCGGGTACGCCGACGGCGCCCCGGACCGGCTCGCCGACGCGGTGCTCACCCACTTGACCCCCCGCGCCTGACCCGTCCCGCCTGGCGGTGGCCGTGGCCGTGGCCGTGGCGAGCGTGCCGGCCCTGGCGGCGTCCGGGCTTTGGCAGCGGGCCCGGGACCGCGACCCTCCCGGCTGCGGACGCACCTCGCCGACCCACCCAACGCGGTGCACGCAACGCCAGGCTGTCTCAGGGCTCGAGGCACCCACGGTGTTCCACTCGCTGTCTGCCGGGGCCCTGGGTGGAACACCATGGGTGTCTCAGGGCTGTCCAGGTACCCATGGTGTTCCACTCGCGATCCGTCCGTGCCGTGAGTGGAACGCCATGGGTGGCACGAGGGGGCGCGTTTCCACTCGGGCTGGCGGCGCGTTGGCCGGCCGTCGCCGCCATCGTGGCGTCGGCGGCTTTCGCCGGGGCCCACCGGGCCGCGTCTTCGATACCATCAGCGCGCGCTGCTCGGCCTGCACGTCGCCAAGCTGCTGCACCGCGACGGCGATCTCTGGGTGCTGATCGTCGCGTACGCGGTCAGCACCGGCAGCTTGGTCATGCTGGCTGTCACCACCGACGCCGGCCCGGCTGAACCGGAGCCGCCGGTGCCGCCCGCGCCGCCGGGAGGTCAGTCGCGGTCGCTGTGGTTGCGTGCCCAGCGGCCGCCGATCGGCGGCGTGTCCAGCCGCAGCGCGGCCTCGGTGCCGGCCAGGTCGTTGTCCTCGAACGCGCAGGAGACGCAACTGCCCGCCTCGGTGACCCAGATGCCGTACGCCTGGGTGTCGGCGTCCCGGTGCCAGATCCGGTTGCCGCGCACGGTGGCCGAGTCGAACGGCGCGGCGATGGTGATGCCGCCGCAGGCCGGCGGGCCGTCCGGCAGCTCGTACCTCGTGCCCGGCCCCGGGGTGGCCTCGTTCCAGCCGGTGGTGCCGTCCGGGCGTACCTCGGCCAGGGAGAGCCGGGTGGCGCTGTTGTCGGACACCACCGCGTCCCGTGAGCCGACCCGGACCACCTTGCCCCGGTGCCCGCCGTCGGGCCAGTCCGCGTTGCCGTCGGTGAGCTCGCGCGGGCCGTAGCGCACCGCCTCGCCGGAGCCGGAGCAGGCCGGGGCGGAGCGGCGGCCGTTGTCCCGGATCCGGTTGCCCACGATCGAGGTGTCCAGCATCGGCCGGTCGATCCGGATGCCGTCCAGCGCGTTCTCCCGGATGTCGTTGTCCTGGATCACCACGTCGGCCGCCGCGCCCCGGTAGCCGTGGCCCAGATCGTGCTCGTGGTAGCCGAAACCGCCGTTGCGGCTGATCCGGTTGCCCTGCACCGTGTACGGGCCGGGGGTGTTGCCCATGCTGATCCCGTCGCCGACGTTGGCGTCGATCACGCAGCCGGTGAGCAGGCCGCCGCGCCCGGCCACCCCGGCGGTGCCGTTGCCGGACACGTCGAAGCCGGCCTCCAGGTTGTTGGTCATGGTGCAGCCGGAGACGATCAGCCCGTCGGCGCCCCAGTCGGAGATGCCGAACCGGTTGGCCTGGCTGTGGCAGCCGATGATCCGGAAACCGCGCGGTGGGGTCCAGTAGTCCTTCTGCAACTCCAGGAAGATCCCGTTGGTGCCGTTGCCGATGGTGGTGCAGTTGGCGATGGTGAGGCGTTCCACGTCGCCCCAGCCGCCGATACCGACGCCGATCCCGGCGCCGCCCATCTGGTCGCCGTTGTCCAGCCGGCCGCACCCCACCACGACCACGCCGTCGATCAGGCTGTCCTGGAGGAAGTCACAGCCCAGGCCGGTCGCCCCGGTGTGGTGGATGTAGAGGTTGCGGAACACGCCGCGCACCACGTACTGCAGGCCCAGCCCCTTGGCCAGGTAGTCGTAGGAGGTCTGGGCGACCCCGGAGCCGTCGATCTCGAAGTCGGCGAACGTGCAGTCGGCGATGTGCCGGTCCCGGTCGGCGCCGTGCTGCACGGTGGTCCAGTACGCCAGCGGGACCGGTGCGCTGCGGTCGCCCTCGTTGCTGAGCAGGAACCGGGTCGCGGCCGGTCCGGCGCCGATCAGCGAGACACCGCTGCGCCAGACGGTGCCGGCGTCGCGGATCGAGTACAGGCCGGGCGGACAGTAGATCACCCGGGCCCGGCCGTCGGCGTCGTACCCGGCGCCGAGCCGGTCCACCAGGGCCGCCAGCGCCGGCTGGTCGTTCGTCACCCCGTCGCCGGTGAGGCCGTGCTCGTGGGCGTCGCACCACAGCGGCGCGCCGGCGACCGGCGTCAGCCGTTGCGGCGTGGTGGTGGCGAGGCTCTTGCGCGGCACCGGGAACTCCCCTCGGGCGTACGGTCCGTGGCCCGGACCGCTTTCCCGTTCCCGTCGCGCGATAACGCCCGCTCAGGCGCCGGCGCCCACCGGCTCGGCGACCGGCTCGGCCGGGGCCGGCGGGGCGGCCGGCAGCCGCTCCCGGGTCGCGAACAGGACGCCGAGCGTGGCCAGCAGCACCAGGCAGGAGCCGAGCATGTGCGCGCCGACGAGCACGCCGGGTAGATGGGTGAAGTACTGGACGAAGCCGATCACGCCCTGGCCCAGCTCGACCGCGATCAGCACCGCGGCGGCCCGCGCCGCGCGCTCCGCGCCGACCGCCCGGAACGCGAAGTACAGCGCCACCGAGAGACCGATCAGCAGGAAGACGCCGTCGGCGTGCACCTGCGAGATCTGCGTCGGGTCCAGGCCGTTGCGGGCCGCGCCGTGGTCGCCGGCGTGCGGGCCGCTGCCGGTCACCCAGGTGCCGACCACCAGCACCGACGCGCTCACCGCCGTGGTGATCCAGGCGAGGGTACGCAGCGGCGCCGGCACGGTCGGGCTGTCCGGCCCGTCCGGCTCCTTGATCCGCCGCCAGAGCGCGTACGCGGCGGCGATGACCGCCATCGAGGCGAGGAAGTGCAGCCCGACCACCCACGGGTTGAGGTCGGTCAGCACGGTGATGCCGCCGATGACCGCCTGGGCCGGGATGCCGAACAGCACGCCGACGGCCAGCGGGAGCAGCCCGCGCCGGCGGGGACGGTGGGCCAGCACGGCCAGCACGACGGCGAGTGCGATGATCCCCACCGCGAAGGTGAGCAGCCGGTTGCCGAACTCGATCACCCCGTGCACGCCCATCTCGGCGGTCGTGGTGTAGGAGTCGTCGGTGCACCGGGGCCAGGTGGGGCAGCCGAGCCCGGACGCGGTGAGCCGGACGGCCCCGCCGGTGACCACGATCGCGACGTTCGCGATGATCGAGGCGAGCGCGAGGCGGCGCAGCAGCGTGGACGAGACCGGGAACCGGACGGAACGCTTCACGGAGCGAATCCTACGCACCGTAGTTGATCCCGATCGGGTGACTCCGCCACCTCGGTGGTCGGAATCACCGGACCCGGGTTTGCGAGCCCCGGACGATTTACGTAACGTTGCCGTTGTGAAAAACGCGGCGGCGCTGTCCCGGGCGTCGGTGACCGGTGCGGTCACCGGCGGTTCGCGGTCGCGTCGTGGCACCCGGCACGTCGAGCGGGAGTCCGCTCCGGCCGACCTGTCGACCCGTGACCGGGTCACCCAGCTCCTGCTGGAGCGGGGCGCCACCACCGCAGCGCAGCTCGGCTCGGCGCTCGGCCTCAGCCCGGCCGCGATCCGCCGGCACCTCGACGCCATGCTCGCCGACGGCGACGTGGTCGCCCGCGACCAGGTCGTGCGCGGCAGCCGGGGGCGGGGCCGGCCGGCCAAGGTCTTCGCGCTCACCGAGGCGGCCCGGGGCCGCTGCGGCACCCACCACTACGACAACATGGCCACCGCCGCGCTGCGGTGGATCGCCCGCACCGGCGGCGCCGAGGCGGTCGCGGCGTTCGCGGCCGAGCAGGTCTCCGCGCTGGAGACCCGCTGCCGGGCGGCCATGGAGGACGCGGGAGACGCGCCGCTCGCGCGGGCCGAGGCGCTCGCCGGGGCGCTCACCGCCGAGGGTTACGCTGCCAACGCGTCCACGATCGCCTCCGGCGGCCAGCTCTGCCAGCACCACTGCCCGGTGGCGCACGTGGCCGCCGAGTTTCCTCAGCTGTGCGAGGCCGAGACCGAGGTCATCTCCCGTCTGGTCGGCACCCACGTACAGCGCCTGGCCACCATCGCGCACGGCGACGGCGTGTGCACCACGCACATTCCCGCCCAGTCCGGTTCCACCGTCACCACTGTGAGGACAGATAGATGACCGAGCAGATCGTTCAGCCCCTGACCCAGGAGGAGCAGCTCGCGGCCCTCGGTCGTTACGAGTACGGCTGGGCCGACCCCGACGTCGCCGGGGCGTCCGCCCAGCGCGGCCTCAGCGAGGCGGTGGTGCGGGACATCTCGGCCAAGAAGAACGAGCCGGCCTGGATGCTCGACCTGCGGCTCAAGGGCCTGCGGCTGTTCGGCCGCAAGCCGATGCCGAACTGGGGCGCCGACCTCACCGGGATCGACTTCGACAACATCAAGTACTTCGTGCGGTCCACCGAGAAGCAGGCCACCTCCTGGGAGGACCTGCCCGAGGACATCAAGAACACCTACGACAAGCTCGGCATCCCGGAGGCGGAGAAGCAGCGCCTGGTCGCCGGTGTCGCGGCGCAGTACGAGTCCGAGGTGGTCTACCACCAGATCCGTGAGGACCTGGAGGAGCAGGGCGTCGTCTTCCTGGACACCGACACCGCGCTCAAGGAGCACGAGGACCTGTTCAAGGAGTACTTCGGCACGGTCATCCCGGTCGGCGACAACAAGTTCGCCGCGCTGAACACCTCCGTCTGGTCCGGTGGCTCGTTCATCTACGTGCCGAAGGGCGTGCACGTGGACATCCCGCTGCAGGCCTACTTCCGGATCAACACGGAGAACATGGGCCAGTTCGAGCGGACGCTGATCATCGTCGACGAGGGCGCGTACGTGCACTACGTCGAGGGTTGCACCGCGCCCATCTACTCCTCCGACTCGCTGCACAGCGCGGTCGTGGAGATCATCGTCAAGAAGAACGCCCGGTGCCGGTACACGACCATCCAGAACTGGTCGAACAACGTCTACAACCTGGTCACCAAGCGTGCCGTGTGCCACGAGGGCGCGACCATGGAGTGGGTCGACGGCAACATCGGCTCCAAGGTCACCATGAAGTACCCGGCGGTCTACATGACCGGCGAGCACGCCAAGGGCGAGGTGCTCTCGGTGGCCATGGCCGGCGAGGGCCAGCACCAGGACGCCGGCGCCAAGATGGTGCACGCCGCGCCGCACACCTCCTCGACCATCGTGTCGAAGTCGATCGCCCGGGGCGGCGGCCGCACCTCGTACCGCGGTCTGGTGCAGGTGCTGGAGGGCTCGACCAGCAGCAAGAGCACGGTCAAGTGCGACGCGCTCCTGGTCGACACGATCTCCCGCTCCGACACCTACCCGTACGTCGACATCCGCGAGGACGACGTGTCGATGGGGCACGAGGCGACCGTCTCCAAGGTCAGCGAGGACCAGCTCTTCTACCTGATGAGCCGGGGCCTGAGCGAGGACGAGGCGATGGCGATGATCGTGCGCGGCTTCATCGAGCCGATCGCCAAGGAGCTTCCGATGGAGTACGCGCTGGAGCTCAACCGCCTGATCGAGCTGCAGATGGAGGGCGCGGTCGGCTGACGCCGGCCCCCGTCCTCCGCCTCACCTGACACCTCGTCGCAGAACACAAGGAAGAGATGACTACCCAGGCTTCCGCGCCGCCCACGACCAAGTCGCAGGCGCTCCGCTCGTACGACGTCGCCGACTTCCCGGCCCTGACCGGCCTGGAGGAGGAGTGGCGCTTCACCCCGCTCAAGCGCCTGCGCGGCCTGACCGGGTCGGCGCAGGGCGCGACCGGCGCGGTCCGGCACGAGTACGGTGACCTGCCCGAGGGCGTCACCGTCGACCGGATCGGCCGGGACGACCCCCGGGTGGGCAGCGTGCTCACCCCGTTCGACCGGGTCAGCGCGCTCGCGTACGGCGGGGCCGACCGCGCGCTGCTGGTGCGGGTCGCCCGCGACGCGGTGGTGGAGGCGCCGGTGCGCCTGCGGGTGGTCGGCGAGAACGCCGAGGCGCTCGCCTTCGGCCACACGTTCGTCGAGGTGGACCGGTTCGCCGAGGCCACCGTGGTGATCGAGCACGTCGGCTCGGCCACGCTGGCCGACAACGTCGAGGTGTCGGTGGGCGACGGGGCGAAGCTGACCCTGGTCACCGTCGCCGACTGGGCCGACGACGCGGTGCAGGCGCAGCACCTGAAGGTGCGGCTGGGCCGCGACGCCCGGATCCTGCACGTGCAGGTCAGCCTCGGCGGCGACCTGGTCCGGCAGTACACGTCGGTGGAGTACACCCAGCGCGGCGGCGAGGCCGAGCTGTACGGCGTCTACTTCGCCGACTCCGGCCAGCACCTGGAGCACCGGCAGCTGGTCGACCACACCGTGCCGGACTGCCGCAGCAACGTCGGCTACCGGGGCGCGCTGCAGGGCGACGACGCGCACACGGTCTGGGTCGGCGACGTGCTGATCCGCGCCGAGGCCACCGGCACCGACACGTACGAGATCAACCGGAACCTGCTGCTCACCGACGGCGCGCGGGCCGACTCCGTACCCAACCTGGAGATCGAGACCGGCGAGATCGCCGGCGCCGGGCACGCCAGCGCGACCGGCCGGTTCGACGACGAGCAGCTGTTCTACCTGATGGCCCGGGGCATCCCGGAGGCCGAGGCGCGGCGCCTGGTGGTGCGCGGCTTCTTCGCCGAGCTGATCAACAAGATCCCGGTCGAGGACCTGCGCGAGCGCCTCGGTGACGCCATCGAGGCCCGGCTGGCGAAGGCCGGCGCCTGATGCTCAAGATCTGCTCCACCGAGGACGTGCCGAAGGGCACCGCGATCAGCGCCGACGTGGACGGCGTGCAGGTCGCGATCGTGCACGGCGAGGACGACGTGTTCTACGCGGTGCACGACGAGTGCTCGCACGCCGCCGTGGCGCTGTCCGAGGGCGAGGTCGAGGGCTGCACGCTGGAATGCTGGCTGCACGGATCCCGTTTCGACCTGCGTACCGGTGAGCCCACCGGGCTGCCCGCGACCGAACCCGTACCCGTCTATTCCGTCGAAGTCCGCGACGGCGACATCTACCTTTCCGTGGACGGCGACGGCCGTCCGCTGCCGAGCAATGGAGTGACCCGCTGATGAGCACCCTGGAGATCCGCGACCTGAAGGTGTCGGTCAAGCTGCCCGAGGGTGAGCTCAAGCCGATCCTGCACGGGGTCGACCTGACCGTGCGCTCCGGCGAGACGCACGCCATCATGGGCCCGAACGGCTCCGGCAAGTCGACGCTGGCGTACTCGATCGCCGGTCACCCGAAGTACGAGATCACCGGCGGCGAGGTGACCCTCGACGGCGAGGACGTGCTGTCCATGTCCGTCGACGAGCGGGCCCGCGCCGGTCTCTTCCTGGCCATGCAGTACCCGGTCGAGGTCCCCGGCGTGTCGGTGGCCAACTTCCTGCGTACCGCCAAGACCGCCATCGACGGTGAGGCGCCGAAGCTGCGCACCTGGGGCGGCGAGCTGCGCGGCGCCATGGAGCGCCTCCAGATGGACCCGGCGTTCGCCCAGCGCAACGTCAACGAGGGCTTCTCCGGCGGCGAGAAGAAGCGGCACGAGATCGTGCAGCTGGAGCTGCTCAAGCCGAAGATGGCGATCCTCGACGAGACCGACTCCGGCCTGGACGTGGACGCGCTGCGCGTGGTCAGCGAGGGCGTGAACCGGGTACGCGACACCGGTGACACCGGCCTGCTGCTGATCACCCACTACACGCGCATCCTGCGTTACATCAAGCCCGACTTCGTGCACGTCTTCGTGGCCGGCCGGATCGTTGAGCAGGGCGGCCGGGAGCTGGCCGACAAGCTCGAGGAAGAGGGCTACGAGCGCTACGTCGCCGGAGCCGGCGCGGCACGGGCCTGACCTGCCATGACCTCGATGGCCATCCCGGCGGGCATGCCGCAGTACGACGACGTGCCGCGCTTCGACGTGGCGAAGGTGCGGGCCGACTTCCCGATCCTCGACCGGGAGGTCAACGGCCACCCGCTGGTCTACCTGGACAGCGCCAACACCTCGCACAAGCCGCGGCAGGTGCTCGACGTGCTCGCCGAGCACTACGCGCTGCACAACGCCAACGTGTCGCGCTCGGTGCACACGCTGGGCACCGAGGCCACCGAGGCGTACGAGGGCGCGCGGGCGAAGATCGCCGCGTTCATCAACGCGCCGAGCGTGGACGAGGTGGTGTTCACCAAGAACTCCACCGAGGCGATCAACATCGTGGCGTACGCCTTCTCCAACGCCTCGCTGCGCGCGGACGGCGACCCCCGGTTCCGGCTGGGCCCCGGCGACGAGATCGTGATCTCCGAGATGGAGCACCACTCGAACATCGTCCCGTGGCAGCTGCTGGCGGAGCGCACCGGCGCGACGCTGCGCTGGTTCCCGGTCACCGACCAGGGCCGGCTCGACGAGTCCGGCCTGGACGACCTGGTCACCGAGCGGACGAAGATCGTCTCGCTGGTGCACATGTCGAACATCCTCGGCACCGTCAACGCCACCTCGCGGATCACCGCGCGGGTCCGCGAGGTCGGCGCGCTGCTGCTGCTCGACTGCTCGCAGTCGGTGCCGCACCTGCCGATGGACGTGGTCGACCACGACGCCGACTTCATCGTCTTCACCGGGCACAAGATGTGCGGCCCGACCGGCATCGGCGTGCTCTGGGGCCGGGGCGAGCTGCTCGCCGCGATGCCCCCGGTGATGGGCGGCGGCTCGATGATCGAGACGGTGACCATGGGCGGCTCGACGTTCGCCGCGCCGCCGGCCCGGTTCGAGGCGGGCACCCCGCCGATCGCCGAGGCGGTGGCGCTCGGCGCCGCGGTGGACTACCTCACCGCGATCGGCATGCCGGCCATCCAGTGGCACGAGAAGGAGCTGACGGCGTACGCGCTGGACGCCCTCGCCACCGTGCCCGGCCTGCGGATCTTCGGCCCGACGGTGCCGGTGGGCCGGGGCGGGACGATCTCGTTCGCGCTCGGTGACGTGCACCCGCACGACGTCGGGCAGGTGCTCGACTCGCTCGGCGTGCAGGTGCGGGTGGGCCACCACTGCGCCCGGCCGGTGTGCACCCGGTTCGGGGTGCCGGCCACGACGCGGGCGTCGTTCTACCTCTACACCACCACCGCGGAGATCGACGCCCTGGTGGCGGGTCTGGAGCGGGTGCGGAAGGTGTTCCAGTGATGCAGCTCGAATCCCTCTACCAGGAGATCATCCTGGACCACTACAAGCACCCGCACGGCCGCGGCCTGCGGGACGCGGCGGACCCGGCCGCCCGGGTCGGCGAGGCGCACCACGTCAACCCGACCTGCGGCGACGAGATCACCGTACGGGTGGCGACCGACGGCACGGTGTTCACCGACATCTCGTACGACGGGATGGGCTGCTCGATCAGCCAGGCGTCGGCGAGCATCCTGCACGAGCTGCTGCGCGGCAGGGCCGCGAGCGACGCCGCGGTGGTGCACGAGGCGTTCGTGCAGTTGATGTCCGGGCGGGGCCAGGTCACGCCGGACGAGGACGTGCTCGGAGACGGGGTGGCGTTCGCGGGTGTCGCGCGCTACCCGGCCCGGGTGAAGTGCGCGCTGTTGTCGTGGATGGCGTTCAAGGACGCCGCGGCACGCGCCGGGGTGGGCGTGAGCCCGGAGGTGAAGGCATGAGCGACGAGAACATGACCCCCGAGGCTGGCGCGGTGGCGACGGACGGCGCGGCCGTCAACGGTGCTGTTGCCGGCGGCGCGGCCGCGGGCGCGGCGGCGCCGGCCGGCGGCAAGGCCGCTATCGGCGACATCGAAGAGGCGATGAAGGACGTCGTCGACCCGGAGCTGGGCATCAACGTGGTCGACCTGGGCCTGGTGTACGGCGTCCACGTCGACGACGACAACGTGGCCACCCTGGACATGACGCTGACCTCGGCGGCCTGCCCGCTGACCGACGTGATCGAGGACCAGGCCCGGCAGGCGCTGACCACCGGTCCCGGTGGCGGCCTGGTGAACGACATCCGGATCAACTGGGTGTGGCTGCCGCCGTGGGGCCCCGACAAGATCACCGACGAGGGGCGCGACCAGCTGCGCTCGCTCGGCTTCAACGTCTGACAGTTCTCCCGGTCACCGCCGCGGGCGCGGCACCCTTGAGGGGTGCCGCGCCCGCGGTGTTCTCTCGGCATGATCGACACCGTTACGCCGAAGTGGTGTGGTCGGAGTGGCTTTGATGCCGCCACATCGGCGAAGTGGTGTCGATCAAGGTGACCCGGCGGCACTGCCACCGGCGTTGGTGCCCGGAACGGCGAGATCTTGGTACGAGATCGCCCCCCACGGGGGCAGATTCGTACCAAGATCTTCAGTCCAACCGAGGCGCGGGAAAACCGGTTCCGGGGTGGGGGAACCAGGGGGCAGGATGAGCGGGTGATCGAGGCGTACCCGAAGCAGGCTCCTGTCCGTGCGGCCACTGCCGCGCGTCGACAGCGCACCCTGCCGCCGGCCGCCTCGGCCCACCACCCCTCGTCGTGACCGGGGCGTTCCTGGCCGGCCTGGTCGCCGGCTACGGCGTCGCCATCCCGGTCGGCGCGATCGCGATCCTCATTCTCGGGCTCAGCGCGCGTACCTCGTTCCGGGTCGGTTCGGCGGCGGCGCTCGGCGTGGCCACCGCCGACGGGATGTACGCGGCCGTCGCGGCGCTCGGCGGGGCCGCGGTGGCCAGCGGGCTCGCGCCGTTCGCGGGTCCGCTGCGGCTGATCGCCGCGGGGGTGCTGCTGGCCCTCGCCTGCCTCACCGCCTGGCGCGCGATGCGCCCACCCGCCCCGGCGCAGGAGCCGAACTCACCCGCCCCGGCGCAGGAGCCGAGTCCGCGGGGTGGCCTGGACACGCCGGTGCGGGCGTTCGCCGCGGTTCTCGCGCTGACCCTGCTCAACCCGGCCACCGTCGTCTACTTCGTGGCGCTCGTCCTCGGCCGGGGCGACGTGCTCGGCTCGAGCCCGGTCGGCGCGGCCGCCTTCACCGCAGGCGTGTTCCTCGCCTCGGCCAGCTGGCAGTTGCTGATCGCCGGCGGCGGCTCGCTGATCGGCCGGGCCCTCACCGGTCCCCGTGGGCGGCGGGTCACCGCGCTGCTGTCCAGCGCCATCATCGCCGCCCTCGCGGTCGCCACGGTGCTCGGCGTCTGACCGAAGGGGACGGCCGCGGCCCGACGGCATCGATCGGATTCCGGGAGCCGGGACGACCTGGAGCATCGTCCGGACGCAACCGCATCATCTTCGCGGCTGATGTTCGGAGTCGCGAGTGGTCCTAGGGTCACGGAACAATCCGTGGACCGTTCACGTACATCCGGTCATCCCCGCCGGTCGTGCGTCGATCCACACCAGACCCAGCAGGGAGAAGACTTGAGGATCACCCTGTGGCGTCCGCCGCGCGACCGGCAACCCGCCCGGCGCGGACGGACCGCTGCCCTCCTCGTCGCCGCGCTGGCCGCGGCGACGCTTCCCGTTCTCGCGGCGCCCGCGCCCGCCTCCGCCGCGCCCGGCGTCCACGGGCCGTGGCAGAAGGTGGACGGCAAGCCGGCGGCCACCAAGGCGGGCCGCCAGGCCGCGATCAAGGCCAAGCGGCTGACCGCGTACAAGCTGGACCGCGGCACCATGAAGGGCCTGCTGGACAAGGCGCCGGCCGAGAAGCGCGTCGCGGTGGCCCGGGTGGCGAAGCAGGTGGTGTCGCTGCCCGCTCCGGACGGCACGTTCCAGCGCTTCGAGCTGGTCGACTCGCCGGTCATGGAGGCCGGTCTGGCCGCGAGGCACCCGGAGATCACCACGTACGCCGGCAAGGGCCTGGACGACCCGGCCGCGACCATCCGCGCGGACCTCACCCCGCTCGGGTTCCACGCCTCGGTCCGGTCGGCCAAGGGCAACTGGTACATCGACCCGTACTACCAGCGTGACCAGAGCCTGTACGCGAGCTACTTCGCCCGCGACCTGGAGCACCCGGAGGGCGAGTTCGTCGAGCGTGCGGACGTCACGCAGGAGGCGCACGCGCTGGCCGAGGAGATCGCCGAGGCGGACGTCCCGGCCGGGCCGCTGGTGAAGCTGCGCACGTACCGGGTGGCGCTGGTGACCGACCCGTCGTACGCCACCTACTTCGGCGCGGAGAACGTCACCGCCGCGAAGGTGACGCTGATGAACCGGGTCACCCAGATCTACGAGGACGAGACGGCGATCCGGCTCGTGCTGATCAACGACACCGACAAGACCAACCTGAACACGCCGGCCCTGGCCACCGAGCCGAACGGCCCGTGCGGCGCGGCGGCATGCTTCACGCCGGCGCAGCTCACCTCCTGCGGCAGTGGCACGCTCAGCCGTAACCGGATCGTGCTCGGCCAGCTGGTCGGCGCGAGCAACTACGACGTGGGCCACGTCGGCCTGGGCGTCAACGGCGGCGGCGTGGCCAGCCTCGGCGTGATCGGCGGCAACGGCAAGGCGCAGGGCTGCACCGGCCTGCCGACACCGGTCGGCGACTTCTACGCGGTCGACTACGTCTCGCACGAGATGGGTCACCAGTTCGCCGGCAACCACACCTTCAACGGCACCCAGTACAACTGCTCGGGCGGCAACCGCAGCGCGGCCAACTCGTACGAGCCGGGCAGCGGTTCGTCGATCATGGCGTACGCGGGCATCTGCCAGCAGGACAACCTCCAGCCGCACAGCGACCCGTACTGGTCGCACCGCAGCTACACCGAGATCACCAACTACGTCACGTCGAACCGCCCGGCCATCAACGAGGTGCAGAACGTCTCGCTGTACGGGTTCGACGCCGACGGTGACTCGTTCACCATCAGCTACGCGGGCAGCGACTCGGCGCCGATCACGCGGGGCGTCAACTACACCACCGCGGGCATCAAGGCGGCCATCGAGGGCATCGCCGGCTGGCCGGCCGGCGCGACGGTCACCGTGGCCGCGTTCGGTGGCAGCGGCACGCTCAACGACAACGGCTTCCAGGTGACCTTCGGCGGCACGCTGGCCACCACCAACGTGGCGTCGCTGGAGCTGACGAACGCCTCCGGCGCGTCCGGTTTCGTCGGTGAGACGGCGAAGGGCGGCGCCATCGACAACGGCGGCTGGCTGGTCGAGGAGACCACCAACCACGCCCCGGTGGTCACCGTCCCGGAGACCGTCACCATCCCGGTGCGTACGCCGTTCGCGCTGACCGGCAGCGCCACCGACGCCGACGGCGACACCGTCACGTACCTGTGGGAGCAGAACGACAGGGGCGCCACGACCGGCACCGCGCTGACGAACAACACGAAGGTCAACGGTCCGCTGTTCCGGGTGTTCGGCGAGGCGGCGATCGTGTCGCCGACGGACACGCTGAAGTACTACTCGCCGGGGCTGAACGCGGTCACCACCGACTCGACCCGGGTGTTCCCGGACATGCGGCAGATCCTGGCCGGCAACACCAACGCGGCCACCGGCGCCTGCCCGGCTGCCCCGGCGCCGCCGGCCACCGGTGGCGCGTCGAACGTGCCGGCCGAGCTTGTCGACTGCTACTCCGAGTTCCTGCCCACCCGCGACTGGGTCGGCATCGCGGGTGACCGGACCCTGCACTTCAAGCTCACCGCCCGGGACGGGCGGCTGGGCGGCGGCGGCATCGGCAGCGGCGACGTCGCCGTGGTGCTGGCGCCGGACGCGGGTCCGTTCCTGGTGACCTCGCAGGGCGCCGCCGCCGTCCTGGACGGCGGCTCGACCCAGACCGTGACGTGGGACGTGGCCGGCACCGACGTGGCGCCGGTGAACGCCGCGCAGGTGAAGATCTCGCTGTCCGCCGACGGCGGGCTGACCTTCCCGTACGTGCTGGCGGAGCAGACCGCCAACACCGGCTCGGCGACGGTGACGCTGCCGAACGTGGCGACCGGGAAGGCCCGGATCAAGATCGAGGCGGTCGGGAACGTCTTCTTCGACGTCAACGACGCCGACTTCACGATCCGGTCCGCCCCGGCCGTCACCAGCACCGCCCCGGACGGCGTGAGCGTCCAGTACAGCGACGCGCTCTCGCCTGCCGTCACGGTCACCGCCACCGACGGCGACACCACGGGCGCGGACCTGACCGCCGCCGCCACCGGGCTGCCCGCCGGCCTGTCCCTGGCCGTCACGAGCACCTCCGCGGCCGACGCCCGGCCGGGCTCGCGTACCTGGACGGTCGCCGGCACCACCACGGCGGCCCCGGGTGCCTATCCGGTCACGGTGACCGTCTCCGACGGCTCCGGGCTGACCGGCAGCACCTCGTTCACGATCACGGTCACCGCCGAGGACGCGGCGGTCAGCTGGGCCGGTGACACGCTGGTGAACACCGCGACCGGCGGCGCCTCCGGCAAGGCCCTGCTGCGGGCCGTGGTCCGGGACAGCTCGGTGCTGCCCGGCGCGACGGACACCACAGCCGGTGACATCCGGACCGCCACCGTCACCTTCACGAAGGACGGCGTGACGCTCTGCGCCGCAGTGCCGGCCCTGCTGGGCACGGCCACCACGAGCGCGTCCGCGGCGTGCGAGGCCACGCTGCCGAAGGGCACGCACACCGTCACCGCGACAGTGGGCGGCAGCTACACGGGCAGCACCACCGCGCAGGTGACAGTCGCCGTCTCCGACGGCGGGTTCCTCACCGGTGGCGGTCACCTGACCGCCACCCGCTCGGCGGGCACCTACCCGGCCGACGTGAACTCCACCGTCGAGGTGGAGCTGAACGCGAAGCCGGGCAAGGCGAACAAGCCGGCCACCGGCAAGGCCGAGATCGAGTTCCGCTCCGGCGGGAAGGCGTACACGATCAAGGCCGGCACCGTCGACGCGCTCGGCGTCACCTCGGCGGGCAAGGTCGCCCAGGTGCGCTACCAGGCCGCCCTGTACGACAACAAGGGCAAGCTGGTGGCCTCCGGCCTGACCCTGGCCGTGACGGTGACCGACCGGGGCGCCCCCGGCAGGAACGACACCGTCGGGGTCACGCTGTGGAAGGGCGGTGCGCTGCTCTTCTCGTCCGACTGGACGGGCGGCGGCACCGCCGAGGTCACGCTGAAGGGCGGCAACCTCACCGTCCACTGATCCACCCGGTAGACGCGGGAGGGCACCGGTCACGGTGTCCTCCCGCGCTGCGTTGCGGGGCCCGCCGATGCCGTACCGTCGGGCCATGAGCAGCCGACCCGCCGCCGGCGGCGGCCGGTGGGTCGAGGTCGACCCCGGCCGCGTCGCCCGCTGGGTCGAGGGTTTCACCGACCGGCACGGCCCGCCCACGACCACAGTCCAGGAGTACGGGCTCCTCCTCACCGCCCCGGACGACGCCACCGCCGAGCTGCACACCCCGCCCGGCGCGAGCGCGTCGGCGGACGTACCCGGATTCGTCGCCTCCGCCACCGCGGCCCGCCGGATCGGTCTGCTGCTTGCCCGCAAGGGCGCTGTCGCGGTCGGCGTCGCCGACGGCGCCGACCTGGTGGTCTCCAAGGTGGACACCCGGTACGTGCAGGGGCGTACCGCGGCGGGCGGCTGGTCCCAGCAGCGGTTCGCCCGGCGGCGCGACAACCAGGCGAAGGCGGCCCTGGGCGACGCGGCCGAGCTGGCCGTACGCCTGCTGTTGCCGGAGGCCGGAACGCTGTCGACGCTGGTGTGCGGCGGCGACCGGCGCGCGGTGGACACGGTGCTGACCGACCGACGGCTGGCCCCGCTGGCGGCGCTGCGCGCGCCGCGCCTGCTCGACGTGCCGGAGCCCCGGCACGCGGTGCTGGTGGCCGCCGTCGCGGCCGCCCGGGCGGTCCACATCCTGGTCCGCTGAACAGGAAAGATCACCTCAAGACGGCGCAATCCCGCTCCTCGATGATGCATCGAATCGACTCGATGCCTATCGTCGGTGTCACGAAGCGGCGGGTCTCCGGGCGACCCGCAGGGGCAGCTTCGCCTCCGCCATCACGCGCCGACATCGTTGGGAGACAACAACTTCATGAGCGGATATCAGGACGGCCGGCTGCGAGCCCGGTGGCGCCGTGCGACGAGACTCCTCGTCGCGGCGGCGGCAATGAGCGCCGGAAGCCTCGTGCTCACCGCCACACTCACCGCCGGTACGGCGAACGCGGGCCCGGCGCAGCGCGCCGCGCTCGCCGCGCCCACCGTCAGCAGCGTCACCGCGGGCGGCGCGCACACGTGCGCGATCAGCACCGACGGGGGACTGTGGTGCTGGGGCTCGAACTACGGCGGTCAGCTCGGCGACGGGACCACCACGAACCGCAGCGCCCCGACGCGGGTCGGCACCGCCACCTGGACGAACGTCGACGCCGGCACCGGCCACACCTGCGCGGTCCGCACGGACGGGACGCTGTGGTGCTGGGGCTCGAACTTCCGGGGCCAGCTCGGCGACGGGAGCACCACCAGCCGCAGCGCCCCGGTGCAGGTCGGCACCGCGACCACCTGGGCCCGGGTCGACGCCGGCCCCCAGCACACCTGCGCGATACGCACCGACGGCACGCTCTGGTGCTGGGGCTTCAACCGGACCACCCAGCTGGGCGTCGGCGCCTCGCCGTACGTCGCGAACACCCCGCTGCAGGTCGGCACGGCCACCGACTGGGTGAGCGTCTCGACCGGCTACGGGCACACCTGCGGTATCCGGACCGGCGGCACGCTCTGGTGCTGGGGGGCCAGCTCGGACGGCCAGCTCGGGCTCGGCAACCTGACGCCGCAGACCGCGCCCGCGCAGGTCGGCACCGCGACCGGGTGGACCGGCGTCGCGGCCGGGTACGCGCACACCTGCGGGGTCCGCGCCGGCGGGCTGTGGTGCTGGGGTGAGAACGGATACGGCCAGCTCGGCGTGAGCGGCTCGTACCGGACCGCGCCGGTGCAGATCGGCACCGCCACCACGTGGAACCGGATCGCCGCGAGCAGCGACACGTCCTGCGCGTCGCGTACCGACGGCAGCCTCTGGTGCTGGGGCAAGAACTCGGCCGGCCAGGTGGGCGACGGCAGCACCACCCACCGGTCCGCGCCCGCGCAGGTCGGCACCGCCACCAGCTGGACCGGCGGGCTCGCGGTCACCGACCACGGCTGCGCGATCCGTACCGACGCCGGCCTGTGGTGCTGGGGCGACAACAGCGGGGGCCAGCTCGGTGACGGGACGACCGTCAACCGGTCCACTCCGGCTCAGGTGACACTGCCGGCCTGACCGGCCCCGGAAACGACATCGGCCCGCACCGCCGTCCGTGGCGGTGCGGGCCGATGCGCCGAGCGGGGATCAGGTCCCGGCGCCGAAGGTGTCGCAGGACTTCGGGTCACCGGTGGTGAAGCCCTTGGTGAACCACTGCTTGCGCTGCTCCGAGCTGCCGTGGGTGAACTCGTCCGGGTTCACCGGCCGACCGGAACGCTCCTGGATCGCGTCGTCGCCGATCTTCTCGGCGGCGTCGATGGCCTGGGAGATGTCCTCCTCGGTGATGCTCTTGAAGATCTTCTGCCCGCGCTCGTCGGCGGTGCCGGTGGCGTTCTTCGCCCACGCGCCGGCGTAGCAGTCGGCCTGCAGCTCCAGCTTCACCGACAGCGCGTTCGCGCTCTGCGGGTCACGCTCCTGCTGGCGGCGCATCTGCGCCTCGGTGCCGAGCAGGTCCTGCACGTGGTGGCCGTACTCGTGGGCCAGCACGTACGGCTGGGCGAACTCGCCCTTGGCGCCGAGCTGGTCGGCCAGCAGCCGGTAGAACGTGAGGTCGATGTAGACCTGGTCGTCGGCCGGGCAGTAGAACGGGCCCACGCCGGAGTCGGCGGCGCCGCAGGCGGTGCTGACGTTCTGGCTGAAGAACACGGTCTTCGACGGCTTGTACTGCTCGCCGAACGCCTCCGGCATCGCGGTACGCCAGTACGCCTGGATCGAGTTGACGTAGAGGGTGTTGCGGCAGTCGAGCTGCTCCAGCGCGTCCTGCGCCGAGCACTTCTGCTCCAGCGAGGTGTTGTCACCCTGCTCGGAGCCGCCGCCGTTGGTGGCGGCGTTGAGGCCGAAGCCGCCGCCCACCAGGGCGACGAGCACGGCGATGATGATGCCCACGATCCCGCCCCGGCCGCCGCCGATCGGGATCGGAATGCCCATCCCGCCGCCTCCGCCGGACCCTCGCCGGTCGTCCACCTGGCTGGTGTCGACCCGCGCGTTCTCGTTCAGCTCCATGTTGACCCCGATCACCGATGTGTCCGTTTGTGATGGTTGCGGTACCGGACCGGGTCCGGACGGCGGGTTTCGTACCCGATGATCTTGCACGGTAATCCGGGGGAGAGGGCCCGCGGGGACCGGTACACTTGCCCCCGTGCTGCGCTGCGAAGGCTGAACCGCCCCGCGCCGACGGGAAATCACCACCCGCCGGCGCTTTCGCGTGCCCTGAGTCAGCCCTTCCGGACCCGAGAGCGAGTACTCCGAGATGATCACTGCCACCGGCCTGGAACTGCGCGCCGGTTCCCGGATCCTGCTGTCCGACACCACCCTGCGGGTGCAGCCGGGGGACCGGATCGGCCTGGTCGGGCGCAACGGCGCCGGCAAGACCACCACGCTCAAGGTGCTCGCCGGCGAGGGGCAGCCGTACGGCGGCCAGATCGACCGGCGCAGCGCCATCGGCTACCTGCCGCAGGACCCGCGCACCGGTGACCTGGACGTCACCGGCCGGGACCGGGTGCTCTCCGCCCGTGGGCTGGACGTGCTCATGGCGCAGATGAAGGAGCTGGAGAACAAGCTCGCCGAAGGTGCCGACGACGAGCGGCTGGTCCGCCGCTACGGCGCGCTGGAGGACCAGTTCGCCTCCCTCGGCGGCTACGCGGCCGAAGCCGAGGCCGCCCGCATCTGCGCCAACCTCGGCCTGCCCGACCGCGCCCTGGCGCAGACCATCGGCACGCTCTCCGGCGGTCAGCGACGCCGCATCGAGCTGGCCCGGATCCTGTTCCGCGACGCCGGCGAGAACGGCGGCGGCATCCTGCTGCTCGACGAGCCCACGAACCACCTCGACGCCGACTCGATCACCTGGCTGCGCGGCTTCCTCGCCAACCACAAGGGCGGCCTGATCGTGATCTCCCACGACGCCTCGCTGCTGGAGGCGGTGGTCAACAAGGTCTGGTTCCTGGACGCCACCCGGTCCGTGGTCGACACGTACAACCTGGGCTGGAAGGCGTACCTGGAGGCGCGGGAGACCGACGAGCGGCGCCGCCGCCGGGAGCGCGCAAACGCCGAGAAGAAGGCCGGCGCGCTGATGGCGCAGGCGGACAAGATGCGGGCCAAGGCCACCAAGACCGTCGCCGCCCAGAACATGGCCCGGCGCGCCGAGCGCCTGCTCTCCGGCCTGGACGAGGTCCGCGTCGCGGACAAGGTCGCGAAGGTACGGTTCCCGAGCCCCGCCCCGTGCGGCAAGACGCCGCTGACCGCCACCGGCCTGTCCAAGTCGTACGGGTCGCTGGAGATCTTCACCGACGTCAACGTGGCGGTGGACCGGGGTTCCCGGGTGGCCATCCTCGGCCTCAACGGCGCCGGCAAGACCACGCTGCTGCGGATGCTCGGCGGGCTGCTGGAGCCGGACACCGGCGAGGTACGCCCCGGGCACGGGCTGCGGCTGGGCTACTACGCCCAGGAGCACGAGACGCTCGACGTGGACCGGACGATCCTGGAGCACATGCGCAGCGCCGCGTCCGACCAGACCGACACCGACCTGCGCAAGATCCTCGGCGCGTTCCTCTTCTCCGGCGAGGACGTGGACAAGCCGGCCGGCGTGCTCTCCGGCGGCGAGAAGACCCGGCTGGCGCTGGCCACGCTGGTCTGCTCCGGCGCCAACGTGCTGCTGCTGGACGAGCCGACGAACAACCTCGACCCGGTCAGCCGTGAGCAGGTGCTGGACGCGATCGCCCGTTACCCGGGCGCGATCGTGCTGGTCACGCACGACCCGGGCGCGGTCAGCGCGCTCAAGCCGGACCGCGCCATCCTGCTGCCCGACGGCGACGAGGACGCCTGGTCCGACGACCTGCTGGAGCTGGTCGAGCTGGCCTGACCCGCCCTCTTTTCCCCGTGGGCCGGGTCGGGGCGGGTCGGGTCGGTCAGGTCAGGAGATCGGCCAGGTGGGGGAGGACGCCGGAGGTGAGCAGGATGGTCGCGCCGATGACTATGAAGATCACCGGCACCAGCCAGTGGCCGGCGCGGCCGACCAGGGCCACCACCCGGGGGTGCCCGCCGAGCGCGGCGGCGACCGCGCACCACACGGCCACCAGTAGCGCGAACACCAGCAGCCAGACCACGCCGGTGGCCGGGTCGAGGGAGCGGAACACCGGCACGTAGACGGCGATGTTGTCGGCTCCGTTCGCCACGGTCACCCCGGCGACGCCGAGCAGGCTGCCGACCACCGCCGGCGGCTCGTCGTCGTCGCCACGGGACATCAGCGCGCGTACGCCGAGCGCGACCGGCAGCAGGCCGAGCAGGCCGGGCCACGGGTCCGGCACCACGAGCAGCCCGGCGGCGGCCACCACCGCGACCGCGACGAGCGCGCCGATGCCCGCGTACTGCCCGGCGACGATCTGCCAGGGCCGGGGGCGTCCGGTGTGCCGGAGGGCCACGAACAGCACCGTGAGCACGACGATGTCGTCGAGATTGGTGGCGGCGAAGACACCGGCGGCACCCGCCGCGGCCGTGATCACGTCAATCACCCCGGGCACGATACGGCCCGCCGCACCGGCCGTCGCATGATCCACACCAGTTCGCCGAAGTGGAGGTGTCCGGAGCACGGTGACGCAGCCACTTCGGGGAGGTGGTGTCGATCATGGGGGAGGATGCGCTCGTCCGGCGGGGCGGTACGGATCAGCCGGTCGGAAGGATCACTCTATCGGGAAGCTGACATTGCGTAGCGTGTCGGTTGGCGAATAGTTGATATCTGGCGCATGATCGTCCGAGGCGGTCTAATAGGTGGGACCGTATCCGAACCGCACAGTCTGGGACGTGAGGGATCAGCATGGCAGCCACCGGCACAGCCACCAGCACTGAGAAGGGTCGCCGGATCGTCGGGGCCGAGCGTCAGACGCTCGCCAAAGACCTGGTAAAGCGGTACACCGGGGGTGAGAGCATCCGTGCTCTGGCGGCCTCTACCGGCCGTTCCTACGGGTTCATCCACCGTGTGCTCACCGAATCCGGCGTGCAGCTGCGGCAGCGCGGCGGCGCCCGGCGCCGGAAGAAGGCGTGACCCGCCGCCCAGCGTCGTCCATCAGCGCAGTGTTCCGGGGCGTCCGGTGACCGCCGAGACGACCGGAGTGCGCTTCGACTGCGACGGGCCGGTTGCGACGGTGACGTTGTGCCGGCCCGACGTGCTCAACGCCCAGACCCCGGCGATGTGGCGGGCGATGAGCGACTTCTCCCGCGACCTGCCCGGCGACGTCCGCGTCGTCGTCGTACGCGGCGAGGGGCGCGCCTTCTCCGCGGGCCTGGACCTGGCGGTCGCCGGTGCCACCGGGCCGGGCTCCTTCGCCGAGCTGGCCGCGCTCCCGGAGGCGGAGTGCGCCGACCGGATCGCCGAGTACCAGGGCGGCTTCACCTGGCTGCACCGGCCGGACGTGGTGTCGATCGCCGCGGTGCAGGGCCACGCCATCGGCGCCGGCTTCCAGCTCGCGCTCGCCTGCGACATGCGTGTGCTCGCCGCCGACGCCAGGCTCTCGATGGCCGAGGTGACACTCGGCCTGGTGCCCGATCTGGCCGGCACGCGCCGCCTGGTCGAGCTGGTCGGCTATTCGCGCGCCCTGGAGATCTGCGCCACCGGCCGCCGGATGGACGCCACCGAGGCGGACCGGATCGGCCTGGCCACGCTCGTGGTGCCGAACGACGAGCTGGACGCCGCGGTGCGTGACCTGTCGGCCGGGCTCCTCGCCAACAACCGGGACGCGATCGTCGAGATCAAGGCGCTCCTGGCGGGCGCGGCCGACCGTACGCACGCCGAGCAGCAGCGCGCCGAGCGGGAGGCGCAGACCCGGCGTATCCGGGATCTGGCCGGCCGGGGCGAGTAACCGGCCCGGAGCGCGATTTCGTAAGGACCGTTTGGGAAGATCTGGGTTACTCGCAAGGTTGTCACAGGCGTCTGGAGAATGGACTCCGACGATTCATGCTGCCTGACGACCTGGAGGTGACGAGTGTCCCACCCGATGGCCGGCGGCGGCATGGGCGGCTGGAGCATGCTCCGGTCGCTGCGCAACCGGGACGAGGTCTCCGCCCACGAGCTCAAGCGCGGCACGGCCCGGCGGATCGTCGCGTTCGCCCGGCCCTACCGGCGTGACATCGTCGTCTTCCTGATCACCGTGATCATCGCCGCGGTGATCGGTGTGGCCACGCCGCTGCTCGCCGGCGACGTCATCGACGCGATCGCCGGCGGCGGTCCGGACGCCCGCACGACTGTGGTCCGGCTCGCCCTGATCATCGCCGCGCTCGCCGTGGCCGATGCCCTGTTCTCCCTGGTCCAGCGGTGGTATTCGGCCCGCATCGGCGAGGGCATCATCCTCGACCTGCGCACCCGGGTCTACGACCACGTCCAGCGGATGCCGCTGCAGTTCTTCACCCGCACGCAGACCGGCGCGCTGGTGAGCCGGCTCAACAACGACGTGCTCGGCGCGCAGCGGGCGTTCACCTCGACGCTGTCCGGGGTGGTCAGCAACGTCATCCAGCTCGTGCTCACCGCCGGCGCGATGCTCGTGCTGTCCTGGCAGATCACCGTGCTGGCGCTGGTGCTGCTGCCGATCTTCATCATCCCGGCCCGCCGGGTGGGCCGGCGCCTGGCCGAGATCACCCGCGAGTCGTACAACCTCGACGCGAAGATGAACGCGACCATGACCGAGCGGTTCGGCGTGGCCGGAGCGCTGCTGGTCAAGCTGTTCGGCGCGCCGGAGGTCGAGGCCGACCGGTTCGCCCGCCGGGCCGAGCGGGTGCGCGACATCGGCATCCAGTCCGCGATGTACTCGCGGACGTTCTTCGTGGCGATGCTGCTCGTCGCGTCGCTGGCCCAGGCGCTCACCTACGGGGTGGGCGGCTGGCTGGCGGTCACCGGTGCGGTCAGCGCCGGCACCGTCGTCAAGCTGGCGCTGTTGCTGACCCGCCTCTACGGCCCGCTCACCGCGCTCTCCAACGTCCGGGTCGACGTGATGAGCGCGCTCGTCTCGTTCGACCGCGTCTTCGAGGTGCTCGACCTGCGTCCGGGCATCGCGGAGAAGCCCGACGCGGTGCCGGTGCCGCGCGGCAGCGGCCGGGTCGAGTTCCGCGACGTGCGCTTCCGCTACCCGAGCGCCGCCGAGGTGTCGCTCGCGTCGCTGGAAGAGGTCTCGACCCTCGACCGTACGGTGAACGAGCCGGTGCTCAAGGGCGTCTCGTTCGCCGTCGAGCCCGGGCAGATGGTGGCCCTGGTCGGCCCCTCCGGCGCCGGCAAGTCGACGCTGTCCATGCTGATCTCCCGGATCTACGACGTCAGCGAGGGCCAGGTGCTGGTCGGCGGCGTCGACGTGCGGGACGCCACGCTCGCCTCGCTGCGCGACGAGATCGGCGTGGTCACCCAGGACTCGCACCTGTTCCACGAGACCATCCGCGAGAACCTGCGGTACGCCAAGCCCGACGCCACCGACGACGAGATCTGGGCCGCCCTGGCCGGCGCGCAGGTGGCCGACCTGGTCCGGGCGCTGCCGGACGGGCTCGACACGACGGTCGGCGAGCGCGGCTACCGTTTCTCCGGCGGCGAGAAGCAGCGCATCGCCATCGCCCGGTTGCTGCTCAAGGCCCCGTCGATAGTGATCCTGGACGAGGCCACCGCCCACCTGGACTCGGAGAGCGAGGCAGCGGTGCAGCGGGCGCTGTCGGTGGCGCTGACCGGCCGTACCGCGCTGGTGATCGCGCACCGGCTCTCGACGGTGCGCGACGCGGACCAGATCCTCGTGCTCGACGAGGGGCGGATCGTGGAGCGCGGCCGGCACGACGAACTGGTGGCCGTCGGCGGCCTGTACGCCGAGCTGTACCGCACCCAGTTCGCGGTCACCGACTCGCCCGCGCCTCATGCCGAGGCGGAGCAGCCGGAGCCGGTGGTGACCACTGTGCCGATGGGCACCTACGTCGCCCACGAGGCCATGCCCCCGGCGGCGGCCAACTAGCGGCGCGCGAGGCCTCAATCCCGGTGCCGACGGGCGTGGATCGGCACCGACCGGGTGGACGGGCACCCAGCGGCCGGGCCGTGGCGACCCGGACGGCCGCAGCCCTAGCTCGCGGCGACCGGGGCCCTAACCCGCGGCGACCGCGGCACGCAGCTCGGCGAACGCGGCGCCGAGCGTCTCCGGGGTGAAGTGGGCGTTCAGGCCGCTCGGGTTGGGCAGCACCCACAGCCGGGCCGGCCCGAGCGGCTCGGGCTGCGGCCCGAAGCCGGCCTTCGGCCGGGTGAACCCGATCCGGTACGCGGTCACGCCGACCACCGCCACCCAGCCCGGCCGGTACCGCTCGACCTTCGCGGTGAGCGTCGCCGCGCCGTCGACCAGTTCGGTGGCGGTCAGCTCGTCGGCGCGGGCACTGGCGCGGGCCACCATGTTGGTGATCCCGAGGCCGAGTGCGGGCAGCGCGTCCTGCTCGCTGGGGTGCAGCAGACGCGGGGTGAACCCGCCCCGGTGCAGGGCGGGCCAGAACCGGTTGCCCGGACGGGCGAAGTGCCAGCCGGTCGCCGCCGACCACAGACCGGGGTTGATGCCGACGAAGAGCACGTCCAGGCCGGGCGCGATGACGTCCGGCAGCAGCCGGTCGGCCGCCGCCGCGAGCTGCTCGCGGCTGGGGCGTGGGTGCCGCCGGGCGGGCGTGCCCGGCCCCGGGGCCGCCTCGGGCCGCCCACCGCCCGGGCGCCGTCGGTCGCTCACCGGCCCACCGCCCCGGGCGCCCGGCCCACCACGGCGGCCACTGTCACAGCCCGCGCAGCGCGCCGCCGTCGACCGGGACGGTCACCCCGGTGACGTACCCGGCGGCGGGGGAGAGCAGGAACGCCGCCACCCGGCCGAACTCCGCCGGGTCGCCGATGCGCCCGAGCGGGATCGCCGCCTCCGCCTGGGCGCGGGCGCGCTCGGGGTCGCCGGAGCCGGCCAGCAGCTCCCGGTTGCGGTCGGTCATGATCCGCCCGGGTAGCAGGCTGACCACGCGGACGCCGCGCGGGCCGAACTCGTCGGCCATGTCCTTGGCCACGCCGGCCAGGCCCGGTCGCAGCCCGTTGGAGATGCCGAGGCCGGCCAGCGGTCCGCGTACCGAGGTGGACAGCACCAGCCCGATCGCGCCGCCGTCGGTGAGCGCGCCGGCCACCGTGCGGGCGAGCCGGACGCTGCCCAGGAAGACCGTCTCGAACGACTCGCGCCACTGCTCGTCGGTGACGGTGGCGGCGGTGCCGGGCGGCGGGCCGCCGACCGAGATCAGCGCGCCGTCGAGGCGGCCGAAGTGTTCGCGGGCGGCGGCGACGAGCCGCTCCGGGGTGGCGGGGTCGGCGAGGTCGGCGGTCAGCCCGATCGCCCGCTGCGGGTCGCCGAGCGCCTCGATCGCGGCGGCCACCCGTTCCGGGGTACGCGCGGAGATGACCACCCGGGCGCCGTCGGCGACGAGTTGTTCGGCGGTGGCGAAGCCGAGGCCGCCGGAGGAGCCGGTCAGCACGTACACCCGGTCGGCGAGTCCGAGATCCATACGCCCGATCCTGCCGTACCCGGGGGCGCGTGTCAGCGCGGGGCAGGCCGCAGCAGGCGTACCCGGCCGGCGAACTGGGCCGCGACGGCGCCGCCGGCCCGGGCGACGGCCGGCATCCGGCGGGGCCGGGGCGGGCGGTGGCCGTCGTAGCGGCTCGCGGCCTCGCGCGCGGCCAGCTCCTCCGCGCCCAGCGGCGGCAGCGTGCCCCGGTCGCGCAGCTCGCGGGCCAGGTCCCAGCCGTCGCGCAGGGAGCCGTTCGAGGGGCGTCCGTCCGCCCACGTGGTGAACGTCGCCGGCCAGTGCGCGCCGAGGCCGGCGGCGAGCAGCGGCCAGTGCCGGGCCACGTCCGCGGCCCGCTTGCGCAGCAGCGCCCGGCGGGCCGCCTCGACCGGGGCCGGTGCGAAGCCGGGCGGCAGCGGTCCACCGGCGACGAGCGCGGCGACCAGCTCGGCCTGCCGGGCCGCCAGGTCGCCGCTCACGTGAACGCCGGGTGGCCGGAGGCGGCGGCGAGCGCGTCGAGCTCCGCGCGCAGCTCGGCGGCGGGCGGGTAGTGCCCGTCGCGTTCCAGCAGCAACGCGGGCGGCCGGCGCCGCTGACACAACTCGCGGACCAGGTCCAGCACGGCGGCGGGCACCGGGTCGGTGTGCGTGTCGTGGTAGAAGCCGCCGTGTTCGGCGCCGCCCGCGACGTGCGCGTAGGCGATGCGTTCCAGCGGCAGCCGGTCCAGCAGCGCGGTCGGCTCGCCGCCCCGGTTGCGGGCGTTGGCGTGCACGTTCGCGACGTCGAGCAGCAGCAGCGCGCCGGTGGCGTCGAGGATCTCGGTGAGGAAGTCCGCCTCGTCCAGCTCGTCGTCGGGCCAGTCGAAGAGCGCGGCGATCGGCTCCAGGGCCAGCGGCACCGGCAGCTCCGCCTGCGTCCGCCGCACGTTCGCCACCACCGCGGCGACCGCCTCGCGGCTGCGCGGCAGCGGCAGCAGGTGACCGGCCTCCAGACCGCCGGCCCGCACGAACGCGATGTGCTCACTCACCAGCGGCGCGTCCAGGGCCGCGGCCACCGCGGCCAGGTGCGCCACCCGGGCCGGATCGACCGGTTCCGCGCCGCCGAGGGACAGCCGCACCCCGTGGGGTACGACATCGACGCCGCGTCCGCGCAGCTCGGCGAGCCCGTCCGGGAGCGGCCCGGCCGGTGCGACCGCCTCCGCGACCACCTCGACGAAACGCAGCCCCGGCAGCCCGGCCACGAAACCGGCGATCTCGGGACGCCAGCCGATGCCGACGCCGGACGGGCCGCTCATCCGCCGCACCCGCCTCCGCCGCAGCCACCGCCTCCGCCGCAGGAGCTGCCACCGCCGCACGTGGAGGCGCCGCCTCCACAGGAGGTGCCGGAGCTCGCGCCGCCGACGTTGCCCATCGCCTGCCGCTGGATCTCGGCCTGCTCGGCGAAGCCCGGATCCATGGTCCAGAGCGTGGCGGTGCCGAACAGCGCCACGCCCAGCGCCACATCCGTCGCGCCGTACGTGGCGTACGCGGGGGAGGCGGCCGGTCGCAGCCAGGCGTGCCGGCGGCGCATGTCGTTCAGCGCGGCGGTGGCCGCCCGGGTACGCCAGGGCACGCGGTTGAGCAGCAGGAACGCGAGGCCGAGCGGGAACAGGCTGAGCAGCAGCCAGCCGGTGGGCCGGTCGTTGAGCAGGCCGGAGATCGCACGCACGACGCCAATTGCCAGCAGGAAGCCGATCAGCAGCGCGCCGCGCCGCAGCGTCCGGCGCCGCTCCTGGTCCAGGGCCAGGCCCCGGCGTACCAGGCCGTCGCGCAGCTCGTCGAGCGCGCGCCGCACCCACTCGTCGGCGGCCAGGTCCCGGGTCCGCAGGCCGCGGCTCGCCGCGTGGTGGACCGCCTGGTCCAGCGGGGTGGCCCCGGCCGGCAGCGGACCGCCGGTGGTGAGCCGCCGGTCGGGTCGTACGCCGACCGCGCCCGCGTGGCGCAGCGCGCCGAGCGTGGCCCAGACGGCGAGCTGGTCGCCGCCGTTGAGGTAGGCGACCTGCTGCGGACCCAGCGCGCCGTGATCGGTCACCGGCGTGCCGGCCAGCATCCGACGCCGGTACACGATCGCGCCGATGACCAGGACGACGGCGAGCAGGAGGTACCAGCGCAGGAATACGGGGCCGGGGATGCCCCAGGTGTCGGAGGGGGTCATCGTCTGCTCCTGTCGCGAGGAGGGGTCGCGGCTCATTGTGGAGCAGGCGCGCCAGAGTCGATTTCCTGGAGCGGCGCAGTTACCGGACCGAGACCGGCGGGCTCAGTGCCGGCGCACTGCCTCCTCGACCAGGTCGAGCACCCGGGCCAGGTCGCCGGCCGGGCGGCCCATCGCCAGGTGCAGCACCAAGCCGTCGTAGGCCAGCTCCAGGAACTGGGCCAGCACGTCGATCGGGACGTCGTCGCGCAGCACGCCGGCCTCGCGCTGGCGTACCAGGCGCTCCCGGGTCGCCGCGGCGATGGCTTCGGAACGCTCCGCCCAGCGCTTGGCGAAGGCCGGGTCGGTACGCAGCCGGCGCGAGACCTCCAGCTGGCTGCCGAGCCAGCCGGTCGTGTCGGGCGAGACCGCCCGGGCCAGCAGGTCGCGCATGACCTGCACCAGGCCGTTGCGGGCGACCGTCTCCACCATGGCGGCGGCGTCGTCCTCGGCGACGGCGAGGAACAGGGAGTCCTTGTCCCGGAAGTGGTGGAAGATCGCGCCCCGGGACAGGCCGGTGGCCTCCTCCAGCCGCCGCACTGTGGCGCCCTCGTAGCCGTGCCGGGCGAAACACGCCCGCGCCGCCGCGAGGATCTCCTGCCGGCGCGCGTCGAGCTGGTCCTGACTTACTCTGGGCACGAACGGATCGTCGCAGGTGGAACCGCGTGATGCAAACCGTACGTACGGCTTGAGATGCGAATTCGGAAGATCATCCGGCCGCGTCCGATGGTTAGGATCGGCGTGTGACCGCCCTTCCCGCGCGCCCGCTCACCGTCGCCGCCGTCCAGGCCCAGCCCGTCCCCGGTGACGTCGCCGGCAACGCCCGCGCCGCCGCCCGCCTCGTCGCCCGGGCCGAGGGCGCCCGGGTCGTGGTGCTGCCCGAGCTGTTCCTGCCGGCGTACCACCCGCCGACGCTGGGCGCCGACCCGGAGGGCACCGACGTGGCCGCCGACGCCGACGGCCGGGTCGCCGACCCCCGGCTGGACCCGCTGCGGACCGCCGCCGCCGACGCGGGCGCGGCAGTGGTGATCGGCGCCGCCGTCCGCCACCCCGACCGGCGGCGCACCATCTCCTCGCTCGTGGTGGACCCGGCCGGCACGGTCACCGCCGCGTACGACAAGCAGCAGCTCTGGAGCGGCGAGCGCGAGCTGTTCGACGCCGGCCGCCGGGGCGCCACGCTCGAAGTCGACACGTGGCGGCTGGGCCTGGGCGTCTGCTACGACGGCTGCTTCCCGGAGCACGCGCGGGCGGCGGCCGGGGACGGCGCGCACGGGTACCTCTGCCCGAGCGGCTACCTGGCCGGCTCGGCACACCGCCGCGACCTCTACTACGCCGCCCGGGCGCTGGACAACACGATGTACGTCGTGTTCGCCAACGCGGTCGGCGGCGCGGACCCCTGGCGGTTCAACGGCGGCGCGGCGGTGTACGACCCGGAGGGCCGGCCGCTGGCGCGGGGCGCCGACACCGGCGAGGACGTGCTGGTGGCGACGCTGGACCCGGACGCGCTGGCGGCCACCCGCGCGGCGCACACCATGCTGCTCGACCGGCCGGCGGACGCCGGCGCGGCCCGTACGGCGCTCGTCGCCTGACCGTGGCTGGGCCCGGGGCCCTGTCGGTGCTCCGAGCGTTCCCGTAGGGTGCCCAAGTGCCGTTGCTCCTGCTCGATCTGGACAACACCCTGCTGGACCGCGACGGGCCGTTCCGTGTCTGGGGAGAACGTTTCCTGGCGGGCATCGGCGCGCCGCCCGCCGACCTCGACTGGCTGGTGTCGGTGGACGCCGACGGGCTGACCAACCGGTGGGACGTCGCGGACGCGATCCGCGACCGGTACGCGCTGCGCATCCCCTCGATCGACCTGGTGGACGAGCTGCACGACGGCGTGGTGGCGCACATGCGGCTCGATCCGCTGGTGGCCTGCGCGCTGCGGATCGCCGCCGACGCCGGCTGGGTGCCGGTGGTGGTCACCAACGGCGCGTCCCGTCAACAGGACGCCAAGATCCGCAAGACCGGCCTGGACCGCTACGTCGCCGACTGGGTGATCTCGGAGGAGGCCGGCGTCAGCAAGCCGAACCCGAGGATCTTCGCGCTCGCCGCCCAGCGGGCCCGGATGCCGTTGCGCGGCGCGTGGGTGGTCGGCGACAGCCCGGAGGCGGACATCGGCGGCGCGACCGCGGTGGGCCTGCCCAGTGTCTGGCTGCACCGGGGGCGCCGCTGGTCGGACCCCCGGTTCGCGCCGACCCGGATCGAGGACGGGCTGATCGCGGCCGTCGCCGCAGTGCTGGCCGGCTGACCGGCGGCGCGGGCCGGCAGGCAGCGCGGCGGCACCGCACGGAAATCCGTTGACCCGCGCCGGGGCGCGTACGAGCATGGTGCCGCGCGAGTGCGCAGCCGGGGTGCCCGGTCGAGGAGAGGAGGTCGGTCATGGCCGTTTTCGCAGGGTCGTACCACCTGCCTCCACCAGCCTCGATCGAAGGACAGATCCACCCGTGCGCGATCATGACTTCCCGGCGCCGCAGCGCCGTGGCCGCGGCAAGAGCCGCTTCGACGACGACGAAACCGACTTCCTGAAGCGGGGGCGGCCCACGCCGACCCTCGCCGACCCGGACGCCGAGCCCGACGCGGAGGACAGCTGGTCCTCCTGGGACCGGGCCGTCCACGGCCCCGAGCCGTACCCGGACTGGCTGGTCACCGAACTGGCCGCCCGGGACACCGAGCTGGGGGTGCTCAAGACCGGCAAGGAGGCGGACGTCCACCTGGTCCGCCGCGCCGTGCCGGACACCGACCGCTCGTGCCTGCTGGCGGTCAAGCGGTACCGCGACGCCCAGCACCGGCTCTTCCACCGCGACGCCGGTTACCTGGAGGGCCGCCGGGTACGCCGGTCGCGGGAGATGCGGGCGATGACCGGCCGGACCGCGTTCGGCCGGCAGATGATCGCCGGGCAGTGGGCGGCGGCCGAGTTCGCCGCGCTGTCCCAGCTCTGGGAGATCGGCGCCGCCTCCGGGCGGATCGCGGTGCCCTATCCGGTGCAGCTGCTCGGCACCGAGCTGATGCTCGAGTTCGTCGGCGACGCCGAGGCGGGGGAGGCCGCGCCACGGCTGGCGCAGGTCCGGCCCGACGCCGCCGAGCTGCGTGACCTGTGGGATCAGCTGGTCGAGGCGCTCACCGTGCTGGCCCGGGCCGGGTACGCCCACGGCGACCTGTCTCCGTACAACCTGCTGGTGCACGCGGGCCGGCTGGTGATGATCGACCTGCCGCAGGTGGTCGACGTGGTGGCCAACCCGCAGGGCGGCGAGTTCCTGGGCCGGGACGTGCGGGTGGTGGCCGCCTGGTTCGCCGCCCGCGGGATGCCGGCCACCGTCACCGATCCGGAGGCGCTCACCGAGGCGCTGCTGCGGGAGGCGGGGATCCGCTGACGGGCGGGCGTCCCGGGTGGTCGAGCCGCCCGGGACGCCCACCCGTGCGGGTCATTGCAGGTAGCGCTCGACCTCCGGCACCGGGCGCTCGCCCTGGGCGTCCGGGTCGCCGTGCGCCTGGCGCGCGGCCCGGCGACGGCGCAGCAGGTCCCAGCACTGGTCCAGGGACTCCTCCAGGGCCCGCAGCCGCTCCCGGGCCTCGTCGTCGGTGCCGGACTCGTGCTGCTGCGCGTCGGCCCGCAGCCGGTGCTCCTCGTCGACGAGTTCCGAGATCCGGCTCAGGATGGTCTTGTCGTCCATGCCCGAAGCTTGGCACAGCGGACGGGTCCGCGCCCGCGTTCTGCCGGCGTCCGCGATAGGTGAGCGCTGCTCGCGCTCCGCAACCACCACTGTGTACGGGAGTGACGCACATCCCACGGGCTCCATTCTCGACAAAGAGATTGTTGTTACGTGAAGTATCCTCCGACCTGCCTTTTGATCTGCGGCTCAGGATGGCATGCTCGCGAGCAACGTCACGGGTCGATACGAAGCCGCGACCCTGAGTCAACCGAGGGAGCGTTCAGGTGCCCGAACCAACGGACACACCGGGACCCACCGGCCGACCCCGAACCGTGCCGCTGCGGCAGATCCTGCCGGCGGTGCTCCGCGACCCCGCCCGGGCGCTCATCGACATCGGCAACCGTACCGAAGGTGAACTGGTCCGGCTGAACCTCGGCTCGTTCCGCCCCTACCTCGTCACCCACCCCAAGCACGTGCAGCACGTCCTGCGCGACCGGGCGGACAACTACGAACGAGCAGGCGACGGGCTGTTCTGGCGTCCGGTCAAGCGGCTGTTCGGCGAGGGCATCCTCGGCGAGGGGCAGATCTGGTCGGCCAGCCGGCGCATGCTCCAGCCGATGTTCACCGCCAAACGGGTCGAGGCGCTGGTCGACGGCATGGCCGACGCGATCCGCGACGCGGTCGACGAGCTGGACGAGCCGGCCCGCGCCGGCCGTCCGGTCGACATCGGCGTGGAGCAGGCGCGCATCGTCAGCCGGGCGATCATGAAGGTGCTCTTCGCCGACCGCATCTCGGTGCCGGACGCGATGCGCGTGATCGAGGCGCAGGACCGGATCGCCACCGCCGTCATCCCCCGCATCATCGTGCCGTTCGCGCCGCTGTCGCTGCCGATGCCGGGCGACCGCACGTTCGCCCGTGCCGTACGCATCGTGGACGACGTGCTGGTGCCGATCGTCCGCGAGACCCGCGAGTCCGCCGACCAGGGCGACGACGTCATCTCGACGCTCTGGCAGGCCCGCACCGACGACGGGCGGCAGCTCGACGAGCGGCAGGTCCGCAACGACACAGTGGCCATGTTCGCCGCCACCACCGAGACCACGATCAACGTGCTGACCTGGGCCTGGCCGCACCTGGACCAGCACCCCGAGGTGGCCGAGCGGCTCTACGCCGAGATCGACGAGGTGGTCGGGGGCGAGCCGGTACGCCGCGAGCACCTGAGCCGGCTCACGTACACCCGGATGGTGCTGGACGAACTGCTGCGGCTCTACCCGATCGGGTGGATCATCCCGCGCCGCGCGGTCGCCGGGGACGTCATCGACGGCGTGCCGATCGAGCCCGGCGCGACGATGGCGGTCAGCCCGCTGATCACCCAGCGGATGCGGCAGTTCTGGGACCGCCCGGACGAGTTCGACCCGGAACGGTTCCGGCCCGAGCGGGTCCGGGCCCGGCACCGGTACGCCCACTTCCCGTTCGGCGGCGGGCCGCACCAGTGCCTCGGCATGTACCTGTTCTACCTGGAGGCGCAGCTCATCCTCGCCACCATGCTCAGCCGCTACCGGTTCCGGCTGCACCGCCCCGGCGTACCCGGGTTGCGGCTGGCCGCGGCGCTGCGGCCGCGCGAGCGGGTGGAGCTGACACTCGTCGCGGCCGGGCGGGCGGAGCGGGCATGACCGACGGGCCGACACCGGATTCACTCGCCGTCGCCGCGGAGCAGGGCCGGGTCTGCGCGCTCGCCGCGCAGGGCCAGCGCGGCCTGCGCAAGGCCGCCGCCGCGCACCCCGAGCTGTTCCCCGCGGACCCGTTCGACGCGACGCTGTTCAGCAGCATCGCCCAGGCGATGGCGTTCAGCGCCCCCTGGCACAGCGCCGCCGAGCTGGCCGTGACCAACCGCGCCGTGCTCTGGGGCTTCGCCGTGGACTGGCTGGTCGACCACCAGGCCACCAGCCGGGCCGAGGTCGACCGGATCACCGGTGTCTGCCTGGACGTGCTCGACGGCGCCGGCACCGACGACCCACTGGGCCGGTTCCTGGCCGAGCTGCGCGACGACGTGGCCGCCGCGCCCGGCTACCCGGCGCTGCGCGGCCACTGGCGTGCGGCGATGGAACGCACGCTCGACGCGATGGCCCGCGAGTGGGACTGGCGGCGCACCGGCCGCCCCACGCTCGCCGACTACCTCGCAAACGCCGACAACCTCGCCGCCACAGTGGTCAACGTGGCGCACTGGATCCACACCGGATCGGTGTCCACCGCCGAGGCGATGGACCACGCGGTCGCCGTCAGCGACGAGGTGCAGCGGGCCCTGCGGCTGGTGAACGACCTCGGCACCCACCGCCGCGACGCCGAGTCCGGCGACCTCAACGCGCTGCTGCTGGTGGACGACCCGGCCGAGGTCGAGCGGCGGTTCGCCGAGCAGGTCGACCACTGCCGCGTCCGGCTGGCGAAGCTGGCCGGTGAGGCGCCCCGGGAAGCCGACTTCCTGTCCCGGCAGCTCGGCTTCACCACCGGCTTCTACCGCAACACCGACTTCTGGGGCGTGCGGTGACGCTCACCGCCGGATCGGTGCCCGCCACCCGGTCCGGGACCGCGCACGACCTGGTCGCCGCGCTCACCGGCGAGCCGGCCGGGCAGACGTCGCCGTCGGTCTACGAGACCGCTCGGCTGGTCGCGCTCGCGCCCTGGCTGGACGGCCACGACCGGCGCCTGGCCTGGCTGCTGGCCCGGCAGCGGCCGGACGGCGGCTGGGGCGGTCCCGGCGGGTACGCGCTGGTGCCGACGCTGAGCGCGGTCGAGGCGCTGCTGACCGTGCTGCGCCGCGACGGCCCGGCCGCCGTGCCGGCCGCCGCGGCCCACCGGGGCCTGACGTTCCTGTCCGGCGCGCTGCGCGGCGACGCCCCGCCCGACCTGCCGGCCACCGACCTGATCGTGCCCGCGCTGCTCACCGCCGTGGACCGGCACCTCACCGGACCGGCCGGGCCGCCACCCGGGCTGGCCGAGTGGGCCGGCCGGCCCCGCCTGCCGCTGCCGGCCGGTCTCGACCCGGCCCGCCTGACCCGGGTACGCGCGCTGCTGGCCGCCGGGCGGCCCGTGCCGGAGAAGCTGGCGCACGCGCTGGAGGTCGCCGGTGAGCTGGCGTACCGGGCGGCCGGCGTGCGTCCCTCGGCCAGCGGCGCGGTGGGCGCCTCCCCGGCCGCCACTGCCGCCTGGCTGGGCCGTCCGGAGCCCGGAGCGGCGCTGGACTATCTGCGCGCGGTGGCCCGGCCCGGCCCGGTGCCCTGCGCCAGCCCGATCACCGTCTTCGAGCGCGCCTGGGTGCTCGGCATCCTGGTCCGGGCCGGTGTGCCGGTCGGCGCGCCCGAGCCGGTGCTCACCGAGCTGCGCGCCGCCGTCGGCCCGTCCGGCGCGGCCACCGCGCCCGGCCTGCCCGCCGACGCGGACACCACAGCTGTCGCGCTCTACGCGCTGGCCCGGCTGGGCCGCGCCCCCGGCGTCGGGCCGCTGGCCGGGTTCGACACCGGGCGGCACTTCTGCACCTGGCCGGGGGAGGACGGCGCGTCGCTGACCACTAACGCGCACGTGCTCGACGCGCTCGGCGAGCAGCCGAGCGGACCCGGCGTCACCGGCGCCCGCCGCCGGGTCACCGAGTGGCTGGTGGAGCGGCAGCAGCCGGACGGGCGCTGGGAGGACCGCTGGCACGCCTCGGCCTGCTACGCCACATACGCGGTGCTGCTGGCGCTGGCCGACCACGCGCCCGACGGCACGGCGCGTGCCGCCGTCGAGCGGGGCGTCGCCTGGCTGCTGGACACGCAGCGCCCGGACGGCTCCTGGGGACTGTGGCACGGCACCGCCGAGGAGACCGCGTACGCGGTGCTCGCCCTGGCCGGCGCGGGCCGTTCCGGGGACGCGCGGATCGCCGCGGCGCTCGCCCGCGGACGCCGTCGACTGTCCGAGCTGGACGGATGCGACGACGAACCGGCACTATGGCACGACAAGGATCTCTACCGCCCGACGCAGATCGTGCGCGCGGCGGTGCTGGCGGCCTCCGGCCGCGCCGTCGAGGCCGGACCCACCATGATCAGGATCGCTTGAATGGAGTTCACGACGGCTGCTAGCGTGCGCCGGAGTCGATCGGATTTCGGACCGACCGTAGACCGGGCCAGGACGGTGTGATGGGTTCCCGCAGTACGAATCTCCGTACGAAGATCATCGCGCTGCTGGCGTCGCTGACCGCGCTCTGGGCGTTCGCCGCGTGGGTGACCGTGCGGGACGGGTTCAACCTGCTCGGCGTGCAGACGCTCAACGCGCGCGTCTTCGAGCCGAGCGACCCGCTGCTGCAGGAGCTGCAGGCCGAGCGGCGGCTGTCGCTGCGCTATCTGGGCGAGTCCGATCCGGGCCGGCTGCGGGAGCTGGACGCCCAGCGCGCCCGTACCGACGAGACCGCCACCGCGCTGTGGCGCTCGGTGCAGGACTGGCGTACCGAGATCCCGGCCAGCGAGGAGCTGATGCAGCGGCTCGGCGAGCTGAAGACCGAGCTGGACCAGATCGGCCAGGTACGCGCCGACGTCAGCCGCAAGACCATCGACCGCACCGCCACGCTCACCGCGTACGACGAGGCGGTCGACGCGATCTTCGCCGTCTTCGACGCGCTCGGCGGCCTCGACGACGACGAGATCGCCAAGGACACCGCCGCGCTCATCGACCTCAACCGGTCCCGGGAGCTGCTGTCCCAACAGGACGCGCTGATCACCGGTGCGATCGCGGCCAACCGGATCACCGTGGCCGAGCAGACCGCGTTCGCCCGCCTGGTCGGCGCGCAGTGGTTCCTCGCCGACCGCACCGCCCGGGAGCTCGCCCCGACCGACCGCGCACGCTTCGAGCGGATGGTCGAGGGCGACGCGTTCCAGCAGTTGCAGACCCTTCAGGACCGGGTCCTCGCGGCCAAGGGCGCCGACGTGCGCCCGCCGGTGACCGCAGCGGCGTGGCAGGCCGCCGCCGAGCAGGCGATGGCCGACCTGCGCGGGGTGATCCTGGCCGGCGGCGAGGACATCGTGTCCCGGGCCATGCCGGTAGCGATCGGCGTCATCGTGCGGCTGGTGCTCGCCGCCGGTCTCGGCCTGCTCGCCGTCATCGCCTCCGTGGTCGTCTCGATCACCACGGCCCGGTCGCTGGTGCGGCAGCTCGAACGGCTGCGCGAGGCGGCCTTCAACCTGGCGCACGAGCGGCTGCCGAGCGTGGTGGAGCGGCTGGGCCGCGGCGATGAGGTGGACGTCGCCCGCGAGGCGCCGCCGTTGCAGTTCGGCGACGACGAGATCGGCCAGGTGGGCAAGGCGTTCAACGTCGTGCAGGAGACCGCCGTCCGCACCGCCGTCGAGCAGGCCGAGCTGCGCCGCAGCGTACGCGACGTCTTCCTCAGCCTGGCCCGGCGCACCCAGGCGCTCGTGCACCGGCAGCTCACGCTGCTGGACGCGATGGAACGCCGGGAACACGACGCCGAGGAGCTGGAGGACCTGTTCCGGGTCGACCACCTGGCCACCCGGATGCGGCGCAACGCGGAGAACCTGATCGTGCTCTCCGGCTCCACGCCCGGCCGGGCCTGGCGACGCAACGTGCCGATGGTCGACGTGGTCCGCGGCGCGGTAGCCGAGGTCGAGGACTACACCCGGGTCACGGTGCGCCCGCTCGGCGAGGTGTCGCTGACCGGCCGCGCCGTCGGTGACGTCATCCACCTGCTGGCCGAGCTGATCGAGAACGGGCTCTCCTTCTCGCCGCCGCAGACCACTGTCGAGGTTCGCGGTCAGCTCGTGGCGAACGGCTTCGCCATCGAGATCGAGGACCGGGGCCTCGGCATGAGCCCCGACGAGCTGGCCGCCGCCAACGCGCGCATCGTCGACCGGTCCGAGCTGAACCTGGCCGACGCCGCCCGGCTGGGCCTGTTCGTGGTCAGCCGGCTCACCGAGCGGCACGGCGTCAAGGTGCAGCTCAAGGAATCCGCGTACGGCGGGACCACCGCCGTGGTGCTGATCCCGCGTGAACTGATCACCGCTGACGGCGCCGACGCGGCCGAGGCCCTTCCCGCACCCGGGACGGCCCTGCCCGTGGCGCCCGCGCCGGACCCGGTGCGGAGCACTCCGGTCGGCGACGGGCCGGCGATCCCGTCCGGCCCGGACGGCGCCGCCGAACCGGACCAGCCGGCCGAGCCCGCCCCGCAGGTGCCGGAGCCGGTGACGCGGGCGCCCCGGCTGACCCCGTCCGGGCTGCCGGCGCGTACCCGCAAGCGGCAGCCCGCGGTGGCCGGGCCCACCACGGAGCTGGCGGTGGTGGAGCGGCGGCCCGCCGCCACGACCGACGCGGCGGAGGCGTCGCCGGCGACGGAGCCGGAGACCGAGGCGGAGACGACGCCGGTCACCGACGCAGGACTGCCGGTCCGGGTACGCCAGGCCAGCCTCGCGCCGGAACTGCGGCACGACCAGACCGAGGCGGACGACGACGCCGCCGACGATGACACGGCGCGTGCACCGGAGCAGGTGCGCCGGATGATGAGCTCCTACCAGAGCGGCACCCGACGCGGCCGTACCGATGCCGCGCGCCTGCTCGGCGGGGCTCAGGGGGCCGGCGGTGCGCCGGCCGACGCGGACGAGCAGGTTACCTGACCGGGACGTCGACGCGACGGAAACCGGAAGCTGACGGCACACAGCCGGAAAGAAGAGGACGACGAGTGGCGCAGAAGACGGCTTCGAGCGCGGATCTGACGTGGCTGCTGGATGACCTGGTCGGCCGGGTCAAGCAGGCGGAGCACGCCGTGGCGCTCTCCACCGACGGACTGCTGATGGCCTCGTCCCGCGGATTGAGCCGGGACGACGGCGAGCACCTGGCCGCCATGGCGGCGGGCATCCAGAGCCTGGCCCGTGGCGCGGGCAAGCGGTTCGGCGGCGGGCAGGTGCAGCAGACCATCATCGAGATGCAGTCCTCCTTCCTGTTCGTCACAGCGGCCGGGCGTAACGCCTGCCTGGCGGTGCTGGCCTCGGAGGACGCGGATGTCGGCCTGATCGCGTACGAGATGGCCATGCTCGTCACCCGGGTCGGCCGGTTCGTCGCGTCACCGACCCGGGAACAGCCCCTCGGCGAGAACGCGGCACGATGACCGGCCGGGGGGAGTCCGCGGAGCAGGAGTGGGTGGACGACCACGCCGGCCCGGTGGTGCGCCCGTACGCGGTCACCGGCGGCCGGGCCCGCCCGGTGACCGGCACGTTCGACCTGATCTCGCTGGTCACCGCGACCCGCACGGATGTCGGGTCGGAGTCCGGGCTGGGCCCGGAGCACGTGGCGATAGTCGGCCTCTGCCAGCGGATTCTCTCCGTGGCCGAGATCGCCGCCCATCTCGACCTGCCGGTGGGCACGGTCCGGGTCCTCCTCGGAGACCTGGCCGCCCGCAGTCTGGTGCAGGTACGCGAGCCGCGCGCGACCACCGCCGGCCTTCCCGACGAGCACGTTTTCGAGGCGGTTATCAATGGACTACGGGCGCTCTGAGCGGCCGGCGGGCGCCGGGCCGCTGCCCACCGCGATCAAGATCCTGATCGCGGGCGGGTTCGGCGTCGGCAAGACCACCATGGTGGGCGCGGTCAGCGAGACCAAGCCGCTGCGCACCGAGGAGGTGCTGACCGAAACCGGGATCGGCATCGACGACCTGTCCGGCGTGGAGGAGAAGTCGACCACCACCGTGGCGATGGACTTCGGCCGGATCACCATCAGCGACGACCTGGTGCTCTACCTGTTCGGCACGCCCGGGCAGGACCGGTTCTGGTTCGTCTGGGACGAGCTGGCGCTCGGCGCGCTCGGGGCGGTGGTGCTCGCCGACACGCGCCGCCTGGCGGACTGCTTCCCGTCGATCGACTACTTCGAGGGGCGCGGCACGCCGTTCGTGGTGGCGGTGAACTGCTTCGAGGGGGCCAAGAAGTTCCGGCTCGACGAGGTGCAGGCGGCGCTCGACCTGGACCCGGGCGTACCGGTGGTGCTGTGCGACGCGCGCAAGCGTGAGTCGGCCAAGGAGGTGCTGATCACGCTGCTGGAACACGCCATGAAGCTGCGCGAGGCGCGCCGCCGCGCCGCCGGCGACTGAGGCTGCGTCGCATGACCGAGCTGAGTGTCCGGGCGATGTCACCGGAGGAGTTCGACAGCTGGCAGGACGAGCTTGCCGCCGGGTACGCGCGCGAGCACGTCACGGCCGGCAACTGGACGCCCGAGGAGGCGCTCGACCGGGCCCGGGAGGCCACCGCCGGCTTCCTGCCGCAGGGCATGGCCACGCCCGGCATGCTGTTCCTGGTCGGCGAGCTTGCCGACGGCTCACCGGTCGGCTGGCTGTGGATCGGCCTGACCCACCCGCGCGGTCTCGCCGACTGCGCGTTCCTCTACGACATCGAGGTGGCCGCCGGGCACCGGGGCCGGGGGCTCGGGCGGGCGCTGCTCGCGGCGGGGGAGCGGGTGGCCCGGGAGCACGGCGCCCAGGCGCTGGAGCTGAACGTCTTCGGCACCAACGAGACGGCGCGCAAGCTGTACGAGACGTCGGGATACCGGGTGGTCACCCAGCAGATGCGCAAGGACCTGCCCGCCTAGGCACGGGCGTCAGAGGCGGGTGGCGGTCCGGATCAGGCCGGCCAGCGCCCGGGACCGGCTGTGCGGTGGCCACGCGATGACCGTGGTCACCGCCGGCGCGTCCGGCACCGGCACGGTGGCCAGGTCGGCGAGCAGCAGCGACCGGGCCGACTCCGGCAGCACCACCACGGTCCGGCCGAGCGCGATGAGCTGGAACAACTGGGCGTGGTCCCGGACCTCGGGGCCGGGCCCGTCCGGATACGACCCGTCGGCCCGGGGCCAGCGCGGCATGGGCAGGCCCGGCAGCGCCTCCACCTCGGCCATCAGCAGGTGCGGTCGCCGGGCCAGCGGATGCCCGGCCGGCAGGATCGCCACCTGCGGCTCGGTGATCAGCTCTTCGGTGTCCAGCCCGGTCGTCGAGTCGTACGGCAGGTGCAGCAGCGCCACGTCGGCCCGCCCGTCGCGCAGCAGCCGTTCCTGCTCGCCGATGCCGCACAGCAGAACCTCGACCGGGACCGCGTCCGGCTCGGCGGCGTACGCGCCGAGCAGTTTCGGCAGCAGCTCGCTCGACGCCCCGGTCTTGGTCGCCAGCACCAGCCCGGGGCCACCGGTAGCGGCCTGCCCGGCGCGTCGGGTGCGGCGGTCGGCGGCGGCCACGGCGTCGAGTGCGGCCCGGCCCTCCCGCAGCAGCACCGACCCGGCCGCGGTGAGCGCGACGCTGCGGCTGTCCCGCTCCAGCAGAGTCACGCCGAGACGGCGTTCGAGCTGCCGGATCGCTCGCGACAGCGGCGGCTGGGCGATGCCCAGGCGGCGCGCGGCGCGGCCGAAGTGCAGCTCCTCGGCGACCGCCACGAAGTAGCGAAGCTCCCGCGTCTCCATCTCGCCACCGTACCGCCGCATCGATACCTTCCGGGTATCGCGCGCCACCGAAGCGGTGTTGGAGGCCCGCGCGGCCCGCGGACAGGATCGAGGGCATGAGCGAACGGACGATCGCGCTGGTGACCGGCGCGAACAAGGGAATCGGGTACGAGATCGCGGCCGGCCTGGGCGCGCTCGGCTGGCGGGTGGGCGTCGGCGCCCGGGACGAGCGGCGGCTCGCCGAGGCGGTGGCGAAGCTGCGCGCGGGCGGCGTGGACGCGTTCGGCGTACCGCTGGACGTCACCGACGACGCGAGCGTTTCCGCCGCCGCCCGGCTGCTGGAGACGGAGGCCGGCGGTCTGGACGTGCTCGTCAACAACGCGGGCGTGACAGGTGGCGTGCCGCAGCACCCGGGCGACGTCGACCTCGCGACCATCCGGACCGCCGTCGAGGTGAACGTGATCGGGGTGGTCCGGGTGACCGAGGCGATGCTGCCGCTGCTGCGCCGCTCGGCGTCGCCCCGGATCGTCAACATGTCCAGCGGTGTCGGCTCGCTGACCCGGCAGAGCGCCTCCACCGGAGAGGACCAGACCGGGCCGCTGTCGGTGGCTTACTCACCGTCGAAGAGCATGCTCAACGCGGTGACCATCCAGTACGCGCGGGCGCTGGCGGACACCGGCATCCTGATCAACGCCGCCTGCCCGGGCTTCACCGCCACCGACCTCAACAGCTTCCGCGGTGTGCGGACCCCGCAGCAGGGCGCGGCGATCGCGATCCGGCTCGCGACGCTGCCCGACGACGGGCCGACCGGCGGCTACTTCGAGGACGCGGGCACGATCCCGTGGTGACTCCGGTCAGCGTCTAGACGTGACTGAGCGTGACGCTCACGGCGGGACATGTTGCTGTTGAGCGGTATACCTCAGAGTCATAACTATGACTCTGAGGTATACCGCTCTCAGGTGACGTCATCTTTCCCCAGACGACACGCCCGGACATGCGGTGGTCCATCAGAGCGCGGTGCGGACCGGCTGTCGAGGGTGGCCCGTCAGAACCACATCACCGGGTTGCCGGTGGCCACCGACGCCGCGCACAGCCGGCGCAGCGGCTCCACGATGTAGGCGAAGTCGTTGCCCGACCGGCTCCGGGTCCGCACCGCGAGCCGTTCGGGCGGCGGCTCGCCGTGCTCGCCCACGGGTCGCATCGCCAGCACCGTCCGTGTCCCGCCGGCGGTGAGCTCCACCCGGTCGCCGGGCAGCGGCCGCTGGCCGAACCGGACGGCCCGGAACAGCGTGGCGGGCGGGTCGGCGGTGTCGACGACGAAGAAGCCGTCCGGGTCGACCCCGGCCCGGAAGTCCGGGCCGAGCATGAACACCCCGTGGTAGCTCTCGACGTACTGCATCAGCACCCGGCCGGTCGCCTCGTCGATCAGTTCGACCCCGTCGGTGATCCGATCGGTGCGCGCGAACGCGTCCAGCTCGGCGAGCGCCACCGCCGCCCGGTCGGCCGGCAGCGAGCCGCCGTTGAGGTTCGGCAGCGCGGTGGCGAGCGTCGGGAAGCGCTCCGGGCCGGCGGCGCGTAGCGCCTGCTGGAACAGCCGTACGCCGGCCCAGTTGGAAACGTGCTCGCTCGCCTGCTCCATGGCCTTGTGCGGGCACGCCTCCGCCAGCCAGGCGTCGAACGTGCGGTGCGCGGCCTCGTTGCCCTCCCACTGCCGCAACAGCGCGAGACAGCCGTCCTCGTCGATGCCGACCGGTTCGACCGGGCACGGCGTGGTGAGGCCGTCCTGCCAGCACCGGCAGTACACGAACGCGTCGAGTCCCACGCCGGCACGCTACCGGCGCCCGATCGTCGGCGCGTACCCGCTTTCCCCCGGTTCGTTTCCGGCGGCCCACTTCGGGCGCGGGTCACGTGATGGCGAGCAGCATGCCGTCCCCCTGTTCGGCCGCGGCGCGGTAGAAGTCACGCAGCGCGGTGAAGTTCGGCAGCAGGTAGGCGTCGAACTCGTCGGCGCCGTCGTCCCAGATGTGCGGGTAGATCTCGGCCTCCGACAAGGCTGCCGGGTCGAAGCGGGCCCGCAGCGTCGCCTCGTCGATCGCGTCGAGCCCGCCGGCCACAGCGCGGACGGCGTCGGGCATCAGCAGCCGGGCCGGGCCCATCCCCAGGTCCGGCCCGATCGGGTCACCACCCAGGACGGCCGGCCCGGCGTCGCCCCGGATCTCGTACGTGTCGCCGGTCAGTAGGTAGTGCAGCCCGTGCCACGCCTTGTCGAGGTCGAGCTCGTCCGGGCCACCCTGGAACAGGGTGTCGACCTTCTCCGGGTCGGCGAGGACCGCCGCCAGCTCCTCGGCGGACAGCCGGCGTGCGTTGAAGATCATGCCCACGGGGTGCCTCTCGGGGGTGCCGGTCGGAATCGGCGGCAGCGTAGCGTGCGCTTGCGACAGGCATGGCACCATCGGCTCATGGCCACTGACACCCGCCACCTCGCCGTCCACATCGACCGTCCGGTCGCGGAGGTCTACGCCTTCGCCGCCGATCCGGCGAACCTGCCCCGCTGGGCGCCGGGCCTCGGCGGTTCGGTGAACCTCGTCGACGGCCAGTGGTTCGTGGACACACCCGAAGGGCGGGCGCGGCTCACGTTCGCCCCGGCCAACGAGTACGGCGTGCTCGACCACGAGGTGCGGACGCCGTCGGGCGAGACGGTGTACGTGCCGTTGCGCGCCATCGCCGACGGCAACGCCACCGAGGTGGTGTTCAGCCTGCGCCGGATGCCCGGCATGAGCGACACGGACTTCGACCGGGACACCGCGCTGGTCGAGGCGGACCTGGCCCGGCTCAAGGCCGTGCTGGAGAGCGCCGCCGGCTGAGAGGCGCGCGTGGTCAGTCGGCAGTCCGGCCCCGACAGTGGCAAGGAGGGCGCGTCATGCCCCTGCTGCGGATCCACCTCGACAGCGACCCGACCACCGCCCGCCGCGTCCTGCAGACGCATCGCGAGGGCGGCGTGCATCACGAGTCGCGGGAAGCGGCCCGGGAGCAGGTGTGGCGCCAGGGCCGCACCCCGGCCGGTGACCCGGTCTTCGTCGGCATCACCAACGGACGCCGCAACGTGCAACTGCTCTACGACGTCGAGGTCTACTCCGATACCGTCCCGTGAACGCACGCGGCACTCGCGCCCTGAAATGGGAATTGCGCGCCGGGCTCGGCCGGTGATCGTGAGCGGGACGAAATTCGACGCACCTGGGCGCCGAATGCAATTCTTGATTCAGTCGCCGATCGCGTCCCGCATGCGTTCCCTCGTCCAGTATTCGGACGGGTCGGTGGCACCCGGGCTCGGATTGTGGGTCGCGACCACCGGGCCGGGCTGCGCCGGCCGCGCCGCGCCGCCGTCGCGCGCCGCGACGACCACGACGGCCACAGCCACGGCGAGCGCCGCGACGGCGGCCGCGCCGAGCAGTACACGATGTGACATGTCGCCTCCTCCGGACCGGTCGACCGGTGCCGGTCCGCCTGGTGCGCCGGCGGCACACCAGGCGGACCGTCGTTCACCAGGTGTCGTTCGCGTACGTGTTGTAGAGCGTCCCCACCACCGCGGCGGAGAAGTACGGCGAGCCGTTCGTGTTCGTGCCGCTCGAGTAGCTCATCACCCCGTGCACGTCACCGCGCCTGGTGGTGTTGTCATAGCTGTAGTACCACGGGCCGCCGCTCGAACCGCCCCCGAAGCCGCAGTTCATCTCGATCCGGTTGCTGCCCGCGTCCCGCGACGTGCCCGAGCAGACCCACTGGATCTCGCCGCTGTCCTTGTTGCTCGGGTAGCCGAAGACGTCGTAGTGGTACGCGCGCCCACCGCCGGTGAGCAGGCCGTTCGCGCCGACCGCGTCCACGATCGACCGGCTGCCGTAGACGAGCGCGACCGCCACGTCGTACTGCCGCTCGCGGGTGCTGATCCAGCCGCTGGGCACCGCGAGCGTGGACCAGTCCCAGGTGCCGTACGGCTGCGCGCCGTTGCGGTAGGACGGCACGAACATCCAGTTCGCGGTGTGCCAGTCCCGGCCCGGCCCGTCGTGCACGCAGTGTGCGGCGGTGAAGACCATGTTGCGCGCCGGGCTGTTCACCACGCTCGCCGAGCAGTAATGGCCCAGGCCGTCGGTCGAGCTGGTGTAGAAGATCTTCCCCACCGTGATCGACTCGTTGAGCTGGGCGCCGAAGCCGCTGCCGTCCTTCGGCGCCACCGCCTCCGCGAAGCGCCGTACCCGCTCCGCCGTGGGGCTCTGGGTGACCGGGCCGGCGGCCTTCTCCACCTCGTCGGCGGGAGTGGCCGCCGCCATCCGCTCGGCCGTCCAGTATGCCCTGGCCTGCCCGGCCGACGACCCCACCTTGCGCTCGATCGAGGTCACCGCGGCCGGAGCAGCGGTGCCGGAGGTGGTGCCGGTGGTGGCCTGAGCCGGAGTGCCGGCGAGGATCGTCGGCAGGATCAGGATCGGCAATACCAGAAGTCTCATCGACGTTTTCATGAATTCCTTCCCAGTGTTTCGATTCCCGTATCGAAAACTGGAGCGCCCCCGTGGTTCGTCGCGACAACCGAAACGTATCGACGGGCTTCGGCGCATGTCAATGAATCATGGATGTCGATTCTGTGCATTGTCGGATGTGCGATCGGTCGCTGCGGGAATTCCATCCAGTCGCAATTTTTCGGGGTGGATGAGGTACGCAAAAGGGCCGCCCCCCGCCGGAGCGGGAAGCGGCCCTCGGTGAGCCGTACGGGATCAGCTGGCGATCATGCGGCGCAGCACGTACTGCAGGATGCCGCCGTGCCGGTAGTAGTCCGCCTCACCCGGGGTGTCGATGCGGACCACGGCGTCGAACTCCACACCGGTGTCGGTGGTGACCTTGACCGTACGCGGGGTGTCGCCGTCGTTCAGCGCGGTCACGCCGCTGATCGAGAACGTCTCCGTGCCGGTCAGGCCCAGCGACTCGGCGGTCTCCCCGCCCGGGAACTGCAGCGGCAGCACGCCCATGCCGATCAGGTTCGAGCGGTGGATTCGCTCGTACGACTCGGCGATGACCGCCTTCACGCCCAGCAGCATCGTGCCCTTGGCGGCCCAGTCACGCGACGAGCCGGAGCCGTACTCCTTGCCGGCCAGGATGACCAGCGGGACGCCCGCCTCCTGGTACGCCATCGAGGCGTCGTAGATCGAGGTCTGCTCACCGGTCAGGTGGTTGACGGTGAAGCCGCCCTCGACACCCGGGACGAGCTGGTTGCGCAGCCGGATGTTGGCGAACGTGCCCCGGATCATCACCTCGTGGTTGCCTCGGCGGGAGCCGTACGAGTTGAACTCGTGCCGGGCCACGCCGTGCTCGGCCAGGTACTTGCCGGCGGGGGAGTCCGCCTTGATCGAGCCGGCCGGGGAGATGTGGTCGGTGGTCACCGAGTCGCCCAGCTTCGCCAGCACCCGCGCGTCGGCGATGTCCTGCACCGGGGCCGGCTCCTGCTGCATGCCCTCGAAGTACGGGGGCTTGCGCACGTACGTCGACTCGCCGTCCCAGGAGAACGTGTCGCCGGTCGGGGTCGGCAGCGACTGCCAGCGCTCGTCACCGGCGAACACGTCGGCGTACGCGGCGCTGAAGCCGGTCGCGCCGATCGCGGAGGCGATGACGTCCTGGATCTCGGCGCTGTTCGGCCAGATCTCCCGCAGGTACACCGGGTTGCCCTGGGCGTCCTCACCGATCGGCTCGTTGGCCAGGTCGATGTCCATGGTGCCGGCGAGCGCGTACGCGACCACCAGCGGCGGGGACGCCAGGTAGTTCATCTTGACGTCCGGGTTGATCCGGCCCTCGAAGTTGCGGTTGCCGGACAGCACCGACACGACGGCGAGGTCGCCCTCGTTGACGGCGGCGGAGACCTCCTCCGGCAGCGGGCCGGAGTTGCCGATGCAGGTGGTGCAGCCGTAGCCGACCAGGTTGAAGCCGAGCTTCTCCAGGTACGGGGTGAGGCCGGCGCGGTCGTAGTAGTCCATGACGACCTTCGAGCCCGGCGCCAGGGTGGTCTTCACCCACGGCTTGCGGGCCAGGCCCTTCTCCACCGCGTTGCGGGCCAGCAGCGCGGCGCCGATCATGACCTGCGGGTTCGAGGTGTTGGTGCAGGAGGTGATCGCGGCGATCACCACGGCGCCGTGGTCCAGCTCGTACTCGACGCCGTCGGCGCCGGTCACGCGTACCGGATTGCTGGCCCGGCCGCCCGCGCCCACCGCGGCGGTCTCCAGGTCGCGCGGCGCGTCCGCCGGGTCGTTCACGCCGTTGGCGGGGGAGTCGCTGGCCGGGAAGGACTCGGCGGACGCCTCGTCGGCCGGGCCGTCGGCGCCGAACGGCTTCTCCTGCTGCGGCACGCCCGGCTTGCGGCCCGGGTCGCCACCGGTCTCGTCGGCGGCCACGTAGTCGCTGAGCGCGGAGCGGAACAGCGTCTTGGCGCTACCCAGCGGCACCCGGTCCTGCGGGCGCTTCGGGCCGGCCAGCGACGGCTCGATGGTGCTCAGGTCCAGCTCGAGGCGCTCGGAGTACTCCGGCTCGCGCTCCGGGTCGTGCCAGAGGCCCTGCTCCTTGGCGTACGCCTCGACCAGCGCCACCTGCTGTGCGTCGCGGCCGGTCAGCTCCAGGTAGCGGACGGTCTCGGCGTCGATCGGGAAGATCGCCACGGTCGAGCCGTACTCCGGCGACATGTTGCCGATGGTGGCGCGGTTGGCCAGCGGCACGGCGCTGACGCCGGGGCCGTAGAACTCGACGAACTTGCCGACCACGCCGTGCTTGCGCAGCATCTCGGTGATGGTCAGCACCAGGTCGGTGGCGGTGGTGCCGGCCGGCATCTCGCCGGAGAGCTTGAAGCCGACGACGCGGGGGATCAGCATGCTGACCGGCTGGCCGAGCATCGCGGCCTCGGCCTCGATGCCGCCGACGCCCCAGCCCAGCACGCCCAGGCCGTTGACCATGGTGGTGTGCGAGTCGGTGCCGACGACCGTGTCCGGGTACGCCTGGCCGTTGCGCTCCATGATCGTACGGGCCAGGTACTCGATGTTGACCTGGTGCACGATGCCGGTGCCCGGCGGGACGACCTTGAACTCGTTGAACGCGGTCTGACCCCAGCGCAGGAACTGGTAGCGCTCCTTGTTGCGCTCGTACTCCAGCTCGACGTTGCGCTCGAAGGCGTCCTCGCGGCCGAACAGGTCGGCGATGACCGAGTGGTCGATGACCAGCTCGGCCGGAGCGAGGGGGTTGACCTTCGTGGCGTCGCCGCCCAGGTCGCGTACCGCCTCGCGCATGGTGGCCAGGTCGACCACGCAGGGCACGCCGGTGAAGTCCTGCATCAGCACCCGCGCCGGGGTGAACTGGATCTCCACGCTCGGGTCGGCGGTGGCGTCCCACGCGCCGAGCTGCTGGATGTGGTCGGCGGTGATGTTCGCGCCGTCCTCGGTCCGCAGCAGGTTCTCCAGCAGGATCTTCAAGCTGTAGGGCAGTCGCTCGTGGCCCTCCACCTTGTCGATCTTGAAAATCTCGTAGCTCGCGTCTCCGACGCGTAGCTGGGTCTTCGCACCGAAGGTGTCGAGGCTCGCCACGTCGTACTCCTTCATACCAGCGACCGTGAGTAGTCCTGAGCAGTTTGTCGCACCGACCGGAGCGCCGCCGTGCTTAGGCAACACTTACCTGCGTCGGTCTCTACAAAACCGTACGTCCGTCTTGCTATTCACGCAACCTCGTGCCACGCTGCGGGACGAGGAGGTGCCACCATGATCCATCACGTCCTGCTCGCCTGCCCCCGCGGCTCCGAGGATCTCTCCCGCTCCTTCTACGTCGGCCTGCTCGGCCTCACCGAGAAGCCCAAACCCCCGGCCCTCGCCGCCCGCGGTGGTTGCTGGTTCACCGGGTACGACGCCGAGCTGCACCTGGGCGTCGAGGACGACTTCCGCCCCGCCCGCAAGGCCCACCCGGCCCTGATGCGGCCCGACCTGGACGAGCTGGCCGCCCGCCTGGTCGCCGCCGGCCACGCCGTGACCTGGGGCGACGAGGAGATTCCCGGCATGCGGCGGTTCCACACGCACGACCCGCACGGCAACCGGCTGGAGTTCTTGGCCCCCGCCGGGTGACCGGGCGCGGGTAGGGTCGGCGGGGTGGTCGACGTACAGCACTGGCTCGCCGCCCTCCCACCGGGCCTGATCTGCCTGCTCGTGGGCGTGGTGATCGGCGTCGAGAGCATGGGCATCCCGCTGCCCGGCGAGATCGTGCTGGTCAGCGCCGCCCTGCTCGCCGCCACCGGCGCCGTCGGGCCCGAGTGGGTGGCCGCCGCCGCAGCCACCGGCGCGATCCTCGGCGACTCCGTCGGGTACGCCGTCGGCCGCCGCGGTGGCCGTCCCCTCTTGGAGCGGCTCGGTCGGCGCTTCCCGAAACACCTCGGCCCCGCGCACCTGGCCCGCGCCGAGTTGAGCTTCGCCCGGCACGGTGTCTGGGCGGTGTTCTTCGGGCGGTTCGTCGCGCTGCTGCGCATCCTCGCCGGGCCGCTCGCCGGAGCGCTGCGCGTGCCGTACCGCCGGTTCCTGATCGCCAACGCCGCGGGCGGGCTGGTCTGGGCGTTCGGCACCACCTACCTGTTGTTCTATCTGGGGCAGGCCGCCGAGCACTGGCTCAAGGACATCTCCTGGGCCGGGCTGGTGCTGGCCGTGCTGGCCGGCGTGGTGAGCACCGCGTGGCTGCGCCGCCGAGCCAAGCGCCTGCAGCCCCTGGACAGCCCCGACACCCCCGACCCGGTCCCCGCAGCCGACCGCTGACCCACCCCGCCCGCACTCCGGTCCCCGCCCTGGGCCATGGCCCCTGCTCCGGTCCCCGGCCCTGCTCCCGTCTCCGCCTCGCCTAGCTGCCTCCCCCGGGCGCCGCCGCCGAGGTGATCAAGGAGTTTGTGTACGGATTCGGCCCGCCAGAGGACCAAAACTCCTTGATCGTCCGGCGTGGGCGCTGGCTGGTGGGCTGTAGGCCGGGAAAGCGAGAACGGGCGGGGCGAGCGGGGACGGGTGCTCAAGCGCGGGTGCGGGATTCCGGTGCGCCGCCCGCCCCGTTGATCATGAGGTTGGCGGCAGTTTGTGTCTGTTTTGTCCCGGCCAACCTCATGATCAACGAGACGGGGTGAGGGCGTGGGGAGATCTGGTGGTGCGATGGCCGGTGGTCAGGGGGCGGTCAGCAGGTCGAGCAGGGTGTCTCGGGCGGTGCGTACGGCGGCCCGGGACTCCTCGGTGTGGTCCAGCGCGTCGAATCCGTGCTGACCGTTCGGCACGTCCACCACGTGCAGCGGGATGCCGCGCCGCCGGGCGACCACCGTGAACGCCTCGATGGTGGGTGCGACCTCGGGCCGTTCCCGGCCCGCCCTGGTCAGCACCAGCGTCGGCCGAGCCGGCTCGCCCGGCCGCGCGGCGTCGATGCCCGTGTCGCCGGAATCCACGCTGCCCGGCGTCGTGGTGTCGTCCGGCAGCGCCGGGGTGGCGGTGGCGTCGCCGGTGGGGGCGGGCAGGCCGAGCGCGTCGATCGGGCGGAAGCGCGGATCCACCGGGGGCCACCCGGGCAGCGGGGCCAGCAGCGGATAGGTCGCGGCCAGGCCGCGCAGCCAGCGGGGCGGGTCGCGGAGCCAGTCGCCGAGCAGCAGGCCGGCGCCGGAGAAGAACCAGAGGCCGAGCCGGTCGGCGTCGACGCGAGAATCGGCGCGGAGCAGTTCGGCGGCGGCGGCGACCCGCGCGGCGACGGCGTACAGGTCGTCGGGGCCGGCCACGGTGAGCTGGGGAATCGCGGCCAGCACGCCCCGCTCGGCGAGCAGCGCGCCGTAACCGCGGTAGAGCGGCCAGTCGCGCGCGTCCGGCGCGTCGGGCGGGCCCGGCACGCCGTGCACGATCACGACTGCGGGATGCCGGCCGTCGCCGGTGGGGACGTGCAGGTCGACGTCGCCGTGCCGCTCCACCGCGGCGGGCCGGGGGTCGAGGACGAACGGGCTTTCCCAGAAACTGGTTCCCATCACGCCGATGCTAGGAGAACCCGCCCGGCCCCGCCGCCCCGTGACTGTCCGTTCAGGAGGACGACGACGCCTTCGCATGCCGCTCGCGCAGCCGGTCCCGGATCTCCTCCGGGGTGTACGCGCGGCGTCGCCGTTCCGCGCGCGCCACGACCACTCCGGTCGCCGCGACGCCGGCGAGACCCGCGAGTCCGAGTACCTTCCACCACCGCATCCGTTGCCGCATCCGCTTAGGGTAGTCCTCCATGAGCATCAGCCTGGACGAGGCCGTGGAGCTGACCCGCACCGGCGATCTGTGGGTGTTCCGCGGGCGCAGCGTGCCGGACCGCGCCATTCAGCTCACCACCAACAGCCCGGTCAACCATGTGGGCATGGCGGTGGTGCTCGACGACATGCCGCCGCTGATGTGGCACGCCGAGCTGGGCCGTTCGCTGCCGGACATGTGGACCGGCACGCACCAGCGTGGCGTGCAGCTGCACGACCTGCGCGACGCGGTCTGCGTCTGGGCCAACCGGTACGGCCAACGGGGCTGGCTGCGTCAGCTCGAACCGCCGGCCGACCCGGCGATGGAGGAGGCGGTGTTGCGTACCGTGGCCCGTCTCGACGGCACGCCGTTCCCGTCCACCGCGCAACTCGCCTGGCGGTGGGCCCGGGGCCGGGTGCCGCACCCGCGCCGCCTGAGCCTCGACGGCATCAAGGGCCGGATCGGCGGCCGGGGCCGGACCAGGAGCGGAGACGAAAGCACGGACGGCGGGCAGAGCAGCGACAACGCGTTGGAGACGGCGTACTGCGCCGAGGTGGTGGCGGTGACGTACGAGGCGATGGGTCTGCTGCCCGCCGGGCGGCGGCCCAACTGGTACGACCCTGGACGGTTCTGGAGCGGCGACGACCTGGCCCTCAGCGGCGGCGCGCGCCTCGGAGCCGAGATCGAGGTGCGGATCCCGCCGCGCTGAGGAAGGTTTGCCGCCGCGCCGGGCCGGTAATGAGGAGCGTCGTGACGGCTTCCACCGACCTCGACACGCTCACCGACTTCTTCGACCGGTACGGCGTGGCGCTGACCACCGCCGACGTGCCGGCCATCGCCGGCTGCTACGCCCTGCCCGGGCTGGTGGTCGCCGACACCTACAGCTTCTCGTTCACCTCGCCGGCGGCGGTGGCGCTCAGCTTCGTCGGCGCCGCCCCCGACTACCAGGAGCGGGAACTGGTGGCCGCGAACGCGCAGATCGAGGACGTGCAACAGGTCTCGGCGTTGCTCACCGAGGTGGCGGTGCGCTGGGAGTTCCTGGACAGCCAGGGCGGCGCGGTGCCCGGCGAGCGTTACCGCTACCTGCTGCGTACCACCGAGGACGGTCCGGTCATCTGCACTGTCATCCGTACCGCCTGATCGTGGTGGTGCGGCGGCCGGCCACGCGGGCCGGCCGCCGCACCGACGGACGTCAGCGGTGGTGGGCGCCGGCCCAGCGGTCGGCCTCGGGGGCCGGGTGCAGGCCGGGCTCGTGCAGGCCCTCCTCGGTGACCTGGCCGATCCGGCGGTACGTCTCGGGCCGGCTGGTGCGCAGCACCGCGCCCCAGATCAGGCCGAGCACGCCCGCCGCCACCGGAATCGCCGGCAGCAGCCACTTCAGGTAGCTCGCGGTGTCGGGCGCGAGCAGCGCGTCGAAGTTGAACAGCAGCACCAGCAGCACGGCGGTGAGCAGGATCGTGCCGAGCCCCGGGGCGATCGCCCGCTGCCACGCGCTCTCCGGGCCGGGACGGCCCCGGAAGAAGCCCACGACGGAGGCCGAGGTGAGCGTCATCAGCAGCACGACGCCGACCGCCGCCGCGCCGGACAGCCAGGTGAACAGGTCGATGACCGGGTCACGGCCGGTCATCGCGAACGCCAGGAACACCACTACGGCGAGGATGCTCTGCACCAGCGAGCCCGCCACCGGGGCGCCGCTGCGGCTGGAGGTCGCGCCGAGGAAGCCCGGCAGGACCCGCTCGCGGCCCAGCGCGAACAGGTACCGCGCCACGCCGTTGTGGAACGACAGCAGGGCGGCGAGCACGCTGGTGATGAACAGGACGTTGGCGATGTCCGCGACGACCGCGCCGGTGTACTGGTCGAGCGCGCCGAAGATGACGCCGGGCCCCGCCTCGGCGCTGGCCGCCGGCGCGTTCTCCGGGCCGGTCAGCACGGTCAGCGCCCACGCGGAGAAGGCGTAGAACAGGCCGGTGAACGCGACGGCGATGTAGGTGGCCCGGGCCACCGTGCGCCGCGGGTCCTTGACCTCCTCGCTGTAGATGGCGCCGCTCTCGAAGCCGGTGAAGGAGGCGATGGTGAACGCGAGCACCGCGCCGAAGCCGGCGCCGAACAGGTGGCCGGGGCTGATGCCGGCGGTGGTGACGGCGCCGCCGGCCGGGTTCGCGAAGGCGACCAGGTCGAAGATCAGCACGGCGATGCACTCGAGGATGAGCAGCACCGCCAGCACCGTGGCGTTCAGGTCGATGCGCAGGACGCCGAGCGCGCCGATGAAGACCCAGGCCAGCAGCGCCCAGACCCACCAGTCGAGGCTGATGCCGGTCTTGGCGTCCATGAAGTCGCCGAGGATCGCGCCGAGCAGGCCGTAGAGACCGATCTGAATGGCGTTGTACGCGGCCAGCGCGACGGCCGAGCCGGCCACCCCGCCGGCTCGACCGAGGCCGTTGGCGATGTACGCGTAGAACGCGCCCGCGTTGGCGACGTACCGGCTCATCGCGGCGTAGCCGGTGGCGAAGACGGCGAGCACTGCCGCGAGGAGGACGTATCCGAGCGCGGCGCCGATGTTGCCGCTGACCGCGTACATGGTGGTGACGCCACCGCCGAGAACGGTCAGCGGGGCCGACGCGGCGACGGTGAAGAAGACGAGGTGAGCGGTGCCGAGACGACCGCGGCGCAGCCCACCGTCAGAGAAAAACGGATCGGAGGACAAGGCTTCTCCAGGGGAGGGAAGTGAGGGGGTTCAGCTGTCTACTTCGGAACAACCTGAAGCAGGGTATTGGTGATCACTGATCGTCACAACCCCGTCTCGATATCGATTTGGGGGGCTCCTGATCGACCGGAATTGAGCTGTGCGTGGTCATGCCGTACCGTCCCGTGTCGACGTTCACGGCCACCGTTCGAGGATGGACCATGACCTACCCCGGGGCGCAGGCCACCTACCGGCTTGCGGATGCGCTGTTCCTTATCGGACACGACGAGTTCACCGGCAAGCCGCATGTCGCCGTCGACCGGCTTGAGTGCGGGCTGGCCGGCGCCGCGCTCGCCGAATTGATGTTCGAGGGCCGGATCGCCCTCGACGGCGGCGGAATCGCCGCTGTCGATCCGCGACTGTGGCAGGAGCCGCTCACCGATCTGCTCATTACCGAGATTCTGCGTCGGGAGGGCGCGCACCCGGCCCGGCTGTGGATCCGTTATCTGCGGACCCAGCTCAACATCAACGAGCGTGTCGGCACCCGGCTGGTCACCGCCGGCGTGCTCCGCCGGGAGCAGGGCAAGCTGATCGGCCGGACGGTGCGCTGGCCGGCCAACGACCCGAACCAGGCGGCCTCGCCGCGGGTACGGCTGACCGCCATGCTGATGCACTCGTCCCCGGCCGAACTGGACCCGGGCACGCTGCTGCTGGCCAGCCTCGCCGAGGCGGTCGGGCTGGCCGCGAACATCTTCGACCCGCAGGTCGGCGTCCGGATGCGGGACTGCCGGCGGTTCCTGCCGGGGCAGCTCGACGGACTGCTCGCCGCCGTCGTGGGCGCGCTCGACGTCAGCACCACAACGGTACGGCGATGACGTCCCGCCCCGGGTGAGGCCGGGGCGGGACGATCCCGGTCAGGCCGGGTCGCGCCACATCGGGTAGAGGCTGGGCCCGTCCGGCAGGTCGAGCGTGACCGGGCGGCGCCGGAATCCGAGGCGCTCGTAGAGCGCGGCGTTGCGCGGCGAGCTGGCTTCCAGGTACGCGGCGGAGCCGGCCTGATCCAGCTCGGCCAGCTTGTTACGCAGCAGCGCCGACCCGACGCCCTTGCCGTGATGGTCCGGGTGTACCGCGATGAAGGGCAGGTACCAGTGCGGCTCGCTCGGGTGGCGGGCGCCCATCATCTCGTCGAGCATGCCGAACCGCTTCATGGCCTCGGCGCCGATCGCGGCCTCCATCCCGGCGAACTCGTCGCCCTCCTCGGCCTCGTGGCCGTCGCCGGTGGGCAGCCAGAGCGTGGCGCCCAGGCCGTCGCCCGCGAGGTGGACCTCGCCGGTGCGCAGCGCCAGCGCGACGAACGGCCCGAAGAAGGCGGGATGGACCCGCGCGCGGTGGTCGTCGGCCGGGAAGACCCAGCCGCTCACCGGATCCTGCATGAACGCCTCGGCGAGAATCGCGGTCACGACGGCGGCGTCCGCCGTGGACGCCCGCCGGATGTTGCCCTGCCACTCAGTCACTGGCCATCCGTCCTACCGGCTCGACGAGCCATTGTGGTCATTGATCGGCGTGCAAGGTATCAGGAGTCCGCGCCGTGCGGCAGGCCCGATTCCGGCCGCTCGCCGCGGCCCGGTCCCGGTGGCTACGCTGGCCCGGACCCCGACAGGAGGACCATGTCCCACACGCGTCGCTCCGGCCCGCAGCCCGGGGCCGCCATGACCTCGTCCCCCTGGATCCTCGTCGCCGCCGGCGTGGTCGTGATGGTGGTCCTGTTGGCGGTGGCGCTCGGTTCGGTGCGGGGACGGAGCACGTTCCCGGCGGCCGATCCGCCCGATCCGCTGATGCCGCTGCCGCACGTGCCGCCGACCCCCACGGCGGTCAGCGCCAGCGGTCCGTCGCCGGTCTCCGCCACCGCTCCGGTGTTGCCGGGCCTGTCGCCCCGCTCCACGGAGCTGCCCGCCCGGCCGACGCCGGCCGCGTCGACGCCCAGCCCCCGGGGCGTCGCCCGGCCGGTGCCGCCCCCGTCGTCTCCGCCGCCGGTGGCGCCGCCGTCCGCGGTGACCGGCAGGTACAGCGTGCAGAGCGCCTTCGACGGCGGCTTCATCGGCGAGGTGCTGCTCGTCAACACCGCGCGTTCGCACCGGGGCTGGACGGTGCGCGCGGTCTTCCCCGGCGGAAGGCTGGTCACCGCCTGGGTCGAGGGCGCCGAGCAGGGCGTGTTCCGTTTCGACGACGGCGTCTTCACCTACCGCAGCGGATTCGACCTGGCCCCCGGGCAGTCCCTGGCGGTGCGGTTCCACATCGAGCGGGCGGGCACCCGGCCGGCGAGCTGCACCGTCGACGGCACGCCCTGCGTCGCTCGGTAGAACCCGCGCCCCGGGATCGGGGCGACACGCGTGCACTCTCTTGCAAGGTAACTGCTTTGTTGCAGCATGGTTTGCAAGGTATTGCAGAATGTTTCGGCAAGGGCTAGCGTGCGGGCGAATCAGCGACCAGAGAAAGGCCGTCGATGAAACCGCCGCCGATATCCCCCAAGGCGCTGCTCGCCCTGGTCACCTCTCTCGTGCTCGCCGTCGTCGGCGTTCCGGTGGCCCTCCATCAGCTCGGCGACGACGCTCCCGAGCGCGCCGCCACCCCCGACGTCCTCGCCGCCGGCAACGCTCCCCAGTGGAACCACGAGCCCTCGCCCGACGCGCTGCTCGCGGCGAGCCGCAACACCGCCAAGGCCGAGCAGTTCTACTTCGTCCTGCCGGACCGCTTCGCCAACGGCGACAAGCGCAACGACAACGGCGGCCTCACCGGCGGCCGGCTCACCACCGGCCACGACCCGACCGACAAGGGCTTCTACCACGGCGGCGACCTCAAGGGCCTGATCGACCGGATGGACTACATCCAAGGGCTCGGCACCACCGCCATCTGGCTCGCCCCGATCTTCAAGAACCGGCCCGTGCAGGGCACCGGCGCCGACGTCTCGGCCGGCTACCACGGCTACTGGATCACCGACTTCACCCAGGTCGACCCGCACTTCGGCACGAACGCGGAGCTGAAGAAGCTGGTCGACCTCGCCCACCGGCGGGGCATCAAGGTCTACCTCGACATCATCGTGAACCACACCGCCGACGTCATCCGGTACGCCGAGGACAAGTACGGCTACGTGGACAAGAAGACCGCCCCCTACCGCGACGCGCAGGGACGACCCTTCGAGGACCGGAACTACGCCGACGGCACCCGGAAGTTCCCCGCCGTCAACGAGAAGTCGTTCCCGTACACCCCGGTGTTCGCCACCCCCGCCGACGCGAAGGTCAAGGTACCGGCCTGGCTGAACGACCCGACCATGTACCACAACCGCGGTGACTCCACCTTCGCCGGGGAGAACAGCGAGTACGGCGACTTCTCCCGCCTGGACGACCTGTGGACCGAGCGGCCCGAAGTGGTGCGCGGCATGACCGACATCTACGCCGAGTGGATCGGCAAGGCCGGCGTGGACGGGTTCCGCCTCGACACCGTCAAGCACTCGAACCTCGAGTTCTGGCCGCAGTTCGCCCGCGGCATCGACGCCGCCGCGGCGAAGGCCGGCAAGAAGGACTTCTTCATGTTCGGCGAGGTCTACAGCGCCGAACAGGAGATCCAGTCCACCTACGTGCGGCGCGGCGGCCTCCCCGCCACGCTCGACTTCTCGTTCCAGGAGGCGGCACGTGGCTACGCCGCCGCCGACGGCTCGGCCAAGGCGCTCGCCGACGTGTACGCCAAGGACGACCTCTACACCGCGCGGGACACGAACGCCAACCGGCTCACCACGTTCCTCGGCAACCACGACATGGGCCGGATCGGCTCGTTCGTCGCCGCCGGCGGCGGGGACGACGCCGCCCAGCTGACGCGCAGCCGGCTCGCCCACCAGCTCATGTTCCTCACCCGTGGCCAGCCGGTCGTCTACTCCGGCGACGAGCAGGGCTTCACCGGCCCGGGCGGGGACAAGGACGCCCGGCAGGACATGTTCGCCTCCCGGACCGCCGACTACCTCGACGACGACCTGATCGGCACCACCCGCACCCACGCCGTCGACCAGTACGACACCCGCCACCCGCTCTACCGGACCATCGCCGAGCTGGGCGGCCTGCGGGCCGCGCACCCGGCGCTGCGCGACGGCGTCCAGGTCACCCGGCACGCCGCCGACGGTCCCGGCGTCTTCGCGTTCTCCCGCGTCCTGCCCGCCGACCGGATCGAGTACGTGGCGGCGGTGAACAACGCCGCCACCCCGCAAACTGTCACGGTGGACACCTGGTCGGCCGGCGCCCGCTTCACCGGCGTGTACGGCGGCGCCGCAGACGTGACGGCCGCCGCCGACGGCAAGCTGAGCCTCACCGTGCCGGCCATGTCGGCGGTGGTGCTCAAGGCCGACCGGGCCATCCCGCACCCCGGGGCCGCTCCGAAGATCACGATCACCGAGCCGGGTGACGAGCCCGCCCCCGGCAAGGCCACCGTCACCGCCCAGGTCACCGGCGACCCGCTCGCCACCGTCACGTTCGCCGCCCGGGTCGACGGCGGGAAGTGGACGCTGCTGGGCAGCGCGCACCGCGCCCCGTACACCGTGCACCACGACCTCACCGGCCTGCCCGGCGGCACCACTGTCGAGTACAAGGCAGTGGTCCGCGACGGCAAGGGCCGCACCGCCACCGCCCGCGCCACCGGCACCGTCGGCACCCCGGACCGGGGCGAGTCGCGGGACTGGGCGATCGTGCACTACAAGCGCCCGGCCGGCGGGTACGACGACTGGCGGCTCTACGCCTGGGGTGACATCGACCCGGCGTACGTCACCGAGTGGCCCGCCGGGCAGCCGTTCGCCGGCGAGGACTCGTACGGCCGGTTCGCCTGGGTGAAGCTCAAGCCGGGCGCGAAGTCGGTCGGCTTCGTCGTGGTCGACTCCGGCGGCAACAAGGACGTCGCGGCCGACCGCTTCATCGACGTGACCCGGACCGGGGAGGTCTGGGTCAAGCAGGGCGACGCCGAGGTGTACCCGACGCGGCAGGCCGCCACCGGCGAGCCCGACCCGCCGGTGGCGCCGGACACGGCGCTGATCCACTGGCGCAAGGCCGACGGCAACTACGACGGCTGGGGCCTGCACCTGTGGGACGGCGCCGCCAGCCCGACCGACTGGGCCACGCCGCTCAAGCCGGAGAAGATCGACGCCTACGGCGCGGTGTTCCGCGTGCCGCTGAGCGCCGGCGCGACCGGGCTGAGCTACATCGTGCACTCCGGCGACCAGAAGGACCACCCCGAGGACCAGCGGCTCGACTTCGCCACCGCCGGGCGCGAGGTGTGGCTGCTCGCCGGCGTCAAGGGCCGGCTGCTGCCGACCACCACGTCCGGCGCCGCGACCGACATCGACATCACCAGGCAGAAGGCGAACTGGATCGACAGGTCCACAGTCGCCTGGGCCACCGGCCCGACCGACGGCAGGCGGTACGCGCTCGCGGTCGCCCCGGCCGGTGGAATCGGCGTCGCCGACGGCGAGCTGACCGGCACGTACACCGAGTTGCCGCTGCGGGCGCAGCGCAACGGGCTGACCGAGGCGCAACGACAGGCGTACCCCCATCTCTGGGACCGTCGCGCCTTCACGCTCGCGCGCGGCGACCTGGCCAAGGTGCCGGCGGCGCTGCGCGGGCAGCTCGTGGTGACCGAGCGGGACGCCGAGGGCGCCCTGCTCGCCGCCACCGGCGTGCAGATCCCCGGCGTGCTCGACGACGTCTACGCGGCCGCGACCGGCGCGAAACTCGGCCCGACGTTCGCCGGGCGGGTACCCACGCTGGCCGTGTGGGCGCCCACCGCGCAGAAGGTGGCGCTGGAGCTGTTCGACTCGCCCACGGCCGAGCCGACCACTGTGGCGATGCGACGCGACGACCGCACCGGTGTCTGGTCGGTGCGCGGGACGAAGGCGTGGACCGGCCGCTACTACCGCTACCAGGTGCAGGCGTGGCAGCCGGCGACACAGAAGGTGGTCACCGCGTCGGTGACCGACCCGTACTCGGTGGCGCTCGCGCCGAACTCCACGCACAGCCAGATCGTCGACCTGACCGACCCGGCGCTCGCGCCGGCCGGCTGGGCGAACCTGCGCAAGCCGGCCGCCCCGCCGGCGTCGAAGGCCCAGATCACCGAGCTGTCGGTGCGGGACTTCTCCATCGCCGACAACACGGTTCCGGCCGAGCGGCGCGGCACCTACCTGGCGTTCACCGACCCGCAGACGGCGGGCATGAAGCACCTGCGGGCGCTCGGCGACGCCGGGGTCAACTACCTGCACCTGCTGCCCGCGTTCGACTTCGCCACCATCCCGGAGAAGCGGGCCGACCAGGCCCAGCCGGCCTGCGACCTGGCCGCGCTGCCGCCGGACTCCGACCAGCAGCAGAAGTGCGTCGCGGCGGTCGCCGACACCGACGGCTACAACTGGGGGTACGACCCGCTGCACTACACGGTGCCGGAGGGCGGGTACGCCACCGACCCGAACGGCGCCAAGCGCACCACCGAGTTCCGGCAGATGGTCGCCGGGGTGAACAAGGCCGGCCTGCGGGTGGTCATGGACGTGGTCTACAACCACACCTCGGCCGCCGGCGCCGACCCGAAGTCGGTGCTCGACCAGGTGGTGCCGGGCTACTACCACCGGCTGCTCGACGACGGGTCGGTGGCCAACTCGACCTGCTGCGCCAACACCGCCCCGGAGCACGCCATGATGGGCAAGCTCGTGGTGGAGTCGATCGTCACCTGGGCCAAGGCGTACAAGGTCGACGGCTTCCGGTTCGACCTGATGGGTCACCACCCGAAGGCGAACATCCTGGCCGTACGGGCCGCGCTGGACAAGCTCACGCTCGCCCGCGACGGCGTCGACGGCCGGAAGATCCTGCTCTACGGCGAGGGCTGGAACTTCGGCGAGGTCGCCGACGACGCCCGGTTCACCCAGGCCACCCAGATCAACATGGCCGGCACCGGCATCGGCACGTTCAACGACCGGCTCCGCGACGCGGTGCGCGGCGGCGGCCCGTTCGACGCGAACCCGCGCGCGCAGGGCTTCGCCTCCGGCCTCTACACCGACCCGAACGGCGACGAGGTCAACGGCACGGCGGCCGAGCAGCGGGCCCGGCTGCTGCACCAGCACGACCTGATCAAGGTGGGCCTGACCGGTAACCTGCGCGACTACCGGTTCACCGACTCCTCCGGGAAGCGGGTCACCGGCGCGCAGGTCGACTACAAGGGCGCGCCGGCCGGATACACGGCCGCGCCGGGCGAGTCGGTCACCTACGTCGACGCGCACGACAACGAGATCCTGTACGACGCGCTGGCGTACAAGCTGCCGCAGGGGACCTCGGCGCAGGACCGGGCCCGGATGCAGGTGCTCGCGCTGGCGACCACAGCGCTCGGGCAGGGCGCCGGGTTCGTCACCACCGGCTCGGAGCGGCTGCGCTCGAAGTCGCTGGACCGCAACTCGTACAACTCGGGGGACTGGTTCAACCAGATCCGCTGGGACTGCGCCCAGGGCAACGGGTTCGGCGCCGGCCTGCCGCCGGAGGCCGACAACCGCGACAAGTGGTCGTACGCGAAGCCGCTGCTGGCCGACCCGTTGCTGGTGCCGGACTGCGCGGCGGTCGAACTGGCCGACGCCCGGTACGCGGAGCTGCTGCGCGTCCGCCGATCCTCGCCGGTGTTCGGGCTCAGCAGCGCCGAGCAGGTGCAGAAGCGGGTGGCGTTCCCGCTGTCCGGGACGAAGGAGACGCCGGGCGTGCTCACCATGACCCTCGACGCGCGCGGGCTGGACGGGACGTGGAAGTCGGTGACCGTCGTCTTCAACGCCACGCCGGAGACGGCGAAGCAGACGGTCACCGGGCTGCGCGGGGCGAACGTGGCGCTGCATCCGGTGCTGCGGAACTCGGCCGACCCGGCGCTGCGTACCGCCTCGTTCGACCGGGCCGCCGGCACGTTCAACGTGCCCGCGCGCAGCGTGGCGGTGTTCGTCCAGAGCTGACCGGCACGGCCGACCGGCCCCCTGCCACGTCACGTGGCAGGGGGCCGGTCGCGTACCCCGGGACCGTCAGGTCAGTTGAAGCAGTCCTCGACGGTGTTGGCGCAGTTGGTGGGGTCGTTGTTGCTGATGAGGGACTTGTCGTCGAGCTTGACGCGTCCTTCGTTGTTGAGGACGCCGCCGGCGACCCGGTGGAGCTTGCTGGAGTCGGTGGCGGTGTTCTTGGTGACGTGGGTCTTGGTGAGGGTGATCTTGGCCTTGTTGTTGAAGATGCCGCCGCCGTTGAGGGCGGTGTTGGCCTTGATCTCGGTGTCGCGGATGGTGAGGGTGGCGTTGTCGTCCTTGTCGTGCTCGCGGGTGAGGAAGCCGTCCTCGATCTTGATGAGCCACTCACCGTTGTAGATGCCGCCGCCGAAGCGGTTGGCGGTGTTGTCGACGATCTTGCTGTCGGCGATCGTGGCGCTGGCGTGCTCCTTGTCGTTCGGGTAGCCCCAGTGCTTGCCGCCGGTGACCACCACGCCGCCGCCGTTGCCGTCGGCGTGGTTCTTGGCCACGTGCACCTTGTCCAGGTCCAGGTCCGTGTTCTCGGCGTAGACGCCGCCACCGTTCTCGCAGGCGGTGTTGCCCGTGATCGCGGTGAAGGAGACCGTGACGGTGCCGCCGCTGCTGAACAGACCGCCGCCGTTCTTGCCGGCGCGGTTGTCCGACAGGCTGGACTTGATGCCGTCCTTGCCGTGGTCGGAACCGAAGATCTCGACGATCCCGGCCTCGTGGTGCTTCTCCTTCTTGTCGTAGCCCTTCGGCGCGGCCGAGGCCGCCGGGCCGTGCTCGCCGGAGAAGCCGCCACCGTTGGCGATGCCGCCGCCGTTGCCGCCGGCGGTGTTGTCGTCGACGTGGGTTTCCTCGACCTTGAGGATGCCCTCGTTGAAGATGCCGCCGCCGTCGCCCTGGGCGTGGTTGTTGACGACCTTGCTCTCCTTGAGCCAGGTGCGGCCGTAGTTGGCGACGGCGCCACCGTCGCCCTCGGCGTTGTTGTCGACGAGCTTCACATTGTCCAGGTAGGCGCTGCCGCCGCGCTCGACCAGCAGCGCGCCGCCGTCACCCTCGACCCGCTTGTCGTCGTCCTTGCCGTCGTTCATGCCGTCGGCGACGGGCGTGACAGCGGCGGCCGTGGTCGCCGCGGCCGGAGCCGCGACAGCCGGAGCGGCCGGGGCCGCCACCGCCGGGGCGGCCGCCGGAGCAGCGGCCGGCGGCTGGCCGCCGCCACCCGGGTACTTGAACTCGTTGGCGTTGCCGCCCTTGATTGTGAGGTCCTTGAGGGTGAGGTCGCCGCCGTCGCGGACGCGGAAGATGCGGAAGGTGTCTTCGGCGTCGCGCTTGATGGTGGAGCCGTTGCCCTTGATGGTGACGTCCTGCTTGATCTCGGGCAGGGCGGAGCCGAACTTGCGGTCCTTGACGCCGAGTTCGTAGGTGCAGTTCTCGGCGAGCTTGAGGGTGCCGCCGTGGTCGCGGTTGGCGAGTTCGAGGGCGTCGATCAGGGCGTCGTCGTCGCAGGCGACCTCGCGGGTCTTGCCGTGGTCGTCCTTGCCGTCCTTGCCCCAGTCGCCCTTGTCCGGGCCCCACTCGCCGCGGTCGCGGCCTTCCTGGCCACGGTCCTTGCCGTCCTTGCCGTCCTTGTCGTACCCGTCCCGGCCGTACTCGCCCTCGTCGCCGTGGTCGTCGTCGCTGAGCTGCTGCGTGGTCGACCACTTGACGTCGGCGAGCCGGTGCGGGCCGGTGGCCCCGGTGGTCGCGTAGGCCACGCCGGCGAGGCTGACCGCTCCGGTCAGGCCCACGACGCCCGTGGCGAGCCACATCCGGCGACGCCGGAGCGGGGAGATGGTCTTGCTGGTGGCGTCATTGTTATTGCGAAGGTAGTTGGACATCGGAGCTCTCTGCCCTCTCCTTGTACCTGACAAGGTCGCTTCGCCCTGGCGAGGCGGCCTTCGCTACAAATCGGTTGTAGCTGCTGAGAACGACCGTATGAGAACCTTCTTCGCCTCGTGGCCATATACGAAAAAAACCCGCATAAGGGTGCGGGTGGGATGGGCGGGCGCAGTGCGGTCCGGACGCCCCGGTGGGGGACACCACGGCCAGCCGGGCCGCTCCGAGGTCGGGTGCCCTCCTCCCGCCGTCGCGGCGGAAGGAGGGCACCCCGGGTTATGTGGTGGAGCGAATCAGTTGAAGCAGTCCTCGACGGTGTTGGCGCAGTTGGTGGGGTCGTTGTTGCTGATGAGGGACTTGTCGTCGAGCTTGACGCGTCCTTCGTTGTTGAGGACGCCGCCGGCGACCCGGTGGAGCTTGCTGGAGTCGGTGGCGGTGTTCTTGGTGACGTGGGTCTTGGTGAGGGTGATCTTGGCCTTGTTGTTGAAGATGCCGCCGCCGTTGAGGGCGGTGTTGGCCTTGATCTCGGTGTCGCGGATGGTGAGGGTGGCGTTGTCGTCCTTGTCGTGCTCGCGGGTGAGGAAGCCGTCCTCGATCTTGATGAGCCACTCACCGTTGTAGATGCCGCCGCCGAAGCGGCCGGCCGTGTTGTCCACGACCGCGCTGTCGGCGATCGTGGCGCTGCCCGCGAGGCCGTCCTTCTCGGCGCCGTTGCCGGCCCAGTCGCGCCCGCCGGTCGTCACCACGCCGCCGCCGTTGCCGTCGGCGTGGTTACCCGCCACGTGGACCTTCTCCAGGAGCAGGTCGGTGTTCTCGGCGTAGACGCCGCCACCGTTGTCGCAGGCGACGTTGCCGCCGATCGCGGTGAACGAGACGGTGACCCAGCCGCCGCTGCTGAACAGGCCGCCACCGTTGTGGCCCGCCCGGTTGCGGCTCAGGGTGCTCAACGAGGCGTCCTTGCCCTCGTACGCCCCGGTGATCTCGACCGTGCCGGCGCGGTGCTTGCCGTGCTCACCCTTGTCGGCCTTCGCCGCCGAGGCCAGGTCGACCGGCCCGTCGTGGTGCTCACCGCTGCCGTTGGCGATGCCGCCGCCGTTGCCGCCGGCGGTGTTGTCGTCGACGTGGGTTTCCTCGACCTTGAGGATGCCCTCGTTGAAGATGCCGCCGCCGTCGCCCTGGGCGTGGTTGTTGACGACCTTGCTCTCCTTGAGCCAGGTGCGGCCGTAGTTGGCGATGGCGCCGCCGTCGCCCTCGGCGTTGTTGTCGGTCAGCTTCACGTTGTCCAGGTGCGCGCTGCCGCCGCGCTCGACCAGGAGCGCGCCGCCGTCACCCTCGACCCGCTTGGCATCCAGCTCGGCCGGGTCGGCCGCCTTCGGCACGGACGGCCCGGGGTACTTGAACTCGTTGGCGTTGCCGCCCTTGATTGTGAGGTCCTTGAGGGTGAGGTCGCCGCCGTCGCGGACGCGGAAGATGCGGAAGGTGTCTTCGGCGTCGCGCTTGATGGTGGAGCCGTTGCCCTTGATGGTGACGTCCTGCTTGATCTCGGGCAGGGCGGAGCCGAACTTGCGGTCCTTGACGCCGAGTTCGTAGGTGCAGTTCTCGGCGAGCTTGAGGGTGCCGCCGTGGTCGCGGTTGGCGAGTTCGAGGGCGTCGATCAGGGCGTCGTCGTCGCAGGCGACCTCGCGGGTCTTGCCGTGGTCGTCCTTGCCGTCCTTGCCCCAGTCGCCCTTGTCCGGGCCCCACTCGCCGCGGTCACGGCCTTCCTGGCCACGGTCCTTGCCGTCCTTGCCGTCCTTGTCGTACCCGCCGTCGGAGTCGTTGCCGGCGTTCTGGGGAGCGGCGGCGTGGTTGTCCGCCACCGGCTCGGTGCCGGACTTGTCGTCGCGGGCGGCGAGACCGCCCAGCGCCGCCAGCCCGACGACGCCGGTCAGCCCGGCCACGCCGGTGGCGACCCAGAGCGCCCGCCGCTTGCTCGTCCGCGGGGCAGGCGCCATCGGCGCTCCACCGTCGGGTGTCGTTACATCGTTCGACATGAGATGAGAGCCCTTTCGGTTCTTCCCAAACGGGTCGCACCGCCCCAGGCCGGGCGACCAGCTACAAACCGGTTGTAGCCTCTGATCAGCACCGTATGAGAAGGTTCCTCGCGAGGAAGACGTATCCGAAAAAAGCCCGCATTCCTCCCACGATCGGCGGTCGGTGACCAACCACGTGAGCGGACCGCAACTCCCCCAGACGGCGGCGGGCCCCACCACCTGCCGTGAAGGCGCGGTGGTGGGGCCCGCCGGAAGATCGCGGCCCGCAGGACTCAGCCGGGCAGGCGGGGGCCCGCCTCACGCTGCTCGGCCAGCCAGGTCTCCACCTCGTCGGAGCGCCGCGGCAGACCGGCCGACAGGTTCACCGGACCGTCCGCGGTGACCAGGATGTCGTCCTCGATCCGCACGCCGATGCCCCGCAGCTCCTCGGGGACCATCTCGTCCTCCGGCTGGAAGTAGAGCCCCGGCTCGACGGTCAGCACGTACCCCTCGCCGAGCGGACCCTCCCGGTAGTTCTCCTTGCGCGCGTTGGCGCAGTCGTGCACGTCGATGCCGAGCATGTGGCTGGTGCCGTGCAGCGTCCACCGCCGGTAGACCGTGGAGGCCGGGTCCATCGCCTCGTCCACGCTCACCGGCAGCAGCCCGAGATCCTTCAGCGCCTCGGCCAGCACCCGCATCGAGGCCAGGTGCACGTCCCGGAACGCCACGCCCGGCCGGCACATCTCGATGCCGGCCTGCTGGGCGGCGTACACGGCGTCGTAGACCTGGCGCTGCAGCGGCGTGAACCGGCCGTCGACCGGCAGCACCCGGGTGACGTCGGCGGTGTAGAGGTTGCGGTTCTCCACGCCCATGTCCATCAGCAGCAGGTCACCCGGACGGGTGGCGCCGTGGTTGTGCACCCAGTGCAGGACAGTGGCGTGCTCGCCGGCCCCGACGATCGAGCCGTACCCGACGTCGTTGCCGTCGTGCCGGGCACGCAGCGCGAAGACGCCCTCCAGCAGCCGCTCGGAGACGCCGCGGTCGGCCGGCAGCGCCCGTGCCACGTCCTCGAAGCCGCGCACCGTGGCGTCGCACGCCTCCTGGAGCTGCGCGATCTCCCACTCGTCCTTGACCAGCTTCAGCTCGGCGATCGCGATGGCCAGCTCCCGGTCGCGGCCGGGCTGACCGTCGGCGCGCGCGCCGTCGTACTGACGCACCGCCGCGTCCACCCGGGCGTCGAAGCCGCGCAGCACCCGGGTACGCCCCGGCGCCAGCTCGGCCAGCGTCGCGTCCAGCTCGCTCAGGTCGGCCGTCGGCAGGCCCAGCTCGGTGGACTTCTCCCGCAGCGTCGGCCGGCGGCCCACCCACAGCTCACCGTGCCGGCTGCGGAAGAACTCGTCGGTCACCCGCGACGACCGGGGCCGCATGAACAGCGTGGACTCGCCACCCGGGCGCAGCACGAGGACGCTGTCCGGCTCCAGGTCGCCGGTCAGGTACGCGAAGTCGCTGCCCGGACGGAACCGGTGCTCGGTGTCGTTGGCGCGTACCTTCTCGTTGCCCGTGGGGATGACCAGCGTCTCGCCCGGGAAGGCCTCGGCCAGCGCGGCCCGCCGCTTGGCGTGGTTGGGCGCCTCCGGGCGCGGGGCGACCGGCAGTTCGGTGTCCCGCCAGCCCTGGCGCATGAACGACAGGAACGCCTCCGGGAAGTCCGGGTCGTGCGACTCCGTACCGTCCGCCGGTTTGCCCTGTCGCGTCCGCTCCTCGGCCATGATCCGTCCCTCCCTGAGCCTCGTCGCTGGTCCAGACGGTACCGCGCGCACGACAGCGGGAGGTGCCTGCGGTGCCGCGACGGAGGCTTCCGGCGCGTGGAAAGATGGCGGCCATGTGCGGACTCCTGGCCTTCTTCAGCGCGCGCGGCGACGCCGCCGCCCACCGCGACAACATCGCCGGCGCACTGGAGTGCCTGCACCACCGTGGCCCGGACGAGACCGGGGTCGAGGTGGTCGGCGACGCCTCCGGCCGGTACGCGGACGGTGTGTTCGCGCACAAGCGCCTGGCGATCATCGACGTGGCGCTGAGCCACGAGCCCCTGCCGTACGCGGGCGGGCGGTACCTGCTCACCTTCAACGGCGAGATCTACAACTACATCGAGCTGCGCGAGGAGCTGATCCGCGACTACGGCGCCCAGTTCGCCACCAACGGCGACGGCGAGGTGATCGTCGCCGGCTACCACTACTGGGGTGAGCAGGTGCTCACCAAGCTGCGCGGCATGTTCGCGTTCGTCATCTGGGACCGGCAGGAGCGGCGGGCCTTCGGCGCCCGGGACTACTTCGGCATCAAGCCGCTGCACTACCTGGAGACCCAGGACGGCCTCTACCTCGCGTCGGAGAAGAAGGCGCTGCTGCCGTTCGCGCACTCGGCGTACCAGGGCGACGCGGGCATCGACACCGCCAACCTGAGCCACTACCTGACGCTGCAGTACGTGCCGGAGCCGGGCACGCTGCACAAGGGGATCAGCCGGATCGGCTCGGGGGAGTACCTGAACTGGACCCCTGGTGGCCGGATCGAGGTGCGCCGCTGGTACCGCCCGGTGTTCCGGCCGGCCCCGGTCTCCGACGAGCAGCGGCTCTACCACGACATCCGGGAGACGCTGCGGGAGAGCGTCCGGATGCACATGCGCTCGGACGTGCCGGTCGGCTCGTTCCTGTCCAGCGGCATCGACTCCACCGCCGTGGTGGCGCTGGCCCGCGAGTTCAACCCGAACATCCTCACCTTCACCGTCGGCTACGACGTGCCCGGCTACTCCGAGATCGACGTGGCCCAGGACTCGGCCCGGCACCTCGACGTGACCACCATCCCGACCAAGATCGGGCCGCAGGACATGATCGACGCGCTGCCGAAGATCGTCTGGCACCTGGACGACCCGGTCGCCGACCCGGCGCTGGTGCCGCTGTACTTCGTGGCGAAGAAGGCCGCCGAGCACGTCACGGTGGTGCTCTCCGGCGAGGGCGCGGACGAGTTCTTCGGCGGCTACACGATCTACCGGGAGCCGCTGTCGCTCAACTCGGTGAACAGCCTGCCCGACGGCGTGCAGAAGGGCCTGCGCGCGGTGTCCAAGGCGATCCCGCAGGGGGTCAAGGGCAAGAGCTTCCTGGAGCGCGGCACCACCCCGATCGAGCAGCGCTACTACGGCAACGCCCGGATGTTCACCGAGGAGGAGAAGCAGCACCTGCTGCGCCGCTACGACCCCTCGGTGCGCTACACCGACGTGACCGCCCCGATCTACGCCGAGTGCACCGAGCTGGACGACGTCACCAAGATGCAGTACGTCGACCTCTACACCTGGCTGCGCGGCGACATCCTGGTCAAGGCCGACCGGATCTCGATGGCGCACTCACTGGAGGTGCGGGTGCCGTTCCTGGACCGGGAGGTGTTCAACGTCGCCGCCGGCATCCCGGTCGACCTGAAGCTGCCGCCCCGCTCCGAGGCCACCAAGTACGCGATGCGCCAGGCGCTGCAGGGCGTCGTGCCGCCGGCCATCGTCAACCGCAAGAAGCTGGGCTTCCCGACCCCGACCCGGGTCTGGCTGCGCGGCGAGATGTACGAGTGGGCGCGGCACGTGCTGTCCACCTCGGGCGCGGGCGACCTGATCGACCTGTCGTACGCGATGCGCCTGCTGGAGGAGCACAAGCGGGAGGAGGCGGACCATTCCCGCAAGGTGTGGACCGTGCTGATCTTCTGCATCTGGCACGCCATCTTCGTCGCCAAGACGCTCGACCCGGGCATCCAGCGCAACCAGTCCGCGCTGCTCACCAAGCCGGTCGTCGGCAGCATGGTCCGCTGACCCGAGCGTGACGAGGAAGGGCCCCCGGGGTGTTCCCCGGGGGCCCTTCCCGTTACGGGGTCACCTGCCGGTGCAGGTGACCGTCGGCAGGGTGTTGGTGCCGGAGAAGTTCGCGGTGAAGCCGAACGTGGTGGTGCCCTCCGGCGGGACGCTGCCGTTGTAGGCGGCGTTGGAGACGCTCACCGACGCCCCGCTGCCGCTCAACGTGCCGTTCCACACCTGGTTGATGGTCTGGCCGCTGGGCCAGGTCCAGTTCGCGGTCCACCCGGAGTACGTCCGGGTGCTGTGGTTCATGATCGTCACTTCGCCCTGGAAGCCGCCACCCCAGGCGGTGACCACCTTGTACACCGCCATGCAGGAGCCGGCCGGCATGGTCGGGCTGGTCGTCACCGGCGGAGGCGAGGTCGGCGGCGCGGTCGTCGGGGGCGCGGTGGTCGGGGGCGCGGTGGTCGGGGGCGCGGTGGTCGGCGGCGCGGTCGTCGGGGGGTTGCTGCCGCCCGAGCCGATCCCGGTCACCTCGCCGTTACCGCCGTCGAACGTCACGTCCGAGCAGCCGAAGAAGTTCTCCTGGCTGTCCGAGCGGACCCAGCGCGAGTAGATGATGTGCCGGCCGCTCTTGTTCGACGGCAGGTTGCCGGTGAAGTAGTAGTGACCGTCGTTGGTGCCGACCGCGCCGCGCTGCGGCGGGTTGGTCACCTGCAGGAACGGCTGCTCCTCCAGGTCGCTCCAGGCCAGCGGCCGGTTCGGGCTCCAGCTGTCCTTGGTCACGTAGAAGTAGAACGTGCCCGGGTGGTGGGCCCAGTTGCTGTACCGGAACTCCATCGACCGGCCCGCCGTCAGGTGGGTGATCGGCCAGTCGTTGCGCGCCGCGTCGTACCCGCTGAAGCCGGGGTTGCCGCCGCTGCACAGCTTGCCGTCGGGGATGAACCCGACGGTCCGCCCGCCGGCGTCGGAGCGCAGTACGCTGAACCAGTTGTACAGCGAGTTCGCGCCGCTCTCGGCCACCGCCGACGAGCAGGCGGGGTTGTTCGGCCGGATCTCACCGGTCCCGGTGAGGCCGTCCTTCCAGCACAGGTAGGTGCGGGCGCCCGGCGTCATGGCCGCGCCGTGCGCGGCCGCCGGTCCGGAGTTGGTGACCAGGGCGAACGCGCCCAGGGTCAGGGTGGCGGCCGCGGTGAGCAACGCGGCCGTACGGGATCGGGATCGGTGCACGGGGATCTCCTGACTCGCGGAGCGTGGCCCGGTTCGGCCCGCCCCGCTGCGACGAGCGGATGCGACGATCGCGGTGCCCGCGCCCGGTCGGAGTGCGGCCGTGGCCGTCGACGGGCGCGCACCGTCTGCGGTCCGTTGCCCAACGGACCGTGGATGCCCTCGCGTCGGATCGACCCGGCGGCCGGTGACGCGGCAGCCCCCGCGTCGTCACCCGGCACCGCCATCCCACCACGTCCGGGCGCGGCCCGCAATAGGCGCCGTTCGATGCCAGGGTCCCGGCGCGCGGTGGCGCCGGTATGCGCCAGGATCGGGGTAGGACGACGAGGGGAGCCAGGATGGGGTACGCGGTGGTGCTCGGCGAGGCGCTGGTGGACCTGCTCGACGCCGAGCGCGACGGAGAGCCCGTCTACCGGCAGGCGATCGGCGGGGGACCGCTCAACGTGGCGGTGGCGACCGCTCGGCTCGGCGGAGACGCGCGGTTCGTCGGGTCGCTCGGCGACGACGCGCTGGCCGGACGGATCCGCGCCTTCCTCACCGACGCCGGTGTGGACGTGAGCGGGACGGTGACCGTGCCGGCCCCGACCGCGCTCGCGGTGGCCACCTTCGCCGGCCCCGAGCCGGACTTCCGCTTCTACGGCGAGCCCCGCTCGTACGCGCTGCTCGGCCCGGACGACCTGGACGTGGCGCTGGTCGAGGGCGCGGACGTGCTCTACTGCGGCTCGATCGTGCTGCTCGCCCCGCCGGTGCTCGCCGCCGCCCGGCGCGCCTGGTCGATCGCGGGCGCGCTGCGGGTGTTCGACCCGAACGTGCGGCCCCGGCTGCTCACCGCCCCGGACGCGCTGGACGGGCTGCGCGCGGTGGTCGCCGAGTTCGCCGCCGCCGCGCACCTGGTCAAGCTCAGCAGCGCCGACGCGCGGGTGCTCTACCCGCACGAGCCGGTCGAGGGCGTGGCCGCGTACCTGCGGGAACTGGGCGCGAGCACGGTCGTGGTCACGCTCGGCGCGGACGGCGCGCTGGTCGCCGCCGGCGACGACGTGGTGCGCGTGCCCGCGCCGAAGGTGGACGCGGTGGACGCGACCGGCGCGGGGGACTCGGTGATGGGCGCGCTGGTGGCCGAGCTGCTGGCCGCCGGTGAGCCGGCCGACCCGGCCGGGTGGCGGGACCGGGTGGCGTTCGCGCTGCGGGTGGCCGCAGTGGTCTGCGAGTCACCGGGTGGCGCCACCGCCATGCCCACCCGCGCCGAGGTGACCGCCCGCTTCGCGTGAAAGGAAGGGCCCCTTGTTAACGCCTCAGGTAGAGAAGGGGCCCCTTCTTAACGCGCTCAGCGCTCAGCCCGCGTGCGGGTCATCGTCAGGACGGTGACCAGGGTGAGGACGGCGGCGCCGGCCAGGACCGTGGCCATCGGCAGCGCGCTGCCCTCGCCGCCGAGCCCGACCAGGGGCGCGGCCAGCGCGCCGACGACCGACTGGATGCCGCCCATCAGCGCGGCGGCGGTGCCGGCGTGGCGGGCGTGCGCGTCCAGCGCCAGCGCCGTGCTGTTCGGCGTCACCATGCCCAGCGCGCCGACGTACCCGAACAGCGCCACCGCGGTCAGCGCGAGGCCGTCGGTCAGCGCGCCGCTCAGCACGCCGGCCGCGGCGACCAGGCCGACCGCCAGCGCGGTGACCAGCAGCCGGCGTGGCGGGAACCGGTCGAGCAGCCGGGCGTTCAGCTGCCCGACGGCCACCAGGCCGAGCGCGTTGACGCCGAAGATGACGCTGAACACCGCCGCGGAGACGCCGAAGACGTCCTGGAACACGAACGACGACCCCGAGATGTACGCGAACAGCCCGGCGAAGGCGAAGCCCTGGGTCAGCGCGTACCCGAGGTAGACCCGGTCGGCGAGCAGCGACCGCATGGTCCGGGCGGTGGCCCCCAGCCCGCCGGTGCTGCGGCGCTCGGCCGGCAGCGTCTCCGGCAGGCGCAGCGCGACCGCGACGGCCAGCACCGCGCCGATGGCGGCCAGCACCAGGAAGACGGACCGCCAGGAGCCGAACCGGAGCACCAGGCTGCCCACGCCCGGCGCCGCGATCGGCGCGACCCCGAAGACCAGGGTGAGCCGGGAGAAGTACTTCGCGGCGTCCCGGCCCGAGTAGAGGTCGCGGACCACGGCGCGGGCGACCACCACGCCCATGCCGCCGGCCAGGCCCTGGGCGAACCGGACGGCGGCCAGCAGCGGGGCGTTCGGCGCCGCCGCGCACGCCAGCGCCAGCACGGTGTACGCGACCACGCCCACCAGCACCGGGCGGCGGCGCCCCCAGCGGTCGCTGAGCGGCCCGGTGACGAGCTGGCCGAACGCCAGGCCGATCAGGCAGGTGGTCAGCGAGAGCTGGATGCCGGCCTGGTCGGCGCCGAGGTCGCGGGTCATGGCCGGGAACGCGGGCAGGTACATGTCCAGCGAGAGCGGGCCGATCGCGGTGAGCGTGCCGAGCAGCACCAGCAGGCTCGCGCCCCCGGTGGACGCGGTGGCGCCGGCACCGGTCGGGCGGGCGGCGGGCGGCGCGGCTTGACTCACGAGCGGGTACCCCCTGAAATCCGATGTGCTCGGGTACCTTACCTCTGTAGTCAGAACTATTGCGATGTGAGGCGGGTGACCCCGTGTCGACGAACGAGCAGGTCGCGCGGTTCGGCGCGGTCCTCGGGGAGCTGCACCGGCTCGTGCGCCGCCGGTCCACGGCGCGCGCCGGGCGGGACCCGCTGCCCGAAGCTCAGGTGGAACTGCTCCTGCTCGTCCGGGACACGCCGGGCATCAGCGGCAAGGACGTGGCCCGGCGCCTCGGCACGGCGCCCAACACGGTGAGCACGCTGGTCCGCGACCTCACCGACGCCGGGCTGCTGGCCCGCGACCGCGACCCCGCCGACCGCCGCGTGGTCCGGCTGCGCGTCACCGAGGCCGCCCACCGGCGGATGGCCGACCACCAACGGCACCGCACCGCGCTGCTCACCGAGGCGCTGGCCGACCTCGACCCGGCGGCGCGCGACGCGATCCTGGCCGCCGCCCCGCACCTCGACACGCTGCTCACCACGCTGCGGGCACACACCCGCCCGGAACGGGACCCCCGTACGTCCGGAAACCCGGTGGCCGCCGCGCCGCCCGGCACCGGATGATCGCCCGGTGATGCTGCACCAGGACGAGACACCTGTGGACGAGGGGATCGTCCGGGCGCTGCTGACCGACCAGCGCCCCGAGTGGGCCGCGCTGCCGTTGACCCCGGCCGGCGCCGGGACCGACAACACCATGTACCGGCTCGGCGACGACCTGCTCGTCCGGCTGCCCCGCACCGCGGAGAAAGCCGGCGCGCTGCGCAAGGAACAGCTGTGGCTGCCCCGGCTCGCGCCACTGCTGCCGTACCCGGTGCCGGAACCGCTCCACGCCGGGACGCCGACCGCCGCCTTCCCGCTGCCGTGGTCGGTGCAGCGGTGGATCCACGGCGACGAGGTCGGACCCGGCACGGTCCGGGACTGGGCCGCCCTCGGGGCCGACCTGGCGGTGTTCGTGCGTCACCTGCACGCGGCCGACCTGCTCGGCGCGACCCGCGCGGACGCGCTGAGCGGATACCGCGGCGGCAGCCTGCACCCCTGTGACACCTGGGTCAGCGCGGCGCTCGACGACTGCCGGCGCAGGATCGGCGACGAGACCGACGTCGACACCCTGCACCGGCTCTGGCGCGACGCCCTCACCCTGCCCGAACCCACCGGCCGGCACGTCTGGCTGCACAGCGACCTCAAGCCCACCAATGTGCTGGCACGCGACGGCCGGCTGTGCGCGGTGATCGACTTCGGCGGGCTGACCGTCGGGTTCCCGGACGCGGAACACGCGCCGATCTGGGACCTGCCGCCGCCGGCCCGGCACGCCTACCGGGAGGCGCTCGGTGTCGACGACGTGACCTGGGTACGGGCCCGCGCCTGGGCGCTCGGGGTGGCGGCCAGCGGCGTCTCCTACTACTGGCACACGTTCCCGGCGTTCGTCGCCGAGTGCCGCAACCGTCTCCGCGAGATCCTCGCCGACGCCGGCTGAGCCCGGGCCGCCGCTCAGGCGGTGCCGTCGAGTTCGGCGTAGCCGCGGCGGGCGGCGATCAGGCCCGGCCGGGCGCCGAACGGCGACTCGGCCGCCACCCGCTCCGGCGGCGCGCTGCCGGTGTGCCCGGCGCGGATCAGCCACGCCTGCCGCGCGAGCTGCGCGTGCTGCTCGCGGACGAAATCCGCGCCGACCGGCTCGCCGTGGCCCGGCACCACCACCGTCGCGGGCGTGGTCAGCCGCAGCAGGTCGGCCAGCGCGTCCGGCCACCGCAACGGGTACGACTCCTCGAACGCCGGCGGCCCGCTCTGCTCCACCAGATCGCCGGCCACCAGCACGTCCGCATCGGGCACGTGCACCACCAGGTCGGCGTCGGTGTGCCCGTGCCCGGGATGGCGCAGCACCACCCGGCGGCCACCGACGTCGAGCACCGTCTCCTCGACCACCTCGTGCGTCGGCGCCCGCAGCTCGGTACGCGCCAGCTCCTCGGCCAGCGCCGGATCCTCGGCGCGCATCTCCTCGTACGCGGCGCGGCGCAGCGCGTCCGGCCGGTCCCGCAGCGCCGCCACGGCCTGCGGGTGCGCGTAGATCGCGGTGTCCGGCCCGGCCAGCGTGGCGTTGCCGAAACAGTGGTCGAAGTGGTGGTGCGTGTTCACGATCGTCCACGGGTACGGCGTCACCGCCCGCGCCGCCGCCGCCAGTTCCCGCGCCTGCCCGGCCGTGGAGAGCGTGTCGACCAGCAGCGCCGCGCCGTCGCCGACCACGAGCACCACGTTCACCGCCAGCAGCGGCTCACGTCGCACGTGCACACCGGGGGCGACCTCGGTGAAGCCGGCGGTCATGACGGGCCGAGGGCCCGCTCGACGAAGCGCTGCCGGTCGACCAGCGCCCGCTCGACCCGGCCCTGCGCCGCCACCGTCGGACCGTCGGTGACAGTCACCTCGAAGACGAGCCGCTTCCCGTCGACCTTCACCAGCTCGGCGTGGGCGGCCACGGTACGCCCGACCGGGGTGGCCGCGCGGTGCTCCAGCTCCACCCGTACGCCGACGGTGGTCGACCCGGACGGCATCCGGGTCGCGGTGGCGGCCACCGTCGCCGCCTCGGCCAGCGCCAGCACGCGCGGGGTGCCGAGCACCGGCACGTCCCCGGAGCCCACCGCCTGCGCGGTGTCGGCGTCGGTCACTGTCAGCTCGACGCGGGCGGTCAGGCCCGGCGTGAAGGGCGACTCCGGCTGCTCCTGCATGCGGCCGAGCCTAGTGCAGATGAACGGGGGCCGTCCGGCGTCCGAGCCGCCGCGCCCGTGTCGTCCCCGCCCGCCCGCAGGCCCGCCCGTCGCCCGCCGTTAACCTTGTCCGCGATGGCCGAGCAGACACAATCTCCGACCCCCGCCCCCGACGCGACCACCGAGTCGCCCGACGGCGGGCGCCGCCGTGTGATCGCGATGACCATCTGGGGCGTCGCCTTCGTGGCGGGCTGGCTCGTCATCGGCCTGCCCACCGACCCGGCGTACGCGTTCCTGTGGATCTGGGCCGGCACCGTCGCCTGGAACTCGGCCCGCCCGTGGCGCAGCCACCTGCGCTTCGCCCGGGACTGGATCCCGGTGGTGCTGCTGCTCGCCGCGTACAACCTGTCCCGGGGCTTCGCCGACAACGGCGCCACCCCGCACGCGATGGAGCTGATCGTCGCCGACCGGTTCCTCACCGGCTGGCTCACCGGCGGTGAGGTGCCGACGATCTGGCTGCAGGAGCGCCTGTACGACCCGTCCGAGGTGCGCTGGTGGGACGTGCTGGTGAGCTGGATCTACTTCTCGCACTTCGTGGCGACGTTCGCCGCCGCGGCCGTGCTGTGGATGCGCAACCGGCGGCGCTGGATCGCGTACATGTCCCGCTGGGGCTTCCTGTGCGCGGCCGGCCTGGTCACCTACTTCGCCTACCCGGCCGCGCCGCCGTGGTGGGCGGCGCAGAACGGCCTGCTGACCGAGGTCGCGCGGATCTCCACCCGGGGGTGGAAGGAGATCGGCATGCACGGCGCGGGCAATCTGCTCAACGCCGGGCAGATCGCCTCCAACCCGGTGGCCGCGATGCCGTCGCTGCACACCGCGTTCGCGCTGTTCGTGGTGCTGTTCTTCATGCGGTCGGTGCGCAAGCGCTGGTGGCCGCTGATGCTGGCGTATCCGCTGGCCATGACGTTCACGCTGATGTACAGCGGCGAGCACTACCTGATCGACGTGCTGGTCGGCTGGGCGTACGTGGGCATGACGTTCCTGGTGGTCGGCCTGGCCGAGCGCTGGTGGGCGGCGCGGCGGGCCCGGCGTGCCGGTGAGCCCGCCGGCGCGGCCGGCGTGCCGCAGCCCGCCACCGCGGCCGAGGCCGACGCCCCCGCCGACGACCGGGACGCGGTGCCGGCCGAGCGACGCTAGCCCCGCTGGCGGGTCAGCGGCGGTGGTCGGCCCGGCGCGCGGCCCGCGACCGCTCGGTCAGCTCCGCGGCCAGCTCCCAGGCGTCGGCCAGGTCCCGGTCGACCGCCGCCGCCCCGGCCCCGCCCGCGGTGTCCGCGTGCACGGTGGCCAACCGCAGCAACCGCTGCGCCGGCCCCTGCGTGACGCGCACGCTCTGGATCCGGGCGTACGGCACCAGCGTCAGCTGGCGGGTCAGCAGCCCGGACCGGGCCACGAACACCCGCTCGTCGAGGCCGGCGCCGACCACCTTGCGGCTCAGCGGGCGCAGCCAGCGGGCCCGGGACGGGGGCGGCGTGCCGGGCAGCTCGTCCAGCCGCACGCCGGGCAGCACCTCCGCCACCACCATCGCGCCGGTGCCGGCGTCGCCGACCGGCAGCAGCCGGTCCGGGCGGTTGCGGTCGTCCGGCTCACCGGCCGAGTAGCCGGCCACCTCCAGCCGCAGCCGCAGCCAGCCCTTCATCCGCCAGAGCAGCGGCCAGGTCGCCCGCACGGTCTGCACCCGGTGCAGTGGCACCGTCTGCACCCGCGTCTCCAGCAGCCCGTTGTGCACACGCAGCGTGCCGTCGTCCCGGTCGAGCCGGAAACTCCAGTCGTCGAGCACCCGCCGGACCGGTTGCAGCACCACACCCGCCATAGCGGTGAGCGTGCTCGCCACCGCGATGAACGACCACGAGCCCTCGGAGAGGAACTGGGCGCCCACGAACACCACGCCGACCGGCAGCAGGAACGCCTGCGGCGTGAGCAACTGGCTGACCAGCAGGTCCTGGTTGCGGACGACGTGCAGCCGGCGGCCGGCCGGCGCGGACGCGACCGGCGTACCCGGGGCGGCCGGCACGCCCGGCTCGGCCACGGCGGACGGGGCCCGGCCGGCGACAGCGAGCAGCCGCTGCCGCAGCGCGGTGGCCTCGGCCACGCTGAGGTAGGCCAGCGGCGCCTCGGTCTTGCCCCCGCCGACCACCTCGAGCCGCAGCTCGGCCAGGCCGGTGAGCTGGGCCAGCAGCGGCCGGACCACCTCCACCGCCTGCAACCGCTCCAGCGGGATGGCGCGCGTGCGCCGCCACAGCAGGCCCTCGTACACGCGCAGCTCCCGGCCCACCAGGTGGTAACCGGTGTTCCACCAGCTCACCACGGACAGCACGGTGGCCCCGAGCACGAAGACCGTGACCAGCAGGGCGAACCAGCCGAACCCGACCCGCGACAGCGTCGACCAGGACAGACCGGCGATCACGACGACGAGTGACTTCGCGCCGTGCAGCGCGGGGCTCAGCGGATGCAGCCGCTGCCGCGGTTCCTCCCCGTCGGACGAGGGCGCGGCGGCCGGACCCCAGGGTCCCGGGTACGGCGGCGCGGGCGCGGGCCACGGCCCGGGCGTCGCGTCGGCTGCCGTCCCGTATCCGGGCGGGGGCCCGTAACCGGGTGGTGGCGCGTATCCGGGCGGTGGTCCGTAGCCGGGCGGCGCGGCGGACGGCCCGTAACCCGGCCCGGGCGGCTGTTCCGGACCGGCCGGCGGTGGGGGACCGGGCGCCGCCCCGGGCCGGTCGTCGTGGGGCCGCGGCGCGCCGGGATCGCTCCGGTCGCTCACAGGCCCTCCGCCCGGTCCTCGCCCAGCGCGGTGAGCCGGTCGCGCAGCCGGGACGCCTCGGCCGGACGCAGCCCCGGCACCCGGGCGTCGCTGGCGGCCGCCGCCGTGTGCAACTGCACAGTGGCGAGGTCGAAGGCACGCTCCAGCGGACCGGCGCTCACGTCGACGAACTGCATCCGGGAGTACGGCACGATGGAGAGCCGCCGCACCAGCAGACCGTGCCGCACCAGCAGGTCGTCGTCGCGCTCGGCGTACCCCCAGGCGCGGACCGCACGCACGATGGTGATCGCCCGCCAGACGCCGATCAGCAGGGCCACGCCGACGGCGGCGCCGAGCAGCCAGTGCCCGGACAGCGCCCAGGCCACGCCGAGCACCACGAGCGCCACCGCCAGCCCGATGCCGAGCCGGATCAGCTCCACCCAGATCAGGTCGCGGGAGATCGGCCGCCAGTCGACGGTGTCCGGCCAGGGCTCCAGCGCGCTGCGCGACGCGGGCGGGAGGCCGGTGTGGCCGTCACCGCTCACCGGGAGGACCTGCCGTGCTCGCCGGCGGTACGGGCTCGGGTCGTCTGCTCGCTCACGCTTCGAGCGTAGGCGATCAGGGAAGCGGGACCACCTCGCGGAGGAAGCCGCGTGCGTCGAGGAAGTCCCCGAGGGAGTCCCGGTGCGCCGGGCAGGCGAGCCAGGTCTTGCGCCGGTCGGGCGCGTGCAGGCGGGGATTGTGCCAGCGGAGCTGGTAGGCGGCGGGAGCACGACACCCCCGCGCCGAGCAGATCAGCTCGTCTTCGGGGGCGTTGGGAGTCGTCACCGGGGCGAGTCTAGGCGTCGCACGCCGGGAGTTTTAGCGCCGGGCGGCCACGGGGGGAGCCGCCCGGCGACGGGGTGAATCGTACACACTGCGGACCCCTTTTTGTCCACCCGTGTTCAGCGTTTTCGTGCGGCGGTACGGCGTGGCCGGACGGCGCGGCGAAAATCGTGCCTCTCCCACCCTCGGCTCTCAGCGAGGCATGACAGTCTTGATACGCACCACGCCGCGACGACGACCCTGCTGTGGAGGACCGGTGGCCCAGCCGACCACACCCGACGTGCCGAACCCGACCGAGGCGCCGCCGGACGCCCCGCCCCCGGCGGCCACCACCCCGGCGCAGGACGCCACGCTGCTGGAGCGGGCGCTGTTCGAGACCAAGCGGGTGATCGTCGGCCAGGACCGGATGGTCGAGCGGATGTTCGTCGCGCTGCTGGCCCGGGGGCACTGCCTGCTGGAGGGCGTACCGGGCGTGGCCAAGACGCTCGCCGTGGAGACGCTGGCCCGGGTCGTCGGCGGATCGTTCGCCCGGGTCCAGTTCACGCCGGACCTGGTGCCCGCCGACATCATGGGCACCCGGATCTACCGGCAGTCCAGCGAGAAGTTCGACGTCGAGCTGGGCCCGGTCTTCGTCAACTTCCTGCTCGCCGACGAGATCAACCGCGCGCCGGCCAAGGTGCAGTCGGCGCTGCTGGAGGTGATGAGCGAGCGGCAGGTCTCCATCGGTGGCGAGAGTCACCGGGTGCCGGACCCGTTCCTGGTGATGGCCACCCAGAACCCGATCGAGCAGGAGGGCGTCTACCCGCTGCCGGAGGCGCAGCGGGACCGCTTCCTCATGAAGATCGTCGTGGGCTACCCGACCGATGCCGAGGAACGCGAGATCGTCTACCGGATGGGCGTCGCCCCGCCGGAGCCGGCCCGGGTGTTCGACACCCCCGACCTGATCGCCCTGCAGCGCAAGGCCGACCAGGTCTTCGTGCACAACGCGCTCGTCGACTACGCGGTCCGGCTGGTGCTCGCCACCCGGGCGCCGGCCGAGCACGGCATGCCCGACGTCGCCCAGCTCATCCAGTACGGCGCGAGCCCGCGCGCCTCGCTCGGCCTGGTCCGGGCCACCCGCGCGCTGGCGCTGCTGCGCGGGCGCGACTACGCGCTGCCGCAGGACGTGCAGGACATCGCGCCGGACATCCTGCGGCACCGGCTGGTGCTCAGCTACGACGCGCTCGCCGACGACGTGCCGGCCGACCACATCGTGCACCGGGTGATGTCGACCATCCCGCTGCCCGCCGTCGCGCCCCGTCAGCAGGCCGCGCCGCCGCCGGCGGTGCCGCACAACGGATGGCCCGGGCAGCGGCCGTGACCCCGCCCACCCGGCTCGCCACCGGCGACCGCTCCGGAGCCGTGCTGGCCCGGCTCCAGCTCATGGTCACCCGCAAGCTGGACGGGCTGCTCCAGGGCGACTACGCCGGGCTGCTGCCCGGCCCGGGCAGCGAGGCGGGGGAGTCCCGGGAGTACCGGCCCGGCGACGACGTGCGCCGGATGGACTGGCCGGTCACCGCCCGCACCACCATGCCGCACGTGCGGCGTACGGTCGCCGACCGCGAGCTGGAGACCTGGCTGGCTGTGGACATGTCGGCCAGCCTGGACTTCGGCACCGGGCGGTGGCTCAAGCGGGACGTGGCGGTCGCCGCCGTCGCCGCGCTGGCTCACCTCACCGTGCGGGGCGGCAACCGGATCGGCGCCGTCGTCGGCACCGGCGGGGCCGGTGGGCCGGGGACGATGCTGCGGCTGCCCGCCCGGTCCGGCCGCAAGGAGGCCCAGGGGCTGCTGCGGGCGGTGGCCGGCGCCGAGATCCGGCCCGGTCGCAGCGACCTCGGCGCGCTCGTCGACATGCTCAACCGGCCGCCCCGGCGGCGCGGCGTGGCGGTGGTCATCTCCGACTTCCTCGCGCCGCCGCAGCAGTGGGGCCGGCCGCTGCGTAAGCTGCGGGTCCGCCACGACGTGCTGGCCGTGGAGGTGGTCGACCCGCGGGAAATGGAACTGCCCGACGTGGGGGTGCTGCCGGTGGTCGACCCGGAGAGCGGGGAACTGCACGAGGTGCAGACCGCCGACCCGGGACTGCGCCGCCGGTACGCCGAGGCGGCGGCCGCCCAGCGCGGGGCGATCGCCGCCGAGCTGCGCGCCGCGGGCGCGGCCCACCTGCGCCTGCGTACCGACCGAGACTGGCTGCTGGACATGGTGCGTTTCGTCGCCGCGCAGCGGCACGCCCGCACCCGAGGGACGACGCGATGATCCGTTTTCTGCAACCGTGGTGGCTGCTGGCCGTGCTGCCGGTGCTCGCCCTCGCCGCCGCGTACGTCTGGCGGCAACTGCACCGCCGGCAGTACGCGCTGCGGTTCACAAACGTCGACCTGCTGCGTACCGTCGCGCCCAAGGGACTGGGCTGGCGGCGGCACGTGGCGGCCACCGCGTTCCTGCTCTGCCTGCTGGTGCTGGCGACCGGGCTGGCCCGCCCGGCGATCGACACCCGCGAGCCGCTGGAGCGGGCCACCGTCATGCTCGCCATCGACGTGTCGCTGTCGATGCAGGCCGACGACGTGTCGCCGAACCGCCTGGAGGCGGCGCAGGAGGCGGCCAAGCAGTTCGTCGGCGAGCTGCCGGAGAGCTACAACCTGGGGCTCGTGTCGTTCGCGAAGTCCGCGAACGTGCTGGTGCCGCCGACCAAGGACCGGGCGGCGGTGAACACCGCCATCGACGGGCTGGTGCTGGCCGAGGCGACAGCCACCGGCGAGGCGGTCTTCACCTGCCTGGAGGCGATCCGGTCGGTGCCGGCCGACGGCGCCGCGGGCATCCCGCCGGCCCGGATCGTGCTGCTGTCCGACGGCTACCGGACCTCCGGCCGGTCGGTGGAGGAGGCCGCCGCGGCGGCGCAGGCGGCGAACGTGCCGGTGTCCACCATCGCGTTCGGCACCGACTCGGGGCAGGTCGACATCGGCGGGCAGCTCCAGCGGGTGCCGGTGGACCGCACCGCGCTGTCCCAGCTCGCGGAGACCACCCAGGGCTTCTTCTACGAGGCCGCGTCGGCCAGCGAGCTGAAGCAGGTCTACCAGGACATGGGCAGCTCGATCGGCTACCGGACCGAGCCGCGCGAGATCACCCAGTGGTACGCGGGCGTCGCCCTGCTGCTGGCGCTGTGCGCGGGCGGGCTGAGTCTGCTCTGGACGTCCCGGCTGGTCTGAGCCGGGCCCGGCCGGCGGTGGTCAGTGACCGCCGCCGGCCAGCACGAACAGGACCGCCACCCAGACGGCGGCGAGGGTGAAACCCAGGGGGGCGACGTAACGGCTCATGGGTGTGCTCCGTGGCGACAGTCGGCCCGGTGCGGGCCGTGGGGGGTCGGGGCGTACGCGCACGAAGTCGTGACCGGGTGCTCCGCCGCGCGGCAGGGCCGCCCCGGCGTGGGCGCCGGAGAGCGGATGCGGTGCGGAGGGCGGGAAGCGGGTCAGCCGCGTCGACCGAGCCGTGGCTCAGCGGGGCTGACGGTGGGCCCGGCCACGACTGGGAGGATCGCTATCTCGCACAGCGATCACCTCCTACGGTCGGCGGGGCCCGGAACGCGGGCGCAGACCGGCCCGCAGACCCGGTGATCGTACACCGGTGTGTGCGGGTGTCGCGCGCGCGGCCGCCGACCCCGGCGGCGCCGGCGTGTGACCTGCTCGGGTTAGCGCTTACCTACCGGTAACCCCTAGGCTCCGACCGGACCGAGAGATCACTGGAGCAGAGGGGGATCCGTGGCCCGTACGGTGCTGGTGACCGGCGGCAACCGGGGGATCGGCCTGGCCATCGCGCAGGCCTTCGCCAAGCAGGGCGACCGGGTGGCCGTCACGTACCGGAGCGGCGAGGCCCCGGAGGGCCTGTTCGGGGTGCGGTGTGACGTGACCGACGCCGAGTCGGTCGACGCCGCGTTCACCGCGGTCGAGGCCGAGCTGGGCCCGGTGGAGGTGCTCGTCGCCAACGCCGGCATCACCGACGACACGCTGCTCATGCGGATGTCCGAGGAACAGTTCACCCGCGTGCTCGACACCAACCTGAGCGGCTCGTTCCGGGTCGCCAAGCGGGCCTCGACGAAGATGCTCCGGAACCGGTGGGGCCGGATGATCTTCATCTCCTCGGTGGTCGGCCTCTTCGGTGGCGCGGGCCAGGTCAACTACGCGGCCAGCAAGGCCGGCCTGGTCGGTGTGGCCCGCTCGATCACCCGCGAGCTGGGCAGCCGCAACATCACCGCGAACGTGGTGGCGCCCGGCTTCATCGACACCGACATGACCGCCGGGCTGCCCGAGGAACGCAAGGCGGAGCTGCGCAAGGCGATCCCGGCCGGGCGGATGGCCACCCCGGACGAGGTCGCGGGCGTCGTCACCTGGCTCGCCTCGGACGCGGCCGGCTACGTCACCGGCGCCGTCATCCCGGTCGACGGCGGCCTCGGCATGGGTCACTGAGCAGAGCACGGAGGAGACACGCAATGTCCGGACTTCTCGCCGGTAAGCGACTGCTGGTCACCGGCGTCATCACCGACGCCTCGATCGCCTTCTCGGTGGCGAAACTCGCCCAGGAGAACGGCGCCCAGGTCGTGCTCACCGGCTACGGCCGGCTCTCCCTGGTGGAGCGGATCGCCAAGCGGCTGCCCGAACCCGCGCCGGTGATCGAGCTGGACGTCACCAGCGAGGAGCACCTGGCCGGCCTGGCCGACAAGGTACGCGAGCACGTCGACGGCCTGGACGGGGTGGTGCACTCGATCGGGTTCGCCCCGCAGAGCTGCCTCGGCGGCGGCTTCCTCGACGCCCCGTGGGCGGACGTGGCCACCGCGCTCCAGGTCTCCACCTACTCGTACAAGTCCCTGGCCATGGCCGCGCTGCCGCTGATGTCCTCCGGCGGCGCCGTGGTGGGCCTCACCTTCGACGCCACCAAGGCGTGGCCGGTCTACGACTGGATGGGCGTGGCCAAGGCCGGGCTGGAGTCCGCCTCCCGCTACCTGGCGCTGCACCTGGGCAAGCAGGGCATCCGCAGCAACCTGGTCGCGGCCGGCCCGCTGCGCACCATCGCCGCCAAGTCCATCCCCGGCTTCGACCAGTTCGAGGACGCCTGGACCGAGCGGGCCCCGCTGGGCTGGAGCCTCACCGACCAGGAGCCGGCCGCCCGGGCCTGCCTGGCGCTGCTGTCGGACTGGTTCCCGGCCACCACCGGCGAGATCGTCCACGTCGACGGCGGCTACCACGCCATCGGCGCCTGAGATGTAAGGAAGGGCCCCTTCTTAACGCCTCGCGCATAGGAAGGGGCCCTTCTTAACACCCCATGCCCGGGTGGTCACCGTGCCGACCAGGGGGCGTCGCCACACCGTCACGGCGGGCGAGGAAGAATGGACCCCATGGCGTACGACGCGTTGGTGCTGGTCTCCTTCGGCGGCCCGGAGCGGCCCGAGGACGTTCTCCCGTTCCTGCAGAACGTCACCCGGGGGCGGGGGGTGCCGCCGGAGCGGCTGGCCGAGGTCGCCGAGCACTACCTGCACTTCGGCGGGGTGTCGCCGATCAACCAGCAGTGCCGTGACCTGCTCGCGGCGATCCGCGCGGACTTCGCCGCCAACGGCGTCGACCTGCCGGTCTACTGGGGCAACCGCAACTGGGATCCGATGCTCGCCGACACGGTGGCGCGGATGCGCGACGACGGGATCACCCGGGCGCTGGCGTTCGTCACCAGCGCGTACGGCGGCTACTCCTCCTGCCGGCAGTACCAGGAGGACATCGCCTCGGCCCGCGCCGCGGTCGGCCCGGACGCCCCGCTGATCGAGAAGCTGCGCCAGTTCTGGGACCACCCCGGCTTCATCGAGCCGCACGCCGACGCGGTCCGCGCCGCGCTCGCCCAGCTCGACCCCGCGAAGCGGGACAGCACCCGGCTGGTCTTCACCGCGCACTCGGTCCCGATGTCGGCGGCCGCCAGCGCCGGCCCGCACGGCGGCCGGTACACCGCCCAGCTCGAGGAGGTCGCCCGGCTGGTGCACGCCGCGGCCGCGCCGGACCTCGCGTACGACCTGGTCTGGCAGAGCCGGTCCGGCCCGCCGCAGGTGCCGTGGCTGGAGCCGGACGTCAACGACCACCTGGCCACGCTGCCCGAGCAGGGCGTGACGAGCGTCGTGGTCAGCCCGATCGGCTTCGTCTCCGACCACCTGGAGGTGGTGTGGGACCTGGACACCGAGGCGCTGGAGACGGCCAAGCAGCTCGGCCTGGACTTCGTCCGCGCCGGCACCCCGGGCGTCGACCCGCGGTTCGTGGCGATGGTCCGCGAGCTGGTGCTGGAACGCACCGCCCCGGACGGCGAGCGGCTGCGCCGTCGGCTCGGCGAACTGCCGGCCTGGGACACCTGTCCGGCGTTGTGCTGCGTACCCCCGGCCCGCCGGCCCTGAGCCCGACCCGACGACACCCCTGGGGACGACACGATGCTTGACCGCAAGCCGGTGCAGAGCTGGCTCACCGACATGGACGGCGTGCTGGTGCACGAGGGACAGCCGGTGCCGGGCGCGCCGGAGTTCGTCAAGAAGCTGCGTGCCTCCGGCAAGCCGTTCCTGGTGCTGACGAACAACTCCATCTACACCCCGCGTGACCTCCAGGCCCGGCTGGCCCGGATGGGGCTGGACGTGCCGGAGGAGGCGATCTGGTCGTCCGCCCTGGCCACCGCCCAGTTCCTGGCCGACCAGCGGCCGGGCGGGACCGCGTACGTCATCGGTGAGGCCGGGCTGACCACGGCGCTGCACGCGGTGGGGTACGTGCTCAGCGACTTCGCCCCGGACTACGTGGTGCTGGGGGAGACGCGCACCTACAGCTTCGAGGCGATAACCAAGGCGATCCGGCTGATCAACGACGGCGCCCGGTTCATCTGCACCAACCCGGACGCCACCGGCCCGTCGATGGAGGGCGCGCTGCCGGCGGCCGGTTCGGTGGCGGCGATGATCTCCAAGGCGACGGGTGTCGACCCGTACTTCGTCGGCAAGCCCAACCCGATGATGATGCGCTCGGCGCTGAACACCATCGACGCCCACTCCGAGTCGACCGCGATGATCGGCGACCGGATGGACACCGACATCCTGTGCGGCCTGGAGGCCGGCCTGGAGACGATCCTGGTGCTCACCGGCATCAGCAGCCGGGCCGAGGCCGAGCGGTACCCGTACCGTCCGTCGCGGATCGTCGACTCGGTGGCCGACCTGATCGACGAGGTCTGAGCCGGGGTTCTACAGCCGCAGCGGCGCGTTGCAGGCGGCCACCAGGGCCTGCCGGCAGGCGGTGGTCAGCGGCCGCAGCGCCGCGTCGCGCTGCTGCGCCTCGTAGGTGTTCACCGCGCCGCCGGGCGCGCTCTCTCCGGCCAGCGCCAGCACCCGATCGAGTACGGCGGCGCGCGCGAACAGCCGGCGGGCCCGCGGGTCGAAGCCGGGCGGGAGGTCGGTGCCTCCGTCCGGGCGGCGCAACGCGGCGAGCGCACCGGCCAGCTCGGGCCGCCACTGCGCGACGTCGAGGCGGGTCAGCGTGGCTGTCGTCTCGGCGAGCACCGCGGAGAGTTCCGCCTCGGCCTCCGCCGCGCCGGGCGTGGACAGGGACGCCTTCGGCGCGTCCGCCGGCAGCGGGTGGACCCGCCAGAGCACTGTCTCCCAGGTCATCCCCGACCCGGAGGTGTGCGTGCGGACCTCCGGCACCAACCCCATGCCGCTGGCCACCACCGCCTCGCCGGCCACCAGCGCCGCCCCGGCGAACGCGCCCGGGCCGGGCAGGCCGCGCGGGTCGCCCGGCGCGGGCAGCACCAGCCGGATGTCGTCCGGGGAGTGCTTGGCCAGGCTGGGCAGCGCCTCCCGAAGGGACACGTCGGTCCAGGTGCCGGGTGCGTCGGCGACCAGGTGCTCCTCGTCGCCGGCGACCGCGTCGGCCACCTCGTCGAACGGCACCAGGCCGGCTCGCCAGGCACGCACCCAGGCGACGAACCGGCTCGACCGGCGCGGAGCCAGTGTGGCCGCGCCCGCTGCGGGGGAGGACATGCCGAAAGGGTACGTGCTCCGCGCCGCTGCTGTCTCGGCTGCCGCTCCGGTGGCGCGACCTGCCCCCAACTAACCCCTTCGCACCGTTTCGTGCCGACGGATGACGCCCCGGTCGGCGCGTCGGCGAGCGACACGCCGAGGTCGTGGCTAGCGTCTCCGGCATGGCGGGGCGATACGACGGCGACGTGCTGGCCGGCGACTGGCGGCGACGGAAGGTGATCCCCGAGGTCGACGCCGAGCCGGACCTGGTGGTCGAGGACGCCGACTCCGGGTTCTGCGGCGCGGTGGTCGGCTTCGACACCGGCGCGGTGGTGCTGGAGGACCGGCACGGGCGACGGCGAAACTTCCCGCTGCTGCCCGCCGCGTTCCTGCTCGACGGCCGGCCGGTCACGCTGCGGCGGCCGGCCCGCGCCCCGGTGCCTGCCGCGCGCCGCCGTACCGCGTCCGGCTCGATAGCTGTGGACGGCGTACGGGCGCAGGTCGCCAAGGCCAGCCGGATCTGGGTCGAGGGCGTGCACGACGCCGCGCTGGTCGAGCGGATCTGGGGCGACGACCTGCGCATCGAAGGCGTCGTGGTGGAGCCGCTGGACGGCATCGACGCGCTCGCCGACGAGGTACGCGCGTTCGCGCCCGGCCCCGGCCGCCGCCTCGGCGTACTGGTCGACCACCTGGTGCCCGGCTCGAAGGAGAGCCGGATCGTGGCCCGGGTGAACTCGCCGCACGTGCTGGTCACCGGGCACCCGTACGTCGACGTGTGGCAGGCGGTACGCCCGGACGCCCTGGGCATCGCGGCCTGGCCGGTGGTGCCGCCGGGGCAGCCCTGGAAGGAGGGGGTCTGCGCGGCGCTCGGGGTGGCCGAGCCGGCTGACATGTGGCGGCACATCCTGTCCCGGGTGGACAGTTTCGCCGACGTGGAGACGCCGCTGATCAACGCGATGGAGCGGTTGATCGACTTCGTCACCGAGCCTGTCTGAGAGGTCGGTTGCGGTTGAGGGCCGGGGGCGACCGTGCCCGGCTCCGGGCGGTCAGGCTTGATCCCTGCGCGGGTCACGGTCGCCCCCGGCCCCGCCGTGCGCCAGCGCCACCCGCACCCGCCCCGGCCCCTCGCGCCCCTGGCCCCCGCGCCCCGCCCGCCCCCGCCAGGGTGATCAAGGAGTTTGTGGGTGAATTGGAGATCAACGCGGACGCGAACTCCTTGATCACGGGGTGAGCGGTGCGGGTGTGCGCCGATCATGGAGTTGTGGTCCCCGCGGATCGGGCATAGCGGGCGGAATGAGGGCCACAAGTGCAAGATCGGCGGGGCGGGGCGGGGGCGAGGGGCGAGGGGCGGGAGTTACGGGAGCTCGTCGGGGGTTCGGGTCAGGACGAAGGTGGCTATGTCCAGGGCTACCGGGGTGCCTGATTCGTCGCGGATCACCGTCAGGATCTCGCCGTCCTGGGAGCCTGCGCGGCCCCGCCACCGGTCCGGGCCCTCGGGGGTGAAGCGCAGCTGCGGCCTGCCCACCTGGCCGCCGACCAGGTCGCCGGCGGCGTCGACGCGGAACTCGTACTCGCCGCCCATCCACCACCAGCGCCCGGTCAGCGCGGCCACGTCGGCGGCGGGCGGGTCGGCCGGGCGCCAGGGGGCGGGCGCGGCCGGTTCGGCGTCCAGCACCAGTGTGAGCGCCTCCCGGCCGAGCGCGCCGATGTGGTGGCCGCGCAGCCCGTACGAGTTGGCGAAGTTGACCACGGCGGTGCCTGTGGGCCGGTGCACGGCCAGGCCGGCGACGTACCCGGGCATGGAGCCGCCGTGTCCGACGTACACCCGGTCGCCGACCCGGTAGAGCTCGATGCCGAGGCCGTGCCCGCCGGTCCACGAGTCGAGGTCGTTGATGACCATGGGGGCGCACATCTCGGTGAGCGTGGCGGGGGAGAGCAGCGCCGGGTCCGGGTCGGCCAGGAACGTGGCCCAGCGGCCCAGGTCCTCGACCGTGGACCAGAGCTGGCCGGCCGGCGCCATCGCCGCGGTGTCGGTGCGCGGCTCCTCCCGCAGCGTCTCGTGCCACGGGTGGACGACGTAGCCGCGGGCGTACGGCTCGGTGGGGTGGTACGTGGTGCGGCGCATGCCCAGCGGGGCCAGCAGCCGCTCGGTCAGCAGCTCCGCCCAGGGCGTGCCGGTGATCCGTTCCAGCGCGGCGCCGAGCAGCCCGTACGCCAGGTTCGAGTAGTGGTAGACGAAGTGCGGCGGGTAGGCGATCTTGTCCGAGGTCAGCCCGGCGAGCAGGGTGTCCAGGTCCGTGCCCCCGACCCGCTCCCACCAGTCGCCGTCCGGCTCGCGTTGCAGGCCGCTGACGTGGCCGAGGAGCTGGCGCACCGTCACCGAGCCGACCGGGGTGCCGGGCAGGTGGGCGTCCAGCGGGTCGTCCAGTGACAGCCGGCCGGCGTCGCGCTGCTGCATCACCAGCACCGCGGTCATGGTCTTGGTGATCGAGCCGATCCGGTACTGCAGGTCGGCGTCGGGGCGGGGCGTCTCACCGGCGACGGCGAGGTGCGCCAGCCGGCCGTCGCGGACCACGCCGAGGGCGAGGGAGGGGCCCCGCCCCTCGGCCTGAGCCCGGGCGACCAGCAGGTCCACTTGACGCGCGGTCTCGGGCAGCAGGGGCATCTCGTCCTCCTCGTCGGCGGTGGGCGCGGTACGCCGAGCCGAGCCTAGCGATCATGACAGTTCGATGACACGTGCGTTGACGTGTCAGGATTGTTCTCGTGGACGCCGTGTTCTGGATCGTTCTGGGTGTGGTATTGGCGGTCGCCGAGATCTTTACGACGACGCTCTTCCTGATCATGTTCGGGGTCGGGGCGTTCGCCGCGGCCGGCGCTGCGGCGCTCGGTGCGCCGGTGGCGCTGCAGGCGGTGATCTTCGCGGTGGTGTCGGCGTTGTCGGTGGCGGTGGTCCGTCCGGTGGTCCGGCGGCACGCGCGGCCGGCGATCGAGACCGGGGAGCAGCCGTTCGGGGTGGAGGCGCTGGAGGGGGCCACCGCTGTGGTCCTGGAGCCGGTCGACTCCGAGCGCGGGATGATCAAGATCGATGGTGAGCTGTGGACGGCCCGCTCGTACGACGCGACGCGCTCGTACGCCGAGGGTGAGCGGGTGCAGGTGATCAAGGTCCGGGGCGCTACCGCCCTGGTATGGCAGGACGACATTTCTCCCCCGGGCGAGCTGCCCGAAGCGAAAAGGTGAACGGTATGGAGTTTCTGGCGATCCTGATGATCGCGGTGGCGTTGATCGGTGTGGTGACGCTGTTCAAGGCGGTACGGATCGTGCCGCAGCAGCGGCAGGACGTGGTGGAGCGGCTGGGCCGCTACAAGCGCACGCTGAACCCGGGCCTGAACCTGCTGGTGCCGTTCGTCGACGCGGTGCGCACCAAGGTCGACATGCGTGAGCAGGTGGTCAGCTTCCCGCCCCAGCCGGTGATCACCTCCGACAACCTGGTCGTCTCGATCGACACGGTCCTCTACTTCAAGGTGGTCGACTCGGTCCGGGCCACCTACGAGATCTCCAACTTCCTCCAGGCGATCGAGCAGCTCACCGTCACCACGCTGCGTAACGTGATCGGCTCGCTGGACCTGGAGCGCGCGCTGACCAGCCGCGAGGAGATCAACCGGCATCTGTCCGGCGTGCTGGACGAGACCACCGGCCGCTGGGGCATCAAGGTGACCCGGGTCGAGATCAAGGCGATCGAGCCGCCGCCGAGCATCCGCGACTCGATGGAGAAGCAGATGCGCGCCGAGCGGGACCGCCGCGCCGCGATCCTCAACGCCGAGGGCCACAAGCAGTCGCAGATCCTCACCGCCGAGGGTGAGAAGCAGGCCGCGGTGCTGCGCGCCGACGGTGACCGGCAGGCCCGGATCCTCCAGGCGGAGGGCCAGGCCAAGGCGATCCGTACCGTCTTCGACGCGATCCACACCGCCAACCCGAGCCAGAAGGTGCTGGCCTACCAGTACCTCCAGGCGCTGCCGCAGATCGCCAACGGCACTGCCAACAAGGTCTGGATCGTCCCGACCGAGCTGACCAAGGCCCTGGAGGGCATGGGCGGCGCGCTGGGCGGGCTGGCCAACATGGCCGGCGACGTGCCGTCGCCGGAGGCCGCCCGCAGCGCCGGCGAGGTCGAGCGGGAGGCCGCCGAGGCCGCCCAGGCCGCGGCTGTCGCGGCCCAGGAGATCCACAACGAGGTACGGGTGGCCGAGGCGCAGGCCACCGGCGGCAACGCCCCGCAGGGCCTGCCCGCGCCGGAGCCGGTGTCGCCGGCCAGCCTGGTGAACGACCCGGCGGACCAGCGCGAGCGGGGCTGACCGGCAAATCCGAGAAGTCCTCATACGGCGCTCCGGCGACTGCCACCATCGGTCTTGAGGACGGGTGGTGAGCAGGGCCGGAGCGCCGTTGCGTGTCCCGGGCCACCCGCGGCGCGAACGAGGTGACGCATGAAGGACCCGGCGAACCGGCTGTTCTCCCGTACCCCGGTCCCCGGCGCGCACGACCCCGCCGGGCCGATCGGCTCGCGGCGTACCGGAGGGGGGTTCGGGGTCCTGCCGTTCGTCTCCGAGCCCGGCCCGGGCGCGCCCGCCACCGACGCGACCTGGGCCTGGTCGATCCGCCGGTTCGCCCGCGCGGCGGTCTGGCTGCTGCCCGCGTACGCGGTGCTCTACGGCCTGGTGGCGATGGCCAGCGACGGCGGGGTGGGCAACGACCCGTACCCGGCCGACGGCCGGCCGCTCTACCTGGTCGGCTGGGTCGCCTCGGTGTGGCTCGGGCTGCTCGCCCTGCTCGCGCTCACCGGCCTGCTCGCCGCCACCCGCTGCCGCCGCGTCGCGCTGGCCGGGCTGCTCGCCAGCATCGGCGGGATGGTGCTGATGCTGCCGTTCGCCGGGCTGGCCGAGCAGACGCCGGTGTTCGGCGTGACCGCGCGCGGCATCGTGCTGTTCGGCGCCACGCTCTACAGCGTGGGCTGGTTCCTGACCGGCTGGTCGGTGGCCCGGTCCGGGATGTTCTCCTACGGCGACGGGACCATGCTGATGATCGCCGCCCCGCTGCTCGGCCTGGGCGGCGCGCTGATCGGCTCGCTGCAGACGTTCGGCGCGATCTTCGTGCTGGTCTCCGGCATCGGCATCGGCTACCGCAGCGGCCGCCTGGTGCCCGAGACCATCGCCCGGGACGCGGCGGCCGCCAGCGTCGCCGCCGCTCCGGTGCCGCCCGCGTCACCGAAGGGCCCACTCGGCGCCGGTTGACCGGTTCTTCAGCTGGGCGGCCGCCGTGAAGTAACTGACAGTTGCCTGGCGAGGTGGCCGGTAGGCGGCTTTCGTGGCAATCCTTGCCTTCATGCCGTCACCCAGGTCGCCGCTGTCGCGGCTGTTCACCGTGCTGCTGGCCGGCCTGCTCGCCGGGCTCGTCCTCGCGGTCGCCGCGCTTCCCGCCGGACTGCTCGGCGGGTTCGCCGCCCGGGCGGCGCTCGGCGCGTACGCGGACCTGCCCGACGCGCTGCGCACCCCGGCCCAGCCGCAGCGCTCCTACCTCTACGCCAACGACGGCAAGACGCTGATCACCACGTTCTACGACGTGAACCGCACCGACGTGTCGCTGGACGAGATCGCCCCGGTGATGCGGCAGGCGATCATCGCGGCCGAGGACCGGCGGTTCTACTCGCACGGCGGCGCGGACCTGCGCGGCATCGCCCGGGCGCTGGTGGCGAACGTCAAGGGCGGCGGTACCGAGCAGGGCGGCTCCACGCTGACCATGCAGTACGTCCGCAACGTGCTCAAGACCGACCCGAACCGCACGCCGGCGGAGCGGCAGGCCGCCATCGAGCAGACCGTCGGGCGCAAGCTCCAGGAGATCCGGTACGCGAACGCGCTGGAGCAGTCGCTGTCCAAGGACGAGATCCTCAACCGCTACCTCAACATCGCGTACTTCGGCTCCGGCGCGTACGGCGTCGCCGCCGCCAGCCAGCGCTACTTCGGCAAGGCCCCGGCCGACCTGACGCTGGGCGAGGCGGCGCTGCTCGCCGGTCTGGTCCAGTCGCCGGAGGCGTACAGCCCGATCGACGGCGACCTGGACCAGGCGCTGGCCCGCCGGGCGTACGTGCTGGACGCGATGGCCGAGACCGGCGCGATCACCGCCCAGCAGGCCGCGGCGGCGAAGGCGCAGGCGCCCACGCTGCGCCCGACCGCCCAGCCCAACGGCTGCACCGCCACCGCCCAGGGCCACGACGACTGGGGCTTCTTCTGCGACTACCTGCGCCGCTGGTGGCTCACCCAGCCCGCGTTCGGCGCCACCCCCGAGGAGCGCGAGCAGGCGCTGCGCCGGGGCGGCTACCGCGTCGTCACCACGCTGGATGCGAAGATCCAGCAGACCGCGCAGGAGCAGGCCACCAAGGTCTACGGGTACGGCAACAAGCGCGCGCTGCCGATCGCGGCGGTCGAGCCCGGCACCGGCCGGGTGCTCGCCATGGCGGTGAACCGGCACTACAGCCTCGACGCCAACCCGGACGGGCAGGCCAACCACCCGAACACGGTCAACCCGCTGATCTCCGGCGGCGCCAGCGTCGACGGCTACCAGGCCGGCTCGACGTTCAAGATGTTCACCGTGCTGGCGGCGCTGGAGGCCGGCAAGCCGCTGTCCACCGGCTTCGACGCCCCGAGTCGCCTGCCCACCCGGTACGCCTCGGACGACGAGGGCAACTGCGACGGCACCTGGTGCCCGGCGAACGCCAACCCGCAGTGGATGGACGGCTACCGGATGATGTGGGACGGCTTCGGCCGCTCCGTCAACACGTACTTCGTCTGGCTGGCCGAACAGGTCGGCGAGGACAAGGTGGTGGAGATGGCGCAGCGCCTCGGCATCACCTTCCGGGCCGACTCCGACGCCACGTTCGCCCGCGACCACGCCGCCGACTGGGGCGCGTTCACGCTCGGCGTGGCCGCCACCACCCCGCTCGACCTGGCGAACGCGTACGCGACGGTGGCCGCCGAGGGCACGTACTGCACGCCGCTGCCGGTGGTCTCGGTGACCACGCCCGACGGCGGGACCGTCGACGTGGGGCGACCGGAGTGCAAGCGGGTCCTCGACCCGGACGTGGCCCGGGCCGCCACCGACGCGGCCCGCTGCCCGGTCGGCCAGCAGTCGGCGTTCGGGCAGTGCAACGGCGGCACCGCCACCGCCGTCGACTCGATCGTCGGCCGCCCGGTCGCCGGCAAGACCGGCAGCTCGGAGCGGAACGCCACGGAGACGTTCGTCGGGTACACCCCGCAGGTCGCCGTGGCCGGCATCGCCGCCAACCCGGACGACGTCACCGACCTGGTCGGCTCCGCCGTGCAGGCGAAGGTGATCGACGCGGTCGCGCGGACCATCAGGACAGCGGTCACCGGCAAGCCGGTGGCCGACTTCACCGCGCCGAGCCGGGCGCTGGTCGGCGACCCGCAGCGCCCGCAGCCGCCCCGGCGGACCGAGCCGGACCGCCGCGAGCAGCGCGAGGACCGCGAGCTGCCCTCCGACGTGCTGCGCTGGCTGCGCGACCGCGGGTAAGGAAGGGCCCCTTCTTAACGCCTCCGGTAGTAAAGGGGCCCCTTCTTAACGCCGCCTCCCGGCGCGCGGCCACCCGCCGTCTCCGGTCGCCCCGGGCCGCCTTGATCACGTCCTGGCACCAGGTCCACCGGTCCAGCACCGCCACCCGGCCGGTCAGGCGGGCCACCGCCACGGTCCGGGCCATCGCCGCCGCGCGCACCGTCGCCTCCAGCGCCGGATGGACGGTACGGCCGAACAGCGCCAACCCGTCGGCCCGGCCGGGTGCCCGGGCCAGCGGGTTCCACAGTGGCCTCCCACCGGCGTTCTCGAAGTACCGCGCCCGGACACCTCGCCGGCGCAGCCGCTCGGCCAGCGCCTTCGCCTGGTTGGTCCTGCCGGAGCCGTCGACGCCGAGCAACGCGATCATCACAGGTCGGGCCACGCACCCGGATGGTGGCGGCGATCATCAACGGCCGCTGATGATCGACTTGTGATCGACCGGTGACGCCGGGCGACAGGCTTGGGCTCGCCTTCCGGCACCACGGAAGGCGTACCCGAATCGAGGAGGCGTCCATGGAGAAGGCCACGATCGAGCAGGCCGGCAAGAAGAAGCTCTCGCTGAAGGTCCGCAAGCTGGAGCGGCTGGAGACCACCGTCATCCGCGAGAGCAACGGCGCCTGATCCGCGCCGGCACCCCGGTCGCCGCCACCTACCGCGGCGGCCGGGGTGCCGCTTTCCCGTCTTCCGCCGAGCGTTAGTGAGGTTGCGGTCCCATGCTCAAGCCGCGCGTCAAGAGTGTCCACGAGCCCTACACGCTGCCGGGGAACCGGCTGATCATCGGTCTGATGCAGTACGGCGTCGCGTCGGAGATCCAGGACGACGAGGACGGCACGATCGCCCGCATCCTGACGTTGCTGGACGGCACCCGGTACGTGTGGGAGGTCTGCGCGGACCTCGCCGAGACGCACCCGGGCATCGACGAGGACAGCGTCCGCGAGGTGGTGGAGCAGCTCATCGCGCAGGGCTTCGTCGAGGACGCGGCGGCCCCGCTGCCCGACGGGTTCACCGCGGAGGCCGCGCAGCGCTACGACCGGGCCCGGCACTTCTACGCCTGGATCGACACCCAGCCCCGCAGCTCGCCCTTCGAGGTGCAGGCGCGTATCGGGCGGGCGCGGGTCTCCGTACTCGGTCTCGGCGGCACCGGCACGGCGGTCGCGGCCGGACTCGTCGCCAGCGGCGTCGGCGGCCTGCACTGCGCCGACTTCGACGTGATCGACCAGCCGAACCTGACCCGCCAGCTGCTCTACACCGAGAGCGACCTCGGCCAGCCGAAGGTGAAGGTCGCCGTGGACCGGCTGCGGGCGATGAACTCGCACGTCGACGTCACCGGGGAGGAGTGCCGGGTCCGCTCCGCCGACGACCTGGTGCCGCTGATGAACGGGCGGGACGCCTTCGTCCTCTGCGCGGACCGGCCCGTCGACCAGATCCAGGACTGGACGAACGAGGCGGCGCTGCGTACCGGCACGCCGTGGTTCATGGCGCTCTACACCGGGCCGATGACGGTCGTCGGCTCGTTCCTCCCGGGCCGCACCGGGTGCTACACCTGCCTGCGGCGGCGGCCGGACAAGCACGAGATCCAGACCGACGGCACGCCGCTGCGCGGCGGGGAACGACCGAACGCGGTGATCGCCGCCACCGCGAACGTGACCGGTCACCTCTGCGCGCTGGAGGTGCTCTACCACCTCGGCGGGCTGCCTCAGCAGGTGGCCGGGCGGGTCTTCCACCAGAACGCCGCGCGCTGGGACCACCACTACTTCATCGACGTGCCGCGGGACCCGGACTGCCCCTCGTGCGGTCCGCGCGGCGCGTGAGGACCGGGCGATGACGACCACCGGGGTCGAGGCGGCGCCGGATCTGGGCGCCGCGACGCGGGTACGGTTCCACCCGCTGCGGATCCGGCCGTCCGACGACGACCCGGACTCGGTGGTGGTGGGCCGGCCGGAGGTCGGCGAGTTCGTGGAGCTGCCCGCGATCGGCGTCCGTGCCGTCGAGCTGCTCGACGGCGGAGCGCCGATCGGCGTGGCCGAGGAACGGATCGCCGCCGACCACGACGTGGAGCTCGACCTCGTGGACCTGGTGCTCGCGCTGCGGGAGGCGGGCCTGGTGGCCGAGGTCGACGGCCGGCCCACCGGCGGCGCCCGCCGCGAGGACCGGCCGCACCTGCCCTGGCTGCGGGCCCGGCACGTGCGCTGGCTGTTCGGCCCCGCGGCGAAGGTGGCCTACGTCGCGCTGGTCGCGGCGACGCTGGCCACAGTGGTACGCCGTCCCGAGCTGCTGCCGTCGTACCGGGACTTCTTCTGGACCGACTACGTCGGTCTCGCCGTGCTCGTGAACACCGTGCTGTTCTCCGGGACGGCGGTGCTGCACGAGTTCAGTCACCTGGTGGCGGCCCGTTCGCTGGACGCGCCGGCCCGGATCCGGTTCGCCACCCGGCTGCACCATCTGGTCCTGGAGACCGACGTGACGGCCATCTGGTCGGTGCCGCGCCGCCACCGGTACCGCGTCTACCTCAGCGGCCTGCTCTGGGATTCCGCCGTGGTGTGCGCCGCGCTGCTGGTGATGGCGTACGCCCGGCCGCATCCGCTGGTCGGCGGCCTGCTGTCCGCCGTCGTCCTGGTGATCGTCATGTCGATGGCGCTGCAACTGCACGTCTACATGCGTACCGACTGCTACTTCGTCCTGCTGGACCTGCTGCGGTGCCGCAACCTGTTCCAGGACGGCTTCGCGTACGCCCGGCACCTGCTGCGCCGGGGTCTGCACGCGGCGCTTCCCGGCCGGGTGACGCCGTCGGCCGGGGACCCCACCGCCGTCCTGCCGCCGCACGAGCGGCGCGCGGTACGGATCTACGCGCTGGCGGTGGTGGCGGGCAGCGCCGTCGCGTTGTCCAGCTTCGTCCTGTTCGGAATCCCGATCGTCGCGCACGGCGCGATCCAGGCCGGCTCGGCCGTGCTGGCCGGCGCGACCGGCGGAAGCCTGCTCGCGGCCGTGGACGGCGCGCTCGTCCTGCTCGTCGAGGGCACGCTCCAGGCGATGTTCCTGGTCACGTTCTACCGCCGTCACTCCCGGCGGCGCCGGGCGCGGGCCACGTCCGGTCAAGCGCCGCACGCCGCGCCGGACCCGATCGGCTGACCACCGACGACGACCGGACACAGTGGTGTGTCCCCCCGGTCACCGCTGGTACGCGTCACCCCCTGGCCTCGCGCGAACTCGTCTAGGGTGGGGCCGGAGGGCGATCTTGACGTGGTCGCCCGGGTCCGCGCGCTTCGGGGGGAGCGAATGGTGCCGGCGGTCATGTTTCGGCTGCTCGGCCCGGTCGAGGTGTGCCTCGACGATCGGACGGTCCGCGTCGGTGGCCCCCGCAGTCAGGCCATGCTCGCCGCGTTGCTGCTGGAAGCCAACCGGATCGTCCCGGTGTCCCGTCTCATGGACGCGGCCTGGGGCGGCCATCCGCCGGCGAGCGCGGACGTCCAGGTCCGCAACCGGGTCGCGGCGGCGCGACGGGCGCTGCGCGCCGCCGGTCTGCCCGGCGACGTGATCGGCACCCACGGCTCCGGATATCTGCTCACCGTCGCCGAGGGTCAACTCGACCTGGACGTCTTCGAGGAACGGGTACGCCGGGCGGAAGGGCTCCTCGACCGGGGCGGCGCCCCCGGGGAGGCGGTGTCCGGGCTGCGCGAGGCGCTGGCGATGTGGCGCGGTCCGGCGCTCGACGGCCTGCGTACGCCGGCGCTCACCGCGGCGGCGCAGCGTCTCGACGAGCGGCGGATGACAGTGGTCGAGCGCTGCCTCGGCCTGGAGCTGGGCCTCGGCCGGTACGACAGCGTGATCGGCCGGCTCACCGAGCTGGTCGAGGCGTACCCGTGGCGGGAGTCGCTCGTGGGTCAGCTCATGCGGGCCCTCTACCTGGCGGACCGGCAGGGCGAGGCGCTGGACCGGTTCGACCAGTTGCGCCGCCGCCTGGCCGAGGAGCTCGGCATCGACCCCACGGCCCAGCTGATCCGGCTGCGCGACCTGATCCTGCGCAACGACCCCAGCCTCCGGTCGGCGCCCGACGCGGGGCCGGCCGTCGCGCCGTCGGACCACCCGCCCGGCTCCGGACCGGGCCAGGCCGCCGCCGCACAACACGGAGTCGCCGCACAGCACGGAGTCGCCGCACAACACGGTGCCGCCGGGCCGGACGGGGCCGCGCGCCCGCCGGTCCGGATGCTTCCGGCCGGCCTCACCGACTTCGTCGGCCGGGAGGAACAGATCGCGGCGGTCCTGGAGTGGCTTCCGGAGCGGCCGGCGGTCGCCGTGACGGCGATCAGCGGCCTGCCCGGCGTCGGCAAGACCACCCTCGCGGTCCGGATCGCCCACCAGCTCGGCCCGGCGTACCCCGGTCCGCACCTCTACGTGGACCTGAACGGGCACGACCATCCGGCGCCCCCGGTCGAGGTGCTCGGGCGGTTCCTGCGGGCGCTCGGCGTGCCCGGCGCCCAGATCCCGGCGGACCTGGAGGAACGCGCCGCGCTGTTCCGGGGCGCGATGGCCGAGCGGCCCGGAGTGGTGCTGCTGGACAACGCGGCCGACGCGGCGCAGGTGCGCCCCCTGCTGCCCGGTACGGACACCGTCGTGCTGGTCACGAGCCGGCGCGCGCTCGTCGACGTCGACGGCGCCCACCAGCTGCGGCTGGAGCCGCTGCCCGAGGCGGACGCGCTGCGGCTGCTGGCCGGCATCATCGGCCCGGACCGCGTCGCCGCCGAGCCCGGCTCCGCGTCGGACGTCGTCCACCACTGCGGGCTGCTGCCGCTGGCGGTGCGGATCGCGGGCGCCCGGCTGGCGATACCCGGCGTGCTGTCGCTGCGGCAGGCGGCGGCGCAGCTCGCCGAACTCTCGCACCGGCTGGACCATCTCGCCCGCGCCGACCGCAGCGTACGGGCGGCGTTCCACTCGGCGTACGTGGCGCTGGACGAGCCGGTCCGCCGGCTGCTGCGCCGGTTCGCGGTGCTGGACCTCGACCGGGCGCCGCCGTGGCTGCCCGCCGTCCTGCTCGACGACGAGGCGGGCGCGGCGGACGCGGTCACCGGCCTGGCCGAGGCCAACCTGGTCGAGGTGACCGGACCGGACGAGCTGGGCCAGGTCCGCTATCACCTCCACGATCTGGTCCGCGCCTTCGCCCGGGAACGCGCCGCGCGGGAGGAGGGGCCGCGGGAACGGCCGGAGGTGCTGCGGCGTGTCTTCGGCACCTGGCTGACGCTGGTCGAGCAGGCCCGGGTGGCGCTGAGTCACGAGGGCGGCGCCGCCATCGTCGCCGACCTGCCGAGGTCACCGGCGCCCACCGGCGAGCACCTGAGCGACCCGAAGCGCTGGTTCAGCGCCGAACGGGCCGCCCTGCTGGACAGCGTCGAGCAGGCCGCCGCGACGCCCGGCCTGGAGGACTACTCCTGGGCGCTGGCCTGGCACTGCGACTACTACCTGTTCGTCGACGCCCGGGTGGACGAGCTGACCCGGGTCACCGAGACCGGGCTGGCGGCCGCCGAGCGCCGGCGGCACCCCGAGGGGATCGCCCGGCTCCGGCTCTGCGTGGCGTTCGCGGCCCTGCTACGCAGTGACCTGGAGGCCGCGCTCGGCCACGCGCGGGCCGCCGCGGCGGCGGCCGAGCCGCTCGACCAGCCCTGGCTGCGGGCCGACATCGCCGGGGTCGAGAACCAGGTGTACGAAGGGCTGGGGGACCGTCCGGCGGCACGCGCCAGCCTGGTCCGCTCCATCGAGCTGTACCAGGAGGCCGGCGACGAGGTGGCCGCCGGACCGAAACTCGCCCGGCTGGGCGTCCTCCAGTTCCAGGAAGGCGATCCGGCCGCCGGGGAGACGCTCGCCCGGGCCGTCGCGCTGCTGCGGGCCGCCGGCACGCCCCGGCCGCTCGCGTTCGGACTGCGCGCGTCGGGCCGCTGGCACGACCACCGTGGCGCGGTGGACGAGGCCCGGGCGGCGTACCTGGAGGCCCTGGAACTGGTCCGGCGGCACGGTGACCGGCTCGGTGAGGTGGCGCTGCTCAGCGAGGTCGCCGCGATGCTCGCGGGGCACGGCCGGCTGGGCGAGGCGGCCGGATACGCCGACACCGCCCTGGAGCAGGCCCGCGAGATGCGGGTCGCCGCCTACCTGGCCTACGCCCGGTACGCCCAGGGACGGATCAGCCTGATGTCGGGCGACCCGGCGCGGGCGCGGGTCCTGCTCGAACAGGCGGCCGACGACCTGACGGCCAGCCCGCCGCTGCAGCTGGAGGCCCTGATGGACCTGGCCCGGGCGGTGGAGCGGCTGACCGGGGCCGAGGCGGCCCGGGACGTCTGGCGACGCGCCCACGAGGTGGCCGCCCGGATCGGGGCCACCGCCACGGCGGACGAGATCGAGCGGCGGCTGGCCGGACCGTAGCCTGGCCGGGAGTCGTCGGGGCCGGGTTGTCGGATCCGGCCGGGCGGCTCCGACCCACCGGCGAGCGCGCCCGACCGGGACGCGCCGCAACGCGGAGGAACACATCATGGGCAACGTCATCTACGGGGTGCACACGTCGGTCGACGGCTTCATCGAGGGCCCGAACGGTGAGTTCGACTGGCCGGAGATGGGGGAGGAGCTGTCGGCGTACTCGATCGACCTGGCCGAGCGGGCCTCCGCCTTCGTCTACGGGCGGCGGGTGTGGGAGATGATGGCCTCCTACTGGCCGCAGGTCGAGTCGATCTCCGACCACCCGCACGACCTGGCGTTCGCGCCGATCTGGCGGCGTACCCCGAAGATCGTGGTCTCCCGCACGCTCGCCGAGGCTCCCCACGGCGCCGTGGTGGTCGGCGGCGGCGACCTGGCGAAGGAGTTCGCCGAGGTCCGCGAGCGGTTCCCCGGCGACCTGCTGGTCACCGGCGGCACCGGCGCGGCGACGGCGCTGGCCGCGCTGGGGCTCGTCGACACCTACGAGGTGATCGTGCACCCGGTGGTGCTCGGCGGCGGACGGCAGGTGCTGCCCGACCTGGCCCGCCAGCACCTGCGGCTGGTCGAGACGCGTCAGTTCGACGGGCGGTCGGTGCTGCTGCGCTACGCGCGGGCCTGACGCCTCAGCGGCCCCGGCGGCGGGGCCGGTACGTGGCGAGCGCGGCCGGTACGCCGCGGCGCACGATGCCGGCCCGGTCGCTGTCCCCGCGCAGCACCGCCGCGGCGGTCTTGCGGGCCTGCTCGGCGGTGAAGTGCGGCGGCAGCATCAGCTCGGCCGGGTCCACCACCGCGTTGACCACCACCGGCCGGTCCGCGTCGAGCACCCGCTGCCACAGGCCGTCCACCCGGTCGGGGGAGTCGACAAGCTCACCGCCGAGGCCCAGCACCTCGGCCCACCTGTGGTACGCCACGTCCGGCAGGTCCTGGCTGTCCGGGAACATCGGCGTGCCCTCGCTGGACCGCTGCTCCCAGCTGACGAACGCGAGGTCACGGTTGTTGAGCACCAGCACCACGAACCGGGGGTCGGCCCACTCCCGCCAGTACTTCGCCACAGTGATCAGCTCGTTGACGCCGTTCATCTGCATCGCGCCGTCGCCGAGCAGCGCGATCACCGGGCGGTCCGGGTGGGCGAACTTCGCCGCCAGCGCGTACGGCATGCCGCCGCCCATGGACAGCAGCGTGCCGGAGAGGCTGGCCAGCATGCCGGGGCGCACGCGCACGTGCCGGGCGTACCAGGCGGTGGCGGTGCCGCAGTCCACGGCGAGCACGGCGTCGTCCGGCAGCGCGTCGTCGAGCGAGGTGAACAGCGACTGCGGGTTCACCGGGTCGGCCGGCTGCGCGGCCACCTCGCGTTGCGCGGCCCGCCACTTGCCGGTGGCGTCGGCGATGGTGGCCCGCCAGGCGGTCGGGCCCGGCCCCGGGCCCAGCTCCCGGAGCAGGGCGCGCAGCGTCGGTCCGGCGTCGCCGGTCAGGTTCACCTCGGTCGGGTAGCGCAGCCCCATCCGGCTGCCGTCGATGTCGATCTGCACCGCCCGGGCCTGCCCCTCCGGCGGGTAGAACTCCGAGTACGGCATCTGGCTGCCGACGATCAGCAGCCGGTCGCACTCGCGCATGAGTTGCCAGCTGGGGCGGCTGCCGAGCAGGCCGATCGCGCCGGTCACCCAGGGCTGCCGGTGGTCGACGGCGGTGAAGCCGAGCAGCGCGGTGGCCACCCCGGCGCCGAGCCGGTCGGCGATCCGGCGTACCTCGTCCTCGGCGCCCAGCGCGCCCTGCCCGACCAGCATCGCCACCCGCTGGCCGCCGCGCAGCACCTCGGCCGCGCGGCGCACGTCGGCCTCCGGCGGCACTGTCGGCTCGCTGCTCGGCACCGCGCTGGTGTGGTAGTAGCCGTGCGCGTGCGGCGGGTGCGGCACCGCCGGCAGGTCCTGCACGTCGGAGGGAAGGACCAGGGCGGTCACGGTACGCCGGGCCAGCGCGGTGCGGCAGGCCCGGTCCACCAGGTGCCGGGCCTGCGACGGATCGTCGAGCTGGGCCAGGAAGGCCGACGCCACGTCCTTGTAGAGCGAGAGCAGGTCCACCTCCTGGTAGTAGCCGCCGCCCTCGGCGGGCAGCGCGGTGTGCCCGAGCAGCGCCACCACCGGCTGGTGGTCGAGCTTGGCGTCGTAGAGGCCGTTGAGCGCGTGGATCGCGCCCGGGCCGCTGGTCACCACCACGCAGCCGAGCGGGCCGCCGCCGTACTTGACGTGCGCGCCGGCCGCGAAACCGGCGGTCTCCTCGTGCCGGACCTGGATGAACCGGGCGCGTCCCTCGGCGCGTTGCAGCGCCGAGGTCATGCCGTTGATCCCGTCGCCCGGGTAGCCGTAGTAGCGATGTACGCCCCACTCGGCGAGCCGGGCCACCAGGTAGTCGGCGACTGTGGCGTCGCGGGGGAGGTTGCCGTCGTGATCCGCGCCCATCGTGGTCCCTCCGTCGCGTCGGCCTTCGGGCTCCGTTCCCCGCCCGGGGCGGCGGAAACCCGGCCCGTGCCGGGGCGCCCCCGGCGGGCCGGGCAGAATCGCGTGGTGCCCGTCCACGAGATCACCGACCCCGACGACGACCGGATCGCCGACTACCGCGCGCTCACCGACGTGGAGCTGCGTACCCGCTGGGAACCGCCGCACGGGCTGTTCATCGCCGAGGGGGAGCTGGTGCTGCGGCGGGCGCTGCGGGCCGGCTACCCGGCCCGGTCGTACCTGGTCGACGCCAAGCGCGTGGACCAGCTCGCCGATCTGGACACCGGTGACGCGCCGGTGTACGCGGCCACGCCGGACGTGCTCCAGCGCGCCACCGGCTTCCACGTGCACCGGGGCGTGCTCGCGTCGTTCCACCGCAAGCCGCTGCGCTCGGCCGACGAGGTGCTGGCCGCCGCCCGGCGGGTGGTGATCCTGGAGGACGTCAACAACCACACCAACCTGGGCGCGATCTTCCGGGGCGCGGCAGCGCTCGGCGTCGACGCGGTGCTGCTGTCGCCGACCTGCGCCGACCCGCTCTACCGGCGCAGCGTACGGGTCAGCATGGGCGAGGTGTTCGCGGTGCCGTACGCGAAGCTCGACAGCTGGCCCGGCGGGCTGGACCAGGTCCGGGCGGCCGGGTTCACCGTGCTCGCGATGACGCCCGCGCCTGATGCCGTACCGATGCAGCGGCTGACCCCGGCGCAGCGCGAGCGGGCGGCGTTGCTGCTCGGGGCGGAGGGGCCGGGACTGACCGCGGCGGCGCAGGCCGCCAGCGACGTGCGGGTGGTGATCCCGATGCGGCGCGGCGTGGACTCGCTGAACGTGGCCGCCGCGGCGGCGGTGGCGTTCTGGGAGCTGGGGCGGGACGACCCGCTCTGACGACCGGCTTGCATGACCATGCGACGGCGTGCATAATCTTCCTTGTGTCCAAGGTTCTCACCTCCCTGCCCATCGGCGAACGTGTCGGCATCGCCTTCTCCGGCGGCCTCGACACCTCGGTCGCGGTCGCGTGGATGCGCGACAAGGGCGCCATCCCGTGCGCCTACACCGCCGACATCGGCCAGTACGACGAGCCCGACATCGCCTCGGTGCCCGGCCGCGCCCACACCTACGGCGCCGAGGTCGCCCGCCTCGTCGACTGCCGCGCCGCCCTGGTCGAGGAAGGACTGGCGGCGCTGACCTGCGGCGCCTTCCACATCCGCTCCGGCGGGCGGGCCTACTTCAACACCACGCCGCTGGGCCGGGCCGTGACCGGCACGCTGCTGGTGCGCGCGATGATCGCCGACGACGTGCAGATCTGGGGCGACGGCTCGACGTTCAAGGGCAACGACATCGAGCGGTTCTACCGGTACGGCCTGCTGGCCAACCCGCAGCTGCGGATCTACAAGCCGTGGCTGGACACCGACTTCGTCACCGAGCTGGGCGGCCGCACCGAGATGTCGGAGTGGCTGCTGGAGCGCGGCCTGCCCTACCGGGACAGCACCGAGAAGGCGTACTCCACCGACGCCAACATCTGGGGCGCCACCCACGAGGCCAAGACGCTCGAACACCTGGACACCGGCATCGAGACGGTCGAGCCGATCATGGGCGTGAAGTTCTGGGACCCGTCCGTGGAGATCCCCACCGAGGACGTCACCATCGGCTTCGACCAGGGCCGCCCGGTGACGATCAACGGCAAGGAGTTCGGCAGCGCCGTCGACCTGGTGCTGGAGGCCAACGCCATCGGTGGCCGGCACGGCCTGGGCATGTCCGACCAGATCGAGAACCGGATCATCGAGGCCAAGAGCCGGGGCATCTACGAGGCCCCCGGCATGGCGCTGCTGCACGCCGCCTACGAGCGGCTCGTCAACGCCATCCACAACGAGGACACGCTCGCCAACTACCACAACGAGGGCCGCCGCCTCGGCCGCCTCATGTACGAGGGCCGCTGGCTGGACCCGCAGGCGCTGATGCTGCGCGAGTCGCTGCAGCGCTGGGTCGGCACGGCGGTCACCGGCGAGGTCACGCTGCGGCTGCGCCGGGGCGAGGACTACTCGATCCTCGACACCACCGGCCCCGCGTTCAGCTACCACCCGGACAAGCTGTCGATGGAGCGCACCCAGGACTCGGCGTTCGGCCCGGCCGACCGGATCGGCCAGCTCACCATGCGCAACCTCGACATCGCCGACTCCCGCGCCAAGCTGGAGCAGTACGCCTCCGTCGGCATGGTCGGCGGCGGCAACCCGCAGCGGGTCGTAGGCGCCGCCCAGGCGGCCTCGACCGGGCTGATCGGCGCCATGCCGCAGGGCGGCGCCGAGGCCATCGCGTCCCGGGGCGTGCCCACCGCCGAGGACGAGGCGCTCGACCGGGCCGCCATGGAGTTCGGCGTCGACTGATCCGCCGTTGGCCGGCTCGTCCTCCCCGGCGAGCCGGCCAGTGCGGCCCTCGGCAACGACGGTGACGCAGGGTAGCGTGTCGCCCGTGTTCCCTACCGTGCGTGAGGTCCTGGACCTGGTGCCGATGCGCCACGGTGCGCCGCGCCTGGTCGCCGGGAACGCCGGGCTGGACCGGCCGGTGCGGTGGGTGCACATCGCCGAGGTGCCCGACATCGCCACCCTGCTCGGCGGTGGGGAACTGGTCCTGACCACCGGGATCGGGCTGCCGGCCGACGACGCCGGGCTGCGCGAGTTCATCGGCACCCTGGCCGACGTCGGCGCCTCCGGACTGGTGGTCGAGCTGGGCCGCCGGTACCTCACCGGAGTGCCCCGGGTGATGGCCGCCGCCGCCGAACGCCGCGGCCTGCCCCTGGTCGAGCTGCGCCGGGGCACCCCGTTCGTCCGGATCACCGAGGCGGTGCACGGGCTGATCGTGGACGCCCAGCTCACCGAGCTGCGCGCCACCGAGGAGATCCACCAGCGGTTCACCGACCTGTCGGTGGAGGGCGCCGAACCGGCCGAGGTGCTGCGGCAGGCCGCCGAACTGGCCGGCTGCCCGATGGTGCTGGAGAACCTGTCCCGGCAGGTGCTCGCGTACGACCCGGCGGGGGAGAACGCGGAACTGCTGCTGGACGGCTGGGAACAGCACTCCCGGCAGATCCGCCCGGCCGGGCGCACCGCGTACGACCCGGGCAGCGGCTGGCTCGTCACCACCGTCGGGGCGCGCGGGCAGGACTGGGGACGGCTGCTGCTGCGCTGGCCGGTCGCCGAGTCCACCCCGCCGACCCGGCTGACCATCCTGATCGAGCGGGCCGCCTCCACGCTGGCCCTGGGGCGGCTGATCCGGCGCGACGCCGAGGGCCTGGAACGGCAGATCCACCGTACGCTGCTGACCGCGCTCATCGACCACTCCCGCCCGGTGGACGAGGTGGCGCTGCGCGCCAAGGCGCTCGGCGTCGTCCTGGACCGACGGCACCTGGTCGGCGTGGTGGTCCGGCACCGTGGCGACGAGCCGGCCGCCGGCCCGGGCGCCGACGCCGACCCCGAGGCCGGTCCGGCCCGCCTGCGCGACCTCGCCGAGGCGGTCGGCCAGGCCGTGCGGGACGCCAAACTCACCGCCCTGACCAGCGCCGTCGACGACCATGCGGTGGGGGCGCTGCTGGCCCTGCCCGACGCGGCCGACGAGGAGAAGGCACTCGCCGCGTTCGCCACGGCGTTGCGCCGGGTACGCCTCGACGCCGCCCCGTCCCGCCCTCCGGCCACCCGTACCGTGGTGGCGGCCGGTTCGGGCGTGGGCAGTCTGCGCGAGGCGCGCCGCTCACTCGTCGAGGCGCGTCAGATCGCCGAGGCGGCGCGGCGGGACCCCCGAGACCTGCCCTGCTACCGGCTGCCGCACGTCGGGCTGGCCGGTCTGCTGCACCTGCTGCGCGACGAGCCCCGGCTGCAGACGTTCGTCGAGCGCGAACTCGGGGCACTGCTCGCGTACGACGCCCAGCACCCGCGTGAGCAGTTGCTCGGCACGCTGCGCGCGTACCTGGAGCAGGGGCGGAACAAGTCGGCGGGCGCGGCCGCGGCGCACCTGTCCCGGCCGGCGTTCTACGAGCGGCTGGCCCGGATCGGCCGCATCCTCGACGCCGACCTGGACTCGGTCGACAGGTGCCTGTCCCTGCACGTGGCCCTGCTGGCCCTCGACGCCATCCGAACCCCCTGACCCACCCCCGGGGCCGTCACGCCGGTCCCGCCGACCCCGCCGATCTTGGACTTGTGGCGCCCAGGATGCCCAAAACCGCGGCTTATGCGCGCCGCCACAACTCCAAGATCGATGGGCCGAGGCGGTGATCATGAGGTTAGGCCGGTGTTTTGCCCGGATTCGCCCCGCCAACTTCATGATCAACGCGGCGGGGGGCGGGGCGGGCGGCGGGGCGGGGGTGGGGTGGGGTGGGTCAGGTTAGGGCGGTCAGGGTTTTGGCGTAGGGGGGCGGGACGAAGTTCGGGCCGGCGGGGGTGAACACGTCGGAAGTGGCGGCCGCCTGCCAGGCGGTGTCGGGCAGGGCCGCGACCAGGGCGCGTACCACCGGGGCGTCGCGCCACTGGTCCTGCTGGGCGAGCAGGCTCAGCGCGACCACCGACTCCTCCACCTCGCCGACGCACTCGAACGGCTTGTGCCCGTCGACGCCGAGCAGCTCCCGGTAGCCGGGCACCTGGGACTCGTCGGCCAGCAGGTCGCCGCCGAAGATGCCGGTCAGTCGCTCCCGGGGCATGAACGGGGCCATGGCGAGGAACACGAAGCGGCACTTCGGGCAGTCGCGGCACCAGCGCTCGCTCGCGTCGCGCAGCTTGAACGCGGCGTTGCAGCTGGTCACCACCGCGTCGTACCGGTCGATCTCGGCGAACAGCCGGGCGATGTGCAGCTCGGAGAGGGAACGCAGCAGCGAGAAGTACGGCTCGGTGAGCCCGGCGTGCTCGGCCAGCGCCGCGCGCAGCAGCCCTTCCGCCTCGACGCCCTTGGACCACTGGTGGTTGATCTCGTGGCCGTTCCAGATCAGGTTCGGGTCGGACGCCGAGCGCTCGTTCGACATCACCACCGGGCCGAGCCCGTGCAGGACGGCGGTGGCCACGGCGATCAGCGAGTTGATCGCGGTGACCGGAATGTGCCCGTTGCGCGCGCCGGCCGCGTTCAGCTCGAACAGCACCGGGTCCAGCCGCCGCCGGGCGGCCAGCGGCACCAGGTCCGACGCCTCGTTCACCGCCACGATCACGTGGTTCGGGTTGACCGAGAAGGGCACCGGGTCGAGGCCAGCGCGGCGCAGCGCCTCCAGCGTGACGATGGAGTCCTTGCCGCCGCCCACGGCCGACAGCGGTCGGCGGTCGGAGTTGTCCAGCGCCGCCGCCGGATCCACCGTCCCGGCGGGCACCTCGGGACGCAGCTCCAGCACGTGCGGCAGCTCGTTGCGGTACGCGTACTCGGCGAGGCCCTTGGTGTAGACGGCGGTGACCAGCTCGACGGCGGCGGCGCCCAGCGGCGCGGGCAGCACCAGCCGGGGTGGCGCGGCGGCCTTGTAGTAGCTGACGCCGGCGACCACGTGCAGCAGCTCCAGCACCCGCGCCAGGGTGGCCGCCGTAGTGTCGGAGACCGGCTCGGCCGGCAGCGGGAGCGTGATCACCTCGGTGAATCGCTGCTCGCCGTCGGGACCGGTCAGGGCGTAGTCGAACAGGACCTCGCCGGTGGCGAAGTCGATCGAGTAGGACGGGAAGGTGAAGGCGTCCATCCGCCGCAGCTGCTCGTTGGGCACACGCCATACTAGGCCCTGGTTCGTCCGCCCGTGTCCGGCTGGGCCGACCCCCACCGCCGTGCACCGACCGAGTCCGAGGAGAGCCCGTGCGCCTGTCTGATCTGCGCGGACGTCATGTCGCCGTCTGGGGCGCCGGCCGCGAGGGCCGGGCCGCGGTGACCGCGATCGCCGCGCACGGGCCGGCCGGCCTGGTCGTCGTCGACGACAGCGCCAACTTCCTCACCCTGCCCTGGGAGGGTCCGCTGGCCGACGCGGCGCCGCTGGTGACCGGCGAGGCGGGCTTCGACCGGCTGGCCGCCGCGGACGTGGTGGTCCGCTCGCCGGGCGTGCCGAACACGCACCCGTGGATGGTGGAGCTGCGCCGCCGGTCCGTGCCCGTCACGCAGGGCAGCGCGCTGTGGATGGCCGACCACGCGGACCGGACCGTCGGGGTGACCGGCAGCAAGGGCAAGAGCACCACGTCCAGCCTGATCAGCCACCTGCTCACCGCGATGGACCGGCCGAACGTGTTCGGCGGCAACATCGGGGTGCCGCTGCTGGACCTGCCGGAGGCGGAGCTGTACGTGCTGGAGCTGTCCAGCTACCAGTGCGCCGACCTGACCGACTCGCCCCGGGTGGCGGTGGTGACCGCGCTGTTCCCCGAGCACCTGGACGCGCACGGCGGTGAGCGGGAGTACTACCGGGACAAGCTGAACCTGGTCGCGCACGGCCCGCACGCCGTGGTGGTCAACGGCGCCGACCCGCGCCTGGCCGCGGAGCTAGGCGACCGGGCCGCGATCCGGGCCGGCTCGCCGGACACCACGCACGTGTCCTCCGGCCCGGACGGCACGCAGTGGTTCCACCTGCGGGACACGCCGCTGTTCCCGCGCGCGGTGCTGCCGCTGGTCGGGCGGCACAACGAGGGCAACCTCTGCGTCGCGCTCGCCGTGCTGGACGCGCTCGGCGTCGACGTGGTGGCGCGCAAGGACAGCCTCGCCGTCGCGGTCGCCGAGTTCCAGGGCCTGGCGCACCGGCTCACCGAGATCGCCGACCCGTCCGGGCTCACGTTCGTCGACGACACGCTCGCCACCAGCCCGTACGCGGCCATGCACGCGATCGACGCGTACGAGGGGCGGCCGTTGACGGTGATCGTCGGCGGCGCCGACCGGGGGCTGGACTACAGCCCGTTGCGCGCGCACCTGGCCGAGCGGGAGATCACCGTGATCGGCGTGCCGGACAGCGGCCCCCGCATCGTGGAGGCGCTGTCCGGGCTGCCGTCGGTGCGTACCGAGCTGGCCGACGACCTGGTCGCCGCCGTCGGGCTGTCCCGCAAGCTCACCCCGGCCGGCGGGGTGGTGCTGCTGTCCCCGGCCGCGCCGAGCTACGGCCGGTTCCGCAACTTCGAGCACCGCTCCGAGGTGTTCGCGCAGGCGGTGGCGGACACCGCCCGCTGAGTCAGCCGCGTTCCGCCCGGGCGTCCCGCGACGGCCCCGGCTCGGCCGACAGGAGCGCGTCGAGCGACTCGGTGGGCGCCGAACTGTCCACCGGTTCACGCGGCCCGGGCGCGGTGGCGGCGACCGCCGTGCCGGCGGCGGGTGTCGCCTCGGCGCGGGCCGGCCGCTGCTTGACCGGGGTCCAGGCGAACGCGAGCGCCCCGCCCACCAGCGCCAGCAGCATGCCGACCAGGAACCCGCCCAGGTTCGAGGTCAGCCAGGAGGCCAGCCCGAGCACCAGGGAGAGCACCGCGTAGAAGACCCGTTGCTGCGGGGTGGTGATCAGCAGCACGCCGCAGATCACCAGGATCGCCGGGACCAGGTACGCGGCCAGGCCCTGCGGCCCGACGTGCAGCAGGACGCCGAGCGGCGCGCGCAGCGTCACCAGCATCTCCGCGCCGCCGAGCGCGATGAGCAGCCCGGCGGTGAACGGTCGCGCGCGCCGCCAGCGCCGCCAGCGTGCGCGGACGCCGGCGGCCGTGTGCTGTCCCGGGCTCATGTCAGCACCCGTCGGAGCTGAAGCCCATGCGCAGGTTGGGCAGCGTGAAGATCGCGGCGGTGGTGGCGTAGTTGTTCTGCCGCAGGTTGGTGATGGTCACCGTGTCGGCCTGCTGGGCGAACACGCCCGGGTTGCCCTTGACCCCGGGGACCTTGTCGACGGTGCTGGCGTCCTGCCCGACGTCGATGTTCTTGAAGGAGGCGTTGCCGGCGATCTCGTCGCCGTCGACCACGAGCGTGCGGGCGGTCACCGGCTTGCCGGAATTGCCGGCGGTGATCCGCAGGTTGGTTCCGCCGAGGTTGATGCTCTGGCAGAGGTTCGTCAGTTCGGCCTTGTCGATGGCCGAGACGATCACGAGCACCTGCCCGCCGGTGTCGCCCTGGTTGGGGCTGTCCGGGATCATCTGGTCGAGCGTGGCGAACTGCTCGAACCCGGTCCCCTCCAGTTTGTCGGCGGTGACGGTGAACGGCATGCCCGAGATGGCGAACTGCGCGCCGAGGACACCCTGCGCGGTGAGCATCACCATGCCGGCCGCGCCGACGGTCACGGTGCCGAGCGTGACGGCGAACCGGCGCCAGCGTACGCCGCTTCTCGGTTGATCGATCTGCTCCGACATGCTGGCTCCCTTTCGAGATCAATTCATCCGCGACGATGTGAATTGGATTCGCGGGGCGTCCGCGCCGGGTGGGCGCAGGCCGAAGTTACCGCTGAGTAAAGGGCCGGTCAACTGCCTGTAGCAGATCATTGGACGGCATTTGCCAAAAGCGGCCAAAGTGAAAAACCGCTGCGGTTTCTGATCGGTCAGGGATGAGCGGGCGGCGCGCACGGCGCCGTGGCGGCCGGTCCGTCGTCCGGTCGGGCGGCCCGGGCGGCGCGCCGGGCGCCCTCGGGACCGAGGAACGGCGCGGTGGCCGCGTACGTGAGCACCGGCAGCAGCGCCGGCAGCTCGTCGGCCCGCCCCTGCGCCACCCGCTCACGGATGGTGGCGTGGATGCCGCCGACCACAGTGGACACCAGCGCGTCGCGATCGACCTCCGCCGGCTCCGGACCGGTGCCGGCGAAGAACCGGCGGAAGCTGCGCAGCAGCGCGTCGCGTTCCCGGCGCGCGTCCGGGCCGGCCGCGTCCACCTCGACGAGTGCCATCCGGGCGAACGCGGGCACGCTCGCCAGCACGTCGAGCAGCGTGCGCAGCGCCGCGCGTGCCGCGTCCGGCCAGGCCGGGCCGGCGTCGCGGTAGGCGTCCTCCATTAGGTGCGACACCACGGCGATGCCGTGCCGGTACGCGGCCAGGAACGCGTCCTGCTTGCCGTTGAACAGCGCGTAGAACGCGGGCCGGGTGACTCCGGCCGCGTGGCAGATGTCGCTGACCCGGGCGTTGTCGTACCCCCGGGCGGCGACCTCCCGGACCAGCCCGTCGAAGAGGCGGTCGCGCTGGGTCGCCGCCACCTCCTCGGCCGGCACCCGGCGCGGGCCGCGCTTGATGGCGCGGTCCGGGTCGCGGCCGTGGCGGGCGCCCGGCAGGGGTGCGGGTGCCGGTGACGGCGGGCTCGGGATGGTCACCTGTCGACCTCTCTCGATGCGTTGACTTTACGACCCTCCGGGGTTTATAACTTTCGACACGCTCAGTTCACGCCCCGTCACCGCTGGTGATCTCTCCTCGTCGGTCACCCCGTACGTGTCGAAGGAGGGCCGGATGGCTGCCATTATCGCCGCGCGCACCCGTCCCCCCAAGGCCGGAAAGACCGAGGTGACGCGGCGTCGCCGCACTGCGCCACGCCGCCCGGCCCGCTGAGGCCGCAACGGCGCACCACCACCATCGGCGGCCCGGCCGCCGCACCCACCGGCTCCGTCCACCCCGGACGCCGCCGGAACCGTTTCCTGTCCCACCGCCGGAAGGAACAACCATGCCCAGGTACGGACGCATCGGCGCGGGTCTCGCCGCCCTGGCGCTGCTGACCGGTCTGGTCGGCGCCGCCCCCGCCACCGCCGCACCCACCACCTCGCTGGCCAGCAACGTGCTGACCTACCCGACCGTCGCCGGCACCGCCGTGTCGGTGGGCGACGTCATCCAGGCCAGCCTGCGCAGCGGCACGAACGCCACGTTCTACTCCTCGTCCAGCGGCACCACCGGCATCAAGTGCGCCGCGTCCAGCTTCAGCGCCAAGGTGCTGACCAACCCGACCGCCCCCGGCACCGCGACCGAGAGCCTGACCGCGCAGTCGTTCTCCAGCTGCACCACGAACGTCTTCGGCACCACCGGCGTGCAGAGCATCACCGTGAACAACCTGCCGTACACCACGTCGGTGACCAGCGCCGGCGTGGTCACCATCGCCGGCACGGCGGCCGCGCCGATCCAGAGCACCGTCGTGCTCAACTCGCTGCTCGGCGCGATCACCTGCGTCTACCGCACCAGCACGAACACGCTGACCGGTACGGCGTCCAACGGCACCAACTCGATCACCTTCACCAACCAGACCCTGACCAAGTTCTCCGGCCCGTCGCTGTGCTTCGGCACCGCGTACTTCACCGCCTCGTACTCGCCGGTGAAGGACACCAGCAAGACCGGCAGCCCGGCGGTCTACGTCAACTGACACCCGCTCCCGGGCCGGTGCGCGGCGGTACGCCGGGCGCCGGCCCGCACGCCGGCTCAGCCGGCCGTCAACGTGGCGTGCAGCGCGCGCATCGACCGCAGCGCCGACCGGATCTCCTGCAGGTAGCGGCCCGGCGTCAGGGTCGGCTCCGGCACGTCGACAGCGGCCCGGGCGGCCGGGTCCACGCCGACCGTCTCGATGCCGCACCCGTACGGCACGGCGAGCGTCCGCAGCGCGTCGCAGTGCTGGAACGGCACGTAGATCGGTGCGGTCACCATCAGCACCTCGTCGCCCGCGCGCAGCCGCACGTGCTCGGCCCAGAACCGTTGCGTGTCGGCGGTGTGCGCGCGACGCCGGTCCGGCTCGCTCGACGGCGCGGCGAGCACCCGTACCGGGGGCAGCCCGGCCGGCCGGTAGGTGCGCGAGGACCAGGACCGGTGCGGATGACCGGCGGGCTCGCCGCGTTCGTCGTCCGGCTCGGCCACCCCGAACGCCAGCCGCACCCCGGCGTCGAGGACGTCGACCTCGGTGGCGCAGCCGGACACCCCGGCCGCGTCGAGCGTGCGGCACTCGGCCGCCGAGAGCGGCCGGAAACTGCCCAGCACCGCCACCTCGCCGGTCACCCCGGCCGCCGTCCGGGCCAGCATCGCCGCGTACGCGGTGCGCCGCAGGCAGGCGTGCGCCAGCCCGCCGAGCACCAGCAGGTGCGCGTACCCGGATCGGGCCGGCGCGACGGCGCGGACCAGGCCCAGCGTGGCGGCCGCGCGCAGCACCAGCCCGGCGGTGGCCGGGTCGAACGCCGGCTCCCGGGCGTCCGGGCGTTCCCGTCCCTGCCGGAAGTCCCAGCGGCGGGCGGAGAACACGTCCAGGCCGGCCAGCACCGCCGCGAGGTCGCCGTCGGGCCAGTCGCCGCCGAAGTGCGCCACCAGATCCCGCACCGGGGCGGACTCCACCCAGGACCGGATCCCGGCCAGGAGGTCCGCCCGCGTCGTCCCCGCCACGCCGCCCGGCAACGTCACCTGATCCGTCCGCACCCGCCGGATGCTACCGCCGGGCCGGCCCGCGAAGTGCCAGTTGTCCCGCCCCCGCTCGTGGTGGGAACGTGCGGGGATCCACCTCCGCTGAAGGGTGCGCCGATGACCTCCGACGACCTGCTGGCCCGGCACCGCGCCGTGCTCCCGTCCTGGATGCCGCTCTACTACGCCGAACCGCTGGAACTCGTCGCCGGGTCCGGCCGCCGGGTCACCGACGCGGCCGGCCGGACCTATCTGGACTTCTTCGGCGGCGTGCTGACCACGATGGTCGGCCACGACATCCCGGAGATCCGGGAGGCGGTCGAGCGGCAGCTGCGGACCGGGCTCGTGCACACCTCCACGCTCTACCTGATCCGCCGGCAGGTCGAGCTGGCCGAGAAGATCGCCCGGCTCTCCGGCATCCCGGACGCCCGCGTGTTCTTCACCAACTCCGGCACCGAGGCGAACGAGGCCGCGCTGCTGGTCGCCACGAACCACCGGCGCTCGCACCAGATCCTCGCGGTGCGCAACAGCTACCACGGCCGGTCGTACGCGACGATGGGCGTCACCGGCAACCGCGGCTGGTCGGCCAGCGCGCTGAACCCCTTGCAGGTGGCCTGGCTGCACTCGGGGGAGCGGCTGCGCGGGCTGCTGGCCCGGCTCGACGCCGCCGACCGGGTCGACGCGGCGGTCGAGGACCTGCGCGAGGTGCTCGCCACCCAGACCGCCGGCGACGTGGCCTGCCTGATCGCCGAGCCGGTCCAGGGCGTCGGCGGCTTCGTGCACGGCCCGGACGGGCTCTTCGCCGCCTGGAAGAAGGTGCTCGACGAGCACGGCATCCTGCTGATCAGCGACGAGGTGCAGACCGGGTGGGGCCGTACCGGCGAGCACTTCTGGGGCTACCAGGCGCACGGCGTGACCCCGGACCTGCTCACCTTCGCCAAGGGCATCGGCAACGGCTTCGCGCTCGCCGGGGTGGTCGGCCGGGCCGAGGTGCTGGAGTCGGTGCCGGCGATCAGCTTCTCCACGTTCGGCGGCAACCCGGTGTCCACCGCGGCCGGCAACGCGGTGCTCGACTACCTGCTCGACCACGACCTCCAGGGCAACGCCGCCCGGGTCGGCGCGATCCTCGGCGACGGCCTGCGCGCGGCCACCGCCGGGCTGGACCGGGTCGCCGAGGTACGCGGCAAGGGCCTGATGCTCGCCGTCGAGTTCGTCCACCCGGGCACCGTCGAGCCGGACGCGGCGCTGACCACCCGCGTGTTCGAGGCGTGCCGGGCCGGCGGCCTGCTGGTGGGCAAGGGCGGCCTGTACGGCAACGTGATCCGGATGGGCCCGCCGCTGACGCTCACCGAGGACGAGGCCCGGGAGGGCCTGGCGATCCTGGTCGACGCGATCCGCGCCTCGATCGAGGCGTGACCATCAGCCCGGCCGGTCCCGTCCGGACCTGAGCAGCCGCAGCAGACCCGCCCCGGCCAGGTACGCCACCAGCGCCGGGGCGGGCAGGCCCAGCGGCTCCGGTCCCTCTTTGGGCGTGAGGCTGTTCAGCAGCAGGCCGACGAGCACGCCCGCGTACCCGGCGAGGGCCAGCCCGGCGCGCAGCCGCCGCCTCCCGACGCCGGCCGGGCCGGTCGCGGCCGGGCGGCGGGTCCGGGCCTCGACCGGGCCGAAGACGGCGACCAGCACGGCCAGCACCGCGGCCAGCGCGAGCAGCCACGGTACGCGCCACGCCCACCAGGCCGCCGAGCCGACCGGGGGAGTGGGCAGCACGCCGAGCGCGTCCAGCAGGCCGACCAGCAGCACCGCGGCGGTCAGGTGCCAGAGGAACAGGGTGAGCACCACGGCGTTGACCGCGAGCACCGCCTGCCAGGGGCCGGACCGGCGCAGCCAGCGCCCGGCCGGGCGCCGCAGCAGCAGGATCAGGCCGAGCTGGGCGGCCGCGGCGGCCATCAGCGCCAGGCTCGGCGGCGCCGCGTTGTCCAGCCGCTCGCCGGGTACGTGGAGCATCGCCACCGGGTACGGTCCGGCCACCGTGAGCAGCACCAGCGCGACCAGGCCGCCGCCGAGCAGGACCGCGCCGGCCCGGCCGGACAGCGGCAGCCGGCGGCGGAACAGGCCACGCGGCGCGGCGTGTCCGGCGCGGTTGTCCGGCCGGGCGGCGTCGTACCAGGCGAACCCGACCTGGTGCACGGCCAGCCAGCCCAGCAGGTAGTTGCCGTCGGCGAGCACGGCCGGGCCGAGGAGCCGGCCGAGGTCGCCGAGCGCGACCAGGGCCACGAGCACCACCGGCACGGCGAGCCCGAACCGGCGGTGCAGCGCGTACATCGGCGGGGTCAGCGCCACCACCGCGACGTAGGCGACTAGGAACCACAGCGGGATGGTGGCGAACCAGATCACTTCGCGCACCTGCGCCGCGTCGGCGCCGCGCAGCGTGGCGATCCCCGCTCCCGCCGCCAGGACCAGCAGCAACACGGTGGTGGGGCGGATCAGCCGGGCGCTGCGGTCGACCAGCCAGCCTGTCGCCGAGCCGCCCCGGCGGCGGCGTGAGGTGAGCGAGGCGGCGTTGGCGTAGCCGCCGACCAGGAAGAACACCGGCATTACCTGGGCCACCCAGGTCAGCGGCCAGGCCCAGCGCAGGTCCGCCAGCGCGGAGTGGCCGGCGGGGCGGCCGTTGTCGTACCCGATCACCGTGACGCCCCAGTGGCCGAGCACGACCATGGTGATGGCCAGCGCCCGGAGCAGGTCGATGTAGCGCTCCCGCCCCGGCGGCGTGCGTTGCGCGAGCTGCCGCAGGAGGCGCATGAAGTCAGGCTAGGCCAGCGCGCCGCGACCGGTACGGATAACGGATCGGTCGAGAGGGGTTGTGGTCCCCGTCGCACTGTCGTAGAAATTCTTCAGTGGAAATGCCTTATGTGAAGACAAGCGACAGATCGTTCACCGGGCGTACCCGAACCGAGGAGATGCGATGAACAGGCGTGAGATCCTTCGGCGCAGCGCCGCCGCCGGCCTGCTGGCCACCCCTGCCGCCGGCCTGCTCGCCGGCTGCGCCACCTCCGGTGGCGGCGACGAGGGCGACGGCGGCGCGTACAAGGGCACGAAGAGCGAGCAGAACCCGCTCGGCGTGGCCGAGGACGCCCCGCTGGAGGTGGTGATCTTCAACGGCGGCTTCGGGGAGGACTACGCCAAGGCCCACGAGGCCATGTACAAGGAGCGGTACCCGAAGGCGGAGATCAAGCACTCGGCCACCGCGGAGATCAGCAAGACGCTCCAGCCCCGCTTCGTCGACGGCAGCCCGCCCGACGTGGTGAACAACTCCGGCGCCGGCCAGATCGACTTCAACGGCCTGGTCTCCCAGAACGCGCTCGCCGACCTGGGCGAGCTGCTCGCCGCCCCCAGCCTCGACACGCCCGGCAAGACGGTCAAGGACACGCTGCTGCCCGGCACCGTGGAGGTCGGCTCCTACGACGGCCGGTTCCTGGTCCTCAACTACACCTACACGGTGTACGGCATCTGGCACTCCACCAAGCTGTTCGCCGACCGTGGCTGGGAGGACGCCAAGACCTGGGACGACCACATCGCGCTCTGCCGCCGGATCAAGGCCGCCGGCATCGCCCCCTGGACGTACGCCGGTGTGCACCCCCGCTACATGAGCTGGCCGCTGATCTCCACCGCGATCAAGCTCGGCGGCCCGTCCGTGGCGCTGGCGATCGACAACCTGGAGCCGAACGCCTGGAAGTCGGACGCGATGAAGACCGCCGCCGACGCCTGGCACCAGATCGTCAAGGACAAGTTCATCCTCGCCGGCTCCCCGGGCCTGGACCACAAGCAGTCGCAGACCGCCTGGTGCCAGGGCAAGGCCGCGTTCATCTCCTGCGGCTCCTGGCTGGAGAGCGAGCAGAAGGACGTCACCCCGCCCGGCTTCAACATGACGGTCGCGCCCACGCCGAGCCTGGGCAGCGGCGACAAGCTGCCGTACGAGGCGATCCGCGGCACCGCGGGCGAGCCGTTCATGGTGCCGGCGAAGGCGAAGAACGTAGCCGGTGGCCTGGAGTACTTCCGGACCATGCTGTCCCGCAAGGGCGCGCAGGACTTCACCAAGAAGGTCGCCAGCCTGCCCGTGGTCGCCGGCGCCACCGAGGGCGTCGACCTGCCGTACGGGCTCAGCACCGTGGTCAAGGCGCTCGACGCGTCCGGGTCCAACGGCTTCAACTGGGTCTACAACAACTACTACCGCAAGCTGGAGCGCAACCTCGTCGACGCGGCCTGCGGCGAGTTCTTCAGCGGCCGGATCGGCCCGGCCGAGTTCCTCGACCAGTGCCAGAAGGGCGCCGACTCGATCGCCGGAGACAGCTCGGTCAAGAAGTACAAGCGGTCCGCGTGATGCGACAGGGTCGCCTCCCCCTGATCCTCACGTTCCTGCTGCCCCCGCTGGCGCTGTACGGCATCTTCGTGCTCTCGCCGTACCTCCAGGCTTTTCAGATCTCCACCACCGACTGGATGGGCTACTCCGCGCAGGCCGACCCGGTCGGCATGGCGAACTTCCGCACGCTGCTGCACGACGGGTACGTGTGGAACGCCCTGAAGAACAACGCGATCCTGCTCGCCGTGGTGCCGGTGGTGACGATCGGGCTGGGCCTGTTCTTCGCCAGCATGCTCACCATGGGCGGCCGCCGGGGCCGGGCCGGGGTGACCGGGGTGCGGGGCACCTCGGTCTACCGGCTCGTCTACTTCTTCCCGCAGGTGCTCTCCGTGGTGATCATCGCGCTGCTCTGGAAGGAGATCTACAGTCCGACGAGTGGCCTGCTCAACGGTGCCCTGCGCGCCGTCGGGCTGGCCACCCCGGCCTGGCTCGGCGACCCGCGCTTCGCGTTCTGGTGCGTGCTGGCGGTGATGGTGTGGAGCAACGTCGGCTTCTACGTGGTGCTCTTCGGCGCCGCCATGCAGGCCATCCCGCGTGACATCTACGAGGCGGTGCTGCTCGACGGCGCGTCCCGCACCACGATGCTGCGGAAGATCACCATTCCGCTGCTCTGGGACACCATCCAGGTCGCGTGGATCTACCTGGCCATCGCGGCGCTGGACGGCTTCATCCTGGTCCAGCTCATGACCAACGGCGGGCCGAACTTCTCCTCCGACGTGATCGGGCTGCGGATGTACGACACGTCGTTCGGCAGCGAGAACAAGTTCGGGTACGCCTCGGCGATCGGTGTGGCGATGTTCTTCCTGACCCTTTCGGTGGCGGTGCTGGCGCTGCGCACCGCCCGGCGCGATCGGATCGAGTACTCGTGACCACCGTGGACACCGGCGCCCCGGGCGCCGAGGCGACCCGCGCGGCGACCCCGGCCGACCGTCCGCCCCGGCGTGAGCTGGGCGTGGCGAACGTCTTCTCGCACGGCTTCCTCATGCTCTGGGCGGCCATGACGGTGCTGCCGCTGGCCTGGATGGTGCTCAGCTCGCTGAAGAGCAACGGCGAGATCATCGCCGAGCCGTGGGGGCTGCCCGAGGCGCTGCGCTTCGACAACTGGGCGCGGGCCTGGAGCACCGCGCACATCGGCCGGTTCTTCTTCAACAGCCTGGTGGTGGTGTCCGGCTCGCTGAGTCTGACCATGCTGCTCGGCGCCACCGCCGCGTACGTCTTCGCGCGCTACGAGTTCCGCGGCCGGCAGGTGGTCTACTACCTGTTCGTCGGCGGCATGATGTTCCCGGTGTTCCTGGCCCTGGTGCCGCTGTTCTTCGTGGTCCGCAGCGTCGGCCTGCTCGGCACCTGGCCCGGCCTGATCCTGGTCTACACCGCCTACTCGCTGCCGTTCACGGTGTTCTTCCTGACCGCGTTCTTCCGGACGCTGCCGACCTCGGTGGCGGAGGCCGCGCTGATCGACGGGTGCGGGCACTTCCGGCTGTTCTTCCGGGTGATGCTGCCGATGGCGCGACCGGGACTGATCAGTGTCGGGATCTTCAACTTCCTGAGCCACTGGAACCAGTTCCTGCTGCCCCAGGTGCTCATCCCCGGCGACGGGCAGGACCGGATGCTGGCCCAGGGCCTGAGTTCGCTCGCGGTCAGCCAGGGCTACGCCGGTGACTACGCCCAGTTGTTCGCCGGCCTGACCATCGCGGTGCTGCCGGTCCTCGTGGTGTACGTGGCGTTCCAGCGTCAGGTCCAGTCCGGACTGACCGCGGGGCAGCTCAAGTGAGGTGGTTGCCACAGGCAACGGGGCAGTGGGGAAGATCGAACTGACCTAGGGTGGGCCGGCACGCTCATCTATCGACAGGAATCTCATGTTCTTCCTCATCTACACGCTGTTGCTGCTGCTCGGCGGCATCGCGATGGTCGCGGTAGGCGTGGCCGTCAAGGAACAGGGGACCGGCTCCCGCATCCTCAACGTAGTCGTCGGCCTGGCCTTCTTCGGGTACGGCTTCTACCTGCTGTTCCTCTTCGACGGCGACAGCTACCGGATCTTCTTCTACGTCTTCGTCCTGCCGATCCTGCTGATCGTGCGCGCGGTGAAGGCGCGCAAGGAGGCACGCGAGCAGGCGGCGGCACAGCAGTTCGCGGGCGCGCCGCAGCAGCCGGGGATGTACCCGGCGGGACAGGGCCAGCCCGCGCCGTACGGCGCGCCGCAGGGTCAGCCGGCGCCGTACGGCGCGCCGCCGCAGGGGTATCCCGGTCAGGCGCCGCAGCAGCACGCGGCGTACCCGCCGCACGCCGGGCAGCCGGCGCCGCAGGGCTGGCAGCCGGGGCAGCCGGGCGGTCCGAACGCCTGAGCGGGTGACGGAGGCCGGTCGGCAGATCCCGGCCGGCCTTCGTTCCGCTTGACCGGTAGGAAATTTCCTACCTATGCTGGCGGGCATGTCCGTCACTCACGCGCAGATCGTCTCCGTCCCCGTCGGCGACCAGGACCGGGCCCGCGACTTCTACGTCGACGTCCTCGGCTTCGACCTGGTCCGGGACAACCCGATGCCGGACGGCCGCTGGGTCCAGGTGGCGCCCCGGGGCGCGGTGACCACGCTGACGCTCGTCACCTGGTTCGACAGCATGCCGGCCGGCTCGCTGCGCGGGCTGGTGCTGGAGAGCGACGACCTCGACGCGGACGTGGCCCGGCTGCGCGAGCGGGGGGTGGCGTTCGCCGAGGACAGCGTCCAGGTCGTGCCCTGGGGGCGCTATGTCACCTTCGCCGACCCGGACGGCAACGGGCTCGTCCTGCAGGAGACCCGTGTCTGAGCCGGACGTGTTCGCGGCGCTGGCCAACCCGACCCGGCGGGAGGTGCTGCGGCTGCTCCGCGACGAGGGGGAGCAGCCGGTGCAGCGGCTCGCCGACCGCTTCGAGATGCGGCGTCCCAGCCTGTCGGAGCACCTGCGGGTGCTCAAGGACGCCGGGCTGGTGACCGAGCGGCCCGTCGGCCGGCAGCGGGTCTACGCGCTGCGCCCCGAGCCGCTGCGGGAGGTGGCCGACTGGCTCACCCCGTACGAGCGGTTCTGGCGGCAGCGGCTGGCCGGCCTGGGCGACATGCTGGACGCGATGCCGGATGAGTGAGCCGACCCGCATCGCGGTGGACCAGTTCCTGCCGCACCCGCCCGCCAAGGTGTGGCGCGCGCTGACCGATTCCGATCTGATCGGACGCTGGCTCATGCCGAACGACTTCCGGCCCGTACGCGGGCACCGGTTCACGTTCCGGACCGACGCGCGACCCGGCCAGCGGTTCGACGGGACGGTCCACTGCGAGGTGCTGGAACTGGACGAGCCGCGCCGGATGCGGTGGGCCTGGCGCGGCGGCACGCTCGACACGGTGGTCACCTGGACGCTTGTGCCCGAGGGGCGGGGCACCCGGCTGTTCCTGGAGCACGCCGGGTTCGATCCGGACGATCCGCTTCAGCGGCGTACCTTCACGCTGCTCGACGGCGGCTGGCGTACCCACGTCTGGGCGCGCCTCGCCGCCGCGCTGACCGCGCTGCCCTGACCCGCCGCAGCGCGGGTCAGGCGGGTGGGGGCACGAGGTGGGCGTGCAGCGCCGCCGGGTCGGTCACCTCGGGCAGGTCCCGGGCGGCGAGCCAGGCCGCGGCGGCGGCCCCGTCCCCGGCGCTGAGCAGCGGCGCGTCCGGCCAGCGGCCGGCCAGCTCCGCGCGTACCGCGCCGGCCAGCGGGGTGTCGCCGGTGAGCAGCCCGCCGCCGAGCACCACGGGGTCGGCCGCTCCCGGCGGGCGGATCCGGGACACGCTCTGCGCCAGCGCCGCGGCGGCCTCGGCGATCAGCGCGACCGCCGTGGGCTCCCCGTCGCGGGCCGACGACACCACGAGCGGCGCAAGCCGGGCCAGTTCCACCGGCGGTCGCCGGGTCACCGCCTGCACCACGGCGTCGACCGTCGCGCGCGGTCGGTCGTCCACAGCGGTCGCGTCGGTCAGTTCCGACAGCACCCGTCGGCCCAGGTCGCCGGGGGCTTGTGCGCGGTCCAGACCGGTCAGCAGCCGGCGGACCGCCTCGCGGCCGAGCCAGAACCCCGAGCCGGCGTCGCCGAGCAGCCAGCCGTGGCCGTCGGCGACACGGTCCAGCCGCAGGTCGCGTACCTGGGCGGCGATCGCGCCGGTGCCGGCGATGAGCACAGTGCCGTCCGGGGCGGCGGTGCCGGAGGCGTAGGCGACCAGCGCGTCGCCGTGCACCGCGTACGGGCAGCGCAGTCCCGCCTCGGCCCAGGCGCTGTCGAACGCGTCGCGGCCGTTCGGGTCGGCCAGGAGGCGGCCGGCCCCGGCGAGGCCGATGACGCCGGCGCGTACCCGGGTCGGGTCGATGCCGGCGAGCGCCGCGCGCAGGGCGGCGAGCAGTTCGGCGGCGGCCCGGTCGGCGCCGTGACTGGTCGGGTTGCCGCCGCCGGCCCGGCCTTCGCCCAGGCGGGCGCCGTCGAGGCTGAGCGCTGCCGCGCGGGTCGACGTACCCCCGACGTCGAGGCCGACCACGACGGTGTCCGACATGGTCCCCATGCTGGTCGGCCGCGTCGCCGGACGCAAGATCGCGGTCGTGCGCCAGGTAACAGTTTGAAAACTTCGCCCACGGCCTTGACACGGAGGGGCCTTCAGTAAGAACTTTTACCACTAACAGTTAACACTCTTTTCCGAAAGGCGCCCGCCGATGGTCGAGCACGAGGTGGAGACTTCCGCGGCGACCGCGGTGGTCGATGCCGGTCCGGCCGACCGGCTGGGCGCCGACGGTGTGCTGGCCCGGGTCCGGGCCGGCGCGGGGGAGTTGACCGGCGCGCTGCGCCGGGTCGCCGAGCACGTGCTCAGCGACCCGGAGGCGGCGGCCCGGGCCACCATCGTCGAACTGGCCGAGCGCAGCGGCACGTCACCGGCGACCATCACCCGGTTCTGCCGGGCGATGGGCTTCGAGGGGTACGCCGACCTGCGGCTCGGCATCGCCGCCGAGACCGGACGGGCCCGCTCCGCCGGCTGGACCGTCGACATCGGACGCGAGATCCAGCCCGGCGACCCGCTGTCCCGGGTGCTCGACCAGATCATGGCCGCCGACACGCGGGCCATGCACGACACCGCCGCGCTGCTGGACCTGGCCGAGGTGGAACGGGCCGCGGTCGCCATCGCCGGGGCCAGCCGGGTGAACATCTTCGGGGCCAGCGGCAGCGCGCTGGTCGGCGAGGAGATGCAGTTCAGCCTGCACCGCATCGGGGTCGCGGCGTGGGCCTGGAACGACGTGCACGAGGGGCTGGCCAGTGCCGCGCTGCTGGGCGCCGGGGACGTCGCGCTCGGCATCTCGCACACCGGGCAGACCCGGGAGACGATCGAGCTGCTCGCCGAGGCCGGCAGCCGCGGCGCGACCACAGTCGCGCTGACCGGCTTCCCCCGCTCGCCGCTGGCCGAGCTGGCCGACATCGTGCTGGTCACCGCCAGTCAGGCGACCACGTTCCGGCCGGACGCGCTCTCCGCCCGGCATCCCCAGCTCGTCGTGCTCGACCTGCTCTACATCGCGGTGGCGCAGCGTACCCACGACCGCGCCCACGCGGCCTTCCGGCGTACCGCCCAGGCCGTCGACGGGCACAAGGCCGCGAAGGGGTCCCTCTCATGATCAGTGCCCAGCGGTACGCCGACGCGGTCCGCCCGGTGCTCGACCGGCTGGTCGACACCCAGGCGGTCGCGGTGGACCGGGCGGCCGACCTGATCGCCTCCGGCCTGCGCGCCGGCGGCGTCCTCCAGGCGTTCGGCGCCGGTCACTCCGAGGCGTTCGCCGCCGAGCTGGTCGCCCGGGCCGGCGGCCTGGTCCCCGCCAACCGGCTCTCCCTGCACGACCTCGTGCTGCACGGCGACGCGCCCCGCGACGTGCTCGCCGATCCGAAACTGGAACGCGACCCGGCCGTGGCGCACCAGCTCTACGCGCTGGCGGCGCCGCAGCCGGAGGACGTGTTCGTGGTCGCCTCGCAGTCCGGCATCAACGGCTCGGTGGTCGAGCTGGCGACGCTCGTCAAGCGCGGCGGCCACCAGCTGATCGCTGTCACCTCGGTCGAGCACACCGCCCGGGTAGCTCCTCGGCACCCGTCCGGGCACCGGCTCGCCGACCTCGCCGACGTCGTGCTGGACAACGGCGCGCCGTACGGCGACGCACTGCTGCCGCTCGAGGGCGGCGGCGCGGTCTGTGCGGTCTCCTCGGTCACCGCGGCGCTGCTGGCGCAGCTGCTGACCGCCGAGGTCGTACGACGGTTCCACCAGGCCGGAGAGGTACCCCCTGTCTACCTCTCCGCCAACGTCCCCGGTGGGGACGAGCACAACCTCGCCCTCGAGTCGCGGTACGCCGGGCGCCTCCGGCGGACCGCCTGACCCGACACCACAAGGAGAGACAAGATGTCGGTTACTCCCGAGAAGTTCGGCGACGTCAGCCGTCGGACCCTGCTGCAGCGTGCCGCGGCGGCCGGTCTGCTGGCCGTACCGGCGGCCGGTCTGCTCAGCGCCTGCGCCGGCAGCGAGCCGAGCAAGTCCGACGGCGGCGGCGCGGCCAAGAGCAAGGACAACCCGTTCGGCGTCAAGGACGGCAGCGCGGTCAAGGTGGTGGTCTTCAACGGCGGCCTGGGCGACCAGTGGGCCAAGGAAGACAAGGTCATCTTCAACGCCAAGCACCCGAACATCACGGTCAACATGTCTTCCACCCAGAAGATCAAGACCGAAGAGCAGCCCAAGATGGCGACGCAGCCGAGCGACCTGGTGATGAACTCGGGCGCCGACATGATGGACCGCAGCACGCTGATCAACGAGGGCGCGATCGAGCCGCTGGACGACCTGCTCACCGCGCCGGCCTGGGACAGCGAGGGGACCGTCGCCGACAGCCTGCTGCCCGGCACGGTCGCCGACGGTACGCAGAACGGCAAGTTCTACGTCGTCAACGTGGCGTACACGGTCTGGGGCAACTGGTACAACGCGGCCCTGTTCAAGAAGGAGGGGTGGACGGCACCGACCACCTGGGACGAGTTCTTCGCGCTCGCGCCGAAGATCAAGGCCAAGGGCATGGCGCCGTACGTGCACGACGCGGTGCACGGCTACTACCCGCGCTGGGCGCTGTTCGCCAGCATCTGGAAGGCGGCCGGCAAGCAGGCCGTCGTCGACATCGACAACCTGAAGGACGGCGCCTGGAAGGCCGACGGCATCGTCGCGGCGCTGGAGCCGTGGGAGAAGCTGGTCAAGGACAAGCTGCTGCTGCCGGGCAAGCTCGACCACACCCAGTCGCAGCAGGCGTTCCTGGACGGCAAGGCGGCCTTCATCCAGGTCGGCACCTGGCTGAAGAACGAGATGGCCGCGACCATCCCGCCGGGCTTCGAGATGACCATCTCCGACTACTGGAGCAAGAGCGGGGACAAGGCCGCCAAGGACGTCTTCGCCTCCTCCGGCGAGGGGTTCGTGGTGCCGAGCAAGGCGCCGAACAAGGAGGCCGCGAAGGAGTTCCTGCGGGCCATCCTCTCCAAGGCCGGCTCGGCGAAGTTCGCCGAGCTGACCAAGTCGCTGGCCTCCACCAAGGGCTCCGGCGACAACGTCCAGGACACCGCGCTGGCGTCGGCGAACTCGCTGATGAAGAACGGCAGCTCGGACCTGATCTCGGTGAAGTTCCCGGACTTCTACGCCGACCTGGACAAGGAGAGCCAGAACCTCTCCGAGGAGCTGATGGCCGGCCGCCTGACCGCGCAGCAGTTCGTCGACAAGATGCAGGCGGCCGCCGACAAGGTCGCCAAGGACTCGTCGATCAAGAAGCAGACCCGCACCGCCTGATCACCGCGAGGAAGTGAGTCCAATGCGGCACGGAGTCGCGCGTTTCGTCACGGGCTTTCTGGCCCTGCCCGTCGCGCTGTACCTGTTCTACGTGGTGTGGCCGTTCGCCCAGGCGGCGGGATACTCGCTGACCGACTGGGGCGGGTACTCCGATTCCCAGCGCTTCGTCGGGCTGGACAACTACGTCCGGCTGTTCTCCGACGAGCTGATCCGGAAGGCGTTCTGGCACAACGTGTTCTTCCTGGTCACCGTGCCGCTGTTCACGATCGCGCTGGCCCTGTTCCTCGCGTTCCTGCTCAACGTGGGCGGACGCGAGGACAGGGCCGGCATCCGCGGAGTCTTCGGCTCCGGGATCTACAAGGTCATCTTCTTCTTCCCGCAGGTGCTGTCGCTGGTGGTCATCGCCGTCATGTGGCAGCAGATCTACCGCACCGACGGGCAGGGCCTGATCAACGGCCTGCTCATCAAGATCGGGCTGGTCGACGCGGACAACCCGATCGCCTTCACCGCCGACCCGGAGCCGTTCCTCGGCGTGCCGGCGGTGCTCTGGTGGCTGCTGTTCATCGCGGTGTGGAGCGGCGCCGGCTTCTACATGGTGCTGTTCTCCGCCGCGATGCAGTCGATCCCGAAGGACATCTACGAGGCCGCCATCCTCGACGGCGCCGGCCGGTTCCACACGTTCTTCAAGGTGACGCTGCCGCTGCTGCGGGACAGCATCTCGGTCGCCTGGGTCTATCTGGGTTTCATCGCGCTGGACATGTACGCGCTGGTCTTCGTCATGACGCCGAGCCAGGGCGGACCGAACCACGCCAGCGAGATCTTCGCCTCGGTGATCCAGTTCAACGCCTTCCAGAAGGGCCAGTTCGGTTACGCCTGCGCGATCGCCGTCGCGCTGGCCATCTTCACCATCCTGCTGGCCGCGCTCCAGCTGAGGATCACCCGCCGTGAGCGGATCGAGTTCTGAGGAGGTCTGGACGATGAGTACGGTGACGCACCCCTCCGGTCCGGCCCGGTCCGACACGGCGCCGCCGGCCCGCCCGCCCGCGGCCCGGCGGGACGTCGGCAACGGCTTCGGCGGCCGGATCTTCAACGGCTTCTCGCACCTGTTCCTCGCGGTCTGGGCGATCATGGTGGTCTACCCGCTGCTGTGGGTGGTGATGTCGGCGCTCAAGACCGACTCCGAGGTGATCCGCGAACCGCTGTCGCTGATCCCCGACGCGCTGCAGTGGGACAACTTCGCCCGGGCCTGGACCGCCGGGATCGACAGCTTCTTCCTGAACACGCTGCTCGTGCTCGTGTTCAGCGTGACGCTGACGATGCTGCTCGGCTCGATGGCCGCGTACGCCCTGGCGCGCTACGAGTTCCGCGGCAACCGGCTGATCTACTGGATGTTCCTGTCCGGGCTGACGCTGCCGATCTACCTGGCCGCGGTACCGCTGTTCAAGGGCGTCTACAACACCGGGGTGAGCCTCCCGCTGCTCGGCCCGAACAAGCACCTCATGCTGATCCTGGTCTACGTGGCCTGGTCGCTGTCGTTCACGATCTTCTTCATGCACTCGTTCTTCCGGACGCTGCCCGACTCGATCGCCGAGGCGGCCCAGGTCGACGGGGCGTCGCACACCCGTACGTTCTTCAGCGTGATGCTGCCGATGGCCAAGCCGGGCCTGATCAGCATCGGCATCTTCAACGTGCTCGGCCAGTGGAACCAGTGGTACCTGCCGACGCTGCTCATGCAGTCGGTCTCCGGCGAGCCGAAGAACCAGGTGATCGCCCAGGGGCTGATCGAGCTGTCGGTCAACCAGGGCTACAAGTCGGACTGGAGCGGACTCTTCGCCGGTGTCACCATGGCGATGCTGCCGGTGCTGATCGTGTACATCGTCTTCCAGCGCCAGGTGCAGTCCGGCCTCACCGCCGGCGTCGGCAAGTAACCCTCCGGACGTAAGGAAGGGCCCCTTCTTAACGCTCAGCGTTAAGAAGGGGCCCTTCCTCTACCGCAGGCGTTAAGAGGGGGCCCTTCCTTACACGCGGAGCGTGTCGGGGGGAGGGGGCAGAATGCGTCCGTGCTGATGGCGGTGGTGGCGGACGAGCGGGGCGGCGGCGTGCTGCAACCGCTGCACGCCGACGGCACCCCGGCCGGCCCGGCCGAGGAGGTCACCGACCTGGCCGCCGCGGTGGCCGCCCGCGAGGCCGCCGGGCACCCCCGCTGGCTCTGGGCCGCCTGGGCGGGCGTCTACCCGGCGCTGCTGCGCGCCGGGGTGCGCCTCGACCGCTGCCACGACGTCGAGCTGACCGAGGCGCTGCTGCTCGGGCACGCCGGCCGTTGGGGCGAGCCCTGCGCGCTGCCGGCCGCCTGGGCCCGGCTGACCGGCGCGCCGGTCCCGCCGGACCCGGCGCCCCGCCCGCCCGAGCCGCCGGGCCAGGCCCAGGCCGCGCTCTTCGAGCCGCCGTCGGGCCCGCCCGGTCCGGGCGTCACGGCGTTGACCCGGGTGTACGCCGACCAGCTCGCCCGGATCGCCGCGACCACCCATCCCGGCCGGTTCCGGCTGCTGGTGGCCGCCGAGTCGGCGGGCGCGCTGGTCGCCGCCGAGATGGGCGCGGCCGGTCTGCCGTGGCGCGTCGACGTGCACGACGCGATCCTGGCCGACCTGCTCGGTGAGGCGTCTCCGGTGGGCGGGCCGCCGCGTCGGCTGGCCGAGTTGCAGGCCCGGATCGCCGACGCGTTCGGCGTACGCCAGGTGCACGCCGACTCGCCGGCGGAGCTGTTGCGGGCGTTCGCCCGCGCGGGCGTGGACCTGCCGAACACGCGGGCCTGGGTGCTGCGCGGGGTGGAGCATCCGGCGGCGCCGCTGGTCCTGGAGTACAAGGAGCTGTACCGGATCTGGACGGCGCACGGCTGGGCCTGGCGCGACGCCTGGGTCGCCGGCGGCCGGTTCCACCCGGAGTACGTGCCGGGCGGCGTGGTCTCCGGCCGGTGGGCGACCCGGGGCGGTGGGGCGTTGCAGATCCCGAAGGTGATCCGGCAGGCAGTGGTGGCGGACCCGGGCTGGACGTTCGTGGTCGCCGACGCGGGCCAGCTCGAACCGCGCGTGCTCGCGGCGGTCTCCGGTGACGAGCGGCTCGCCGCGGCGGGTGGGGCCGGTGACCTGTATGCCGCGCTGGCCCGGGACGCGTTCGCCGGTGACCGGGCGAGGGCCAAGGTGGCCCTGCTCGGGGCGATGTACGGGCAGACCGGCGGCGCGGCGGTGCCGGCGCTGGCGGTGTTGCGGAAGAACTATCCGACCGCGTTCGGCTACGTCGAGGCGGCGGCGCGCACCGGTGAGGCGGGCGGGCTGGTCCGGTCCTGGCTGGGGCGTACCTGCCCGCCGGGGTCGGCGGGGTTCGCCGAGGGTGAGGAGGTGCTGCCCGACGGCGAGGCCGACCCGCACAGTCCGTCGGCGCGGGCGGCCCGGTCGCGTGGTCGTTTCACCCGTAATTTCGTCATCCAGGCGACTGCCGCCGAGTGGGCCTCCACGCTGCTGGCGACGCTGCGCACCGAGCTGGCGGGCACGGAGGCGGAGCTGGTGTTCTTCCAGCACGACGAGGTGGTGGTGCACTGCCCGGCCGGGCGGGCGGCGGCGGTCGCGGAGGCGGTCACCGCGGCCGGCGCGCGGGCCACGCGGTTGCTGTTCGGCGACACTCCGGTCCGGTTCCCGCTCGACACGTCCACTGTCGACTGCTACGCAGACGCGGCATAGTCACGCAAATTTCCGTTTTGCCCCGCTACCCGCATCCGGTCGTGCTCGTTGGGCCCGGTGTGCGTACGACGGGACGGACCGGGCGGCTGTGCCCGGTCCGTCCCCTGATCGAGGGGGCACCGCTGAACCGGATCGCTGCAATGATCATCGCCGCCGGAGGCGGCCGCCGCATCGGCGGACCCGAAGCGCTGCTGCACCAGGGCGAGAAGCCGCTGGTGAGCCAGATGATCGACACGATGGCCGAGGCGGGCTGCGCACAGGTCGTGGTCGTCCTGGGCGCGGCGGCCGAGCAGGTGCGTCAGACCACCGACCTGACCGGCGCCACGGTCGTGGTCAACCGCGCGTGGGGCACCGGCGTGGGCTCCTCGATCCGGGCCGGGCTCGCCGCGCTCACCGACGACGACATCGAGGCCGTCGTCGTGGTGCCGGTGGACATGCCCGGGCTCACCGCGGCGGCGGTCCGCCGGGTGACCGCGCTGCCGTACCCGGACGTGCTGGTCTGCGCCACCTATGACGGGCTGCGCGGTTACCCGATGTTGTTCGGCCGCCGCCACTGGTCCGGCATCGCCACGCTCGCCAGCGCCGACGTCGGGGCGCGGCCGTACCTGCTGGCGCACAAGGACCAGATCGTCGACATCGCGTGCGACTCGGTGGCCGACGGCAGCCGGATCGACAGTCCGGAGCTGATGGCGCTGTACGGCCTGTCCATCCCCGAACAGCGCGTCGGCGCCTGAGGCGCGCCCGCCTGTCGGACCCGGGTGCCAGGATCGGACCGTGGCCTACGACGAGGACCTGGCGAACCGCGTACGCGAACGTCTCGGGGGTGAGCCCGGGATCACCGAGCGGCGCATGTTCGGCGGCCTGGCGATGATGCTGCGCGGCAACATGGCGGTGGTGGTGCGCGGCGCGGGCGGCCTGATGGTCCGGGTCGACCCGGCCGAGGCCGAGCGCGCGCTCGCCGAGCCCGGCGCCGAGGCGACAGTCATGCGGGGCTGGGTGATGCGCGGCTGGGTCACCGTGTCGCCCGCCGCCTGCGAGCGCGACGCCGACCTGGCCCGCTGGGTCGACCGGGGGGTCCGCTTCGCGCGTACGCTGCCGGCGAAGTAGCCCGCCGGATATCCGGGTGCGCGCCCGGCCCGGCCCGTCCTACGCTGCGGCCAGTCGGCAGCGGGGGATCGGAGACGACGGATGGCGGTTCACCTCTACGCGGTCAGCATGGACGCGGGCGACCCGCGGCGGCTCGCGCGGTTCTGGTCTGGGGTGCTCGGCCGGGAGATCCTCGACGACCCGCGCGAGGGCGTGGCGCTCGGCGGCGACGCCCACAGCGACGTCCGCATCCGGTTCCTGCCCAGCGACGCGCCGAAGACCGTGCAGAACCGGATCCACTTCGACCTGACCAGCGCGTCGCCGCAGGCCCAGCGGGACACCGTCGACCGCGCGCTGACGCTGGGCGGGCGGCACATCGACATCGGCCAGGGCCCGGACGACGACCATGTGGTGCTCGCCGACCCGGAGGGCAACGAGTTCTGCGTCATCGGGGCGGGCAACACCTTCCTCGCCGGCTGCGGCCCGGTCGGCGCTGTCAACTGCGACGGCACCCGGGCGGCCGGCCTGTTCTGGACCGAGGCGCTGGGCTGGCCGCTGGTCTGGGACCACGGCGAGGAGACCGCGATCCAGTCGCCGCGCGGGGGCGCGAAGGTCACCTGGAGCGGGCCGCCGCTGATGGACGCCGGCGGGCGGGACCGCGTACACCTGGATCTGGTCGCGGACGGCGACCGGGACGCGGAGATCGACCGGCTGCTGGCGCTCGGCGCGACCCGGGCCGGTACGGGCCGGCACACCGTCGGCGACGTGGTGCTGGCCGACCCGGACGGCACCGAGTTCTGCCTGCTGACGCCCCGCTGAGGCGGGTGCGGCCCGGGGGACCGCACCCGCACCGGTCAGCGCAGCCGCAGGCTCGGCTCCAGCGTGACCTCGAACAGCCGGTCCCACGGCAGCTCGACCCGCACCGCCGTGACCCGGTCCAGCGTCGCGGTGAAGGTCTTACGTCCGCGTACCCCGAGCACCAGCTCGTGCCCGGCGAAGTGGTCGGCGAAGTACCGCTCGGTCAGCGGCACCAGCCGGTCGCGTACCCAGCCGTCGAAGTAGCGCTTCTGCTCGGCGGTCAGCGCCAGCGGATCCCAGCCCTGCGCGCGGGCGTGCGCGTACGCCTCGACCTGCACCACGTTCTTCCACGGGTCGTCCTTGACGAACCGGTAGAGCAGGTACTCGGCGTGCGCCTGGGCCGGCCCGCGCAGCTCCGGCACGCCGAAGCCGCTGCCGGACGAACGCAGGTACGCCCACCGCGCGGTGCCGTGCGCGAGCGCCAGCCCGAGCGCGTTGCCGCCAGTGTTCCACCCCGAGTACGACAGCAGCGTCGGCAGGTCCAGATGGGCCTCCATCCGGGACACCAGGTCGTGGTCGCCCTTGTTGACGATCAGCGGGTCCACCACGATCACCTGGGTGCCGGCGGCCAGCAGTTCACCGATGCGGCCGACGAACGCGTCCAGGTCGGCGGCCCGCTGCCCGGCCGCCGCCGACGGGGTGTTCACCGCGAGGACGATGTCCGCGTCGCCGGTCACCACCCGGCCGCCCACCGAGGTGACGTGCCGGCGGATGTTCTCCGCGAACGGGATGCCCTCCAGCGCGGCGGTCCACCCCTCGCCGGACACCCCGGCGTACTCCACCCGGTAGGTGGGCGCGGCGCCGGCCGCGACGACGCGCGCGACGAGCAGCGCGTTGACCTCGTCGGCACCGGGGAAGATCTCCACCCGGTCGCCGACGCCGAGCCGCGCCACCAGCGCCTCCAGCTCGACCCGCTCGGCGCGGGCCAGGCCGACCGGCGCGGTGTCGTCCTCGGAGAGCACCAGGTGGCTGATCGTCCCGTCCGCGACCCACTCCACCATCAGCCGGTTGACCTGGTGGTTGCGTGCCCGGGCGGCCAGGTAGTCCTCGACCACGGCGTCCGGGATGCGCGCCCGCACGGCGTCGAGCTGGCCCCGCAGCGCCTCCTGGCCCAGGTTGACCACCTGGTCGTACAGCTTGGCCCACTGGACCAGCAGGTCACGGTAGTTGTCCAGGTCGGTGCCGGTGCTGGTGATGGCGAGCCGCTGGATCGTGTCGTGCACCTCGATCACCGCGTCGGACCGGCGTGCGCGCAGCCGCCGGATCGCCTCCAGGTTGCGCAACGCGTCGGCCAGGGCCGGAGCGGCGGTACGCGAGGCGATCAGGCCCCCGTACGCGAGCATGCTCACCGAGATCACGTACCCGTCGACGCGGTCGGTGCCGTCGAGCCAGCGGGCGATGCCGGCGCCGTCACCGGGGGTGAAGAAACGGCCCAGCAGGTTCCGCGGCGGCAGCAGCACCTCGGCGTCGGCGCTCGCACCGGTCATCTCCGCGCAGTACGTGTTGACCGGCCGGTCGTCCAGCGGCACCAGCGCCACGCTGGGTCGCCGGCCGGCGGGCCGGGCGAACGCGGGGCCGCCGAGGGCGACGGTGGCCAGGCCGGCCGCGCCGGTGGCCGCAAGAAGGGTTCTTCTCTTCATCGATGCTCCCTTTTCTCCGGCGCGCTCGCCGCCCGGGGGGTGGCCGGTACCAGCCGGCGGGTGATCCACAGCGGTGAGGTGACGGCGTTGCCCATCACCACCGCGTGGGCGCCCGCCTCGAAGGCCCGGCTGATCTGCTCCGTGGTCCGGTAGCGCCCTTCGGCGATCACCGGCACGGGCAGCAGCGCGGCGAGTCGCGCCACGAGCCCGAGGTCGGGCCCGTCGATCGGTGGGCCGGCCGGCGTGTAGCCGGACAGCGTGGTGGCGACCGCGTCCGCGCCGGCCTCGACGGCGGCGACGCCCTCGGCCACCGTGGCGACGTCGGCCAGGACCAGCGCGTCGCTCTGTTCGTGGACCGCGCGGACGGTGTCGGCGAAGGTCCGGCCGTCGGGCCGGGGACGGTCGGTGGCGTCCACCGCGACGACGTGCGACCCGGCCCGCGCCGCTTCGAGGGCGTGCCCGGCGGTCGGGGTGATGAACACGCCCTGCGTGCCGTGCTTGTACAACCCGATCACCGGCACGTCGACGGCGGCGCGTACGGCCCGCACGTCGTCGGGGCCGTTGACCCGGACCGCCACCGCGCCGCCGCGGACCACGGCGGCCGCCACGCGGGCCTGGACGTACGGGTCGCGCATCGGGTCGTCCGGGTCGTCGGGCAGGGGCTGGCAGGACACGACCAGCCCGCCGGCGAGTTCGTCCAGGACACTCACGTGCTTGTTCCTCCGTCGTGGTGGATCGGTGCGGTGGCGAGCCGGGCGGCGCCGACCACCACCGCGTCGGCGCCCAGCGCCGCCGGAAGCAGCGGCACGTGCGCCCAGCCGCCGGGTAGCTCCGCCCGGTAGGCGGCCGTGGCGGCGGGAAGCAGCGTGGCGGCGGCGCCGCCGGCGACCACCACCGCATCCGGGTCGAGCAGGGCGACCAGCCCGGCCAGGGCCGCGCCGAGCGCGGCGCCGGCCCGGTCGACGACCTGCCGGGCGGTCGCGTCACCGGCCGCCGCGCGCCGCGCCACCTCCCGGCCGGTGACCGGGTCACCGCCGGTGAGCGCATACGCGGCGGCCAGGCCGGTGCCGGAGGCGATCGCCTCCAGGTGCCCGTACCGGCCGCAGCCGCAGCGCAGCCGGTGCGCGCCCGGTGCCGGCAGGTGCCCGAGCTGGCCGGCCGCGCCCCGGGCGCCGCCCTCGCCCCGCCCGTCGTTGACGATCGCGCCGCCCAGCCCGGTGCCGACGGCGGCCAGCAGCACGTGCCCCCGGCCCCGTCCGGCTCCGGCCCAGCACTCGCCCAGCGCCGCCGCGGCGACGTCGTTGGTAACGCGCACCGGCCGGCCCAGCCGCGCGGCCAGCTCGTCGGCCACCGGGGTGCCGGCCCACCCGGGCAGGCTGTCGGTGGCGTACCGGATGGCGCCGGTCGCCGGGTCGACGGTGCCCGCGGTGCCCACCCCGACCGGTCCGGGGCCGGCGGCGGCGAGCAGGTCCGCGGCCAGGCCGGCGGCGGTGTCCAGCACCGCGGCCGGCCCGCCGCGCGCGGGGGTGGGCGCCTCGCGGCGGTCGAGCACCCGCGCACCGGGACCGACGAGGGCGGCGGCGGTCTTGGTGCCGCCGATGTCGATCCCGACGACCGGCTCGGTCATCCCTTCAGACCGGTGTGCGCGAGGCCCTCGACGAACTGCTTCTGCGCGATGACGAACACCGCCAGCACCGGCAGCGCGGTCATCGACGCCGCCGCGAGCTGGACGTCCCACATCGGACCGCCGTACGCGTCGACGAACTGGGTGAGCGCCTGCGGCAGGGTGAACTTGTCCGGCGAGGAGAGGAACACGATCGGTTCCAGGTACAGGTTCCAGCTGTGCAGGAACGTGAAGATGGCCACCGCGCCGAGCGCGGGCCGGGACAGCGGCAGCGCGATCTTCCAGAACGTGGCGAAGCGTCCCAGCCCGTCGACCCGCGCCGCCTCCTCCAGCTCACCGGGGAGGCTGATGAAGAACTGCCGCATGATGAACGTGGCCAGCACGCTCGGCGCCCCGAAGATCGGCACCAGGATCAACGGCCAGTGGGTGTCGATCAGGTCGAGCTTGAAGAACATCTGGAACAGCGGCACGATCGTCACCTCGCTCGGGATGAGCAGGCCCGCGAGGACGACCAGGAACAGCACGTTCTGTCCCCGGAACCGGATCCGCGCGAACGCGTACCCGGCCAGCGACGCCACGGCGAGCGTGCCGACGGTGACCAGCAGCGCGATGTAGAGGCTGTTCAGGTACTGCTGCCCGAACGGCTGCAGCTCGAACACCCGCTGGTACGCGTCCAGCCGCGGATCGGTCGGCAGCAGCTGCGGCGGGAAGGAGAAGATGTCCGCCACCGGCTTCAGCGACGAGGTGACCATCCACCAGGTGGGGAACACGAACGGGACGGCCAGGACCATCAGCACCCCGTAGAGCACCAGCTTGGTCCGCCGGGACAGGTCACGATTCATGGAAGACCCACCTCTTGCGCATCTGCCACTGCAGCACCGTCAGCGCGAGCACGATGACGAACAGCAGGATCGACAGCGTGGCGCCGTAGCCGAAGTGATGGAACTGGAAGGCCTGCTGGTAGAGGTAGTAGACGAGCACCGTGGTCGAGGTGCCGGGTCCACCCTGGGTCAGCACCGCGATCTGCGCGAACACCTGCAGCGAGCCGACCACCGTGATGATCGACGTGAGCATGATCGTCGGGCTGATCAGCGGCACGGTGATCCGCCAGAACTGGCGCAGCCGGCTCGCGCCGTCGACCTCGGCGGCCTCGTACAACTCGGCCGGCACGCCCTGCAGGGCGGCCAGGAACAGCACCATGTTCAGGCCGACGTTCTTGAACACCTGCACGACGATCACCGACAGCATCGCCGTGCCCTCGCCGCGCAGCCAGTTGGGGCCGTCGACGCCGATCGTGTCGAGCAGGCCGTTGATGCCGCCGTTGTCCTGCAGCAGGAAGCCCCAGACGATGGTCCACGCGACGAGCGAGACCACCACGGGGGAGAAGAACAGGGTGCGGAACACGATGGTCCCGCGCAGCTTCTGGTTGAGCAGGACGGCCAGCAGCAACGCCAGGCCGAGGTTGAACACGACCAGGCCGACCGAGAACAGGCCGGTCGACCGCAGCACCGGGCCCAGGTTGGGGTCGTCGGCCAGCGCGGCGTAGTTGTCGGTGCCGATGTAGTCGAAGCTGCCGGCCAGCACGTTCCACTCGTGCAGGCTGTACCAGACCACGAGGACCAGCGGCAGGATCACGAAGACCACGCTGCCGAGCAACTGCGGGGTGATGAACAGGTATCCGGTGAGCTGGTCCCGGCGGCGGGTGGTCCAGAACGGCCGGGCCCGGCCCGGGGCGGGCCCGGCAGCAGCCGGGCCCACCCTGGTGTCCGTCTGGGTCATGATCCTCGGCCCTACTTCGCCAGCAGCGGCTGGATCTTGGAGCAGACGCCGTCGAGTACGCCCTTGACGTCCGCGTCCGCCTTCCACAGCGGGTCGAGCGCGGCACGCACCTGCTGGCTCAGCTCGGCCTGCCCGGAGTGGCTGGGCTTGACAGTGCCGTTGGTGATGCCGTCGATGACGACCTTCTGCAGCTGCTCCGGCTTGAGCTTCGGGTTCGTCTTCGCCAGCGTCTCGGCGGTCAGCTGGGACTGCCGCGGCGGCGGGAAGAACTGGGCCAGCTTCGCCGAGTTGGTGGGGTTGGTGAAGAAGGCCAGGAAGTCGGCGGCCTGCTCGGCGTGCGGGCTCTTCTTCATCACGCCGATGCCGGCCTGGCCGACCACCGCGTACGGGCCCTTCGGGCCGGCCGGCAGCGGGACCAGGTCCCAGTCGAAGCCGTTCTCCTTCAGCAGCGAGGCGCGGGAGATCTGGGTGACGGTCATGGCCGCGTCACCGGCGAAGAAGTCGGCGGTCGTGCCCGGACCGGGCAGCGCCTTGCCGGTGAAGATCGCCTTGTGCAGCGTGGTCATCGCCTCGACCATCTCCGGGCTGTTGAACCCGCAGCTGCGGCCGTCCTCGCTCCACGCCTGGGCGCCCCAGCCGGTCCAGAACGTGGCCAGGTTGTCCCAGCCCTTGTAGTCGAAGTCGCGGACCACGAGCCCGGCCTTGCCGGACTTCGCGGCGGTGGCGCCGGCCGCGGCGAGCGCGGTGTCCCAGTTCCACTGCCCGGCCGCGATCAGCTCGGCCGGGGTCTTCTGCCCGGCCTTCTTGAGCATGTCGTTGTTGACGAACACGCCGAACGGCGAGGTCGAGAACGGGTACGCGAAGAGCTTCCCGTCGTTGCGCCACAGCTTCAGCGTGGCGGGGGACAGGTCGTCGTACTGGTAGCCGTCGGCCTTCTTCAGCGTGTCGTCGAGCGGGCTCAGCGCGCCGGAGGCGACGAAGTCCGGAGCCGAGTTCTCGAAGATCCACGCGAGGTCCGGCGCGTTGCCGCCGGCGATCTGCGTGGTGAGCGTCGTGGTGTAGTTCTCGAACGGCAGCGGATCGAACTTGATCTCCGCGACGTCCGGGTTGTTCTTGCGGTACTCGTCGGCGATCTCGTTGAACAGCTTGAGGTGCGCCTCGTTCGCCGACCAGACGGTCATCCGCAGGCTCGCCGGACCGTCGTCCTTGGCGTCGCCGCCACCGCCGCAGGCGGTCAGGGCGAGCACACCGGTCATGGTCGCCGCGACCAGGCCGGACAGTCTTCCGTATCTCACTTTCTTTCTCCTCACCGGGGGTTCAGTAGCCCGCGATCTGCGGCCAGCGGCATTCCACGCCGGCGGCCGAGATGCGGTCCGTGAATTCGGCCAGCAGGCGGGGGGTGCCGCGGACCGCGCGCGGGGACTCGCCCCGCGCAAGGCAGAAGTCGGCCAGCAGGCCGGCGACCTCACCGACGTTCCACTCGACCGGGTGCAGTCGGTAGCTGCCGTTGGTGATGTGCGTGGTACCGATGTTCTTGCCGGCCGGCAGCAGGTTCTCCATCCGCTGCGGGATGAGCGCGCCGAGCGGGATCTCGAACGGGCAGGAGCCGACGTCGATGTAGTTGTCGCCGCCGGTCGACGGGTGCAGGTCGATGCGGTACATGCCGACACCGATCGAGTCGGGGTAGCTCACCGCGCCGTGCTCGCCGCGTACCGCCAGGGAGAGGTCCTGCTCGACCACCGTGTACTCGGCGCGGATGCGGCGCGACTCCCGGATGTAGGGCGCCTGCGCCAGCCCGTCGGGGCTGCCGGTCACGTCGCCGCGCAGCCGCAGCCCCGGGTAGCCGGTGCCGCCGTCGGGACGGGGCGCCTCGGTCTGCAGCCAGTACAGGACGGAGTACGACAGCTCGCGCGCCTGGGACAGGTGCCAGGACGCGTTCGGCACGTCGATGACCGGGCCCTCGAAGTAGTCGATCATCGGCCAGTTGACGAGCGTGATGTCGCTGCCGTACGCGCCGTCGACGAAGTTGCGCCGCGCCGCGATGCGCCGGAACGTCCACAGGTTGCCGTCGCCCGGGTTGAGCCGCTGGTCGGCGTTGACGCCCAGCGGGTCGTCGTCCGGGTTCGGCGTGAAGCTGCGCTCGACGATCTCCAGCGTGCGCGGGTGGGGTGACCGCCAGGACAGCAGCCGGTCGCCCCAGAAGTCCGGCTTGTAGTCGCGCCAGAAGTCGTACCCGGCGGGCCGGTCGATGGTGTGGTCGCCGTCGATGTGGTCCAGCGCGAAGCAGACGGACACCGCCTGCATGTTCAGCGGCTGCGCCTGCGCCGGCGCGCTCGGCTCACCGGTCTGCGCCTGCGACTCGAACCCGGTCACGTACTCGGTGCCGGTCAGTGGCAGCAGCTCACCGGTCTCGGTGGCGTCCAGGACGTACGGCGCCTCCACCTCGATCCGCTCGTCGCGGTCCCGGTGGGCGAGCGTGACGCCGGTGACCCGGTCGCCGTCGGTCTCGGCCGCGACCGGCCGGTACGGCTGCAGCACCGTCAGCCGCCCGGACCCCCGGTACGGCGCGAGCATCTGCTCCAGGACCGCGACCGCGACCCGGGGCTCGTGGCAGAGCCGGCTCACCCAGCCCGCGCCCGGGTTCAGGTCGGTCCACGCCCGGGACCGCTCGGTCAGCGGGTAGTGGCGGCGGTAGTAGTCGCGGATGCCGTCGCGCAACTCCCGGTAGCTCGCGGTGGCGCCGAACTGCTCGATCCAGGAGTGCTCGTCCGGCGGGACCGCCTGGCTGGTGAGCTGCCCGCCGAGCCAGTCGAACTCCTCGGTCAGGATGACGGACCGGCCGGCACGGGCCGCGGCCAGCGCCGCGGCGACACCGCCCAGTCCGCCCCCGACGACGAGGACGTCCGCACGCATTAGTACCACTTGCTTCCTTCCAGTTGCGCGGCCGGGCGTGTCAGCGCCGGTCGGCCGCCGATCCAGGGACGCCGAGGGTGTCGCCCTCGACGAGTTCGCAGGGCAGGAGCCGTTGCTGGAGGCCGCCGGCGCTGCCGTCGATGACGCCGGTCAGCACCTCGACGGCCTGGCGGCCCATCTCCTCGCGCGGGATGCGGAACCCGGTGAACGTGATGTCCGTGGGCACCGGGACGGTCGGGTCGCCGAGGGTCACGACGGACAGGTCGCCGGGCACCGTCAGCCCCTTGCGGCGGGCGGCCGTCTCCAGCGCCACGGCGGTGGCGAAGTCCTCCACGAAGGCGACGGTGCTGCCGTCGGCCCGCAGGTCGTCCACTGTGGCGTCGGCGGTCTCCGCGGCCGCGGTGATCTGGCGGGCGCTGTCCGCGCCGGCCGCGCCGGCGTGGAAACCGCTGCGCCGGTCGTGCGAGGACTCGGCCGAGGTGCCCATGCCCACGTACGTCAGCCGCCGGTGCCCCAGCTCCACCGCCCGCTCGGCCAGCCGGTGGACCGCGCTGGCGTAGTCGGCGCCGACGTAGGGCACCGGGCCGCCGGCGTCGTCGCGGCGTCCGACGGCGACGTAGGGGAACCCGTCGCGGTTGAGCCGGAGCAGCTCCGCGCCGTCGATCTCCCGGCCGAGCAGGATGCAGCCGTCGGCCAGCCGCAGCCGGTTGTCCTGGTGGAAGATGCGCCGCCGGCCGTCCACCACCGGGGCGCTGGTGAACAGCAGCAGGTCGCAGCCGACCCGTTCGGCGTACTCCTCGATGCCGAGCAGGAACGGGTGGAAGAAGTCCCGGCTGCCGCTGGGGAAGGCCGGCTCGTAGGTGAAGACGCCGATGATCCGGTTGAACCCGGAGGCGAGGCGGCGGGCGGCCGGGTCGGCGGCGTATCCCGTCTCGGCGATGACCTGCAAGACCCGGTCCCGTGTCTCCGGCGCGATCCGGACGTCGGCGTCGGTGCGGTTGTTGAGCACCAGCGACACGGTCGCCTGGCTGACGCCGGCCATGCGTGCGATGTCACGCTGGGTGACACGCCTGGGGGGAGGGGTCACGTCGGTCCTTCCACTTCCGCTAATGCGTATTAGCGATCGGGTCGGGATGGAGCCTCTCTGCTCTCCCGGCGTCCTGTCAAGGGGTGGCCGGAAGATTTCCGTTCGATGAACTCCCTGATGTAATGCGGATTAGCAACCGCGCCCGCCGCTGCCCTGCGGTTGTTCGGGCGGGAATCTTGACAAGGGCCGACCGGGCGCGCGACAGTAGGCGGACCTCCGCGCTAATGCGCATTAGCGTGTCGTCGATCGTCCGCACGGATGATCGACGACGCTTGCTTCCCTACCCAGGGTGATGTCGGGTGCGGCCTCTGCCCGCCGCCACCCCGGGCATTACCGTTCTCATCGGACGGTCGTGGCACCGTCGCGGCGTGGGCTGGACGGCCCGGCTGATCCGGGCCCGGGCGGCCACCGCCCGCCCGGTACGCGCCGAGGCGGGCTGACCTACACCTGGATGTCGAAGCGCTGCAGCACCGAGGGCGCGACCAGCCCCACCGCGGCCAGGACGGACAGGATCGTCATCGCGGTGCGCAGCACCACCGTCTCGGCCTTGCTGCCGGTACGCAGAGCGATCTTGTTGGGCAGGCCGATCATCGTCCACATCCGGCGTTTGATCGGGATGGGCCACAGGATCGGCACCCCGGCCCGGGTGATCATGTCGCCGAGGATGTGCACGAAACAGCCCACGCCGACGGCGAGGCCGATCATCGGATAGCCCCGGTCGCCGGGCAGGTTGGCGAACGTGAACCAGGCCGCGGCGGCGGACACCAGCGTGACCACCACCCAGCCCGCGCGCTCGGCCCACTTGTCGAACAGCCCGCGCAGCGCCAGGCCGATCATGAAGAAGAGGATTCCGACGACGGCCCACTTGCCGTAGTGGGCGCAGAGCGCGGTGGTGCCCCAGCCGACGAGCACGGTGAACGGGATGGTGTGGGTGAGCGTGCGGTGCCCGTTGTTGCGGCGCGGATCCTTGCTGAGCTTGGTGGCGTAGTAGACGCCGAGTGAGATCTTCTCCACCACCTCGGCGACGAAGAGGCTGACCACGCCGAACGTGCGGGCCACGGTGGCGCCGCCCTGGTTGCGGGTGACCTTCCCGGACAGGTCGAGGTCGGGGAAGAGCGCACCGCCCGCGCAGACCGCAGTGCCCACCGCCAGCGCCAGCGGTGTCTGGTGGTAGTCCGCGAACTGGGCCATGGCCCAGGAGCCGGTCAGCCACACCGCCGCGCCCGAGAGCGCGTGGGACGGTCCCATCATCTCGGCTCGCCCTTCCCGAAGATCTTGATCCACGAAACTACGCCACTGTAGTCAGCCCGTGCGACAGCGGGGCATCAGCCGGACGGTCCACTGGGGAAGGGGTGCCGCGGACGCGCGACGGCGTACCGCTGCCACCCGGAATTATGGCGGGCCGGGCAGCCGGCGCCACGCCGACTGTCGGTGATGGGACGGGGTGCGGCTCAGCCCGCGGTACGGGTGGGCCGGACCGTGCCGAGGCTCGCCCGGATGACCGCGAACTGCTTCGACGCGTCCGCCCAGTCGGCGTCGGACGTGGTCAGCCCGAGCGTCCACCCGGCCCGCTGACCGGGAAGTACGCGCAACGCACGCATCCGCTCGCCGTACGGCGCGGTCCACCGGCACTCCCACTCCGCGCCCGGACCGTCGGCGGCCAGCCGGATCTTCTCGTACTGCGGCAGCCGACCGGCGGAGGTCAGATCCCGCTCGGACGAGCGCAGCCGGCCCACCGGATCCCCACCCGGATACGGCTCGACGCCGAGGATGCGCCGGGTGGCCGGGTCCTGGAAGCAGGTCGTGTCGCCGGAGCGCAGCTGCAGCCACCCGGCGGGCAGGGCGATGTGGAAGCCGCCGGTGTCGGCGGGCCAGACCCAGCCGGCCGGCACGTTCACCGCCGGGTCCTCGGGAGGTGGGCCCTTGCGGACCGGCGTGCCCGTCACGTCCGGCCGGACGCAGGGGAACGGGGGAGGGGGCACGCCCGGGCCGCCGGGCTGATGATCCCAGGGCCGGGCGACGGCCTCGCCGGACCGGCGCGCCTCCGGATGCTCGGCGGCGCCGTCGGTGACCGCCAGCGCGGTGCCGACGCCGGTCGCCACGGCGAGCAGCACCGCGCCCACGGCGAGCCCCCAGCGTCGCAGCCGCTTCTGATCCTCGGCGTCGAGCGGCCGGTCCGGGGGGCGCGGAACGCCGGTGGGCGGGGGCGGGCCGGCCCGCAGCGCACCGCTGTCGGCGGGGCCGCTGTGGGCGGGGCCGCTGTGGGCGACCGGGGCCGGGCGGGCGACCGGCGCCGCGTCCGGGCCGGGGATGCGCACCGGGCTCAGCGCGTCGGCGCGGGGCGCGGACTCGGGGCCGGTCGGGCTCCCCGGGTCGACGAAGCTGGTGAGGACCGTCGGGCCGAGGCTGACCGGACCCGAGCGGTCCGGGGCCGCCCGGGGCGGCTCCGCCGGCGTGGTCGCGGGGGACTCCGCCCGCTTCAGTTCGTCGGACCGGTCCCGCTGCGGCGGCTCCGGGCGGGGGCGCGGCGGTGGCTCGGGTCGGTCCGCCGAGCCCACGGGGCCGGACCGCTCGGCGCCGTCGCGCGGCGCGGGCCGGCCGGAGCGGGCGGCCGTGCCGGAAGGGCCGGACCGGCCGGACTCGCCGGAGCGCTCCGGCAGGTCGGCGGAGTCGGACGGACCGCCCGGCGGTGGCGCCCGGTCACCCTCGGCGGGCGGCGCCCACTCGCTGCGCTTCGCCGCCCGGCTCCAGGCGCGGGCGGCGGCGGCCGGCGGCATCAGGTCCGGGTACACGACGCCCGCCGCCGCAGCCGCCGGCTCGTCACCGGCGCCCGCGCCCGGGGGACGTCCCCGAGCGTCGCCCTCGCGCCCGGCGGCCGGCCGATCGGACGGTACGGCGGACCGGCCCGCGGACCCGCCGGCCGCCGTCGCGTCGGCGTCCGACACCGCGGCCACGCCGAGCAGGCGGGCGGTCTCGTGGTGGCCGAGCCGGGCGCGCGGGTCTCGCCGCAGCAGCCCGGCCAGCACCGGCGTCAGCGGGCCGGCGTGCGGCGCCGGGTCGGGCGGCCGGGTGGCGAGCGCGGCGAGCGTGGCCATGGCGGTGCTGCGGGCGTACGGCGAGCGGCCCTCCACGGCGGCGTGCAGCGTGGCGCCGAGCGACCACATGTCCGCCTCGACGCTGGACACGCCCTCGGCGGCCCGCTCCGGCGCCACGTACTGGGGGGAGCCGAGGACCAGGCCGGGGCGGGTCATGGCGCCGTCGCCGCCCTGGAACACGGCCAGCCCGAAGTCGGTGAGCAGCACCCGGCCGTCCCGGGCGAGCAGCACGTTCGCGGGTTTCACGTCCCGGTGCAGCACCCCGGCGTCGTGCGCGGCGCGCAGCCCGGCGAGCACCGCCAGCCCGATCTCGGCGGCCCGCCCGGGCGGCAGCGGCCCGTCGGTCTCGATGATCTCCTGGAGGGAGCGGGACGGGACGTACTCCATGACCAGCCAGGGGTCGCCCTCGACCCGGACCACGTCGTAGACGCGGACCACGTTGGGATGGTTGAGCCGCGCGGACGTCCGCGCTTCGCGCAGCGTACGGGCGCGCAGCTCGTCCCGCTCGTTCTCGGCGAGCCAGTTCGGCGGCACGACCTGCTTCACCGCGACCTCGCGATGCAGCTCCTCGTCGCGCGCCCGCCAGACCTGGCCCATCCCGCCGCGGCCGACCAGGTCGAGCAGGCGGTACCGTCCGGCGATCACTACGTCCCGCACCGCACTCCTCACCGCTGGTCAGTGGTCCACAATAGCCAACGGATCGGACGGTACCTATCGCACGGCGAGACGTCATGCCCTAACTGGCCGTACCGGCGAGCAGATTCCCTTCCGGAATGGTGATCGCGGAACGATCCCGGGCCAGCAGGGCGGTGGCCCGGCGGGCCTGGAACCCGTCGTGGTCGCGGCGCGCGGCGGCGTAGCTGCCCGCGGTGCGGGCGGCGATCGCGGACCAGGCGTACCGCTGCGTGACCATGGTCCGGGCCCGGCGCGCCACCCGGCGGGCGAACACCTCGTCGGCGAGCAGCCGGTCCACGGCGCCGGCCAGCGCGTCCGGGTCGCCGTGCGGGAACGTCACCCCGGTCACCCCCGGCTCGACGATCTCGGCCAGCCCGCCGGTACGCGCCACCGCCAGCGGCGCGCCGGCGGCCGCCGCCTCCAGCGCGATCATGCCGAACGGCTCGTAGAGGCTGGGGATCACGGTGGCGTCGGTGGCGGCGAGCACCGCGGGCAGCTGGGTGGAGTCCATGAAGCCGGCGAACCGGACCGTGTCGCCCAGCCGCAGCCGCCGCGCCTGGTCGACGAGCTCGTCCTTGTACGGCCCGTCCCCGGCGATCACCACGCGCAGGCCGGGGTGCCGGTCGGCCAGGCGCGGCACTGCGTGCACCAGGTGCTGCACGCCCTTCTCGTAGACCAGGCGGCCGGCGTACCCGACCAGCGGCCCGTCCGCGGCGAAGCGGGCCCGGGCGGAGGCGACCGCCTGCGGCCGGGCCCGCCAGGCCCGGTCGTCGACGCCGTTGGCGACCACGTCGATGCGCCCGGACGGTACGCCGAACAGCCGGGCCACCTGCTCGCGCATGTACCCGGAGCAGGCGATCACCCGCCCGGAGGCGTTGCTCAGCCAGTGCTCGACGCCGTGGATGGTGCGGTTCATCTCCTCCGGCAGCCAGCCCTGGTGCCGGCCCGCCTCGGTGGCGTGGATGGTGGTCACCAGCGGCACGTCCAGGTGCTCGGCAAGCGTGACGGCGGTGTGCGCGACGAGCCAGTCGTGGGCGTGGATCACGTCGTAGGCGCCGGACGAGGCGGCGCGCAGCGCGGCCCGCGTCAGCGTGTGGTTGAACGCCATCGTCCAGGCCAGCAGCGAGCCGGTGGCGAGCGGGAACCGGACCGGATCCTCGGCGGCGCGGACGACGCGCACGCCCTCGGCGTACTCCTCCAGCGGGGCGCCCTCGGCGTGGCGGGTGACGACCGTGACCTCGTGCCCGGCGGCGGCCAGCGCCACGGACAGCGCGTGGACGTGGCGGCCGAGGCCACCGACGAGCACCGGCGGGTACTCCCAGGAGAGCAGCAGCACCCGCAGGCGCCGGGCGGGCTGGATGTCGATCACTTCGGCGTCAGCTGACACGCGGCCCCCTTTGAGTTGTGGCGTCCCCACCCCGGCGGCGGCGTCGCCGCGGTGTCCGGTGGGGTCGGTACCCATCCTGCCGAGGGGTCGATAACCGGCGGCGACGCGCCGGTTGCCGGTCTGTAACGCGTTACCGGCGTGTCCGCCGTGCGCGCAGCAGCTCGGCCACCGACCACGCCTGGAACGGGCAGCCGGTGGCCGCGTGCGGGGCGTCGCCGTCGGCGGTCTCGCTCACCGAGCCCAGGCCGTCCTCGGCGAGGTGGCCCTCCAGGCCGACCAGCAGGTCGTCGGTGGGCAGCCCGGCCCGGCGGTACGCGTCCAGCAGCGGACCGGTCAGCCACGGCCAGACGGTGCCCTGGTGGTAGGCGGAGTCCCGCTCGGCCGGCCCGCCCCGGTGCCGGCCGGTCCAGCCGGGGGAGCCCGGGGCGAGGCTGCGCGGGCCGAGCGGGGTGAACAGCGCCTCGGTGATCCGGCGCAGCGTGGCCTCGTCCGGCTCCAGCGGCGCGTACGGCAGCGACCAGGCCAGCAGCTGGTTGGGGCGCAGCAGGTCGTCGTCGTGGTGCGTGGCCCCGCCCAGCGGGTACGCCGGCGCCGGGGCGTCCACCACGTCGTACAGCCAGCCGGCCGGGGCGGGGAACCGCTCCCGGAACGAGGCGACGGCCCGCCGGTGCAGCGCGTGCAGCGCCGAGGCGTCGCGTCCGGCCAGCTCGGTCAGCTCGGCGAGCCCGGCCAGCCCGTTGATCCACAGCGCGTTCACCTCGACCGGCTTGCCGGTACGCGGGGTCACCGGCACCCCGTACACCCGGGCGTCCATCCAGGTGAGCGCGACGTCCGGCGGGCCGCCCTGGGTCAGCAGCCCGTCGGCCGGGTCGACGCCGATGCCGTACCGGGTGCCCGCCACGTGCGCCTCGACCACACCGTGCAGCGCGGGCAGCAGCTCGTCGCCGAGGTCGGTGTCGCCGGTGGCGGTGACGTGCCGGCTGACCGCGTGCAGGAACCACAGCGTGCCGTCGACGGTGTTGTGCTCGACCCGGCCGGTGTCGGCGGTGTTCGCCAGCATCCCCTCGGACAGCGTCGCCGCGTACGCCCGCAGCAGGTCCCGGCCCTCGTCGGCCCGGTTCGTGCACAGGAACAGGCCCTCGTAGGAGATCATCGTGTCGCGCGACCAGGCCCCGAACCACGGGTAGCCGGCGACCACGTCCGGGCCGGTGGCGGTGCGTACCACGAACGCGTCGGCGGCGAGCGCGAGCGTCGCCTCGACCGCGTCGCCGGGCTTCGCCGCCGCCGTCACGGCCCGGTTGCGCCGCCGGGTCGACTCGACCACCGCGGTCGCCGGGGGCGGCTCCTCGGCCAGGTCGCCCGCCCAGGCCAGCACCGACACCGTCGCGCCGGGCTCGTCCAGCGCGCCGGTGAACCGGCCCGCGTACCAGAGGTCCTCGTCCGGGTGCAGGCCGCGCTCGGCCTCGGTCCGGTGGCGTACCCCGTGCCACCACTGCCCCTCCGGGGTCCAGTCCGGCCCGGCGAGCCGGTACGCGCCGTCGATCACCGCGCCGCCGGCCGCCGCCTCCAGCCGGGGCGCCGGACCGTCGGCGCGCCGCTCGCCGTGCGCGTCGCGCCACGTGCAGGCCGCCGCGAGGTCGAGCCGCACCGGGCCGCCGGAGATCAACCGGTGTACGACGGCGATGCACGAGCGGCCGTACGTCATGGCGATCTCCCGTTCGATCACCACGTCGCCGACGCGCCACCGCCAGCGCGGCACCCCGTCGGTGAGGTCGAAGCGCTCCAGCAGCTCGAAGCCGCGCGGGTCGACCACGCCGGAGGACCACTCGTGCGCGCCGAGGCGGACCTGCCGCCCCGACGGCAGCGTCACCGCCGGGTCGAGGCTCGCCAGTCCCACCTTTCGGGACGCGGGCGTGTCGCCGGCCACCACGAGCAGCCCGTGATACCGGCGGGCACGCAGCCCGGCGACGGTGCCCATGGCGTATCCGCCGAGGCCGTCGGTGACCAGCCATTCCCGCGTGGCGGCGGCGGACAGCTCACCGCAGACGCGCGGCCCGAAACGGATGTCGATCAACTTTCCTCCACCGGCAGCGAGGTGTGACATGCCACGGCGACAATGGCCGCTGTGGAGAAGTACCCCGGCGGCGTCGAAGATGTGCCAGTGATCACCGACCGGTCGACCTCCGCGTCCCCCGACCCCGAGCGGCACCGGCTCGCCCAGGCCGACGCCGGGGAGCAGGACTGGCGCGCATGGGGCCCCTATCTGTCCGAGCGGGCGTGGGGCACGGTACGTGAGGACTACAGCGAGCACGGCACGGCCTGGGACTACTTCCCCCACGATCACGCGCGGTCCCGAGCCTACCGGTGGAACGAGGACGGCATGGCGGGCGTCTGCGACGACCGGCAGACGTTCTGCTTCGCCCTGGCGCTGTGGAACGGGCGCGACCCGATCCTCAAGGAGCGGATGTTCGGCCTCGGCGGCGACGGCGGCAACCACGGCGAGGACGCCAAGGACTACTGGTGGTACCTCGACAGCACCCCCACGCACTCCTTCATGCGCTGGCGCTACCACTACCCGCAGGCCGCCTTCCCGTACGACGAGCTGGTCGCGGTGAACGCGCTGCGCGGCCGGGACGACACCGAGTACGAGCTGGTCGACACCGGCATCTTCGACGACGACAGGTACTGGGCGGTCACCGTCGACTACGCCAAGGCGTCCCCGACCGACATGTGCGTGGTGATCACCGTGGCGAACCGGGCCGACACCGACGAGACGCTGCACGTGCTGCCCACGCTCTGGTTCCGCAACACCTGGGCGTGGGGGCTGCCCGGCGCCGACCGGGTGCCGAAGCTGGTCGGCACGGGTTCCCGGCTCGTCGGTGAGCATTGGGTGCTCGGGCAGCTGCTGCTGGAAGGCGACGGCGACCCGGTGCCGCTGCTGTGCGACAACGACACGAACGCCGAGCGGCTGTGGGGGCTGCCGGGGCGGTCCGCGTACCCCAAGGACGGCATCAACGACCACGTGGTCAACGGCGCCGCCACCGTCAACCCGGAGCGCACCGGCACCAAGGGCGCGCTGCACTACGTGCTCGACGTGCCGGCCGGCGAGCAGCGGCAGATCCGGCTGCGGCTGACCCGTACCGCGCCGCCCCCGGCCGCCGCGCCGCCCGCCCCGGCCGACCTCGGTGACGGGTTCGACGCCGTGCTCTGGGCACGCCGGGCCGAGGCGAACCGGTTCTTCGACAGCGTTATCCCGACCGCCGCCACCGCCGACGAGGCGCTGGTCGCCCGCCAGGCCATCGCCGGGCTGATGTGGGGCAAGCAGTTCTACCACTTCGACGTCGAGCGCTGGCTCACCGGCGACCCCGGCTCCACGCCGCCCGCCGGCCGCCGGCACGGGCGCAACAGCGCCTGGTGGCACATGAACAGCTTCGACGTCATCTCCATGCCGGACCCGTGGGAATATCCCTGGTACGCCGCGTGGGACCTGGCCTTCCACTGCGTCACCATCGCCCGGGTCGACCCGGGCTTCGCCAAGGAACAGGTCCTCCTGCTGCTGCGCGAGTGGTACCTGCACCCCAACGGGCAGATCCCGGCGTACGAGTGGGCGTTCGGGGACGTGAACCCGCCGGTGCACGCCTGGGCGGCGCTGAAGGTCTTCGAGATCGACGGCTCCCGCGACCACGAGTTCCTCGCCCGGGTCATGCACAAGCTGCTGCTCAACTTCACCTGGTGGGTCAACCGCAAGGACACCGGCGGCAACAACGTCTTCGAGGGCGGCTTCCTCGGGCTGGACAACGTCGGCCCGTTCGACCGCTCGGCCGCGCTGCCGGTCGCCGGGGTGCTGGAGCAGTCCGACGGCACCGGCTGGATGGCCATGTACGCGCTCAACCTGCTCGACATGGCGATCGTGCTGGCCGAGCACGACCGCGCGTACACCGACACCGCCACCAAGTTCTTCGAGCACTTCGCGTACATCGCCGCGGCGGCGTACCACCAGGGGCTCTGGGACGCCGAGGACGCGTTCTTCTACGACGTGCTGCGCCTGGCCGACGGCACGAAGGTGCCGCTGAAGGTCCGCTCGGTGGTCGGGCTGCTGCCGCTCGCAGCCGTCACCCGGCTCACCGCCCGCACCATGCGCCGCCTGCCCGAGCTGGGTGCGCGGCTGCGCTGGTTCCTCACCAACCGCCCGGAGTACGCCGAGGTGATCGGCGGCCGCCGGATCGGCCCCGACGGCCGGCAGCAGCGGCTGCTGTCGATGGTCGCCCCGGACCAGGTGGTGCGGCTGCTGGCCCGGATGCTCGACACCGACGAGTTCCTCTCCGAGTACGGGCTGCGTACGCTGTCCCGCGCCCACCTGGACAAGCCGTTCACCGTCACGCTCGGCGGGCAGGAGTTCAGCGTCGGCTACGAGCCGGCCGAGTCGACCAGCGGCCTGTTCGGCGGCAACTCCAACTGGCGCGGCCCGATCTGGATGCCGACGAACTTCCTGCTGATCAGCGCGCTGCGCGACTACGCCGCGTTCTTCGGCGACGACCTGCAGGTCGAGTACCCCACCCGCTCCGGGGTCAAGCGGACGCTCGACGAGATCGCCGACGACCTGTCCGCGCGGCTGATCTCGCTGTTCACCCGCGACGGGTGGGGACGGCGGCCGATCTACGGCGCCGCGCAGCTGTTCCAGACCCACCCGGACTGGCGCGACCTGATCTGCTTCCCGGAGTACTTCCACGGCGACAACGGCGCCGGGCTGGGCGCCTGGCACCAGACCGGGTGGACCGCGCTGGTCGCCGACCTGATCCTCACGCTGCGCCGCTGACCGTGTGTGCGGGGCGCGACGGGAGAGCCCGCCGCGCCCCGCACGGTCACGCCAGCGGCAGGAACGCCAGCCGGGCGTGGTACTCGCCGGCCACCGTCACGGTGTCGCTGCCGACCCACAGGCCCCGGTCGGTGGCGTACAGCTCGCCGGTGCCCACCCCGCGGTCCTTCGTCGGGTTCCACGGCAGTGCCTTGCCGGTGACCGGGTGGATCGCCCCGATGCCCGGCCGGGACACCGCGCCCGGACCGGCCGAGTTGCGGCCCTGCGGGTTGTCCAGCCAGCGCTGGTGGCCCCCGACGTAGACGGCCGCGCCGGTCACCGCCACCGACAGCAGCGTGTCGCCGCCGGTGTAGTTGGCCCAGGTGGGCTGCTTGCCGCCGGTGGCCGCACCGAACTCGAAACGCGCCGCGGTGTCGCAGAGCGTGGCCGGGAACGGGCCGCCGGTGGTGACCACCGCGAACCAGGTGCCGTCCGGCGAGATGTCGACGCCGCGCATGTAGACCGGCATCGTCCGCGCGCACTGCGGCTGGTAGCGGTCGGTGGCCCAGCCGGAGAGCGTGGCGCCCGACGCGCTCAGGTCGGCGACGGCGATCTGGTGCCGCGCCACACCCGCGACGCTGCTGAAGCCGCCGACGAACACCAGCCGCCGGCCGTCGGCGGAGACGTCCAGCGCCTCGATCTTCACCGGCGCGGTGGCGCCGGAGGTGGTCGTGCGCGGACCGGCCAGGTTCAGGTTGACCGACGGATCGGCGGCTCCGGTGGTGGCGTTCACCGCCGCCAGGGCGCGCCGGGTCACCCCGCCGACGGTCTGGAACGCGCCGCCGACGATCAGCCGGTTGCCGACCAGGTGCATGTCGTTGACCTGGTTGTTCAGCGCCGGCGTGGTGAAACCGGCGACCCGCGCGCCGGTGGCCGCGTCGATCCGGGCCAGCCGGGACGCCGCGGCGCCGTTGACAGTGGTGAACGCGCCGCCGATGTAGAGCGAGCGGCCGTCCGGCGCGGCGGCGAGAGCCTTCACCGCGCCGTTCACCTGCGGCCGGAACGCGGTGTCGATCCGGCCGGTGGTCGCGTCGAGCGCCACCAGGCGGGGCATCGCCAGCTGGGCCGACTGCCCGGCGTTGCGCACCTTGGTGAACGTGCCGGCGACGTACACGCGGTTGCCGATCTGGAGGATGCGGTGCACGGTGCCGTCCAGCGCGTGCGGCGTCCAGTCGACCGGGTTCGTGCCGACGACTGTGGTGTGTGCGGCGTTGACGGCGAGCGCCGGGGATCCCGGCAGCGCCGCGCCCGCGACGGCGAGCGCCGCGGCCACGGCGACGGCCGCGCCCCGTCTGCGCCCGGGTGGATGATCGGGTGAGATCGTCATGGCCGAAGCATGTCGCCCGACCAGGGATCGCGCAGTCGGGTAGCCGCCGGTAACCGCCCGCCGACCGGATAATCCGCGTGGTCCGTCCGGCGACCGGGCAGTACGGTGTGCGAGGTCCGTGAGGGAGGGAGCCCCATGCCGCCGCGCCGGGATGCCGCCGTGCTGGTCTTCGACGCCGACGACACGCTCTGGGAGAACAACGTCCTGTTCGAGCGGGTGATCGACGACTTCCTCACCTGGCTCGACCATCCCACGCTGGACCGGGCCCGCATCCGCGCGGTGCTCGACGACATCGAGCGGGCCAACGCCGTCGCGCACGGCTACGGCAGCAAGGTCTTCCTGCGCAGCCTCGGCGAGTGCCTGGAGAAGCTGCGCGAGCGTCCGGCCACCGACCGGGAACGCGCCGAGATCGATCAGCTCGCGGCGGCTCTGATCGGGCACCAGGTCGAGCTGATGCCGGGGGTGGCCGAGACGCTCGACGACCTGGCCGGCCGGCACGAGCTGCTGCTGCTCACCAAGGGCGAGCGCGAGGAGCAGCAGCGCAAGCTGGACGCCTGCGGGCTGCTGCACCACTTCCGCGCCGCGCACATCGTGCCGGAGAAGGACGCCGACACGTACCGCTGGCTGGCCCGCGAGCACGCCTTCGACCCGGCCGCCGCCTGGATGATCGGCAACTCCCCGCGCTCGGACATCCTGCCCGCCCGGGCCGCCGGGATGAACGCGGTCTTCATCCCGAACGAGAACACCTGGATCCTGGAGCACGACGAGCTGGACCCGTCCGACTCCCAGGTGATCCGGCTGGCGGCGTTTCCCGACCTGGTCCAGCACTTCTAGGCGGCCGGTAACGTCCGGGAGGTGCCACTCACCTTCCCGTCGCACCTGGCGCCGGTGCTGCCGCTGAAGCTGTGGCGGCCCCGCTGGTTCGACGGGGTGGCGCTGTGCGCCGGTGCGGTGGCGCCGGACGCCGCGTACCTGTTCACCGGCACGCCGCTGGCGCTCGGCATGCGTACGCACACGCTCGGCGGGCTGCTCTGGTGGGGGCTGCCGGTCGCGCTCGCGTACGCCTGGGTGGCGCGCCGCGTGGTCGCCGGCGTCGTCGCGCACCTGCCGGGACGGCGGTTCTTCGGCTGGGCCTGGTACGCGACGCTGGCCGGGGTGCGGCATCCCTGGCAGGTGTCGGTCTGCTCGGCGCTCATCGGCGCGTTCAGTCACGTCGCGTGGGACCGGGTCAGCCACAGCGAGCGCCTGCCCCGGCTGCTCGGCGTCGCCGACTTCCATGCCCTGACCGGCGTGTACTGGTACCAGTTCGTGGACGTGACCGCCGGGTTCGCCGGTGGGCTGCTGGTGGTCGTCCTGGTCGTGGGGGAGGCCCGCCGGGGACAGCGGGCCGGGGGCGTGGCGTCGCCGCTGCCGGCGGCGAACCCGGCCGTGTTCTGGCGGGTGGCGCTGGCGGTCACCGGGCTCGGCGCGCTGCTGCTGCCCGCGCTGCCGGCGGCGGACGTCGCCGCCCCGGCCGGCGTACGGGCGCTGCACGTGGCCGCGCTGGCGCTCGTCGCCGGGGCCGCCGCGGCCCGGAGCGTCCCGCCGGGGCAGGCCGGGCGCAGTCCGCGTCTCGAAGTCGAACAGCGCGAAACCGGCTGACCCCGTTACGCCGACATGCCGCAATTCCGCATAGACATCAATCACAGGCGCGGCCACCGGTCATCGCTTGTCCGGCCTGCGCGTACGCGCCTAACCTGAGCCGGCGTCCACGCCTCGTCGGGGTGAGACGGGGGCGCACCGGAGTCCGGTGGTAAGAGCACCGTGGAGCTGAGTGCGGGCATACCGGCTCGCCGCGCGGAGCCCGGCGAACGGCGTCGTGCCACGCCTGCCGGGTTCCCGCGGCGCAGACCGCTACCCAACCGGACGGCCGGGGTCAGGGCCGGGGAGTTGCGGACCCGGTCCTGACCCGTCCGGCCCCGGAAACAGGCGCCGGAATCGGGTGGGACGCCTCTGGTGCGCGGGCCGGTCACGGAGCGACACTGAGTCATGACTCCTCAGCGCGTACCGCTGCTCGCCGGCCTGGTCGTGCTGCTCGCGGCGGCCTGCACGGCGACCGGCCACGACGGCGCGTCCACGGCGCCCACCCCGACGGCCGCGGCGGCCCCCGCGGCGACCGCGACGGAGGCCACGCCCACCCCGCCCGTGCCGACCGAAGCGGCCTCGACGGGCGGCTCGTGGCGTGTCACCTGGGACTGGGCCGTGCCCGGCCAGCCGGCCCGGGTCGCCCACCGGGTCCGGGTGCCGGTCACGCCGCCGCCGGGGGAGCCGCTGCCCGTCCTGGTGGCGGTGGACGTCGGCGACCACCCGGCGGAGGGCTTCAGCCGGATCACCTTCGCGTTCCGCGGGCCCACCCCGTCCTATCAGGTCGCCTACGTGCCGCGGGTGGTGACCGAGGGCCGGGGCGCGCCGGTCGCGCTGCCCGGTACCGCGTACCTGTCGGTGCGGTTCGAGCCGGCCCAGGCGCACGACGCGCGCGGCGGCGGAACGGCGGACCTGCCGCCTGCGGCGATCCGCTTCCCGACGCTGCGCGGATGGGCGGTGGCCGGCGACTTCGAGGGGCACCTCAGTTTCGGGCTCGGCCTGCTGCCGCCGGACGGCGGCCGCCTGCCGGTGCGGCTGGGGGAGTCCACCCGCCCGGACGGTACGCACGTCGTGGCCGTGGACGTGCGGCGCAGCTGACGTCGGCGTCAGCGGTCGATGATGTTGTTGTTCTCGTCGATGCCGTGGGTGCGCCAGTAGACGTCCCACTCGTCGTCGACGTGCTGCGGCACCTTGCCCTCCGGGTAGCGCACATACGGCGGGGACGGCTCTTCCCCGTCCGGCACGCAGGAACTACCGCCCTGCGGGCCGACCGCGATCACCGGGTACTCGTCGCTGCCGCAGATGCTCTGCCGCAGGGAACAGCCGGTGGTCGCCATCAGCCCGGCCAGTCCGAGCACGGCAAGAACGATCATGATTCGAGTTCGCACGGGGAGAATTGTCGTCGCCCCGGGCGGACCCGCCATCGGTACGCGTACTCAATTCCAGGGTGCGGCCCGGGCTCAGGTCAGCTCGCCCCGCACGATCGCCACCGCCACCCGGCAGAACTCGTCCATGTCGGGCTGGAAGCCGGCCGCGATGTCCGGGTGCAGGCCGGAGCGGGTCTCGTCGAGCAGGCGGCGGCACACGTCCTCCACCGGCTCGCCCGCGTAGCCGGAGCGGACCCGGTCCGCGGCGGCCTGCAGGGCCGAGGTCAGCTGATCCTCCAGCGGGCCACGCAGCTTCTGCTGCACAGGGTCAAGCCCGCTCGGGTCGAGCGTGACATGTGGCTCCGACATCGGCGCTCCCTTCGTCGGCGTCCGCGGTACCCCACCGCGAACGTCGGTCAAACCATCGTCGGTACGGCCGACACCCGGACCAGGTACGAGAACTCCTCCGCCGGCTCCTCGACGTACGACAGCCGGCGGATCTGCCGGTCGTCGGACCAGAGCGCGACGTCGACCAGCACCCCGAGGTGGGCGAGACCGATGTTGGCGACCCGCTTCTTGTCCTGGAGCACCGCGCACACGCCGCCCAGCAGCGTGCTGGCGTCGGAGGTGCGGTGCCCGGACGGGCACCGCAGGGTGAGGTCCACCTCGACCGGGCCGGTGAGCGGGGTCCACCCGGTGCGCTGGGCCGCCGTGCAGGCGGCCTGGAGCAGGGTACGGACTCTCGTCGCCTGCCGGTGCCCGGCGGCGAAGATGGACAGGGCCTCGGTCTTGACCGGGGGCAGGCCGCTCACCTCGAACGTCAGGGCGAGAGCGCGGGTGTCCTGCACGAAGCACCTCCTCGGGGCGAATCCTGCCCAACCGGGGAACGAGCGGACGGCACTTTCCCGACAGAACCAACCGATCGGGCGGGCAGTGGGGGACGGCCGGAGGCGTATCGACGTCGACGGCGACGCGCCGGCTACGGAGCCAGCCCCACGCTAATGCACGACCGCTGACGCTCGGTAGCCTCGCCGTTTCACGACGTGGGACGGCGTGTCGGCCGCGCCCCGTCGTCGCGCTGCCGACGGTGTGCGCGCCGTCACCGTCACATGTCCGTGATGTTTCGCTCCGTCGCAGGTCGGGCACGTTCAGCCGCACGACACGCCCGGGGCGTTCGGTGATCGGACCGAGAACCCCGCCGTCTCGCCGTGCGCCGGGGCACGGGTCACTCCCCGGTTCTTCGCCGAAGAGAGGGGGAGGGTGATGACGACAGTCCCCGACACGGCCGCACGACGGCCGGCCGGACGCGCGGTGGCGGCAGCCGCCGCGCTCGCGTTGGTGGCCCCGCTGGCAGCCTGCGGATCCGGCGGCGACGGCGGCGTCCCCACGATCAACCTGTACTACCCGCCGGAGCAGAACCTGCAGAAGGTCGTCGACACCTGCAACACGGCGGCGCAGGGCCGGTACCGCATCGACTACCGGGTGCTGCCGCGCGAGGCCGACGAGCAGCGGGTGCAGATGGTGCGGCGGCTCGCCGCGCAGGACAGCGGGATGGACGTGCTCGGCCTGGACGTCACGTGGACCCAGGAGTTCGCCAGCGCGAAGTGGATCCGGGAGTGGACCGGCGAGGACAAGGCCGAGGCGGAGCGGGGCACGCTGGCCGGCCCGCTGGACACCGCCCGGTACGAGGACAAGCTGTACGCCGCGCCCAAGAACACGAACGTGCAGCTGCTGTGGTACCGGTCGGACCTGGTGTCGCAGCCGCCGAAGACCTGGGACGAGATGATCTCCGCCGCCCAGCAGCTCAAGGAGCAGGGCAAGCCGTACCAGGTGCTCACCATGGGCGCCCAGTACGAGGGCCTGGTGGTCCTCTACAACACGCTCGCCGAGAGCGCCGGCGGCAAGATCCTCAGTGACGACGGCAAGAAGGCGGAGATGGACGCCGGCGCGGTACGCGCGCTCGACCAGCTCAAGAAGTTCGCCACGTCCGGCGTGACGTCGCCGTCGTTCAGCAACGCGCTGGAGGACCCGGTGCGGCTGGAGTTCCAGTCCGGCAAGGGCGCGTTCCAGGTGAACTGGCCGTTCGTCTATCCGGCGCTCCAGGAGGCCAACCCGGAGCTGGCGAAGAACGTGAAGTGGGCCCGGGTGCCGGGCATCGAACCGGGCACCCCCAGCAAGGTCACCATCGGCGGGGTCAACCTGGCGGTCAGCAGCTACTCGAAGCACCCGGAGGAGGCGTTCGAGGTGGCCCGCTGCCTGCGCAACGCCGAGAACCAGAAGTTCTCCGCCGTCAACGACGGCGTGCCGCCCACCATCGAGGCCGTCTACGACGACCCGGAGATGACCGAGGCGTACCCGATGAAGGAGACCATCCTGGAGGAGCTGAAGGAGCCGGCGGTGCGACCGCTGACCCCGGCGTACCAGAGCATCTCCACGGTGATGTCGGCGATCCTGTCGCCGCCGTCGGCGATCCGGCCCGAGCAGACCGCCGACGAGCTGCGCAAGGCGATCTCCGACGCGCTGGAGTCCAAGGGGGTTCTGCCATGAGCGTGAACGCCACCCCGGCCGGCGCGCAGGCCGCCGCCGAGGCCGAGTCCGAGCAGCCCGGCGGCCGGCACGCCGCAGTGCCGCAGCAGCGGTCGCGGCGCGGCTCCCGCGCCCCGCTGAGCGAGAACAAGCGGGCCGAACGGCGGCTCGGCTGGCTGCTGTGCGCACCGGCCGCGCTGGTCATGGTGCTGGTCACCGCGTACCCGATCCTGTACTCCGTCTGGTTGTCGCTGCAACGCTTCGACCTGCGCTTCCCCGACGAGCGGCAGTTCGTCGGGCTGGAGAACTACGTCACCGTGCTCACCAACGACTTCTGGTGGACCGCGTTCGGGGTGACCGCCCTGATCACCGTGGTCACCGTCGCGGTCGAGCTGGTGCTCGGCATGGGCCTGGCGCTGATCATGCACCGGACGCTCGTCGGCCGGGGGATCGTCCGCACCGCCGCGCTGATCCCGTACGGCATCGTCACTGTGGTCGCGGCGTTCTCCTGGCGGTACGCCTGGACGCCCGGCACCGGCTACCTGGCGAACCTGTTCGACGGCAGCGCCCCGCTCACCGAGCGGGCCAGCTCGCTGGCGATCATCATGCTGGCGGAGATCTGGAAGACCACCCCGTTCATGGCCCTGCTGCTGATGGCCGGGCTGGCGCTGGTGCCGGAGGACCTGCTCAAGGCGGCCTCCACCGACGGCGCGACGGCGTGGCAGCGGTTCACCAAGGTGATGCTGCCGGTGATGAAGCCGGCCATCCTGGTCGCGCTGCTGTTCCGCACGCTCGACGCGTTCCGGGTCTTCGACAACATCTTCGTGCTCACCAACGGCGGCAACGAGACGTCGTCGGTGTCGATGCTCGCCTACAACAACCTGATCCGGGGCCTGAACCTCGGCATCGGCTCCACGATGTCGGTGCTGATCTTCATCACCGTGGCGATCATCGCCTTCGTGTTCGTGAAGCTGTTCGGCACCGCTGCCCCGGGCAGCGACGATGGGGAGAGGCGCTGACATGGCAGTGGAATCCACCACGCGGGCGAAGGTGCGCTGGGGCCTGCTGGACGTCGTGGTCGTCGTCTTCGCGCTGGTCCCCGTGCTCTGGATCGCCTCGCTGTCGTTCAAGACCCCGGCCACGCTCACCGACGGCAAGTTCTGGCCGCGCGAGTGGACGCTGGACAACTACCGGACCATCTTCGACACCGACCAGTTCGTCCGGGCCCTGATCAACTCCATCGGCATCGCGCTGATCGCCACCACCATCGCGGTGGTGCTCGGGGCGATGGCCGCGTACGCGATCTCCCGCCTGGACTTCCCCGGCAAGAAGCTGCTGGTCGGCGTCTCGCTGCTGATCGCGATGTTCCCGCAGGTGTCGCTGGTGTCGCCGCTGTTCGAGATCGAGCGGCAGCTCGGCCTGTTCGACACCTGGCCGGGTCTGATCCTGCCCTACATCACGTTCGCGTTGCCGCTGGCGATCTACACGCTGTCGGCCTTCTTCAAGCAGATCCCGTGGGACCTGGAGAAGGCGGCGAAGATGGACGGCGCCACCCAGGCCCAGGCGTTCCGGCGGGTGATCGCGCCGCTGGCCGCGCCGGGCGTGTTCACCACCGCCATCCTGGTCTTCATCTTCTGCTGGAACGACTTCCTGTTCGCGATCACGCTCACCTCGACCGAGCGGTCCCGCACGGTCCCGGTGGCGCTGCAGTTCTTCACCGGCGAGTCGCAGTTCGAGGACCCCACCGGGGCGATCTGCGCCGCCGCTGTGGTGATCACCGTGCCGATCATCCTGTTCGTGCTCTTCTTCCAGCGCCGCATCGTCTCCGGTCTGACCTCCGGCGCAGTCAAGGGATAGGTGGTAGCAATGGCCGACATCGTGCTGGACAAGGTGAGCAAGCGGTTCCCGGACGGGACCACCGCCGTACAGGACGTCGACCTGGAGATCGCCGACGGCGAGTTCGTCATCCTGGTCGGTCCGTCCGGCTGCGGGAAGTCCACCACGCTCAACATGATCGCCGGGCTGGAGGACATCAGCTCCGGTGAGCTGCGCATCGGCGGCGAGCGGGTCAACGACAAGGCGCCCCGCGACCGCGACATCGCCATGGTCTTCCAGTCGTACGCGCTCTACCCGAACATGACCGTTCGGGAGAACATGGCGTTCCCGCTGCGGCTGGCGAAGCTGGACAAGGAGACCATCAACCAGAAGGTCGACGAGGCGGCGAAGGTGCTGGAGCTGACCGCGCTGCTGGACCGCAAGCCGGCCAACCTCTCCGGCGGCCAGCGGCAGCGGGTGGCGATGGGCCGGGCGATCGTCCGCCAGCCCAAGGCGTTCCTGATGGACGAGCCGCTGTCGAACCTGGACGCCAAGCTGCGGGTGCAGATGCGCACCGTGGTGTCGCGGCTGCAGAAGCAACTCGGCACCACCACCGTCTACGTCACCCACGACCAGACCGAGGCGATGACGCTCGGCGACCGGGTGGTCATCATGCGCGGCGGCGCGGTGCAGCAGGTCGGCCCGCCGCAGGAGCTGTACGACCACCCGCGCAACCTCTTCGTCGCCGGGTTCATCGGTTCGCCCTCGATGAACTTCGTGCACGCCGCGGTGGAGGACGGGAAGCTGCGGACCGCGCTCGGAGACGTGCCGGTCGGCGAGCGGGTCCGCCGCGAGCTGGAGGCCGGTGACGCGCCCCGCGAGCTGATCCTCGGCATCCGGCCGGAGCACTTCGAGGACGCCGCGTTGATCGACGACGAGACCCGCCGCCGGGGCATGGAGTTCGAGGCGCCGGTGGACATCGTCGAGTCGATGGGTTCGGACAAGTACGTCTACTTCACCGTCGAGGGGGAGCGGGCGACCGCCGCCGAACTGGAGGAGCTGGCCGCCGACGCGGGCGCGGCGGACTTCGCGGGCGGCGGCTCGAACCTGGTCACCCGCCTGTCGGCGGAGTCCCCGGTACGCGAGGGCGAGTCGCGCCGGGTGTGGTTCAACCTGGAGAAGATCCACCTGTTCGACCCGGGCAGCGGCCGTAACCTGACGCTGCACGAGGGCCGTTCGGCCGGCGCTCTGGCCGACTGACCCCGGACGCGCGAAGGGCCGGTGGCACGCGGTGCCGCCGGCCCTTCGGCCTTGTCCGGCCAGCTCACCCTCCCTCCGTAGTCGGCCATCGGCGTGAGTGGAACGCCACGGGTGTCTCGGCGCGGTTTTGACACCCATGGCGTTCCACCGAGCACGAGCGCGGCGACCCGATGCGCCGATGGCTGCAGAGCGAAGGGGATGCTCGGCAGCAGAGGAGAATGAGGTAAGGCAACGGCGGGAGCCGTCGCTCACCAGGAGTGACGCAGCTCCAGGCCGAGGAAGCGGGCGTAACCCGTCAGCGCGGCGTCCACCCGGGTGCGCAGCGCGGCGTCGAACGGCACGAGCTGGTGCGTTGTCACTGTCACCGCCCGCGCGCCGATCGTCCGCGTCCAAGTGCCGACCACGCGCCCGCCGCGCACCACGGTCGAACGGAACATCCCGTTGTTGCCGGGGACCACCGCTGCGGCGTGCGCCGGGTCGAGCATCAGCGACCGGTCCTTGAAGCCGAGCAGGTATTCGTCGAAGCCGGGCAGCGTGTGCACGTCGTCGACGGGCGCGCGGGGCGTGTCGAGCAGCGCGGCGTCGACCACCGCCGGCTCGCCGTCGACCTCGACCGGGGCGAGCAGGTCACCGGCCAGCGTGATCGCCCGGGTCGCGTCGGTGACGGTGAGGCCGGTCCACCGGGCCAGCTCGTGCCGGGTCACCGGGCCGTGGCCGCGCACGTAGCGGCGCGCCAGCAACGACAGCGCCTCGTCGCGCTCCGGGCGGCGCGGATCGGGCGCCCACTCGTCGAGCAGCACGAACGTCTGTTCGTTGCCGACGTGCGGGGCGATGCAGGTGACGCCGCGCTGGCTGGCGTACCAGAGCAGGTGATAGCCGCGTTGACCATCCGTGTCCAGCCCGGCGGCGCGCAGCGCGGCCAGGCACTCGGCGCGGGTGAGCCGGCCGCCGCCGGCCAGCGCCGCACCCAGCACGTCACCGGCCCGTTCACCGTCGGCGACCGTCAGCCCGAGCTGCCGCCACCGCGAGGCGATGCCGGCCAGCGTCCGCACCCCGGTCAGCTCCAGCAGCCACCGCGCGTCGCGCGCCGGCACCAGGTGCACGGTGCCGCGCATCGGCCAGGTGCGCAGGGCCTCCCGCCGCTCCAGCGCCGCGCGGACGTCGTTCTGGGTGGCGCCGGGAAGGCGTACGCCGAGCGACCACAACCCGCTCGCGGCGTCCTGGGCCTGCATGGCGCCGAACCACTCGACCACGTCGGCGACGCCCTCGGGACGGGCCGTCGGGTGCGGGCGCAGCAGCAGGCCGGTCATCCGTAGCGCGAGCGCCTCGGCGCGGCTGAGGCGAACGGTCACGGGCGTCAGCGTAGGCCCGGGGTCCGACAGCCCCTGATCGCGCTGCGCCGGCCGCGCTGCCGACGAAGCGCGATCCCCCGTTCAGGTTCCCGGCGCGGGGGCAGCCGACTTGGCTGGCGCCGGTCCGACCAGGATCCTCGCTGAGCTGGGCCGGGAAAGCGTTTTCGCGCGGAACTTGCGCAAATCTTGAGCCTCGGTCAGTCGAGCCGCCGGTGCATGACGAGCAGGTCGACGTACCCCCGGGTGGGGTGTCGGAAGCCCTCCGGCACCCGGCCGATCACCGCGAAGCCCAGCGACCGCCACAGCGCGACCGCCCGGGTGTTGGTGGCCACCACCGCGTTGAACTGCATGGCCCGGTAGCCGTCGGCCCGGGCCGCGGCGAGCACGTGCCCGGCCAGTGCCCGCCCGACGCCGTGCCCGGCGGCGGCCGGGGCGACCATGAACGAGGCGTTCGCCACGTGGTCGCCGGGGCCGCCCTGGTTGGGCGCGAGCTTCGCCGAGCCGAGCACCGTGCCGTCCGGCGCCACCGCGACCACCGTCCGCGCCGGTGGGCCCGGCATCCAGAGCCGCCGGGCCTGCTCCTGCGTGACGTCCGGGGGCCAGGTGTACGTCTCGCCGGCCGCGACGATCTCGCGCAGGAACGGCCAGATCAGTGGCCAGTCGGCGGGGGTGGCGGTGCGGATCTCCACCTGGCGAGCATGCCACGCCCGCCGTTTGACGCGACAAGTAACGGGTAGTCGCGGGAGTTGACCCCAAACGAGGAGGGATCGTCTGATGGATGGCCAGGTCAAGGTCGCGGTGATCTACTACAGCGCGACCGGCATCACCTACCAGATGGCGCAGTCGGCAGTCGAGGCGGCGGAGGAAGCCGGTGCCGAGGTGCGCCTGCGCAAGGTGCGTGAGCTGGCGCCCGACGAGGCGATCCGCTCCAACTCGGGCTGGCAGGCGCACCGGCTGGAGACCCAGGACGTGATGGAGGCCCAGCCGGACGACCTCTCCTGGGCCGACGTGGTGATCATGGGTTCGCCCACCCGGTACGGCATGGTCGCCGCCCAGCTCAAGCAGTTCATCGACACCACCGGCCCGCTCTGGGCGGCCGGCGCGCTCGCCGACAAGGTGTACAGCGGCTTCACCTCGACCGCCACCTCGCACGGCGGCCAGGAGGCGACGCTGCTGTCGCTGTACACGATCTTCTACCACTGGGGCGGGATCGTGGTGACCCCCGGCTACACCGACCCGAGCCAGTTCGTCGCCGGCAACCCGTACGGCGCCTCGCACACCAGCAACAACGGCGAGGTGGCCCCGGACCACGTGGCCCTGACCGCCACCGCGCTGACCGCCAAGCGGGCCACGCTCATGGGCGCCGCGCTGAAGCGGGGCATGTCCGGCTGACCGGCGGATGGCGACCGGTGGCCGGACGGGGGCTCTCGAACCCGTCCGGACCACCGGTCGCCCCTCGCCCTACCCGCGATCGGCCGCTCCATGCGCGCTCAGCGCGGGCCGGTCGAGCAGATGTCCGAGCAGATCCGCCAGGACCGAGGTGCCGTCCTGGCTCAGCACCGACTCCGGGTGGAACTGCACCCCGGCGAAACCCGCCCCGCGCAGCGCGTGCACCGCGCCGTCGGCCGGGTCGCGGGACAGCTCCACCGGGCCGTACGGGCCGGTCATCCGGTCGGCGTCGGCGCGGGCGGTGAAGCTGGCGTAGAAGCCGACCCGGCGGGTCACCCCGAACACCGGCACGTCGCGCGGCAACCCCTGGTACGGCGCGTCCCGCCGGTGCAGCGGCAGACCCAGCAGCCCGGCGAGCAGCTGGTGGCCCAGGCACACCGCGAGCGCCGGCCGGCCGGAGGCGAGCAGCTCGGCCAGCAGCGCCCGCAGCGCCACCATCTTCGGCGCTGCCGGGTCCCGCGGGTCGCCCGGCCCGGGGCCGACCACCACCAGGTCGTACCCGTCGAGCGGGCCCGGGTCCGGCCAGTCCCGCCGGGTCACCGCCAGCCCCAGCGCGCCGAGCTGGTGGGCGAGCATGCCGGTGAACGTGTCCTCGCCGTCGACGATCAGCGCCCGCCGGCCGGCGAGCCCGCGCAGCGCCAGCGCGCCCGGCCGGCGCTGCTCCAGCCAGAACCGGGCCAGCGGCGCGTTGCGGGCGGCCAGCGCGGCCTGCACCTCCGGGTCGTCGGCGTACCTGACGGCCGGCTCGGCGCCGGCGCCCGGCGCGTCCGGGCCGAGACCGAGCGCGGCCAGCACGCCCGCCGCCTTCGCGTGCGTCTCGGCGACCTCCCCGGCGGTCGTCGAGTGCCGCACCAGCGTGGCGCCGACCGGCACCCGCAGCGCGCCCTCGGGCGAGATCTCGGCCGTCCGGATCAGGATCGGCGCGTCAAGCGTCTGCCGGCCCTGCTCGTCGCGTCCGAGCAGCGCGAGCACCCCGGCGTAGTAGCGCCGGCCGGCGCGCTCGTGCCGGGCGATGACCCGGCAGGCGTTCTCCATCGGGCTGCCGGTCACGGTCGGGGCGAACATGGTCTCCCGCAGCACCTCCCGCACGTCCCGGGAGCAGCGCCCGGCCAGCAGGTACTCGGTGTGCGCCAGGTGCGCCATCTCCTTCAGGTACGGCCCGACCACCTGGCCGCCGTGCTCGGCGACCACGGCCATCATCTTCAGCTCCTCGTCCAGCACCATGTACAGCTCCTCCACCTCCTTCGGATCGTGCAGGAAGCGCAGCAGCTCAGCCCGGTCGACGGTCTCGCCCCGGTGCCGGAACGTGCCGCTGATCGGGTTCATCTCGACCAGACCGTCGGCGACGCTGACGTGCCGCTCCGGGCTGGCGCCGACCAGGATCCGGGCGCCGGTGTGCACCAGGAACGTCCAGTACGCGCCCCGCTCGCGCAGCAGCAGCCGGCGCAGCGCGGCCAGGGCCGCGGCCAGTGGGTCGCCCTGCACCGTGGCGCGCATGGTGCGGTGGATGACGAAGTTCGCGCCCTCACCCCGGCCGATCTCGTCGGCGAGCACCCGGTCCACCACCGTCGCGTACTCGTCGTCGGCGATGTCGAAGCCGGCGTCGGTGGTGCGTACGGCGGCGTCGGGCAGCGCGCCGAGCAGCTCGGCCAGTGGTATCCGCCGGTGCGCCTCGACGGTCAGGAACTCCAGCGGCATGCCGTCGTCCACGCACTCGAAGCCACGCTCGGTGACCTGCCGGAACGGCACCACCGCCAGCGTGCGCGGGCCGGCGCCGTCGTCGGGCAGCGGCAGGTCGGCGAGCCGGTCGGCGGTGCGTACCGGGCCGGTGAACAGGTCGACGTGGTCGGCGCCCTCGCGGCGGACGAGCGCGAACGGGCCGGGGTCGTGGCCGGCCGCGACGGCGGCGAGCGGGTCGGACGGGCGGGTCATCGGGTCTCCTCGGTGGGCCGGTGACCGCCGACGTGGGCGACCCGGGATGCCGGGGAAGACCGGCGGCCGCCTCGTCGGGCGGCCGCGTGGGGAAGCTACGCGCGGGGGTGGGCCGCCGGGTCGGCGGGCCACCAGCAGGACAGGTGCGCGGGCATGACCGTCACTGTACGCGATCAGCCCGCCTCCGGTAAGCCGGTCGCGCCGGGTAGGTTGATCGGCGATGGACATCCTCGCTCTCGATCTGGGCACCTCCTCGGTGCGTGGGCTGGTGCTCGACGCGGACGCGGTGCCGCGTCCGGGCGCGCTGGCCCGTCGCCGGGTGCATCTGGTCACCGGGGACGACGGCACCGGGACGCTGGACGGCCCGGCCTACCTGGCGTGCCTGACGGAGTGCCTGGACGAGCTGGCCGCCGGCGGGCACCTGCGGGACGTGGACCTGGTGGCCACCTCCGCGCAGTGGCACTCGGTGCTGCCGCTGGCCGCCGACGGCACCCCGTCGGGACCGGTACTGACCTGGCTGGACACCCGGCCGGAGGCGCTCGCCGGCGCGGTCGGCCCGGCCGACCCGGCGGACTTCCACAGGCGTACCGGCACGTGGTGGCACCGCTGCTTCTGGTCGGTGCGGCTGCCCTGGCTGCGGGAGCACGGCGCGCGGAACGCACGCTTCACCGGGCTGGCCGAGTACGTGCTCGGCGCGCTGCTCGGCGACGTGCCGATGTCCATGTCGATGGCTTCCGGCACCGGGCTGCTCGACCTGCGCCGCCTGGACTGGGACCCGGAGGCGTGCGAGCTGGCCGGCGTACGCCCGGAGCAGTTGCTGCGGCTGGCCCCGGACGGCTGGCACGGCCGGCTGAACGCGGAGCACGCGCGGCGCTGGCCGCAGCTGGCCGGGGCGCGGTGGGCGGCGCCGGTCGGCGACGGGGCGGCCGCCAACGTCGGGTCGGGCTGCGTCGACCCGACGCGCGCGGCGGTGACCGTCGGCACCTCCGCCGCGGTCCGGATGATGCAGGCCGTGCCGGCGGGCGCGGAGCCGCCGCCGCTGCCGGAGCAGCTCTGGCGGTACCGGGTGGACCACAACCATGTGGTGACCGGCGCGGCGTACTCCAGTGGCGGCAACCTGTTCGCCTGGGCCAACCGGGAGCTGCGGCTGCCCGAGGGCGCGGCGCTCGAGGCGGCGCTGCGCCGGACCACCGGCTCGGTGCGGGCCAACCCGCGGCTGGGCGGTGACCGGCCGCCGGGCACGGCCCCGGCGGGCTCGGGCGAGCTGCGTGGGCTCAGCTTCGGCACCACCGCCGTGGACGTCCTCGCCGGGCTGATGGGTGGCCTGTGCCGGCTCGTCGCCGACGACCTGGTCCTGCTGGAGGGTGGCGTCGGCGAGCCGATGGAGGTGGTCCTCGGCGGCGGGGCGCTGACCGCCTCGCCGTGGTGGCGCGCGGCGTTCGCCGACGCGCTCGCCCCGCGCGAGGTGCGGTGGCAGCGCAACCCGGAGATCGGGGCGGCCGGCGCGGCGCTCGTGGCGCTGGGACGTCTGCCCGAGGCGGCGCACATCGGCGGCATCGGCCGGACGGACGAAACCGCCTCGCACGCGTGACGGTCCGCCCGAAGCGCTGACCGGCCTGCTCGTGCCGTCCGGGCGGCCGTTGACACGGACCGCCGGCCTGGTTGGATGGACTCCGCTCCCCGACGTGGTGGAGTGGAACGAGGAGGCAGGTGTGGGCGCAGGTCCCGACCCGGCTCGTGGCGCGGTCCCGCAGCCGCACCGGCGGCGCTCCGGGTTCCGGCTGCGGGACTGGCGGATGGGCACCAAGCTCGCCACCGTGCTGGTGATCCCGTCGCTGGCGTTCCTCGTCCTGGCCGGCATCCAGACGCGCGGTCTGGTCGGGCAGACCACCACGCTGAGCGCCTTCGCCGAGCAGGTGGGCATCGGCCGGCAGATCGCCGTGGCCGTCGACCGGCTCCAGCACGAGCGGGACCGTACCGCCGGGGAGCTGGCGGGGCTGCGCCGCGCCGGCACCGGCGCCGACCGGGACGCCGCGGTCGCCGCCCTGAAGCCACTGCAGGCGGCCACCGACCGCGCGGTGGCGGACCTGCGTACCGCGGCCGCGCCGCTGGCCGACGCCGACGCGGCCTGGCGGGTGTCCTACTCGGAGGCGCTGGAGGCGTACGACCAGGTCGTCAACATCCGCGCCGCGGTGGCGCCGGCGGTGCTGTCCAGCGACACCGTCCTCAGCAACTACCACCGGTCCGTCGCGGCGCTGCTGAACCTGCTGGCCGAGCCGTCGCCCGGCGGCGGGCGGCAGGAGCTGACCGAGGCGGTGCTGCGCTACGTGCAGCTGTCCCGGGTCAAGGAGTTGTCCTCGCGGATCCGCGCGGAGCTCTACGCCGCCGCCCGCTCCGGCCGGTACGAGGCCGACGACCAGGTGACGCTCAGCGACCTGCGGGCCCAGCAGCTCACCGCGCTCGGCGCGTTCCGGGTCGCGGCGACCGCCGACCAGATCCGCCGCTACGACCAGACCTCGGTCGACCCGGCCTTCGTCGCGGCCACCCGGATGGAGGAGCGGACCCTGCCCGGCGGCGGCGACGCGAAGCCGGCGCTGCTCGACGCGGAGCAGTGGTGGTCGGCCAGTGAGCAGCGGCAGGAGTTGCTGCGCCAGATGGAGAGCGGGGTCGTCGACGACGCGGTACGCCGGGCCGACGACGCCAGCGCCCGGCAGCTGCGCGACACGCTGCTGGTGGCCGGTGGCATCGCCACAGTGCTGCTGGTGGCGGTGGCGATCTCGCTGCTGGTCGGCCGGTCGGTGGCCCGCGGCATGCGGCAGCTGCGCGGCCAGGCGCTGCGGATCGCGCAGGTGGATCTGCCGCTGACGCTGGAACGGCTGCGCACTGTGGACCGTCCGGTCGGTGCGATCGACGTGCCGCCCGCGGTGATCGACTCGCAGGACGAGATCGGCGAGCTGGCCGAGGCGTTCGTCGCGGTGCACCGCAGCGCCGTCGACGTGGCGGTCGAGCAGGCGATGATGCGGCGCAACGTCAACGCCATGTTCGTCAACCTGGCCCGGCGCAGCCAGGTGCTCGTCGAGCGTCAGCTGGAGCTGCTCGACGACCTCGAACGCGAGGAGAGCGATCCGGACCAGCTGGAGAATCTGTTCAAGCTCGACCACCTCGCCGCCCGCATGCGCCGCAACGACGAGAGCCTGCTGGTGCTCGCCGGCAGCGAGTCGACCCGGCGGTGGAACCGCCCGGTGGGTCTGGGCGCGGTGCTGCTGGCCGCGAGCGCGGAGATCGAGCAGTACCAGCGGGTACGCCACGAGAACCGGGCGGACCTGCACGTCGTCGGGCACGCGGTGGGCGACCTGGTGCACCTGTTCGCGGAGCTGCTGGAGAACGCCACCTCCTTTTCCCGCCCGGAGACCACGGTGCGGGTCGTCGTCGAGCCGGACGGCCGGGGCGCGCTGGTGCGGGTCGTCGACGAAGGGCTGGGCATGAGCCCGGCGGCGCTGGCCGAGGCGAACTCGGTGCTGGCCGAGCCGCCGGCCGCCGACGTGTCGGCCTCGGAGCGGATGGGTCTGTTCGTGGTCAGCCACCTCGGCGCCCGCAACGGCGTACGGGTGCGGTTGCAGGCCGGCGGCGCGGGCCTGGTCGCCCTGGTGCGGATCCCGGTCGAGCTGCTGGCCGAGGCGCCCGCGCCGGAGGCGGGCCGGCCGGTGCCGGCGGGTCGGCCCGTACCGGGGGTGGACCGGAGCGTCCGCACGCCCACCGGTCCGGTAGCGGCGTCCGGGGCGCTCGCGGCGCCGACGGCCGAGCTGCCGGTGGCGGGATGGCGTCCGGCGCCCGGTCAGCCGGCGGCGCTGCCGCTGTCGCCGCTGACCGGCCGTCCGCTCGGGGACGGGCCGGAGGCGCCGACGTCCGGATCGCCGGCGCCCGCCGCGCCGGCCGGCGCCGCGCCGCGCCCCCGGCCGGCCCGGGCCGAGGACGTCCTGACCCCGGCTGTCGCCGGACCCGCCGGCGGTGGCTGGTTCAGCCGGCAGGGGCCGACGGCGTCGCCGCTGGGTGTGACGCCCGCCCCGGCGCCGACGCCGGTGACCGGAGGGACCAACGAGCGGGGACTTCCGGTACGGGTGCCGATGGCCCAGCTCGCCCCGGCCTCCGTGGCCGACCGCCCGGTGATGCGGCACGAGCCGGACCCGGAGGCGGTCGGCGGCATGCTGTCGCGCCTCTACAGCGGGGTGCGGCGCGCCGAGGCCGAGGAGACCACCGAGATGTACCTGCCGCGCGACGAAGGAGGACGACGACAGTGACGACGTTGAGCCAGGAGGCACGCGACCTGAGCTGGCTGGTGAACGCGTTCGCGGAGCGCGTTCCCGGGGTGGCGCACGCGGTGGTGGTGTCCTCCGACGGGCTCCTGGTGGCGATCTCGGCGCATCTGCCCCGGGACCACGCGGACAAGCTCGCCGCGGTGACCTCCGGCCTGATGAGCATCACCGCGGGCGCGGCCCAGATGTTCGACGGCGACGTCGTCAAGCAGACAGTGGTCGAGATGGGGCGCGGCTATTTCCTGGTGATGCAGATCCGGGACGGCTCGATCCTGGCCACGCTGGCCGGGGCGGACGCCGACATCGGCGTGGTCGGCTACGAGATGGCGCGGCTGGCCAAGCAGGCCGGCGAGATGCTCACCCCGGCGCTGCGCGCCGAGCTGCAGCAGGCGCTGCCGCGCTGATCCGCCGATGCGGGGCCCGGCCGGCTGCGCAGCCGGCCGGGCCGCCACCGCCTACAGCCCGTTGCGGCGGATCACGTCGCGGTACCAGTGGGCGCTGCGCTTGAGCACCCGCCGCTGGCTCGCGTAGTCCACGTAGACCAGGCCCCAGCGCTGCTCGTACCCCTCGGCCCACTCGAAGTTGTCCAGCAGCGACCAGACGTGGTAGCTCTCCAGCGGCACCCCGTCGCCGATGGCCCGGTGGGCGGCGGCGAAGTGGTCGCGCAGGAAGCTGACCCGCCCGGCGTCGTCGACGTTGCCGTCCGCGCCGGGCACGTCGGGGCAGGGCAGGCCGTTCTCGGTGATGGTGATCGGCACCCGGCCGTAGTCCCGGGTGACCCGGGTGAGGATGTCGTACATGCCCTCGGGGTAGATCTGCTGCCACTCCGCCTCGGAGGTGGGCCACTTGCGGACCGTGCTGCCGTCGCCGGTGACGTAGATCGGCGTGTAGTACTGCACGGCGAGCAGGTCGACCGGGCTGGAGATGATCTTCAGGTCGCCGTCGCGGACGCCGCGGACCATCCGGCTGTCCGGGCCGCGGTCGTCCAGCACGTCCTGCGGGTACGCGCCCTTGAAGATCGAGTCGAGGTAGAGGCGGTTCTCGTAGCCGTCGTGGAGCTTGGTCGCGGCGGCAGCCTCGGCGCTGTCGTCGGCGGGGTAGCAGGGGTGCAGGTTGAGGGCGGGGCCGATCCGGCCGGTGAGGCCGGAGGCGCGCAGCGCCCGCACGGCGAGGCCGTGGGCGAGCTGGAGGTGGTGGGCGACCAGGTACGCCGCGTCCTCGTCCCGGAAGCCCGGGGCGTGGTGGCCGAAGATGTAGCCGTTCTGCACCACGGTCTTCGGCTCGTTGACGGTCAGCCAGACAGGCACCTGGTCGCCGAGGGCGTGGAACACCGCGTCGGCGTACTCGGCGAAGCGCTCGGCGGTGTCCCGGTTCTCCCAGCCGCCGGCGTCCTGGAGGGCCTGGGGTAGATCCCAGTGGAACAGCGTGGCCATCGGCGCGATGTCACGCTCGTGCAGCCCGTCCACCAGGCGGCGGTAGAAGTCGAGGCCGCGCTGGTTGGGGCGGCCGGAGCCGTCGGCCTGGATGCGGGGCCAGGAGATGGAGAACCGGTAGCTGCGCAGTCCCAGGTCGCGCATCAGGTCGAGGTCCTGCGCGTACCTGTGGTAGTGGTCGGCGGCGACGTCGCCGGTGTCACCGTTGCGGATGCGCCCCGGCGTGTGGCTGAAGGTGTCCCAGACGGACTCACCCCGCCCGTCCTCCTTGGCGGCCCCCTCGATCTGGTACGCCGAGGTCGCCGCGCCCCAGCCGAAGCCGTCCGGGAAGCGCAGTCCGCGGTCCTGCTCCGGGTCGGTGGCGCGCTCGGGCGGGCTGCCGCAGCCGCCGAGCGCGACTGTCGACGCGGCGGTCGCCGTCGCGGTGGCGCCGGCGAGCCCGGTCCGGGCCGCGCCGGCCGCGGTCGCGGACAGGGCGGCGCGGCGGAGCAGGCGCCGTCGGGTGAGTAACGACATGAGGTTTCTCCTCGGAGTGACGGGCCGCCCTGGGCCGGGAGCGCTCCCATCATAGCCAGGGAGCGGCCGGCCCTGATCCGGCGGTCGCGGCGAGGTGCGGCGCGGCCGGCGGGCGGCCGGAAAGTGGGTGGGCGGGGGCGTCGCTCGGGAACGCCGCTCGGGGCGGCGTGAGCGGCGAGGGGTGGGGTGGATAGCGAGAAAGGCCGTCCGGGTGGCGTGTCACGCCTGTCCCGTCGGCCTCTTTTGCCGTCGACAACGGGGGTTTAGTGTGGGGACGGGGGAGGGCAACCCCCGTCCCCACCGATGGTGCACACACGCACGAAGTGGAATTGGCGTCCGTCGTGCGCGTCGCGCGGGAGCCGGGCCACGCGAGTGGCTCTGGTTCCACCTCCCTCCGTTTGGCGGGTGGCGGCCGGTGGCGGCGTCCGGGCTGGTCCGCCGCCGGCCTCTGGGCCGACGCGCCGGGCACGGGCGTACCCGGCGATCCAGTACTTGTATCACCGTCGATGGAAGCGCTCCCATCGGCGATGCTGCGACTGTAACGCCCGTCACGGGTTTGGAAAAGCCCCTAAACGAGATCGAAACATGGAAGCGCGTATCTGCGCTGGCCGTTGTGGTGGGAGCGCTTCCATGTCACACTCTCGTCACGCCACGCGGAGCCAGTGACGCGAGCGCGGGCCGCCGAGGGCACCCGGTGACAACCGGTGCGGCGCCCCGATCCCCGGCACGGCCGGGACGACCACCTTTCCGGACGCCTCCGTCCCCCCGCGTACGCCCCGTCGACGCGTGGAGGCGCCCCGCCGGGACCCCGAGGTCCCGGCCCGGTCCGAGGAGACACCGCCCACATGAGACTTCTGGCCAGACGTCGCCGTACGGCGATGCTCGCCGCCGCCGCCCTCGTCATAGGCGGGGTGGCCCTGCCCGCGGGCGCCGCCCAGGCCGCGCCCGCCTGCGACGTGACGTATGCGTCGAGCGACTGGAACAACGGCTTCACCGCCAACGTGACCATCAAGAACCTGGGCGACGCGCTCAACAACTGGTCGCTGAAGTTCACCTTCCCGAACAGCAGCCAGCGCGTGGTCCAGGGCTGGTCGGCCCGGTGGAGCCAGTCCGGCAGCGAGGTGACCGCCACGAACGAGTCGTGGAACGGCAGCCTGCCCACCGGCGCGTCCACCAGCATCGGCTTCAACGGCAGCTTCAGCGGCAGCAACCCGAAGCCCACCGCGTTCACCCTCAACGGGGTGGCGTGCAACGGCGCGCAGACCAACCAGCCGCCGACGGTCTCGCTGAGCGTGCCGTCCGGCCCGTTCGAGGCGCCGGCGGACGTCCCGCTGACCGCGACCGCCAGCGACCCCGACGGCACCATCAGCAAGGTCGAGTTCTACCGCAACGGCCTGCTGGTCAACACCGACACCACCGCGCCGTACGGCTACGACCTGCTCGACCTGCCGGCCGGCAGCTACACGGTGCAGGCCAAGGCGTACGACAACGCCGGCGCCTCGGCGGTCTCGGAGAAGTCGTTCACAGTGACCGCGGCCACCGGGCCGAAGCTGGTCGCCACCCCGTCCGCGGTCACCGTCAGCGAGGGCGGCAGCGCCACGGTCCGGTACACGCTCAGCGCGGCGCCCAGCGCCAACGTGCCGGTGACCCTCGCCGTCACCGGTGACAGCGACATCACCGTGTCGCCGACCACGCTGACGCTCACCCCGAGCAACTGGAGCACCGGCGTCACCGCCACGGTCTCCGCCGCGGAGGACGCCGACACGGTCGGCGGCACCGCCACGATCACCGCGTCGGCCACCGGCTACGCGCCGGTCTCCGTCGTGGCCACCGAGGCGGACAACGACAGCCCCGGCGGCGACAACGCCTACATCAAGAAGTTCCTCGACCAGTACGGCAAGATCAAGAACTCGGGGTACTTCAGCCCCGAGGGCGTGCCGTACCACTCGATCGAGACGCTGATCGTCGAGGCGCCCGACCACGGCCACGAGACCACCTCGGAGGCGTTCAGCTTCTGGCTCTGGCTGGAGGCGCAGTACGGCCGGGTCACCCAGAACTGGGCCCCGTTCAACAACGCCTGGACGGTGATGGAAAAGTACATCATCCCGTCGCACGCCGACCAGGCCACGGCCGGCTCGCCCGGCACCCCGCAGTACGCCGCCGAGCACAACCTGCCCAGCCAGTACCCGTCGACGCTGGACGCCAACGTCCCGGTCGGCCAGGACCCGCTGCGCTCGGAGCTGCAGTCCACCTACGGCACCGGTGACATCTACGGCATGCACTGGCTGCTCGACGTGGACAACACGTACGGCTACGGCCGCTGCGGCGACGGCACCACCCGGCCCGCGTACATCAACACCTTCCAGCGGGGCACCCAGGAGTCGGTGTGGGAGACCGTGCCGCAGCCGTCCTGCGACACGTTCAAGCACGGCGGCCCGAACGGCTACCTGGACCTGTTCGTCAAGGAGTCCAACGCCCCGGCCAAGCAGTGGAAGTACACGAACGCCCCGGACGCCGACGCGCGTGCCGTCCAGGCCGCCTACTGGGCGCTGACCTGGGCCAAGGCGCAGGGCAAGGCGGGCGACGTGGCGGCCACCGTGGCCAAGGCCGCCAAGATGGGCGACTACCTGCGCTACGCGCTGTTCGACAAGTACTTCAAGAAGATCGGCAACTGCGTCGGCGCGAGCACCTGCCCGGCCGCCAGCGGCCGTGACTCGGCGCACTACCTGCTCTCCTGGTACTACGCCTGGGGCGGCGCGTACGACGCCTCGCAGAACTGGTCGTGGCGGATCGGGTCCAGCCACAGCCACTTCGGCTACCAGAACCCGTTCGCGGCCTGGGTGATGACCAACGTCGCGGAGCTGAAGCCGAAGTCGCCGACCGCGGCCTCCGACTGGCAGAAGAGCCTCGACCGGCAGCTGGAGTTCTACACCTGGCTCCAGTCGGCCGAGGGCGGCATCGCCGGTGGCGCCACCAACAGCTGGGACGGCAGCTACGCCCAGCCGCCGGCCGGCACCGCCACCTTCTACGGCATGTTCTACGACGTCGACCCGGTCTACAACGACCCGCCGTCGAACCAGTGGTTCGGCATGCAGGCCTGGTCGATGCAGCGCATCGCCGAGCTGTACCTGGAGACCGGCAACGCGAAGGCCAAGGCGCTGCTGGACAAGTGGGTGCCGTGGGCGATCGCCAACACCACGCTGGGCACCGACTGGTCGATCCCGTCGGACATGAAGTGGACCGGCCAGCCGGCCAACTGGAACCCCAGCAGCCCGCAGCCGAACACCAACCTGCACGTCGAGGTGACGGTCAAGGGCCAGGACGTCGGCGTCGCCGGCGCCTACGCCCGCACGCTCATCGCGTACGCGGCGAAGTCCGGCAACACCGCGGCGAAGGACACCGCCAAGGGCCTGCTGGACGCGCTCTCGGCGGCCGCCGACAGCAAGGGCGTCTCGACGCCGGAGAAGCGCGGCGACTACAAGCGCTTCGACGACGTCTACAACGCCGCCGACGGCCAGGGCCTCTACATCCCCAACGGCTGGACCGGGAAGATGCCCAACGGTGACGTGATCGCCCCGGGCAAGAGCTTCCTGGACATCCGCTCGTTCTACAAGAACGACCCGGACTGGCCGAAGGTGCAGGCGTACCTGGACGGCGGTCCCGAGCCGGTCTTCAACTACCACCGGTTCTGGGCGCAGGCGGACATCGCCATGGCGTACGCCGACTACGGCACCTACTTCCCGCAGGGGTGAGGTGACCCCTCCTTCGTGGGCGGGCTCGCGCCCGCCCACGAAGGAGGCCGACCCGGCCGATGGGGGAACGGAGCGGCCGGGTCGGCGGACGGCCTGACGCCCACGGTCAGGCCGGGTGGGCCGGCCGTCCGGCCGACGCAGCGGACCGGCCGGCCCACCACTCCGCCCGGTGACGACCCATGGCGCGAAAAGGCACGCAAAATTCAGCGGTCCACGGGATCACATCCGGGCCGTGGACGGAGTAACGTATTTGACGGAGAGGCCGCTCCCCCCGTGGCGGCCTCTCCATTACTCTTCCCGGACCGGCTCACCGCCGGGCACCGGCGCCGTCACCGGGTGCCGCAGTCCCGGATGCCCGGCCGGCAGCGACCGCCGGATCACCACCCAGCTCGACGCCAGCGCCGCCGCGATCAGCGGCCAGGTGAGCGCCGCCCGAGCCACTGTGAGCGCGACCACCTGCCCGTTCAGCCACAGCGGGATGAACACCGCCAGCCGCAGCACGTAGGTGCCGGCCCACACCCAACTGCCCCGGCCGTACGCCCGCAGCAGCGCCGGGTCACGCCGCCATGTGGTCCGCTGGCCCAGCGCCGTGCCGACCACCACGCCGAGCAGCGGCCAGCGCACCACGACGCTCACCGCCCAGGCCAGCGCGCTCGCCGCGTTGGCGGCGATCTGGAGCAGGAAGAAGTCCTCGGCCCGGCCGGTACGCAACGCGACGAGCGCGGCCACGCAGACCGCGAGCAGCCCGATCAGCACCGAGCGGGGACGGTCCCCGCGCCGCCACCGCCAGCCGGCCACCGCCGCGCCGGTCAGCAGCGCGGCGAGCACGCCGCCACGCAGCCCGCCGAGCACCCAGCCGAGCCCGAACGCGAGCGGCGGCAGCGTGGCGTCGACCGCCCCGCGCCGGCCGCCGAGCAGGTCGGCCAGCGACTCCGGCCGGGGCCCGGCCTGCGGTTCCCGCTGCGGCGTGCCGGTCACGCCCCACCTCCTCGAATCGCCCGCCTCACCGTACGCCGAAGCCGGTGGCGCTCCGCCGCGCGCGTGGGCGGCCCTACCGTTAAGTTGTCCGGGTGCGGGAGACGGCGAGGGGTTGGACGGCGGTCTGGTTGGTCGTACTGGCCCTGCTGCAGACAGCTGCGTTCGTGGTGGTGTGGCGCTTCGCCGTGCACACCGAACTGGGCCAGTGGCTGGACACGGTGGCGCTGACCGGCAACCGGATCGGCCAGGACCGCATAGACGGTCCGGTCGACACGCTCCTCAACGCCATGTCCGTGGTGTCGCTGCTGGCCGCCACCGCGGTGATCGGCTTCATCGCGCTGATCCGGGGCCGCAAGGCGCTGGCCGTCACCGCGACGCTGCTGATCGCCGGGGCGAACGTGACCACGCAACTGCTCAAGCACTTCCTGGTCCGGCCCGACTTCGGCATCGACCCGGAGCGGGCGGCCGCCGGCAACAGCCTGCCCAGCGGCCACACCTCCGTGGCCGCCTCGGTGGCGGTCGCGCTGATCCTGGTGCTGCCGCGCAAGCTGCGGGCGGCCGGGGCGTTCCTCGGCGCCGGGTACGCCGCCGCCGCGGGCGTCGCCACGCTCTCCGCCGGCTGGCACCGGCCCAGCGACGCGGTCGCCGCGTACCTGGTGGTCGGCGCGTGGGCCGCGGTCGCCGGGCTGGTGCTGCTGGTCTTCCAGCGGGAGCAGGCGGTGGTCGAGCCCGGCGACGCGCACCGGGTGGCCGCCGCCGTGCTCGGCGGCGCCGGCGCGGTGGCGCTGCTGGCCTCCGCGCTGGCGTTGTCCTGGCTGGTGGACCGCTCCACGATCCCGGTGGAGGCGCTCGGCCGCCGTCAGCTCTTCGTCGGGTACGCGGGCAGCGCGGCCGGCATCGCCGGCACGATCGCCGTGGTGGCCGCGCTGGTGCTGGTAGTGGTGCACCGGCTGGTGCCCCGGTGGAAGGGCTGACCGAGCGGATGGAGACGGTACGGGCGGCGTTCCGGGCCGAGTGCGACAGCCTGGAGCGGGTGCTGCGCGACCTGGACGACGCGGCACTGGACCGGCCCACGCCGTGCCCGCCGTGGCTGGTGCGCGACCTGATCGCGCACGTGAGCACCGGCGCCGGACGCCTGGCGGGGATGCTCACCGAGCCCGCGCCGCCCCGGGCCGAGGTGGACGCTGCCGCCTACTTCGGCGCGGCCAAGTTCAGCCCGCCCGTCGACCGGGATCGCGTCGAGGGCGCGCAGCGCGCGGCGCGGGAGCACCCGCGCGCCGCCGAGGTGGCAGCGGAGTTCGGCCGGGCCTGGCGCGCCACCGACGAGGCGGTGGCCGCCGAGCCGCCCGCACGGGTGGTGCGCACCCGCCACGGTGACGCGATGGCGCTGCCGGAGTTCCTGCGTACCCGGGTGGTGGAGGTCGCGGTGCACGGCCTGGACCTGGCCGACGCGCTGGACCGGCCGCCGTGGCTGACCACGGCCGCGGCGGACGTGGTGGTCGGCGTGCTCACCGGCGACGCGCCGGTGCCGCCGGGCCTGCGCTGGGACGCGCTCACCGTGCTGCGCAAGGCCACCGGCCGGCTGCCGGTGACCGGCGACGAGCAGGCGGAGCTGACCCGCGCCGGCATCGGCCGCCTGGCCTTCGGCGGCTGAGCCCTCCTCAGCGCGCCGCGCAGCGCCGCAGGTGATCCAGCACGACCGGGTCGATCCGGCCGGGCACGAAGCGTTCCTCCAGGTTCTCCAGACCCGTCCAGGCGGCCAGCGCCTCGTCCAGTCCGTCCGGGCCGACCAGGTGACCGGTGGCGGCGAGCAGTTCGGTCACCTCGGCGGCGAGCGGGCCGGTGAGGTCGCGCAGCGTGGCCGGGTCGGGGCGGCCGAACAGCATGTGGTGGATGCCGAGCAGGCGGCGCAGCTCGGAGACCGGGTCGGGATGGTCGTCCACCCGCAGGTCCACCAGCTCGTCGCCGGTCCCGGCGTAGCCGCCGTGGCGCTGCACCACGAGCATCGCCGCGCTCTGCCGCCCGCGCCGGTCGCCGCCGGCCTGGTCGCCGGCGGTGAGCGCGGCCAGCAGGCGCTGCGGGAACGGCAGTTCCGCACGGGCCAGCCAGGCGTCGCGCAGCGCGTCGATCACCTGCGGGCCGGTCAGGATGTTGCCCTGCGCGGCCCAGCCGTCGCCGGCCTGCCCGCCGGCCCAGGGGTGGCAGCGCGGCCCGGTCCAGGTGGCCCCGTCGCCGGTCGGGCCGACCACGGCCAGCTGCCGGTCGTCGCGCCCCGGGTCGGCGGCCACCAGCCCGGCCACCGCGTCGGTGGCGCTGACGCCGGTCCGTAGCAGCGCGAGCGCCTGCGCCCGGTAGGCGAGGTTGGCGTGCGCCTGGGTGGCGACCGCCCCCACCAGCGCCTCGGCGGCCGGCACCAGCGCCCCGGCGGCGAGGAACCGGCTGGCCACTGCCACTCCGAACAGGCGCCCGTCGGCGGAGCGGGCGACGAGCGAGAAGGTCACGCGCGGATCGTAGCCCGGAGGGCGGGCGCGGGGCCCCGCTCCGGCGGCACCGCTCAGAACGGCGGCGCGGCGTCCTCCGGCGGGCGGCCCCACGCCCGCCGGGCGTCGGCGACCGCCACTGCCGTCAGGACCGCCGCGGCGAAGCCCGCCGCGACGACCGGCGCGAGGCGCACCAGCAGCGGTACGGGCAGCAGCAGCGCGGCGATCCCCACCAGGCGGGACGGGGAGACGCGGCCGAACACCTCGTACTCGAAGCGGGCCCGGCCGGCCAGGAACAGCGCCGGACCACCGAGGATCATGGCCAGCCAGGGCAGTTCGTTGTGCCCGACCGGGTGCTCGATCACCAGTTCGTAGCCGATCGCGGTGGCGACCACCCCGATCACCATGACCAGGTGGGTGTCGGCGGCGGAGCGGCCGACGGTGGCCGGGTGCGCGGCCCGGGTCACCGCCTCGCCCAGGATCTGGCCGGCCCGTTGCACGTAGATCCGCCACAGCAGCACCGAGGTGGCGAGCGCGACGGCGAACGCGGTGACCATGCCGGGGCTGGTGGGGGAGCGGGTGAACGACAGGCCGGCGAGCAGGATCGTCTCGCCGAGCGCGACCAGGAAGATCTGCTGGTAGCGCTCGGCCAGGTGCTCGCCGTGGATGTCCCAGCGGGAGACCGTGGAGCGGCCCAGGCCCGGCACCGGCCAGCCGAAGCGGCCGCCGAGGTACTCCAGTACCAGCGCCGCGGTCCAGAGCATCACCCGGGCGTTCACCGGCAGCAGCGCGCCGGCCAGCCAGAGCACGCCCGTGGCGCAGAACGTGATCAGCATCCGCAGCTTGAGCCGGCGGTACTGGACCTTGTGCAGCACCAGCATGAGGATCGCCGGCCGGCTCACCTGGGCGATCACGTACGCGGTGGCGAACATCAGGCCGCTGTGGCCGAACGCGCGGGGGACCGCCACCCCCATCACCATCGCCGAGATCAGCGCGGTGATCACGATGACCTGCAACCACAGGTGGTGCGGGTCGTAGCGGCTGGTCGTCCACGCCGTGCCCTGCCAGACGCCCCAGAGCGCGAGAAGCAGCAGCAGCGTCTTGCCGCCGCCGGTCACCGCCGACCAGCCGTTCTGCCCGCCCTCCAGGACCAGGTCCTCGAAGGCGCGCGCCGAGATCCGGGTCAGCGCGAACACGTACACCAGGTCGAAGAAGAGTTCCAGGAACGTGGCCCGGTCGGGCCCGTCGCCGGAGCCGCGCAGCGCGGCCGGCTCGGCGGTCCTCACCGCCGAGCTCCGTCCCCGGTCCGACTCATGCGGCAGTCGTAACACTCTTTCCCGGCTTCTCGTCACCGATCACCCATATCGCCTTGGATCTTGCCCGGGGCGGTGCCGGACGGGCACCATCGACGGGTGACGAACCGATGGGGCATGACAGTGCCGTTGGGCGGCATTCCGCTCGCCGACCACGCCGCCGTCTACGCGGCGCTCGACGACGCCGGATTCACCGACGTGTGGTCGTCGGAGGTGGCCGGCGCCGACGCCTTCACCCCGCTGGCCCTGGCCGCCGCCTGGTCGCCGCGCCTGCGCCTCGGCACCGCGATCACACCGGTCTTCACCCGCGGCCCGGGACTGCTGGCGATGAGCGCCGCCGCGCTGGCCGAGGCGGCGCCGGGCCGCTTCGCGCTCGGCGTCGGCGCCTCGTCGCCGGTGCTGGTGCGGGACTGGAACGCGATTGGATTCGACGAGCCGTTCAAACGGACCCGGGACGTGCTGCGGTTCCTGCGGGCCGCGCTGCGCGGCGAGACCGTCGACGGCGCGTTCGACACGTTCGCCGTACGGCGCTTCACGCTGGAGCGTCCGCCGAGCGTGCCGCCGCCGGTCGTGCTGGCCGCGCTGCGCCCCGGCATGCTGCGCCTGGCCGCCGCCGAGGCCGACGGGGTGATCCTGAACTGGCTGGCCGCCGAGGACGTGCCGACCGCCCTGGCCGAGGTGGGCGAGCGCCGCCCCGGGTTCGAGGTGGCCGCCCGCATCTTCGTCTGCCCCACCGAGGACGCCGCGTACGCCCGCGCGCTGGGCCGCCGCATGATCACCGGCTACCTCACCGTCCCCGCGTACGCGGCCTTCCACAGATGGCTGGGCCGCGAGGACTCGCTCGGTCCGATGTGGCAGGCGTGGGCCGCCGGGGACCGGCGGGGCGCCTCCGCCGCCGTACCGGACGAGGTGGTCGACGCGCTGGTGCTGCACGGCTCACCCGAGCAGTGCGCGGCCGCCGTCCGCCGCTACGCCGACAACGGCGTCGACGTGCCGGTGCTGGCCGTGCTCCCCACGCCCGAGATCACCGAGGGCGGCGCGGCGGCCTGGCTGGATCTGCTGTCCCGGCTCGGCCCCGGAGAGGTGGCCTGAGATGAACCTGACCGACCGGGTGGTGGTGATCACCGGCGGGGCCGGCGGGATCGGCGCGGCCCTGGGCCGACGGTTCGCCGCCGAGGGCGCCGCCGCCGTCGTGCTGGCCGACCTGGCCGCCGACGCGGCCCGCGCCACGGCCGAGGCGATCGGCCCGGTGGCCACCGGCGTCGGGCTCGACGTCACCGACGAGGCGGCGGTACGCGCACTCGTGGACGACACCGAGCGCCGCCACGGCCGGATCGACCTGTTCTGCGCCAACGCCGGAGTCGCCACCGGCGGCGGCATCGACGCGCCGGACGCCGACTGGGACCGCGCCTGGCGGGTCAACGTGCTGGGGCACCTGCACAGCGCCCGCGCGGTGCTGCCCGGCATGCTCAGCCGGGGCCAGGGCCACCTGCTGCTCACCTGCTCGGCGGCGGGCCTGCTCACAGCGGTCGGCGACGCGCCGTACACCGCCACCAAGCACGCCGCGGTAGGGCTCGCCGAATGGCTGGCGATCACCTACCGGGACGCCGGGATCCGGGTCAGTGCGCTGTGCCCGCAGGGCGTGGACACCCCGATGCTCGCCGACGGCCTCACCGAGGGGCACCTGGGCGCCCGGGTGATCGCCGCGTCCGGGACGATCCTCAGCCCGGACCAGGTCGCCGAGGCGGTGATCGCCGGGCTGGCCGAGGAACGGTTCCTGATCCTGCCGCACCCCGAGGTGGCCGACTACGCCCGCCGACGTGCCGAGGACCCGGACGGCTGGCAGGCCGGGCTGCGCAAACTCGTCCGGAAGCTGCGCGCGAGCCTTCCTCAGTCGTGAGGGATCTCCTGCCCGTCGACGCACGCGGGAGACCGCCAGTGGGCCAAGGGCGGGCTTCATGTGGGTCGGGTCAACGACGTGGGCATCGTGCTGCGGACGGATGCGGATTCAGCCATCGTCACCGGTTCTCGCCATCACCGGCGGGGTTGCCGTCGCCGCCGGCTCCGCCGCCGCCGGCGGTCCGGATCGGGTGGGTAGCAGCAGGGCGGCGACCACTGCGCCGGCCGCCAGTACGCCGATCACGAGCCAGACCGTGGTGGTGAGGGGCAGCTGTTGTCCGGCGATGCTGCCTGCCGAGGCACCCACCACGGTCGCGGCCATCTCGGCGGCGGAGAAGGCGGATCCGACCCGGCCGAGCTGACGGTCCGGGGTATGGCGTTGGACCTGCACCTGGACCAGCATCAGCAACGCGCCACCGGGCAGGCCGGCAAGGGCGATGAAGACCAGCGCGGCGGCGAAGTGGTGGATGAGGAAGAGCCCGGCGAAGCAGAGGGTGATCGCCGCCAGGCAACCGGTGAACGACAGCCGGAGGAGCCCGCTACGGGACAGCACGTTGCCGACGTACGCGCTGGCCAGGAAGCCGCCGCCGAGCGCTGCCATGAGCACACCGACGTCGCCGGCGTCGCCGCCGAGGACGCTGATGACGTACGGCACCAGAAGCACGTTCAGAGCGGCGTTTGCCAACAGGAAGAGGCTGGAGACGACGAGAGTCGTGCGGAGGATCGGATGCCCGAAGAGGAAGGCCAGTCCCTCCCGGAGTTGCCCCCGGAAAGCGGCCAGCCAGGAGGACGCGTCCGGCTGCTGCCCGTCGTCGGTCACCCGCAGCCGACCCATTCCGAAGATCAGTAAGGCCGAGAGCAGGTACGTCGCGGAGTCGATCAGCACCAGGCCGTCGAAACCCACGAGGGCGTAGAGCGCGCCGCCCAGGGGTGCGCCGGCGAGGCGGACGATGCCGCTCGCCACCGTGTTCCAGGCGTTCGCCGCCTCCAGGTCGCCGCCCCGGCCGACGACGGCGGGCACCACTGCCCGGGCCGCGGACTGGAAGACGTGCCCGATTGCGCTCTCGAAGAACATCGCCGTGTAGAGCAGCCACAGCATTCCCGGATCATCGACCACGATCAGCGCGAGCACGACGACCATGCGCAGCAGGTCAGCGCCGACCATCACCGTTCGCCGGTCCCACCGGTCGGCCAGCACCCCGGCCAGGGGCGCGAAGACGATCGCGGGCAGGGTCTGCGCGACGAAGGCGAAACCACTGCTGAGCGTCGACCCGGTCATCGTGTAGACGTAGACCGGCACCGCGACGATCATCAGCCAGTTGCCCAGGTTGGACAACAGCGTGCTGGTCCAGAGCAGACCGAAACGCCGGTTCCTGATGCAGATCACCGCTCACCTTACTTCCGTGACGCCGGCTGCCGGTGTCCCACAGGCGTTCGACGACCAGGAGGTCAGCAGATGGTCAGGAGGACTCGTGGCGGTACCGGCTCGGCGATCCGGTTACGGCTGTTGATCAGCGTCGCCACCGTAGCGGCCCCGGATGGATCGTCCACAGCAACTGTCGCCACCGTGGCCGGGCCGAGCGCAGCGCCTCGGCGAAGCCGGCGCTCAGTCCTGCGGCCCGGTCCGCCTGTTCCGGCGTGACGCTGCCCGGCGCGAAGCCCGCCTGGTTGAGCAGAGCGGCCAGCTCGTCCACCGTTGCCTCATCCGGGTCGCCGATCGCCGCGTCCTCTCCGGGCCGCGCCGCGCGGGCCTCGGCGAGCGTCCGGCGGGCCCGCTCGGCGACCTCCGCCGCCGCCAGGTCCGGCCCGACCGGATGCCCGGCCAGACGCAGCGCGTCGGTCAGCTCCCGCCACGCTCCCGCGACCCGCTCGCCCGGATCGCCCACCGCCAGACGGGAGCGGGTCAGCCGCCGGCGCATCGCGACCAGCGCCGCCAGCACCGCGCCGACCAGCAACACCAGTCCGCCGACACCGCCGCCGACCAGCGCCGGTGTGCCGAGCCCGCCCTCGTTCCGGCCGGGTGCGGGCGCGGCAGCCGGAGGCGTGGCGCTCGGCTCCTCGGTGGGCGCCGGCACCTCCGACGGCGGCGGGTCCTCCGGCTGCGGCCGGAAGTCCTCCTCCACCGGACGGGGCTCGGAGTCCGGGCGCGGCATCGGATCGAACGGCACCCAGCCGACGCCGTCGAACAACACCTCCGGCCAGGCGTACGCGTCGGCCGCCCGCACCGGCCCGTCGCCGTCGGGCCCGAACCCGACCACCACCCGGGTCGGCAGGCCGGCGAGGCGGCCGAGCACCGCGAACGCGGCGGCGAACTGCTCCGACGTGCCCCGCTGCCCACCGCCGTTGCGCGGCCCGAACAGGAAGAACGCCAGATTCGGGTACGCGTGCCCGCTCGGCGCGTCGGCTGTCACCCGGTAGTGCTCGGCGAGGAACGTGGCGATCGCGTCGGCGCGCGCGTACGGAGCGCCGTTCGACTCGGCGAGCTGGGTGGCCAGCCGGCGCAGCGGTTCCGGGGCGCCGTCGGGCACCCGCAGCACCCGGGCCACCTCGTCACCGGCGGGCACGTTCGCCGTGGGCAGCAGGTTCACGTCCGGGCGCTCCCGCACCGAGGACACCTCGTACCGCAGCCCCGGTACGAGCCCTTCCGGGCGGATCAGCGTCCCGGTCGCCGGGTCGTACGCCACCCGCGCGCCGGTCACCTCGCGTGGCGTGGGCACCGCGGGCAGCAGCCGTCCGGTCAGGTCGCCGACGGTGATCTCCTGGCGCACCTCGTCGGTGGCCGCGTTCGGGGCCGGCTCGGTGGCGGGCAGGATCCGCCCCGCGTTGCGGTACGTGGCGCCGACCCGCCAGGTCACCCCGTCGTAGTCGCTGAGCACCGCCAGCCGGATCCGCGGCGCCCCGCCGTCGCCCGCGCCCGCGACGGTGCGCACGTCCAGCAGCCGCTGGTCCGGGTTCAACGCCCAGCCGGAGATCCGGATCAGCGGGTTCTCGTCCAGCGACTCCACCCGGGGCGGCTCCACGTAGCGGCGCGGGTCGACCGGCCGCTCGTCCACCTGGGCGGCCACCACCGGGGCGAGCAGCGCCGCCAGCGCCACCACCACCGTGAGCCCGGCCGCGCTCGCCGCCACCAGACGCAGCCGCACCGCCGAGCGTACCGCCGGGGTCAGACCGGCGACCGGATCGGGCGCCGGGCCGTCGCGACGCCCGGGCGTCGCCAGGCCGGCCGCCGCGACCGCGGCGAACAGCACCGTCGGGCCAATCGCCGGATCCGCGTTCGGCCCGACGACGTAGAGCGCACCGGCGTAGAGCAGCGCCGGCGGCAGGTGGCCCAGCAGCACCCGCCCGGCGCGCAGCGCCACCTCGGCGGCGGTCAGCCCGGTCAGCCACGCGGCCACCACCGGGACCAGCACCGTGTCCGGGGCCGGCTCGACCGGAATCATCGCGGTGAGCAGCCGGGGAATCGCGTTACGGGCGGCGTCGGCGGTCACCTCGCCGAGCCCGCCCGGCAGCGCCGCGTGCGCGGCGGCCAGCCGCAGCGACAGCAGCGTCCACCCGGCCATCGCGGCCACCGACAGCGGCGCGACCAGCCAGGACGGCAGCCGCCGCGCGGCCACGCCGACCAGCACCGATCCGAGCGCCGCGCCGGCCATGAGCCGGGTCAGCAGCGGATCCGCGTACACCCGGCCAAGCACCGCACCGGAGAGCGCGACCAGCACGATCAGCGCGGCCGGTACCGGCACGGCCCGCAGCACCCGGACCGCGCGTTCCGCCGCCGGTTGGGTCCGTGGCGGCGTCACCACCGGCGGATCCCGTCCCACTCGGCGGCGAACGCCGCGCCGTCCGCCGCGTCCAGCACCGTGAGGCCCGTCGCGCCGGCCGCCGTCGGCCCGTCCGCGCCGAACATCCCGACCACCACCGACGGGTACGCGCCGCGCAGCGCGCCGACGTGCCCCAGCTCGTCGCGGCCACCCGGCCCGGTCAGGAAGACCAGCGTGTCACCGAGCCGGTCCCGGCGCAGCCGCCCGGTCGCGGCCGGCAGCACGTCCGGCCCGGCGTCCGCCAGCTCCACGGCGGCCAGCCGGTCCAGCGGCCCGGCCGCGCCCTCCGGCTCCACCTCGGCCGGTACGACGAGCAGCAGCTGCACCGGCAGGTCCTCCCGCACCGCGGCGGCCACCACCGACGCGGCCGCCTCGCACGCCGACTCGAACGACTCCGCGACCCCGCCCACCCGGCCCGGATGCGCCGACGCGCGGTTGTCCAGCACCACCACCAGGCGCGGCAGGCTGGTGTCCACGTTCTCCCGCACCATCAGCTCACCCACCCGGGCGCTGGTGCGCCAGTGCACGCGGCGCAACTCGTCGCCCACCACGTACTCCCGCAGCGAGTCGAACGTGATCGACCCGTGCGGCACGCTGTCGGTACGCCCGTCCAGGCTGCGCCCGGCACCGGTCGGCACCGCCGAGAGCGGGTGAATGCGCGGGTGCACCCACACCGGCACCGTGCCGCCGTAGCCGCGCGCCAGCGCCACCAGGCCCAGCGGATCCCGGCGCACCACCCGCAGCGGCCCCACCGGCACCACACCACGCCGGTGCGTCGGCACGTCGTAGCGCACCACCGTGTCGCGGCCCGGGCGCAACCGCAGCAGCGGCACCGGCACCAGCGCCCCGGCGCAGCGGTCCTCGGCCACCAGGTTCGCCGCCCGCAGCCGACCGGTGTTGCGCACCGTCAGCTCCATCGCCGCCGGCTCACCCCGGGCCACCCGGTCCGGGTCGGCCCGCCGCGCCACGCTCAGCCGGGGCCGCCAGGCCGCGTTCACCACGCCGTAGCCGACCGCCACCCCGGCCGCCGCGCCCAGCACCGTCAATTCGGGGTACGCGTAGCGGAACCCCACGCCGAGCAGCACCAGGGCGGCGACGAGCAGCCCGATGCCACGGGCGGTGATCCCCACGCTCAGCCGTGCACCGGCGTGGCCTGGCCCGACGGCAACGGCACCGGCACCGACGCGACCGCCTGGCGCAGCACCTCGGCGGACGTCACACCACGCACCTGCGCGTCGGGGGTGAGCAGCAGCCGGTGCGCGAACACCGGCTCGACGAGCGCCTTCAGGTCCTCCGGCATGATCCAGCCCCGGCCGTCGATGAGCGCGTACGCGCACGCCGCCCGGGTCAGCGCGATCACGCCGCGCGGACTCACCCCGACCCGCACCTGCGGATGGGTACGGGTGGCAGCGGCCAGCCGCACCGCGTACGCGTACAACGGCTCGGCGATGTGCACCCGCCGGGCCATCTTCACCATCTCGCCCACGGTGGCGGTGTCGGTGACGGCGGTCAGCGAGTCGGGGGAGCGGACCGTGGCGCCGCGCAGCACCTCCACCTCGACCGCCTCGTCCGGGTAGCCGACCGACAGCTTCACCAGGAACCGGTCGAGCTGCGCCTCGGGCAGCCGGTACGTGCCGTCCATCTCCACCGGGTTCTGCGTCGCCACCACCAGGAACGGCTGCGGCACCGGATGCCGTACGCCGTCCACCGTGACGGTGCGCTCCTCCATCACCTCCAGCAGCGCCGACTGCGTCTTCGGCGACGCCCGGTTGATCTCGTCGGCGATCACGATGTTGGCGAACACCGGCCCCGGGTGGAACTCGAAACCCCGGCTGGCCTGGTTGAAGATCGTCACCCCTGATACGTCGGAAGGAAGCAGGTCCGGCGTGAACTGGATCCGCCGCCACTGCCCCTTCACGGTGGCCGCGATCGCCCGCGCCAGCGTGGTCTTGCCGACGCCCGGCACGTCCTCCAGCAGCACGTGCCCCTGCGCGAACAGCGCGGTCAGCGCCAGCCTTACCACCTGCGGCTTGCCCAGCACGACCGCGTTGACGTTGTCGGCCAGCCGGGCGGCCAGGGCGGCGAAGCCCTGCACCTCCGGCTGGCTGAGCGGTTCGTGCGTGTTCACGGATGCGCCTCTCGGGGTGGTGCGGTCAGCAGGTGGGCAGCAGGTTGATGTCGTCGCCGCCCTCCAGGTTCAGCCAGGCCCACGGGATGTAGTCGCGGCCCTTGCTGTGGTCGACGCGCACCCACCAGGTGCTGCGCTTGTCGTTGTTGTAGATGTAGGCGTAGACCTCTTCGCCCTTCTTCTTGCAGTAGGCCTTCAGCCGGGCGCCGTTGGGCTCCCAGCCTGCCTGCCTGCTGTTGTCCTGCTGAGTGACCGAGAAGATCTCGTTGCCGTTGCGCTCGCCGGGCACGTCCCGGGAGCAGTAGGTCGCCTCCGCGCCGGAGGAGCCGTTGCGGCAGGTGGCGATCCCGTACAGCGCGTCCGTGGTCTGCGGCCGGGAGGCGGTGCCCTTGCCGGCGGCGTTGGACGCGGTCAGCGTCACCGTGTACGCGGTACCCGGCGTCAGCCCGGTCACCCGCAGGCTGGAACAACTGCCGCTCGCCGTCTTCCCACCGGTCGCCGCCGTGCAGGAGGCCCGCCCACCTCCCGCGTCCACAGTGAACGTCACAGTCACCGACGTGGCGTCCGCCGACGAGCCGGTCACCGTGATCCGCGGCTCGGCCACCGTCCGCGCGGTGGTGCTCGCCTCCGGGCCGGCGGCCGCCTCGTTCACGGCCTTGACCTTCACCGTCACGTTCTGGCCGTTGCCCAGCCCGCCCACAGTGGCCCGCACATCGGTCACCTCGACGGACTTCCCGGCCGCCTCCACCACGTACTTCGTCACCGGCCGGCCGTTGTCCACCGCCGGGGACCACTGCACCGCGACCGTGCCCGGCTGGTCGGCGACAGTGGACGCGCGCAGCTCGCCGGGCGCCTTCGGCGCCGTGAACGGCACCACCGTGTTGCTCACCGGCGACGCCTTCGACCCGGCGCCCTTCTCGCTCACCGCCGTCACGGTGAACGCGTACTGGGTGCCGTACTCCAGTTGCCCGGCCGCCACCACCAGCTCCGTCTTCGCCGACTCGCCCGCCGGGGCGCTCGCGCCCGCCGAGGTCGCCGTCACCGCGTACTTCGCGATCTTGTTGCCCTGGCCGTCGGCCTCGGGCCAGCTCACCCGCACCGTGCCGTCCGGCCGCGCCTCGGCGGTCACCGACGCCGGCGGGTCCGGCACCTCAGCCGTCGGCACCACCGGGTTGCTGCGCCGCGCCGGCCCCTCACCCTTGGCGTTCACCGCGTGCACCGAGAACGTGTACGTCTCGCCGTTCGTCAGGCCGGTCACCTCCAGCGACCGCTGGTTCGCGCCGACCTGGCGGGTCTGACCGGCGCCCTCCACCACGTACCTGGTGATCTCGGCGCCGTTCGACGCCGCGGCCTGCCAGCTCACCCGCGCCGAGGCGTCACCGGCGGCGGCGGTGACCGACTTCGGCGCGCCCGGCTTGGACACCTTCGGCTTCTTCGGCGGGGGCGGCGGCGGAGCCACCGGCGGCGGATCCCCGCCGAGCACGTCGTTCGCGTACTTGTCGACCTCACGCACCTGGTTGCGGTCGTCGACCACCTGCGCGGTGGACGAGTCCGGCGGGTTGATGAACAGGTGGTTCTCGCGCACCTCCAGCTCGACCGGACCGGGGCGGCCGGCGCCCTTCACGGTCTGCACGAGCTGCCCCTCGGCGTCGAACGCGTAGACCGTGCCGGTCGTCTCGTCGGCGCAGTAGAACCGGCCCGCCCACGCCACCGCCGGGCTGAGCCGCACACCGTCGCCCGGCACCGTGAACCGCTTCACCTCGCGGCTGTCCCGCACCACGTGCACCGACCGCTCACCGGGAACCGTCACCGGCACCTGCTGCCCGCTGGTACGGGTCGGCAGGTAGCCCGGCGCGGTCATGGTCAGTGCCGCCCGCTGCGTCTGCCCGCCCACCACCGTCACCAGCGACGCCGAGGTGCGGTCCAGCACCGCCACGCCCTCGTCCAGCGTGGACACCACAAGCTCGTGCGCCGGCTCGGCCACGTCGTACGTCTCGACGCGCTTCGGGCTGAGCCCGGCCGGCGGCGCGTCACCGGGCGTCTCCGGCAGCTCGGCGGCGGTGACCGCCGAGACGGTGCCCTCGCTCGGCACCGCGATCCACAGCTTGCCGGCGCCGTCGAACGTGCCGCCGGCGATGCCCGGCGGGTAGCGGACCGGCTCGCCCACCGGCGTCAGCGCCCGCGGGTCGAGCTGCCGGACGATGCCCTGCACCGCGTCCACCACGAACGCCGCGTCCTCGTGCAGCGCCACGCTCACCCCGAGCCCCGGCGCGGTCGGCGTGGTCGCGGTGATCTGCAACGTCGCCAGGTCCAGCGAGCTGACCTGGCCGGTCTTGAGGTCGCGCAGGATCAGCAGCCGGTCGGTCTGGGCCACCTGCATCTGGTGCCGCCGCCCACCCGGCACCTCCATCCGGGTGTCCACCCGCGCGGTGACGCCGTTGACCCGGGCCAGCTCGCCGCGGGTGGTGCTCCACAACCAGGAGGAGGCGTCGTAGCTCGCCACCGCGTTGTCCGCGGCGCCCAGCCCGAGCACCGTCAGGCCCATCGCGGCCAGCAGCGCGGCCACCGTGCCGATGGTCACCAGCCCGCCCCGCATACGCGATCGTGGACGAGCCTGCTCCGGCCCGGTGCCCGTGACGTCCTCGATGGTGGTCACTGCCGGCTGCCTCCCCGTGTCGGTGGGGGAGGCGCACCCGCGCGAGGTCGACCCTCCCCAGAGCCGGGAGCCATCATAGGTGCCGCCCGGTGCCGGTGAAACCCGCACCGTCCCCCTGTGGACACCGAGCGTGGCGTCCCCGGACCGTCAGTTCGGCGTCGCGCCGCCCTCCCGGTCCGTGCAGACCTGACCCGAGGTCGAGTACGAATCGGTCGCGTAGACAGCCAGCACGGTGAAGCAGTAGTCCAGCTTCGCGCTCAGCCCGTTCACCGTGTAGCGGGTCTGCCCCGCGTCCACAGTGGCCATCACGCCGAGCTTCTGCCCGGCCCGGCCACCCGCCACCACGAACGGCACCCCGCCGTTCGTCGGGTCGGTCCAGGTCACCGTGACAGTGGTGGTGTCGTCCCGTAGCTGCAAGTCGCCCGGGGGCGGACCGGCCACCTTCGGCGACGCGGCGCCGGACGCGGGCACCGGAGCCGGCGGCGCCGCCTCCCGGTTCAGCAACACCACGCCGACACCGACCGCCGCCACCACCGCGAGCACCGCGCCCCCGGCCACCAGGGCCAGCACCGTGCGGTTGCGGCCCGGCCGCTCCGGCTCCATCGGGTACGCGCCCGGCGGCTCGACCGGCGCCGGCTGGTGGAACACCGGCGGGTTCACCGGCCAGGCACCCGGCTCCGGCTGCGCCGGCGGCTCCGGTCGCGTGGACTCGGGAAAGTCCAGCAGATCCTCGTAGATCGGCATCGGCCGGTTCCGTTCCGGCGCGTCCCCTTCCGCCTGTCCGGCCGCGTCGCCGGCCGTCGGCTCGTCCGGGTCAGGCCCGTCCGTGTCCTGCTCGGGGTCGGCGGGCCGGTCGACCGGCTGGGACGGGGCGACACTGCTCCACGGCGGCGCGACCATGCCCCACGGCGGCACGGAGCCGCCGCTGACCGGCGCGGCACTGACGGGCGCCGCATGTGGCTGGCCGGCCAGTGACGGGTAGTCGCCGTGACCGGGTGGTCCGCTGACCGGAGGGTAGCCGGTATGGCCAGGTGGTGCGCTGATCGGCGGGTAGGCGCTGTGGCCGGGCGGGGCGTAGGTGCCCTCGCCGGGCGGGGCGCTCACCGGCGTGTAGCCGCCCTGGCCGGGTGGTCCGCTGACCGGTGGTGGGTAGCCGCTGACCGGAATTCCGCTGATCGGGTACGCGGCCGCACCGCTCACCGGTTGCCCCAGTGGGCCGCTGACCGGGTGCGTGGGCGGCGCGCTGACGGGAGGCGGCGTGGGCGTGCCGAGGGCTGGCCCGTTCACCGGTGGCGTGGACGGTGAACCAATCGGTGGTGGGCCGGCTTGCGGTCGTGCTTCACCCGGGGGCGTGCTGGCAGCGGGTGCGCCTGCGCTCGTCTGCTGCGCGCTCACCGGCGGCGCGATGGCTGGCGGTCCGCTCACCGGGGGTGTGCCGGCCGGGGGTCCGCTGACTACGGGTGTGTCGGCCGAAGGTCCGCTGCTCTGGGTGCCGTCCACCGGCGGTGCGCTGACGGGACCGGATACCGAGGGCTTGGACGCGGTGCCGGCGGCCGCTGTCGCGGCTTGGCGCTCCGACTCCTCCTCCAGCAGCGGGCCGATCTGCTGTACCTGGATCGTCGGCTTGTCCCATCCCGGTCCACCCGGGACGGTCGGTGGCGTACCCGCGCCGGGGCCGCTCACGTTCGCCTCGATCGCTGCGGGGTGGACTTCCGAGGCTGCTGCCGTTCCGGTCCCGGCCGTGCGGTCCGTGGCGGTGTACGGAGGAGCGGCTGCGGCCCCGGCCACCGGTTGGACGGCTGCTGGCCGTGGCGGCACGGGGGTCGACGTCGGCGCCGGAGTGGGAGCAGAGGGCGGCGTGGAATCCGCTTCGGGCCGAGAGGCACCGGCCGGGGACGCCGTCGAGCCGGGCGTGCTGACCGAAGGCGGAGCCGGCGGGGCCGAGGTGGGGGTCGGCGGGGCGACCGTCACTACCGGCGGTGGTGGTAGGACGCCGCTCGCCGGTGCGGGGATGCGCGGTGCCGGCGGCAGGACGGTCGGCGGTGGCGGCGGTGGCACGACTCCCGCCGACGGCATCCGCGACGGCGGCGGGGTGACGGACGCTGGAGGCGCCTCGGCGCTCGGCCTCGTGGATGGCGGCGGGATGACCGGCGGGGGCGGTAGCGGGGACGCCGGGCCGGGTACGGGCGGCGCCACCGGCCGCCCGTGCACCGGCGTCCCGGCGGCCGGCGCGGCCGTCGGCGTTCCAGCTGTTGCCGTCGGCGTTCCGGGCGCTGCTGGGGGCACCACGGCGCCAGGGACCGCTGGCGGCGGTGGTGGGGCGACCGGAGGACGGGGCGGCACCGGCGTCACTCCGGGGGCAGCGGGCTGCCGACCGTACGTTCCCGGCGCGACGGGGGTGACACCCTGGGCCGGGGGCACCGGCCGGACACCGGGAATCTGCGGGGCAGCTCCGGCGGCCGACGGCGGCGTCAGCGGGGCGGTGGGTTCGGCGGGCACTACCGGGAACCGGGAGGTCGCTTCCTCGGAGATCGGCGCGAAGCGGGTCGTCGCCTCCTCGGACGGCGCAGAGGGTGGCGAGGGCGGCGCCCACGGGCTCGTCGAGCCGTCCGGCCGCACGGCGGGATGCTGGCGCGGCGGGACCGGAGGGGCGGGCTGCGGGGGAGTGCCCTGCGGGTTCGGCACGGGATACGGCGACTGCACGGCGCCGGGCGCCGGGGACGCCGGGCCGGGGCGGGGCGCCCACTGTGCGCCGGATACCGGCGCAGCCGCGGCAGGCGTTCCCTGGGCAGCGGGTCGGGTCGGCGCGGGCGGGTACGGCGGCGGGATCGCCGGCAGCGACACGGTGGGCTCGGACAGAGCGGGACCGGAGTGCCCGGGGGAAGCGGGACCGGGCAGGACCTGTCCAGGCTGTGCGGGCACGACCGGACCGGAGTGCCCCGGCAGAGCCGGGTTGGGGGGTCCTGGCAGGGGCGGACCGGGGTGCCCGGGCAGGGACGGACCGGGGTGCGTGCCGGCAGCGGCGGCGAAGCCGCCGGGAGGTGGGCCGTAGCCGGCGGGAGCGGCGGCGGAGCCGCCGAGGTACTGGCGGGCTGCGCGTACCGCGGGGTGGTCCGGACCGAGCACGGCGGACCCGGCGGTGGCCACGCGGCTGTAGTTGCGGCGGGCCTCGTGCCGGTTGCCCAGCTCCTCGGCCACCCCCGCGAGGTCGAAGCTGAGCGCGAGCATCAGCGGGTCGCCGTCGCCCCGGCGGCGCTCGCCGGCGGCGTAGGCCTCTTCGAGTACGCGCCGGGCGGCGGCCGGGTCGTCGGCCTCGCGGTGCAGCCGGGCCAGCAGGTGACCGGTGGCCAGGACGTCCTGGTGGTCCTCGCCGTACGCCGGGCGGGCCGCGACGATCGCGTCGGCGAGCAGGCGGCGGGCGCTGGTCAGGTCGCCGGCGGCCCGCATCGCGAGGGCCTGGTGCTGGGTGGCGATCAACGGGGAGGGGTGGGACACGTGAGCAATGCTGCCCGGAATCGTCAGTTGCGCGCTACCCACCCGATTGTTGTGGCCTCTGACCTGCGCAAACGTGCGGCGTTGGTGCTGATGTGCATGATCGTTCCGGGCCGTGTACAGTAATGCCCCGTGCGGCCCGCCAGGCCGGCCGATGCGGTGAGATGATCACCTTGGCCGACCGGGTAGGCTGGTACGTGCAGGTCCGGGTGGCGGAATGGCAGACGCGCTAGCTTGAGGTGCTAGTGCCCGTATAGGGCGTGGGGGTTCAAGTCCCCCCTCGGACACCAACTTGCAGCATCCATGCTGTGTTTCGCGTACTAGCGTGGTCAAGCACGCTTGACCACGCAAATCTCAACGCAGCGACCCCCTCGATCGAGCCTGTCTTGATCGAGGGCGATTGTCGTGGCTGATCGTTCCGTGGCTCCCGTCATCCCTCCCCGTGCGCCTGTCGGACCGGGAGCAGAGCCCGCATCGGCCGCGTGGTGGAGCCACTCGTCGTCCACCATTGCCCCTGCCTGTGCTACCGACGTCACGCGGCGGCACGATGGTGTACGGCCTGGCTACCCTCGACAGCAGTGGCCGGAACATGGGCGCGAGCTACTCCGTTTCGGGCCTGCGTTACCTGCCCCGGCAGGATGGCGGCTCCGGCGCGGTCAACGGACGCATTGGCCAGTACGAGGTGTACGTCAGCACCGACGGCACCAACTGGGGAACGGCCGTGGCCACTGGCGCGTTCGCCAACGACGCGAGCCAGAAGGACGTCCGGTCCACCGCGAAGACCGGGCAGCACTTGCGACTGCGTGCCGTGAGTGAGGTCGCCGGCAACCCGTGGACGTCGGCCGCGGAGATCTACGCCCTCAACTGAGGCCCGTCCGTGCGTTCCCGGGGGAGTGACCGCACGGGACGGTAAGGCATGGGGTGGCCGCCACGGAGCGGGCACCCCATGCCGTTATGAGCCGGCTGCCTCCCGGTGCCAGAGGAAAAGACGCATACGAACACCAAGTATCGGTCCGCTGAACAGGGATGACATGGTGCACTCCCGAAGAGTCGACGACTTCCGGAGTCAGTCTTCACCGAGCGGCGGCATAGGTCGGATCCTTGATCTGGCAGGGATCGGGTTCACGACTGCCTCGGGTGACCGAGGGCTCCTACGCTGAAATTTGTGGAAGATGTCGATGACGCCCGCGAGCTCGTTGAGCAGCGGATGCGCGCCACGGGGTTCGAGGAGGACATCCTCGACAAGGTCTTGGATCTGCTGGAACGCTTCGACACCGATCGGGAGAAGCTGTTCGAGGAGATGCTCTCCAAGCTGGAGCAACCGGGCTATGACGGCCTGACCGACCGGTGGGAGACCAACTGCGAGCAGGCCGAGGCGCTGATGGAGCGCCTCGAATCGGACATCCGGTCGGTGCTGGAGGACAGCCAGGCCAACGCGATGTCCGTCGACGAACGGTGGACCGCGGTCGGCCCGCGTGACTTCCTCGCCGGGGAGCGCAAGATCTGGGCGCAGGTCGCCCGGCTCGACGTCCCCGAGGTCGCCACGCTGATGAGCAAGGTCCTGGAGGCCGACCTCGCGCTCATCAAGAAGTGCGAGGAGGACCTCAAGAACGCGCGCAGCAACGACGCGATCGTCGAGCAGCTGCTCCTCAAGAACCTCGGCTCCATCCAGGACACGGTCAAGAGCCTGCTCGTCAAATACCTCCCGACCTCGGGCGCCCGCTTGATCGTCCTCTTCATGAAGGACCCGTCGTCCAAGGAAGCCGCCAACGAGGCGATCAAGAACTTCGAGAAGCTCACCGCGGAGAACCTCATGGCGGCCAAGCAGAAGCGTGCCGCGAAGCAGACGGTGGTCGACAACATCAAGCTGCTGACCGCGGCCCGCGAACAGCTCGACGAGGACTGGATCGACAAGCTCTTCGCCCGCGGCGCCGAGGCGGCGGGGAACTGGCGCGGCATCGGCGCGTCCGGCGACTACCGGGCCACCGACTGGGACTGGATGAAGGAGAACGTCCTCGACCGAGGGCTCGACACGCGGGCCGAGGCGGCCAAGGAGCAGTCCAGCAAGCTCTACGACGAGCTCTTCCCCACGCTCGTGGAGGAGAGCACCAACGCCTTCGCCCAGCTGACCGATGATCCGGGCACGCTGGCGAAGTTCAACGAGGAGCTGGAGAAGGCTTCGGAATCCCTGGAGTCGCTGCTGGCGACCGAGGAGGAATACGTCAAGGACCTGGCCGAGGGACCCTACAAGCAGACGGGCCTCGCCGCGTTCGCACAGGTCAGAGACGCGGTCAAGGTGGGCTTCAAGCTGCTCGCGGACAAGACGGAGGAAGCCGACGACGAGGTGAAGAAGTCATGACCGACCTCTTCGTCGCGGCGGGCGGCCCGGTCGGCGACGGCACCCGGGCCCGGCCGTTCCACGACCCGTGGCTCGCGCTGCGGCAGGCTGCGCCCGGCGACCGCATCCACATCGCGGCGGGCACCTATACCGGGCGCGGCGAGCGCTCCTCGTGGGTCGTCGACACCCCCGAGCTGACCCTGCTCGGCGGATACAGCCCCGACTTCGCCCGCCGCACCCCCTGGCAGACACCGACGGTCTTCGCGGCAAAGACCGGACTGCGCGTCCCGAACGAGCCGAACATGCTCCAGGGCATCGGCGGCCACGACGGCCTCGTCCTGGACGGGCTGTTCTTCGACGGGGCCGGGCGCGACGACTACGACGAGCAGGGCGGCCTGCAGCGCGCCTCCTACGGGGACGGCCCGCTGGTGAGCCTGCGCGGCGAGCGCATCACCGTCCGCGACTGCTGCTTCGCCAACGGCAGCTCCGGCGCCGTCGAGCTCGGCGGCGACTCCGTGGTCTTCGAGAACAACATCGTCGTCAACTGCGTCGGCCTCAGCCTGCTCACCGTCCGCGACGGCGCCCCCGAGACCCCGGCCGCGGTCAGCCGCAACACCTTCGCCTTCGCCCACGACGACTCCGACCCACCGCGCGGCTCCGGCGCCGACCGGGCCGTCGGCGTACGGGTCAACGGCGCTGCCGCGATCGCCGAGAACGTGTTCGTCGGCTGCGGCAACGCGGCCGTCGCCTGCCTGCGCGACGTCGGGCAGATCGCCATCGACCGCAACCTGTTCTTCGCCACACCGCGCGACATCGTGCGCAGCCGGGTGCCGGGCGCGGAGGCCGAGCTCACCGAGGAGTACGCTGCGGAGCTCGAAGACGTCGGCCTGCGCTCGGCGGCCGGCAACACCGTCGGCGACCCACAGCTGACCGGGCTCCCGGCGGTGTGGCTCGACACGTACACGGTGGACGTCGCCGTCACGTACGAGCGCCCGCCGATCGCCGCCCTCAACGCGCTGCGGAAATCGGCCGGCCTCGGCGAGCTGTCGTCCACATCAGACCGTGATGTTCAGCGGCCCGTCATGCGCCGGCTCGCCCCGGCCGAGGTGCTCGCCCTCGCGGTCGGCGCGGCACCGGGCGCGCACCCCGCCGACCTGGCGGCGCCGGAGTCGTTCACCGAGCTCCCGGCCGGCCCGTCGTACCAGGCCGTCGACTGGGCGCGGCTCTACGAGGCCGACCCGGCGCTCGCCGGAGCCCCGGTGCAGGTGCGGGCCGGGGTCGGCTTCGACCAGAACACGCAGATCCTCCCCGAGCTCGCGGAGACGCACATCGGCGTCGCCGTCTACGAGCCCGGCACCGACAACAGCCCGTGGTGGGCGCTCGCCCCGCGCTACGGCCTCGTCCATCACCAGACCGAGGAGGCCGTACGGTATTCGCGCGGCCTCGACGTCGAGTCCACGTACCTGCTCCGCGGCATGTATCGCCTCACGCCGCCCGGGGGGCGTCAGAGCGCCACCATCGTCCTCGACTCCCTCGCGCCCGTGCTCGACGTCACGGCCCCCGAGCCGCCCCGGCCGGCCGGCCGCGACTGGTTCGTGCGGGCCGGATCCTCCGGCGGGGACGGCAGCCGCGAGGCGCCGTTCCGCGACCCGTTCCAGGCTCTCGAAAAGGCCGCCGAGGGCGACCGCATCCTCGTCGCCGCAGGTGAGTACACGGGCCGCCTGCGGTCGGGCACATGGCGCATCCCCGTACGCAACCTGACGCTGCTGGGCGGGTGGGACGCCGAGTTCGCCGCGCGCGACCCCTGGCGACACCCCGTGCGCTTCGTGCTCACTCCGGAGACCAAGGCGAAGGGCATCTTCGGCGATCCGGTGCTCACCGGCGAGGACTCGGGGGAGGGCCTCATCCTTGACGGGTTCATGTTCGACGGGGCGACCTACAACGCGTACGCCGACAGCGGCGCCCTCGACGCGGGCCACTCCCAGTCGGCGGCGCTGCTCGACCTGCGCGGCGGCAGCGGCGGCATCACCGTGCGCAACTGCGTCTTCGCCAACGCGGCGTACTGCGCCGTGCAGCTCAGTGCGGCGTACGGGACGTTCGAGAACAACGTGGTCGTCAACACGAGCGGCACCGCCGTCCGTGTCCAGGCACCCGGCGCGGGCCCCTGGACCATCCGCGGCAACACGGTCCTGTTCGCCGCCGACCCCACCGGCCGGGCCTCGACCGGGCAGTCCACGACCGGCTGCCTGCTGGACCTCTCCGGCCGGGGTGTCATGCGGGTCGAGGCCAACGTGCTCGCCTTCGCCGACAGCATCGCCGTCCGCGCGACCGTGCCCGACCAGAACCTGCTGCTCGACGGGAACGTGCTCGCCGCCAACCTGTACGCCGACCTCCACGACGGCCGCCACGTGCTCGTCGACGCCGAGAACCGCGACCGGGTGTTCCGCGACGCCCCGTTCGGCGCGCAGACCGGAACCCGGTTCGAGCTGCCGGCGGTGCCGGTCGACGCCGCGTACGCCGACCAGGCCGTCGGCCGCCTCTCGGCGCTGGCCGCCGCGATGCCGAAGGACGGGCTCAACGCCGCCGCGGCGGCGCTCGGCGTCTCGATCACGGCGCCGAAGACGGAGGCACCCGTCGAGGCGGCGCCCCCGGAGCCGAAGAAGGAACCGTCAGTGGCCGACCTGCTCGCGGACCTCGGCCGGGCCCGAAAGGCGTTCGAGGTGAAGGACGCGGCCCCGCCGGCCTCAGACACTCCGCTGTACTGCCCGGTCTATCCGGTCGAGGCGGCGCTGAGGCTGGCCCTCGACGCCCCGCCAGGCGAGCCCGGCGCCCACGCCCAGCCTTCATGATCGAAGAGCCCGACTCCACCGAAACCGGGGCGGTTCGGTGCCGGGTGACCGCCCATACCGTTGCCGCCACGAGCCGCGGGCGGCGCTTCAGGCGGAGGTGCGTTCCCGCCACGCCCGCAAGCGGTCACGCAGCCAGTGGTAGCTGGCCTTGGGCGTACGGGATCCGGTGGCGTAGTCGACGTGGGCCAGACCGAAGCGGGGCCCGTACCCGCGGGCCCACTCGAAGTTGTCGATGAGCGACCAGTAGAAGTACCCCCGCAGATCGAGCCGGTCGTCGACGGCGGCCGCACGCGCCGCCGCCGCCAGGTGCCCGGCCACGAACGAGATCCGTTCCGGGTCCGGCTCGGGTCCGTCCCGCAGGTCGGCGCAGCCGTTCTCCGTCACGTACACGGCAGGCAGGCCCGGGTAACGGTCCGCGAGCCCGGTCAGGGTGTCGAACAGCCCTTGCGGCTCCACCGGCCAGCCCAGGTCGGTGGTGGGCAACCCGTCCGGCCGTAGCTGCCGGACCCCGATGTCGAACGCGCTGCGCAGCGCCGGGTCGGGCTGCTCGTACGGGGCGTCGGCGACGTGGACCCGGTAGTAGTAGTTGACACCGAGGAAGTCCAGCGGCGTGGAGATCACCGCCAGGTCACCGTCCCGGCGGAACGACAGATCGCTCACCCCGGCGTATAGCCGCTCGAACCCGGGCGGGTACGCGCCGCCCAGCACCGGATCCGTGAACTGCCGGTTGAGCATGAGGTCCTGCCGATCCGCCGCCGCCCGGTCGGCCTCGGTATCGCTGGCCGGCACGGCGGGGGAGAGGTTGAGCGTGATGCCGACGCGCGACCGCGGGCCGGCGGCGGACCGGACTGCGGCGACCGCCCTGCCGTGCCCGAGCAGCAGGTGGTGGGCGGCGGCCAGAGCGCCATGTCCTTCGGCGGTGCCGGGAGCGTGCCGGCCCTCCGCGTAGCCGACCATCGACGAGCAGTACGGCTCGTTCAGCGTGATCCAGTCCTGGACCCGGTCGCCGAGGATGCCCGCCACCGCGGCGGCGTACTCGGCGAACCACTCGGCGGTGTCCCGTACCCGCCAGCCACCCTCGTCCTCGAGCGCCTGGGGCAGATCCCAGTGGTACAGCGTGACGAACGGCCGGATGCCGTGCCCGCAGAGGGCGTCGACGAGCCGGTCGTAGTAGTCGAGGCCCCGTCGGTTCACCGCGCCCCGCCCGGCCGGCATGACCCGTGGCCAGGCGACCGAGAAACGGTAGGCGTCCACGCCGAGGCCGGCCAGCAGGTCCACGTCCTCCCGCCAGCGGTGGTAGCTGTCACAGGCGACCGAGCCGGAGGTGCCGTCGTCGACGGCACCGGGGCGGCGGCAGAAGGTGTCCCAGATCGACGGCCCGCGGCCGTCCTCGTCGACCGCCCCCTCGATCTGGTACGCCGCGGTGGCCGCGCCCCAGATGAAGCCGGCCGGCAGGTCCGGCAGCTCGGGCAGGTCCGGCCGGGTTGCGGCCGCGGCGGCGCCTTGGGATGTGGTGGTCATCCCTTCACCGCCCCCTGCATGATGCCGTCGACGAGATGCCGGCCGAGGAGCATGAAGACGACGAGGATCGGCAGCGTGGCGAGCAACGTGCCGGTCAGCGTCAGGGTGTAGTCGGTGGTGTAGCCGCTGGCCAGTGCGGAGAGCGCCACCTGCACGGTCGCGTTGTCCTGCAGCACGACCAGCGGCCAGAAGAAGTCGTTCCACGCCTGCATGAAGGTGAACAGCCCGAGCACCGCCGCGGCGGGGCGGGCCGCCGGCAGGACGATGTGCCAGTACAGGCCGAACGTGCTGGACCCATCGACGCGGCCGGCCTCCAGCAGTTCGTCGGGCACGGCGCGGCCGAGGTACTGGGTCATGAAGAAGACGCCGAACGCGGTTACCAGCCCGGGCACGATCACGGCGGTGAGGCGCCCGGTCCAGCCGAGGTCGGCCATCAGGATGTACAGCGGGATGATGCCGAGCTGGTGCGGCACCATCGAGGTCGCGATGGCCACGACGAGAAGCGCCTTTCGGCCTCGGAACCGCAGTTTGGCGAAGGCGAACCCGGCCAGGGTCGAGAAGAACACTACGGAGACGGTGATCGAGCCGCTGACGATGAAGGAGTTCACCAGGGCCCGGCCGAAGTCGGTCGTGTCGAACACGCGCGCGATGTTGTCGAAGAGGTGCCCGCCGGGCACCAGGGCCGGCGGCACCTTCGTGACGGCGTCGCTGGTCTGCGAGGACACGACGATGGACCAGTAGAGCGGGAAGACCGACCCGGCCACGACCGCCAGCAGGGCGCCGTAGCTCCAGACCGAGGCCTTGCGTGGGTACCCGAAGCTCCGGCGCCGGTGGGACCGGCGTGGCGGCGGCGAGGGCGTGGTGCCGGTCTGTACGGGGTCCGCGAGGGTGGTCACGGCGTTCTCCTCAGTCCTCGTCCTTGGCGATGCGCCGGGTGAGCAGGAAGTTGATGATCGCGAAGATGGCGATGACCAGACAGAGCGTCCAGGCGACCGCCGAGGCGTAGCCGAAGCGGAACTCCCGGAACCCCTGCTCGTACATGAACAGGGCGACGGTCTGGAACTGCCGGTCGGAGCCGCCGGTGGGCGTCTGGGAACTGGCGAACAGCAGGGGTTCGGCCATGATCTGCAGGCCGCCGATCGTCGAGATCACCGTGGTGAAGATGATCGTCGGCCGCAGCATCGGGACGGTGATCCGCCTGAACTGCTGAGCCTGCGACGCGCCGTCGAGGTCGGCGGCCTCGTACAGGTGGTGCGGAATCGCCTGCATCGAGGCGAGGTAGATGAGGGCGTTGTAGCCGGTCCACCGCCAGGCGACGATGAACGAGATGGCCAGGTGGGAGCTCCAGGTGTTGGCCTGCCAGTCGATCGGGCCGATGCCGACGAGGCCGAGCGCCCAGTTGACCATGCCGAAGTCGCGGCCGAAAAGTTGGGTGAAGACGATCGTCACCGCCACGATCGAGGTGACGTTGGGCAGCAGCACGCCCATCCGTAGCGCGGTGCGGGCCCGCAGCCGGTGGTTGAGCAGGTGGGCGATCCAGAGCGCGGCGAGCAGTTGCGGCACGGTGGACAGCACCCAGATGCTGAGTGTGTTGCCCAGGGCGTTCCAGAAGTACGCGTCCTGCAGCATCTCGCGGTAGTTCGCGAGGCCGACCCAGCGGTGCGACCCGGAGTCGAGCAGGTCCCAGTCGTTGAACGAGACGTACGCCGTGTACAGCAGCGGGAACAGCCCGAACGCGCCGAACAGCAGGAAGAACGGCAGGATGTAGAGGTAGGGCGAGCCCTTGGTGTCGAGCCGGCTCAGGCCGGCCCGCCGGGCCTGGTGGAGGTAGGTGGCCATCGTCGATCCTTCGTCGCCGGGCGCCGCCGGCGGTCACGGGCGACCGCCGGCGGCGCGGGTCGAGTTACTTGGCGAGGCGCTCGACGTCGCTGACCATCTGCTTCCAGGACTCGTCGGAGCTTTGCTTGCCCTGTTCGATGCGGACGAGGGCGTCGCGGATGGTGGTCTGCACGTCTCCGGCTCGCGGGCCCTGGTACTGGGGCTTGAGCTGCTTCGCCGCGGTGGTGAAGAGCTGGCCCACCGGTGCGTTGTTGAAGAAGGCGTCCTTGTACTGGGCAATGTCGGGCTTGTCGTACAGAGCCGGGATGGACGGCAGGTTGCCCCGCGCGGTGAACACCTTGGCCTGCTGTTCCGGGGCGGTCAGCCACGCCGCGAGCTCCTTGGCCTCCTCGATGTGCTTGCCCTGCTTGGGAACGGTGAGGTACGAGCCGCCCCAGTTGCCGCCGCCGCCCGGGACGCTCGCCACGTCCCACTTGCCGGCGGCGTGCTTCGCCTGGTCCTTGATCTTGGTCATCATCCAGGCCGGACACGCGATGGTGGCGAACTGGTCCTTCGCGAAGCCGTTGTTCCACTCCTGCGAGCTGCCGATCAGCTTGGCCGACAGGTTGCTCTGGATCGCCTTCACCGTCAGGTCCCAGGCCTTTCGGACATCGGGGCTGGTGCCCACGACGATGGCGTTGTCCTCGTTGTAGTACCCGACCGGGGCCTGGCCGATGATGGCGTTGAACAGTTGGCCTCCGCCATCGAAGAAGGCGCTGCCGGCCGGGGCCTTCGCCGCGTACCGTTTGCCGAACTCGATGTACTGGTCCCAGCCGCTGCCCCAGGCGGCCGACACCTGGTCGCGGTCGAAGGGCATGCCGGCCTTCTCGAACAGGTCACGCCGATAGCAGATGGCCAGGCCGCCGACGTCGGTGCCGTACCCGATCTGCTTGCCGTCCTTGGCCAGCGACGCCGCCCACTTCCAGTCGAGGTACTCGGACTGGCGGTCCTTGCCCAGGTCGACGAAGAGGTTGCCCCGCTCGCGCATCTGCGCGATGAAGCCCGTGTCGACGCCCTCGATGTCGCCCGCGCCGGAGCCGGTGGCCAGGTGGGTGATCAGGTCGCGGTGATGGTCGTTGTAGGCGGCCGTGCGCTCCTGGATCGTGATGTTCGGGTGCGACTTCTGGTACTCGGCGTACAGGTCCTGGTACCCGAAGTTGCCGAACAGGTTGACGTTCAGGGTGATCTTTTCGTTGCCGCCGCCGGAGCCTCCCTCGGTGCCGGTGCCACACGCGGTCAGCAGTACTCCGGCGGCCAGGGTGGCCGCCGCCAGTCGCAACAGTCGTTTTGGGTGCATGCCAGGGAACCCTTTCGTGCGATGTAACCGGTTACCTGAAACCGGTTACATTGTCGGCGAAGCGATGGTGGTGGGGGTGGGTGGAGTTGGATGAAGATCGGATGCCGGCCGAGTTGCGGGTGACCGCCCGGCGAGCGCCCTTCCTGGGAAGTGTGAACGGGTTCGGCTAGGGGGTGTCAAGTTACGAAACGATAACGTTCGATGCGGGTTGACCGACGGACATCGCTGGCGCTACGGTCGTGAAACCGGTTACAGAGAAGGCACCACATTGGCCACTATCAGGGAGCTGGCGCGCCGCTCCGGCGTGTCCGTCGCCACCGTGTCCCGCGTCTTCAACACCCCCGAGGTCGTCAGCCAGCACACCCGCCAGCGCATCCTCGACCTGGCCGCCGAGATCGGCTACCTGCCGAACGGGTCGGCCCGGACGCTCGCCACGAAGAAATCCAACATGGTGGGCCTGGTATGGGACACCGACCATCGCCGCCCTGGATGGCGCCACCCATTCCTGCAGGAGATCCTCGTCGCGCTCAAGACGGCGCTCAGCGCGCACGGGCTGAACCTGCTCATGCTCGCCGGCCACGACGCGGCGGGGCCCGACGACGGGCAGCGATACGTGCGCGCCGTCCGCCAGCACAACCTCGACGGCGCGGTCATCATCGACAACGGCACCCGGGACCCGGCCGTGCTCGCCCTCGTCGAAGCCCAGGTGCCGTGCGTCGCTCTCGACCTGCGGGTCGACGGCCCGACGTCGACCTACATCACTTCGGACAATGCCGGCGGCGCGGCGCTCGCCGTGCGCCACCTCGTCGAACGCGGCCACCGGCGCATCGCCACCATCACCGGCCCGCTGCGAACCTGGCCGGGAGCCGAACGGCTCGTCGGCTTCCGGGCCGCGCTGGCCGGGGCCGGCCTGCCGCTCGCCGACGGCCACGTCGTCGAGGGAGACTTCTATCTCGACGGCGGCCACGCCGCGATGGACCGGCTGCTCGCCCTCGACGACCGCCCTACCGCGGTGTTCGTCGCCGGTGACGAGATGGCTGTCGGCGCGATGCGGGCGGCCCAGGCGGCCGGCCTACGGATCCCCGACGACATTGCGATTGTCGGCTTCGACGACATCGAGGTGGCCGCGCTGATCCCGCCCGGGCTCAGCACCGTCGCCCAGAACAAGCCCGGCTTCGGCACGGCCGCCGCCGAGGCGCTGGTCGCCATGCTGCACGGCGGCGGCGACCCGCCCAAGCCGACCGTGTTGCCGACGACGCTCGTCGTCCGCGGCACCACCTGACCCGAACCGCGCGACGTCGGCGCCGTCCCGCTCTGGATCGTGCCGCTGCTCGCGGTCGCTGCTGTCGGAGTCGCTGTCACCGACCCCGCAACCGGGCCTGCCTCGAGCGTCACACCCGTGCCTGGGCGAGGTCGCGGCCGGCGGTGGCGCGAATGATCCGGGGCCAGGTCGGCGGGGCCAGCGCATTCAACCGCCTCGCCGCACTGCCGCGACCCGCCGGCTGACCCAGCAACCCCACGCCCCGACCAGCAGCACGGAGGAACCCGGCCCAGCGCCGGGCCGTCAGCATGCCAGCGAACTGGTACGCGAATCCCGAACCAACTTCATCGAACACGTCCAGTCGGCCGCGACAGCCGCAACCTTCCAGGCGTACGTGAGTTCGCCAGCCGAATCGGGCTGATCCAACCCGCTGCTTCCTGTCGCGGCTGCTGCTCCTGCGCGTGGGTGGGTTCCGGTCGGGCGGCGACTGTGGTGTCGGGACAGTGCACCCCTATAGACCCCTATTGATGCGTAGTGATGTCGTCGCGGAGCGTTATCGTCTGACGGTGTCGCCGCCCTCTGACGGCAAGATCGTCTGACGGAGAGGATCGCCATGTCGCTGCCCACCAACCCTCCGGCGCTGAGCGTGGTGATGCCGACCTACCAGGATCCGCAGTGCCTCGCGCTGACCCTCAGGGCGCTGACCCGGCAGACGCTGCCGCCGGAACGCTTCGAGGTGATCGTGGTCCGGGACGGCGGCTCGTCCGACGGGTACGCCGAGGCGCTCGCCGAGGGCGCCGGTCTCCGCCTGCGCGTGCTGGAACTCGCCGAGCGCAAGGGCCGCTCCGTCGCCCGCAACGAGGGGGCGCGCCGTGCCTGCGCGCCGCTGCTGGTCTTCCTCGACGCCGACTCGTGGGCGGTGCCCGACCTGCTGGAGCGGCACCTGGCCTGGCACAGCGTGCCCGGCAACGCGGCGGTGCTGATCGGCCGGCGGGACGAGATCGGCCTCGCTGACCTGCCGGCAGTGCTGGCCGGGGAGCCGCACGCGGTCGCACGCGCCTTCCCGCACGGCGGCGACCTGCGGTTCGCCACGGGGCTTTCCGACGACGGGGGCGAGTGGCTCCGGGCCGGCTGGGTCATCGCCTACACGCACAACATCTCGCTGTCCGGCGCGCACTTCGCGCAGGTCGGTGGCTACCGCGAGGCGTTCGGTCTGAGCTACGGCGTGGAGGACGTCGAGTTGTTCTACCGCGTCGACCGCAGCCTCCCCGACGGCGTCAACTTCGGCTACGACGACGACGCCCGGGTCGTCCACCTGCCGCACCACAAGAACATCACCCGCAACTGGATGGAGATGAAGGCCAACTTCCAGCAGGCGGCCCGGCTCTATCCGTGCCTGGAGTGGGAGTTCCTCACCGCCGTCATGGGGTACGAGGCGATCCGGCGGATCCTGCACTATCGCGCGCTCATCGACGAGTGCGTCGAGCGGTCTGCCTGCGCCATCGGCCCCGCCGCCGCGCGCCTCGCCGGCCAGGTGCGGGGGCACCGCACGCTCTGGATCGGCACCGGTCGAGCCGATTCCGGGTTGCCCGCCTCGGCGTTGACCTTCGACTACGCCGCACCCATCGGGCGGACCAACTTCCACCTGCTCGGCGTCGCCCCGCCCATGCCGCCGGGCAGCCTGGACGCGGTGATCAGCGTGGACTTCTGGCGGTACCTGCTGTGGCCGGAGCTCTGCCAGTTCATCTCGGCCTCGCTGCTGCTGGCGGGCGAGGTCCACCTGGTCGCCACCGCCGACTCGACGCCGGGGATGTGCGCCGCCGACCCGCAGACGCTGGACTACCTGCGCCAGGCGCAGGCCGCGGCCTGCACGGCCGAGCTGCGCGCGGTCGAGGGGCTCGGCCACGTACTGATCCTGCGGCCCCTCCGACCCGCGCCCGGCGCCGCGCGCCGGGTACCCGCTCAGACCGCCGCCGGGGCGCGACCCGCTGCCCTGGTGCCGGGGCGCTCCACGACGCGGGGATAGCAGATCGACGGTGCGGCCAGGCCCGACAACGCTGTCGGGCCTGGCCCAGCCGCGCCCGGATCCGGCGTAAAAGACGGAAAGGCGAGTATTGTGCGCGTACTGCTGTCGACTCTCGGGTCGCGTGGCGATGTCCAACCACTGGTGGCGCTCGCGTCGCGGTTGACGGCCCTCGGCCACCAGGCCCGCCTCTGCGCCCCGCCCGACTTCGCCCGCTGGGTGGCCAGCTTCAGGATTCCCTTCGTGCCCGTCGGCCCGCCCTGGCGCAGGTCGGCGGCGCCCAGGTCGCGGGCCGCCGTGCCAAAACCCTCGCCCGCGCAGGTACGCAAGTTCGCCGAGTCCTCCATCGGCATCCAGTTCGAGGTGCTGTCGGCCGCAGCCCGGGACTGTGACGTCCTCGTCGCGTCGACGGGCCTCCAGATCGCCGCCCGCACCGTGGCGGAGAAGCGCGGCATCCCGTACGTCTTCGCGGCGCTCTGCCCGGCGGCCCTTCCCTCACCCCACCACCCCCCGCTGCCGCTGCCGGTGCTCGGGGAGGTCCCGGCGCCCGCGTCGGCCGACAACAGCGACCTGTGGGCCGCCAACCTGCGGCACGTCAACGACACCTTCGCCGCGCCCCTCAACGCGCTGCGGTCGGCGGTGGGGTTGGGCACGGTCGACGACGTCAGCGACCACATCCACACCGACCGGCCGTGGCTGGCCGCCGACCCGGCCTTGGCACCCTGGCCGGACGTCGCCGATCCGGCCGTCTACCAACCGGGCGCGTGGCTCCTGCCCGACAAGCGGGCCCTGCCCGCCGAGCTGACGGCCTTCCTGGACGCCGGCGGGCCGTGCGTCTACGTCGGATTCGGCAGCGTCGCCGCACCCCCGGGTCTGCTGGAGACGGCCGTGCGGGCCGTGCGCGCGGTCGGTTGCCGGCTGGTCGCCTCCCGGGGCTGGGCACCGCTCTCGCCGGTCGACCGGTCCCCCGACTGCCTGGTGGTCGGCGAAGTGAACCAGCAGGACCTGTTCCGGGAGGTGGCCGTGGTGGTCCACCATGGCGGCGCGGGCACCACGACCACGGCCGCGCGGGCCGGGACGCCGCAGGTCGTCGTACCGCAGGTGTACGACCAGCACTACTTCGCGCGCCGGGTGCCCGCGCTCGGCATCGGCACCGCACACCCCGGCTCCGTGCCGACCGTCGAGTCGCTGACCGAGGCTCTGGGCGCCGCGCTGCGGCCGGAGGTGGCCGCCCGCGCCCGCGAGTTCGCCGGCGTCGTACGCACCGACGCGGTGCAGGTCGCCGCGGAGCGGTTGGTCGTCGCACCGGGAGCCTGACCGGTGAGGCGACGCTCCAGGTACTGCGGGGGCGGGTCCGGCTGGTCGCGCCGGATCAGCCGTGGACCGGTGGGGAGGGCGACCTGCTGGTCATCCCGGAGGCCCGGCACTCGTTGTACGCCGAGGTTAGGGCGTCGGCGGACCGGACCGGTGTCGGGGTGCTCCCTACTCCGGCCGGCGCTGTTCACCGGCGGGGCTGCGGAGACCGTCGGTCGCGCCGCGGGCTCGTGGCGAGCGGCGCGCGTCGGCGTCAGAAGCTGCTGACCAGCTTCACGAACGCTTCGTCGATCTTGGCGGGATCGGTCGCGTCGAAGGCCTTGCCCGATGATGCCTTGGCGATCCGGTCCAGGGTGGCGAAGTCCGACTCCCGGTCGAAGGCGATGCAGAACACCTTCACCGGACGCCGCGGGTCGAGGGCGACCTCGGCGAGCAGGCCGGCCAGGTCGTTGTCCTGCCGGTACTCGTTCTTGCCGTCGGTCAGCACGACGATCGCGTTGATCCGCTGCGGGTCGTACCGGTCGAGCAGCTCTCGGTGTGCGGCCCGGACCGTCGCGTAGAGCGCGGTGCCGCCGTCGACGTGCAGGCCGGCGATCTTGCTGTTGATCCGCTTCTGGTCGAACTCGCCGAGAGGGATCTCCTCCCGGTAGGGGCTCTTCGGCCGCTTCCGGGTCTCCGAGGAGAACGACCAGAGACCCACCCGGTCCTCGGTGTTGAGCAGCGCGAGGCCCTTGCCCGCCGCTGCTGAGGCGACCTGGAAGCGGGTGCGGGTGCCGACCATCGCCTGCATGGACCCGGACGTGTCCAGGGCTATCAGGATGTTGGCCTTCTTGCGGAGCGTCCGCCAGCCGTCCAGCATCGCGCCGACCACCTGCGGGTCCGGGGGCTCGAAGTAGCTCAGCCCACCGGTGGGCTCGGCGCCGACGTTGGCGAGCAGCTCCGCCGAGGCTCGGCGCTCGTGGTCCCGGAAGCCGAGGCGGGCGAAGCTCTCCTGCTGGGCGTCCTCGGTCAGGAAGGCCAGGAAGTCGGTCGCCGCCGCCCGCTGCCGCTCGTCGGCGGAGGGCAGCACCACGAACGGGTGGTCCAGGTTGAACGTGCCCTCCTTGGGGTGGACGGCGACCAGCGGGACGTTCGGCCTGCGGCCCCGCTCCTGCCCGTCCTGCCGAGGGCTCAGCGCACCCGTGTTGTAGAGGTCCACGAGTTCCTCCTGGAGGACGATGGCGCTCATGTCGTCCGTACTGCCCGCGCCGCCCGCCAGGTCCGCCTCGGCGAGGCTGCGCAGCAGGTCCACCGAATCGTCGCTGTAGTGCGACACATTGGCCTCGATCCGGCGGACGAACTGGGTGACCGCGGGGTCGGCAAGGTCGGACCGGGTCAGGTCGCTGGACCGTTGCACCGCCGCGTAGTAGGTGGCGATGGTCGCCGCCAGCCCGGAGGTGGACAGGTTGGGGTTGTCCTTGCCGAAGGTGAAGCGGCCCCACTCCGGCTTGCCGAAGCCCGCCCACCCGTCCCGCCCGGACAGGCCCAGGATCTCCCCCCAGCCCAGCGGCCCGCGCCGGCGTATCAGTTCGGCCTTGGGCTGCGGCATCGCGATCACCAGTGGGCTGTTGGCGATCGACGGGTAGCGGTCCGGGGTCTGCGGTGCTCGCCCGGCTGCTTGGTCGAGCAGCCGGAGCTGGCCGGTCCACAGGCTCGACGTCGGCAGCCAGACCTGTGGTCGCGGCAGGCCGGTGTGGGTCCAGCCGGTGGCCAGCGCCTCGGTGGCCTGGCCCGAGTTGAGCGCGCTGACGTGCACCTGGGCGCAGCCGCCGCCGTCGATCGACCGGCTGCTGCGGTTGTAGCGCTCGGCCAGGTCGACCAGCAGCGCCGCCTTCTCCGTCGACGAGTTGACCTGGAGGGTGGTGGCGCAGTCGGTGCGGGGCACCTCGCTGCCCGCATCGCGCTGCTGGACGAACACGAACGCCCCGGCGATGACCACCAGCCCGGCGGTGACGGCGGCGGTGTAGGGCAACCACTGCCGCGTGCGGGTAACGGATGGGGTCATCGGGGCGTCCTCCTCGGCGGGCGGCTGGTGGCCGTCAACCTATCGATCCGGCGCCAGCCGGCGACCCGGACCCCTGCCGCGGCGTCACGGGCGGTCGGACCGTCCCCCGACCGCCGTAGCGACCAGCAGCCGGACCAGGTAGACCACGACGAAGGCGACCGCCCCGACTGCGGCGGCCGGGCCGATCGCGCTCGACGCGACGTAGCCGGCGGCGGCGCCGGCCGAGCCGAGGAAGAGCGCTGTCGAGATGCCCCAGGCGTCGAGGGCCTCACGACGCAGTCGCCGCAACGCGCCGCCGGACCCGGCGCCGACGCCGGGCTCCGTCGCCGGCAGGTACGCCGGCTGGGTCGTCATCCGTGGGTGTGCCGGCTGCGTCGGCCGGGCCTGGGTCGGCACCGTCGGCTGTGGCTGTGGCTGTGGCTGTGGCTGTGGCTGTGGCTGCGTCGGGCGCGGCTGCGGTGCCGTCGGCGTGATCCGGGGAAGGGGATGGTTCGGCGTCGGCGTGCCCGCGGTCTCGTTGCCGACCTCGAGCAGGCTCTCCCGACGTAGCGGCACGGTGGCCGTGGCGTCCTGCCGCAGCAGCCGCACCAGCACCTGCTCGGCACCCGGCCGATCCGCCGGATCCTTCGCCAGGCACTCCCGGATCAGCTCGTCCAGCACCGGAGGCAACGCCGGCAGGTCGGGCGGATCGTGCAGCACCCGGTGCATCACGGCGAAGAGCGAATCATCGCCGAAGGGTGGCCGGCCACCGGCAGCGAACGCGATCGTGGCCGCCCAGGCGAAGACGTCGCAGGGCGGACCGACCGCGTCGTTGCGGAACCGCTCGGGTGCCATGTACGCGGTGGTCCCCATGACCCGGCTGGACGCCGTCTCGGTCACGCCCAGCGCGCGAGCGATGCCGAAGTCGATCACCCTAGGGCCGTCCCTGCCCAGCACCACGTTGTCCGGCTTCAGATCGCAGTGCACCACGCCGGCACTGTGGATCGCGGCGAGCGCGGTGACAGTGCCGACCGCGAGCCGGTGCAGGGCGTTACCGGTCACCGGGCCGCGTTCGCGGACGTGCCGGTGCAGGGTCGGGCCTTCGATGAACTCACTGACCACGTAGGGACGCTCGCCGTCGACCTCGGCGAAGAGCACCTGCGCGGTGCAGAACGGAGCGACCCGGCGCGCGGCGGCGATCTCCTTCACGAACTGCGACCGCGCCCGTGGATCAGTCAGGTCGACGTTGACCATCTTGACCGCGACGCGGTCACCAGCGTCGTCCTCACCGAGGTAGACGACCCCCTGCCCACCCGCGCCCAGCCGGCCGAGCAGCCGATACCGGCCGGCGGTGACCGGGTCGTGCGTCCACAGCTTCGCCAATCCTGGCACCGGCGTGCCGGCCAGTTCTGACATCCCGACTCCATCAGTGTCGTGCCCGGCCACCGGCGGCGCAGGGCACGGCCATCGTGTCATGCCGCAGCGACGACAGAGGACAGCCGATCATGGGTGGAGGCCACCGCCGCCGGTGGTCTCGCGGTGGCGGTCGCCGCACTGCGCGGGCCGGCCCGGCCTACGACGGCGGGCGTCCCTCCAGGGTGTCCCTTCGTCCTCCGCCGGGGCCGGCGCGAACTCGTTTCCCGCCGTGCCGTGCCGTGCCGTGCCGGGCGGGTCGATGCCGGTGCCCGACCCCGGTCGCCGACGCGCAGCCGCAGCGGCGTCAGGCCCGGCGCAGCGTCCGCAGTGTGCCGGCCCAGGCGACCACCTCGTCGAGCATGGTGCCGAGGGCCTGCTCGTGGTGCGCGGCCGGCCGGAAGTCGCGGAAGTTGACGAAGTCGGTCGTCAGAGAGAGCGCGACCTGGGAGCGGACGTCGGCGACGCCGAGCTGCCCCAGCACCAGCCGCAGGTGCTCCGCCGCCCGGGTGCCGCCGTGCACGCCGTAGCTGACGAGGCCGGCGGCGGCGTGCTGCCACTCCTGGTAGAGGAAGTCGAGGGAATCCTTCAGCGCGCCCGGGATGGAGTGGTTGTACTCCGGCGTGACGAAGACGAAGCCGTCGAACCCGGCCACGGTCGCCGCCCAGCGGCGTACGGCCGGGCGTCGCGACGGCGCCATCGACGGCGGCAGCACCTCGTCGAAGTGTGGCAGGGCGTAGTCGGCGATGTCGACCAGTTCGACAGTGGCGTCGCCCCGCTTGGCGGCGACGTCGCGCACCCAGCGGGCCACGGCGTCGGCCTTGCGGCCGGGTCGCGTGCTGCCGACGATGACACCGATCCTGACCATGCTGCTCTCCTCTAGGCGATGGGGACGGGGCGCGCGGGAGCCGACGTGCCGGTCAGGTCACGAGCCAGCTCCACCGCGCCGTGCAGGGACGACAGCCCGCCGAGGGCGGCGGGACGCACCGGTGGCGCCGGGCGCCCGGGCCGGCCGGCGCGACGTGCCCGTTGCGCGACGAGCGGCACGAAGCCGGGCAGGCCGGCGGCGAACCCGCCGCCCACGATCGCCAGCGCCGGATCGAGGATCTCGCCGAGGCTCACCACCGCCGCCGCCAGCGCCCGGCAGCTCTCCTCGACCGCAGCCACCGCCCAGGGCTCGCGCCCGTCGAGTCCGGCCCGTAGGTCGTCGAAGCCCACCTCGCCGCCCCGGCGGGCGGCGGCGCGGCGCAGGGTGGCGGGGCCGGACGCGACGGACTGGAGGCAGCCGTGCCGGTCGCAGTCGCAGCGCTCACCGTCGAGGGCGACGACCATGTGGCCGATCTCGGCGGAGGACCGGCCCGGCACCGGCCGGCCGGCCAGCACGACGCCGCCGCCGATCCCGGTGCCGACGCCCAGGTAGACCACGTCGTCCGCGCCGGCGCAGCGTGCCTCGGCCAGGGCGGCGAGATCACCGTCGTCGGCGACGGCGGTCGCCGCGTCGGGAAAGAGGCGGCGCAGCGCGCCGGTGAGGTCGAGGCCCGCCCAGCCGGGGCGCCCAGGCCAGGTGGTGACGGTGCCCCCGGTGTCAGTGGTCGCCGGCATGGCCACCCCGACCGCGTCCACCGGCCCCCACCGGTCGAGCAGCCGGTCCACCTCGACGGCCAGCACCGTCAGGTCGTCGGCCGGGTCGGCGGCCCCCCGGGGCCAGCGGAAGGTCCGGTCGTACGCCGGCCGCCCGGGTGCCTCCGCGTGCAACGCGACCTTGGTGCCGCCGACGTCGATGCCGAGGACGCCGCCGTGGCGCTGCGGACCGGACACGGCCGGCCTCAGCCCAGCCGCACGTGCAGGTAGACGAGCGCCAGGGCGGCGACGGCAAAGATCACCGGCGTCAGGATCGTCGCGGCCGGGTCCTTCGCCCGGGCGTGGTAGACGACCGCGCCCGTCATCTGCAGGGCGAGACCGATCGCCGCCGCGATGCCCAGGGGCGGCCAGAGCAGGCCGAGCAGCAGCCCGGCGACCGCGGCGAGTTCCAGCACCCCCAGCACGCGGGTCAGCCCCGGCGAGACGCCTAGGTGGTCCATCCGCTCGCGCATCTGTGCCTGCCCGGTGAGCTTCGGCACGGCGGTGCCCGCGAACACGGCCGCGAGGACGAGGGTCAGGACGAGGACGGGAATCTCCACGTGAGGTCCTTCGGGAAGAGTCGGGACGTGCGGACGACCGTACCGCCGGCACGCCGGCGCCCACGGCAGCGGACGGCGGGGTGCCCGGTCGTCATCGGACGGTCGCGGTGAGGGCGCGCGCGGCCAGCCGGTAGCCCAGCGCTCCGAGCCCGACGATCACCCCGCTGGCCAGCGGGGCGATCACCGAGTCGTGCCGGAAGCTCTCCCGCGCCCACACGTTGGACAGATGCACCTCGACGAAGGGCCGGGGGTAGTTGGCCAGCGCGTCGCGCAGGCTCCAGCCCGCGATCATCAGGGCGCCCGGGTTGACGATCGCGCCCACCGTGTCGTAGCTGTTCTGGATCGTACGGATCAGCGCACCCTCGCAGTCGTGCTGCTCGGCGACCACACCCCAGCCCCGGGCGGCGACCTCCTCGCCGACGGCGCGTTCGATGTCGTCCAGGGTGTCGGTGCCGTAGATCTCCGGTTCCCGCCGGCCGAGAATGCCCAGGTTCGGGCCGTTCAGCAGCAGCACGTCCGACACGCTTCACCTCGTGGGGCACGGCCCTGGTCCCGCAGAGCCTGATGACTGGTCACCGCAGTCTTACTACGCCGACGGCTCCCGGCGAACCGGCGGCGCCCGACGCACGGCGGACTAAGGGGTGGCTAGGGGCTGTTAGGGGCGGTGACCGCGTATCCGCGTCGGTTACCGTCCTCCCTGCTGAAGCGACGCCGCCGGCTCCAGACGGAGGCGTCACGTACCGCGCGGCCATCCGGTGCTCCGCTGCGCCCGGCCCGCGCACCGGCGGTCTCGGGTCGTCCCGCCCGATGGTCCGCCCAAGCCCCTGGTCTGCCCGAGTTGGGAAGTGGGAAGTCATGAGTGGTCAGCCCTCGACGGTGTCCGAGTTCCCCGAGTGGCCGCAGTACGGCGACGAGGAGCGAACCGGACTGATCCGCGCCCTCGAACAGGGTCAGTGGTGGCGGATGGGCGGCAGTGAGGTCGACTCCTTCGAGCGGGAGTTCGGTGACTACCACGGCAGCCCCCACGCGCTTGCCGTCACCAACGGCACCCACGCGCTGGAAGTCGCGCTGGAGGTGCTCGGCGTCGGCCCCGGTACGGAGGTGATCGTCCCGGCGTTCACGTTCATCTCGTCCTCGCTGGCCGCGCAGCGTCTCGGCGCGGTCGCCGTGCCGGTCGACGTCGACCTGGACACCTACTGCGTCGACCCCGCCGCCGTCGAGGCCGCGATCACCCCCCGTACCAAGGTGATCATGCCGGTGCACATGGCCGGGCAGTTCGCCGACATGGACGCGCTCGACAAGCTCGCCGCCGACGCCGGGGTGGCTCTGCTGCAGGACGCGGCACACGCCCAGGGCGCGCAGTGGCGCGGCCGGCGGGCCGGCGCGCTCGGCTCGGTGGCCGCCTTCAGCTTCCAGAACGGCAAGCTCATGACCGCCGGCGAGGGCGGAGCGGTCGTCTTCCCCGACGAGGAACTGCGCGAGCGGGCATTCCTCGTGCACAGCTGCGGCCGGCCCCGCACCGACCGCGAATACCTGCACAGCACCACCGGCTCGAACTACCGGATGAGCGAGTTCACCGCCGCTGTGCTACGCGCCCAGCTGACCCGCCTCGACGAGCAGATCGCGCTGCGCGAGCAGCGCTGGCCGCTGCTGTCGAGCCTGCTCGCCGAGATCCCGGGCGTCGTGCCACAGGCGACCGACCCCCGCACCGACCGCAACCCGCACTACATGGCGATGTTCCGTATCCCCGGGATCGGCATCGAGCGTCGCCGTGCCGTGGTGGACGCGCTCATCGCCCGGGGCGTCCCGGCGTTCGTGGCGTTCCGGGCGATCTACCGGTGCGAGGGCTTCTGGAAGGCCGGCGCGCCCGACGAGTCGGTAGAGGAGATGGCGGCCCGCTGCCCCAACACCGAGCAGATCCACTCCGACTGCCTCTGGCTGCACCACCGCACGCTGCTCGGCACGGAGCAGCAGATGCACGAGATCGCCGCCGTGCTCGCCGACATCCTCGCCGGATGACGGCCCGGCCCCCGGCCGCGGCCGGCCGGCCGGTGCGGGTCGCGGTGGTCGGCCTCGGCTGGGCCGGGCGGGAGATCTGGCTGCCCCGGCTCGCCGCACACCCCGGCTTCGAGGTGGTCGCCGTGGTCGACCCGCAGCCCGTGGTGCGCGATCGGGCCCGCGACACGCACGCCGTCGCGTCCGCGTACGCCGACGTCGAGGACCTGCCCGCCGGAACGGTCGACCTGGCGGTGGTCGCCGTACCGAACCACCTGCACGCGGTCGTCGCCGTCCGGCTGCTGCGCCGGGGCGTACCGGTGTTCCTGGAGAAGCCGGTCTGCCTGACCTCCGCCGAGGCGGGCATCCTGGCCGACGCGGAGCGCGACGGCGGCGCGGTGCTGCTGGCCGGCAGCGCCGCCCGTTACCGGGCCGACGTCCGGGCGCTGGCCGACGTGACCGGTGAGCTGGGCCCGATCCGGCACGTCGATGTGGCCTGGGTTCGCGCCCGAGGGGTGCCCGACGCGGGCGGCTGGTTCACCCGCCGCGACCAGTCCGGCGGGGGCGCGCTGGTGGACCTCGGCTGGCACCTGCTCGACACGGTGCTGCCGCTGCTCGGCCCGGCCCGGGTCACTCACGCGATCGGCAGCGTCTCGGACGACTTCGTCAACGACAGCGCCGCCCACGCCGCCTGGCGCGGCGGGGCCGACACCGCAGGCCACGTTCCCGGCGACGTCGAGGACACCGCCCGGGGGTTCCTGCTCACCGACACCGGCGCCTCCGTCGCCCTGCACGCCTGCTGGGCCTCGCACGAGTCGCTGGACCGCACCACCGTCACCGTGCACGGCGCCGCGGGGTCGGCGACGCTGCGCTGCACGTTCGGCTTCAGTCCCAACCGGGAGCCCACGCCGGTGCTGACGCGTACCCGCGACGGCCGGACCGCGCGGCTGCCGCTGCCCGGGGAGCCGATCGGCGCGGAGTACGACCACCAGCTCGACGCCCTGCCCGGGCTGCTCGCCGACCCGGCCGCCCGGGGCGCGGCCGTCGCCGAGGCCCGCCGGACCATCGACATCATCGAACGGATCTACCAGTGCGCCCGGCCCACCCGGCCGGAGCGCCAGCACGCACTGGTGGGCCATCGCGCCGGGTGAGAACCACCGTCGGCCCCAACCCCTTCCGGGAGCAGCCATGAGCCGTCCATCGTCCACAGTCGAGGTGACCCCGCCGTCGCCGGCGCGCGGCCCGATCCGCGCGGTCGTGTTCGACCTCGACGGCGTCATCGTCGACAGTTCGGCCGTCATGCGTGAGGCGTTCAGCATCGCGTACGCCGAGGTGGTGGGCGACGGGCCGGCACCGTTCGAGGAGTACAACCGGCACATGGGCCGGTACTTCCCGGACATCATGCGCCTGATGGGGCTGCCCCTGGAGATGGAGGGGCCGTTCGTCCGCGAGAGCTACCGGATGGCCCACCTCGTGCCGCTCTTCCCCGGCGTCCGGGAGACCCTGGAGACCCTGCACTCGCGTGGCATCCGGATGGGGATCGCCACCGGCAAGGCCGGCCCGAGGGCCCGCTCCCTGCTCGACCAACTCGGCGTGCTGGGCCTCTTCGGCCAGGTGATCGGTTCCGACGAGGTGGCCCGTCCCAAGCCTGCCCCGGACATCGTGCTCCAGGCACTGGGCAACCTCGACGTGCCGCCGCACGAGGCCATGATGGTGGGCGACGCGGTGATCGACCTGCTCAGCGGCCGGGACGCCGGGGCGACGGCCGTCGCCACGACGTGGCACGGCGGGGACATCGCGGCGCTGCTCGCGGCCGGCCCCGACCTGGTCGTGCACGCCCCGGCGGAGTTGCTGGCGCACTGCCCGGCGGCCCTCGTCCACTGACCCGGACCGGAGCGCGCCGGGCTGCTCGCGTGAGCAGCCCGGCGCGCTGCCGCCAGGCTGTGGTCAGCGTGTGTCGCTGACCGCCTCGGGGCCGGCTTCCAGGAAGCGCAGCATGCCGGTGGCCAGGATCTCGGCGGCGGGGGCCGGGACCAGGTCGGTACGGATGGTGACCCGCAGGAGGACACTCTCGTCGCCGGGCAGCACCTCGGCGACGCAGGCACCGGACCACTCCCGGGCGTACGGTTCGACGACCTCCTCGGTCCGGCAGCCGGGCAGGTCCAGCGGGAGGACGAGGTTGTCCTGGTAGGCGAACGAGGGCAGGCTGTTGATCACCTCGCGGGGCAGGTCGAGGACCGGGTCGTCGGTGACCATCTCCAGGAAGGAGACGTCCTGCGCGGCCATCAGCTCGTCCGCGGTCTGCTGGAGGGCGCGCATCAGGTCCTTCTCCGGGCCGCCGAACCGGACCCGGAGACAGTTGCTGCTGATCCTGCTCGTGAAGGCGGAGTCGAGGACGCGGCTGCCGCGCTGGGCGACGATCATCAGCAGGGCGATGTCGTCCTGCTGATGGATGGCGCGCAGCGCCGAGGCGTAGGCGGCGGCGAAGTAGGTGGAACGGCTGAAGCGGTGTTCGACGGCGGCCCGGTCCCAGCGCCGTACCAGCTCGGGCGGGACGGCGACGATGTGCCCGGTCTTGGGGCCCCAGGTCGGGGTCTGTTCCAGGATCTCCTGCGGCCGGCCTTCGCCTTGGCGGGGTAGGTCGCGTAGTTGTTCGCGCCAGTAGGTTCGTTGGGTTTGCAGGTCGGCGGCGTTGCGGAGGCGGGTGTATTCGTCGTGGGACTGGTGCAGTGTGGGTGCGGGGTGTGTCCAGGTGGGGGTGTGGCCGGTGTGTCGTGCGGTGTAGGCGTGGGTGAGGTCTCGGACGAGTAGTCCGTATGACCAGCCGTCGAAGGCGATGTGGTGGATGCCGATGCCGAAGAGGATTCGGTTGGTGGTTTTGTTTCGGATCAGGGCGGCGCGCCAGTTGCGGCCTTGGGTGTAGTCGAGGGGTTGTTGTACTGCTTCGGCGAGTTGGTCGAGGGCGTCGTGTTCGGTGGCGGCGTCGGCGAGGAGTCGTAGCTGGGGCATGCCGGGGTTGGGTGGGATGATTGCGGTTGGTGGGTCGGTGCGCCGGTAGCGGGCGTGTAGGGCCTGGTGGCGGTGGTGGAGGTCGCCGAGGGCGGCCATGAGGGCTCGTAGGTCCAGTTCACCCTCGATCCACCAGGTGGTGGGGCAGACCAGTTCGAAGGGGAGCACGACGCACTTCGCGACGGACGGGGTCAGCGGGACGGGCTTCGACGGGCCGGGACGGCCGGTGACGGACGGCGCCGGCTCGGCCCCGGGGCGGCGGGGGGCGGTGGCGAGCCAGCGGGCCAGCCCTTGCGGGGTGGGGGTGCGGTGGATCTGCGAGACGGGCACGGCGACGTCGGCGGCCTCGTCGAGGGCGACAGCGACGGCGGCGGACTGCAGGGAGGTGCCGCCGAGGTGGAAGAACCCGTCGAGTGCCCCGACCCGGTCCAGCCCGAGCACCGTCGCGAAGATCCCCGCGACGAGGCGTTCGGAGTCGGTGGCCGGTTCGGTGTACGGCACGTCGAGGTCGGGACGGCGCGAGCCCGGCTCTGGTAGCGCCCTCCGGTCGATCTTGCCGGTGCCGCCGGTGGGGAACCGGTCCAGGACCATGATCACGGCGGGGACCATGTAGGGCGGGAGCACCGCGGCGGCGTGTGCCCGCAGGTCGGCGGTGACGGGGACGCGGCCGTCGCGTCCGGTGACGTAGCCGACGAGCCGGGCGGTGCCCTGGTCCTCGCGACGGGTGACGACGGCGGTGCCGACGTCCGGGTGTTGTTCGAGAGTCGCCTCGATCTCACCGAGTTCGATCCGGATGCCGTTGACCTTGACCTGGTGGTCCATCCGGCCGAGGATCTCCAGCGCTCCGGCGGCGTTCCACCGGCCGAGGTCGCCGGTGCGGTAGGCGGTCCCGCCGCCGTACGGGTCGGTGACGAACCGCTGGGCGGTCAGTTCGGGGCGGTTGAGGTAACCGTCGGCGACGCCGGCGCCGGCGATGAGGATCTCGCCGGGGACGCCCATGGGGACGAGGTCGAGATTGGCGTCGACGACGCGGATCTGCCGGTTGGGCATGGGTCGGCCGATGGGCACGTACGCGCCGGGCCAGCCCTTCGACGCGTCGTACCAGGTGCAGGCGACGGATGCCTCCGCGGGCCCGTACGCGTTGATCAGGCGGGCACCGGCGGCCGTCCAGCGGTGCGCCATGCGGGGCGGAATGGGTTCCCCGGCGAGGGTCACGCACGTCAGGCTGGGGCAGTCGGCGGGATCGACGGCGGCGAGGTTCGTGGGTGGGCAGAACGCGTGGGTGGCCTGCTCCTTGGCGATCAGCTCCGTCAACCGGCGGGCGTCGAGCAGATCGTCGCGGGAGCTGACGACGACGCGGGCACCGGAGGTCAGCGCGGTGTAGATCTCGCCGAGGGCCACGTCGAAGACCGGGGAACAGGAATGGAGCATCCGGCTGTCCGGCCCGACCGCGCACTCCTCCCGCATCCAGGTGACGAAGTTCGTCAGGTGCTCGTGGGTCAGCACGACACCCTTCGGTGTCCCGGTCGAGCCGGACGTGTAGATCACGAACGCCGGCCGGGAGGGTGCCACCACCGGCAGGTCGGCCGCCTCAGCCGCCGTCACGGTGGGCCAGTCGGCATCGAGGGCGACGACCCGTACGCCGTCAGGTCTGGGGACACGCGGGGCGACCTCGCCGACGGTGAGGACGACCCGGGCGCCGTGGTCGGCCAGCAGCATCCGCATCCGCTCCGCCGGCCAGGACACGTCCATCGGCGTGTACGCCGCCCCCGCCCGCAGCACCGCCAGGGTGGCGACGAGCGTCCACATGCTGCGGTCCAGCGCCAGCGACACCACGTCCCCGGGCCGTACGCCCATCGACCGTAGTCGCGCGGCCAACTCCCCCGAGCGGCGGGCCAGCTCCGCGTACGTCAGCACCTCCCCGGCGGCGACGCCGGCCACCGCGTCCGGCGTGCGTCGCGCCCATTCGAGCACCAGCTCGTGCAGCGGCGCACCCGGCACCGGGCGGGCCGGGCCGCGGCCCCACGCGAGCAGCCGCTCGCGCTCGGGCGCGCCCAGCAGCGGCAGCGCGCCCAGCGGCACCCCGGGTTCCCGGACCCCGGCCGACAGCAACGACACGGTCTGGTCCACCAGGCCCCGCACCCAGTCCGCCGAGAAGCCGTCGGCGGCGTAGTCCACCCGGAGCGCCGACCCGTCCTCCGCGACGGTCACCACGATGTCCACGTCCACCACGTCCGGCCCCACCTCGGCCACCGGGGCGTCCACCAGCCCGACGACCACCGGCCCCGCCGCGCCCGCGCTGTGCACGACCGGTCCGGCCAGCGCCGTGGCCACCCGCGACGTCAGCTCGCCGAAGCCCGGTTCGTCCGCGACGTCGACCCGCAGCACGCCGCCCGACGACAGACCGACCGCCACCTCGGCCTGGCCGGTGTACCGGGCCAGCACCCCCAGCAGACCGGCCAGCAGCACCGCGCCGGGGGAGCGCGCCCCCGCCGGGACGGGCAGGTCGACCCGCCGGTACGCGGAGGCCGCCCGGGCCGGCCACGCGGCCGGCCGGCGCAGGTCCCCCATCAGGTCGAGGACCTCGAAGCCGGGCCCAGCGACATCCGTGGTCTGCGCACCGACGATTCCGACAGACATTGAGCCAGCCTCCGATCAGGGCCGGCGCCACCCAGAGGGGTGCGCCGGAAGGGACAACCACGAACTCTCGGGACAACGGGCCGCGTGCCACGCGGCGACGAGCGGTCCGGTACGCAGGGGGCGGACGGTCAGCCGGCGGTGGGCGTACCCGCCGGCCCGTCTTCGAGGAAGCGCAGCATGTGGTGGTTCAGCTCCTCGGCGAAGCTGTACGGCAGGTAGTCGGTGCGGATGGTGACGCGTAGGAGAGCATGGTCGACGCGGGGCAGCACCTCGACCGTGAGCCCGTTGGGCACCTCCCGGGCGTACGGGTCGACGACCTCCTCGGCCCGGCAGCCGGGCAGCTCCAGCGGCACCACCACGTTGTCCTGGAACACGAACGTCGGCAGGCTCGCGACCACCTCGCCGGAGAGCCCGGCGGCGGGATCGTCGGCGGTCTCCGCGAAGGGAACGTCCTGGGCCCGCATGAGATCGCGGATCGTCTCGTCGACCCGCAGGACCAGCTTGTCGTCGTGCGGCCCGTCGAAGCGCACCCGCACGCAGTTGAGGTTGAGCCGGGTGGTGAACGCGGAGTCGAGGACGCGGCTGCCGCGTTTGGCGACCACCATCAGCAGGGCGATGTCGTCCTGCTGATGGATGGCGCGCAGCGCCGAGGCGAAGGCCGCCACGAAGTAGCTGGAGCGGCTGAAGCGCTGGTCGCGGGCGGCCCGGTCCCAGCGGTCGAGCACCTCGGGGGTGACGGTGACGGTGTGGCCCGCCTTCGGTCCCCAGGCGAGGGCCTGCTCCAGGGGCGCGGTGGCCGGGCCTTCGCCTTGGCGGGGTAGGTCGCGTAGTTGTTCGCGCCAGTAGGTTCGTTGGGTTTGCAGGTCGGCGGCGTTGCGGAGGCGGGTGTATTCGTCGTGGGACTGGTGCAGTGTGGGTGCGGGGTGGGTCCAGGTGGGTTTGTGGCCGGTGTGTCGTGCGGTGTAGGCGTGGGTGAGGTCTCGGACGAGTAGTCCGTATGACCAGCCGTCGAAGGCGATGTGGTGGATGCCGATGCCGAAGAGGATTCGGTTGGTGGTTTTGTTTCGGATCAGGGCGGCGCGCCAGTTGCGGCCTTGGGTGTAGTCGAGGGGTTGTTGTACTGCTTCGGCGAGTTGGTCGAGGGCGTCGTGTTCGGTGGCGGCGTCGGCGAGGAGCCGGAGCTGGGGCATGCCGGGGTTGGGTGGGATGATTGCGGTTGGTGGGTCGGTGCGCCGGTAGCGGGCGTGCAGGGCCTGGTGGCGGTGGTGGAGGTCGCCGAGGGCGGCCATGAGGGCTCGTAGGTCCAGCTCACCCTCGATCCACCAGGTGACCGGGACGACGACCTCCAGCGGCGACATCAGGCACTTCGCCACCTGCTGCGCGAGCGGGACCGGTCCCGGGCGCTGCCGGGCCTGTCCCGCGGTCGAGCCGGTGTCCGTACGGCGGGGGGCGGTGGCGAGCCAGCGGGCCAGCTCGTGCGGGGTGGGGGTGCGGTGGATCTGCGAGACGGGCACCACCACGTCGGCGGCCTCGTCGATGCCTGCGGCGACGGCGGCGGACTGCAACGACGTGCCGCCGAGGTGGAAGAAGCCGTCGCGGGCGCCGACCCGCTCGATGCCGAGCACGCTCGCGAACACCTCCGCGACGAGGCGCTCGCCCTCGGTGGCCGGCTCGACGTACGGCACGCCGAGGTCGGGGCGCTGGGCGCCGGGTGCGGGAAGGGCACTCCGGTCGATCTTGCCGGTGCCGCCGAGGGGGAAGCGGTCGAGGACGACGAAGGCGGCGGGGACCATGTAGCTCGGCAGGTGGGCCGTGGCGTGGTCGCGCAGGTCGCCGGTGGCCGGGATGCGGCCGTCGCGCCCGGTGACGTACGCGACGAGCCGGGCCACGCCCCGGTCCTCGCGGCGGACGACGACTGCGGTCTCCACCTCCGGGTGCTGGGCGAGGATGCTCTCGATCTCGCCCAGCTCGATGCGGATGCCGTTGACCTTCACCTGGTGGTCCATCCGGCCGAGGATCTCCAGCGCGCCGGCGCTGTTCCACCTCCCCAGGTCGCCGCTGCGGTAGGCGAGCCCGCCGCCGTACGGGTCGGTGACGAACCGCTGGGCGGTCAGTTCGGGGCGGTTGAGGTAACCGTCGGCGACGCCGAAGCCGGCGATCAGGATCTCCCCGGGAACCCCGGCCGGCAAGAGGTCGAGGTTCGCGTCGACGACGCGGACCTGCCGGTTCGGCATCGGCCAGCCGATCGGCACGTACGCGCCACCCCACCCGGCCGACGCGTCGAACCAGGTGCACGCCACGGCGATCTCGGCCGGCCCGTACGCGTTGACCACCCGCGTGCCCGCCGTCAGCCACCGCTGGGCCAGCCGCGGCGGGACGGCCTCGCCGCCGAAGATGACGCAGCGGAGGCCGGGACAGGCGGCCGGGTCGAGCGGGGCGATGTTGGTGGCCGGTCCGAACGTGTGCGTGACGCCCTGGGTGTTGACGAGGTCGGTGAGCCGGCGCGCGTCGAGCAGATCGTCGCGCGGGCACACGACGACGCGGCCCCCGCCGGTGAGCGCGGCGAAGATCTCCCCGAACGCGGCGTCGAAGACCGGTGCCGCCGAGTGCAGCATCCGGCTGCCGGGGCCGATGGCGCACTCGCCGGTCATCCACGCCAGGAAGTTCGCCAGCCTCTCGTGTGACAGCACCACGCCCTTCGGCGTGCCTGTCGAACCCGACGTGTAGATGACGAACGCCGGCGCGTCCACCGGCACCGCAGGCAGATCCGCCACCGCACCGGCCGGTACCGCGGGCCAGCCGTCGTCCAGCGCCACCACCGTGACCCCGTCCCCGGCGGGAATCCGGGCCGCTACCGCACCGACCGTCAACACCACCCGCGCGCCGTGGTCGGCCAGCAGCACCCGCATCCGCTCCGCGGGCCACGACACGTCCATCGGCGTGTACGCGGCACCCGCCCGCAGCACGCCCATCGCCGCCACCAGCGACCACAACCCGCGCTCCAACGCCACGGACACCACGTCACCGGCACGGACACCCACCGACCGCAGGTACGCCGCCAGCAGCCCGGACCGGCGATCCAGCTCCCCGTACGTCAGCACCTCGTCGCCCGCGACACCCGCCACCGCCTCCGGCGACCGCCGCGCCCAGCTCAGCACGAGCTCGTGGATCGGCTCACCCGGCATCTCCCGCACCGGGCCGCGCCCCCACGTCAGCAACCGTTCCCGTTCCGCGGCGTCCAGCAACGGCAGTCGCGACAGGGCGACCTGCGGCGCCGCCGTCCCGGCGGAGACGAGCACCACCACCTGATCCACGAGTCCCCGCACGAACTGCGCGGAGAATCCCTCCACCGCGTAGTCCACCCGCAGCACGGACCCGTCCGCCGCCACGCGCACCACCATGTCGACGTCCACCACGGCCGGTCCCGTCTCCGCCACCGGACCGTCGGTGAACTCCACCGCCACCGGGTCCGGCCGGTCCGGGCCCGCCACCGGCGCCGTCCACGCCAGTCCCACCCGCGCCGCCAACTCCCCGAATCCCGGGTCGCCCGAGACGTCCACCCGCGCCACCGACCCGCCGGCCGGGGCCAGCCCGAGCACCACCTCGTCCTGGCCGGTCCAGCGGGCCAGGACCGCCACGAGCCCCGCCACCACGACGTGTCCGGCCGGTGTCACGCGCGACGGCCAGGCGGGAAGCACCCGGTGCACCGAGGCCGCCCGCGCGGGCCACACCGCCGGCCTCCGCAGGTCCCCCACGAGTTCCAGAGCAACCGCGCCGTCCGCGGCCTGGGCGCCATCGAACCCGACAGACAACAGCTCGACCTCCGATCGAAAGGGGACGACCGAAAGGCTCAGGGCCGCGACGATCGGTCAGCCGGGATGCCGTACGCCGGACGGCGGGGGTTGGCGCGAGGCGCGTCGACGGGCGGCACCGCTCGCGGGCCACCCGATCCGGTGCGCTGAGAGTGGCAACGACGAGCCGACGGGGCCCGACCATACGAAGCGCTGTGCGGTGACGTACACCCCTAGAGATCGGCACGTCGACCCCTAGCGCATCAGCCGGAGATCTCCTCCCCGGGCAGGCCCGGGACGTTTCGGCGGTGCCCGCCGGCCGCGTCGAGGCCGGGCCGGCGATGTGAGCTGGCAGGGGGCGTGGCCGTCGGAATCCGGGCACTCGACAGCGCGGGCTGCGACAGCGCCGTCCGGCGACTCCAGCCCTTCTGAAGAACAGCTTTTCGGTCAGCCCGAGTCGATGGCCGCGCTAGGAGTATCGGCGGCCTCGGCGGCGAAAGAGCCGTCCGCGTTCGCCTGTCTGGCCCATCCCGGGGCAGTGCATAGTGACTATGATCTTTCGATCATGACGCCGGTCGGTGGCTGGAAACTCGACCGCTGACCGGCGGTGTGCACCTCGCCGCCGCAACGCTGGCCATGAGCCAGCCGGCTTCCCGGCCGGTCCAGCTCACGACCGTCCGGTCGGTGCACGCGGCACGCCCGGCTCTCGCGGCCGAGCGGCCGTATCAGGACCGGGAGCCCACCCCTTCGGCCACGTTCTCCGCTGTTCGTGGCTGTGGCGCACCGGTTTCACCGCCACCCCGAGGCCCGCACCGGGCCGGCATGTCAGGAGACTAGATGCAGGCGCCCATCCAGGTACAGGTGTTCGCACACGACGGGGTGGTCCTGGCCCGACCGCCCGACCCGTCGGCCACCGCCGACAGCCCCTATCTCGCCGGCGCGGGCGCCGCTCTCCACAACGGCCTGGACATGATCACGGGTCTGCACCTGACCCTTCCGCACCAGTCGGCGGCGATCTGCAGCACCGGCTCCAGCGCGGACAAGTCGCTGCGTCTGCTCAGCCGGAGTGGTCTGAAGACGCCCAGCGACCTGCGGAAGTTCCGTTCCGGCGCGCAGGCGGTGCGGTACGCGCGGGAAGCCGTCGAGCGGGGCGAGACGCTGGAGTTCCAGTTTCCTCCGCATGACCCGCTGCTGCGGGCCGCTCGCGCCCGGGTGCCCGCGGATCTGGTCGCCCGCCTCAACAACAAGACCGTGCTGGAGACTCTGGTCGCGCCGGAGTACCTGCCCCGCCGGCAGGTCGCCACCCCCGCCGAGGTGCGCCGGATCGTGGCGCGGGACCGCCGGCCGGCGGTCATCAAACCGGCCGGGGTCGAGGTGTCCAGCGGAATTGCGATCTTCACCCGTCGGTTGGCGGACCGGCGGAACCGTTCCCTGTTCAACCAGTTGGAACAGGTGAGCGAGCAGTGGATCGTCGAGGAGGAGGTGCCCTTCCAGACGATCTGGGGTATCCAGTTCGGCGTGACCGAGAGCGGATCGGTGCACTACTTCGGATCGTCGGTACACCTGCCGCAGCCCACCTCGACGTGGGTCGGTTGTGTGATGGACGACGACCAGCCCCCGGAAGAGCTGGTCGAAGCGCTGACCGTAGGGGTCCGAAAGGCCAGTGAGCTCGGGTACCGGGGCTACTGCTCCTTCGACGCCGGGATCGGCCGCGACGGCGCCCTGCGGGTCATCGACCCGAACTTCCGGGTCAGCGGGGCCACCACCTCGCTGCTGCACCGCAGCTCGCTGCTGGGCCGGCATCCGTGCGCCATGACCACGTTCTTCTCACTGGCCCCCGGCGTCGACGCCGAGCCGATCCTCGCGCCGTTCATCGACCGGGGGCAGTTCGTCGTGTTCATGCACCACGACCCGGCGGAGACGGACAACGGCCCGCTGCCGGCGACCATCGTCGGCATGGTCGGGGCCGCGGACCGGTACGCCTGCGGCGTGCTGGTGGCGCAGATCCAGCGGGCCCTGGGCACCTGACGCGCCGGTCCGGGGCTCGGCTCCGGCGGCTCGTCATCCGTTCGCCGGCCCGGCCGCCCCCGCGGCGCCGGCCGGCGAACGGGCACCCGGCGGTGTCGGCCTCACATGCCGGAAAGTGCGGTACGCACAGCGGCCTCGGGGACGCGGGCGACCAGTTCGACTCCGCCCGGTCCGTCCAGGACGAAGGACAGGCCCGAGGTGGCCTTCTTGTCCCGGCGCATCAGCGTGATCAGCTCGTCGTGGTCGACGCCGCCGGGCAGCGTGGTGTCGAGCCCGTAGCCCGCCACCACGTCGTGGTGCTCGGCCACCCGGTCGGCCGGTATCCGGCCGAGGACGCCGGCCAGCCGGCCCGCGAAGACCGTGCCGACGCCGACCGCCTCACCGTGGCGCAGGCCGAAGTCGGTGGCCCGCTCCAACGCGTGCCCGAGCGTGTGGCCGTAGTTGAGGATGTGCCGCAGGCCGGAGTCCCGCTCGTCCGCGGCCACCACCCGGGCCTTCAACGCCACCGACGCGGCGATCTGCTCCGCCACCGGCCGGTCACGCAGATCACCGGCGCCGATGAAGTGCGCCCGGGCGATCTCCCCGTACCCGTTGCGCCACTCCCGCTGCGGCAGCGTCCCCAGGTGCTCGGTGTCGCAGAGCACCGCCCGGGGCTGCCAGTACACGCCCACGAGGTTCTTGCCCTCCGGCAGGTTGACGGCGGTCTTCCCACCGACGCTGGCGTCCACCTGGGCCAGCAGCGAGGTCGGCAGGTGGATCACCGGTACGCCCCGGTGGTAGAGGCCGGCGGCCAGCCCGACCACGTCCGTGGTGGTGCCGCCGCCGCACGAGACCACCGCGTCCGTCCGGGTCAGCCCGAACTCGGCGAACGCCCGGCAGAGCTGTTCCACAGTGGTCAGGTTCTTGTCGTGCTCGCCGTCGCGGGCCGGCACCACCCGGTGCGGCACGCCCGGGTCGGGCGTCCACTCCGGTGGCCGGGCCGAGACCACCACGACCCGCTGGGCGCCGATCCGCGCCACCTCCGCCGGGAGCCGGTGGCGTACGCCGGGACCGATCAGCACCGGGTACGACCGTTCCCCGAGTGCCACCTCGACGCGGGCCGGCTCGCTGGCGGGACGGTCAGGTACCGGCGTGTGCATGTGGTTGCTGCCTCCTCTGCGGAACGCGGGCCGGCGCGGTCGCGGCCGGGCTGCCCCGCACCATCGACAGGCGCAGCGCCAGCGCGGCCAGCGAGTCGACCTCCGGCCGGATGCCCCACCGATCGTGGGTGAGCTGCGCGTGGTGCGCCAGCAGGAACCCGGGAGGCGCCGTCGGGTGGTCGTGGCCCACCACGTCGGTCACCCGGTCCAGGTAGCGCTGCCACGCCACTGCCACGTCCCCGCCCAGCGGTAGGTCACCGGCCGACAGGACGATCTTCTCCGCCCCGGCGTCGGCCTGCGCGGCCAGGTCCCGCCGCTGCGCGCCGGTGAGCCGCTGGCTGCGTTCCTGCCAGTGCAGGAACAGGAACGCCAGGCGGTCGGCCGCCGGCATCAGCCCGGTCAGGTGCCGCAGGTGCGCCACGGCCAGCGGCAACTCGCCGCCGGCCAGCCAGGGCACGTCGCCGCCGAGCAGGGTGAGGGCCAGTTCGCTGCCCGCGAACGCGAGCGGGCCGCCCCGCGCGGGGTCGCGCACGACGTACCGGTCCTCGGCGAGGGACGCTCCCGGGTCGTACGCGAGCAGTCCCGCCCGTACCGCGTCGAGCGCGGCGGGGGCGGCATGGAAGCCGAGGCTCAGCCGCCCGGCGGGGGAGTCCTCCGGGTCGAAGAACCAGTCCATGCCGGGATCGGCCCGGCGGGCGGCGGCGACCAGCCCGGTCAGGACGGTGCCGACCAGCTCGGTCAGCCGCGTGCCCGGGCAGCCGCCGGCCGGTACGGCCGAACGGGCGAACAACCAGCAGCGTTCCAACGACGGCACCTCGGCTGACGGGCGGGTGGAGCACGGGATTCGACGGTCCGCGGGGGTCGCCCCATCATCGGCCCGCGGGCCCGTTCCACCACCCGATCGGCGCTCCGAACTGGGGACGACTTAGGGGGTGACAGGGGTAGGACACCGGCAGGGTGCTCGGAAGACTTGGGCCGCTACGGCGAGCGAGGTCTACGCCGCGGATGAGGAGTCTCGCCGACGGATGGATGTGGTGACATGCTTCGGAGCGACCTGATCCAGCCGTTGTCCGATCTGATCGAGGCGCACGCCGCCAGGTCGGGGAACAAGGTCGCATTCCGCGACGACCGCCGGGCGGTCGGATACGCCGATCTGGCGGCGCGGACCCGTCGGCTGGCCGGTCACCTGGCGGCGGCCGGGGTCGCCCGGGGCGACCGGGTGGCCTTCTGCCTCGGCAACCGGGTGGAGACGGTGGAGACCTGGCTGGCCGTCACGCGGGCCGCCGCGGTCGGCGTGCCGGTGAATCCGCACAGCACCGACGCGGAACTGGCCCATCTGCTGGACGACTCCGGCGCGGTGCTGGTGGTCACCGACCCGCGTCACCTCGACCAGATGCTGCGGCTGCGTACCGGCCGGCCGGCCCTGCGGATCGTGGTCACCGGGGACGACCCGGTTCCGGACGGGGTCGTCGCCTGGCGCGACCTGGTCGACACCGAGCCGTCCGTGGGGGCCCGCGACGACCTGGGCCTCGACGAGGTGGCCTGGATGCTCTACACCTCCGGCACCACCGGCCGGCCCAAGGGTGTCCTTTCCACCCAGCGCACCTGCCTCTGGTCGGTCGCCGCCTGTTACGTGCCGATCCCCGGGCTCACCGCCGCCGACCGGGTGGTCTGGCCACTGCCGCTGTTCCACAGCCTCTCGCACATCGGGTGCGTGCTCAGCGTGACGGCGGTCGGGGCCACGGCCCGGCTCATCGACGGCTTCTCCGCCGACGACGTGCTGCGCGCGGTCGACGAGGACGAGGCCACAGTGCTCGCCGGTGTGCCGGCCATGTACCACCACCTGGTCACCGCCGCCCGGGAGACCGGCTTCCGCGCCCCGGCCCTGCGGGTCTGCCTGGTCGGCGGGGCGATCACCACCGGCGCGCTGCGGCGGGCGTTCGACGAGGTCTTCGACGCGCCGCTGCTCGACGCGTACGGCAGCACGGAGACCTGCGGCTCGATCGCCGTCACCCGGCCGGAGCAGCCCCGGGTCGAGGGCTCCTGCGGGCGCCCGGTGCCCGGCGTCGAGGTGCGCCTGGTCAGCCCGCAGACGGGTCTGGACGTGCCGACCGGCGCCGAGGGGGAGGTCTGGGTCAGCGGTCCGAGCGTCATGCTCGGCTACCACGGCCTGCCGGAGGTCACCGCCGCCGCCCTGCGCGACGGCTGGTACCGCACCGGCGACCTGGCCCGCCGCGACGCCGACGGCAACATCTTCGTCACCGGCCGCCACCAGGAGCTGATCATCCGGGGCGGGGAGAAGATCCACCCGGGCGAGGTGGAGGAGGCGCTGCGCGCGGTGCCCGGCGTCGCCGACGTGGCGGTGACCGGCCGGCCGCACGAGGTGCTCGGCGAGGTGCCGGTGGCGTTCGTGGTCCCGGGGCCGGAGGGCTTCGACCCCCGTGCCGGGTACGCGGCCTGCCGGGAGAGGCTCAGCTACCACAAGGTCCCCGAGGCGCTGTACGAGATCGGGCAGGTGCCCCGCACCGCGTCCGGCAAGGTCACCCGCCGGCTCCTGCTCGACGGGCCGGCCCGGCTGCGGGCGGTCAACGGCAGCCACCACGAGGCGCTCAGCCTGCTCGCCTGGCGACCGCTGGACCTGGCGGCCGTACCGCCGGTGGCGACGCCCGTCCCGGCGGCCGCGCAGGACGCCGCCGCCCCGGCCCGCCGCTGGGCGCTCGTCGGCGCCGGGAGCGAACCGCTGGTGGAGCCGCTGCGCGCGGCGTCGCCGGGGGAGCGGTTCCGGGCCCACCGGGATCTGGCCACCCTGCGCGAGACTCCCGACGCGCCCGACGTGACGGTGCTGCTGGCCGGGCCGGCCGACGCCGACGCGGCGGACCTCGCCGACCGGTTGCGTGGCTGGCTCGACGACGACCGCTTCGCCGGCACCCGGCTGATGCTGCTGACCGGCCCGGCCGGCGACGCGGCCAACGGCCCCGGCACGAGCGGTGCCGGCAGCGCGGGCGACGCCCCCGCGCAAGACGCCGCCGCAGGCGAGACCCCTGCGGGAGACGTCGCCGGGGGAGCCGCCGCCGGGTGGGCCGGGCCCGATCCGGCGGCCGGCGCCGTCTGGGCGGTCGGGCGCAGCCTGCAGGCCGCGTACCCGGACCGGATCGTGCTGGTCGACCACGACGCCGCGGACCGCTCGCTCGCCCTGCTGCCCGCCGTCGTGGACGCCGGCGCCGCGCAGGTCGCCCTGCGGGCCGGGGCGGCCCGGCACGCGGCCCTCGTGCCCGCCCCGGCGACCGTGCCGGGACGGCCGGCGACCGTGGCCGACCCGGAGCGCCCCGTCCTGGTCACCGGCGCCGACGGACCGACCGGCGCCGCGCTGGCCCGGCACCTCGTCGCCGCGCACCGCGCCCGCCGGCTGCGGCTGCTGCACGCTGGCGCGACGCCCGCCCCGGCCCTGGCGGACCTGGCCGCCGAACTCACCTCCGCCGGTGCGGAAGCCGTTCCGCTGCCCGCCGAGCGGGCGGGCGACGAGGCGTTCGGCGCCGTCTTCCTCTGCCCGTGCGACGACGACCTGGCCGACGCCGAGGCCGCAGCCCGGCTGCTCGGCCTCGCCGCGACGCTGGACGCCGCGAGCCGGCACCCGGGGGCCGCGTTCACCGTCCTCGCGCCCTCCGCCCTCCTCCTGGGCGCCGCGGGCCGGGAACGGGCCGCCTCGGCCGTCGGCGCCCTGCACGCCCTGGCCACCCGCCGCCGGGCCGCCGGTCACCCGGCCCGGCTCGTCGGCACGACCGCGCCCGCCGAGCGCCGGCCGGCGGCGACCGGACCCGCAGCGGGCACCGCGTCGGCGGCCGTCCGTGCCGACCTCGCCGCGTTCGACGTGGCCCACGACGGCGCCGACCTGGTCGTGCTCGCCCGCCCGGCGGGCCACGCCGACGCCGCGCACCCCGCCTGGCGCGGGCCCGTGGCCGAGCCCGGCGACGCCACGGAAGACCGGGACGCCGCCGAGCTGCGCCGCCGGCTGGCCGGGCTCACCACCGCCGAGGGGGACCGGCTCCTGCTCGACCTGGTCCGCGCCGCCACCGCCCAGGTGGCCGGGCTGCCCGGCCCGGCCGCGGTCCGCCCCGGCCGCGCCTTCAAGGAACTCGGCTTCACCTCGGTCGCGGCGGTCGCGTTGCGCGACCGGCTGGCCCGGGCCACCGGGGTACGGCTCTCCGCCACGGCCGCGTTCGACCGGCCCAGCCCCCAGGCCCTCGCCCGGCACCTCGCCGCCCGGCTGCGCGGTGCCGCCGCGCAGGCCGCTCCCACGACGGACCCGGCGGTGACGCCGTCCACCGGGGACGATCCGGTGGCCGTCGTCGCCATGGCCTGCCGGCTCCCCGGCGGCGTCGCCTCCCCCGAGGAGCTGTGGGAGCTGGTCGACCAGGGCCGGGAAGGGCTCACGGAGTTCCCCACGGACCGGGGCTGGGACCTGGCGAACCTGTTCTCCGACGACCCCGACCGCCCCGGCACCTCGTACGCCCGGGTGGGCGGCTTCCTCACCGGCGCCGCGGACTTCGACGCCACCCTGTTCGCGATCAGCCCGCGCGAGGCGCTCGCCATGGACCCGCAGCAGCGGCTGCTGCTGGAGACGTCCTGGGAACTGTTCGAGCGGGCCGGCATCGACCCCACCTCGCTGCGCGGCAGCGCCACGGGCGTCTTCACCGGCGTCATGCACCACGACTACGCCGCGAACCTGCGCCAGGCGCCGCCCGGCACCGAGGGCTACCTCGGCGTCGGCACCGCCGGCAGCGTCGTCTCCGGCCGGGTCGCGTACGCGCTGGGGCTGGAGGGGCCGGCTGTCACCGTCGACACGGCGTGCTCGTCGTCGCTGGTGGCGCTGCACCTTGCCGCCCAGGCCCTGCGCGCCGGGGACTGCTCGCTCGCCGTGGCCGGCGGCGTGGCGGTGATGGGCACCCCGCAGGCGTTCGTGGAGTTCAGCCGGCAGCGCGGGCTCGCCCCGGACGGCCGGTGCAAGGCGTTCGCCGACGGCGCCGACGGAACCGGCTGGTCCGAGGGCGTCGCCGTGCTGCTGCTGGAACGGCTCTCCGACGCCCGCCGGCACGGGCACCCCGTCCTCGCCGTGCTGCGCGGCTCCGCCGTCAACTCCGACGGCGCGTCCAACGGGCTGACCGCCCCCAACGGGCCCGCCCAGGAGCGGGTCATCCGCCGGGCGCTGGACGCGGCCGGGCTCTCCACCGCCGACGTGGACGCCGTCGAGGCGCACGGCACCGGCACGTCCCTCGGCGACCCGATCGAGGCGCAGGCGCTGCTCGCCACGTACGGGGTGGGCCGCGGTGACGCCGAACCGCTGCGGCTGGGCTCGCTGAAGTCCAACCTCGGCCACACCCAGGCCGCCGCCGGGGCCGCCGGGGTGATCAAGATGGTGCTCGCGATGCGGCACGGGACACTGCCGCGCACCCTGCACGTGGACGCCCCGACGTCCGAGGTGGACTGGTCCGCCGGCGCGGTCGAGGTGCTCACCGAGGCCCGCCCGTGGCCCGACGTACGCCGGCCCCGCCGGGCCGGCGTCTCGTCGTTCGGCATCAGCGGCACCAACGCCCACGTCATCGTCGAGGCCCCCGCCGATCCGCCGACCGCCGCCGGGGACGCCGCCCGGCAGTCGCCGCCCGCCACCGCTCGGCCGCCCGTACCGTGGCTGCTCGCGGCTGCCTCCGGCGAGGCGCTGCGTGACCAGGCGGCCCGCCTGCTGGCCTGGCTCGACGGGCCGGGGGCGCACGCCGACCCGGCCGACACCGGGCACGCCCTCGCCACCACCCGCGCCGCTCTCGAACACCGGGCCGTGGTGCTGGTGGGCGACGCGGAGTCCGCCCGGACCGGGCTCGGCGCGCTGGCCCGCGGCGGACCGGACCCGGACCTGCCGGGCGTGCTGACCGGCCGGGTCGTCGACGGCCGACTCGGCCTGCTCTTCGGTGGGCAGGGCGGCCAGCGCGCCGGCATGGGCCACGAGCTGCACGCGGCGTACCCCGTCTTCGCGGCCGCCTTCGACGCGGCCTGCGCCGAACTCGACCGCTGCCTCGCCGGCCACGCCCCGCTCCCCGTCGCGGACGTCGTCCTCGCGGCCGAGGGCACCGCACCGGCCGAACTGCTCGACGAGACCCTGTACACCCAGCCGGGCCTGTTCGCCTTCGAGGTGGCGCTGTACCGCCTCCTGGAGCACTGGGGGGTCCGCCCCGACGCGGTGCTCGGCCACTCCGTCGGCGAGCTTGCCGCCGCGCACGTGGCCGGGGTGTTCTCCCTCGCCGACGCGGCGGCGCTGGTCGCCGCCCGCGCCCGGCTGATGCAGCAGCTGCCCGCCGGGGGCGCGATGGTCGCCGTCGAGGCCGACGAGGCCGAGGTCGCCGCGCACCTGACCGACCGGGTGGGCCTCGCCGCCGTCAACGGCCCCACCAGCGTCGTCCTGTCCGGCGACACCGACGCGGTGCTGGCCGTCGCGGACACCCTGCGCGCGGCCGGGCGCCGCACCAGCCGGCTGCGGGTGTCGCACGCGTTCCACTCGCCGCGCATGGACCCGATGCTCGACGAGTTCCGCGCGGTCGCGGCCGGCCTCACGTACCGCACCCCGCACCTGCCGGTGGTGTCCAACCTGACCGGCCACCCCGTCGACCCGGCCCGGCTCTGCTCGCCCGAGCACTGGGTGGCGCACGTGCGGGGCACCGTCCGCTTCCACGACGGCGTACGGGCCCTGCACGGGCAGGGCGTCACCACCTTCCTGGAGATCGGCCCGGCCGGTGTGCTCACCGCGATGGCCCAGGACTGCCTCGTCGCCGAGGCCGACGAGCTGGCCTTCGTCCCCGCCGTACGGGGCACCGCGGGCGAGGCCGAGGCGCTGCTCGCCGCCGTGGCGCGGCTGCACGTGCGGGGCGTCGCGGTGGACCGTGCCGCCCTCGCCGGCCCCGGCCCGCACCGCCGCGTCGACCTGCCCACGTACGCCTTCCAGCGCCGGCACTACTGGCTGCCCGCTCCCACCGGCGCCGGCGGTCCCGTCGGCGCCGGACTGGCCGACGCAGGGCATCCGCTGCTCGGCGGCCTGCTGGCGGTCGCCGGCACCGGGCAGGTGGTCTGCACCGGGCAGATCGCCACGGCCACCTCGCCGTGGCTGGCCGCGCCCGGCGACGGCACGGCGCCGCTGCTGCCCGCCACCGCCCTGCTGGACATGCTCACCCACCTCGGCGACCAGCTCGGCGCCCCGAGCGTGCGGCGGCTGCGCGTGCCCGAGCCGGTTCCGCTGCCCGCCGAGGCAACCCTCGAGGTGCAGATCGACGTGGGCGCGCCGGACGAGCACGGACGCCGGGTGGCGCACTGTCACGTCCGGGCCGGCGAGGGGCTGCCCTGGCGGGAGGTCGCCGAGGCCGTGCTCGCACCCGTCGACCCGGAGAGCGGCCGGGGCGCCCTCGCCCCCGCCTGGCCACCTGCCGGGGCCCGGCCGGTGGACCTGAGCGCCCCGCCGCACCGCGCGCCGGCCGGGGAGCTGGCCCGTGCCGCGTGGGTCGCCGCCGACCGGCTCTACGTCGACGTACGCCTGCCCGACGACGCCCGCGACCCGGACGCCGAGCGGTACGGCGTGCACCCACTGGTGCTGGACGCGGCCCTGCGCCTGCTCCCGCTCGCCGGCTTCGCGTCGGTCGCCGACGCCGGGCCCACCGCCCGGCTGCTGCCCACCGAGTGGGCGGGCGTGCGCCGCCACGCCGTCGGGGCGCACGCGCTGCGCGTCTGCCTGGCCCCCGCCGGGGCGGACGCGGTGACGCTGAGCGCCGTCGACGACGCGGGCGGGCCCGTGCTCGACGCCGACCGGGTGGTGCTGCGGCCGGTGGACCTGCCGCCCGCCGACCCGCCGGCGCCGGCGACCACCCCCGCCGGGCTGTACGCCGTCGACTGGCTGCCCGCCGCGTTCCCGGCGACCCCGGCGCCCTCCTGGACGCTCGCCGACGGCACGCCGCCGGACGGGCCGCTGCCGCCGCTGCTGGTGCTGCGGGTCGGCGACGGCGAGCCGGCCCGGCCGGTGCCCGACCGGGCGCACGCCGTCGGCCTCGCCGTGCTCGACGTGCTCCAGACCTGGCTGGCCGACCCCCGCGCGGAGACCACCCGCCTGGCCCTCGCCGTGCGCGACGGCGACCCGGTGCACGCCCCCGTGGCCGGGCTGCTCCGCGTCGCCCAGGCCGAGCAGCCCGACCGTTTCCTCCTGCTCAGCCTCGACACCACCGACGACGCCGCCATCCGTTCGGCGCTGGCCGCCGCCGACGACGAACCCGAGGTGGCCGTCCGCGACGGCCGCGCACTGCTGCCCCGCCTCCGCCCCGTCGAGCGGCCCCCGGCCGGCGCGCCGCTCGCGGCCCTGGCCGGCGGCACCGTGCTCCTCACCGGCGGCACCGGCGGGATCGGCCGGCACGTCGCCACCCACCTCGCCACCGCGCACGGCGTCACCGAACTGGTGCTGGTCAGCCGCAGCGGCCGGGCCGGCGACTGGACGACCGCGCTGACCGACGCCGGCGTCACAGTGCGGGTGGTCGCGGCCGACGTCGCCGACCGGGCGGCGCTCGCCGAGGTCATCGCCCCGCTGGCCGACCGGCTCGTCGCCGTCGTGCACGCCGCCGGGGCCACCGACGACGCCCTGCTCACCGACCTCGACCCGACCCGCTGGGCCCGGACCCTGCGCGCCAAGGTGCACGGCGCCTGGCACCTGCACGAGCTCACCGCCGGCCTCGACCTGGCCGCGTTCGTGCTCTTCTCCTCGGCCGCCGCCACCTTCGGCAGCCCCGGCCAGGGCAACTACGCGGCCGGCAACGCGTTCCTCGACGCGCTCGCCGCGCACCGCCGTGCCCAGGGCCGGCCGGCGAGCGCCCTGGCCTGGGGGCTGTGGGCCGCCGAGGACGGGATGGCCGGCCGGCTCAGCCCCGCCGACCTGGCCCGGCTCGCCCGCGGCGGCACCCGCCCCCTCGACACGGCCGCCGGGCTGGCGCTGTTCGACGCCGCCCTGCACGTGGACCGGCCGGCGCTCGTGCCGATCGGGCTCGACCTGGCCGCCGTACGGACCTCCGGCGAGGTGCCCGCCCTGCTGCGGGCGCTGCTGCCCCCGCCGCCCCGCCGGGCGGTCAACGCCGCCTCCGCGCCCGCCGCCGCGAAGGGCTTCGCCGACCGGCTGGCCGAACTCGCCGAGCCCGAGCGCGCCGAACTGCTGCTGGACCTCGTACGCGCCCGGTGCGCCACAGTGGTCGGGCACACCGGCCCCGAGCAGGTCGAGCCGCGCCGCCCGTTCAAGGACCTCGGCTTCGACTCGCTGATGGCCGTCGAGCTGAGCAACCGGCTCACCGCCGTCACCGGGGTCCGGCTCGCCCCGCACGCCGTGTTCAACCACCCCACCCCCGAGTTGCTCGCCGCGCACCTGCACGCCCGGCTGCTCGGCACCGCCGCCACCGAGGTCGCCGACGCGAGCACCGTCGCCCTGGACGAGCCGGTCGCCATCGTCGCGATGGCCTGCCGTTTCCCCGGCGGGATCGGTTCCCCGGAGGAGCTGTGGCGGCTGCTCGACGCGGGCGACGACGTCATCGGCGACCTGCCCGACGACCGGGGCTGGCCGCTGGCCGACCTCCACGACCCGGTGCCCGGCACGCCCGGCCGGACGTACGTGCGCTCCGGCGGGTTCCTCACCGGCATCGCCGATTTCGACGCCGAGTTCTTCGGCATCAGCCCCCGCGAGGCCCTCGCCATGGATCCGCAGCACCGGCTGCTGCTGGAGACCTCCTGGGAGGCGCTGGAACGCGGCGGCATCGACCCGGCCACCCTGCGGGGCAGCCGCACCGGCGTCTTCGCCGGCACCCACGGGCAGGACTACGCCGACCGGGTCGCCCCCGGTGTCGTCTCCGACGACGGCGAGGTCACCGCCGACGAGGGGCACCTGCTTACCGGCACCGCCGGCAGCGTCCTCTCCGGCCGGGTCGCGTACGCGCTCGGGCTGGAGGGGCCGGCTGTCACCGTCGACACCGCCTGCTCGGCGTCGCTGGTGGCGCTGCACCTGGCCGTCCAGGCGCTGCGCCAGGGCGACTGCGACCTGGCGCTGGCCGGTGGGGTGTCGGTGATGTCCACCCCGGCCGGGCTGACCGGCTTCAGCCGCCAGCGCGGTCTCGCCGCCGACGGGCGGTGCAAGGCGTTCGCCGAGGACGCCGACGGCTTCGGCATGTCCGAGGGCGTCGGGATGCTGGTGGTGGAGCGGCTCTCCGAGGCCCGCCGCCGGGGCCACCCCGTGCTGGCCGTCGTGCGCGGCTCGGCGGTCAACTCCGACGGCGCGTCGAACGGGCTGACCGCCCCGAACGGGCCGTCGCAGGAACGGGTCATCAAGGCCGCGCTGGGCGCCGCCGGGCTGAGTGCCGCCGACGTGGACGTGGTGGAGGCGCACGGCACCGGCACGTCGCTCGGCGATCCCATCGAGGCGGAGGCGATCCTCGCCACGTACGGGCAGCGCCCGGCCGGCGCCGCGCCGGTGCTGCTCGGCTCGGTCAAGTCCAACCTCGGGCACACCCAGGCCGCAGCCGGCGTCGCCGGCGTGCTCAAGATGGTCCTCGCCATGCGGCACGGGCGGCTGCCCCGCACCCTGCACGCCGAGCGCCGCAGCTCGCGGATCGACTGGGACTCGGGAGCGGTGCAGCTGCTCACCGAGGCCCGCCCGTGGCCGGCGGAGGACCGGCCGGTGCGCGCCGGCGTCTCGTCGTTCGGCATCAGCGGCACCAACGCCCACGTGATCGTCGAGTCGGTCGCCGAGGCGCCGCCGGAGGCCGCCGAATCCGAGCCGCCGCAGGAGCGCGCGCTGCCGTGGCTGCTGTCGGCGCGTACCCCGCAGGCGCTCGCCGGCCAGGCGCGGCGGCTGCGGGAGCACCTCGCCGCCCGCCCCGACCAGCGGCCCCTCGACGTGGCGTGGTCACTGGCCACCAGCCGGGGCACCTTCGACTCCCGAGCGGTGCTGGTAGCCGCGTCCGCGCAGCGGGTCGCCGACGCCCTCGACGCGCTGGTCGAGGGCCGGCCCGACCCGGCGGTCACGCGCGGCGAGGCGCGGCCCACCGGCCGGTGCGTCTTCGTCTTCCCCGGGCAGGGCTCCCAGTGGCTCGGCATGGGGTTGGACCTGCTCGACCAGGCCCCCGTGTTCGCCGAACGCATGGCGGCCTGCGACGCGGCGCTGCGGCCGTACCTGGACTGGTCACTGCTGGACGTGCTGCGCCAGGCGCCGGGCGCGCCCGGCCTCGACGAGGTCGACGTCGTGCAGCCCGCCCTGTTCGCGATGATGGTGTCGCTGGCCGAGCTGTGGCGCTCGTACGGCGTGCAGCCGGCCGCCGTGGTCGGCCACTCCCAGGGCGAGATCGCCGCCGCCTGCGTCGCCGGGGTGCTCTCCCTGCCCGACGCGGCCCGGGTGGTGGCGCTGCGCAGCCGCGCGCTACGGGCTCTGGCCGGGCACGGGGCGATGGCCTCCGTCGCGCTGCCGGCCGACACGGTCCGTGATCGGATCGCCCGCTTCGGTGAGCGGATCTCGGTCGCCGCCGTGAACGGGCCGGCCGCCGTCGTGGTCTCCGGCGAGCCGGAGGCGGTCGAGGAGCTGCTCGCCGAGCTGGCCGGCGAGCAGGCCCGGGTGCGGCGCATCGCCGTCGACTACGCCTCCCACTCCGCCCAGGTGGAACGCATCCGCGACGAGCTGGCCGAGGTGCTGGCCGGCATCGCCCCCGGCCCGGCCGCCGTGCCGCTGTTCTCCACCACCGACCTGCGCTGGCTCGACGGCGAGGAGATGGGGCCCGACTACTGGTACCGCAACCTGCGCCGGCCCGTCGAGCTGGAACGGGCGATCCGCGCGCTGGCCGCCGAGGGCCACGACGCGTACGTCGAGTGCAGCCCCCACCCGGTGCTCACCGTCGGCGTGGAGGAGACCCTCGCCGACCACGACGGCGATGCCGTGGTGGTCGGCTCGGTGCAACGCGACCAGGGCGGCCGGGAGCGGTTCCTGCTCTCCCTGGCCCAGCTCCACGTGTCCGGGGTCGCGGTGGACTGGCGGCCCGCACTGGCCGGCGGCCGGCGCGTCGACCTGCCCACGTACGCGTTCGCCCACCGCCGCTACTGGCCCCGGCCGGTCTCCGGCCCCGGCGACGTCGGCGCCGCCGGTCTGGACGCCGCCGGTCATCCGCTGCTCGGCGCGTCGGTCGTGCTGGCCGAGACGAGGGGCCACCTGTTCACCGGGCGGCTGTCGGCCGACGCGCAGCCGTGGCTGGCCGACCACCGGGTCACCGGCAGCGTGCTGGTGCCCGGCACCGGCCTGGTGGAGTTCTGTCTGCGCGCCGGCGACGAGGTCGGCCACCCGTTCCTCGACGAGCTGGTCATCGAGGCCCCGCTGACCCTGCCCGCCGACGGCGCGACGCAGGTGCAGGTGGCGGTCGGCGCGGGCGCCGGCGACGGACGCCGGCCGGTGACCGTGCACTCCCGGCCCGCCGACGCGCCGGCGGGACAGCCGTGGACCCGGCACGCCAGCGCCACCCTCCGCGCCGACCAGCCCGCGGTGTCGCCGCAGCTCACCGCCTGGCCGCCGCCCGACACCCGGCCCGTCGACCTGACCGGCTTCTACGCCGGCCTAAAAGCCGACGGGTACGCGTACGGGCCGGCTTTCCAGGGCCTGCGCGCGGTGTGGACCAGCGGCGACGAGGTCTACGCCGAGGTGGAGCTGCCGGCGGCCCAGCGGGTCGACGCCGACCGGTACGGCCTGCACCCCGCCCTGTTCGACGCCGCCCTGCACGCCGCGCACTTCGGCGGTCTCGCCGGGGCCGGGGCCGGCCAGCTCCTGCTGCCGTTCGCCTGGAACGGCGTCAGCCTGCACGCCACCGGGGCCACCGCCCTGCGGGTACGGCTGACCCGGGTCGGGCCGCACGCCATCGCGCTGACCGTCGCCGATCCGACCGGCGCCCCGGTGGCCGAGGTGGCCGCCCTGACGATGCGCCCGATCTCCACCACCGAGCTGGCCGTCACCGACGACCGGGCCACCCGCGACGCCCTGTTCCGCGTCGACTGGACGCCGCTGCCGCCCGTCGAGACGGCCACCCCGGTCGACGCCGTGGCCGTCGCCCCCGGCCTGGACGGGTTCCCGCTGCACCACGGGCTGGACGGGCTCGCCGACGCGGTGGACGCCGGACTGGCCCTGCCCGGGGCGGTGCTCGTGCCGCTCGGCGCGCACCCCGCGCAGCCCACCCCCCGCGCGGCGCGCCACGCCGCCGTGCAGGCCCTCGACCTGGTCCGGCGCTGGCTCACCGAGCCCCGCTGGGCGGCGTCGCGGCTGCTGCTGGTGACCCGGGGCGCGGTGGCCGTGCACCACGCCGGCGAGGTGACCGACCCGGCCGCCGCGGCGGCGTGGGGCCTGGTGCGCTCCGCCCAGTCGGAGAACCCGGGCCAGATCGTCGTCGTCGACGTCGACGGCGACGGGATCGGCCCCGACGAGGTGGCCGCCCTCCTGGCGGCGGACGAGCCGCAGGCCGCGATCCGGGTCGGCGCGGCGTACGTGCCGCGGCTGGCGCGGGCCGGGTCGGCCGGCGAGCTGCCCGCACCGCCCGCCGCCGCGTGGCGGCTGGACGCGCCGGTGCGCGGCAGCCTGGAGAACCTCACCCTGGTCGCCACCGACGCCGCGGACGCCGCGCTCGGCCCCCGCGAGGTCCGGGTCCGCGTCCGCGCCGCCGGCCTCAACTTCCGCGACGTGCTCAACGCGCTCGGTCTCTACCCGGGCGACGCGGGCCCGCTCGGCGGCGAGGGCGCCGGCGAGGTCGTCGAGGTCGGCGCCGAGGTGACCGACCTGCGCCCCGGCGACCGCGTCTTCGGTGTCTTCGTGGGCTGCTTCGGACCCGTCGCGGTCACCGACCGCCGCCTGCTGGCCCCGATGCCGGCCGGCTGGTCGTACATCGAGGCCGCGTCCGTGCCGGTGGTCTTCCTGACCGCGTACCACGGGCTGGTCAACCTGGCCGGGCTCACCCGGGGCGAGTCGGTGCTGGTGCACGCGGCGGCCGGCGGCGTCGGCATGGCCGCCGTGCAGCTCGCCCGCCACCTCGGGGCCGAGGTGTACGCCACCGCCAGCCCCGCCAAGTGGGACGCCCTGCGCGCGCTCGGTCTCGACGAGGAGCACCTGGCCTCGTCCCGGACCCTCGACTTCGAGACCCGCTTCACCGAGGCCACCGGCGGCCGGGGCGTGGACGTCGTGCTGGACTCGCTGGCCCGCGAGTTCGTCGACGCCTCGCTGCGGCTGCTGCCGCGCGGCGGGCGGTTCGTCGAGATGGGCAAGACCGACATCCGCGACGCCGCCCGCGTCGCCGTCGACCATCCGGGGGTGGCCTACACCGCCTTCGACCTGACCCTGCAGGAGCCCGACGAGGTGCAGCGCATGCTGGTCGTTCTGCTGGGGCTCTTCGAACGGGGGACGCTCACCCCGCTGCCCACCCAGGTGTGGGACGTCCGCCAGGCGCCGGAGGCGTTCCGGCACGTCAGCCAGGCCCGGCACGTCGGCAAGGTGGTGCTCACCATGCCCCGGGCGTGGAACCCCGACGGCACGGTGCTGCTGACCGGCGGCACCGGGACCCTGGGCCGGCTGGTCGCCCGGCGGCTGGTCGAGACGCACGGCGTACGGCGGCTGCTGCTGGTCAGCCGCCGCGGCGAGCGGGCCCCCGGCGCGACCGAGGCGCTCGACGAACTGCGGGCCCTGGGGGCCGAGGCCACGGTGGTGGCGGCCGACGTGTCCGACCGCGACAACCTCGCCGGGGTGCTGGCGGCGGTACCGGAGCGGCACCCGTTGACCGCCGTCGTGCACCTCGCCGGGGTGCTCGACGACGGGGTGGTCACCGCCCTCACCCCGCAGCGCGTCGACACGGTCTTCGCGCCGAAGCTCGACGCCGCGTGGCACCTGCACGAGCTCACCCGCCACCTCGACCTCGCCGGGTTCGTGCTCTTCTCCTCCGGCGCCGGAGTCTTCGGCGTCCCCGGTCAGGCCAACTACGCGGCGGCCAACGCGTTCCTCGACGCGCTCGCGCTGGCCCGCCGTGCGCAGGGGCTGCCGGGCCGGTCGTTCGCCTGGGGGCTGTGGGAGCAGGCCAGCGAGATGACCGCCAAGCTGGACCGGACCGATCCCCGGATCACCGCCCGTGACGGGCAGCTCGCCATCCCGTCCGAGCTGGGGATGGCCCTGTTCGACGCGGGCCTGCGGCTGGCCGAGCCGGTGCTGGTGCCGACGAGGATCGACGTCGCCGCGCTCGGCGAGCGGGCCGAGCGGCCCCCGGCGCTGCTGCGCGGGCTGCTGCGCCGGGAGCGGCCGACGGCGCGGGCGGCCACCCCGGCCGGCGGCGGGCGCACGCTCGCCGACGAGCTGGCGGCGCTGGACGGGCCCGAGCGCCACACCCTCGTGGTCGACCTGGTACGCGAGCAGGCGGCGAGCGTGCTCGGGCACGGCAGCCGGGTGGCGGTGGCCCCGGGCCGGGCGTTCAGCCAGATCGGCTTCGACTCGCTGACCGCCGTCGAGCTGCGCAACCGGCTGACCACGGCCACCGGCCTGCGCCTGCCGGCCACGCTGATCTTCGACTACCCGGATCCGAACGAGCTGGCCACGTACCTGGTGTCCGAGCTGGCGCCGGACACCGGACCGGCGGCCCCGCCGGTCCTCGCGGACCTGGAGAACCTGGAGCGCTCGCTGACCGAGGCCACTGTGGAACCGGAGCTGCACGACCAGATCGGGTCGCGCCTGGAGGTGCTGATCGCCAAGTGGCGGACGATGCGCGCCGGCACGGGCGGCGATCCCGACCTCGATCTCGAACTGGCCAGCGACGACGACCTGTTCGACCTCATCGACTCCGAACTCGGCACCTGATGGCCGTCCGGCCGCCCCGCCCGCCGCAAGCCGACCCCGTGTCCGACCGACCCCTGAGGAACCGATACCGATGCTGACGACCGACGTCCTGATCGTGGGCTACGGCCCCGTCGGTGAGATGCTCACGATCCTGCTGGCGCAGCGAGGGCTCACCGTCACGGCGGTCGAGCGGTGGGCCACTCCCTACAACTTCCCCCGCGCGGTGTCGTACGACGGGGAGGCGAGCCGTGTCCTGGCCGCCGCCGGCGTCGCCGACCGCCTCGGGCCGGTGGTGGAGTCGTCCGGCGAGTACACCTTCAAGAACGGCTTCGGCCGGACCCTGCTGCACGTCAAGGTCACCGGCAACGGCCCGATGGGCTGGCCCGACTCGGTCTCGTTCTACCAGCCGGGACTGGAGGCGCTGCTCGCCGAGCGGGGCGCGGAGCTGCCGGGTGTCACGGTGCTGCGCCCGTACCAGGTGACGGGCCTGGTCGAGCACGACGACCGGGTCGAGGTGACCATCGCCGGCCCGGACGGCGAGGAGGTCCGCGCGGCCCGCTGGGTCATCGGCTGCGACGGGGCCAACAGCTTCGTGCGGGAGCACCTGGGCAGCGGCGTCACCGACCTCGGCTTCACGTACGACTGGCTGGTCTGCGACGTGGTCCCGCACGAGGCCCGCGAGTTCAAGCCGAACAACCTGCAGGTCTGCGACCCGGCGCGGCCCCGCACGGCCGTGTCGGCCGGCCCGGGGCACCGGCGGTGGGAGTTCATGCGGGTGCCGGGGGAGAGCCGCGAGGAGTTCGAGAGCGCCGCCAACGTGTGGCGGCTGCTCGGCCTCTTCGACATCACCCCCGACAACGCCACCCTGGAGCGGTACGGCGTCTACACCACCCAGGCATGCTCGGCCGGGCGCTGGCGTTCCGGGCGGATCCTGCTCGCCGGCGACGCGGCGCACGTGATGCCGCCGTTCATGGGGCAGGGGATGAGTTCGGGCTTCCGCGACGCCCTCAACCTCGCCTGGAAGCTCGACCTGGTGCACCGCGGCCTCGCCGACGAGGCCCTGCTGGACACCTACCAGGAGGAGCGCTGCGCGCACGTGCAGCACGCCATCCGGATGTCCATGGACTCGGGCACGGTGATCTGCGAGACCGACCGCGCCGCCGCGGCCGGCCGCGACGCCGCGATGCTCGCCGAGCTGCGCCGGCGTACCGCCCGCCCGCGCACCCGGTCCCTGCTGGAGCCCCTGTCCGGCGGGATCCTGCACAGCGGCTGCGAGGCCGCCGGCGCCCCGATGCCGCAGGGCCGCGTCGAGGTCGACGGCCGCGCCGGGCTCTTCGACGAGGTCGTCGGCACCGGCTTCGTCCTGCTCTGCGCCGAGGACCCCGACGACCTGCTCGACGCCGACGCCCGGGCCTTCCTGGACACGCTCGGCACGCGGGTCGTCCGGATCGTTCCCGCCGGCGCGCCCGTACCCGGATCCGGCGCCGCGCCGACCGCGTTCGACCTCGACGACGTGTACCTGCCCCACCTCAAGCGGTACGACGCGGTGGCGGTGCTCGTCCGGCCCGACTTCTACGTCTTCGGCACCGCCGCCGACCCGGCCGTCGTGCCCGCGCTCGTCGAGGATCTGCGCCGGCAGATCCGGCGCGGCTGATCGGCATCCACCCACCGGAAGGAACCGACATGTTCGAGAACCTGAAGATCGCCGGCCGGGCGATCCGCACGGTCTTCACCGCCGACCCCATCACCCGGGTCCGGCGCTTCTACGAGATCCAGTCACCCGACGTGGAGTTCGCGGCCCGCCGTACCCACTACATGAACGTGGGCTACTGGTCCGACGGGGTCACCGACATCGACACGGCCGCCGACGCGCTGGCCGACAAGCTGGCCGACGCCGCCGGGCTCAAGCCGGACGACACCGTGCTCGACGTCGGCTTCGGCTACGGGGACCAGGACTTCAAGTGGCTGCGGGAGCGCCAGGTCGCCAAGGTGTACGGCCTGAACATCACCCCGCACCACGTCGAGGCGGCACAGCGCCGGGCGCAGGAGGAGGGGCTCGCCGACCGGACCGACTTCCGGCTCGGCAGCGCCACCGAACTGCCCTTCGAGGACAACACCTTCGACCGGGTCGTCGCCCTGGAGTCCGCCTTCCACTTCTACCCGCGCAGCGCGTTCTTCGCCGAGGCGCTGCGGGTGCTGCGCCCGGGCGGCGTGCTCGCCACGGCCGACATCATCCCGGTCAGCGGCGACGTCGTCCGCGCCGCCATCCAGTCCGGCCCGCTGAGTTTCGTCAAGTTCAGCATCCCGAAGGAGAACTGGCACGACCGGGACACGTACCGGCAGCAGTTGGTCGAGGCCGGCTTCGCCAACCCGGAGGTCCGCTCGATCAAGGAGCAGACCTGGGAGGGCTGGCGGGCGTACATGGCCGAGCGGACCAACGACCCCGCGTTCCGGGCCGTCGTCAAGCCGGCCGTCCGCAAGAGCATGGCGGCCCACTGGAAGAACCAGGACCTCATGAAGCGTGAGCTGGCGCAGATGGACTACGTGATCGCGGTCGGCCACAAGCGGTGACACCGCGCACGGACGAGGGGCCCGCCGACCGGTCGTGACGACCGGCGGACGGGCCCCTCGTCCGGTGGGATCAGACCGCCGGCGCCGCGCTCAGTGCCGTCGAGATGGCCCGCAGGATCGCCGGCTGGTGCTCGGCGAGGAAGAAGTGCCCGCCCGGGTAGACCTTCAGGTCGAACGCCGCGGTGGTGTGGTCCGACCACGCCCGGGCCTCCTCGACAGTCGTCTTCGGGTCGTCGTCACCGGTGAGGACGGTGATCGGGCAGCTCAGCGGCGGCCCCGGCCGGTAGGTGTACCGTTCGGCGGCCCGGTAGTCGTTGCGGATCGCCGGCAACGCGGCGCGCAGCATCTCCGGATCCCCGAGGACGGCGGAGTTGGTGCCGCTCAGCTTCCGGACGTCGGCCAGCAGCCCCTCGTCGTCGAGCAGGTGCACCGTCTCGTGCCGTGACTTCGACGGCGCCCGGCGCCCGGAGGCGAACAGGTGCGCGACGCTGCCGCCGTCCTGCTCGATGAGCCGGGCGAGTTCGAAGCCGAGGCTGGCCCCCATGCTGTGCCCGAAGATGGCCAGCGGCTCGTCCCGCCAGGGCCGCAGCACTGTGAACACCTCGCGCGCGAGGTCGTGGATGTCGCCGATGCACTTCTCGTGGCGCCGGTCCTGCCGTCCCGGGTACTGGATCGACAGCACCTCCACGGCGGGGGAGAGAGCGCGGGACACCGGGAAGTAGAAGCTTGCCGACCCGCCGGCGTGGGGCAGGCACACCAACCGCCGCGCGCCGCCCGGAGCGGGGTGGAAGCGTCGCACCCACAAGCCGTTGTCGGTATCTGGCGTCGTCATCCTCTGGTGGTCCTTCCGGCGGCTGCGGTTGCCGACCGGATCGGCGCGGACCCGGTCGAGGCGACGCTAGTGCGACGGGTCGGGACCGGACACCCCTAGCTGGTCGGTTGCCTGGTTAGGGGTTGTCCGCGCTCGCGCGCAACCAATAACTTCTCCCGGCAGATGGGGATCTGCGTGGCTCTCGGCCGAGCGAGCCGAACGACAGATACAGGTGTCGCCTGAGACTTCTGCGCATTCGTACCGTCGCTTACGTCGAGTCTCCGCCGTGAATCGCGATGGGCTGGGTTGATGGACACCGAAGAGAAGCTCCGGGAGTACCTGAAGAGAGTCACCGCCGACCTGCGGCGGACCCGGCAACGGCTCCGGGACGTCGAGGCCGACGCGCAGCAGCCCATCGCGATCGTCGGCATCGGCTGCCGGTTCCCCGGCGGAGTGCGCACCGCCGAGGAACTGTGGGATCTCGTCGCGTCCGGCGGTGACGCGATCGCCTCCTTCCCCACCGACCGCGGCTGGGATCTCGACGCGCTCTACGACCCGGAGCGGTCCCGGCCGGGCACCTCCTCGGTCCGGGAGGGCGGATTCGTGGCCGACGCCGCCGAGTTCGACCCTCGGCTGTTCGGGGTCTCGCCGCGCGAGGCCCTCGCCATGGACCCGCAGCAGCGGCTGCTGCTGCAGACCTCGTGGGAGGCCGTCGAGACGGCGGGGATCGACCCCACAAGCCTGAAGGGCGCCCGGGTCGGGGTCTTCGCCGGCATGACCCACAGTGGGTACGCCCACCCGCCGGAGACCCCGCCGGCGGGCGTGGAGGACTACCTCGGTCTCGGCAACGCGGGCAGCATCGCCTCGGGCCGGGTGGCGTACTCGTTCGGGTTCGAGGGGCCGGCGGTGACTGTGGACACGGCGTGTTCGTCGTCGCTTGTGGCGTTGCACCTGGCGGTGCAGGCGCTGCGGTCGGGGGAGTGCGATCTCGCGCTGGCCGGTGGCGTGACGGTGATGCCCACTCCCGCGGTGTTCGTCGACTTCACCCGGCAGGGCAACCTGTCCCCGGTGGCCCGGTGCCGGGCGTTCGCCGACGCGGCGGACGGCACGGCGCTCGCCGAGGGCGTCGGTGTGCTGCTGGTGCAGCGCTTGTCGGACGCGCGGCGCGACGGGCGTCGGGTGCTGGCGGTGGTGCGGGGTTCGGCGGTGAACCAGGACGGTGCGTCGAACGGGTTGACGGCGCCGAACGGCCCCTCCCAGCAGCGGGTCATCCGGCAGGCGCTCGCCAACGCCCGGCTGGGCGTCACCGACGTGGACGTGGTGGAGGCGCACGGTACGGGTACGACGTTGGGTGATCCGATCGAGGCGCAGGCTTTGCTGGCGACGTACGGGCAGGGCCGGGATGTGCCGCTGTTGCTCGGCTCGGTGAAGTCGAACATCGGTCACACGCAGGCCGCCGCGGGGGTGGCGGGCATCATCAAGATGATCTCGGCGATGCGGCACGGGACCGTGCCGGCGACGCTGCATGTGGATGTGCCGACGTCGCATGTGGACTGGTTGTCGGGTGCGGTGGAGTTGGTGACCGAGACCCGTGAGTGGCCGGCCGTCGAGCGTCCCCGGCGGGCGGGTGTGTCGTCGTTCGGCATCTCGGGGACCAATGCGCACGTGGTCCTGGAACAGCCGGAGGCCGAAGCCGATCCCGAGCCCGTCGCGGCGCCGGTGGGTGTGCCGGTGCCGTGGGTGGTGTCGGGGCGTTCGGAGCGTGCTCTGGTGGGTCAGGCGTCGAGGTTGGCGTCGTTCGTGCCTGGGTCTGGCGTGTCGTCGTGGGACGTGTCGTGGTCGTTGGTGACGTCGCGGGCTGCGTTGGAGCACCGCGCGGTGGTGTGGGGCTCGGACGTGGACGAGCTGGTGGCCGGGCTGTCGGCTGTTGCCGAGGGCCGGTCTGCGGGTGTGGTGTCGGTGGGTCGTCGGGCGGTGTTGTTCACGGGTCAGGGTTCGCAGCGTGGGGGTATGGGCCGGGAGTTGTACGAGGCGTTTCCGGTGTTCGCGGCGTCGTTCGACGAAGTGTGCGCGGAGATTGATCCGCGTCTGCCGCGTGCGTTGCGCGAGGTGGTGTTCGCGGAGCCGGGTTCGGAGGCTGCGGCTCTGGTGGATCGGACCGTGTTCGCGCAGGCGGGGTTGTTCGCGGTTGAGGTGGCGTTGTGGGAGTTGTTGTCGTCGTGGGGTGTGCGGGCGGATTTCCTGGCGGGTCATTCGATCGGTGAGGTGACGGCGGCGTACGTGGCGGGGATGTTGTCGCTGTCGGACGCCTGTTCCCTGGTGGCGGCGCGGGGCCGGTTGATGCAGGCGTTGCCGGCCGGTGGCGTGATGGCGGCCGTCGGTGCATCGGAGGAGGCTGTCGCCGAGCTGCTCGGCGCGTCGGGCGCGGCCGTGGACATCGCGGCGGTCAACGGCCCCGCGTCGGTGGTCGTCTCGGGCGCGGCCGATGAGGTCGCCTCGGTGGTGGGGGCCTGCCGTGAGCGGGGTTGGCGGGTCAAGGAACTGGCGGTCAGTCACGCGTTCCATTCGCGGTTGATGGATCCGATGCTGGACGAGTTCGCGTCGGTGGTGGCGGGGCTGGACTGGCAGCCGCCGCGGGTGCCGATCGTGTCGAACGTGACCGGCGCGGTCGCGGACGCCGTAGAGATCACCGAGCCCGGCTACTGGGTGCGGCACGTACGCCAGCCGGTACGGTTCGCCGACGCGGTGCGCACCCTCCACCAGCAGGACGTCACCCAGTTCCTGGAGGTCGGCCCCGACGCCGTACTCACCGCCATGGCGCAGGACTGCGTCGAGGCGGCCGGCGAAGTCCGGTTCACCGCCACGATGCGCGCCGGGCACTCCGAGGCCGACACGCTGCGCACCGCCCTCGCCGAGTGGTACGTCACCGGCGGCCACGTCGACTGGACCGGATACCTCGCCGCCCTCGACGGGGCCGGCCCCGAGCGGGCAGCCGAGGCACGCCCCCGCGCCATCGCCCTGCCCACGTACGCCTTCGACCAGCAGCGCTACTGGCTCAACGCCAGCGCGGGGGTCGAGACGGCGCCCGGGCTCGGTGTCCGCCCCGTCGACCACGCGCTGCTCGGCGCCGCCGTACGCGTCGCCGACGACGACGTACGGGTCTTCGGCACCGAACTCTCCGTACTGACACACCCGTGGCTCGCCGAACACGTCGTCTGGGACTCGGTGGTGGTGCCCGGCGCCGCCCTGGTCGAGATGGTCCTGCACGCGGGCGCGCAGGTCGGCTGCGACACCCTCGACGAGCTGACCCTCCAGGCCCCGCTGGCGCTCGCCGAGGACGGCACCCGGGCGGTGCAGGTGAAACTGGGCGCGGCGGACGAGGACGGTCGCCGGACGGTCACCATCCACTCCCGCGCCGCCGCCGACCCGGACGGCGAGTGGGACCGCCACGCGGCGGGCGTCCTCGCCCCCGCCGTACCGCAGCCCGACCGGTCCGATCCGGCGCCGTGGCCGCCCAGCGCCGCCACCGCCGTCGCGGTCGACGGGATCTACACCGAGCTGTCCCGTCTGGGCGTCGAATACGGCCTCCTCTTCCGTGGCCTGCGCGCCGTCTGGCGCACCGGCGACGAGGTGTGCGCCGAGGTGGCGGTGCCCGACGGCACCGAGGTCGCCGGCTTCAGCCTGCATCCCGCCCTGCTGGACGCTGCGCTGCACGTCGTCGGCCTGCTCGACTCCGACGCGGAGGATGCCTCCGGCGTACGCCTGCCCTTCGCCTGGACCGGCGTCACCCTCTCGGCGGTCGGCGCGACCGCGCTGCGGGTACGCGCCCGGCGCAGCGGCGGCGGCGTGGCCCTGACCCTGACCGACCCGGCCGGCGCCCCCGTCGCCCGGATCGACTCCCTGGTCTCCCGCCCCGTCACCGCCGACCAGGTGCGCGGCGGTGACTCCGCAGCCGACCCGCTGTACGCCGTCAACTGGCAGAGCGTGCGGCCGGGTACCCCGGCGACCGTCCGGGTGGTGCTCCTCGGCGACGCGCCGTCCGACCTGTCCGAGATCGCCAGGTACAGGCTCGCCGAGCTGGCGGAGGCGGTCGACTCCGGCCGGATCGACCCGGAACTGGTGCTGCTCGCCGCGTACACCGACGACGAGGACGCCCCGGTTCCCGCCGCGACGCGGAGCCGGCTCACGGCGGTGCTGGCCGCCGTTCAGGGCTGGCTCGCCGACGACCGGCTGGCACAGCGGCGGCTGGTCGTGCTGACCCGCGGGGCCGTCGCCGCCGGCGACACCTGTCGTACGGGCGACCTGCCCGGCTCGGCGGTCTGGGGCCTGCTGCGCTCGGCCCAGGCGGAGCACCCCGACCGCTTCGTGCTCGTGGACCTCGACGAGGCGCGGCAGCCGGAGTCCTGCACCGTGGACCTGGTGGCCCGTGCGGTCGCCACCGGCGAACCCCAACTGGCGGTCCGGGACGAGCAGGTGCTGGCGCCCCGGCTCGCGCCAGCCGTCCTCGACCCGGCGCCGGCCACCGCCCTCGACCCCGAGGGGACGGTCCTGGTCACCGGGGCCACCGGCGCCCTCGGCGGTCTGCTGGCCCGGCACCTGGTCAATACGCACAAGGTGCGCCACCTGCTGCTGGTCAGCCGCCGCGGAACCGACGCCCCCGGCGCGGCGGAGCTGCTCGCCGAGCTGACCGCGCTGGGTGCGCAGGCCCGCCTGGTCGCCGCCGACGTGGCGGACCGGGACCGCCTGGCCGCGGTGCTGGCCGACGTTCCCGCCGAGCACCCGCTCACCGGCGTGGTGCACGCCGCCGGCGTCCTCGACGACACGGTGATCTCGGCGCTGACCCCCGGCCGGCTGTCAGCCGTTCTCTCCGCCAAGGCCGACGCCGCCTGGCACCTGCACGAGCTGACCCGATCGCGGCCGCTGGCGATGTTCGTCCTCTTCTCGTCCGTCGCCGGTGTCCTCGGCGGCCCCGGGCAGGGCAATTACGCCGCCGCGAACGCGTTCCTCGACGGCCTCGCCGGGCACCGGCACGCCTGCGGCCTCGCCGCCACGTCCCTGTCCTGGGGCCTCTGGGCCGCGGACAGCGGGATGACGGGCGCACTCGACGCCGCCGGGCGGCAGCGGATGAGCCGCAACGGCCTCAGCCCGCTCGGCACCGGCCAGGCGTTGCGCCTCTTCGACGCCGGCCTGCACGGTGGACGCCCCCACCTGGTGCCGGCGCTGCTCGACCTCGCCGCGCTGCGCCGCCAGGCCGACGCCGGCCAGCTCCCGGCGCCGCTGCGCGGCCTGGTCCGGGCCCGGCGGCGCGTCGTCGGCGGCGGCGACGGCGGCCCGTCCTTCGCGCAGCGCCTCGCCGGCACGCCCGAGGCCGAACGCGGCCGGCTGGTGGAAGACCTGGTCAAGGCGCAGGTCATCGAGGTGCTCGGCTACCCGCCGGCCACCGTCGTGCCGTCCGGGCAGACGTTCACCGGCCTCGGCTTCGACTCGCTGACAGCCGTGGAGCTGCGCAACCGGCTGACCGCCCTCACCGGCATCCGGCTGCCGGCGAGCCTCATCTTCGACTGCCCCACGCCCGCCGCCCTCGCCGACTTCCTGCTGGTCGACGCCGCCCCGCCGAAGCCCGAACCGGGCCTGCTCGCCGAGCTGGACCGGCTGGAGGCCGCGTTCGCCGCGACCGCGCCGGAGGAGCTGGAGCGGCTGGCCGCCGACGACGAGACGCGTACCGCCGTGGCGGTCCGCCTCCGGGCGCTGGTCACCCGGTGGAGCGACACCACCGACCGGCCCGACGACGTCGGCCAGGCCCTCGACGACGCCTCGGACGACGAGCTGTTCGACTTCATCGACCAGAAGTTCGGCCGATCCTGACCACGAGTCCGCCGCTTGCCCCTTAGCGACAGGTGATCAACCCGATGGCGAACGAAGCCAAGCTCCGCGAGTACCTCAAGCGCGTCACCGCTGACCTGCACGAGACCAGCGAGCGCCTGCGGGCCGTCGACGAGCAGAATCACGAGCCGATCGCGATCGTGGCGATGGGCTGCCGCTACCCGGGCGGGGTGCGGACTCCGGAGGCGCTGTGGCGGCTGGTCGAGTCCGGCGTCGACGCCGTCACACCCTTCCCGGCGGACCGGGGCTGGGACGTGGAGAGCCTCTACGACCCCGATCCCGAGGCGCACGGCAAGTCGTACACCCGCGAGGGCGGCTTCCTGCACGACGCCGGCGAGTTCGACGGCGGCTTCTTCGGCATCTCGCCCCGCGAGGCGCTGGCCATGGACCCGCAGCAGCGCCTCCTGCTGGAGGTCGCCTGGGAGACGGTCGAGCGGGCCGGCATCGCCGCGGACTCGCTCAAGGGCAGCCGCACCGGCGTCTTCACCGGCGTCATGTACCACGACTACGTCTCCCGGCTCAACGGCGTGCCGCAGGAGGTCGAGGCGTTCGTCGGCACGGGCAACCACGGCAGCGTCGTCTCCGGCCGGATCGCGTACACGTTCGGCTTCGAGGGCCCGGCCGTCACCGTCGACACCGCCTGCTCGTCCTCACTGGTGGCGCTGCACCTCGCCGTCCAGGCCCTGCGTTCCGGCGAGTGCACCCTCGCGCTGGCCGGCGGCGTCACCGTCATGTCCAGCCCCGACACGTTCGTCGGCTTCAGCCGCCAGCGTGGCCTGTCCCCGGACGGGCGGTGCAAGTCCTTCGCGGCCACCGCCGACGGCACCGGCTGGAGCGAGGGCGCCGGGCTGCTGCTGCTGGAGCGGCTCTCCGACGCGCAGCGCAACGGCCACCGGGTGCTCGCCGTCGTGCGCGGCAGCGCGGTCAACTCCGACGGCGCCTCCAACGGCCTCACCGCTCCGCACGGCCCGTCGCAGCAACGCGTGATCCGCCAGGCCCTCGCCAACGCCCGGCTCGCCCCGGCCGACGTGGACGCCGTCGAGGCCCACGGCACCGGCACCCGCCTCGGCGACCCCATCGAGGCGCAGGCCCTGCTCGCCACGTACGGCCGGGACCGGGCCGACGACCAGCCCCTGTGGCTCGGGTCGATCAAGTCGAACCTCGGGCACACCCAGGCCGCGGCCGGCGTCGCCGGCGTCATCAAGATGGTCATGGCGATGCGTCACGGCGTCCTGCCGCGCACCCTGCACGTCGACGAGCCGTCCCCGCACGTCGACTGGTCGGCCGGCGCGGTGAGCCTGCTCCGCGAGCCGCGCCCGTGGCCGCGCGCGACGAGGCCCATGCGCGCGGGCGTCTCCTCGTTCGGTGTCAGCGGCACCAACGCCCACGTCATCGTCGAGGCCGCCCCGCCCGCGCCGCAGCCGGCCACCGACGCCGTCACCGGCCCCGACCCGCTGCCGTGGGTCGTCTCCGCGCGCAGCGCCGCAGCGCTCGGCGCCCAGGCCGACCGGCTGCGCTCCTGGCTCGCCGAGCACCCCGACGCCGCACCGGCCGCCGTGGGCCGGGCCCTGGCCACCGGCCGGTCCGTCCTGGAACACCGGGCGGTGCTGCTCGGCGCCGACCGGGACGAACTGCTCGCCGGGCTCGGCGCGCTGGCCGACGGGGTCCCGGCCCCGTCCGTGCGGCGCGGGGTCGCCAGTCCCACCCGCGTCGCCGTGCTCTGCACCGGCCAGGGCGCCCAGCGCGTCGGCATGGGCCAGCGGTTGTACGCCGCCTTCCCGGCCTTCGCCGACGCCTTCGACGCCGCCTGCGCGGAGCTGGACAGGCACCTCGACCGGCCGCTGCGCGGCGTGCTCGACGGCCCCGCCGACGTGCTCGACCGCACCGGGTACGCCCAGGCGGCGCTCTTCGCCATCGAGGTCGCCGCCTACCGGCTCGTCGAGTCCTGGGGTGTCGTGCCGGACTTCGTGGCCGGGCACTCGGTCGGCGAGGTGGCCGCCGCGCACATCGCCGGCGTGCTGTCGCTGCCCGACGCCGCCCGCCTGGTGGCCGCCCGGGGCACGCTGATGCAGGCGCTGCCCACCGGTGGCGCCATGGTGTCGATCCGCGCCACCGAGGCGGAGGTCCGCGCGCACCTGGCCACCGCCGGCGGGACGCCCGGCGCCGGGCTGGCCGCCGTCAACGGCCCGGAGTCCGTCGTCGTCTCCGGCGACGAGGACGCCGTGCTGGCGGTCGCCGCACACTTCGCAGCCCTCGGCCGCAGCACCAGGCGGCTGCGGGTCAGCCACGCGTTCCACTCCGCCCGCATGGACCCGATGCTCGACGCGTTCGGCGACGTGCTCGGGCAACTGACCTTCGCCGCGCCCCGCATCCCCGTGGTCTCCACCGTGACCGGATCGGTGCTCGACCCCGACGAGGTGTGCTCCCCGGCGTACTGGCTGCGCAACGTCCGCGACACGGTCCGCTTCGACGCCGCCGTGGCCACGCTGCGTGAGCTGGGTGTCGGCGCGTACGTCGAGGTGGGCCCGGGCGGAGTGCTCTGCGCGCTCACCCAGGAGATCGTCGGCGCGGACCAGGCGGTCTGCGCCCCCGTGCTGCGCGCCGAGCACGACGAGGCGACCACCGCCCTGGCCGCCGCGGCCACCGTGTGGGCCAGGGGCGTGCCGGTGAACTGGGCGGCCCTGTTCGCCGGCCCGCCCCTGCCGGTCGACCTGCCCACGTACGCGTTCCAGCGCGAACGCTACTGGTTGCTGCCCCTGCCGCAGCCCGCCGACGTGACCGCCGCCGGGCTGACCCCGACCGGCCACCCGCTGCTCGGCGCGGTGTTCCGCTCGGCCGACGGCGACGAGGTGACGCTCACCGGCAGGTTGTCCGTGGAGACCCAGCCCTGGCTGGCCGAGCACGCCCTGCGCGACGTCGTGCTCCTGCCCGGCACCGGGTTCGTGGAACTGGCGATGCGGGCCGGCGCGGAGGTCGGCGCGGAACGGCTCGCCGAGCTGACCCTCCAGGCGCCGCTGGTGCTGCCCGAGACCGGCGGCGTCGACGTGCAGGTCGCCGCCGAACGCACCGGCGGCGGAGCGTGGCAGCTCACCGTCCACGCCCGCCGCGCCGGCACCGACGACATCTGGGTACGGCACGCCACCGGCCTGCTCACCGAGGAGCCGGATGAGGACACCGGCACGCTGGCGCAGTGGCCGCCGAGCGACGCCACCTCCCTGGACGTGTCGGAGCTGGCCGGGCGGGCGGCACGGGCCGGGTTCGCGTACGGCCCGGCCTTCTCCGGGCTGCGTGCCGCCTGGCGCGTCGGCGCGGACGTGTACGCCGAGGTGGCGCTGCCCGAGCCGGCGGCCGGCGACGCCGGTGGGTACGGGCTGCACCCGGCGTTGCTCGATGCCGCCGTGCAGGCGGTCGGGCTGGGCGTCGTCGACCCCGGCGAGGCCCGGATGCCGTTCGCCTGGTCCGACGTGACGCTGTCCGCCCACGGCGCCGACACGCTGCGGGTGCGGTTGACCCCCACCGGTCCGGACACGGTGTCCATGCTGGTCGCCGACGCCACCGGGGCGCCGGTCGCCCGGGTCGGCTCCCTGGTGCTGCGGCCCCTGCCGGCGGGGGAGCTCACCGCCGGCGGGTCCGCGTGGCGGCGCTCGCTGTTCCGCCTCGACTGGCTCCGGCACCCCGTCGCCGGGGGCGCTGCCGACGGCACGACCTGGGCGGTGCTCGGCGAACGTCCCGCCCCGCTGCCGTCCGGCCCGCCCGCCGCCCGGTACGCCGACCTCGACGCGCTCCGCGACGCCGGGGTACCCGACGCCGTGCTGTACCCGGTGGCCGGCGCGACCGGCCCCGGCGCCGTCCACGACCTGCTCGCCGAGGTCCTCGCCGTGCTCCAGGGCTGGCTCGCCGCCGAACCGCACACCGGCGACTCCCGGCTGGTGGTCCTCACCGGCGGCGCCGTCGCCGTGGACGACGACGCGGAGGTCACCGACCTGGCCGGCGCCGCCGTGTGGGGCCTGCTCCGCTCCGCCCAGGCCGAGCACCCCGGCCGCTTCCTCGTCGTCGACGTCGACGACGAGGAGAACTGCGCGGCCGTCCTCGCCGGCCTGCTGTCGGCCGACGAGCCGCAGGCGGCGGTACGCGACGGGGCGCTCCGCGTGCCCCGGCTCGTCGCCGCCCCGGAACCCGACGCGCCGGCGCCGGCGCTGGACCCGGAGGGCACGGTGCTGGTCACCGGCGGCACCGGTGCCCTCGGCGCGCTGACCGCCCGCCACCTGGTCACCCGGTACGGGGCCCGGCACCTGCTGCTCACCAGCCGGCACGGCGCCGACGCCGACGGCGCAGCCGACCTGGTCGCCGCCCTCGCCGACCTGGGCGCCACCGCGACTGTCGAGGCGTGCGACGCCGCCGACCGGGCCGCCCTCGCCGCGCTGCTGGACCGGATCGACCCGGCGCACCCGCTGACCGGCGTGGTGCACACCGCCGGCGTGCTGGCCGACCGCACCCTGACCTCGCTCACCCCCGAGACGCTCGGCGACGTGCTGCGGCCGAAGGTGGACGCCGCCGCGAACCTGCACGAGCTGACCGCCGCCGGCCGCCTCGCGCTCTTCGTCACGTACTCCTCGGCGGCGGGCGTGACGGGCAGCCCCGGCCAGGCCAACTACGCGGCGGCCAACGCCTTCCTGGACGCGCTCGCCCACCGGCGACGGGCCGCGGGCCTGCCGGCGCACTCGCTGGCCTGGGGCCCGTGGGCGGAGTCGGGCGGCGGCATGACCGCCGGCCTCGACCGCGCCGACACCGACCGGCTGGCCCGGGCCGGCGTACGGCCGCTTCCCGCGGCGGACGGCCTCGCGCTCCTCGACGCCGCCCTGCTCACCGGCCTGCCCGCGACGGTGCCGATGGCGCTGGACGGGCCGGCGCTGCGCGCCCAGGCCGAGGCGGGCACCCTGCCGCCGGTCCTGCGCGGCCTGGTCCGGGCGCCCCGGCGCCGCGCCGCGCGGTCCGGCCCGGCGGAGACCGCCGCGCTGACCGGGCGGCTCGCCGGCCTCGACCGCGAGGAGCGCGCCGCGGCCCTGCTGCGGCTCGTCCTCGACCAGGTCGCGACGGTCCTGGGGTACGCCGACGCCGCTGCCGTCGAGGCCGGGCGTCCGTTCACCGAGCTCGGTTTCGACTCGCTCACCGCCGTCGAACTGCGCAACCGGCTGGGCGCGGTCACCGGCCTGCGCCTGCCCGCGACGCTGGTCTTCGACCACCCGACCCCGCTCGCCCTCGCCGACCACCTGGACGCCGAGACCGCAACGGACGCCGGCACCCGGGCGGCTCCGGTCGCCGCCGTCGCGGCGCTCGACGAGCCGATCGCGATCGTCGGCATGAGCTGCCGCTACCCCGGCGGCGTACGCAGCCCCGAGCAACTGTGGGACCTCCTCGTCTCCGGTGGCGACGGCATCACCGGCTTCCCCGCCGACCGCGGCTGGGACGTCGACGACCTGTACGACCCGTCCGGCGCGCGCCGGGGCAGCAGCTACGCCCGCGAGGGCGGCTTCCTGGCCAACGCCGCCGACTTCGACGCCGACCTGTTCAAGATCTCACCGCACGAGGCCCTCGCCATGGACCCGCAGCAGCGGCTGCTGCTGGAGACCTCGTGGGAGGCCATCGAGGACGCCCGGATCGACCCGCTCGCGCTGCGTGGCCGCCCCGTCGGCGTGTTCGCCGGCATGATGTACCACAACCACGCCGCAGGGCTGGCCGACGTTCCCGAGACCCTCGACGGCTACCTCGGCGTCGGCACGGCCAGCAGCGTGTTGTCGGGTCGGGTGGCGTACTCGTTCGGGTTCGAGGGCCCGGCGGTGACTGTGGACACGGCGTGTTCGTCGTCGCTTGTGGCGTTGCACCTGGCGGTGCAGGCGCTGCGGTCGGGCGAGTGCGACCTGGCGCTGGCCGGCGGCGTCACGGTGATGGCGACGCCCGAGACGTTCATCGACTTCTCCCGGCAGCGAGGCATGGCCCCCGACGGCCGCTGCAAGTCGTTCTCCGACGCGGCGGACGGCACGGGCTGGTCCGAGGGCGTCGGGGTGCTGCTGGTGCAGCGGCTGTCGGACGCGCGGCGTGACGGGCGCCGGGTCCTTGCGGTCGTGCGGGGCACGGCCGTCAACCAGGACGGCGCGTCGAACGGGTTGACGGCGCCGAACGGCCCGTCGCAGCAGCGGGTGATCCGGCAGGCCCTCGCGAACGCCCGGCTGGGCGTCGCCGACGTCGACGTCGTGGAGGCGCACGGCACGGGCACGACGCTGGGCGACCCCATCGAGGCCCAGGCGCTGCTCGCCACGTACGGGCAGGACCGCGACGACCGGGACGCGCTGCTGCTGGGGTCGGTGAAGTCGAACATCGGTCACACGCAGGCGGCTGCGGGGGTGGCGGGTGTCATCAAGATGATCTTGGCGATGCGGTACGGGGTGGTGCCGGCGTCGTTGCACGTGGATGTGCCCTCGTCGCATGTGGACTGGTCGTCGGGTGCGGTGGAGTTGGTGACGGCCTCCCGTGAGTGGCCGGGCGTGGAGCGTCCCCGGCGGGCGGGTGTGTCGTCGTTCGGCATCTCGGGGACGAACGCGCACGTGATCATCGAGCAGGCGGAGCCGGAGCACGCCGCGGGGTCTGCCGCGCCGGTCGGGTTGCCGGTGCCGTGGGTGGTGTCGGGTCGTTCGGAGCGGGGTCTGTCGGGTCAGGCCGGGCGGTTGGTGTCGTTCGTGCGTGGTCGTGGTCTGTCGCCGGTGGATGTGTCGTGGTCGTTGGCGACGACTCGGGCTGCGTTGGAGCATCGGGCGGTGGTGTGGGGTTCGTCGGTGGACGAGTTGGTTGCTGGTCTGTCGGCGGTGGCTGAGGGCCGGTCTGCGGGTGTGGTGTCGGCGGGTCGTCGGGCGGTGTTGTTCACGGGTCAGGGTTCGCAGCGTGTGGGTATGGGCCGGGAGCTGTACGAGACGTTCCCGGTGTTCGCGTCGGCGTTCGACGAGGTGTGCGTCCGGTTCGATGGTTTGTTGCCGCGTGCGTTGCGGGATGTGGTGTTCGCGCAGGCGGGGTCGGATGAGGCTGCCCTGGTGGATCAGACCGTCTTTGCCCAGGCGGGGTTGTTCGCGGTTGAGGTGGCGTTGTGGGAGTTGTTGTCGTCGTGGGGTGTGCGGGCTGATTTCCTGGCGGGTCATTCGATTGGTGAGGTGACGGCGGCGTACGTGTCGGGGATGTTGTCCCTGAGGGACGCGTGCACGTTGGTGGCGGCGCGGGGTCGGTTGATGCAGGCTCTGCCGTCGGGTGGGGTGATGGCGGCGGTGGGTGCGTCGGAGGAGGCTGTCGCTGAGCTGATCGGCGCGTCGGGCGCGGTCGTGGACATTGCGGCGGTGAACGGCCCCGCGTCGGTGGTCGTCTCGGGCGCGGCCGATGAGGTGGCTTCGGTGGTGGCGGCCTGCCGTGAGCGGGGTTGGCGGGTCAAGGAACTGGCGGTCAGTCACGCGTTCCATTCGCGGTTGATGGATCCGATGCTGGAGGAGTTCCGGTCGGTGGTGGCGGGGCTGGACTGGCGGGTGCCGCGGGTGCCGATCGTGTCGAACGTGACCGGCGCGGTCGCGGACGCCGCAGAGATCACCGAGCCCGGCTACTGGGTGCGGCACGTGCGGCAGCCGGTGCGGTTCGCCGACGGGGTGGCGGCGTTGCGGGCACAGGGGGTGGACACGTTCCTGGAGATCGGCCCGGACGCGACGTTGACGGCGATGGTGGCGGAGATCGTCGCGGATGCCGGGGTGCGGCGGGTTCCGGTGTCGCGGCGGGACCAGTCGGAGCTCGCTGCGGTGACGGCGGCCTTGGGGCAGTTGTGGGTGGCGGGTGTGCCGGTCGACTGGGCTGCCTACCACGGTCAGACCGGCGCCCGGCCGGGCGTGGTCGACCTGCCCACGTACGCCTTCGACCATCGACGTTACTGGATCAATGCGACGACGCGGTCCTACCGTCCCCCCGCCGCCCGGCGTACCGCCGCCGACGAGGACTTCTGGCGGGCGATCGAGGCGGAGGACCTGACGACCCTCGCCGAGAGCCTGGCCGTCGACGCCGACGCCCCCCTCGCGGACGTGCTGCCGGCGCTGTCCACCTGGCGACGCCGCCGGGACGCCGAGGCGGCCCTAGACTCCTGGCGCTACCGGGTGGCCTGGCAGCCGCTCACGCACGACGCCGCCCGCGCCGAGGCGACCGACTTCCTGCTCGTCGTACCGGCCGGCGCCGACGCGGCCGTGACGGACTGGGCCGCCGCCCTCGGCGCCGCCGGCGGGCGGATCGTCGAGGTCGACGCCACGTGCGACCGCAAGCGCCTCGCCCACGACCTCGCCGAGGCGTCGACCGGCCGCGACGGGGACGTGCTGCCCGTACTCTCCCTGCTGGCCCTCGACACCCGGCCGTACACCGGGGCCGCCTCCGTGCCGACGGGCCTCGCCGCCACGGTCGCGCTCGCGCAGGCCCTCGGCGACGCCGGGATCACCGCCCGGCTCTGGATCGCCACCCGCGGCGCGGTCTCCGTCGGATCCCGCGACCGGCACGTCGACCCCGTGCAGGCCATGGCGTGGGGCTTCGGCAGCGTGCTGCGCGCCGAGCACCCGCACCGGTGGGGCGGGCTCGTCGACCTCCCCGAGCAGCCCGACCAGAGCGTCGTGCGGATGCTCCGGACGCTGATCGCCGGCACCGGCCGGGAGGACGAGATCGCCCTGCGCGGCACCGGCGGCCACGCCCGCCGGCTCGTTCGTGCGACGTACGGCGACACCGGTGCGCGCGGTTCCTGGACGCCGCGCGGCACGGTGCTGATCACCGGCGGCACCGGGGCACTCGGGGGACACGTCGCCCGCGCGCTGGCCGCCGACGGAGCCGAACACCTCCTCCTGGTCAGCCGGCGGGGTGGCGAGGCGCCCGGCGCGACCGCCCTCGCCGAGGAACTCGCCGGGCTCGGCACCCGGGTAACCCTCGCGTCCTGCGACGTGGCCGACCGGGCCGCGCTCGCGACGCTGCTCGACTCGATCCCCGCCGAGCTTCCGCTGAACGCGGTCGTGCACACCGCCGCCGCCCTCGACGACAACGTCGTCGACGCCGTGAGTGTCGACCAGCTGGCCACCGCCCTGCGGGCGAAGGTCGACGCCGCGCGCAACCTGGACGAGCTGACCCGGGGCAGCGACCTCTCCGCCTTCGTCCTCTTCTCCTCCCTCGCCGGCCTCATGGGCGCCGCCGGCCAGGCCACGTACGCGCCCGGCAACGCGTTCCTCGACGCCCTGGCGCAGCGCCGCCGCGCCGAGGGACTGCCGGCGACCTCGCTCGCCTGGGGCCTGTGGGCCGACGGCGGGGTGAGCGCGGGCGACTTCGAACAGCGGCTCAGCCGTACCGGTTTCGGCGCGATGGCACCGGAGACAGCCGTGCGCGCCTTCAGCCGGGCGCTGGACCGCGACGAGACGTACCTCGTCGTGGCCGACATCGACTGGGCCCGGGCGGCCGCCACCGGTCCGCGGCGCGCCCACCCGCTGGTCCGCGACCTGCTGGCCGAGGCCGGCGCGGCGGTGCCCGCCGACGCCCCGGTGCCGGCGGCCGACCTGCGCCTGCGCCTGTCGGGAATGCCCGGCGCGGAGCAGTTGCGCGTCCTCGGTGAGCTGGTACGCGCCGAGGTCGCCGCCGTGCTCGGCCACGAGTCCGTCGATCGGGTGGCGCCGGACCGGGCGTTCCAGGATCTCGGTTTCACCTCGCTGGCAGCTGTCGAGCTGCGCAACCGGCTCGACGCGGCGACCGGCCTCGCGCTGCCGACCACGCTCGCCTTCGACTACCCGAACTCGGCGGCTCTGGCCGGCCACATCCACGCCGAGCTGCTCGGCGGGCAGGCGCTGCCCGTCCCCGCCGCCACCGGCCCCGTCGTGGGCGACGACCCGATCGTCATCGTCGGCATGGGCTGCCGTTTCCCGGCCGGAGCCGAGTCCCCGGAGGGGCTCTGGGACCTGCTGACGGCCGGTGCCGACGCGATGTCGGACTTCCCGGCCAACCGGCACTGGGACCTGGAGTCGCTGACCGGCACCTACGTCTCGCGCGGGGCCTTCCTGGCCGACGCGGGCGGCTTCGACGCGGAGTTCTTCGGCATCTCGCCGCGGGAGGCGCTCGCAATGGACCCGCAGCAGCGGCTGCTGCTGGAGGTCTCCTGGGAGGCGTTCGAAGACGCCCGGATCGAACCGCTCGCGCTGCGCGGCAGCCGCGTCGGGGTGTTCGCCGGCACCAACGGCCAGGACTACGAGACCGTCGTACGCGAGGCCGGTGAGTCGCTCGCCGGGTACGGCGCGACGGGTGCCTCCGCGAGCGTGTTGTCGGGTCGGGTGGCGTACTCGTTCGGTTTCGAGGGGCCGGCGGTGACTGTGGACACGGCGTGTTCGTCGTCGCTTGTGGCGTTGCATCTGGCGGCGCAGGCGCTGCGGTCCGGCGAGTGTGACCTCGCGCTGGCCGGCGGCGTCACGGTGATGTCCACCCCGGGCGCCTTCATCGAGTTCTCCCGCCAGGGTGGGCTGTCGGCGGACGGCCGCTGCAAGGCCTTCGCCGAGTCTGCGGACGGCACCGCGTGGGGCGAGGGTGTCGGTGTGCTGGTGGTGCAGCGGTTGTCGGATGCGCGGCGTGACGGGCGTCGGGTTCTGGCGGTGGTGCGGGGTTCGGCGGTGAATCAGGATGGTGCGTCGAATGGTTTGACGGCGCCGAATGGTCCGTCGCAGCAGCGGGTGATCCGGCAGGCGCTGGCGAGTGCGGGTTTGTCGGCGGCTGATGTGGATGTGGTGGAGGCGCACGGTACGGGTACGTCGTTGGGTGATCCGATCGAGGCGCAGGCGTTGCTGGCGACGTACGGGCAGGGCCGGGATGTGCCGTTGTTGCTCGGGTCGGTGAAGTCGAACATCGGTCATACGCAGGCGGCTGCGGGGGTGGCGGGCATCATCAAGATGATCTTGGCGATGCGGTACGGGGCCGTGCCGGCGACGCTGCACGTGGATGTGCCGTCGTCGCATGTGGATTGGTCGTCGGGTGCGGTGGAGTTGGTGACGGCCTCCCGTGAGTGGCCGGGCGTGGAGCGTCCTCGGCGGGCGGGTGTGTCGTCGTTCGGCATCTCGGGGACCAATGCGCACGTGGTCCTGGAGCAGCCGGAGCCCGAAGCCGTCCCCGAGGTCGCGGCGGAGCCGGAGTCTGCCCCGGCGTCTGCCGGGGGCGCTTCCGTGGCTTTGCCGGTGCCGTGGGTGGTGTCGGGTCGTTCGGAGCGGGGTCTGGTGGGTCAGGCCGGGCGGTTGGTGTCGTTCGTGCGTGGTCGTGGTCTGTCGCCGGTGGATGTGTCGTGGTCGTTGGCGACGACTCGGGCTGCGTTGGAGCATCGGGCGGTGGTGTGGGGTTCGTCGGTGGACGAGTTGGTTGCTGGTCTGTCGGCGGTGGCTGAGGGCCGGTCTGCGGGTGTGGTGTCGGCGGGTCGTCGGGCGGTGTTGTTCACGGGTCAGGGTTCGCAGCGTGTGGGTATGGGCCGGGAGCTGTACGAGACGTTCCCGGTGTTCGCGTCGGCGTTCGACGAGGTGTGCGTCCGGTTCGATGGTTTGTTGCCGCGTGCGTTGCGGGATGTGGTGTTCGCGCAGGCGGGGTCGGATGAGGCTGCCCTGGTGGATCAGACCGTCTTTGCGCAGGCGGGGTTGTTCGCGGTGGAGGTGGCGTTGTGGGAGTTGCTCGCGTCGTGGGGTGTGCGGGTTGACTTCGTGGGGGGTCATTCGATCGGTGAGGTGACGGCGGCGTACGTGTCCGGGATGTTGTCCCTGAGGGACGCGTGCACGTTGGTGGCGGCGCGGGGCCGGTTGATGCAGGCTCTGCCGTCGGGTGGGGTGATGGCGGCGGTGGGTGCGGCGGAGGAGGCTGTCGCCGAGTTGCTCGGCGTGACCGGTGCGGCGGTGGACGTGGCGGCGGTGAACGGTCCGGCGTCGGTGGTGGTGTCGGGTGCGGCTGACGAGGTCGCCTCGGTGGTGGTGGTTTGCCGTGAGCGGGGTTGGCGGGTCAAGGAACTGGCGGTCAGTCACGCGTTCCATTCGCGGTTGATGGATCCGATGCTGGAGGAGTTCCGGTCGGTGGTGGCGGGGCTCGACTGGCGGGTGCCGCGCGTCGCGGTGGTGTCGAACGTGACGGGTTCCGTGGCGGACCCGTTGGAGCTGGTGGATCCGGAGTACTGGGTGCGGCACGTGCGGCAGCCGGTGCGGTTCGCCGACGGGGTGGCTGCTCTGCGGGGGCAGGGCGTGGACACGTTCCTGGAGGTGGGCCCGGACGCGACGTTGACGGCGATGGTGGCGGAGATCGTCGCTGATGCCGGGGTGCGGTGTGTCGCGGTGTCGCGGCGGGATCAGCCGGAGGTCGGCGTGTTGACGTCGGCGCTGGGGCAGTTGTGGGTGGCGGGTGTGCCGGTCGACTGGGCTGCCTACCACGGTCAGACCGGCGCCCGGCCGGGCGTGGTCGACCTGCCCACGTACGCCTTCGACCACACCTGGTACTGGCCCGAGGCGGCGCCCGCGGCCCGCCGGGACGTGCACGGCGAAGCTCTCGACGGGCGGTTCTGGGCGGCCGTGGAGTCCGGCGACCCCGACCTGGTCGGCGGCGAGCTGGGTGTCGGCGCGGACGAACCGTTCAGCGCGGTCCTGCCGAAGCTCGCGCAGTGGCGGCGGGCCGCACAGCAGCGTTCGACGGTGGACTCCTGGCGCTACCGCGTGGTGTGGCGGCGCCAGGACGTGACCGGAAACGAGAACCTGACCGGCTCCTGGCTCGTGCTGATGGTGCCCGGCCAGGAGGACCACCCGTTGCTGGCCGGGCTGGCGGAGCGGGGCGCCGAGATGATCCCCGTGGTGCTGGACGAGCTGGACCGGGACGGGATCGCGCGTCGGCTGTCCGCCGCCTCGGCGGCCGCAGGACCGGTCGCCGGGATGATCTCGCTGATGTCGCTGGCCGGCGCCGGTGTCGTCGAGGCACTGGCGGTCGCGCAGGCGCTTGCAGTCACTGAGGTCGAGGGTCGGCTGTGGTGGTTGACCAGCGGTGCCGTCTCCGTGGACGACTCCGAGCCTCTGACCGACCTGGACGGTTCTGCGGTGTGGGGTTTGGGTCGGGTGGTGGGTTTGGAGGTGCCGTTGCGGTGGGGTGGTTTGGTGGATTTGCCGGGTGTGTTGGGTGGTGGTGTGTGGGGTTGGTTGTGTGGGGTGTTGTTGT
>NZ_QMEZ01000019.1:0-5367 GCF_003315815.1 Micromonospora sp. LHW51205 | reverse complement strand
TGGTTGGTGTGTGGTTGTTCTTTGAGAACTCAACAGGGTGCTTGTAAAGCCAGTGCCAATTGTTTTATACCCCGGACTGGTGGCTGTTCTTTGGAATGGTTGCTGGTTGGGATTCCTTTGGCAACACTTTTGTTGCCAGGATGCTGTTCGACAAAGTTTTTGTTGGAGAGTTTGATCCTGGCTCAGGACGAACGCTGGCGGCGTGCTTAACACATGCAAGTCGAGCGGAAAGGCCCTTCGGGGTACTCGAGCGGCGAACGGGTGAGTAACACGTGAGCAACCTGCCCCAGGCTTTGGGATAACCCCGGGAAACCGGGGCTAATACCGGATATGACCTTGCACCGCATGGTGTTTGGTGGAAAGTTTTTCGGCTTGGGATGGGCTCGCGGCCTATCAGCTTGTTGGTGGGGTGATGGCCTACCAAGGCGACGACGGGTAGCCGGCCTGAGAGGGCGACCGGCCACACTGGGACTGAGACACGGCCCAGACTCCTACGGGAGGCAGCAGTGGGGAATATTGCACAATGGGCGGAAGCCTGATGCAGCGACGCCGCGTGAGGGATGACGGCCTTCGGGTTGTAAACCTCTTTCAGCAGGGACGAAGCGTAAGTGACGGTACCTGCAGAAGAAGCGCCGGCCAACTACGTGCCAGCAGCCGCGGTAAGACGTAGGGCGCGAGCGTTGTCCGGATTTATTGGGCGTAAAGAGCTCGTAGGCGGCTTGTCGCGTCGACCGTGAAAACCTGGGGCTCAACCCCAGGCCTGCGGTCGATACGGGCAGGCTAGAGTTCGGTAGGGGAGACTGGAATTCCTGGTGTAGCGGTGAAATGCGCAGATATCAGGAGGAACACCGGTGGCGAAGGCGGGTCTCTGGGCCGATACTGACGCTGAGGAGCGAAAGCGTGGGGAGCGAACAGGATTAGATACCCTGGTAGTCCACGCTGTAAACGTTGGGCGCTAGGTGTGGGGGGCCTCTCCGGTTCCCTGTGCCGCAGCTAACGCATTAAGCGCCCCGCCTGGGGAGTACGGCCGCAAGGCTAAAACTCAAAGGAATTGACGGGGGCCCGCACAAGCGGCGGAGCATGCGGATTAATTCGATGCAACGCGAAGAACCTTACCTGGGTTTGACATGGCCGCAAAACTGTCAGAGATGGCAGGTCCTTCGGGGGCGGTCACAGGTGGTGCATGGCTGTCGTCAGCTCGTGTCGTGAGATGTTGGGTTAAGTCCCGCAACGAGCGCAACCCTCGTTCGATGTTGCCAGCGCGTTATGGCGGGGACTCATCGAAGACTGCCGGGGTCAACTCGGAGGAAGGTGGGGATGACGTCAAGTCATCATGCCCCTTATGTCCAGGGCTTCACGCATGCTACAATGGCCGGTACAATGGGCTGCGATACCGTGAGGTGGAGCGAATCCCAAAAAGCCGGTCTCAGTTCGGATCGGGGTCTGCAACTCGACCCCGTGAAGTCGGAGTCGCTAGTAATCGCAGATCAGCAACGCTGCGGTGAATACGTTCCCGGGCCTTGTACACACCGCCCGTCACGTCACGAAAGTCGGCAACACCCGAAGCCGGTGGCCCAACCCTTGTGGAGGGAGCCGTCGAAGGTGGGGCTGGCGATTGGGACGAAGTCGTAACAAGGTAGCCGTACCGGAAGGTGCGGCTGGATCACCTCCTTTCTAAGGAGCACCATCCACCGAAAGGTGGCATGGAGCCCGCGGCCCGCGAATGTCGGGTCGGGGTGCTCAGATGGCGGAGACACTGGCAAGTCGGTCGCCGGCAACGGCTGCGGATCTTCTAGTACAGCTGCTCTTCGGGGTGGTGGGAACGAGTCTGTGGTGCGGCTGGGGACGGATGTAAGCACCCTGTTGGGTCCTGAAGGAACAACCCGAGGTGGTTGTTGTTTCAGAGCCTTGAGATGCCCCGTGTGGACGTTGGTCCCGGGGGCGTGAGGCGCCAGGCATGGCCTGGTCTCGCAAACCGTGGCCATGTGGTGGTTGCAGGTGTGGGGCTGTGGGTTGTGGGTTGGTTGTTTGTTGAGAATTGCACAGTGGACGCGAGCATCTTTGTGGTCAAGTTGTCAAGGGCGAACGGTGGATGCCTTGGCACCAGGAGCCGATGAAGGACGTGGGAGGCCGCGATAGGCCTGGGGGAGCTGTCAACCAAGCTGTGATCCCAGGGTGTCCGAATGGGGAAACCCGGCATCAGTCATGTGATGTCACCCGCACCTGAACACATAGGGTGTGTGGGGGGAACGCGGGGAAGTGAAACATCTCAGTACCCGTAGGAAGAGAAAACAATTTAGTGATTCCGTGAGTAGTGGCGAGCGAAAGCGGATTGAGGCTAAACCGGCTGCGTGTGATACCTGTCAGGGGTTGCGTGGTCGGGGTTGTGGGACCCTGCTGAGCAAGCTGACACTTGTTCGAGAAGTTACAAAGCCAGTGGTTAGTCGAACAGTCTGGAATGGCTGACCGTAGACGGTGATAGTCCGGTAGGTGAAAGTTGCTGGTCTTCTGTGGGTGTTCCCGAGTAGCGGCGGACTCCTGAAATCTGCCGTGAATCTGCCAGGACCACCTGGTAAGCCTAAATACTTCCTGGTGACCGATAGCGGACGAGTACCGTGAGGGAATGGTGAAAAGTACCCCGGGAGGGGAGTGAAATAGTACCTGAAACCGTTCGCCTACAATCCGTCGGAGCCTTGCGGGGTGACGGCGTGCCTTTTGAAGAATGAGCCTGCGAGTTAGTGGCATGTGGCGAGGTTAACCCGTGTGGGGGAGCCGTAGCGAAAGCGAGTCTGAATAGGGCGTTTTTAGTCGCATGCTCTAGACCCGAAGCGGAGTGATCTAGCCATGGGCAGGCTGAAGCGCGGGTAAGACCGCGTGGAGGGCCGAACCCACCAACGTTGAAAAGTTGGGGGATGACCTGTGGTTAGGGGTGAAAGGCCAATCAAACTCCGTGATAGCTGGTTCTCCCCGAAATGCATTTAGGTGCAGCGTCGCGTGTTTCTTGCCGGAGGTAGAGCACTGGATGGTCTAGGGGGCCCACAAGCTTACCGAAATCAGCCAAACTCCGAATGCCGGTAAGTGAGAGCGCGGCAGTGAGACTGCGGGGGATAAGCTTCGTAGTCGAGAGGGAAACAGCCCAGATCACCAGCTAAGGCCCCTAAGCGTGTGCTAAGTGGAAAAGGATGTGGGGTCGCATAGACAACCAGGAGGTTGGCTTAGAAGCAGCCACCCTTTAAAGAGTGCGTAATAGCTCACTGGTCAAGTGGTTCCGCGCCGACAATGTAGCGGGGCTCAAGCACACCGCCGAAGCTGTGGCATTCACATTTTAACTTCGCCTGGCCTTGATGCCAGGTGCAGGTGTGTGGATGGGTAGGGGAGCGTCGTGCCGGGGGTGAAGCAGCGGGGTGACCCAGTTGTGGACGCGGCACGAGTGAGAATGCAGGCATGAGTAGCGAAAGAAGGGTGAGAAACCCTTCCGCCGGATGACCAAGGGTTCCAGGGCCAGGCTAATCCGCCCTGGGTGAGTCGGGACCTAAGGCGAGGCCGAGAGGCGTAGTCGATGGACAACGGGTTGATATTCCCGTACCCGCGAAAGAGCGACCCTGACGAACCTCGTTGTGCTAACCACCCAAACCGGCCAAGACCTTCGGGTTGAGGTTGGGGAGCGTGGGAACCTGGCGGGTAGTAGTCAAGCGATGGGGTGACGCAGGAAGGTAGCTGAGCCCGGCCGGTGGTTGTGCCGGGGTAAGCGTGTAGGCCGTGTCGTAGGCAAATCCGCGACACATGGGGCTGAGACGTGATGCCGAGCCGATTCAGGTGAAGTCAGTGATCCTATGCTGCCGAGAAAAGCCTCTAGCGAGTTCTTAGCGGCCCGTACCCCAAACCGACACAGGTGGTCAGGTAGAGAATACCGAGGCGATCGGGCGAACTGTGGTTAAGGAACTCGGCAAATTGCCCCCGTAACTTAGGGAGAAGGGGGGCCGGAGACGTGAAGCCCCGCGCGGGTGGAGCGTTGTATGGCCGCAGAGAGCAGGGGGAAGCGACTGTTTACTAAAAACACAGGTCCATGCGAAGAAGTAATTCGATGTATATGGACTGACGCCTGCCCGGTGCTGGAACGTTAAGGGGACCTGTTAGCTCTTCGGGGCGAAGCGGAGAACTTAAGCGCCAGTAAACGGCGGTGGTAACTATAACCATCCTAAGGTAGCGAAATTCCTTGTCGGGTAAGTTCCGACCTGCACGAATGGCGTAACGACTTCCCCACTGTCTCAACCACAGGCCCGGCGAAATTGCAGTACGAGTAAAGATGCTCGTTACGCGCGGCAGGACGGAAAGACCCCGGGACCTTTACTATAGCTTGACATTGGTATCTGAATTAGCTTGTGTAGGATAGGTGGGAGCCGGTGAAGCCTATACGCCAGTATGGGTGGAGGCAATCTTGAAATACCACTCTGGTTGATTTGGGTATCTAACTTCGGACCGTTATCCGGTTCAGGGACAGTGTCTGGTGGGTAGTTTAACTGGGGCGGTTGCCTCCTAAAGGGTAACGGAGGCGCCCAAAGGTTCCCTCAGCCTGGTTGGCAATCAGGTGTTGAGTGCAAGTGCACAAGGGAGCTTGACTGTGAGACTGACAGGTCGAGCAGGGACGAAAGTCGGGACTAGTGATCCGGCACTGGCATGTGGAAGCGGTGTCGCTCAACGGATAAAAGGTACCCCGGGGATAACAGGCTGATCTTCCCCAAGAGTCCATATCGACGGGATGGTTTGGCACCTCGATGTCGGCTCGTCGCATCCTGGGGCTGTAGCAGGTCCCAAGGGTTGGGCTGTTCGCCCATTAAAGCGGTACGCGAGCTGGGTTTAGAACGTCGTGAGACAGTTCGGTCCCTATCCGCCGTGCGCGTAGGATACTTGAGAAGGGCTGTCCCTAGTACGAGAGGACCGGGACGGACGAACCTCTGGTGTGCCAGTTGTCCCGCCAGGGGCACGGCTGGTTAGCTACGTTCGGAAGGGATAACCGCTGAAAGCATCTAAGCGGGAAGCTCGCTTCAAGATGAGGTATCCCACCCACTTTGTGGGGTAAGGCCCCCAGCTAGACGACTGGGTTGATAGGCCGGAAATGTAAGCCCGGTAACGGGTTCAGTTGACCGGTACTAATAGGCCGAGGACTTGACTACCAAGCTGCTACGCGTCCACTGTGCAACTCTGAACAAACGATCACCCGCAGGGTTGGTTGACATGTTCATAGAGTTACGGCGGTCATGGCGGAGGGGAAACGCCCGGTCACATTCCGAACCCGGAAGCTAAGCCCTCCAGCGCCGATGGTACTGCACTCGGGAGGGTGTGGGAGAGTAGGACACCGCCGGACAA
>NZ_QMEZ01000018.1:0-6374 GCF_003315815.1 Micromonospora sp. LHW51205 | reverse complement strand
GTGTTGCCAAAGGAATCCCAACCAGCAACCATTCCAAAGAACAGCCACCAGTCCGGGGTATAAAACAATTGGCACTGGCTTTACAAGCACCCTGTTGAGTTCTCAAAGAACAACCACACACCAACCACCAGGCCCCGCATCAGCAGAACCCCCAGCCGGGGCATTTCGTTCAACCACCCGCCGCTCTCGCGCCGGGCACTTTTACTACGTTACCTCACCGTCTCTGCCGTGTCAAACCGTGTGTCCCGGTCTGTCACGCTTCGTACGGGTCGGCGCCGCTGAACCCACGCAGCAGTCACCCGCTGCGTCTGATCATCGGATTTGGCAGGCCGGCCGCTGCGGTCTCCCGCTAGCTCGCCCGGTTCCCTGCCGGTCGACAACCTTACCCGGTCGGTTCTGCTCCGCCAAATCCGCCCTCCGGCATCTTGGCGAGCATCGCCCGGACCAGGTCCTGCGGAGGCGAGAACCTCGTTCGGACCCGGCGCCAATCCCGGTTCGGCGCTTCAGGACTTTCGTCCCGTTTGCCCCGTTCCGCGCTGGCAGAGAGAAAGTTACGCGGCCACAGGTTTGATCGTCAAATCGGTGGGTAGCGGCGCGCGTCACACCCGTCCGACGCGGGCAGGGCGGCGGGAGGCACGGTAGGCGCGGATGCCCAGGACACCGACAGTCGTGCCGATCGCCAGAGAGGCGCCGATCAGCAGGGCGTGCACCCAGAGGAAGCCCGTCGGACTGCCCTCGCCGACGACGCCGGCAGACCAGGCGCGCTCGTCGTTCCAGATGGCGACCGCGAACCTCGGCCAGATCGCCCAGGTCCACACTCCGACGGCGACCAGGAACAGTGACCAACCACGTGACAGGACCATGGTCGGCCAGTATGCCAGCGGGCCGTACCCGCAGGTCAGGGCGTCGGGGACGGCGAAGCGTGTTTCCGGCGTGGCCGCCGGGGCACTGTTCCCGGCGTCGAGCCGATGCGCGGGAGGTGCCACCTATGCAGCCGTTCAACCCCTGGGCCTGGCGGGACCCGTCCGCCCTGGCGGGTGGGTACGACCAGACCCGGCCCGGAGACGTACCGCGGCAGCGCGCCGCGGACACCGACGACCAGCTCGACGCCCCCGGTCCCGGTACGCCGCTCGACCTCACCGGCTACCGGGTGGAGGCGACTGACGGCCGGATCGGGTCGATCGACGAGGCGAACGAGGACGCCGACGCGCGCTACCTGGTGGTGGACACCGGGCCGTGGATCTTCGGGAAGAAGGTGCTGCTGCCGGCCGGCACCGTGGCCCGGGTCGACCACCTGGACCGCGTGGTGCACGTGGACCGCACCCGCGACCAGGTGAAGGAGTCGCCCGCGTTCGACAGCGACCACTTCGCGCACCCGGAGTACCGGGAGCGGGTCGGCAGCTACTACTCCGAGAGCTATCGACAGCAGTAAGCGCGGCAGGAGGCAGCGGCGCAGACCGGTGAGCGGTTACCGTGTCAGGCATGGTCCGGCCGCGCAGCTGCCTCCCGGAGACCCGTAGCGGTCTTCCGGGCCACGCTGTCGACGGCCGGGAGCAGATCCTCGACGTACTCCGTGCCGGCGGACTCCGATTCCGCGCCGGCGGGCGATGGCGGCGCTCGTTCTGACGAGCCCGCTCCACCGACCCGGGTGACACCCGGGTCGCTTCTCCCCGCCAGCGACCGGCACGAAAGGCGTACGACCATGTCCTCTGCACGCATGCTCACCGGAGACCGCCCGACCGGGCGGCTGCACCTCGGCCACTACGTGGGCAGCATCGCCAACCGGGTGCGGCTGCACCAGCGCTACGAGAGCTTCTTCATCATCGCCGACCTGCACATGCTCACCACTCGCAACAGCCGCGCGGACATCGAGCAGGTGGCGCACAACGCCCGCGAGATGGTCACCGACATCCTGGCCGCCGGGGTGGAGCCGGAGCGGGCCACGTTCTACCTCCAGTCGGCGATCCCCGAGGTCGGCGACCTGAACACGCTGTTCCAGAACCTGATCACGGTGCCCCGGCTGGAACGGGTGCCGTCGCTGAAGGAGATGACCCGGGACGCCGGCAAGGACGAAATGCCGTACGGCCTGCTCGGCTACCCCGTCCTCCAGGCCGCCGACATCCTCTGCGTGAAGGGGCAGGTCGTGCCGGTCGGGAAGGACAACGCCGCGCACGTCGAGGTGACGCGGGAGATCGCCCGGCGGTTCAACCATCTCTACGGCGAGGTCTTCCCGGTGCCCGACATGTTGATGTCGGAGACGCCCACGCTGGTCGGCACGGACGGCGCCGGGAAGATGAGCAAGAGCAAGGGGAACGCGATCGCGCTCTCCGACGACGCGGCGACGGTGCGCCGCAAGGTGATGGGGATGTACACCGACCCGAACCGGGTCCGCGCCGACGTGCCCGGCACCGTCGAGGGGAACCCGGTCTTCGAGTACCACGACATCTTCAACCCGGACCGGGCGCAGGTGGCGGAGTTCAAGGACCGCTACCGGGCCGGGCGGGTCGGTGACGTCGAGGTCAAGGAGGCGCTGGCGACGGCGCTCAACCGGTTCCTCGACCCGATCCGGGAGCGCCGGGCCCGGTTCGAGGCGCAGCCCGGCCTGGTCGACGAGCTGATCGTCACCGGCACCGAGCGGACCCGCGTCGAGGTGCGCCGCACGCTCGTCGAGGTCCGCCGGGCGATGGGCCTGAGCAGCGCGTACGCCCAGGTGCGGCGCCGGGCCGAGCGCTACCGCAAGGCCGTCGCCACCTCGGCCTGACGACAGACCGGCCCGGGGTACGCGCTTGCGCACGCCCCGGGCCGGCCGGTTACGCTGCCGACATGGCCAGTTCGCACGCGTACCCGATGACGTCCTCCGACGTCCGGCTCGGCGCGCTGCGACGCCGGCGGTCCCGCGACCGCCTGCGCTGAGCCTTCCCTCCTGCGACCGGCGGATCGAGCCGCCGGTCGCCATCGACCGTTCTCGCTCCGCCGTCGCGTTCCCGTCAGGTGATCCGCGCGGCGGATCCACAGCGAGATCGGCGTACCCATGGATCTTGAAAGGTTGCTCACCGACCGGCTGGCGCCGGCGTTCGCGGCGGTGGCCGGCGTGCCGGTTGACCCGGCCGTGCGGCGCTCCCAGCACGCGGACTTCCAGTCCGACGCGGCGCTGGGCCTGGCCCGGCGGCTCAGCCGGCCGCCGCGGGAGATCGCCGCGGAGGTACGGGAGCGCGCGGCGCTGGCCGACGTCTGCGCGTCGGTCGAGGTGTCCGGTCCGGGTTTCCTGAACCTGACGGTGGCCGACCACGCGCTCGGCGGGCTGGTGTCCGCGCTGGCCGCCGACCCGCGGCTCGGCGTGCCGCCGGTGGCCGAACCGGAGACGGTGGTGGTCGACTACTCGGCGCCGAACGTGGCGAAGGAGATGCACGTCGGGCACCTGCGGTCGACGGTGATCGGGGACGCGGCGGCCCGGACGCTGGAGTGGCTCGGGCACCGGGTGCTGCGCGCCAACCACCTCGGCGACTGGGGCACGCCGTTCGGCATGCTCATCGAGCACCTGCTCGACCTGGGCGAGGCCGGGGCGGCGCAGGAGCTGTCGATGGGTGACCTGGACGGGTTCTACAAGGCGGCGCGGGCGAAGTTCGACGACGACCCGGCGTTCCAGGAACGGTCACGGCGGCGGGTGGTGGCGTTGCAGGGCGGCGACCCGGCGACGCTGCGGCTGTGGCGGCTGCTGGTGACGCAGTCGGAGAGCTACTTCCTGACCGTGTACGACCTGCTCGACGTGACGCTGACCGGCGATGACTTCCAGGGCGAGAGCAGCTACCACGACCAGCTCGCGCCGACTGTCGAGGAACTGGACCGGCTCGGACTGCTGCGGCGCAGCGAGGGCGCGGACTGCGTGTTCCCGCCCGGATCGGTGGGCCGTGACGGCGAGCCGTTGCCGCTGATCGTGCGCAAGTCCGACGGCGGGTTCGGCTATCCGGCCACCGATCTGGCCGCGCTGCGGCACCGGACCGGCACGCTCGGCGCGACCCGGCTGCTCTACGTGGTCGGGCTGCCGCAACGGCGGCACTTCGAGATGGTGTTCGCGGTCGGCGCGCAGGCCGGCTGGCTGGCCGCGCCGGTGCGGGCCGAGCACGTCGGGTTCGGCTCGATCCTCGGCCCGGACGGGCGGATGCTGCGCAGCCGGGCCGGCGGGTCGGTGAAGCTGGTCGGGCTGCTCACCGAGGCTGTGGAGCGGGCCACCGCGCTGGCCCGGGAACGCAACCCGGAGCTGGGCGAGGCGGAGGCCGCCGAGGTGGGGCGCGCGGTGGGCATCGGCGCGATCAAGTACGCCGACCTGTCCGGGGACCGGCACAAGGACTACGTGCTGGACTGGGAGCGGATGCTGTCGCTGGACGGGAACACCGCGCCGTACCTCCAGTACGCGTACTCCCGGGTCCGGTCGATCTTCCGGCGGGCCGGCGCGGCGGCGCGGCCGGACGCGGACGTCTCGCTCGCCGAGCCGGCCGAGCGGGCGCTCGCGATGGAACTGGTCGGTTTCGCCGCTGTGGTCGAGGAGGTGGCGGGCAGCCTGGAGTTCCACCGCCTGACCGCCTACCTGCACCGGCTGGCTGTCGCGTTCAGCGCGTTCTACGAGCGCTGCCCGGTGTTGCGGGCAGACGGGCCGGTACGCGAGAGCCGGCTCGTGTTGTGCGAGCTGACCGGGCGGGTGCTGCGGCAGGGCCTGGACCTGCTCGGCATCCGTACCCCGGAACGGTTGTGAGGCCGCGGGGCCACCGGAAGCCCGTGCGGCGGCTAGCGTGACGCATCGATCGAACGAGAGGTAGGCGGCCATGGCGGATCGACGCGCGGTACTCGCTCCGGGACGGGGCTACGACACCCGGGGGCCGCTGTTCGTCTACCTCGGGGAGGCGTTGCGCCGGCGCGGTTTCGAGGTGCACGAGGTGACCTGGCGGTCGATCGGCGATCTGCGCCACGACGCCGCGCCGGAGTGGGTCGCCGAGCAGTTGGATCCGGTCCTCGACGCCGGGGTGGATCTGCTCGTGGGCAAGTCGCTCGGTAGTTTCGCCGCGCCGCTCGCCGCTGACCGGGGCATTCCGGCGGTCTGGCTGACGCCGTTGCTGACCGACCCCGCGGTACGGGAGCCGCTGGCCCGGGCCACCGCGCCGTTCCTGCTGGCCGGCGGCACCGCCGACCCGGTCTGGGACGGGGCGGTGGCGCGCCGGCTCACCCCGTACGTGGTGGAGGTCGCCGACGCCGACCACTCGATGATGGTGCCCGGGCCGTTGGCGGCCTCGGCCGAGGCGCTGGGGCGGGTCTGCACGGCGGTGGAGGAGTTCGTCGCCGGCCGGTGACGGGTCAGCGGCGGCGTCGCCGCGTCCACACCACCCCCGCCACCGCAGCGATGAGCGGCAGCAGGCAGCAGAGCGTCAGGATGAACAGGTGCCACGGCTTGATCGCTCCCATGCCGCGAACGATAGGCGTCGCTGTCCACGCCCCGCTACGCGGCGGCTCGGGCGGCCTTGCCGTCCAGCCACAGCGTGTCGCTGTCGTCGCGGTGCGAGCCGGTGGAGCCGACGTGCTTGGCGCTGATCTTCGGCCCGTTCCTGATCACGTGGACCAGGGCCATCGCGTGTCCCCGGCCGAGGCCGTACTCGTCCTTGAGCCAGCCGACGATCACGCCGGCCTTCACGTCGGCGGCGTCGTAGCCACGCTCCCGGGCCTGGTCGACCAGGGCGCGCGGGGTCTTGCCGGTCTTGTTCTCGATCGCGTCGAGGTATGCCTGGAAGGACATCTGCTCAACCCTTCGTCCGGGAGGTGGTGACAACTCCACCCTCCCGGGCGGCGCGGGTCCGATCAACGACGGACCGGGCCACCGTCGTTGCCTCCAGGGCAACGATCGGGCGAGACGCCGGAGAGCCCGGCCCGCGTGGTCGCGGGCCGGGCTCTCCACACCTCGGGGGTACGCGCTCAGCGCTGAAGCGTGAGCAGTCCGGGGCGGTAGGGCAGGAGGCCGTAGTCGCCGCCGGAGTTGGGGGATCGGCCCTGGTAGAGCAGTTGGAGGTTGCAGGGGTCGACGGTGAAGGTCTGGTCCGCGGTGGTGCGGATCAGTTCACCGTGGCTGATGTCGTTGGTCCACGTCGCGCCGCTGTTGACCTTGCCGGCGAACGGGTTGGACTCGGTGGCCGCCTGCGGGGTCCACGAGCCGTTCAGGCTGGTGGCGGTGAACGAGCGGAAGTAGCGGCCCTGCGAGCCGATGGCCTCGACGATCATCAGGTAGCGGGTCTGGCCCTGCAGCTTGTAGACCTGCACGGCCTCGAACAGGTTGTTCGTGCTGTCGGACATGATCGTGGTGTAGTTCGACCCGAAGCTGCCGGGGAAGTTCC
>NZ_QMEZ01000017.1:0-15542 GCF_003315815.1 Micromonospora sp. LHW51205 | reverse complement strand
TCGAGGTACGGGGCCAGGGCCCGCTGACACTCCGCCAGACGCGCGTCGAACACCGGCGCACGACCCACCAGACCCGCCGCCATCCGCGCCGACTGCGCACCCTGACCCGGGAACACGAACACCGCACTCGTCCCGACGGCCGTACCCGTGACCAGGTTCCCCGCCGGCGCACCAGCCGCCAGGGCGTCCAGCCCCGCCAGCAACTCCTCCGCGCTCGACCCGACCACAGCCGCCCGCTGGTCGAACGTCGACCGGGTGGCGGCGAGAGACCAGCCCACCGCCGCCGCGTCGAGGTCGGCGTGCGCGCGGACGTGCCGGGCCAGGCGAGCGGCCTGACCGGCCAGCGCGCCCTTCGACCGCCCCGACACCGTCCAGACGACGACGTCGGAGGCCACGAGCCCCGGGCTGCGATCCTCGGCGGCCTCGCCGTCGGGCTCCACGCTCTCGGCGGGGAGGTCCTCGGGCAGTTCGATGATGACGTGGGCGTTGGTGCCGGAGATTCCGAACGACGACACCGCCGCCCGGCGCGCCCGGTCCACGGCCGGCCACGGCCGCGACTCGATCGCCAGCTCGACGGCCCCGGAGGTCCAGTCGATGTGCGGCGACGGCTCGTCCACGTGCAGCGTCGCGGGAACCACGCCCTCCCGCATCGCCAGCACCATCTTGATCACACCGGCGACGCCGGCGGCGGCCTGGGTGTGGCCGATGTTCGACTTGACCGAGCCGAGCAGCAGCGGCTCGTCGCGCTCCTGCCCGTACGTGGCGAGCAGGGCCTGCGCCTCGATCGGGTCGCCGAGCGTGGTGCCCGTGCCGTGCGCCTCGACCACGTCCACATCGGCCGCGGAGAGCCGCGCCGAGGCCAGCGCCTGCCGGATCACCCGCTGCTGCGAGGGACCGTTCGGGGCGGTCAGCCCGTTCGAGGCGCCGTCCTGGTTGACGGCACTGCCCCGCACGATCGCCAGCACCTCGTGACCGTTGCGCCGCGCGTCCGACAGCCGCTCCACCAGCAGCACGCCCACACCCTCGCCCCAGCCCGTGCCGTCCGCACCCGCCGCGAACGCCTTGCACCGGCCGTCGGCCGCCAGGCCCCGCTGCCGAGAGAACTCCACGAACAGCCCGGGCGTCGCCATCACGGTCACGCCGCCGGCGAGGGCCAGGTCGCACTCGCCACGCCGCAGCGACTGCACCGCCAGGTGCAACGCCACAAGCGACGACGAACACGCCGTGTCCACCGACACCGCCGGCCCCTCCAACCCCAACGCGTACGCCACCCGACCCGACACCACACTCGCGGCGTTGCCCGTTCCCGCGAAGCCCTCCACCTCGTCCCCCGCCACCATCAGCAGGGCCCCATAGTCCTGACCATTCGTGCCCACGAACACCCCTGTTCGCGAACCCCGCAGAACCCCAGGCTCAACCCCTGCCCGCTCGACCGCCTCCCACGAAACCTCCAGGAACAACCGCTGCTGCGGGTCCATGGCCAACGCCTCGCGGGGGGAAATCCCGAAGAAACCGGCATCAAACTCCGCCGCCTCGTAGAGGAAGGCGCCGCTGCGGACGTAGGAGGTGCCGGTGGAATAGGGGTCGGGGTCGTAGAGGCGCTCGACGTCCCAACCCCGATCGCCGGGGAGGTCCGACACGGCGTCGCGGCCGGCGTGCAGCATCTGCCAGAACCGCTCGGGATCGTTGGCCCCGCCGGGGTAGCGGCAGGACATGGCCACGATGGCCACCGGCTCGTCGTCGCCGAACGCCACCGGGGCGGCCTCGACGGCCACGGCGGCCTCCCCGCCCAGTTCCTCGTGCAGGTGCCGGGCGAGCGCGGTCGGCGACGGGTAGTCGAAGACCAGGGTCACCGGCAGCCGCAGCGAGGTGGCGGTGGCGAGCCGGTTGCGCAGTTCCACCGCGGTCACCGAGTCGAAGCCGAGGTCGCGGAACGCGTGGTGCGGGTCGACGGCCTGGCCGTCGGCGTACCTGAGGACCGTGGCCGCCTGGTCGCGGACCAGGTCGAGCAGCGCCTGCTGGCGCTCGGCGGCGCTCATCCGGGTGAACGCGCCGGCCGGGCCGGCCTCGTCGGTCTCCTTCGTCTCGGCCAGTCCCTTGGTGGCCTGCAACCGCTGCGCCTCGGGGATCTCCGAGATCAGCGGGCCGGGCCGGGTGGCGGTGAACGCGACGAAGAACCGCTCCCAGGCGATGTTCGAGATGGTCAGGAACGTCTCGTCGTGCTCGACGGCCTGGTGCAGGGCCGCGACGGCGAGCCGCGGCGGCATCTCGGGCGCGCCGTGGCGGTGCAGCATCCGGCCGAACTCGCCGTCGGCCATGCCGCCGCCGCCCCAGGCGCCCCAACCGATGGAGGTGGCGGGCAGGCCGAGGGCGCGGCGGTGCTCGGCGAGGGCGTTGAGGAACGCGTTGCCGGGGGCGTAGTTGCCCACGCCGGAGCTGCCGACGGTGCCGGCCATCGACGAGAACAGGATGAACGCGTCGAGGTCCAGCTCGCGGGTCAGCTCGTGCAGGTTCAGTGCGGCGGTGACCTTCGCGCTGAGCGCGTAGTCGACCTGGTCCAGCGTCAGCGAGTTGATCACCGAGTCGTCGAGCACGGCTGCGGTGTGCACGACTGTGGTCAGCGGGTGCTCGGACGGCAGGTCGGCGAGGACGGCGGCGAGCGCCGAGCGGTCGGCGGCGTCGCAGGCGGCGACTGTGACCCGGGCGCCCAGTGCGACCAGTTCGGCCTCGAGGTCGGCGATGCCCTCGGCCTGCCGGCCGCGCCGGCTCACCAGCACCAGGTGGGCGGCGCCGTTGGCGGCGAGCCAGCGGGCCATGTGCCCGCCGAGCGCGCCGGTGCCGCCGGTGACCAGGGCGGTGCCGGAGGGCCGCCAGGCGCGCGGGGCGGGCGTGTCGCCGAGCGGGGCGTGCAGCAGTCGCCGGCCGAACGCGCCGGCCCACCGCAGCGCGACCTGGTCCTCCCCGTCGGCAACGGCGAGGACGCGCACGAGCCGGCGGCCGGCCGCGTCGTCGAGCTCGTCGGGCAGGTCGACGAGGCCGCCCCAGCGGTCCGGGTGCTCCAGCGCGGCGACCCGGCCGAAGCCCCAGGTGAGCTGCTGGAGCGGGTGCGGCAGCGGGTCGGCCGGGCCGGTCGCGACGGCGCCCCGGGTGAGGCACCACAGGGGCGCGCGGACGCCGGCGTCGCCGAGCGCCTGCACGAGGGTGACGGTGCCGGCGAAGCCGACCGGCACGGACGGGTACGCCGGGGCGGGCGTCTCGTCGAGCGGCAGCAGCGACACGATCCCGGCGGGGCGGGGGCCGCCGTCGGCGAGGTCGCGCAGCCGGGCGGCGAGCGCCGCGCGGTCCGTGCGGTCGGCGTCCAGCGCCAGCGGTACGACGGTGCCGCCGTGGCGCCGCAACGCCTCGGCGCAGAAGCCGGCCTCGGCCGCGCCGGTGTCGTCGGGGCCGGTCAGCAGCCACCAGGTGCCGGTGACGGCCGGCTCGCCGGAGGCGTCGGGGGCGACGGGCGTCCAACTGTCCCGGTACCGCCACGAGTCCACGGTGGCCTGGTCGCGGTGCCGGCGACGCCAGGCGGCGAGCACCGGCAGCACGTCGGCGAACGCCGTCTCCGGGACGGGCCCCGGCTCGGTCGTGGCGGAGAGTTCAGCCGTGAGCGCGGTCAGGTCCTCCGCCTCGACGGCCGCCCAGAACCGGGCGTCGACCTCGTCGTCGGCCACGGCACCGGCGGTCCCGACCGCGGGGGCGGGCGCGGTCGACGGCTGCGGCCAGTAGAGCTGCCGCTGGAACGGGTACGTGGGCAGGTCGAGGCGACGCCCGGCGAGGCCGGCGAAGGCGGGCCGCCAGTCCACGGCCGTACCTCCGGCCCAGACCTCGGCCAGGGCGCGCAGGAAGCGGCCGAGGCCGCCCTCGCCCCGGCGCAGGCTGCCGGTGACGGTGACCGCGTCCGGGTCGGCGGCGGCCAGCTCGACGCTCTCCTGCGTGGCCATCGTCAGCACGGGGTGGGCGCTGACCTCGACGAAGGTCTGGTAGCCGGCGGCGACGAGGCTGCGTACCGCTTCGTCGAAGCGGACGGTCTGCCGCAGGTTGCGGTACCAGTAGTCGGCGTCGAGGGCGGCGGTGTCGAGCCAGTCCCCCTCGACGGTGGAGCGGAACCGGACCTCGCCGGTGCGGGGCCGCAGCCCGGCGAGCAGTTCCAGGAGCTGCTCGCGCAGTTGCTCGACGTGGGCGGAGTGGGAGGCGTAGTCCACGGGGACGCGGCGCACCCGCACCTCGTGGGACTCGTAGTGGGCGACGAGCTCGTCGAGGGCGGCGCCGTCGCCGGAGACCACGACGGAGGTGGGTCCGTTGACGGCGGCCAGGGCGATGCGGCCGGCCCAGCGGGCGATCGTCGCGGTGGCCTCGTCGGCGGTGGTGGCGACCGAGACCATGCCGCCGTCCCCGGCGATGCCGGCGATGATCCGGCTGCGCAGCGCGACCACGGCCGCCGCGTCGTCGAGGGTGAGGCCACCGGCGACGTACGCGGCGGCGATCTCCCCCTGGGAGTGGCCGACGACGGCTCCGGGGCGCACCCCGTACGACTCCCAGAGCGCGGCGAGCGAGACGCTGACCGCGAACAGGGTGGGCTGCACGACGTCGACGCGCTCCAGCGACGGGGCGTCGGGCGCGCCGCGCACCACGTCGGTCGGTGACCAGTCGACGTACGGGCGCAGCGCCTCGGCGCAGGCGGCGAACGTCTCCGCGAAGACGGGGGCGGTGTCGAGCAGCTCGGCGGCCATCCCGGCCCACTGCGATCCCTGGCCCGGGAAGACGAACGCGACCTCGCCCGGCGTGCCGGGGGCGCGGGTGACGGTCTGCGGGCCGGGCCGGCCGGCGGCGAGCGCGTCGAGGGACGCGGCCAGGTCGTCGCGGTCGGCGGCGAAGACGACGGCCCGGTGGTCGTGGGCGGCGCGGGTGGCGGCCAGCGACCAGCCGACGTCGGCGAGCGCGTCGTCGTCCACTGTGCCGAGGTGCTCGCGCAGGTCCCGGGTGCGGGCGGTGAGGGCGTCGACGGTGCGCCCGGAGAGCACCCAGGGCAGCTCCCCGGTCGGCACGTCGGCCGCCGGTCCGGGCTCCGGCTCGTCGGCGGGGGCCTGTTCGAGGATGGTGTGCACGTTGGTGCCGCTGATCCCGAACGAGGAGACGGCGGCGCGGCGTACCCCGTCGGCCGGCTCCCACGGCCGGGCGGAGGTGAGCAGCTCGACGCTGCCGCCGGTCCAGTCGACGTGCGGGGTGGGCTCGTCCACGTGCAGCGTGGGCGGCAGCACCCCGTGCCGCATCGCCAGCACCATCTTCATCACCCCGGCCACACCCGCCGCCGCCTGGGTGTGCCCGATGTTCGACTTGATCGAGCCGAGCCACAACGGCCGGTCGGCGGGCCGGTCCTGGCCGTACGTGGCGATGAGGGCCTGCGCCTCGATCGGGTCGCCGAGGGTGGTGCCGGTGCCGTGCGCCTCGACGGCGTCCACCTGCTCGGCGGTGAGTCCGGCGTTCGCGAGGGCCTGCCGGATCACCCGCTGCTGGGCGGGGCCGTTGGGGGCGGTGAGGCCGTTGGAGGCGCCGTCCTGGTTGACGGCGCTGCCGCGCAGCACGGCGAGGACCGGGTTGCCGTCGCGGCGGGCGTCGGAGAGCCGCTGGAGCACCAGCAGGCCGACGCCCTCGCCCCAGCCGGTGCCGTCCGCGGCTCCGGCGAACGGCTTGCACCGGCCGTCGGCGGCGAGACCGCGCTGGCGGGAGAAGCCGACGAAGATGCCGGGGGTGGCCATCACGGTGGCGCCGCCGGCCAGGGCCAGGTCGCACTCCCCCGTCTGCAGGGCCTGCGCGGCCAGGTGCATCGCGACCAGCGACGACGAGCAGGCCGTGTCGACGGTGACGGCCGGGCCGTGCAGCCCGAAGGTGTACGCCAGCCGGCCGGAGATGACGCTGGCGGAGGTGCCGGTGGCGAGGTAGTTCTCGTCCACGTCCCCGGTGGCCATCAGCAGCGAGCCGTAGTCCTGGCCGTTGGTGCCGACGTACACGCCGGTGCGGCTGCCGCGCAGGGCGGTCGGGTCGATCCGGGCCCGCTCGAACGCCTCCCAGGTGGTCTCCAGCAGCAGCCGCTGCTGCGGGTCCATGGCGAGGGCCTCGCGGGGGCTGATGCCGAAGAACGCCGGGTCGAACTCGCCGGCACCGGCGACGAAGCCGCCCTCCCGGACGTAGCTGGTACCGAGGTGCTCGGGGTCGGGGTGGTACAGCTCGGCGAGGTTCCAGCCGCGCTCGCCGGGCATCAGGCTCAGCGCGTCGGTGCCGGTGGCCAGCAGGTCCCAGAGCTGCTCGGGCGAGGTGACCCCGCCGGGGAAGCGGCAGCTCATGGCGACGATGGCGATCGGTTCGCGGTCACGGCCGGTGCCGTCGGCGACCACCTCGCCGGTGGTGTGCCCGGCGGTGAGGCCGTGCAGGTGGGCGGCGAGTTCGGCGACCGTGGGGTGGTCGAAGACCAGCGTGGCGGGCAGGGTCATACCGGTCTCGGCGGTCAGCCGGTTGCGCAGCTCGACGGCGGTGAGCGAGTCGAAGCCGAGGTCACGGAAGGTGCGCTCGGGCAGCGGCCGCCCGGCCGGGTAGCCGAGCACGACGGCGGCCTGGGTGCGTACGAGGTCGGCGAGCTGCGGCAGGGACCGGCCGACCACCACGGCGCGGACGGGACCGGTGGGCACGGCGGGCACCCCGGGCAGGGCGGCGATCAGTGGCGTGGGCCGGCCCCAGGACGCGGCGAGGCGTCCCCAGTCGACGGCGGCGACGGTGACCGCCGGCTCGGCGGTGTTGACCAGCCGGCCGAGGGCGGTGACGGCCTCGGCGGCGGGGAGCGCGTCGACCCCGCCCCGGGCGAGCCGGGCGGTCAGGGCGGCGGCCATGCCGTCCTCAGCCCAGGCGCCCCAGGCGATGGCGGTGGCGGGCAGGCCCTGGTCGCGTCGCCAGGCCGCGAACGCGTCGAGATAGGCGTTGGCCGCCGCGTAGTTGCCCTGCCCGGCACTGCCGATGACGCCGGCGAGGGAGGAGAAGAGCACGAACGCGTCGAGGTCGCGGTGGGCGGTGGCCTCGTGCAGGACCCGGGCGGCGCGGACCTTGCCGTCGAGGACGGCCTGCATCCGGGTCAGGTCGAGCCCGTCGAGGACGCCGTCGTCGATCACGCCGGCGGTGTGCACGACGGCGGTCAGCTCCGGCAGCCCGGAGACCAGAGCCTCGACGGCGGCCCGGTCGGTGACGTCGCACCCCACCACCCGCACCGCACCCAACTCGGCCACCAACTCCGCCGCACCCGGCGCCCCCGGACCCCGCCGCGAGGCGAGGACCACCTCACCGGCCCCGTTCGCCAGCAACCACCGCGCCACATGCCGACCCAACACACCCGTACCACCGGTCACCAGCACCGTCCCGGCAGGCCGCCAACCCACACCCACCGGCGGCACGGCCGGCACCAGCCGCCGGCCGAGGACGCCCTGGGGGCGGATCGCCACCTGGTCGTGCCCGGCGTCGGCGAGGACGGCGAGCAGCGCGTCGGCCGTGGCGCGGTCGGCGCGGGCGGGCAGGTCGACCAGGCCGCCCCAGCGGTCCGGCTGTTCGAGGGCGACGACCCGCCCGAGGCCCCAGGCCAGGGCGGCCCACGGGTCGGTGAGGGTCTCGCCGGCCCCGGCGCGCACGGCGCCCCGGGTGAGGCACCAGAGTCGGCCGGGCAGGCCCGCGTCGGCGAGCGCCTGGGTGAGGGTGAGCAGCAGCGCGGCGCCGACGGAGACGGCCGGGGCGTCCGGCAGCGCCCGGTCGGTCGCGGGCAGCACGCAGAGCACGCCGGCCCAGCCCTGCTCGCCGTGGCCGCGCAGCAGCCCGGTCAGCTCGGCGCGATCGACGCCCGGGGCGACGGTCAGGGTGTCGACGTGGGCGCCGGCACCGGTCAGCGTGCCGGCCACCCCGGCGTCGTCGTTGTCGGCGGTGACGACGAGCCAGCGGCCGGTCAGCGCCGGAACGGCGGCGGGGCGTACGGGTTCCCACTCGACCCGGTAGGTCCAGCCGTCCACCACGGCGTCGCGCTGCCGGGCCCGCCGCCACGACGACAGCACCGGTACGGCCGGGGCGAGCGCCTCCACTGCCGCGGGATCGTCCTGCACGGCCAGGTGGGCGGCGACCCCGGTCAGGTCGCCACGCTCCACGGCCGCCCAGAAGTCCCCCTCGGCGGCGTCACCCGGCACGGCCGTCGCGGCGGTGCCGCCGACCTCGGGCCAGTAGCGCTGGTGCTGGAAGGCGTACGTGGGGAGGTCCACGCGGCGCGCGCCGGTGTCGGCGAACCACTGCCGCCAGTCGACCGCCACCCCGCGCACGTGCAACTCGGCCAGCCCGGCCAGCAGCCCGTGCGCCTCGGGCCGGTCCGCGCGCTGCGCGGCGACGGCCAGCACGGCGTCGTCGGCGGGCAGGATGTCGGCCGCCATCGCGGTCAGTACGCTGCGCGGGCCGATCTCCAGGAACGTGTCCGCCCCGGCGGCGCGCAGCGCGGCGACCCCGTCGGCGAAGCGGACGGCCTCGCGGACGTGGCGCACCCAGTAGTCGGGCGTGCGGATCTCGTCGGCGTCGGCCAGTGCCCCGGTCACGTTCGACACGACCGGCAGCGACGGCGCGGCGAAGGTGAGCTTGTCGAGCACCGCGCGGAACCGGGCGAGCATCGGCTCCATCAGCGGACTGTGGAACGCGTGGCTGACGGTGAGGCGGCGGACGCGTATGCCCCGCTCACGCCAGACCCGCTCCACCTCGTCGAGGGCCTCGACGGCGCCGGAGACCACGACGGCCTGCGGACCGTTGACCGCCGCGATCCCCACTCCGGCCAGCCCGTCCAGCGTGGCCGCCACGTCGGTCTCGGTGGCCGCGACGGCCAGCATCCCACCCCCGGCGGGCAGCGCCTGCATCAACCGGCCCCGCGCCGTCACCAGCGCGCAGGCGTGCTCCAGCGACAGCACCCCGGCCACACACGCGGCCGTGACCTCGCCGATCGAATGGCCACCCACGAAATCCGGCACGACCCCGAAGGACTCGACCAACCGGAACAACGCCACCTCGACGGCGAACAGCCCCGCCTGTGTGAACACCGTCTGGTCCAGCAGGTCGGCGTCGGCCGAGCCCTCGGCGGCGAAGAGCACCTCGCGCAGCGGGCGCGGCAGGGCCCTGTCCAGGTGCCCGCACGCCTCGTCGAGGGCGGCGGCGAAGACGGGAAACTCCGCGTACAGCTCCCGGCCCATGCCGGCGCGCTGCGCGCCCTGGCCGGAGAAGAGCACCGCGAGCTGGCCGCGCGGCGCGCCGGCACCGAGCACGGCGGTGCCGGCCGGTTCCCCGGCGGCGAGGGCGCGCAGCCCCGCGAGCAGTTCGTCGCGGCCGGTCGCGGACAGCACGGCCCGACGGTCCAGGGTGGAGCGGGAGGTGACCGACGAGAAGGCCACGTCGAGCGGGCGCAGGGTGTCGTCGGCGGCGAACCGGGCGGCCCAGCGGCCGGCCTGCGCGGCGAGCGCGGCGTCGGAGCGGGCGGAGAGCAGCACGGGGGCCACCGTGCGGGCCTGCGGCGTGGTCGGCTCGGCCTCGGCCTCGACCTCGGCGGGAGCCGGGGCCTGCTCGATGATGGTGTGCGCGTTGGTGCCGGAGACGCCGAACGACGACACGGCGGCCCGGCGCGGCCGGTCCACGGCCGGCCACGGCGTGACGGCGGTGGCGAGGGTGACGGCCCCGGCGGTCCAGTCGATCTGCGGCGACGGCTCGTCGACGTGCAGGGTGGACGGCACGACGCCGTGCCGCATCGCCAGCACCATCTTGATCACACCGGCCACGCCGGCGGCTGCCTGGGTGTGCCCGATGTTCGACTTCACCGACCCGAGCAGCAGCGGCGCGGCCTCGTCGCGGTCCTGCCCGTACGTGGCCAGCAGCGCCTGCGCCTCGATCGGGTCGCCGAGCCGGGTGCCCGTGCCGTGCGCCTCCACCACGTCGACCTGCTCGGGCGTGAGCCGGGCGTTGCCGAGGGCCTGGCGGATGACCCGCACCTGGGAGGGGCCGTGCGGGGCGCTGAGCCCGTTGGACGCGCCGTCGGAGTTGACCGCGCTACCGCGTACCACGGCGAGCACCGGGTAGCCGTGCCGCTGCGCGTCGGAGAGCCGGGTGAGCAGCAGCATGCCGATGCCCTCGGACCACGAGGTGCCGTCCGCGCCGGCGGCGAACGCCTTGCACCGCCCGTCGGCGGCGAGACCGCGCTGCCGGCTGAAGCCGACGAAGACCGCCGGGGTGGGCATCACCGTCACGCCGCCCGCCAGGGCCAGCTCGCAGTCGCCGTTGCGCAGGGCCTGCGCGGCCAGGTGGATGGCGACGAGCGAGGACGAGCAGGCGGTGTCGACCGTGACCGCCGGCCCCTCCAGCCCGAGGGTGTACGCGACGCGGCCGGAGATGACACTGGTGGCGTTGCCGGTGAGCAGGTGACCCTCGCCGTTCTCGGCCTGCGCCATCATGCCGTCGTAGCCGTGCGACGACGCCCCGACGAAGACGCCGGTACGGCTGCCCCGGACGGCCGGCAGCGGCAGCCCGGCCCGCTCGAACGCCTCCCAGGAGGTCTCCAGCAGCAGCCGCTGCTGCGGGTCCATGGCGAGGGCCTCGCGGGGCGAGATGCCGAACAGGTCGGCGTCGAAGTCGGCGGCGGAGTAGACGAAGCCGCCCTCGCGCACGTAACTGGTGCCCGGGTGGTCGGGATCGGGGTGGAAGAGGTTCTCCAGGTCCCAGCCCCGGTCGGCGGGGAACGGCCCGATCCCGTCGCCGCCGTCGTGCACGAGCTGCCACAGCGCCTCGGGGCTGTCGACGCCGCCCGGGTAGCGGCAGCTCATCGCCACGATGGCGATGGGCTCGGAGTCCCGGCTCTCAAGCTCGCGCAGCCGACGCCGGGTACGCCGCAGCTCCGAGGTCGTACGCTTCAGGTACTCGACGTACCTCTCGTCCTCGTTGCTCACCGTGGACCTACCTCACTCGGCATGCCGATGTCGTTGCGGCTGGTGGTCACGACGTCTCCAGCTCGCGGTCGATCAGGTCGAAGATGTTCTCGGCGGTGGCCGACTCCAGGTCGTCGTCGCCGTCCGCGTCCGCCTGCCGCTCGGTCAGCCGGCCCAGCAGGCCGTGCAGCCGGTCGGTGATCCGGCGGAACTCGTCGTCGGCCGGGTCCAGCCCGACGAGCGCCGCCTCCAGCCGGTCGAGTTCCCGGCCCGCCGCCGACGGCTCGCCGGCCGGGCTCACCGGGGCGAACTGCCCGGCCAGGTGGACGGCGAGCGCCTCGGGCGTCGGGTTGTCGAAGACCAGCGTCGCCGGCAGCCGCAGCCCGGTGGCCGCGCCGAGCCGGTTGCGCAGCTCCACGGCGGTCAGCGAGTCGAAGCCGAGTTCCCGGAACGCGCGGGTCGGCTCGATGCCGGCCGGGTCGCCGTGGCCGAGAACGACCGCCACGTGCGCCAGCACCAGGTCGCGCAGGGCACGTACCCGCTTGTCGTCGGGCAGGGCGCGCAGCGTCTCGGCGTACGCCTGCCCGTCGGCGGCCTCGCCGGCCGCGGCCCGGCGGCCGGCGGCGCGGACCAGGTTGGTCAGCAGCGGGTGTACGGGCGACCCGGGCGCGGCCACGCCGGTGGCGATCTTGGCGGGCATGAGTGTCGCCCGCTCCGAGCGCCAGAGAGCGTCGAACAGGGCGAGCCCCTCGGCGTCGGAGAGCGCCGCCATGCCGCCCCGGTCGAGGCGGCGGATGTCGGCCGAGTCGAGGTGGCCCGTCATGCCGCTGGCCTGTGCCCAGCGGCCCCACGCCAGCGCGACCGCCGGCAGGCCGAGGGCCCGCCGGTGCTCCGCCAGCGCGTCGAGGAACGCGTTGCCGGCGGCGTAGTTGCCCTGGCCCGGACCGCCGAACACGCCCGCGGCGGCGGAGAAGAGCACGAACGCGCTCAGGTCGTGGCCGAGGGTGGCCCGGTGCAGATTCCACGCCACGTCGACCTTGGGCCGCAGCACCGCGGCGAGGCGGTCGGGGGTGAGCGACTCGACGGTGGCGTCGTCGAGGACGCCGGCGGCGTGCACGACGGCGCGCAGCGGATGCCGCCGGTCCACCATGGACAGCACGTCCGCCACGGCGTCCGGGTCGGCCAGGTCGGCGGCGACGATCGACACGTCCGCGCCGAGCGCCTTCAGGTCGGCGAGCAGTTCGTCGGCGCCCTCGGCGTCCGGGCCGCGCCGGCTGACCAGCAGCAGCTGCCGGGCGCCGTGCGCGGTGACCAGGTGCCGGCAGAGCAGCGCGCCGAGGGTGCCGGTCGCCCCGGAGACCAGGACCGTGCCGTCGAGCCGGGGCGCCTGCGGAATGCTCAGGGCCAGCTTGCCGACGTGCCGGGCCTGGCTGAGGAAGCGGAACGCCTCGGGGGCGCGCCGGACGTCCCAGGTGCGCCGGGGCAGGGGCCGCAGCGCAGCGGCGGCGAAAAGCGCCATCAGTTCGCCCAGCATCGCGCCGATCTTCTCCGGGCCGGCCTCGATGAGATCGAAGACCTGGTAGCTGACGCCCGGGTGGTCGGCGGCGACCCGCCGCGGGTCCCGCTTGTCGGTCTTGCCCATCTCGACGAACCGGCCGCCGTCGGCGAGCAGCCGCAGCGACGCGTCGACGTACTCGCCGCGCAGGGAGTTGAGCACCACGTCGACGCCCCGCCCGCCGGTGCGGTGGGCGAACTCGTCGGCGAAGTCGAGGCTGCGGGAGGAGGCGAGGTGCGCGTCGTCGAAGCCGGTGTCGCGCAGCGCCGGCCACTTGCCGGGGCCGGCCGTGCCGTAGACCTCCGCGCCGAGGTGGCGGGCGATCTGCACGGCGGCCATGCCCACGCCGCCGGCCGCCGCGTGCACGAGCACGGACTCGCCCGCGCGCAGCCGGGCCAGCTCCACCAGCCCGTACCACGCGGTCAGGAAGACCACGGGCACGGCGGCGGCGTCGGTGTAGGACCAGCCGTCGGGGATGCGGGTGACCAGCCGGCGGTCGGTGACCGCCGCCGAGGCGAACGAGCCGGAGAAGATGCCCATCACCCGGTCGCCGGGGGCGAGGTCGGCGACGCCCGGCCCCACGCCGAGCACCACGCCGGCGCCCTCGTTGCCCAGCACCTCCTGGTCGGGGACCATGCCGAGGGCCAGCACCACGTCGCGGAAGTTCAGCCCGGAGGCGCGCATCCCGACCAGGACGTGGCCCGCCGGCAGTTCCCCGCCCGCCTCGGGACCGGGCAGCAGGGCGAGGTTCTCCAGGGTGCCCTTCTCGGTGACGTCGAGGCGCCACGGCACCTCGTCGGCGGGCAGCGGCAACACACCGGCGTCGCGGGCCCGGGCCAGCCGGGGCACGAGCGGCGCGCCGTCGCGCAGCGCGAGCTGCGGCTCGCCGGAGGCGACGGCCGCCGGGACGGCCGCCAGGGAGGCGGCGGCGTCGTCGGTGTCGAGCAGCGTGAACCGGCCGGGGTGCTCGGACTGCGCCGAGCGGACCAGCCCCCACAGGGTCGCCCGGGCCAGGTCGCAGGGGGCCTCGCCCGGGGCCGCGCCGACGGCGCCCCGGGTGTGCAGCACGAGCCGGGACCGCTCCAGCCGGGGTTCGCCCAGCCACTGCCGCACCAGCGCGAGGGCGTCGCGGGCCGCGTCGTGCGCGGCCTCACCGGCCCGCTGCGGGTCCGGCTCCGCGCCGGAGCGCAGGTCCAGCACCACATCGGGTACGTCCCCGGACTCCCCGATCTCGGCGATCAGCGCCGCCAGGTCGGCGTGGGACCGCACCGGGTGCCCGGCGGCGGCGAGCGCCCCGGCGAGGCCGAGGGTGTCGTCGCCGAGCAGCGCCCAGCGGGCCTCCCCGGCCGCCGCGCCGGTGTCCGTCAACGGCGTCCAGTCCAGGTGGAACACCGACGTGCGGCGCAGGGCGGCGGCCTCGTCGGCCCGGCCCGCGGCGACCGGGCGGAACGTCAGCGACTCGACGGTGGCGACCGGCTGGCCGGCGGTGTCGGCGAGCGTGACCGCGACGGTGTCCGGGCCGAGCGGGCGCAGCCGCGCCCGCAGCCGGGTGGCGCCGTGGGCGTGCAGGGCGACCGAGCGGAAGGCGAACGGCATCCAGCCCGCCCCCGAGGTGTCCGCCGCGTCGCCGAGCAGGGCGGTGACGCCGCTGGCCTGGAGGGCCGCGTCGAACAGGGCCGGGTGCAGCCCGAAGCGGGATGCGTCGGCGCTCGCCTCCTCGGGCAGGGCCACCTCGGCGTAGACCTCGCCGTCGCCGCGCCACACCCGGCGCAGCCCCCGGAAGGAGGGGCCGTAGCCGAGGCCGCCCTCGGCCGTCTGCACGTACCAGGCGTCCAGGTCGGCGTCGACCTCGACGGCGTCGGCCGGCGGCCACTGCCCCGGTACGGCGGTCGGGGCGGGCAGCTGCGGCAGGAGGAGTCCCTCGGCGTGCCGGGTCCACTCGGCGTCGGCGTCCTCTTCGGGGCGGGAGTGCACGGTGACGCTCCGCTCGCCGGTGTCGGCGGGCGGGCCCACTCGTACCTGCACCTGCACCGCGCCGGTCGCGGGGAGCACCAGCGGGTTGATCAGCGTCAGGTCGCCCACCTGGCCGGCGTCGACCTCGTCGCCGGCCCGGACCACCATGTCGACGACGCCGGTGCCGGGGACGATCACCGCCCCGCCGACGGCGTGGTCGGCCAGCCACGGGTGGGTACGCACCGACAGCCGCCCGGTCAGCACCACCGTCCGGTCGTCGGCGACGGGTACGGCCGCGCTGAGCAGCGGGTGCCCGGTGTCCTGGAGGCCGGCCGAGGCGACGTCGCGTACGCGGTGCGCGGGCGCGTCCAGCCAGTAGCGTCCCCGTTCGAAGGCGTAGGTGGGCAGTGCCACCACGTCGGTCTCGGCGAGGACGGCCGTCAGGTCGACGGGCAGGCCGATCGCGTGGGCGGTAGCCAGGTTGGTCAGCAGCCGCGTCGGATCGTCGTCGCCCCTGCGCAGGCTGCCCAGGGTGTGCCCGGTGGCGCCGGCGTCGTCCAGGATCGCCGTCACCGGCATCGTCAACACCGGGTGGGGGCTGATCTCGATGAACGTGGTGTGCCCGGCGGCGACAGCGACGCGCACGGCGGCGTCGAACTGCACGGTCTGCCGCAGGTTGTCGTACCAGTAACCGGCGTCCATCGAGGACGGGTCGACCCAGTCCCCCGTCAACGTCGAGACGAGCCGAGTGTGCCCCGGCTGCGGGCTCACGTCGGCCAGGTCCGCGCGCAACTGCTCCGCGACGTCCTGCACCGCCACGGAGTGCGACGCGTAGTCCACCGGGATCAACCGCGCCCGCACCCCGTCGGCCTGACACGCCTCCACCAGATCCGCAACCGGCTGCGGCGGACCCGACACCACCACCGTCGACGGACCGTTCACCGCCGCCACCCCGACACCCGGGAACGCCGACAGCCGCTCAGCCACCGCCTCCGCCGACAGGTCCACCGACGCCATCGTCC
>NZ_QMEZ01000016.1:0-36480 GCF_003315815.1 Micromonospora sp. LHW51205 | reverse complement strand
CATAGAGTTACGGCGGTCATGGCGGAGGGGAAACGCCCGGTCACATTCCGAACCCGGAAGCTAAGCCCTCCAGCGCCGATGGTACTGCACTCGGGAGGGTGTGGGAGAGTAGGACACCGCCGGACAATCTTCCAGTCGAGGGCCGCCCCAGCAGGGGCGGCCCTCGACTGCGTTAGCGTTCTCGGCGGAAACGCCATCAGGAAGGATGTACCTGTGAGCTCAGGACCCCAGGGCGGGGACCGCCCCCGTCGTTACGAGGATCGCGCCGACCGTGGCCAGGGGCGTGGTGACGCCGGCCGCGACGGCCGTCGCGATGACCGTCCCTCGTACCGGGGTGGCCGCGACGACCGCCCGGGCGGCTTCCGCGGTGGTGACCGTGACAGTGGCGCCCGTGGTGGCGACCGTCGCGAGGGTGGCTTCCGTGGTGGTGACCGCCGTGAAGGTGGCTTCCGTGGTGGTGACCGCCGCGAGGGCGGCTTCCGCAGTGGCGATCGCGAGGGCGGCTTCCGCGGTGGCGACCGTCGTGAAGGCGGGTTCGGCGGTGGTGAGCGTCGCGAGGGCGGTTTCCGTGGTGGAGACCGTGAGGGTGGCTTCCGGAGCGGAAGCCGTCCGGGCGGCGACCGTCGCGAAGGCGGGTTCCGGGGCGGCGACCGTGATGGCGGCTTCCGCGGCAGCGACCGTGACAGTGGCGCCCGTGGCGGCGACCGCCGTGAGGGTGGCTTCCGTGGTGGTGACCGCCGTGAGGGTGGCTTCCGCAGTGGCGATCGCGAGGGCGGCTTCCGCGGTGGCGACCGCCGTGAAGGTGGTGCCCGTGACGGCGGCTACCGGGGCGGTGAGCGTCGCGAGGGCGGCTTCCGGGGCGGTGACCGCCGTGAGGCCGGCACCCGCGACGGCGGCTACCGCGGCGGTGACCGTCGTGAGGGTGGCTTCGCCGGCGGTGGCCGTCGGGAAGGCGGTTTCCGCGGTGGTGACCGTCGTGAAGGCGGCTTCCGGGGCGGCGACCGTGACGGCGGCTTCCGTGGCGGAGAGCGTCGTGAGGGTGGCTTCGCCGGCGGTGACCGTCGGGAAGGCGGTTTCCGCGGTGGTGAGCGTCGTGAGGGTGGTTTCCGCGGTGGCGACCGCGAGGGCGGTTTCCGCGGCGGTGACCGTCGTGAGGGTGGCTTCCGGAGCGGTGACCGTGACGGCGGTTTCCGCGGTGGTGAGCGTCGCGAGGGCGGTTTCCGGGGCGGCGAGCGTCGTGAAGGCGGCTTCCGCGGTGGTGAGCGCCGTGAGGGCGGTTTCCGTGGTGGAGACCGTGAGGGTGGCTTCCGCGGTGGTGAGCGCCGTGAGGGCGGTTTCCGTGGTGGAGACCGTGAGGGTGGCTTCCGTGGTGGTGACCGTCGTGAGGGCGGCGAGCGTCGTGAGGGCGGCTTCCGCGGTGGTGAGCGCCGTGAGGGCGGTTTCCGTGGTGGAGACCGTGAGGGCGGCTTCCGTGGTGGTGACCGTCGCGAAGGCGGCGAGCGTCGTGAGGGCGGTTTCCGTGGTGGAGACCGTGAGGGCGGCTTCCGTGGTGGTGACCGTCGCGAAGGCGGCGAGCGTCGTGAGGGCGGTTTCCGCGGTGGCGAGCGCCGTGAGGGTGGCTTCCGCCGCGACGACCGTCGTGACGACCGTCGGCCGGGCGGCTTCCGGGGCGAGCGGGACGGTGAGCGCCGTGGCTACGGTGACCGGCCGGGCGGCGACGACCGCCGTGGCAACTTCGGTCCGCAGCGGGAGCGCCGGGACGAGCGCGGCGAAGGGCGTACCGGTGAGGCGCCGGAGTTGCCGGACGAGGTCGTCGCGAGCGACCTCGACTCGGCCGTCCGGGCGGAACTGCTCTCCCTCGCCAAGCCGGTTGCGGAGACGGTTGCCCGGCACCTGGTCGCGACCGGGCTGCTGATCGACGAGGACCCGACGCTGGCGCTGGCGCACGCCATGGCGGCCCGCCGGCTCGCGTCGCGGATCGCCGCCGTGCGGGAGGCCGTCGGACTGGCCGCGTACCACGCCGGTGAGTGGCAGACGGCCATCGCCGAGCTGCGGACGTACCACCGGATGAGCGGTCTGCAGAGCCACCTGGCCGTGCTGGCCGACTGCGAGCGGGCGCTGGGCCGGCCGGAGCGGGCGATCGACCTGTTCCGCGGCGCCGACCGGGACAAGCTCGACCAGGCCGTCGCGATCGAACTGCTCATCGTGGCCGCCGGCGCGCGCGGCGACCTCGGGCAGAAGGACGCGGCCGTGGCGATGCTGCAGGTCCGCGAACTGACCGGCGACTCGACCGAGCCGTGGGCGGCGCGACTGCGTTACGCGTACGCGGACGCGCTGCTGGCGGTGGACCGGCGCGAGGAGGCGCGGGAGTGGTTCTCCCGGGCCGCCGACGTCGACTCCGAGGGGGAGACCGACGCCGCCGAGCGGCTGCTGGAGCTGGACGGCGTGGTCATCGAGGGCGACGACGAGCCCGAGGACGACGCGGACACGTCCGAGGCGTCGGCCGACGACGACGATGACGATGACCACGACGATGACGACGACGATGACGACGACGATGACGACGACGATGACGACGACGATGACGACGACGATGACGACGACGATGACGACGACGATGACGACGATGACGATGACGATGACGACGACCGTGAGGACGACGCGCGGCTGAGCGACGACGTCGTGTCGGGCACCGGCGGCGACGCGGCACGGGCCGGCTACCGGGACCGTGACGCGGGCGACCTGACCGACGACGAGCTGACCGACGCCGAGGCCGGCTCGCTCGCCACCGGCGCCCCGACCGCCGCCACGACGTCCGAGGACACCGCCACGTCGACCGCGGACACCGCCACGCCGGGCAGCACCGTCGCGGCTGCGGACGCCACCGACGTCACCCCGGCCGACAAGGCCGACGCCGACCGGCCCGCACCGGGCGACGCCGCGTCCGGCGAGGGCGAGGCGGCGGAGCGCCGGTGACCGGGTACGGCAGGGACACCGCTACCAGCGCGGACCAGGGGCGACCCGTCCGCGCCGGAGCGGCCGGCCGGCTGGTCGACGCGTACTCGCTTGTCGTCTTCGACCTGGACGGCGTCATCTACCTGATCGACCGGCCCATCCCGGGCGCGGTCGAGGCGGTCGGCCGGCTGCACGCCGAGGGGCGCGCCGTCGCGTACGCGACGAACAACGCCTCCCGGCGCTCCAGCGAGGTCGCCGACCTGCTCACCGGCATGGGCGTCCCGGCGCAGCCGGCGGAGGTGCTCACCTCCGCGGCGGCCACCGCCGAGCTGCTCCGGGACCGGCTGCCCGAGGGCGCGCCGGTGCTCGTGGTCGGCGCGGAGGCGCTGCGGGCCGAGCTGCGCGCGGTCGGCCTGCGGCCGGTGTCCACCGTCGACGAGGAGCCCGCCGCCGTGGCCCAGGGCTACGGTCCGCAGGTCGGCTGGTCCGACCTGGCCGAGGCGTCCCTGGCGGTACGCGCGGGCGCGCCGTGGTACGCCACGAACACCGACCGCACCCTGCCCAGCCCGCGCGGCCCGCTGCCGGGCAACGGCTCGCTGGTCGCGGTGCTGCGTACCGCGCTGGGCCGCGACCCCGACGTGGTGGTGGGCAAGCCGGAGCCGGCGCTGTTCACCACCGCCGCGCGCCGGGCCGGGGCCGGGCGCACGCTCGTGGTGGGGGACCGGCTGGACACCGACATCGAGGGCGCCCGCCGGGCCGGGCTGGACAGCCTGCTGGTGCTCACCGGGGTCAGCGACGCCGCCGAGCTGCTGGCCGCGCCCGAGGAGCGCCGCCCCGCGTACGTCTCGTTCGACCTGGCGGGGCTCTTCGACCCGGACGCGGTGGTGGCGGTGCCGGGCCGGGCGACCGCCGGCGGCTGGTCGGTGGCGGAAGCCGGCGCGGACCTCGTGCTCGACGGCGCGGGACCGCCGCTGGAGGCGCTCGCCGCGCTCTGCGCGGTGGCCTGGTCGGCGTCGGCCGGGCCGCGCGTGCGGGCGCAGTCCCCGGCGGCGGCGGAGGCGCTCGCCGCGTTCGGCCTCGACGGCTGAGCGGCGAAGCACCCCGACGGCGGCGCGGTCGCGGTGGACCGGCTAGAGCAGCTTGCGGAGCTTCATCAGGTCGAACGGGTTCGCCTTGATCGAGACCCGCCGGGACGCGACCGCCGACATCACGTCGAGCCGGCCGTTCACCAGCGCGACCAGGTCGTCACTGCCGGTGCTCAGCGCGATCTTCGCCTTCGGGTCGTCGCCGTCGGCCAGGTCGACCAGCCGCCCGCCCTCCAGCCGCCCGTGGAACGCGGTGCCGAGATCGGTGATCCGGCAGGCCAGCGTGCGGTCCAGGTCGATGCGTCCCTGCGCCTCGGCGTTGCGGTCCAGCCGCGCGGCCAGGTCCTGCAACGCCTGCCGGCACTCGTCCACGCTGGCCACATCGTCTCCTCACCACGAACCACGCCGTTTCCCGGCACCGTACCGCAATGGGGCGTCCGGGGTGCCCGGTAGCGTGGCACCTGCACACCTCGCCCCGCGGAAGGACTCAGGCATGCAGGACGCGTGGCGCGCCTACCTCGAGCTGGCCATGGGCCTGACGGAGGCGCCCCGGAAGAAGGCACAGGACGCGGTCATGCGCGTCGTCGGTCAGGGTGGCGCGACCGCCGCCCAGATCCAGACGCTCGCCGAGGAGCTGGTGGCCACCGGCCTGGCGAACCGGGAGTCGCTGACCAAGCTGGTCCGCTTCGAGGTCGACCGGGCGCTGGGCGCGGTCGGGCTGGCCACCGCCGACGAGGTCGCCGAGCTGACCCGCCGGGTGCACGACCTGGAGCGGCAGCTACGCGAGGCGCGCGGCAACCTCGGGCCCGGCGAGACGCCGCCCGCCGGATCGTCCGAGCCCGCCGCCGCACCGGCCGGGACCGCCACCGCGCCGTCCGGCGCGACCGTGCCGCCGACCGCCGAGTCCGCGGCGACGGCGCCGACGAAGGCGGTGGCGAAGAAGACGGTGGCCAAGAAGGCGATCGCGAAGAAGCCGCCCGCCACCATGGCCCGTACCCCCGCCGACGGCTCGCCCGCCGCGCCCGCCCGGCCGGCGAGGAAGGCCACCGGCCGCCGGGCGGCCGGCTCGTGACCGCGCCGCGGCCCGGTCCGCCGCCGGGCCCGCGGCCCGGACCACCCCCGGGGGTACGCCCCGCGCCGGCCGAGGAGGTCGGCGAGGCGCGGCATCCGGCGGTGGACGCAGCGGTGCTCGGCATGGCCAACGCCGAGGCGCTCGCCCCGGCCGACCAGATCGCCCAGTACGAGGCGGCGTACGAGACGCTGCGCGAGACCCTCGCCACCATCGACCAGGCCTGAGCAGAGGCGGAGACACACCTGATGGCTCGTCGTACCCGGCTGGACGCCGAACTGGTCCGGCGCGGGCTGGCCCGCTCCCGGGAACAGGCCGCCGCGCTCGTGGAGGCCGGTCGCGTCCAGCTGCGCGGAGTGCGGGCACGCAAGCCCGCGGCGATGGTCGACCCGGCCGATCCGCTGCTGGTGACCGGAGAGGACCCGGCCGACGAGTACGTCTCCCGGGGCGGCCACAAGCTGGCCGGCGCGCTCGCCGCGTTCGCCCCCGGCGGGCTGACCGTCACCGGCCGGCGCTGCCTGGACGCGGGCGCGTCGACGGGCGGGTTCACCGACGTGCTGCTGCGCGGCGGCGCGGCCGAGGTGGTCGCCGTGGACGTCGGCTACGGGCAGCTCGCCTGGTCGCTGCGCACCGACGAGCGGGTCCGGGTGTTCGAGCGTACGAACGTGCGTACGCTCACGCCGGAGGCGATCGGCGGTCCGGTCGACCTGACGGTGGCCGACCTGTCGTTCATCTCGCTGCGTCTGGTGCTGCCGGCGCTGGCCGCGTGCACCGGCCCCGGCGGCGACCTGGCGCTGATGGTCAAGCCGCAGTTCGAGGTCGGCAAGGAGCGCGTCGGCGCCGGCGGCGTGGTCCGCGATCCGGCGCTGCGCGCCGAGGCGGTGCTCGACGTGGCCGCCGCGGCCGCCGGGCTCGGCCTCGGCCTCGCCGGAGTGGCGGCCAGCCCGCTGCCCGGGCCGAGCGGCAACGTCGAGTTCTTCGTATGGTTGCGCGGGGACGCGCCCGCCGCGGACCCGGAGCGGGTCCGCGCGGTGGTGGCCGCCGGCCCGCAGGGCGCCGCCACCACGGCGGCCACGACCGAGGAGGTGTCCGGGTGAGCCGCACCGCGCTGCTGGTGACGCACACCGGCCGTCGACGCAGCACCGAGCACGCCCGGGCGGTGGCCGCCGACCTGATCGCCGCCGGTTTCGAGGTGCGGGTGGTGGCCGAGGAGGCCGACGACCTGGACCTGCCCGGTGTGGTGCCGGTGACCGGCCCGGAGGCGGCCGAGGGCGCCGAGATCGTCTTCGCGCTGGGCGGGGACGGCACGTTCCTGCGCGCGGCCGAGCTGGCCCGTCCGACGAAGGTCCCGTTGCTGGGCATCAACCTGGGCAAGGTCGGCTTCCTCGCCGAGGCGGAGATCGACGACCTGGACACCGCGGTACGTGACGTGGTCGAGCGTAACTACAGCGTGGACGAACGGCTCACGCTGGACGCCACCGCCGAGTTCGACGGCGGGCCGACCATCGAGTCGTGGGCGCTGAACGAGATCAGCGTGGAGAAGGGCGAGCGCGCCCAGATGCTGGAGCTGCTCGTCGACGTGGACGGCCGGCCGCTGTCCCGGTACGGCTGCGACGGCGTGATCTGCGCGACCCCGACCGGCTCCACCGCGTACGCGTTCTCCGGCGGCGGGCCGGTGGTCTGGCCCGAGGTGGAGGCGCTGCTGCTGGTGCCGATCAGCGCGCACGCGCTGTTCAGCCGCCCGCTGGTGACCGCGCCGACGTCGACGTTCGTCATCACCGTCGACCCGTTCACCACCCTCGCGGTGCTCTGCTGCGACGGCCGGCGTGTCTACGACCTGCCGCCGGGCGCCCGGGTCACGGTGCGCCGGGGCACGTTGCCGGTGCGCATCGTTCGGTTGCGGGCGCGTCCGTTCACCGACCGGCTGGTGGCCAAGTTCGACCTGCCCGTCCAGGGCTGGCGGGGCAACCGTCGCTGACCGACGGATCAGCGGAAACCTCCGTTCGGACCACCGGTCCGGGCCGCCGCGCACGTTACGGTGGGCGTACGGGCCGCGATGAGGTGAGTCCGGGTGCGGCGGTGAGGCCCGCCGCTTCCGGATGCGTGGCCCGGATGTCGCGGGCTCGGCCAGGGGGTGGTCGGGGCCGCGACGGTCGGGACGCCGGAGTGTCGTAGCCGGCCGCGGCGGGCGGACCGGCGCGCCGCGCCCGATCGGGTGTCGACCCCGGTCGGGCGGACAGGTCGTGCAGCCGCCGCCGGAGGAAGCGGCGGCGCGCGAGCTGGGCGACGCGATCTCCGGCGTCCCGGCCCTCTACCGCGCTGCGCTCGTGTCCACCTGGCGACGTGTCGCCGGTACGGCGGCCATCAGGTCGGCCGGCCGCCGTGCACCAGTGGGCAGGTCGCGGTGCGACCGTCCACCACGGCCGGTCGGCGGCCCAGCCGCTGCGCGAACTCACCGGCCCGGGCCGTCTTCGCCCGTACCGGGCTGCGGTGGAGCTCCTCCTCGTCCGGGGTCGGGTGCCCGCGGCTCGACCTGCCGGCTGGTCAACTGTCACACGGCGGGGCTACTGTCGGGTGCTGTGCTGGAAGAGCTGCGCATCACCGGACTGGGCGTCATCGAGGACACCACGCTGCCGCTGGCCGCGGGGATGAACGTCATCACCGGCGAGACCGGCGCCGGCAAGACCATGGTGGTGACCGGCCTCGGCCTGCTCTTCGGCGGCCGCGCCGACGCCGGCCGGGTGCGCGCCCAGCCGGGCCGCGCCGTGGTGGAGGGCCGGCTGCGCCTCGGTGGGCGGGTGGCCGAGTCGGTGCATGCCCGCATCCTCGACGCCGGTGGTGAGCCCGACGAGGACGGCTCGCTGCTGCTCAGCCGCACCGTGACCATCGAGGGGCGTTCCCGCGCGCACCTGGGCGGGCGGGCCATGCCGGTGTCCACGCTCGGTGAGGTCGGCGAGCAGGTGCTGGCCGTGCACGGCCAGTCCGACCAGCTGCGGCTGCTGCGCCCGGCCGAGCAGCGCGCCTCGCTCGACCGGTTCGCCGGGCCCGAGCACGAGAAGCTGCTCGACGCGCTGCGCGAGACGTACGCCCGGTGGCGCACCGTCGTCGACGACCTGGCCGACCGGCGGCGCAACGCGCGCGAACGCAACCAGGAGGCCGACCTGCTGCGGCTGGGCCTGGACGAGATCACCCGGGTCGATCCGCAGCCGGGGGAGGACGACGAGCTGAAGGCGGAGGCGCAGCGGCTGGAGCACGCCGAGGGGCTGCGTACCGCCGCGCAGGTGGCGCAGCAGTGCGTGGCCGGCGGCGTCGAGGCGGCCGACGACGCGCCGGACGCGACGGCGCTGCTGGGCACCGCGCGGCGCACGCTGGAGGCGCAGGCCGGCACCGACCCGGCGCTGGGCGAGCTGGCGGCCCGGCTGGAGGAGGCCGCCACGCTGGTCACCGACGTGGCCGCGGAGCTGTCCACCTACCTGGCCGCGCTGGACGCCGACCCGGCCCGCCTGCAGACCGTCTACGAGCGGCGGGCCGCGTTGCGCGGGCTCACCCGCAAGTACGCCGACGACGTCGACGGCGTGGTGGCGTGGGCCGAGCGGGCCCGCACGCGGCTGTCCGATCTGGACACCTCCGACGAACTGCTGGACGAGCTGGACCGCGAGGCCACCCGGCTCGCCGGTGAGGTGGCCGACCTCGCCGGCCGGGTGTCGGCGTCCCGGCGGGAGGCCGCGGTCCGCTTCGCCGAGGAGGTCACCGTCGAGCTGGCCGGGCTGGCCATGCCGCACGCCCGGATCGAGGTGGCGGTGCTGCCGCGTCCGGCGGGCCGGTCCGAGCCGAGCCTGCCGGTCAACGGTGTCGAGACCGGCGTCGGCGCGGACGGCGCCGACGAGGTGGAGCTGCGGCTGCTGGCCCACCCGGGCGCGCCGGCGCTGCCGTTGCAGAAGGGCGCCTCCGGCGGCGAGCTGTCCCGGGTGATGCTCGCCATCGAGGTGGTCTTCGCCGGTTCCGGCGGCCCGCCCACGCTGGTGTTCGACGAGGTCGACGCGGGTGTCGGCGGTCAGGCCGCGGTGGAGATCGGCCGCCGGCTGGCCCGGCTGGCCCGCAGTCATCAGGTGCTCGTGGTCACCCACCTGCCGCAGGTCGCCGCGTTCGCCGACCGGCACCTGGTGGTGGCCAAGGACACCGGGGGAGCGGTCACCACGAGCGGGGTGCGCGTGGTGGAGGACACCGAGCGCGCCCGGGAACTGGCCCGGATGCTCGCCGGTTTGCCGGACTCGGATCTGGGTATCGCCCATGCCGAGGAGCTCCTGGCCGTGGCGGCCAAGGAAAGGCGTCCGTGATACCCCGATTGTGAGCGCAAGCACACCGGCGCGGGTTCCGGTGTGCTTCCCTGGGTAGGCGGCCCTGCTCAGGCATGTCGCGACAGCAAAACCTGCCTCACATGCCAGGATGGTCACGATGCGTCTACCCATACTGCGCCGGAGCCGGAACCCGGAGCCGGGCTCCATCGTCGGCACCGCGCGCCTCGACCGCCGGACGAAACGGCTGGTCGGGCGGCTGCGCCCCGGCGACATCGCGGTCATCGACCACGTCGACCTGGACCGGGTGGCGGCCGACTCGCTCGTCGCGGTGGGTGTGGCGGCGGTGCTCAACGCCAAGCCGTCGGTCTCCGGCCGCTATCCCAACCTCGGCCCGGAGGTGCTGATCTCGGCCGGCATCCCGCTGCTGGACGATCTCGGCGAGAGCGTCTTCGAGCAGGTCCGCGAGGGTGACCGGGTCCGCATCGAGGGCAACACCGTGTTCGTCGGCGAGGAGCCGGTCGCGCACGGCACGTTGCAGGACGCCGAGACCGTGGCCAAGTCGATGGCCGACGCCCGGGAGGGCCTGTCGGTGCAGTTGGAGGCGTTCGCCGCCAACACGATGGACTACCTGCGGCAGGAACGCGATCTGCTGCTCGACGGCGTCGGCGTGCCGGAGATCCAGACCCAGATCCAGGGCCGGCACTGCCTGATCGTGGTGCGCGGCTACGACTACAAGGCCGACCTGGACGTGCTGCGCCCGTACATCCGGGAGTTCAAGCCGGTGCTGATCGGCGTCGACGGCGGGGCCGACGCGCTGGTCGAGGCGGGCTACACCCCGGACATGATCATCGGCGACATGGACTCGGTCACCGACGACGTGCTGCGCTGCGGCGCCGAGGTGATCGTGCACGCCTACCCGGACGGGCGGGCGCCCGGCCTGGCCCGGGTCAACGGGCTCGGCGTACCGGCGATCACGTTCCCGGCGGCGGCCACCAGCGAGGATCTCGCCATGCTGCTGGCCGACGAGAAGGGCGCGTCGCTGCTGGTGGCCGTCGGCACCCACGCCACCCTGGTGGAGTTCCTGGACAAGGGGCGCGGCGGCATGGCGTCGACGTTCCTGACCCGGCTGAAGGTGGGCGGCAAGCTGGTCGACGCCAAGGGCGTCAGCCGGCTCTACCGGCAGAGCATCTCCGGTTCGTCGCTGCTGTTGCTGGTCCTGTCGGCGGTGGCCGCGATGGCCTCCGCGGTGGCGGTCTCCACCGTCGGGAAGGCGTATTTGGGCGTGGTCTCCGAATGGTGGGACAATTTCGTGTTCCAGCTCGGCCAGCTCTTCTAGCTCCCCCGACGATCAAGAGGCTGCAAGCGTGATCAACTTTCGCTACCACGTGGTGTCCCTGACCGCGGTGTTCCTGGCGCTGGCGATCGGCCTGGTGGTCGGCACGGCCGCCCTCAACGGGCCGGTCGCCGACTCGCTCCGGGAGAACGTCAACGGCCTGCGCAAGGACAACTCGCTGATGCGCCAGTCGGTCAACAGCATGCAGAAGCAGCTGGAGACCGAGGAGGACTTCGCCGCCGAGGTGGCCCAGCTCGTCCTGCCCGGCAAGCTGACCGGCCGTCGGGTGCTGGTGCTCACCCTGCCCAGCGGCCGCGACCAGGCCGAGGGCGTGGTGAAGATGCTGCAGACCGCCGGCGCGGACGTCACCGGCCGCATCGACGTGCAGGACAAGTTCGTCAACCCGGACAGCAACAACAACCTGCTGGAACTGGCGGTCACCGCCCGGCCGAACACGTCCCCCGCCATCAACCTGCCCGGCAACGGGCACGGCGTGGAGACCTCGAGCGCGCTGCTGGCGAACGTCCTGGTCGACCGTCCCGCGGGCACCCCGGCGGCCAGCGAGACCGACCGGCGCACGGTGCTGGAGCAGTACGCCACCGCCGGCTACCTCACCCCGGCGGACAAGATCTCCACCGCCGCCGAGGCGGTCGTGATGGTCACCGGCCAGCCGTACGTGGACAAGGACTCGGCCAAGAAGGACGAGTCGGTGGTGAAGATCGCCGTGGAGTTCGACCGGGCCGGCGCGCTCGTGGTCGCCGGCATGGGCTCGACCGGCGGGAACCTGGTCTCCGTGGTCCGCGGCGACCCGGTGCTGTCGCAGACCATCTCCACCGTCGACAACGCCAACACCGTGCAGGGCCAGCTGGCCACCAGCCTCGCCCTGGCGCAGCAGCTCACCGAGAAGAAGACCGGCCAGTACGGCGTGGGCGACAACGCCGCCTCCCGGGTGCCTACACTGCCCCGGTGACCGCTCGGGCCGCCCGGTCCGTGCCGCGTCGCGTTCGAAGTCCGGATCGAGGAGGTCCCGTGAGACTGGGTCGGCTGCTCGCCGTGGGCGCGGGGGTGCTGGCCGCCCGCTACACGCTGCGCCAGACGCGCACGTCGCCGGGCGGGCCGGCGCTGGAGCGCACCAATTACCGGGGCCGCACGGTGACCCTGGCCGCCGGTCCGGCCCTCGCCGTGGGCGCGGCGACCGGCGGCGCGCTGGGCGCCGGCAGCGCACCGGCCGGCGCCGCCGCGCTCGTCGCCGGACTCGGTGCGGGCGCTGTCGGCCTCTACGACGACGTGGTCGGCGCACGCCCTGAGCAGAAGGCCGCCAAGGGCTTCGCCGGGCACCTCGCCGCGCTGCGCGAGGGCCAGGTCACCGCCGGCATGGTGAAGGTCGCCGGGGTCGGTGTGGCCGGGCTCGCCGCCGCGGCGCTGCTCGCCGCCGACCGGCGGGTCGCCGCGCACCCGCGCCGCCGGCGGGCCGGGGCGGTCGGCCGCGGGCTCGACGTGCTGCTCGGCGCCGGCGTGGTGGCCGGCACCGCCAACCTGGTCAACCTGCTCGACCTGCGGCCCGGCCGGGCGCTGAAGTCCGGCATGCTGCTCGGCGTGCCGCTGACCACCGGCCCGCACGGCGGCGTCGCGGCCGGCGCGGTGGGCGCGTCGGCCGCGCTGGTCGGGGACGACCTGGGCGAACGGGTGATGGTCGGGGACAGCGGCGCGAACGCGCTCGGTGCGCTGCTGGGCGTGAGCCTGGCCGCGCGTACCGGGCCGCTGGGCCGCGCCGGTGTGCTGGCCGTGCTCGCCGCGCTCACCGCCGCCAGCGAGAAGGTCAGCTTCACCCAGGTCATCGCGTCCACGCCGGGGCTGCGGCACCTCGACGAACTGGGCCGGCTGCCCGACTGACGTGACGAAACCGGCACCTCTCGCCGCCGCCGGCCGCGTCGCCGGGGCGGCCGCCCTCATCGCCGTGCTCACCGTGGTCAGCCGGCTCGCCGGCTTCGGCCGCACCGCCGTGTTCACCTGGACGCTGTCCACCAGCGACCTCGGCGGCGCCTACCTGGTGGCCAACTACGTCCCGAACTTCATCTTCGAGATCGTCGCGGGCGGGGCGCTGGCCAGTCTCGTCGTACCGTTGCTGGCCGGCGCGGTCGAGGCCGGTGACCGGCGTGCGGTGGCCGCCACCACCGGCGCGCTGCTGACCTGGACGCTGACGCTGCTGGTGCCGCTGGCGGTGCTGGTGGCGATCTTCGCCGACCCGCTGCCGGGCCTGATCGGAGACGGTCTCAGCGAGGCGCAGCAGGCGTCCGGGGCCCGGATGCTGCGCGTCTTCGCGCCGCAGCTGCCGCTCTACGGCGTGGGCATCGTGCTCACCGGTGTGCTCCAGGCGCACCGCCGGTTCGCCTGGCCGGTCATCGCGCCGCTGCTGTCGAGCATCAGCGTGATCGGCGTCTACCTCGCCTTCACCGCGACCGAGGGGCGGCTGGCCACGATCGGCGAGGCCGGGCGCGGCGGCGAGCTGCTGCTGTCCGCCGGCACCACACTCGGCGTGGTGGTGCTCTCGCTGTCGCTGCTGATCCCGCTGCGCCGGCTGAAGCTCCGGATCCGGCCGGGCTACCGGTTCCCGGCCGACGCCCGGGCCCGGGTCGGTGGCCTGGCCGTCGCCGGGGTGGTCACCGTCGCCGCCCAGCAGATCGCCCTGGTGGTAGCGCTCAACCAGGTCACCTACGGCCGGACCGCCGACGTCGGCGTCTACAACCTCGCCCAGACCGTCTACTTCCTGCCCTGGGCGGTGCTGGCGGTGCCGCTGGCGGTGGCCGCGTACCCGACGCTCGTCGCGGCCCGGGCCACCGGCGACGAGCGCGCCTACCGGGACACGCTCGCCCCGGCGGTACGCGGCGTGGTGCTGTTCAGCCTGCTCGGCGCCGCCGCGCTCGTCGGCACCGCGATCCCGGTCGGGCACTTCTTCTTCTCCGACCCCCTGGACGCGCGTACCGCCGCGGCCGGGATCGCCGGGTTCGCGCCCGGCCTGCTCGGCTACGGCCTGTTCGCGGTCCTCACCCGCGCCCTGTACGCCCGCGGCGAGACCCGCGCGGCCACCGTCGCGACCGCGCTCGGATGGCTCAGCGTGCCCGCGTTCGCCCTCCTGTTCGCCCAGGCGCTGCCGCTGGCCGACCGGGTCCTCGCGGTGACGCTGGCGACGTCCGCCGGCATGGTGCTGCTCGGCGCGCTGCTGATCGTCGCGGTCCGGCGTGCCGCCGGCGGCGAGGCGCTCGCCGGAATCGGCCGGGCCGGCGCCGCCGGGCTGCTCGCCGCGGTGGTCGCCGGAGCGGGCGGGGCGGCCGTCGCGGCGGGACTCGCCGGGCTCGGTGACGGCACCCCGACGACACCGCAGGCCCTCGCGCAGGGCATGCTGTCCGGGGTCGTGGTCGGTGTCCTGTTCCTCGCCGTCGCCTGGCTGACCGACGCCCGCGACCTGCGGCCGCTGCTCGCGACCGTGACCCGCCGGCTGCGCCGGCGACGCCCGGCCGGCGGGGACGACGGCCCGCCGGCGCAGCAGCACCCCGGCGAGCGGGGCGACGGAAAGGAGACCGTTTCCTCATGACGGACGCCTCGCCCGCACCGCGCTGGCCCGGGTCGGTGGCCCTCGTGCTCGCCTCCAGCACCGGCGGGGTCGGGCAGCACGTGCGCTCGATCGCCGGGGGACTCACCGAGGCCGGAGCGTCGGTGCTGGTGTGCGGACCGGCCGCCACCGAGGAGCAGTTCGGCTTCACCGGCGTCGGCGCCCGGTTCACCCCGGTGGAGATCCCGGCCAGCCCCACGCCGGGCGACGCGCGCGCGGTCACCGCGCTGCGCCGGGCGCTCGCGGACACACCCGTCGACGTGGTGCACGCGCACGGGCTGCGCGCCGGCCTGGTCGCGGCGCTCGCCCGCCCCACCGCGCCGCTCGTCGTCACCTGGCACAACGCGGTCCTCGCGAAAGGGCTGCGCGGCGCGGCGTCCCGGCTGGTCGAGCGGATCGTCGCCCGGTCCGTGCGGGTCGCGCTGGGCGCCTCCGCCGACCTGGTCGACCGCGCCGCCGCGCTGGGCGCCGCCGACGCGCGCCTGGCCCCGGTCGCCGCGCCCACGCTGCCGCCGCCGGGCCGCCGCCGCGCCGCCGTCCGCGCCGAGTTCGGCGTCACCGCCGACCGCCCGCTGATCCTCTCGGTGGGTCGGCTGCACCCGCAGAAACGGTACGACGTGCTCATCGACGCCGCCGCCCGCTGGCGCACCCGTACCCCCGCCCCGGTCGTGGTGATCGCCGGCAGCGGACCCGCGTACCTGCCGCTGGCCGCCCGGATCTCGGCCGCCCGCGCGCCGGTGACGCTGCTCGGGCACCGCACCGACGTGGCGGACCTGCTGGCCGGCGCCGACCTCGCCGTGGTGACCAGCGACTGGGAGGCCCGGCAGCTGTTCGCCCAGGAGGCGCTGCGGGCCGGCGTACCGCTCGTCGCGACCGCCGTCGGCGGGCTGCCGGAGCTCGTCGGCGACGGGGCCGTGCTGGTGCCGCCCGGGGACGTGGACGCCGTCGACGCGGCGGTGCGCGAACTGCTCGACGACCCCGTACGCCGGGCCGAGGTGGGCCGGCGCGGCCTGGCCCGGGCCGCGACCTGGCCCACCGAGGCGGACACCGTGGCCGCGCTCGCCGACCTCTACGCCGAGCTGACACCGCAGCACTCCGCCGGGAACCGCTGATGCTGCGCCGACTGACCCCGGTCCTGCTCACCCTGGTCGTGGTGGCGCTGGGCATCACCGCGCTGGCCGCCCGGCCGGACCGCGGCGCGGACCGGCCCGGCGCCGACTTCGTGGTCCTCGTCGGCGCGGCCGGCCTGCGCTGGGACGACGTCGACCCGGAGAACACGCCGACGCTGTGGCGGATGGCCGAGCAGGGCGCGATCGGCTCCCTGTCGGTGCGGTCCGCGCACCGGCCCACCTGCCCCGTCGACGGCTGGCTCACCCTCGGCGCCGGGAACTTCGCCGCCTGGCCGGGCGCCCGTCCGGGCGGTGGCTGCCCGGCGGCCGGCGTGACTGTGGAACGGCCCGACGGCATCGGCGCGAACCTGCCCGACCAGCCCAGCGTCGTGGCGCACAACCAGGAACAGCTCGCCTGGGGCGCCAAGCCCGGCGCGCTGGCCGAGTCGGTGCGCTGCTCGGTGGCGGTGGGGCCGGGCGCCGCCGTGGCCGCCGCCCGTCCGTTCGGCCGGGTCGACAGGTACGCGCCAACGCTGCCCGAGAACCCGGCGGAACTGCTCGGCTCCTGCGTGCTGAGCATCGTCGACGCCGGCACCGTCGACGACGACGACCCGGCCGTACGGGCCGCCCAGGCGCGGCAGGCCGACGCCCGGCTGGCCCGGGTCCTCGCCGCCCGGCCGCCGCGCTCACTGGTGCTGGTCGCGGGCGTCTCCGACACCGACAACCCGGCGCGGCTGCACGTCGCGATCGCCGACGGCCCCGGCTGGACGGGCGGCTGGCTGACCTCGCCGAGCACCGCCCGATCCGGCTACCTGCAACTGGTCGACCTGGCCCCGACCGTGCTCGCCGTACTCGACCGGCCGGCCCCGGAACGGGCCTTCGTCGGCCGTCCCGCGGTCACCGCCGACGACCGGCCCGACGACCTGCGGGCCGCGATCGAGGCGTCGGCCGACGCGGACCGGGAGGCCGCCGCCCAGCGGCGCGTCGCCGGCTGGTTCTTCACCCTGCTCGCCGCCGCCCAGCTGGCCCTCGCGGTGGCGGTGCTGCCGCTGCTACGCCGGGCCCGCCGCCTCGCCGGCCCGCACGGACCGGAACCGGTGTCCCGGCGCGTCGTCGCCGTGGTGGAGCTGCTGCTCATCGCCGCGGCGCTGGCCGTGCCCGCGGCGCTGCTGGCCGACGCCGTGCCCTGGTGGCGCGGCAGCCACGCCGGCGTCTGGTACGCCTCGGTGACCGCGCTGCTCGTCGTCGGCGGCACCGCCCTGGTCCGGTTCAGCCCCGGGCACGAGCGCACGCTCGGCCCGCTCGGCGCGGTCGCCGGGCTGGCCACGCTCGTGGTCGGCGTGGACGTGCTCACCGGCTCCCGGCTGCAGCTCAACGGCGTGGTCGGTTACTCCGCGCTGGAGGGCGGCCGGTACGCCGGGCTCGGCACCGTCGGGCTGGGCGTGTTCGTCGCCGGATCACTGCTGTGCGGCGGCTGGCTCGCCCAGCGGTTCCGCAAGGGCTGGCGGCCGATGGTGATGGTGGCCGTCGGCGGACTGGCAGTGGTGATCGTGGGCAGCCCGTACCTGGGCGCCGACTCGATCGGCGCGATCGCGCTCACCGCCGGCGTCAGCGTCGCCGCCGCCATCTGCACCGGCGGCTGGCTCACCGTGAGCCGACTGGCCTGGGCCACCATGGCCGCGCTCGCGGTCACCATCGGCTTCGCCCTGGTCGACCTGGGCCGTCCCGCCGACGAGCGGGGAAGCCTGGGCCGGTTCCTGGCCGCGCTCGGCGACGGCACCGGGGGGCTCACCGTGCACCGCTCCGGCGACTCCAACATCCAGACGCTGGTGAACAGCCCGCTCACCGTGCTGGCCCTGGCCGGGGCGGCGCTGGTCTGGCTGGCGCTGCTGCAGCCGTGGGGCGGCCTGATGCGGCTGTTCGGCATCTACCCGGCGATCCGGGCCGCGATGGCCGGCACCGGCGTGGCCGTCGGGCTGGGCGGCGTGCTGGGCGGCTCGGCGCTGGACGTGGCCGGCGCGGCGGCGGCGCTCGTGGTGCCCATGGCGGCGCTGTCGGCGCTGCGGGTGCTCGACCACTCCACCGACCGTACGCTGCCCGACAGCGGCCGCCCTGGCGGCGAGACGGACGCGGTACCACCGGGCGGCCCGGACAGCCCTTCCCGAGGCGGCCCCGCTGCTGGCGGCCCGCCTGACGGTGCTCCGTCGGCCGGTGACGGTGCTGGTGATGGTGGGTCGGCGGGCGACGGTCCGGCCGGTGACGGTGTGGGCGATCCGGGGGAGGCCGGGGAGCCGGCCGGACCGGGTCGGCAGGGCCCGGCCGGCACGGAAACGCCGAACGCATCGCCCGGCGCCGGGGCGCGGGTCCCCGCACAGCCGACCCCGGCCTCCTCGGAGGTCCCCGCCGGCTGACCGGCCCGCGCTGCCCGCGCGGGCGTGCCGCCCCCCGCCGCGCCCTCGCCAGATCGGGGAGGTGGCGGGGTCAAGGCCCTGTGGAAGGCACCACATCGGCGGGGTGGTGTCGATCAAGGGCCCGGACGGGGCACGGAAGAGCGCCGCACGAGGGCCGGCACGGGCCTCACGTGCGCCGACAGCGGGTGCGACGCCGGCTCACGGTCCGGATGGTGTTACCGTGGAATCCCGTGGATCGCGTGATCACTTGTCTGATCGGCACGGCGGTTCGCACGACCGCTACGGACGACACGGGAGCAGGCCTTGGCCCCTACAGCACGGACGACCAGGCACATTTTCGTCACCGGGGGCGTCGCCTCCTCGCTGGGTAAGGGCCTCACCGCCTCCAGCCTCGGCAGTCTGCTGACCGCGCGCGGACTGCGCGTGGTGATGCAGAAGCTCGACCCGTACCTGAACGTCGACCCCGGGACGATGAACCCGTTCCAGCACGGCGAGGTCTTCGTCACCGAGGACGGCGCCGAGACCGACCTCGACGTCGGGCACTACGAGCGGTTCCTCGACCGGGACCTCTCCGGCAAGGCGAACGTCACCACCGGCCAGATCTACTCGGCGGTGATCGCCAAGGAGCGGCGCGGGGAGTACCTCGGCGACACGGTGCAGGTCATCCCGCACATCACCAACGAGATCAAGGCCCGCATCCGCGGCATGGCCGACCCGGACGCCGACGGCCAGGTGCCCGACGTGGTGATCACCGAGGTCGGCGGCACGGTCGGCGACATCGAGTCGCTGCCGTTCCTGGAGTCGATCCGGCAGATCCGCCACGACCTGGGCCGGGACAACTGCTTCTACCTGCACGTGTCGCTGGTGCCGTACCTGGCGCCGTCGGGCGAGCTGAAGACCAAGCCGACCCAGCACTCGGTGGCGCAGCTGCGCAGCATCGGCATCCAGCCCGACGCGCTGGTGCTGCGCTGCGACCGGGAGATCCCGGACAAGGTCAAGGAGAAGCTGTCGCTGTACTGCGACGTCGACCGGGAGGCGGTCACCGCCGCCCCGGACGCGCCGAGCATCTACGACATCCCGAAGGTGCTGCACCGGGAGGGCCTCGACGCGTACGTGGTGCGCCGGCTCGGCCTGTCGTTCCGCGACGTCGACTGGACCCGCTGGGACGACCTGCTGGAGCGGGTGCACCAGCCGCGGCACACGATCACCGTCGCGCTCGTCGGCAAGTACGTCGACCTGCCCGACGCGTACCTGTCGGTGAGCGAGGCGATCCGGGCGGCCGGGTTCGGCCACCGCGCCCGGGTGAAGCTCAAGTGGGTGCCCAGCGACGACTGCGTGACGGCGGCCGGCGCGGCCGCCGCCCTGTCCGGCGTCGACGGCATCGTCATCCCCGGCGGCTTCGGCGTACGCGGCATCGAGGGCAAGGTCGGCACCGCCCGGTACGCGCGGGAGAACGGCATCCCCCTGCTCGGCCTCTGCCTCGGCCTGCAGTGCATGACCATCGAGGTGGCCCGCCACCTGGCCAACCTGGACGGGGCGAACTCCCTGGAGTTCGACGAGGAGGCCGTGCACCCGGTCATCGCCACCATGGCCGACCAGGAGGACATCGTGGCCGGCCGCGGCGACCTCGGCGGCACCATGCGGCTCGGGGCGTACCCGGCGAAGCTCGCCGAGGGGTCGATCGTCGCCGAGGCGTACGGCAGCACCGAGGTCAGTGAGCGGCACCGCCACCGGTACGAGGTGAACAACGCCTACCGGGACCAGCTCACCAAGGCGGGGCTGACGATCTCCGGCACCTCGCCGGACGGGCGGCTCGTGGAGTTCGTCGAGCTGGACCGCAACCTGCACCCGTTCTTCGTGGCCACCCAGGCGCACCCGGAGCTGAAGAGCCGCCCCACCCGCCCGCACCCGCTGTTCGCCGCGTTCGTCGGCGCCGCCGTGGCGTACTCGCAGGCCGACCAGCTGCCGGTGGACCTGGACGGCGCGGCGAAGAAGGCCGGCCGCGGCGGCGGCGCCAAGGCCCAGGCCAAGTGAGCGGCGTCGAGCACCGGTACGAGGTGACCGCGCGCCGCCAGATCTGGTCCGGCCGGATCTTCTCCGTGGTCAGCGACGACGTCACCATGCCCGGTGGCGGCGAGGCGACCCGGGACTACGTGCGGCACGTCGGCGCGGTCGCCGTGGTGGCGCTCGACGACGCCGGTCAGGTGGTGCTGATCCGCCAGTACCGGCACCCGGTCGGCCGGCACCTGTGGGAGCTGCCCGCCGGGCTGATGGACGTCGGCGGCGAGGACCTGGCCGCCGCGGCGCTGCGGGAGCTGGCCGAGGAGGCCGACCTGACCGCGGCGCGCGTGGACGTGCTCGTGGACCTGCACAGCTCGCCCGGCTTCTCCGACGAGGTGGTCCGGGTGTTCCTGGCCCGCGAGCTGGCCGAGGTGCCGGCGGAGCAGCGGCACGACCGGCACGACGAGGAGGCCGACCTCCAGGTGGTCCGCGTGGACCTGGACGAGGCGGTGCGGATGGTGCTGGCCGGTGAGATCACCAACGCGTCCTGCGTGGCCGGGCTGCTCGCCGCGGCCCGCGCCCGGGAAACCGGCTTCACCGAGCTGCGCCGGCCGGAGGCGCCGCTGCCGCGCTGATCGGGAACCGACGACGAAGGGGCCGCGCGGCGCTGTGCGCCGGGCGGCCCCTTTCCGTTGCGGTGGTCAGTCGCGCAGCGGGCGGCCCTGCCCGTCGACACCGCCGTTGACGAGGATCAGGATGCCGTCGACGAGGCCCCAGATCGCGCCGATGCCGCACGTCACGAGCGTGACGATGAGCTGGATGACACCGGTCTTGGTGTCGCCCATGTAGAACCGGCCGATGCCGAAGCCGCCGAGGAGGATCTGGAGCACACCCGCGACGACCTTGCTCTTGTCCGAGACGCCCTGCGGGTACTGCTGGTAAGGAGTGGTCATGAGCGGACACAATAGTGATCGACTCGCGTCCTGTCGGCCCCGGCACCCCGGTCGTGGAAGGATATTTACCGAACTCTGTCCTGTCGGCTGATGACGTCTCCACCGGCCAGCCTGGCCCATGCCTGACACACCGTCAGCACCAGCGGGCACCGGATGTCACAGTGTCGCCGTCCGTGGGCTTCCCACGGCTCTAGACTGCCGCCGGCGGGACCGGTGTACCGCGCCGGCAACGGAGCCGGCGCGGCGCCGCGCAGTCGGGGGTGAGCAGCCCCGGAGGAAGGTGTCTGCATCGTGAAGGTCGGAATCCCCCGCGAGGTCAAGAACCACGAGTACCGGGTGGCGATCACGCCCGCGGGCGTCAACGAGTTCACCCGCCACGGCCACGAGGTCTTCGTCGAGGCCGGCGCCGGCGTCGGCTCCAGCATCACCGACGACGAGTTCGCCGCCGCCGGCGCGAAGATCCTGGCCACCGCCGACGAGGTGTGGGACACCGCCGAGCTGGTCCTCAAGGTGAAGGAGCCGATCGCCGAGGAGTACCACCGGATGCGCGAGGGACAGGTGCTCTTCACGTACCTGCACCTGGCCGCCTCCCGCGAGTGCACCGACGCGCTGGTCGACCGCAAGGTCACCGGCATCGCGTACGAGACGGTCGAGCTGCCCGACCGGTCGCTGCCGCTGCTCGCCCCGATGTCCGAGGTGGCCGGCCGGCTCGCCCCCCAGGTGGGCGCCTTCTACATGATGCGCACCGGCGGCGGGCGGGGCGTGCTGCCCGGCGGCGTCTCCGGCGTGTACGCGGCAAAGACCGTGGTCATCGGCGCGGGCGTGTCCGGCCTCAACGCCGCCGCCATCGCGCTGGGCCTGCAGTCCGAGGTGCTGCTGCTGGACAAGAACGTGGCCCGGCTGCGCTCCGCCGACGCCATCTACCGGGGCCACCTGCAGACGGTCGCCTCAAACGCGTACGAGATCGAGCGGGCAGTGCTCGACGCGGACCTGGTCATCGGCGCGGTGCTGGTGCCCGGCGCGAAGGCCCCGAAGCTCATCTCCAACGAGCTGGTCTCCCGGATGAAGCCGGGCAGCGTGCTCGTCGACATCGCCATCGACCAGGGCGGCTGCTTCGAGGACTCGCGCCCGACCACGCACGCCGACCCGGTCTACAAGGTCCACGACTCGATCTTCTACTGCGTGGCGAACATGCCCGGCGCGGTGCCGAACACCAGCACCTACGCGCTGACCAACGTCACCCTGCCGTACGCCCTGGAACTGGCCAACCAGGGCTGGCAGGCGGCGCTGCGCAACGACCCGGCGCTGGCGCTGGGCCTGAACACCCACGCCGGCAAGGTCGTCTACGGCCCGGTCGCCGAGGCGCACGGCATGGACGTGCTGCCGCTGGACGAGGTGCTGAGCTGACCGACGCCGCCGTGCGCGCGGCCGGCGCGGAACCCGCGCCGGCCCTGCGCCGTGCGGTCCGGACGTACCTGGACCATCTCACCGTCGAGCGCGGGCTGTCCGCGAACACGCTCGCCTCGTACCGCCGGGACCTGGACCGCTACCTCGCCACCCTGGCCGCCGCGGGGGTGGACGACCTGGCAGCCGCCGGGCCCGCGCAGGTCGAGGCCCACCTGGCCCGGCTGCGCGCCGGCGACGACGACCACCCGCCGCTCGCCGTCTCCTCCGCCGCCCGCGCCGCCAGCGCGGTACGCGGCCTGCACCGCTTCGCGCTGCGCGAAGGGCTCACCGGCGCCGACCCCAGCCGCGACGTCCGCCCGCCCGCGCCGCCGCGCCGCCTGCCCCGGGCGCTGCCCGTCGACGCGGTCCTGCGGCTGCTGGAGGCCGCCGGCCCGGCCGACGGCACCGGCGACGCCGCCGCCCGCGCGCTGCGCGACCGGGCGCTGCTGGAATTCCTGTACGGCACCGGCGCGCGCATCTCCGAGGCGGTCGGCGCCGCCGTCGACGACCTCGACCTGGACGCCGGAACCGTGCTGCTGCGCGGCAAGGGCGGCCGGACCCGGCTGGTCCCGGTCGGCGGGTACGCGGCCGACGCGCTGCGCGCCTGGCTGGTCCGGGGCCGCCCGGCGCTGCTCGCGGCCGGACGCGGCACCCACGCGGTGTTCGTCAACGCCCGCGGCGGCCCGCTCACCCGGCAGGGCGCCTGGGCCGTGCTGCGCGCCGCCGCCGCCCGGGCCGGCCTGCCGGTCGACGGCCCCGACGCGGTCTCCCCGCACACGCTGCGCCACTCGTACGCCACGCACCTGCTCGACGGCGGCGCGGACGTGCGCGTGGTGCAGGAACTGCTCGGCCACGCGTCGGTGACCACCACCCAGGTCTACACACTGGTCACCGTGGAACGACTGCGCGAGGTGTACGCGACAGCGCATCCGCGCGCCCGCTGAGCGCCGACGTGGCCGGCCCTGGCCGACGGGCCGCCGACACGCCGACCCGCTACCGAACGCGCTGCTGGCCGGTGGCGTACAGTCGGCATCGGCGCGGGCCTCCAGGTGCGACGGACCGGGGGTGCGCAGCGGCGCCGCGAGGGACGTCGGACGGCTCCGACGCCGGGTGGTCGTCGGGAGGGGGCAACGAGGACATGGCAGGAAACGGTGACCGTGCCGAGACCTGGACGTCGGAGCTCCGTGAGCAGCAGGCGACGCTCGGCGCCGATCTCGGCCCCGCCGACCCGGCCGCGTACACCATGCGCAAGCCGATCCCCGAACCCATGCCGACCGACCGGCACGGTCCGGCGCGGATCATCGCGATGGCCAACCAGAAGGGCGGCGTCGGCAAGACCACGACGACCATCAACCTGGGCGCGGCCCTGGCCGAGTACGGCCGCAAGGTGCTGCTCGTCGACTTCGACCCGCAGGGCGCCCTCTCCGTCGGGCTGGGCGTCAACCCGCACAACCTGGACCTGTCGGTCTACAACCTGCTGATGCAGGACGACGTCACCGCCGAGGACGTCCTGATCAAGACCGACGTGGCCGGGCTGCACCTGCTGCCCGCCAACATCGACCTCTCCGCCGCCGAGATCCAGCTCGTCAACGAGGTCGCCCGGGAGATGGCCCTGGCGCGGGTGCTGCGCACCATCCGCAAGGAGTACGACTTCATCCTGATCGACTGCCAGCCCTCACTGGGCCTGCTGGCGATCAACGCGCTCACCGTCGCGCACGGCGTGCTCATCCCGCTGGAGTGCGAGTTCTTCAGCCTGCGCGGTGTCGCGCTGCTGCTGGACACCATCGACAAGGTACGCGAGCGGCTCAACTTCGACCTGGAGCTCGAAGGCATCCTCGCCACCATGTACGACAGCCGCACCACCCACTGCCGCCAGGTGCTGCAGCGGGTGGTCGAAGCGTTCGGCGACAAGGTCTACCAGACCGTCATCACCAAGACGGTGAAGTTCCCCGAGTCCACCGTGGCCGGCGCCCCGATCACCACCCTCGACCCGGCCTCCTCCGGCGCGCGCAACTACCGGCAGCTGGCCCGGGAGGTCATCGCCGCCCAGGCGGACCGGTAGGGCGCACGCCGGCCGCCCGCCGCGTCGTCTACGGTTTCCCGGTGACCGCACCGCCCCTCGACCCGCCACACGGCGCCGGCGACCCCGCCGTGGCCGCGGAGCTGGCCGCCGAGGTCGACGGTGTGGTGCCCGCCGACGCGGGCACCGGCGAGCAGACCAGTGGCTTCACCGTCCGGCTGGACAACTTCACCGGCCCGTTCGACCTGCTGCTCCAGCTGATCAGCAAGCACAAGCTGGACGTCACCGAGGTCGCGCTGCACAAGGTCACCGACGAGTTCATCGCGTACCTGCGGGCGATGGGCGACCAGTGGGACCTGGACGAGACCAGCGAGTTCCTGCTCGTCGCCGCCACCCTGCTCGACCTGAAGGCGGCCCGGCTGCTGCCCTCCGCCGAGGTGGAGGACGAGGAGGACCTGGCGCTGCTGGAGGCGCGGGACCTGCTGTTCGCGCGGCTGCTGCAGTACAAGGCGTACAAGGAGGCCGCCGCGCACATCGCCGAGCTGGAGGCGGTCGGCGGTCGGCGCTACCCGAGGGCGGTCACGCTCGAACCCCGGTACGCCGAGGCGCTGCCCGACCTGGTGCTCGGCATCGGTCCCGAGCGGCTGCGCAAGCTCGCGGTCAAGGCGATGAGCCCGAAACCGGTGCCCGAGGTGTCCATCGCGCACGTGCACATGGTCCGGGTCAGCGTCCGCGAACACGCCGGCATCATCGCCGACCGGCTGCGCCGCGCCGGGATCGCCACGTTCTCGCTGCTCTGCGCCGACTGTGAGATGACGCTCGAGGTGGTGGCCCGGTTCCTGGCGCTGCTGGAGCTGTACCGGCAGGGTCTCGTGGCGTTCGTGCAGGAGCAGGCGCTGGAGGAGTTGACCGTCCGCTGGACCGGCCCGGTCGACGGCGAGGCCGAGCTGACAGTCGACGAGTACGCCGGCAGCCCCGAACCCACGACCACGTCCGTCCCCGCCGCACCGGCCGACGCCGCGGCTGCTCCGGCCGACGTCGGCGCCGGGGTGAGCGACGCCGCCGTGCCGGGCGACGTCGCCGCAGATGCCGCATCCGACGCCGCAGTGCCCAGCGAGACGGCGGACGAACACGCACCGACGCAGGAGTGAACGGATGAGCGACCAGGAACGCCGCGACTCCCTGGCCGACCAGGCCGCCGCATGGGTGCCCCCGTGGGAGCGTCCCGCCCCGCCCCGGCCAGCCCCGGACGATTCCGACGCACCGGCCGAGCACCCGGACCCCGACATCCCGGACACCACCGATTCCCGGGAAGCAGATCTCGACGCGACACCGGATTCCTCGGCGGATCTTGGAAGCGAAGGGCCCTCAGAGGGGCCCATTCCTTCCAAGATCGCCACGGTTCAGGGGGATCTTGGTACGGGGAGGCCCCTCGGAGGGCGGGACCGTACCAAGATCTCGGGAGAGGCCGGGACGGACGACGCCGGGGGAGACGTCGGCCTGCCCGCGCGGGACGCGGCGCCGGGGGCGGGTGGGGGAGCGGGTGCTGAGGGCGTACCCGCTAAGCGGGGACGGCGGCGGGCCGCGCCGGAACCGGTGCCCGCGCCGGTCCTGGACGACGCGGAGCTGCGCGGCGCCCTGGAGGCGATCCTGCTCGTGGTGGACCAGCCGGTCAGCGAGCTGGTCCTGGCCGAGGTCCTGGAGCAGTCCCCGGAACGGGTCGGCGCGATGCTCGACGAGATCGCCGCCGGGTACACCGCCGCCGGGCACGGGTTCGACCTGCGCCGGGCGGCGGGTGGCTGGCGTCTCTACACCCGGCCGGAATACGCCACCTACGTCGAGCGGTTCGTACTGGACGGGCAGTCCGTGCGGCTGACCCAGGCCGCGCTGGAGACCCTCGCCGTGGTCGCCTACCGGCAGCCGGTGACCCGTTCGCGCATCTCGGCCATCCGGGGTGTCAACTGCGACGGGGTGCTCCGTACCCTGGTGGGTCGTGGCCTGGTCGAGGAGTGCGGCACCGAAGCGGACAGCGGCGCCTACCTCTACCGGACCACCACCATGTTCCTGGAGAAGCTGGGGCTGAACTCGGTGGACGACCTGCCGCCCCTGGCCCCGTTCCTTCCCGACGACGTAGAAGAGCTTGCCGATGCGACGCGATGACCGTGCCCCGAAGCCCGACGCCCCCGTGTACGAGGGCGCCGAGCGCCTGCAGAAGGTGCTCGCCGCCGCGGGGGTGGGTTCCCGGCGCGCCTGTGAAGACCTGATCTTCCGGCGCCGGGTCACCGTGAACGGGCGGGTGGCGCAGCTCGGCGACAAGGCCGACCCGGCCCGCGACGTGATCGTCGTCGACGGGGAGCGGCTCCAGGCCGACGTCCGCCTGGTCTACGTGGCGATGAACAAGCCGCGCGGCGTGGTCACCACCATGGCTGACGAGAAGGGCCGCACCGAGCTCGCCGACTTCATCGGCGCGCGGCTGGAGCAGCGGGTCTACCACGTCGGGCGACTGGACGCCGACAGCGAGGGCCTGCTCCTGCTCACCAACGACGGCACCCTCGCGCACAAGCTCATGCACCCGTCGTACGAGGTGCTCAAGACCTACCTCGCCGAGGTGGCCGGGCCGATCCCGCGCAACCTGGGCAAGCGCCTCGCCGCCGGCGTCGAGCTGGAGGACGGGCCGGTGAAGGTCGACGGGTTCAAGCTGGTCGACACGCTCGGCAAAACCGCCCAGGTGGAGCTGACCCTGCACGAGGGGCGCAAACACATCGTCCGGCGCCTGATGGCCGAGGTGGGACACCCGGTGTCCCGCCTGATCCGTACCTCGATCGGTCCGATCAAGCTCGGCGACCTGCGCACCGGGCGGCTGCGGCGGCTGACGAACGCGGAGGTCGCCGCCCTGTTCAAGGCCGTGGGTGACTGACCCGCCGATCGGGGTACGGCTGCCGGTAGGCTTCGACGCGGTCCGCGGGCCGGCGCGTGCCGCCCGGCGGGACGCCCGCGCGGCGCGGGCATGATTGACGACAGAACCATCCGCTCAACGGCGCCCGGGAATCCGGGCGACCCGCGAGGTACGGGCTGAGGAGGACAACGGTGGAGGAGAACGTACCGGCCGGGCGATGTGTGGTCGCTGTGGACGGGCCGTCCGGTTCGGGGAAGTCCACCGTGTCGCGGCGGCTGGCCGCGGGCCTCGGCGCCCGCTACCTCGACACCGGCGCCATGTACCGGGCGCTGACCTGGGCGGTCCTGCGCTCCGGCGTGGAACTCACCGACGCCGAGTCGGTGGCAAAGGTCGCCGCCGAGGCCGACCTGCGCATCGGCACCGACCCCCAGGGGTACGCCGTGACGGTCGACGGCACCGACGTGTCCACCGCCATCCGCGGCGCCGAGGTGACCGCCGCCGTGTCAGCGGTGGCCGCCGTCGCCGCCGTACGCGAGCTGCTGGTGGACCGGCAGCGGCGGGTGATCGCCGACGCGGGCCGGATCGTGGTCGAAGGCCGGGACATCGGCTCGGTGGTCGCACCGGACGCGGAGCTGAAGGTGTACCTGACCGCCTCCGAGGCGGCGCGCGCGAAGCGGCGCAGCGCCGAGGACGCCGCCGACGTCGCGGCGACCGCCGCGGACCTGGCCCGCCGGGACCGCCTCGACTCGACCCGCAAGGTCAACCCGCTGCAGCAGGCCCCCGACGCGGTGGTGCTGGACACCACCGAGCTGGGCATCGACGAGGTAGTGGCCCGCCTGCGCGAGATGCTCACGGAGCGGGGTGCCGCATGAGCGACGATTTCGGCGGCTGGGTGGAGCTGCGCGAGCCGGAGGTCGACTCCGGTGAGCCGGCCGGCCCGCAGCCCGTGGTGGCCGTGGTAGGCCGCCCCAACGTGGGCAAGTCCACGCTCGTCAACCGCATCATCGGCCGCCGGCAGGCGGTCGTGGAGGACATTCCCGGCGTGACCCGGGACCGCGTGCCCTACGACGCGCAGTGGAACGGCCGGGCGTTCACGGTGGTGGACACCGGCGGCTGGGAGCCCGACGCCAAGGACCGGGCCGCGGCCATCGCCGCCCAGGCCGAGACCGCGGTGGCGACCGCCGACGTGGTGCTGTTCGTGGTGGACGCCATGGTCGGCGCCACCGACGTGGACGAGGCCGCGGTGAAGATGCTGCGCCGCAGCGCCAAGCCGGTGATCCTCATCGCCAACAAGGCCGACAACACCACCATCGAGATGGAGGCGACCTCGCTGTGGTCGCTCGGCCTCGGTGAGCCGTTCCCGATCTCGGCGCTGCACGGCCGCGGTTCCGGCGACCTGCTCGACGCCATCCTCGACGCGCTGCCCGAGGCGCCCGCGATCGTGGAGAACCGGCCGCGCGGCCCGCGCCGGGTGGCGCTGGTGGGCCGCCCCAACGTCGGCAAGTCCAGCCTGCTCAACCGCTTCTCCGGCGAGGAGCGGGCGGTGGTCGACTCGGTCGCCGGCACCACAGTGGACCCGGTCGACAGCCTGGTCGAGATCGGCGGCGAGACCTGGCAGCTGGTCGACACCGCCGGTCTGCGCAAGCGCGTCGGCAAGGCCAGCGGCACCGAGTACTACGCCAGCCTGCGTACCGCCTCGGCGATCGAGGCGGCCGAGGTCGCCGTGGTGCTGATCGACTCCAGCGAGGTGATCAGCGAGCAGGACCAGCGGATCCTCACCATGGTGGTCGAGTCCGGCCGGGCGCTGGTCATCGCGTTCAACAAGTGGGACCTGGTCGACGGCGACCGCCGCTACTACCTGGACAAGGAGATCGACCGCGAGCTGCGGCGCATCCCCTGGGCGATCCGGCTGAACCTGTCCGCCAAGACCGGCCGCGCCGTCGACAAGCTCGCGCCCGCGCTGCGCAAGGCCCTCGCGAGCTGGGAGACGCGCATCCCGACCGCGCAGCTCAACCAGTGGCTCACCGCGCTGGTCCAGGCCACCCCGCACCCGGTACGCGGCGGACGCGCCCCGCGCATCCTGTTCGCCACCCAGGCCGGGGCGGCGCCGCCGCGCTTCGTGCTGTTCACCACCGGCCCGCTGGACGCTGGCTACCAGCGCTTCGTCGAGCGCAAGCTCCGCGAGGAGTTCGGCTTCGAGGGCAGCCCGATCGAGATCTCGGTACGCCCGCGCAAGAAGCTCGGCCCCGGCGGCCGGGGCAAGGCCCACGGCTGACGCTCTACTTGCCGCTCTTGGTGTTGTCGCGCCACACCCTCCTAGGATGCTCTAGGGGGTGTGGCGCGCGGCGCGGGAGGGGCCTCTGCGCACGGTGCGAAGATCCTGCGCTAAGCTGTACCGGCTGCCGCAGGGGAGACCCGGCGGGTGCATCGGGACGTGGCGCAGCTTGGTAGCGCACTTGACTGGGGGTCAAGGGGTCGTCGGTTCGAATCCGGCCGTCCCGACAGCACGAAAAGAGGCCGTCGACCGGGATATTCTCCCTGGTCAACGGCCTCTAATTCGTACTGGGGCGGTAGAGATTTCCTGATCTAGACGGCGCGTAGCTGGGGACCAGTTGGGGACCGGCGGGCCTTCAAGTGGGCGCTGAGGGCCGTTCCCGCGTCGGTGATCGATTGCCGGTCGGGGTGTAGGTACCGCTGGGTGGTGGTCAGCGACCCGTGTCCCGCGATTTTCCGTAGGACGTGCACCGGTACGCCAGCGTCGGCCATCCAGGTAAGGCCGGTGTGCCGCAGGTCGTGTCGGCGTAGGTGTTCGTATCCGAGCTTGGTGACCACCTCATCCCAATGCGTGGCGTCGCGGAGCACGGCGGTGCTGATTCGGCCACCGCGTGGCCCGGTGAACAGTCGGGAATCTGGCTTGCTTGCGGCGTCCAGGCGGTGAGCGACTATCGGCCGTACCTCTTCGATCAGCGGCACGGTGCGGGCGCGTTTTCCCTTGGTTCCCTTGTCGATGAGGCCACCGGGGCCGGGCGTGGTTTGACGGCGTACCGTCCACATCCACGTTTCGCGGTCGATGTCCTCGGCGCGGACGCCGGATACCTCACCGATTCGGGCGGCGGTACAGGCGGCGAATATCACCACGTCGGCCCACCCGGTGAAGTGGTTCGCGGACCGGTTGACCAGCGCATCGGCGAGAGCGGTAAGCGTTTCCCAATCGGGTAGTGCGAGCGAGCGAGGGTCGTCCAACTCGTCTTCGGCCCGCTGGTATTCGCGCTGCCACCCGGTGACCTGGGCGGGATTGCGTTGGATGATGCCGTCACGTACGGCCTGTTCCATCACCCGGACCAGCACGGCGAGGCTGTTCTTCACCGTGGATCGGCTGTATTCGTCGGCGATCCAGGAATGCACCGCCCGGTCTACCGCGCCGTTGGTGATCATCCGAACGGGAATGTGACCGAGCGTCGGCACTACCCGCTTGCGCCACCCGGCCAGGTACGGATCAAGCGTCTTGCGTTCCAAGCCGCGTAGGGCCAGCGTCATCACGCTCTCGCCGTACTCGGCGAGGCGCTTGGTAGCGGCGAGCGGGTCGACGCCACCCTGTGCGGCGCTGACCATGCCGTCTAGCCAGGCTTGCGCCTCTTCGAGCGTGGCGACCGTCGTTGACTTGGACAGCCGGCGCTTGCTGGTCGGGTCGGTCCACCGCACGCGCGCCCGGTAGGGCCGGTCACGGCCGGGCCGGTGCTCAACATCGGTGGCGAGGCGTACGCCGATCGGTGGTTGCTGCGGCGTGGCCATCAGGCCGCCTGCGGGTAGACGCGACGGGCCGACAGCCACCGCTCTACGTCGGAGGTCGCGTACTTCACCACCCGGTCGGAGATCTGGATGAACGGCGGACCCTGCAACGGGTGGAGAGTGCGCCACCGCCGAATGGTCGACGGATCGACGTCGAGCAGCTCGGCAAGTTCCTCGGTGGACATGAACACCTTCGGCGAGAGGCGGATGACGTTGTCTCCTTCCTGGCGGTCGATCGCGTCTGCGGGCTGATTCTGCGGCACGAGTCGCACGGTGAGCGCCTTTCCGGGGTGATTGGACTCTGTTGTATAGACAGGGAGTTATCGGCTCAGAAGGGCGCAGAACGGCCCGCTGAGAGCGCCGTAGACGCAAGATTTCGGGTGCCCCGGTGTAGGGCGTTGGGCGGTTGCGTCTGTGTGGCTCTCGGCGGGCCGTTTCCGTGAGCCGGGACCGGTGTCCCGGTCGAGAGAGATGCGTCAGGGTCGGCGGTGGGTGACGTGTCGCCGGGGGGTATCCGTCCCATCCGTACCAAGCTCGTTTTGCCTGCTCAGGCGCGGTACGGATTGGGGTGCTGGTACGGATCGATCCGTACCAGTGAGGGAATCCGTCCCGGGGATGACCTGCGGAAACGAGGTTGGGACGCTTGGTACGGATGGTCCGGCGGTGGGTGCTGAGCAGTAGCGGTTCCATGCGTCGGTGAAGGCGTCTCGGGTGTAGCCCTTGGCCTGTCCGACGGGGAATCGGATGGTGGTCGAGGTGATTCCGAACTCGCGGAGCAGGTCGCCGAGGCGCTTGCCGGTCAGGCCGGTCGGCCCGAATCCTGCCCACGGGGCTTCTTCGTCGCCGTTGAGCGCGGTGAGCAGGTCGTGGGTGGAAGCCGCGGGCGGGTCGCCGAGCACGGTGAAGGCGGTGCGCACGTCGGCGAGCAGCCGCACGCGGGTGGAGACGTTGCCGGACTCGTCGGCTTCGGTGGTCAGGACGGTGACGGCCTGGCGGGCGCGCTGCGGCCAGGTGCTACCGGCCAGGTCGGCGACAGCGACGAGGGGTTCCCAGGTGTCGGCGGCGCGGTCTTCGACCGGCATCGGCGGTTCGGCGGCTTCGAGTGCCGAGAGGTGCGCGCCGAGCCACTGTCCGAGGCGTTGCGCGATCGCTTTCAGCGCCGGGCCGTCGCGGCGGTGCCGGTAGGGGGCGACCGTCTCGCCGGGGGCGCGGCGGCGCATCCGCACGACAACGGCGCGGTCTTCGATGGTGTCGGGCATCGCGCCGATGCCAGCGAGAGCGGCCATGGCGAAGGTGGGGATCTTTTCCAGCCGCTGGGTGCCGGCGTCCCACCGGATTGCGGGTCGGTTGCGTTGGTGGCCGGCGTTGAGTAGCCCGCGTAGGTCTTCGTTGGCGTCGGCGTTCTTGCCGCCGAAGATGGTGTCGGCTTCATCCACGAGCAGGGTTGGCGGGTTGTCGCTGCCGATGGCGCGGTAGACGGCGGCGGGTGAGGCGTTGACGGTGATGAGCGGGTTGTGGCAGCAGCCCTCCACCACGTCGAGCAACCGGCTCTTGCCGCACCGCTTCTCGGGCGCCCGGATCACGAGGCGGGGTGCGTGCGCCCACGCGGGTTGGGCGTGGGTGGCGGCGATCCACAGCGCCACCGCGTCGATGGCCTCGGCGCTGGGCAGGATGACGTAGCGGGTCAGGCAGGCGTGCAGGGCGTCGAGGATGGCTGCCCCGTCGTCAGGTTCGGTGGTCATGCGGCGACTCCTTCGTCTCGGAAGCCGCCACGGATGGCGGCGCGGATATCCCGGTCGGTCTGCTCGGCGCGGCGTCCGGCGTCGGTGAGCGCGGTGATGGCGTCGGCCGGGTCGATGGCTCCGGCGGCGACCATGCGGGCCACGCCCCGCGCTGCCCCGTAGAGGGTGGTGCGGCGGGTGCCCTCAGCAGCCGAGGTCACCCGGTCGAGCAGGGCGGCTAGGAGCCGATCGGGGTGGGAGATGCCCCCCGCCTCACGCACGCGCGCCGGTCCGGTCACCGCCATCGACGGCGGTGCTGGCGGCCGGGTGCAGGCCGTGAGCAGGGCGGGGGGCATCTCCCTCACGGCCTCGCCGGGCACCCATCGGTACGGGCGACCGGTACGCGGATGTACAGACGGCGGCAGCACCACGTAGCCGCCATCGGCCTTCACATCGATCCCCGGGCCGAGCCCTTGACCGGCCTTGCCCTGGCTACACGGCACCCGTCCGCCGGGGTGGCGGTAGTACAGGTGCAGCCCGCCAGAGCCGGTGAGCACCCGCACGGTGGGCGGGGTGAGACCGGTGGCGATCAGCCGGGCGAGGGTGTCTGTCCCGCCGTGGGCGGGGTCGACGTCGACCACGACCACGGCGGCGGCGGTGCCGGTGCGCAGGGCGAGTTGCCCGCGCGGGACGGCGGCGACGATCGCGGCGACCCGAGCGGGGTCGGTGGTGGCGGCGTAGAAGCCGTGGCAGGTCAGGCAGTCGCAGGTTTCCTGATCGTGGCCGGGGTCTTGGTCTGCCTTGGGGCAGGCGGGACAGTTGGCGACCGGCCGTTTTGAGCGACCGAGCATGAACACGGGCCACCCGTGGGCGGCGTAGCGCAGGGCGGCGGTGAGCAGGTCAGGCAACGGGCCTCTCCCTTCGGGTGGTGCGGCGGGCACGGGCGGCGGCCAGGTCGACCAACGCCCCGCCCGTCGGATCGGGTTGGCGGTGGGTGCGTTCGTGGGCGCAGGCGGCGCAGTCACGTCGCAGGAGGTAGACCGGCCGACCGCTTAGGGCACCAGCGGCGGCCAGCGTTCGGCGGCAGATGTGCGGGTAGGGCTCGTCGTCGGTGACCGGTCGGCCGAGGATCGTGGACGCGGCGAGCCACCGCCTGCCGGTCACCGCTCGGCCCGCCTCGGCCGGGGCCGCGCGGTGAGCGCGGCGCGGGTGACGGCCTGGCGCAGGTCGCCGAGCAGCCCCACCAACTGGCGGCGGGCGGCCAGCTCGCCCGGGGCGAGCGCCACGCGGACGCGCACCTCGGCGTGCTCCCGCCCGGCAGCGGTGCGGACGCGCACGAGGACGGCGCGGGCGTGGCCGGGGATGTCGACCACGATTTCTGGTGAGCGGTGTTCGCCGAGGCCGCATCGGTGGTCCCGCCCGCACCAGTCGGTGTGAGCGTTGCGGCGGTTCATCGGTGCGCCTCGGCGCGCAGCCGGTGGAGGACGTTGTAGATGCGCCGTCCGAGGCGTAGCCGCATGCCTCGGTCGCAGCGTCGGCAGGCACGGGGCCGGTGCAGGATGCGGGTGGTGGTGTGGCCGGTGCCGGCGCACCGCCGGCAGGTTTTGAAGGGGATGACCCAGCACAGCCCGCCGTAACCGAGCGTGATCAGGGCGAGGATGGCGGCGGTGACGCTAGCGAGGGTGAGCAGGGGCTCCATGACAGCCTCCGGGGCCGGTTTTCGGGTGTGAGCGGCCGTGAGCTGCTATCTGCTAGACGGCAGCTCATGATTCGGATTAGGTGCTAGCGGGGGTGCTAGCGCTAGCAGCACGGGCCGCTAGCGCTAGCACCCTCAGAGGCGGTTAGCCGGCGGACCGCTTGCGGTCACGCTCCGCAATCGCGGTCAGGAGGTCGGCGTGCTTGATGCCGCGCCGGGTGACCGGCTTGCCGTCGATGCGGCGGCCGACGTCGGCGACCTTCACGGCCGGGTGGGGCTTGAGCGCGGTGGTGAGCTGCGCCGCCTCCCAACCCCCGTAGACGTCGGGCCGCAGCTCGGCCAGCAGGCCGCACAGCGTCTCGTTCCAGGCGGCCTTGTCGTCGCCCGGCCACACGCGGGCCAGGTCGCCGAGTACGTCCGCCACGGGTGCGATGTCGCGGGTCTGCTCGTCCGGCTTGGGCAGCGTCCCGGCGGTCTGTCGCAGGGCGACGGCGCGGGCGACGATGCGGGCGGCGGCGGTGGTGTCGACGTAGAACGACCGCACCGCCGACGCCTTCGGCCCGAACCCCCGCAGGATGCCCCACCCCGCCTCAATCACCGGCTGGAACACCGTGGCGCGGTAGCCGTTCTTGTACGCCGAGGTGCCAAGGATCATGTCGTTCGCGGTCTGGTCAGCGACGGACAGGCAGAAGCGGGAGTTGACGTTGCGGGTGATGCCGGTGGGCAGGCTGTCCTTGTCGGGGATCTGCGTGCCGATCATGATGATCACGCCGAGCGCGCGGCCCAGCTTGATGACCTTCTCCAGGAGTTCCCCGGCGTCTTTGCCGTACTTGCTGGTCATCAGCTCTTGCAGCTCATCGAACCACGCCACCAGCGGATGCAGACCGGACCCCTTGAGGCTGGCCAGCTCGGGCGTGACCTTGTTCTCCGGGGCCTTGCCCAACCTTGCGTAGTGCTCGATGCGCTTGGAGCGGCGGCGGCACTCCTCGTACAGCCACTCGATGAAGCCGAAGCAGCGGGCGAGGGTCTCGTCGTCGAAGCCGTTGCCGTACTCGGCCATCACCGGCTCCAGCACGGCGAAGTCCCCGACCCCCTTGAGTTCGTAGCCTCGGATCTCGGCGCGCGGGTCGAGAGCTGCGGCGAGGATCAGATCCCGCAACGCGAACGTCTTCCCGCTACCGGGCTGACCACCGAACAGGAAGTTCCGGAACATCAGATCCACCGCCACGCTGTCCAGGCGCGGGGTGGTGGCGAACGGAAACGCCTTGAACACATCCACCTTCGCCGAGGCCGAGAGCAGCGGCCACGGGGGCTGCTTCATCTGCGACGCGGGCTCATAGCCGACCCACAGGGCGAGGCGGCCGGTGTGCCCCGGTGCGGGCTCGGGCCACACCTGGTCGAGGGGCAGTCGCATCGCCGAGGCGAGCTTGCCCCGGCGGGCGACCACCTCGGCTGCTTCCACCCCGTAGGGGAGGTCGACCACGGCGAGGTGGCCGGGGCCGTCGCGGTGAATGTCGACCGGGAACGAGATGGCCTTGGGGTCTTTGGCGACCGCTGAGTTGATGCCGCTCATTTGCAGCGACGTGAGGGCGCGGCGGACGAGGTCGGCGGTGAGCTTGCGGTAGCGGGTGCTCTCGGTCACCCGGTCCGTGAGCGGCTTGTCCGCCGGACGGCCGAGCGTGGCCAGCAACGGCACCACCACCAGCAGCGCGGCGTAACGCCACCACGCCGGGCCAAGCGCCAGCACCACCGCACCGGCCACAGTGGCACCTGCACCAGCGGCGAGTACCCACCACCGCCACACGGTCTGTCGTTGGCGGCGGGCGTCGAGCTTCATCCACGTGTCCGCGTCCCCTCGGGACGCGGCGGCCTGCCGTAGGTGCCAGTTGCCTTCCTCGGCGCTGGCCCAGTGCAGCGCCCGCCCGAAGCCGCGGAACAGGCCCAGCGGCGCGTACACGGCCGTCTTCGCCGCGTACTTCGGCAGCCGCACGCCGTGGTAGGCGGTGACGTATCCGGCGTCCTTGACCTGATGCCGGGCAGCGGCGCGGAAGGCGCGCCAGGAACGCGCCCAGTCGGCCAGGATCGGCC
>NZ_QMEZ01000015.1:0-37408 GCF_003315815.1 Micromonospora sp. LHW51205 | reverse complement strand
AGGTGCGCCGGTCGTCGGCGGTGATGTCGCGCCAGTTGCTGTCGTTGCCGCAGGGCGGGCACCACAGCGTCGAGGTGCCGGTGGTGATGCGGCCGGTGGACCGGCCGATCGAAATGCGTGCCATCAGGGGTGTCTCCTTTCAGGGGGTGGACTGCCGGCGGGGGTGGGTTAGGCGGCGCAGAACAGGGCGGCGATGAACAGGAATCCGTAGTGCCAGGACTGGTCGAGGGCGTACATGCCGCCGCCTCGGGTCAGCCAATGCGGGTCTTTGCCGAGCACCTCGGCCAGGCGGCGCAGCGGGGTGCGCCGGTCGGCGATGTAGTGCGACGCCGCCGACACCGCCAGCCCGATCCCGACGCCCCACAGGTCCAGGCGCAGCCCGGTCGCGAGGACGACGGTGGTGAGGGTGACGGCGGCGGTGAGGGTGTAGGTGGCCACGTGCGCGGCGCAGGCGAGGCGGCCGAGCCAGCCGGGCTCGCTCTTGCAGTCGGCCTGCCACTGGGTCTGCACCCAGTGATCGGCGACCTGATGAGCGACGTAGAGAGCGGCGAACACGGCGGCGAACACGGCAGCACGCGCGCCGGTCGGATCTGCGAACATGAGGGGTATCTCCCGAGGTCGGTAGGTACGGCTGAGGGGTGATGGACCGGCGGCACGGCACGGTTTCCTAGGCCGAGGGGCCGTGCCGCCGGGCGAAGTCAGTCGGTGATGGTGATGCCGTCTGCGCGGCGCTGCCGCTCGTCGGCGGCCCATCCGTGGATCTGGCCCTGTGCCTCGGGCGACAGGTTGCGGAACGCGGCGCGGGAGGCGTCGGTGTTGTGGATCTGCCGTACGGCCCATTCCGCGACGATGTTGGCCAGGTCCTGCTCAGTGGCCTTGCGCTTGCCCATGTCAGTGGCCCTCTCGGACGAGGTGCGCGAGCGCGGCGCCCATGCCGAGCACCGCGACCGGGAGGCAGGACACGAGGGTGGTGATCCACCACGGGGCGGCGGTGACGTCGTAGGCGGTGAGCAGGTGATAGGCCACCTGGCCGAGCGCGCCGACCGCGAGGGACGCCAGCGCCGACCACTTGGCGAACGTGCGCGCCCGGGTCGGCACCCGCCCGGACAGCCACACGTACAGCGCGTACGCGGCGTACGCCTCTACCCCGATCGGCAGGGTGATCGCGGAGTCGATGGTGGCCCACGAACCCGGCTCCACGATCCCGGGCAGCAGGTCCACCTTCCCGAACCCGGTGAGCTTCCCGAGCCCCACCCAGCCGGACCACACGGCCACGAACGCGCCGAGGGCCATCAGCACCACCGGCCACACCACCGGACGGCGGCCCGGCTCGTCGGCGGTGGGCGTGTCCGGGCGACTAACCGGCGTGGCCTCGGCGTCCGGCTCGGCCGTCGTGATCTCCGGGGCGGGCGTCGGGTCCGGCTCGACCGGCGGCGCGGGCTCGGGCACGGCCGGTGCGTCGGCCGGGTCCGTGGCGTCCGGGCTGGTGCTGTCGATCGGCGGCGTCGCGGGCTCGGCCTTGAGCAGGGCCAGGAGTTCACCGGCCTTCGGCGCGCCGATGCGGAACTCCCGCATCAGCCGGTTGCGCGACGGGAACGCCTCACCCTCGGGCAGGTCCAGCGCGCGGGCGGCGGGCAACAGGTCTTCGATGGGCTGCGGGTAGCGGGTGCCGTTGATCGTGGGGGCGGTCATGCTGCGTCCTCCAACGGATAGGCGCACGCGAGGCATTCGCCCAGCGAGCGCGGGATGTAGTAGGGCCGCACCTGGCCGCAAACGCGGCACGTGCGGCGGGCAGTCAGCGCGGCGCGTACCGCCCGGAGCTGCGCGGGGGTGGCGGTGCGCTTCGGGCGGGCCAGGTCGACCCGGTACAGGTAGGCGGCGCGGGTGCCGCCGACGCCGCGCCACAGGATCTGAGCGGCGATCGGCTGACCGGCGGGCCGTAGGCCGGCGGCGGTCAGTTGGCGGCGGGTGGCGTAGCCGGGCGGGGCACCTCGCCACCAGTAGGTGGGGATGCCGTACCGCGCTCCGTCCGGATCGTGGAAGGCGGCGCGGATGCGGGGCATCAGGCCGCGCGGTGCGGGTCGGTGCGGGCGGTCAGGTCGGCGGCGGCGCGGGTGACGCGGGCCTCGGCCCGGCGCAGCCGCCGCCAGTCCAGGACGGTCGGGCCGCCGTGGTCCTCGGCGTAGAGCATCGTGATCTCGGCGTCGAGCACGTCCAGCTCGGCGGCGATCAGCGGCCACTCCGTGTCGATCGCGGCCAGGGCGGCGGCGGTCGGCTCGGTGGACATGAGAGCGAGACGCTTCCTCACGGGAAACCTCCAGTACAGGTCAGTGCCAGCGGGGGATTCCTCGGAACCGGGCCGGTCACGTCACTGAGTACGCGCGCCACCGGCCCGGGCACCGAGGTTTGTGCAGCACGCGATATCCGCTCCGCTCGCCCTGCTCGGCCGGGACCTACCGGCGTCGACCACCACGTGGTTCAAGGCAGGGATGCCGCTCGGCGGCGTCTCGCGTGCTTATTCCTGTCGCTGTGGAGTTCTCAATGAACGGCCTGATCCGGCGTCTCATGGGCGTGCGGCAACGGTGTGCCGTCGTTCCCCGAGCCATCCGGCCGGTACAACGTGGCGTTGTATTCGTGACGCTACAACCCCACGTTGTATTTGTGCAAGCACCTGTACCGCGTAGGCTTGTACTGATGACTGACGCTGACCTGCCCGCCGACTGGTGGACGACGGACCACGTACGCACCTACCTGGCTTCGGTAGGTGCCCCGATCAGTCGCGCAACCTGGGCTTCTTACGTCTCACGCGGGCAAGCTCCCGCGCCTGACCGGATGTTCGGCCGGTCCCCGGCGTGGCAGCCCGAGACCATCCGGAAGTGGCAGGCCGAGAGGCCCCGTAAAGGCACCACCGGTTAGGTCGGATCATCTGGTGCCTCCTGTCCTCGGCTCCCGTCTGTGGCGGCACCTTGCTCGCCTGCCAATGAGACTGCCCGCCGACCAGCGGCCCGGGCAGGTCCTACGCACGGACACGAAGGACACGGCCTATGTCCACTGAGGTCCCTCGGCAGTACAAGCCGAATCTCGTGCTGGTCAACCGCCGCAAGGCCGCCGGTTGGGAGTCGCGCAAGCGCGCCGCGCGAGAGCTGCACCGCGTAGGCCAACAGCGCGGCATCCGCGAGACACCCACGGTCGAGGCCATCGAGAAAGCGATGTACCGCCACGAGACCGGGCGCGTAGCGGTCACCGACCCGATCTACCGACAGCTCTACTGCCTGGCGTACGACGCAAAGCCCCAAGATCTGTTCGGCGAACTGACCAGCGGCGCTGAGGAACGCCCGCACTTCTCGGCGCGATCCCACAAGTTCGTGACGGCGTTTGTTGGCGCTGACGGCGCTGCCCGACTGCGGGAGGCCGCAGGCTGCGCGCCAGCGGTGGGGGAGTGGCACACGTGCTACTCGGCACCCGTCGAGCACCCTGAAGGCGACTGCACCCTGTACGTCTGGCCGTGCGGGTCCGTGGTCTTTCACCTTGTCGAGCCTGTGCAGTTGTCCACGATCGCGGCGTTAGCTGCGTGGCGGGTGGCGTCGTACGGCGACAACATCAATTGGGCTATCGATTACCTCGCGCCGATCGCGCCAGTCGAAGATCAGTCTGCTGTGTATGTTCTTGGTGCTCACTGGGTCGTTGAGCCAGCGTGGCCGGCAGAGTTGCTAGGAACTGCTCTACGCATCATGTCGACGCCAAAGGTATTGCTGCATCGTGATCGCCCTATGGATGACGAACACCTGGCGCACGCCGAACTGATTGAGCAGTCGTTGCTATCCGAGTCGTACGACCACGTAGGCATCGAGTCGTTCGGGTTGCAGGGCATTTCGGTGGGGTACGCCTCATGGTCCGGAGTCGTCTACCACCCCATCTCAGCCGAACGTGCCTTGACGGAGGCTGAGGTGATCTCCTGCGAGTTAGCGATCCAATCCATGTGGGCGTATAGCGACGCGATCGCCCGTCAGGTAGAACAGGGACGAGATCCGCAAGTGCCGTCCGAGTATGGATGGCGGTACCTTCGGGGAGTGCGCTCCCGGCTCACTATTTCCCGACTTCGGGAGCCCGGACAGCATCAGGCCATGCGACGAGCGATTCTGCGGACGTGCGACCTAATGCCAGCCCTAGATCAAGCCATCGAAACCCTCCGTGATACGGATCGAGGTTGAGCCAATGACATCGGGTCGCCCCGTGCTTGTCGTGACCGACATGCAAAACGGCTTCGTGCGAGAGCAATCAGCGCACATCGTTCCCGTCGTTGTCGACCTGGTGCGCCGCTGGCAGGCTGCCGGCGGCGACACGCTCTTCACTCGATACCTGAACTATCCAGGCAGTCCTTTCGAGCGCTTCTTTGGTTGGCGGCGGCTCCAGTCTTCCCCTGACATCGATTTCGTGCCAGAGCTGCGCCCGCACATAGATAAGGGCGTAACGCTTGACAAGAGGATTTACAGCCCGTTTACCACGGATGGTGTAGCGCTTTTTAAGCAGCGCAGATGGGAAGAGTTTCACTTTTGCGGCATCGCAACCGAAAGCTGCGTCTTGAAAGGTGCTGTCGATGCATTCGAACGCGACTTCACGCCGTGGCTGATCGCGGATGCTTCGGCGAGCCATGCTGGCACTGAGGCGCACGAGGCGGGCCTACTGGTCGCGCGACGCTTCATCGGCCCCGGGCAGGTCATCCGAGTGGCCGACTCTCTGAAGAGGCTAGAAGGTATATAGCTTCCTGGTGAGGAGGCTCGCCAGCTTCAGCGGGCTGGAGGCCAGGTGGAACGAATCTAGTAATGTACGGGCGTGGCGATTAGAAGACTCCGGTCCGAGGTTGACAAGAGGCAATTTGGTCACGTGCGACTTTGGCGCGATGATCTCGCGGTGCTGGTCACTATGGTGAAGGAGGTGTCGGCCGATATAGATATCTGTGTAGATGATTGCATCGTCATCGACCACGTGGATGAGTTGGCGCGGCTCGACACAGAGAAGATTGATCGGTTTCGAGTAAGTTCTGATCGCGTCAGATTGGAGTTCAGTCGCGATAAGGCGTGCCTCCATGTTTACGACCCGGACCTTCACGCGAAAGGCATGGCAACCGAGGTTGAGCGCCTAGTTCGTGCCAGGCGACGTCCTATGCGTCAGCGCATTTGGTTGTTTGTTTGCTCAACATATTCAGCCCTTGTTGTTGCCGGAATCGCATTCGGAATTAGTGCCCCAATTGTGGAAGGAAATGGCATTTGGCGTGTGGCTCTATCCGGGTGGATTGGTGCAATGTTTGCAGCGGTGCCGATTTTGCTAACCTTCTTGGCGCTGTCTATGCTTCCATCAAACTCTGCAATGTTACAGACAAAAACGCGGAAGGAGGCCCCTCCTTGGCTTGCTCGAAATAGAGACGCCTTAGTCACTAATACGATCGTAAGCCTTGTGTTCCTGATTTTAGGAATTGTTATCGGGTACGTCCTGCCGAAATAGCTGCGCTCCGCGTGTGCCAGCAAGCGGGCGTCCATTGAAATCGCGTGCTGGGCCGTCGAAGGGTGCCAGTGCCCGGGGACCAGGTGGGGACCACACGGCATGCACGATGGCGGTCGGCAATGCCGCCAACTACACGGCTTGACTGTCGGGTGCCGTGCGTGACGTGCGGAAACGCTTAGCGAAGCGTCCTGGGGGTCAAGGGGTCGTCGGTTCGAATCCGGCCGTCCCGACTGGTATTCACCAGCGGATATAGAAGATCGTGTGTGATCTTGCGGTAACGCTGGCGGTAACGGAGATCGCTTAACGTGGGCTGCATCCCTCGATCCCGTTACTGCGGAGGTGCAGCCGCATGGCTGTCTACAGCTACCGCCTCGCCAACGGCCAAGCCCGCTGGTTTTTCATCATCGACCTTCCGCCCGACACCAACGGGCGCCGTCGCCAGCACAAGCGGCAGGGGTTCCCCAACCAGGCCGCCGCGTTGAAGGCGGAGGACGAAGCGCGCGCCGCGTACGGCGGAGCGGATCTCGGCGCCGACGGCAGCGTCGCCGCGGAGTTGGAGGGCTGGCTCAACGAGCGCGAGTTGGACGTTCAGGAGACGACGCTCAGCAACTACCGGGACGTCATTCGTTGCTACGTTGTACCGCACATCGGCGGCCGGCAGCTCTATGCACTCGACAAGCGGGTCATCCACGACCTCTACAAGAAGCTGCTGAAGAGTGGCGGCAAGAACGGTGGGCCGCTGTCGCCGACCACCGTCCGCATCGTCCACCGGATCCTGATGAAGGCGTTGGGCGACCTCGGAGTCAACGTCGACGGTGTACGGCAGCCCCGGCAGGCCGAGCGGGAGACGATGGGGCGTAAGGGCGTCTGGACGCCGGCGCAGTCGGCGAAGTTCCTGAAGCACCACGCCGACCACCGGCTGCGTGCCGCTTGGGTGCTAGCGATTGTCGTCGGTGCGAGGCGAGGGGAGTTGGCCGGGCTCAAGTGGCCGCGGGTCGACCTCGACCGGGGTGTCCTGCTGCTGCACTGGCAACGCACCACGACCAGCAACGGGGTGGTGGAGAAGGCGCCCAAGGGCAAGAGCAAGCGGGCGGTAGCGCTCGGACCGGCCCTGGTAGCGGAGCTGCTCGCCCACCAGACGCGCCAGGCGGTGGAGAAGGCCGACGCCGGCGTCCTCTACCACGACGGCGGTTACCTGTTCTGCCGAGAGGACGGGGAGCCGTACTACCCGAAGTACTTCACCGACCAGTGGGCGAAGGCGTGCGTTGACGCCGGCGTTCCCGTGATCGCCTTGCACGATGCGCGGCACACCTCCGCTACCACCGGTGCTGACGCTGGCGTTCCCGAGCACGTGATGCAGCGGCGGCTCGGTCACGCCGACAGTCGGACCACGCGGGAGGTCTACACCCACGTGTTGCCGGAGAGCGAGCGTCGGGCAGCGGAGCTGATGGAGGCGGTGCTCGGAGACGCTGCGACCTGGTCACCTGCGGCGTGAACTCGATTGGTAACGCCACCCGTGCTGATGGTTCTCACATTCGGCAACGCAGCAGGTAAGCGGCTGCCTGCACCGTGGGGGTGACGCCGGTACCGGCGTACTCACGATTGCGGGGAGGGGCGCGGACGATGTCAACCACCACGACGGGTGAGCGCAAAGCTGGCCAGGTATGGACGATTGAAGCGGTGCGTGAGCTCGGGCTCACGACTGATGTGGAGACCGCCGCAGCGATCCTCGGCGTCGGGCGTACGAAGGCCTACGCCCTCGCCCGAACCGGCGAGTTCCCGGTGCGTCTCCTACGCGTCGGCCGGCGGTACGTGGTCCCCGTACAGGCGATCCTCAATCTCCTTGCCGTCGAATAGTCGCTCTGCCCGAGGAGACCGGGTCGCTACCTTCAATCGAACCGACCTGGTTCGGCGGCAGTCAGTCTCTGTTGTCCAGCTGAAGACGCCGTAAATATCGGAGATGGCACCCGGCATGTAGCTGGCTACCTCTTGCCGTGCCTTACGGCAGCGGCCTTCTTGCGCCATGCGGGGGAACGGAGGACGAGGGCAGCCGCCTTGATCCTGTGGCGCTCCGCCTCACACGAGTCTCGTGGGAGTCTGGCAACCAGAGCGCAGGCCTCGCGCAACAACTCGCATGCCGTTGACTCTCTACCGGCGCCCATCGCTGCTATAAGGCTCGTCAGGTCTGCGTGCAGTCGGTCATCCCGGCCCAGCCCGGCCCGCTTATTCCAGCAGCTCAGGTGAATCCGTACCGCGTTCCATGAACGCGACGTCGAGACCGAGCGCCGCGCACGCCGTCCTGACCGGCTCGAGAACGTCCAGGATCTGGTCGCGGACCGCCGGAGTTATCTCGAAGTCCTCGTTCAGCTGCACGTCGACGGCGAGGTCACCGCTGGGTGCCAGCCAGTCGGAGATGAACCCGGCCGTCGGGAGCCACATGCCGAACACCGGCCGGAGCGAGCGCAGTATGGCCCGGGCGTTCGCCGTCCGGCCACGGCCGATGTCGAGTCGCAGCGCGAGATGGATCCCGGCTATCGCCAGCCAGCGCACACGCAGCTCGTTGCCGCCAACCAGGATCGGCTGACCATTTCGCCCGGTCTCCACGCGAGCCTCACCCGTGCGGCGGCCGAAGCTCCACGAGCCGTTCAATCGGCTGAGGTACACGTAGTCGCCGCTGGGCCGGACCTGCCCGCCGTTGACGAGCGCCGACCTTACGGCCTGCGGAGTGCCCCCGTCGACCAGCATCGCCACCAGCTTCTGGAATGCCTCCTCGACCCTTCGCGGGGTGCCGCCCAGCCGCAGGACGCAGAAGAGCGCAGTGAGCGTGAAGTCTTCGGCCTGGGCCAGCTTGAGGACCTCCTGGATGGTGACGCCGGCGTCGCTCTGCGGATGCTTCCTCGTCCAGGTGGAAAGCAAGAGCAGCTCCCACGAGGTGATCTTTCCCTGGTTGCGGCGACTGGCCCGGCGGGTACGGACGGAGAGGTGTGCGTCTAATCGCTCCCGGATCGTGAGCATGACCTCCTCGGCCATGAACACTGCGGTTACCAGGCGCCAGCAGAGCGTCGTGCCCGGCTTCAGCGCCTTCACCAGACGGGCGGCCGCCGCCGTTTCCTGCCGCCCGCGCTGCAAGCTCATGAAGGACGAAACCTCCTGGCTGACCAGCGGGTCGGCCTCGGCCAGGGTCAGGGTGCCGCTACGCAGCCGGTTCCAGATCGTCTCAGCCACCAGGAACTCCTGGAACGACCGGTGCGGGAACCCGAATCGCTCGCCAAGGCGGCGGTCGAGCGGTGACCCAGCGAACAGGTCTCGGCGGACTGCGAGTAGATCACGACCCTTCGCGTACGGCTCGACCAGTTCCAGCGGGACGGTCTCGCTCGCGACGAAGGTTGCCTTCTGCTCCTTCCACAGCCAGAACGCAAGCGAAGTGAGGAAGGCGCGCCGTTCGATCGAGTCGAATGCGGCTCGGCTGTTCTTGTCATCCTCTCGCTGGATTATGGTGTCGATGAGGTGCCCGATGAAGATGTCGTAGATGCGGGCTAGGTCGAGCTCGCTGATCTCGCCGGCGTACTCGGGGAGGATCTCGGCCAGCATCCGCAGCTGGACCGGGCGCCGGGCCACGTCCCGCAGGTGCCGCGAGCCGACCTTGTCCCACAGGGCCGCCACCTCGGCATCCGGGTCGGTCAAGTCCGGGCGGCGGTACCGGACATAGCGGCCGAGGAACAACCGGATCTCGTCGTTGTTGAACGGCGAGAGCTCGACCTCGAAGCAGTTGGGCCAGCCCGCGTCGGCGCGCCCGCCGCCGGCATGCAACGCCATCTCCTGTTCCTCGTCGGTCTCGAACGCCGTGGGCCGGCCGAGCACGATCAGCCGCGAGTCCCCGTCGTGCAGCCGGTAGAGCTGGCCCAGGTTGTACTCGAAGTCGTTCCAGGACAGCAGCTGCTTCATCTCGTCGAAGCCGTCGAGGATGACGACGAAGCGCCCAGCCTGGTTGAGCCTCTGAAAGGCCGCGAACGAGTAGCCCGGCACCTGGTAGGTGGCGGTGAATTGCTTGCCCAGCAGGCCTTCGAGAGTCTGCTCTCCGGCCAGATCGCCGAGGCGGATCAGGATGGGGATGCGGGCGTGCGGATCGTCCTTGGCGGCCTGTGCGAGAACGGCGGCGAGGTGGCTAGAGAAGGAGCTCTTGCCCATTCCGTACGCGCCGAGCACCGCGATGGGCTGATCCGGTTCCGGGCCGTCCGGCTCCCGTGTTCCGCGGATCCACCGCCGCACCACCGTCTCGAGATCCTCATCGACGCGGGTGCGCGGCGGGATGTAGTAGTCCGGCAGGCCGTCCGGCGAGGTGGCGAACGTGTCGAGCAGGTCCTGGAGGTATTCGCCGAAGTCGAGGGCCGCGGCGAGCAGCTCATCGAGCCGAAGCACCTTGAGGTGACGGATGCCAGCCGCATACTCCTTGAGGTCGTCGGCAGCGTCTACAGCCGTGATCACGTACACCGAGTCGATCTCGCGGCGTTCAAGCAGGTCGAGCGGGGTCGCCAGGGTCGACCAGAGGCCGGCCGCCGTCACCGGCTCGGGGCCGTCACGGCAGATGACCGCCATCCGCCGGTCGTCGTCGAGCCGGCGTTCGGTGGCCAGCAGCTCGCCGTCGGTCCCGGTGTGCTCAACCGTCCAGCCGCTCGCCCGCAACGCCTGGCCCACCTGCTTGTCGAAGTCGGTCACCGCTCTTCCTCCCTGGCCTCGGCGAGCGCGCCGAGCGCCTCGATCCGGGAGACGAGGCGCTCGGCGCCTTCCGGAGTGAGGCCGGCGGCCAGCGTCGCGGGGCAGTGGACGAGCATCTCGGTCACCTCGGCCAGACCGGCGCCGGTGACCGAGCGGATTAGTTCGACCAGCGGGATCCTCCGGCTGCCGGCGTCGGTGAGCACTACCGACCAAGCTCGCGTGCGGGAGTCCTCGGCCTGCGCGGCGGTGTCCCAAAGCCGATGGAAGCGATCGACCTGCTCGTCGGCGTCCATCCGGGGCACCCGGCTGGCGAGTTCCGGCACCAGGACGCTGAGCACGCCCCACGCCGGGAGCCGTGGCGAGGTGAAGGCGTCGTAGATGCGAGTGCGCCGGACGAGGTCGACGTTGATGGCTCGCTCGAGATCGCGTACGGACGGCCAGCCGGCCTTGCGATGCAACTCGTGGAGGGCCAGCGAGAGGTCGCGGTGCGCGCCGGCTGGCAGATCTGGCTTCCTCAGCGTCATGACCGCAGCCCGCCCGTCCGTATCTGTCCGTCCATGACCGGACCTCATCGAATCATATCTCTTTCCGGTTTCGATAGTCCCCGATCGACGGAGGATGTCCCCGGCGCGGAAACAGGCCGGACGGTGGACTCCGGGCGGCAGAGAGCCGTCATCCAGATTCAGGAGGAGCCATGCGGCGCAGACCCGTCACCACCCGCCTCGCGTTCATCACCACCGCTTCGCTCTCGGTCGCCTCGGCAATGGGCAGCGTCGCGGAGGCTGTTGCCACACAGTTCCACCACGAGGCTGGCGCGGCCGGTCACGCGGCGTCCGCCGTGATCGCGATCTGGGTCTTCGACAAGCTCAACAATCTCATCGACGACAAGGAGTAGGCGAAACATCAGCGCGAGCGGGGGTTCGTGCGTCGGGTGGCTCGGCCGTCGTCGGGTTCTCCGGCCATTGGCGGCAGGGGTGACAACCCGCGCAGCTCCGCTCGGACCTGTGGGTAATCCTGTTGCCAGAAGGAGTCCAGGTCGCGGGTGACCGCGACCTGTCACTCTTGCAGGGATGGAGCGGGCTGCTCTTTTGAGCACCGTCACCGCCCAGGCCGCGGTCCTGGCCTGAACCTCGGCCCGCCGCCGGGCCCAAGAAAGTTGGCAGCCTCGCGTACTGAAGTGGTGCGAGTCCAGGTACTCCTGGGCGTCGGGGTCGCCGAGGCGGACGGCGCATCGCCACCAGCCGGCGGCTTGGTCGTCGAGTCCGTCGCGTTCGAGGATCCCCGCCATTCAGCGGACGGCACATGTTCGGTGGCGGTGCTGCTGGACTGGCAGGGTTGCGTATTCGTGCGGTGCGAGTTCTCGTCTGTCCGGCCGGACTACTTACTCTCCGTTGTGCTTCTGATGATGTCGCATCAGACCGGTGCTCACTTCTTGGCGAAGTAAACGCCGATCGCGGCGACCGCGCCGCTGCCGATTGCGCCGACAGCGCCGAACGCCGTAGCAGGGGCGTGCAGCGCCGCCAAGCCGAGCAGGGCGAGGATGCTGCCGCCGCCGGTGCTCGCGGTGACGGCGCAGATCCGGTCGCGCACCGTCCACCGCGGGCGGGCCGGTCGCCGGACGGCGGCACGGGGTGCCGGGCGGCGGCCGACGACGCCGGCGGAGCGGGTCACTGCGTCCCGTCGCCGAGTCGGCGCCGCTTTGGCCGCCTTCACGGGCACGGCAGGACGGAACCGACCTGGGCCGGCGCCGACCGTACGCCGCCCGCCCGGAGAGTTCGTGGTGGACATCGGGATCCCTTCCCGCCGGACCCGCCCCTGCTAGGCGGGTGTTCCCGGTCAGGACATCACCCAGATTGAGGGCCGTCTTCCGATCACGCACAGGCCCGGTGCACCTCGACATCGATCACCCGAACGTGGGAGATCATGGGAATTCGTTGGATGGCATCGGTCATCATCGGAAGATGTCGGAGAACGGCAAACCGGGACCCGGTCCGTCCGCCCAGCGCCCGGACCCAACGTCAGTGGAGACTGTGGCGCAGCTGGGCTATCAACTCACTTTACTGCGCCGCAGCACCCCTCGCGCAAGCAACGAACCGGGCAGCGCCCTGACGCTGGCCGAGCTGGCACGACGTATGGATGACAAAGTACCGATCAGCACGTTGGGCAACGCCGAGTCCGGCAAGATCCTGCCCAGTGGCGAGAACGTCTATCTGATCGCCCTAGCGTGCGGTCTGTCCCAGCAGGAGGCAGGCGAGTGGGCGCGGGCCCGGGAGCGGGCCTGGCAGCATCGACACCGGAGTCCGCACCGAGCGGCGGCCGCAGCTACCGAGCCGGCGAGCCAGCTGGCGGTCGATCCGCCCTCCGGCCAGATCACCGAAGCCGAAGCCGAGTACCACTTGCTGGCCACGATGCATCCCCGCCGCGCTACCGCGCGGCTGAACGAGATGGGCGTGGAACGAACAATTCAGCTGCTCGCCCGGCTAAGCCCCGACGATGCCCACATGATCGCCGTGTTCACCGCGATGGACCCAACGCGGCTCGCGGCGGCGCTGACCGATCTCCGCCCGGACCTGGCGCGGCCTTTGCTCGATGGAATTGGCCCCCAGAAGGTCATGTCGCTGTTCAACCGAATGCCTGTTGAGACGATCGGCGAACTGGCCGCCGCGATGGATCCGCCCCGGGCGGCTGGGATGTTGGCCGCGATAGACCCGGACCAGGCCACCAGGGTGCTGGGTGCGATGGAGTGGATCCCGGCGGCCGCAGTGCTCAACGAGATGACTCCTGACGGGGCCGTAGTGCTGAACGGACTGGAGCCCTTCGAGGCGGCCGCAGCGCTGAACGAGGTGAACCTGCAGCAAGCGGCCAGGCTCCTGACCATGATGGAGAAGGACCGGGCGGCCAGTTCGCTGGCCCATATGAGACCGGACCGGGTGGCCATGGTGCTGCCCCTGATGGAACCGGACACGGTGGCCGGGCTGCTCACCATTGCGGGACCGGATGAGGCAGCCGCGCTGCTGGCCATGATGGAACAGGACTTGGCGGCCGGGCTGCTGGACCGGGCGGCCCAGCTCCTGCGCGCGATGAGGCGGCAACACGCGGCCCCGATACCGACGGCGACAGCCTGGAAACAGCGTGTAGAGGCACTGGCGGTCGAACGCCGCCAAGCAATATCTAGGACACTCTAGTCGCCAGTCACCATAGCCCCCCGACCACGGCCACGCACATCATCGATGCCTTGAGGCCGTCACCCATCGCGGCCCGCAACCGTGACCCCCGCAGCAGACCACCGATCATCGCGTGCGGCAACCAGCGCGTAATCGCATCTGACTGGCAGGAGCGCGTATTCGTTCGACGCGAGTTCCCCCGGCGGGCCAGCCGCAGTCGGGGCGCGTCACGCACCGTAGCCGCAGTGGGCTTCTGCCGGCATCCGGATCTGGATCCGAGGAGCGGATGTCCGATTTTGCAGCCTCCTGTTGACCTCAACCAGAGTTCAGGTGCTTCACTGTCGGCCATGGATCTTGATGGTTTGCGCGTCGCCATCACCGGCGCGGCACGTGGCACGGGTCGACTCCTGGCAGAGGCGTTCGCCGAACGCGGCGCACAGATCTTCCTCTCGGCCCGCGACGTGGTAGCGGCCCGGCGGGTTGCGGATGCGATCAACCAGCAGGGGGCAGGTCGGGCTGATGTGTTTCACTGCGACCTCGCCGTACCGGATTCGGTGCGGGGGTTCGCTGCGGCCGTGGCCGACCGGACGAGCTACCTCGATGTGTTGATCAACAATGGTGCCTCATACATCGAAGGTGACGATCTGGCAGACGTCTCGGACGACACGATCGAAAGCGTGATGGCTGCGGGCGGGACCGGCACTGTGCTGCTGACCAAGCATCTGTTGCCGCTGCTGCGTGCATCGTCGCGGCCCGACGTTGTCAACATGATCTCGGCATGCGGCGAGGTGGGGCACCGCCGTTCGGGCGCGCATCCCGCGTTCTACGCGGCCAAGCATGCCCACGCCGGGCTCGCTGAGATCCTGTCGCACCGGCTGCGGCCAGAAGGAATCCGGGTGATTTCCCTTTTTCCACCGGACTTCGTTCAGACCGGGCCGCGGCAGGCGGATAGCGACCTCACTGCGCAGTCGGTCATCGACTGCGTGGTCTTCGCGGTTGGTCAACCACGAGATTGCTTCATCCGCGAGTTCCACTTCGAGCAAGTACGGGCTCCACACTCCTGAGCGCCCGCCGCGCCAAGCAGCCTGAGGATCCTCGGCGCAGGTCCCAGCCGCTGAGACCGACGGCGTCGGAACGAAGAGCAGGTGCGCGAATCTGCCGCCGACGGTGCGTCACATTGAGTGATGGGCCGGGCGGCCCGCGACGCGAGGTCCTGGCGAGAATCGGGCACCGGACAAGTGGGAATGGCGTGCCGCGTAGGCCCTTTGAAATCTCGCGCGTAGGTATCGGACCGAGCCAGAACGACGAAGGTGTGAGCAGGCGTGTGCCCGGTCGGCGACCACGATCACCGATGCTTCTCCGCCCACCTCATCGATGGGCGAAGACGAAGGCACCTTCGACGTTCGGGGCAGGGCGATGCACCATCTCCGCCTCGACGGTGAAGCCGGCAGCGTCCAGCCAGGTCGCGACCCGGGCAGGTGATCGACGGTGCACGTAGACATTCATTGGGTGACCGCCGTAGCCCTCCGTCTTGAGCTTGCTGCCGTCGCCGGCGTGGAAGCCCAGTAGCAGGGTTCCGCCAGGCCGCAGCACCCGAAGGAACTCGGCGAGGACCGTGGGGACCTCGTCGTCGGGGACGTGGATCAGGGAGAACCACGCGAGCAGGCCGGTCAGCGAGCCATCGGCCAGGTCGAGACCCGTCATGGAGCCGACCTCGAACCGTAGGCCGGGATGATCTCGTCGGGCCACGTCGATCATCGCGGGCGACAGGTCGACGCCGAACGCGTCCAGGCCCATGCCGTGCAAGTAGGCGGTGATCCGGCCCGGACCGCAGCCGACATCGGCGACCGGCCCGTTCTCCTGAGCGCGCACCAGCTCGGCGAAGAGTGCCAGGAGGCCCCGCTGAAACGGCTCGCCAGCGAGGGCGTCCCGCAGCAAGTCGGCGTAGCTGACCGCCACGGTGTCGTAGGAAGTCCGGGTGTCATCGAGCCAACCGGGAACGCGCATGCGGAGCACGATAGCCCCGACTCACACGCTGGCGTCGCCCTGGGCAATGCCACCATCGATCGGCGCAAGTGAGGTGGCCAGGGTCATGGCCGTCATGCATGTGCAGACCAGCGGGAGGTGTCAGGGTGATGGGGCGTGGTCGCCGGCGGCGTACCGACTCCAGGTGCCGCCGGCGTTGGTGACCTGCCGGGTGGCGGTGGTGGGGTGAAAGCCGAGAGCGTCGGCGACGACCGGGGCGGGCGCTTGCAGGACGAGTTGGCGTAGTGCTGCGATGCGGGCTTCCATGATGGGGAAGCCGAGCCTTCGGAGCCGTTTGTGCAACGTCTGGTAGGCGACGGGCTGTCCGGCGAGCCGGCCGGGGAACAGCAGCGCCGGTGGTTGTCCCGCGTTAGTGATGAGCTGGCGCAAGAGCGCGGCGAAGGGCTCGGGTACTGGTGCCGGTGGGTCGCCGAGGTGGATCTGCAGGTCGTCGTCGTGCTCGGTGATGTCGGCGGTGGTGAGGTGTTGGATGCGGCTGAGCGGTTGGGCGTAGAGCAGAAGTAGGCAGGCGGCGGTGCGGGTACCGATGTCGGCGTGTTCGTCGGCGACGAAGCGGCGTAGCAGGGCCAGGCGGCGTTGTTGGGTGATGACGGTGCCGGGCTTGAACGTCAGCCTGGTGGCTATCAGGTGCCGGGGGATGTGGCCGTTGGTGATGGCCCAGGTGAGGAAGCCGTGGACGCCGTGCCGTTGGTGGACGCGGGCGCCGGCGTACCAGGTGTCGAGGCCGGCTTGCGTGAGCGCGGCCGGGGCGATGCCGCGCTCGTGAAGCCAGGTCAGGAACGCCTGCGCTTGGGTGAACTGCTGGGTGGCGCAGGGCTTAGCGTTGGCACGCAGCGGGCGGGCTGCAGCGGTGGTGCGGAGCCGGGGCAGTTGGTGCCAAAGCGCGAAACGACGTAACAGCGGCTCGTGAGGATGGTCGACCAGCTCGGCGAGCCGACAGCGCAGCCACTGCTCGGTATCGAGCAAGTGTTTGTCGACGGTCGGAAGGATGCCGCAGGCCATGAGCTCGTGGCGTAGGTAGCGGGCGGCGATCGGGCGGTCATGCTCGGCGAGCCCGGCGTGGGTCAGGGGCAGCCGGCCGGTGGCCAGCGCGGTGAGCAGCTCGCGAACGTACCGTATGGACAGCCAGAGCAGCACCGTTTCGGGCTGCTTGGCAGCCAGCGCGGTGGCCAGCGGCGTGAAGGCGAGGTTCATCGTGCCGGTGCCGTCGTCGAGGACCTGCTCCACCCCCAGCGCGGCCCGGCAGGGCGGGCAGGTGGGCCGCCGGCCGGGCCGCTTCGGCATGGTCGTGCCGCAGCGTCGGCACGACCACTCAGTGGTCGGCTGCGTCACGGCTCGGGTCGCAGCTGCGCCCGCTTGGGCCGAACCGCGGCCAGGTCGACCACTCCGTCGGCGCCGGCTGCCTTGCGGACCGGGACGATGTCCTCGGCGCGGGTGGCGATCAGTTGAGCGGGGTTGACGTCGAAGATGTCGCACAGCGCGGCCAGCACGGGCAGAGACAACCGCTCCGGGGTTTGGGTGACCAGCCTCCACACCTGTACCGAGGACAGCCGGATGCCGCGCTGATCGAGCAGCGGCTCCAGGTCCGAGGCATTGAACAACCCGTGTGCGGCCATCACCTCGCGCAGTCGCCACTGGTAGGACACCTGCCGCTTGCCCGTCATCGCTTCGTCCTCTCCGCCCGCGCCACGGCCGCCATCGTCGCATCGAGGGCCCGACGCAGGGTGCGGGTGCGGAAGTCCGAGGACACGCAGGTGTAGATCGAGGTGGTGGAGGCGTGTTCGTGACCGACTTGCTGCTGCACGAACAGCGGGTCCCAGCCGGCCTCAATCAGGTGGGTGACGTAGGAGCGGCGCAGCGAGTGGAAGTCCAGCCCGGGGCCGAAGCCCAAGGCCCGCCTATAGTCGGCCAGCCGCCGGTTGATCCCGTCGACAGTGATCCGCGGTCCACGCTCAGAGGGCCACATCGCCGGCGAGGCGGCCTGCGGCATCAGCGGCCGCACCTCGGTGGTCCACTGCTGCAGGATCTCCACCGTCCACGGCCACACCGTCAACACGCTGCGCGGCTTCGGTGGCGAGCCCTTGCGCGCCTTGCCGAAGCGGATTCGGCACACCCCGACGTCACCGAACTCCGTCGCGTGAGGGTTGGGACCGAAGTCAACCAGGTCGAGCATCGTCACCTCCCGGCGGCGTAGCCCGTAGCCGTAGGCGACCTTGAGCAGGGTGGCGTCACGGAACAGGGCCAGCCAGCCCTTACGCCCCGCCGCCCTGGAACGCACCACCTGCTCGTCGGCGTAGTCGAACAACGCCTGCAGCTCATCCACCGTGAAGGCCCGCCGCGACGGGTCGCCCTCAGCATCCTGCACATGCACCGCGGTGTTCCACTCGTGCACGACCTGCACCGGGTGCGTTCCGAACCTGCGCTCACACTCGCTCGCCCACTCGTAGGCTGGGTCAGTCAGGTAGTCGCAGAACGCGGCGACGGTCGCCGAGTAGTTCCGGATCGTCGAGCGCCGCCGGCCGCGCACCGCCCGCAGGTCCGCCAACCAGTCGTCGAGCAGCTGCGGCCGCCACTGCCACGGGTACGCATCAGCGTGCGCCGCGAACGCCCGCACCACCTGCAGACGCATGTCGATCGTGGAGAACGCCAGGTTCCGCGCGAGCTGCTGCGCCCGCCACCCGTCGCACATCGCCACGAACACCTGCTCCTCCGGCCGCAGCAGCGCCACACCATCGGCGAGAACCAGCCCCGCCCGCAAGTGCGCTGATCATCGCGCTGACGCGTGGGCCCTCGCATCGGCGCTACCACCGCCGAGCGCCCGCTCTGCGACATCGCTGAGCGCACCGAGCGGCTCACAACGACGCAGGCCGCCGACGTGATCAACGATCGGCGGAGACCGCCGCTGCTCGATGCTGAACTGAGCATGCGTACGACGGCGAATGCTTCATCTGATGAAACTCGCCGTGGTTGGAGCAAGATATGGCCATTGCTTATCGATCTGCTACCGGGCGCGGTCGCAGATCGGCAATGGAGGCAAGTCCGCGCCCGCGGCGCCGGCCCGTGTGGGCGTTCGGTGGAGTGCGGCCAAGTAGGTACGGACGAACGGGCCCAGTTTTCGGCCCACGCTCAGGCGTAGCCTGACGAACGGCGCCGGCGCGGAGCCGCAGGAACACCTGCTACCGCGCCGCTTCCGCTCCTCGCCGCTGCGCGGCTGCGGTGCGGGTCGGCTTGGTCTCGAATGACTACCGCAGCGCCCGCCGGCGACCGCAACGACGCCAGCAGGTCGGGCAGGCGTCAGCTTGGCCTTTCCAGACCAGGACGGCAGACAGCGCCCGAGCTGGTCTGTAGCCGAGGGGCGTCGGTGGGTGCACGGATGGACCCCACTCAGGCATACGTGGCCGAGACCTGGTACGCCGACAAGCCAGCGCTGGTAGCCCTGGACGCTCACTTGCCGGCAGCGCCCGGGGCGCACAGTGGCGGCGATGGACAGCGATCAGCCCGCCTCAACCCGGAAGGCCCGGCACCGTGCCCACCAACGGCCGGCCCGCCCGCACGCGATGCTGCTCCGACTATCGGACGAGGAAAAGGCTGCGATCGACGCGGCAGCCGCAGCTGCGGACCTAACCGCCACGGGATACGCAGCCAAGGCGGCCGTCGCCGCCGCGAATGCCGGCCAGGCTGCCAGCGACGCGATCGGTGACCTGCGAGGCCTGCAACATGAACTGTTCGCCGCCCGCCGGGCCGTGGTGATGTTCGGCAACAACGTCAACCAGGCCGCTGCGGCCCTTAACGCTACCGGCCAGCTACCGGAGTGGACCACCGACGCCGTCCGCCTTTGTGCCGCAGCGGTGGCTCGGCTCGACGAGGTGATCTCCCTGACCCATCGGAGACTGCGGTGATCACCCGCGTGCACCGACGCGGTTCGCGGGTCGGCGGACTGCTGCGCTACCTGTGGGGCCCGGGTAAGGCGGAGGAGCACGCCAACCCCCACCTGGTGGCCGCCTGGGACGGCGCGGGGTCGCTGGCGGATCTGGAGCCGAACGTCACCGCCCGCGGCAAGCGGGACATCCGGGCGCTGACTGCGCTACTCGAGCAACCGGTCCGGGCGGGCTACCGGCCGCCGAACAAGTTCGTCTGGCACGCCAGCATGCGGCTGGCGCCCGAGGACCGGCACCGCACCATCAGTGACTCGACGTGGGCAGGCATGGCGGTGCAGATGCTCACTGAGGTCGGTGTCGCCACCACCGCCGCTGATCCGGGCCTGCGGTGGATCGCCATGCGGCATGCCGATGACCACGTGCACATCGTTGCCACGCTGGTGCGCGAGGACGGGCGTACCAACTGGATGCGCAACGACTACCCGCGCTGCGTCAAGGCCACCTACCACGTCGCCCGCCGCTACAACCTGCACCGCCGGGTCCCGCCGGCGGACCGGACCGCCCACCGCCGTCCCCACCCAGTGGAGGTCAGCAAGGCCCGCCGCACCGGCCGCGCCCAGACACCCCGCGACGAGCTGCGCCGGCGCGTACGCAGGGCGGTGGCCGCAGCCGGCTCGGAGGAGGAGTTCTTCACCCGGCTCCGGGAGACAGGGGTGCTGGTCCGACTCCGACGCAGCAGCACCAACGCCCAGCAGATCACCGGGTACGCGGTGGCGCTTCCCGGCGCCCGGACCGCCGGCGGACAACCGGTGTACTTCGGCGGCGGCCGGCTGGCGCCCGACATGACCCTGCCCAAGCTGCGGCTGCGCTGGGGCACCCCGGCGCAGCCGACGGCACCATCGGTCGGCCGCAGCGAACGTGTCGAGGCAATGCGCCAGGCCGCCAAGGTCGCCACCGCGGCCGCCGACGACATCCGCGACGCCGCCCGTACCGAACCGGGCCGGGTGCAGGCCACCGCGGTCGCCGCGGCAGATCTGCTCACCAGCCTGGCGTACGCGATGGAGGGTGACCGGCGCGGGCCGCTGCACCGGGCCGCCGAGGTCTTCGACCGGGCGGCCCGCGACCTGTACGGGCGGGTCCCTCGGCCCACCGGCCGCGGCCAGGAGACGCGCGCCATGTCGCGGCTGATAGCGCTGATGGGCCGCATCTCCGGCGACGACGACGCCATCGCCGCACTCGCGCTGGTGATGGACCTGGCCCGCCTCGCCGACACCCTCGAGCAGCTGCGCACGGCACAGCAGCGCCTCCACCAGGCCGAGGCGGCCCGAGCCGCAGCTGGTGCGCTGCGGCTGGTAGCGGGTGGCCGGCAACCGGCGGTAACGCTGCCGCTCACTGCCGTGCCCTCCTCTGAACCGACAGTGGGAGGCGGCCGACGCATGGCGCGCGGCCGCTGAGCAGGCAAGGGAGGTGCACGTGCCGCGCCCGCAGCAACACGAGGACCCGATGGCCGAGACCCGCGAGCAGTTCTTGCAGGGGCTGGCCGCGATGGCAACCGTCGGCGAGGCCGGCGCCCGCTGGGCCGCCGTCGGCATCCAGAACAAGGCCGCCGACCGCGAACGCCAGGCCCACCGCGACCAGGCCGCCGCGGCAGCCCGTCGCGAAGCCGACCGATTGGCCGCCAAGGTACGCGTGGACCGCGATCGGATGGCATCGTCACTCGACGGCGACTGGCTGGTCAACAAGGCCACCTTCGCCGAGGCCGCCGCCGTCTGGCGGACCGCGACGATCCACGCCGGCGCCGACCCGGTCGCCCGGCGGGCAGCGGAGTTCGCCGAGCATCGACTACGCCAGTTCCGACCGGACCTGATGGCCGCCTACGAACGACACCGGCAAGCTGGCAGCGCTATCCCCGAGGCCATGCGCGCCGCCGCCCGGGACGTGTGGGAGAACGACGCCCGTGCCGGCCGCCGGCAGCGCGGCGCTCGCGCCCATGGCGGCACACCCGACCGGCAGGGAATCACCCCCGACGGACCCGCCGCCCTGCCGCCGGGTGGCCGTGGGCAGGTCGACGACTTCGACGCCGCTGTCCGGAAGGAGGCCATGACGCTGGCGGAAGACGTACGGCCCGAAGCCCTCGACGAGCTACAGCGCCAGTGGCGTGCCGCCGGCAAACTCCCCGCCGGCGAACCCGTGCAGCTCCTTCGCGACCTCGCGGTAGAGATGAGCCAGGCCATCAGGACCGGCTACGCCGACGGACGGCCTGTCGAAGGCATCCGCCTCGCGCACAGTCACGTGGAGGAGGCCCTGGCCCGCGACCTGCACGGCAGAGCTGCCGTTGAACGCGGTGAAGGACTCCGCGATGGCGGGACGCTGGACGATCCCCGTACCTTGGCCGACGAGCACGCGACCGGGCAGACGGCGAGCGTGGTACACGACGACAACGCCGACCACACCGCGGCCAACGCCGCAGTCCACCACGCTGAGGTCCTCGCGGCGCCCGCGTGGACGCAGGCCTTTCCCAAGCTTCGCGTCGCCCAGGTCGAAGCGGTGGTCGCCACCAAGCAGCCCGCGGTGACCACCACCGCAGTGCAGATGCGGGGCAGAGCGCGATGACCGCCACCACGTCCCCGCATGCCCCCAACGAGACCGCAAGCCGATTCGATGAGCTTGCCGCTGAGGTGGCGAGACTGACGAGGCAGGTAGCCGTCCTCCAGCAGACCCATGCCGAACGTGGCCACGGTGGCGGTGGAGACGATCAGCCGCCGCTGTACTCGACGGTCGAGGAGTGGGTGAACACGTACCTGCTACGAACCTTCCCGCGGCCGGTAGGCGAGGTCGGCGTGTCCCGATGGCACTGGTGCGAGCAGTGGTGGCGGCACGACGAAGCCGTCACCCGACTGACCGCCCTCTGGTTCGGCTGGGAGCAAGCCCGGCTGCAGATGACCGGCATGCTGCCCTGGCTGCGAGAGCTCGACCAGCAGATGCCCATCCTCTACGGCGACGACGGGCCGTTCCGCAACTGCGCTGTGAGCGGGGACCTGGGAGTGGCGCGACATCACTCATCACCGGAGGTGCCGGCCGAACCTGCGCCCGAGAACTGGTGGAGCTGGTGGGAATAATGTCGGCGATGGCTACACGCATGCCCCGTACAGGATGACGTTCGCTGCGTGCTGCGGGGGAAGTGGTCCGGTGACAGGCTGCGGTCATGTTCGAGGAGTGCATGAAGACTGCGGAGATTGCTTCTGAGCTGCGGGTTTCGGAGAAGTCGGTGCGGGAGTGGCGGCACCGGTCGGTAGCCGGGGGCGGCGGCTCTAGTGGCAGCGGGGCCTGGCGGTGCGGACTGCAAGCTCGATGGTGAGCAGCGCGAACAGTTGGCTGTTGTGCTGGACGAAGGCCCGATTGCTCAGGGGCTGGGGCTGATGCTCGTTGGACCCTGGCTCGGGTCGCCGAGACGATCGAGCATGAGGTGGTTGCCGTCGGTGTCGCGGGCGAGGGTGATGTCGCGTCGCGGTCGAGTGCCGAGCACGATGGTGGGGTGCGAGATCGGGCCGGGGCCCGACGCCTGCAGAAGTTGGCGCGAGCGTCTGGCCTGGTGTTCGGCCTCAGATGGGTGGATGAAGTGGTCAGGTCGCTTTCGGGGCTCTTGCTCGTTCTTGGCGTACTTGTTCGAGGGCGGCGGTGTCGGATGCGAGATCCGGGTGGCCGACTTGGCGGTCGAGATCGACGACGCGTTCGAGTTCGCCGATCGCCTGGTCGAGGTTTCCCTCCGCTCGGTGGATCATAGCGACGTTGTACCGGGTGACGGCTTCGCCGGCGCGGTTGCCGACGTCGCGTTGGATGCGCAGGGCTTGCTGGTAGTAGGTCAGGGCCTGCTGCCGGTCTCCGAGTCCGTCGTACACGCTGCCGATGTTGTTGAGGGTGGTGGCTTCGCCGGCGCGGTCGCCGACGTCGCGTTGGATGGGTAGGGCTTGCTGGTAGTAGGTCAGGGCCTGCTGCCGGTCTCCGAGTCCGTCGTGCACGCTGCCGATGTTGGTGAGGGTGACGGCTTCGCCGGCGCGGTCGCCGACGTCGCGTCGGATGGGTAGGGCTTGCTGGTAGTAGGTCAGGGCCTGCTGCCGATCCCCGAGCCTGTCGTGCACGCTGCCGATGTTGTTGAGGGTGGTGGCTTCGCCGGCGCGGTCGCCGACGTCGCGTCGAATGGGTAGGGCTTGCTGGTAGTAGGTCAGGGCCTGCTGCCGGTCTCCGAGCGCGTTGTACACGCTGCCGATGTTGTTGAGGGTGGTGGCTTCGCCGGCGCGGTCGCCGACGTCGCGTCGGATGGGTAGGGCTTGCTGGTAGTAGGTCAGGGCCTGCTGCCGGTCCCCCAGGCCGTCGTACACGAGGCCGATGTTGGTGAGGGTGGCGGCTTCGTTGCCGCGATGGCCGGCCTCGCGATAAAGAGTCAGGGCCTGCTGGTAGTCGGCCAGAGCCTGCCGGGGTTGCCCCGTGGAGGATCGGGCCCAGCCCCGGTCGTAGAAGGCGCCGGCATCCGGGCCTAAGGTCAGGGTCGCGCTCGCGAGGGCCGCGACGTCGGCGAACCGGGATGTGCGCAGCCACACCCGAGCCACCAGCCGCCCGACGTCTCGGGCGATGACCGGTTCCCGACCGGCCACCGCCAGCCGGTGCACCTCCACCGCCTGGGCGAGGGAGGTCATGACGGGGAGCCGGGCGGAACGGGGGCGCTGATCCAGATGCTGTGCAGGGATCGTGCGGCGGCGGCGCAGGCTTGGGTGGTTTCGTCGTCGCTGAGCAGGGGGCGGATGAGGGGGCGCAGCACGTTGGAGACGTAGTAGCGGGGCCGACGGGTTTCGGGGTCGGTGCCTTCTTCGAGCAGGCCGAGCTGGGCGGCGCGTTCGATGTGGCTGGCGGCGTCGGGGTGGTCGTGGATGGTATGGACGGTCTCTGCAGGCACGGGCAGTTCGACGACGTTGACCTTGGCGAGCATCTTCTGCAGTTCGGCGGGCTGGGAGCTGAGGAGGTTGGTCGCGAGGATGGTTTCGCGGCGGAATCGGTCGGCTTCGTTCTCGATGGCCGTGATGATGCCGTCGACGTCGAGGGTGGTGTCGGCGACGATCAGGTTGAGCCACTCGAGCAGGCGGGGGTTGCCGGCCGCGGCCTCGATGGCGCGGGTCCGGATGGTGGGGTCGATAGGAGAGCTGGGGCGCAGGTTCGGCAGATTCGTGATCTTCTTGGTCTGCTCGATAGCGGTGAGGGTTTCGAGTGACTCGACGACGACGCGGGTTGCCGGGGGTGTGGGGAACCGGTAACGGCTGGTGATGATGACCCGGCTGGGGCTGCCGGTATCGCGAATGGCGGTGAGCAGAGCCGGGAGGATATCGGCCATCGCCGGGGAGAGCACGTGGCTGCCATCGCGTTCGTCGAGGTTGCCGTCCTCGAAGTCGTCGAACACGAACAGGCAGGAGGTCTGGCCGAGCGGGCCGTCGACGTCCAGCAGATGACGCAGTCTGACGGCGAGTGGGGCATAGTCGGTGTCAAGCAGTTTGACCGCCTCGATGTGCTGCTCCACAGTAGGAAACAGGATCTTGGTGGTGAGTTCCCGGAATTTGGTGAGGTCGACGCGGCCGTACCAAACGGCGCGTTGGTGGGTTGGTATGCGTTCCAGCAACCGGGAGGCGAGGCTGCTCTTGCCGAGCCCGCCCATGCCGTGCAGGACGAGGGCCTCGGCCGCACCCTGGCTGCCGGGGGGTTGTTTGAGGGTGCGTAGGCAGCGCTGAATGACGCGGCGTCGGCCGACGAACGCGGCGCGGGCGGCGACCCGGGACAGTTGGGTCTGGGGGTCCAGGAACTCCTGGTCGGCGGGCCGGACCTGGATTCGTGCACGCCCTTTGGTGTTCAGAGGTGTGACCATCGAGGCGAGAGGGGACCTGTCGGCGTAGACACGGAGTAGGTGCCAGTTGCCGCGCTTGTTCGTGTACAGGTGCTGGCGGGCCTCGATGATGGCCTGGTCGAGGGGCTCCCCGCTGGCGAGGGCCCGGTAGAGTTCGGCGGCGAAGTCGGTCGCGGAGACGTCGCCGACCGGCAGCGCCCACCCGAGCACAGCGGGGGCTCCGGCGCGGACCAGGCTTTCGCTCATCGAGGGAAACGCACCCCGGTCGGGGGCATTGCCGGTGAGGCAGCCGGAGACGAAGACCAGTCGGGGCCAGTACCCGGCCATGGCCTGGGCGATCTGGTCAGCGGTGGCGGAGGCGACCCCGCCGAACTCGTTTTCCACCACGAAGGTGGGCTGCCCGTTGTCGATGGTGGCGTGGCCGCTCAGATGCAGGACGTCGAAGTACCCCTCGCCGTAGTCGCGGCTGAGGAAACGGAGTCCTTCCAGGGTGCCGCTTTCCTCGACGACTAGGTCGGTGCCAGTACGGGAGGTCGCCGACAGGATGGCCGCTTCCTCCGCCTCGTAATTCAGCACGGGCTCGACGCCCTCCGGAGAGGTCGCCATGAACAGCACCCGCAGCGGCCGGTTACCCGGGATGACAGGCGTCTGCAGGGTCGTACCGGCGCCGACGGCCCGTACCGGCAGCAGCGGCGCAGGGCCGGAGACGGTCAGGAACGAGCCGTCTCTGCACAGCAGTTCCCAGGGCAAGTGGCGTAGCCGTTGCTCCGCGGTGATTCGCAGCGTGACGCCCGGCGGGCGATCCAGGACCGCGGTCAGCCACCGCTCGTCGCCGTCGAGGAAGACGGCCAGTTTCGCGCCGAGGTCGCCCAGCTGCGGTGAGCCGAACACCTTCTGGGCGATCGCGTGCTGGCTGTAATCACGCTCCACGAGCTCGATCAGGTGATCGACTGCGATCTTGTCCAGACCACGGGTCTTCGGCGGGCCCTCGCCGGTGGACAGGCGCAGCTCGCAGTAGCTGGAGGTCTGCTCGAAGATCTCCAGCTCCAACATGTTCATCTGGCTCACTCCGGTTGTCTCCGCCCTTCACTGCTACTGCGATTCGTCCTGCCGGAAGACGATCTCCAGCTGGTCCTGGCTGACGTCGGACAGGTTGAGCCGGGTGCCGTCGCTGAGCAGGATCGTGACAGTCACCCCTCCCTGGCGGCGGGAGTGCCACCAGTCCCAGATCGTCTTGGCCGTGCCGACCCCGGCGAACACCAGCCCGATCACAGCGATGACCATCTCAGCGGACCGAGCCACCTCAACAGGTGACACCTTGTCGCCGGGCTGGGCGTTCACGGTGAGAACGGCGTGGAGTTCCGCGGCCCACTGCGTGGCCTGCGCTCCCGACACCTCAACGGTGGCAGTGCCCATCGCCTAACCCCTCCTCGCTTGCTGAAGCTCGATGAGAAACGCTCGCATCTCATGCAGCGCTGGGTGACCCGTCCGCTCAGCCAGACCGATGGCCCGGCGCTGGAAGTCGACGGCGTCATCCACCCGCGCCATCTGCAGGAGCAGAACAGCCATGTTGAAGCTCGCCACCGCCTCGGAACCCCGATCACCCACGACACGAAAGATCTCAAGCACCTCACTAAAGGCGTTCATCGCCCCAACCGGATCGCCCTGATGAAACCGGACGGCGCCAATGTTGTTGAGGGTGACCGCTTCGCCGGCGCGGTCGCCGACTTCCCGTCGGATGGGTAGGGCTTGCTGGTAGTAGGTCAGGGCCTGCTGCCGGTCCCCGAGTCCGTTGTACACGCGGCCGATGTTGTTGAGGGTGGTGGCTTCGCCGGCGCGGTTGCCGACGTCGCGTTGGATGGGTAGGGCTTGCTGGTAGTAGGTCAGGGCCTGCTGCCGGTCTCCGAGTCCGTCGTGCACGCTGCCGATGTTGGTGAGGGTGGTGGCTTCGCCGGCGCGGTCGCCGACCTCCCGCTGCATGCGCAGGGCTTGCTGGTAGTAGGTCAGGGCCTGCTGCCGGTCTCCGAGTCCGTCGTGCACGCTGCCGATGTTGGTGAGGGTGGTGGCTTCGCCGGCGCGGTCGCCGACGTCGCGTTGGATGGGTAGGGCTTGCTGGTAGTAGGTCAGGGCCTGCTGCCGGTTCCCGAGCCTGTCGTGCACGCTGCCGATGTTGGTGAGGGTGACGGCTTCGCCGGCGCGGTCGCCGACGTCGCGTCGGATGGGTAGGGCTTGCTGGTAGTAGGTCAGGGCCTGCTGCCGATCCCCGAGCCTGTCGTGCACGCTGCCGATGTTGTTGAGGGTGGTGGCTTCGCCGGCGCGGTCGCCGACGTCGCGTCGAATGGGTAGGGCTTGCTGGTAGTAGGTCAGGGCCTGCTGCCGGTCTCCGAGCGCGTTGTACACGCTGCCGATGTTGTTGAGGGTGGTGGCTTCGCCGGCGCGGTCGCCGACGTCGCGTCGGATGGGTAGGGCTTGCTGGTAGTAGGTCAGGGCCTGCTGCCGGTCCCCCAGGCCGTCGTACACGAGGCCGATGTTGGTGAGGGTGGCGGCTTCGTTGCCGCGATGGCCGGCCTCGCGATAAAGAGTCAGGGCCTGCTGGTAGTCGGCCAGAGCCTGCCGGGGTTGCCCCGTGGAGGATCGGGCCCAGCCCCGGTCGTAGAAGGCGCCGGCATCCGGGCCTAAGGTCAGGGTCGCGCTCGCGAGGGCCGCGACGTCGGCGAACCGGGATGTGCGCAGCCACACCCGAGCCACCAGGTCCCCGACGTCTCGGGCGATGACCGGTTCCCGACCGGCCACCGCCAGCCGGTGCACCTCCACCGCCTGGGCGACCCTGACAGCAGGCCCACCGCGAGCCAGAGGTTCCGGTCTCGCCGACCCTGAGCCATCCATCAAACCTGGCGCCCTCCTGCCTCGGATCCGCAATCCTGCGACATCGCACAGTCTCCGAACGGCACCTACCCCTGCTTCGGCACCGAGGCCGCTTCCGTCAACCGCTGCACCGTGTCAGACACTGAGTCCCGACCCCCTAACGCCGCCTGCTCATACAGCAATCACCTGCAACAGCGGCGATGTGGGCTCCGACCCGACCACCGACACCGCCGTCTCCTCGACCAGCACCTCGACCCCGCCGAACCGCACCGAGGCCACGAACGCCGCACCATCACCCATAGGCAACGCACCCTGACACACCGCGTCATCATCAAACAACCGCGAACCCGACAGCCAGCCCAGCACGCACAGCCCACCACCACACACCGAACGGACACCACACCCCGAACGACCACCGCCGCTCGCCCACAAGATCAGATGCACGCCATCGGCGGCAGGAGTGGTCGTGGGTGGACGCTCCGTCCGGACATCCAGGTTCACTACCCGTCCGGTCACCCGGCCACCGTCGTGATGGAAAGCGATCAGGCGACGTGCGTGGCCCGTGTGAGCAGGTGTTACCAGACTTCTGCGGCTGTGCCGAGGCGGAATGAGAGACCATACAGCGATTCTTCGAGGTGCGTGAGTGCGGCGATTGCGACGGTGTCTGCCTCGGCACCAGTGAGGGCAACGATGCGTCGTCCGACTCGGACCGCCTCGTCCGGATTCGCCGCCTCGTACATCAGTGGCACCAAGGCGCGTACCCCAGCGCACCTGCCATCAATGTCCTCTAGCAGGCGTGGATGCCGCTCGACGAGCCGGGCCAGACGGTGATCCAGCACTGCGTCGAGCATCGGCCTTGCTCGTCGCTGCAACGCGGCCCGTAATTGGGCGCTCCCGTGCGGCCGTCGCAGCAGGTCCGCTGGGTCAGCGCCGGCAGCGAACTCAGCCACCAATAACGGCCCGGGTGGCCGTGGCTGCCGGAGCGTCTGCCAGGCTCGGTCCACTGCGTCACGACCGGGCGGATCCGCATCGAACGCGGCAACAATCCCGCCTGCGGCGCCAGGCAGCTCTCGCAACATCCCGGCTTGGTGGTCCGTCAGCACGGTGCCGCCAGGCGCGAGGGCCACGGTTCCGGGCCGGCCAGACTTCGCGTAGGACAGCCACACTGCGAGGACATCCACAGGCCCTTCCACCAGGACCGGCGTCCACCGCGCATCGAGGCGGTCCTGCTGCTCCATCATCCCGAACAGTAGTCGTCCCTTGTCGTAGATCGCAGACTTAGGACTGTTGATGTACTTGGGCACACCGTCACCGGCGCCAGGGCCGGCGCGTCCCAGGAACGCCACCGCGTGCCCAGCCGGATCGCGCACCGGAAACACGATCCGGTCCCGAAACACGTCGACGAGCCGCCCCGATCGGGTGCCAGTCGACAGGCCCGCACCGAGCAGTTCATCGTCGCTGAAGCCCACTGAACGCAGGTGGCGCGCCAGCGAACTCCAGCCGGGCGGCGCATACCCGACTCGCCATGGCCACTCCCGGTCAACGAGAACACCGAGACCGCGACCGGCGAGATACGCGCGAGGACCGTCAGCGCCGGCGAGCTGGTCGCGGTAGTACGACACGGCCGCTTCGACGGCCGCGATCAGCCGTCCGGGATCGAGCCCGAAGCCGCGTATCGCAGAGGACGGGGGAGTGAGTCGAGGTGCGCCCATGGACTACCTCCGATATCCAAGCTAGCTTCAGCTGTCCCAGCTCCGCCAGGAGCGTTGCGCCATCCGAACCCGCCGCGCAGCACGCGAGCGCTCCGCGTGACGGGTCATCTCGGCCGTGGAAGCAGCGACGGCGCTGGTCAGCCGCTCAGCGCTCGGTTCGTCGTACCAGGGCAGCAGGTTGAGCATGGCCACCTTGACTCCGGTGGCGAACAGCAGCGCAGTGCCCTTCGGCAACGCCCGGATCCGCGCGGCATCGAGAATCCGCTGGCGCCGCACCGAGGTCTGATACGACGTGCGCCCCTGCCCGTCGCGGCTGCGGGAGGCGACGGTGATGTCGTGTTCGCCGACGAGGCGGGACAGGTCTTCGGCGAAGCGTGCGTCGTCGATGCCGGCGCCGACCAGCTTGACCGTGGCCGCCGACCAGAGGGCGTCCATGCCGTGCTCGCCCCAGACCCGGGTGCCTTGGCGGTAGGACTGCAGGATGGTCAGCGGGATGATGCCGCGGCTGCCGAAGTGGCTGTACAGCTCCGGCAGGTCCTTGATCTTGCAGATGTTCGCGGCTTCGTCCAGGCAGGCGACGAGCGGTGGATCGAGCCGCCCGCCGTACGCTTCGGCGACGGTGACAGCGGCGCGCAGCACCTGGTCGGTCAGGCCGGCGACGAGCGGCGCGGCAGCGCCCGCGCCGTCCTTAGACAGCAGGTAGAGCGTGTCGGTGCTCTCGACGAGCGCTTCGACGTCCAGCACGGGTAGTGGCCGGTCGGGCGGGGTGACCCAGGCCATGATGGTGGGGTTGGCGAGGCAGGCTGCGGCGGTGCGGGCGGTCTCGTAGAGCCCTTCGCGGGTTTCGGGTGCGCCGGCTTGGCGGCCGGACATGGCTCGGGCGGAGGCTCCGAAGCCGTGGCTTTTGAGGATGGTGGCCGGCTCGCGGGAGGTGGAGTCCGACAGCCACGCCTGCACCGAAGTCAGAGTGCGGCCCTCGATCGCGGCGGCGAGGATCAGCGAGGTGAGCAGGTCCAGGGCGCCCTGGATCCAGAAGTCGTCGCTGCCGTGGGAGTTGCGGACCTGCTGGACGAAGTGGTTGGCCAGGCGGTGGGCGTCCTCGACGTCCTCTACGGCGGCGAGGGGGTTCCACCACCAGTCCTGCGGTACGTGGGCGATGGACTGCGGATCGAACACCCACACCGTGCCGCGCTCGGCCCGGGCGGTCGCAGTAGTGGCCCACAGGTCGGGCTTGTTGCTGGTGGCGAGCGCGGCCCCGGGCGCGTTGAGGATCGACTGAACGGCTAGGGCGGTCGTCTTGCCTGCGCGGGGTGCCATCACCGCGAGCACGACGTCCTCCCAGGAGGAGTAAAGCCGAGGACCCGAGCCGCGCCGCCGCCGGTGCGCACCGAGCACGACCCCGGCCGCTGCGGCCGAGATCGCCTTCAACGGCACGTCGGCCAGACCGGGCCGCAGACGGCGGGCCTCGGCGGCGACCGCCGACAACGTCATCGCCCGCACCTCGGGCGGGCCGGCCAGCGACGGCAAAGGATCCTCCGCGTCGGGCTTGCGCCCCTGCCACCACACCGCCGCCACAGTGACCACACCAACAAGCATCAGTAGCAGCACCGCGTAGACGACACCGACCGCGGTGGGCGAGACCCCGGGCCACAGCGCGGCCCAGTCGGCACGCAGCAGGTGTTCCAGGTACGCGGACCCGAAGCCCATGCCAGCGCCAGGCTGCCCAGTCACGGCGGCGGCGATTCGCCCCGCCAGCCAGGACAGCCACATCAGCGCGATCACCGCCCACACCAGGCCGAGCAGCAGGAACGGGGTGAGTGGCCCGCCGGCAGTGCCGCGTGGTTCGACAGGCCGGGTGTTCATGGCTGCACCTGCCGGATCGCCGCGTCGGTGTCGTAGAGCTCCCATTCCTCTCCGACGAGGGTTAGCGACACCGGCAGTCCGTTGCGTTCCCCGGTCTTGATCAGGTATTTGCCCCGGCCGGGGTGCACGGAGCCGGCGAACCAGGCCTCCGGCGCGGCCCAGGACGCCACCAGCTCACGCTCCGGGCCGGAAAGTTTGATGACGTCGTTGACGCGGTTCAGCTCGCGCGGCGGCAGCCCGGCGAGGATCTTGATGGCGGACCGTTCGATGAAGCCCTGCGCCTTGGCCCGGTCCTCGGGCGTGGGCAGCGCGTCGAGGTCGGCCAGGGAGTGGGTGACCATCACGCTGGCCATGCCGCGCTGCCGGTTGAGTCGGGTGAGCGCGTCGGCGTGCTCGACCAGTCCGGACGCACCCCGCAGCGCCCGCCACAGCTCGTCCATCACACCGAGGTACTGGCGGCGCGGTGCCAGGCCCTGGTCGGCGAGCACGGATGCGGCGTCGACCATGCCGAAGCCGTACGCCCAGGTGCAGAGCATCGCCGCGGCGACGAGCTGGTCGCCGGCGGCGGCGACCTGGGAGATATCGACGCTGACGGCTGGGGCGTCCAGATCCAGCGGCCTGGTGGTCGGGCCGTCGAACACCCCGCGCAGGCTGCCCTCACACAGCAGCGCCAGCGTGGGCACGAGCTGGTCGACGCGGCGGCGGTACTCGCCGTCGGTGCGCGCCCGGGCCGCGGCGTGCAGCTCGTCGGCGCCGGCTTCGACCAGGCCGAGCACGTCGGGCACCGTCGGGTCGCGGTCGAGACGATCAGCGAGTACGTCGATGGCGCGCCCGAGGATGATCTCCTCGGTGTTGTTCAGCGCCTGTCCGCGTACGAGGGCACACAGCGCCAGCAGCAGCGACATGCGCCGCCCGCGGATCTCCAGCCGCAGTTGGCGGGCGTCGGCGGTGCCCATGCGGGCGAGTGCGCTGCCCAGCGGGCCGGAGTCCAGCGGGTTGAGCCGGTCCAGGCCGCGCCCGACCCGGATGACCTGCCCGCCGAGGTGCTCGACGAGCCGGGTGTAGTCAGGCTTGGTGTCGCCGAGGATCAGCGCGCTGGTGCCGAACCCGGTCATGCCGGTGATGAGCCGTTTGACCACGGTGGACTTCCCGACGCCGGGCTGGCCGAGGACGAACACCCCCGGGTTGGTGATGAGGCCTTCGCGGAGCCATTCGAGGGGGTCGAGGCAGACGACCTCGCCCCACAACATGTGTCGTCCGATGGGCACGCCGATGGTGGGTGCTCCGGATCCGGCGACGAAGGGGAACAGGCCGCACAGCTGGACGGTGGTGCCCTGGTACTCCATGCCGGGAGCGATGTGGCTCGCCCGACCGGCGCCGGGCGCGCGTACACCCCAGGCAGGGGCGGTAAGGGTGCTCGTCATCGAGTTTCTCCTGGTGGTGAGGTCAGTGGGGCCAGTGGCGGGCCAGCTGCGGTGGGCACACGCCGCAGGGCAGGGTGGTGGCGAAGCTGGCGGCCTGGCTGGCGCGCAGCCGCCGTAGCCGGATCTTGGCCACGTCGGCGCGGGACTCGACGTCGGCTACGGCCCGCCCCAGATCCTCGGCGGAGACCACGGTGGTGGTGACGAACAGCGACATCAGCCCCACCCCGGAGCCGGTCGCCTCCTCGCGTGCGGTCTGCAGGGCCCGTTCCCGGTCGGCGTGATCGCGGGCGGACTCGTCGCGCTTCTGCGCCCGGTGGTACGCCGCCCGGAACGCCGCGGCGTTGACCTCGCTCTCGACGATCCGCGCGGCCTCGCCGGCGGGGAAGGGCCGGTAGAGCAGCGACACCCGCTTCGGGTACGGGCCGGGGGCGAGTAGCCGGGCGAGGACGTCGGCGTGCACGTGCTGGCGCGGCGCCTCGTGCCACGCCCACGACACGGACGTTCCGGAGTCGTGGACGTACCGGTCGAGGTGCTCCTCGGCCATCACCGGTCCGGCGCTGTCCCAGTCCACCCACCGGCCCAGATCGAGCCCGGGCGTCGCCGCGAGCCGCGCGATGTCGCCGCGGGCGGCCGGGTCGAACGCCGTACGCACGATGGCCGAGATGGTGTCGGCGCTGGCCCGGTCGAGCACTGTCAGGCCGCAGCTGCCCAGGGAGTCCTGCAGACCCGGCAGCGTCCGGCTGATCTCGTCCAGGGCCTCGTCGAGGTTCTTGGGCTTGCTCGGGGAGGAGCCGGGCTTGAACGTCACCGACACCCGGGTCTCCACGTCGGCGGCCGCCGCCGGGGACACCTCCACCAGCCGTTGCAGCACCCGCCGGGCCGAGGCCGGCCCGTGCGGAACGATCCGACGGCTGACGTGGTCGGCCAGCCGGGAACCGGGGTCCGGCGCGGTGTCCACGGTGACCGCGACGTGGTCGACGATCGGCAGGTAGCCCAGGTTCGCCAGCCAACCGCCCCAGTTGGCCACCCACGCCGCGCTGGCGTCCGGATCGGCCAACCAGGTCGAGGTCGCCGCGCAGCGCAGCGTCACCGTCATGGTGCCCAGCCGCCGGTTGTAGACCACCGCGTACCCGCCACCGGCCTCGTCGGCGACGGTCAACAGGGTGGTGGGCGCCAGCACGCCCGGCAGCTGCCAGGCGTGCTCGCCGGCCACCATCACCCCGGAGCGGTACGAGGTGTAGCCGCGGCTGGTGCCGACCAGCCATCGCACGCGCTGGGCTATCCCGGCCGACAGCGGCACCCCGTCCCATCGCAGCACCAGCAGCGCTACCAGCAGCGCACACGGCCCGGCGGAAACCGCCATCGCCCGAAGCCCGAGCGAGCCGGAGACGATCAGCGCGGTGATCGCTACGAGCACCGTGAACGTCTGCATCGGCCCGAGGCCGAACAAGCCCATGCCGCGAGCGCGCCGCCAACCGCCGTACGTGCGTACCTGAGGCTGGTCGCTGCTCACGACGGTGAGCTCCCGTCCCGCATCGCGGAGCCGGCGGTGTTCGCGCCAGCCTTCGCGGCCGCGGTCCCGGCCTGAGCGGCCAGCGCGGTGCCGATGACCACCGGCGCCGCCGGCCCGGTCGCCGCCCCCGCCGCACCGGCCATCCCCCCGGTAGCGGCGCTACCACTGGCGGTAGCGGCAGTGCCGCTACTGGCCAGCCCTGTGGCTGCGGACGTTGCTGGCCCGGTCATGACCTTCGGCGCGCTACCGCTTGTACCTCCGGAGCCACTCGTGGGTGCGGGCGCCGAGGGGACCGTTACCGCCCCGCTCGGACCGCTGCCTCCGCCGCTACCAGGTCCCCGCGAGTCGAGGTAGCGGGCGTGGTCGCCGGCGTTGTGGCCACCGACCGCACCGCGCACCGACGATGCGGCGTGCAGGCCGGCTGCCGCGCCGGCGCCGGCCATGCCCAGGCCGCCGCCTGCGGACGCGACGCCACCGGTGAAGGTGGTGAAGAACTTCATCAGCGCGGGTAGGGCGATCACCGACAGGGCGAGCATGCCGAGGCCCATGAGCCAGTCGCGCCCGTTGCCGCGCATCATCACGAACGAGGTGGCGTATACCGACACGGCTGCCGGCTTGTACAGCGCGAGCGCCAGCGACCAGCCGAGGGTCTTGTGCAGCCACTGGCTCGTGCCCCGGGTGACGGACCCGGCCGCGGCCAGTTGCAGGAGCCCGGCCAGGATGACCACCGAGCCTTCGCGGAAGACCATCAGGATGGTCTGCACGACGGCAGCGAGGATGACCACGACGCCGACGAGGATCATCACGAACGGCGCCACCGCCGCGCCGGGGAGCAACACCCCGCCGAGCGCCGTGGTCATCGCCTCGTTGGGCGGCTTGTTGGACTCCTTGAAGATCGCCTCGTTGAGCAGCCACATCGAGTAGCTGTCCCCGGCCTTGAGGACCAGGTGGGTACCGGCGACGCCGATGCTGCCCCACAGCGCGGTGTTCCAGACGCCGCGTACGGCCTGCAGAAGCGGCTCACCCCGGCGGCTGACAACGATGGTGATGCCCTGCCAGACCAGACCGCCGACCAGGACCAGGATCGTCAGCGGCAGCATGAATCCGCGCAGCTGCTGCGCCGGGCCAGCAGCCGAGTTGCACTGGGCCATCCAGTCGGAGGCCCATCGCCCTGGATCCGAGCCATTGGTCGGGCACAGATTGTTCGACGGGATCAACGTCCAGCTGGTCAGCAGGCCGGCGACCCATTCGATCCCTTCCCGGACTGCGTTGGCCAGACCGTCGAGGATGCCGTTGACCATCGAGTCGCGGACCGTGGCGCCCGGGTTGACACCGCCGAGAATGACGCCGGAGCAGGTGGCGGGCAGGAACGGATTGCAGAGCGGCATCAGGTCACCCACCTACGGTGAAGGGAAAGAACGTCGCGGTGTCGGCGTCCGACGCCGCCATCACGGTCTGCTCGAACGTCCCGCCGGCGGGCGCCAGCAGCGCCCAGTCGGAGCCGGTCCAGCGCACGCGCACCTCGGCGACTACCAACAGCGGTACGCCGTTGGCGCCCGGCGCCTCAGTCAGCAGCCGCACGGCCGCCTCGTCATCGCGGTAGCTGACGATGCGGTAGCCCCGCAGGATGGCGTTCAAGCGTCCGAGCGGTTGTCCGTCCAGTTGTGCACGCAGCTCGTCGTACGCCTGCGCGACCTGGACCCGCATCGCGGCCGCATGCGGCCCGACCACCTGGTCGCGCAGCGTCGGTCCGAAGACGGCCGGGCCGACCTGCGGGTTGATGCGTACGACGATGTGTACGGCGGCGAGCAGCGCGCCGACCTGGTCGTGCGTGAACCCGCGCGCCTGCCCTCCGTTGGTGATGCGAGGACCGGAGCGGCTCGACACGGGCACCGAGACACCGGCGACGTCGACCCACTCGAGATCGGTGAGCCTCTGCGTCTCGCTACCGGGGGTCGCGCCGGTGACGGCGAAGGTCGACATCGCGTGACCCGGGGGTGAGTCGGCAGGCCGGCTCGGGGTCGTGGTGGCGACAACGGCGGCGGCCCCGGCAGCGCTGAGTGCCACCGCAGTCAGGCAGATGGTGGTGAGCCGGCGGCGCGTGGCGCGGCGGGCGCGGTCGATGACGTCGTAGGTCATGGCTCAGCCCCGGATAACCGTGCCGACTACGACCGCGGCGACCGCCCCGCACGTCAACCCCGCCAGCACCCACGGGATGCCGGCGGCGCCGTCAGCGGCGAATGCCGACCGGTTGCGTCGACCGACGGCCATCATGATCCCGCAGATGAGCAGGCCACCGACGCCGGCCACGATGAGGATCCACTTCATCCAGCCGATGAACATGTTGCCGGCGCTCTCCAGACCCGGGGGAGGGACAGGAGCCGGAGTCGGAGCGGCCAACAGCTCGGCCGCGGCGCAGGCGAGGTAGTGAGCAAGCACAGCAATCTCCTGACGGTCAGGACACCTCGGCGGGCATCTGCCACGGACCTTGACCAGGAGCTGCTGACGGCAGAGTTGATGCCGGAGTGGTCGTCTCCGCTACCACTTCTGGCGGCGGCGGATGGCAGCGGCAACGACCTCGGCGGCTCGGCACGGTCGTGCCATGAATACGCTAAAGCGAGTCGCGGCGGCAGTGATCTTGGCGTTGGCCGTTACCGGCTGCGCTGCCAGGAGACAACCGACACTGCCCGAACCAAGCGCCGGCGGAGACTCTGTCGGCTCCGCCTGAAAACTGACCCCGTGGTTCCGGCTGAATTTTGACCCCTTCCGGAAGCATCGGGAGGTGCTGAGCGTGGAGGACTGGGCGGAGATCCGTCGGTTGCACCGGGCAGAGCGGAT
>NZ_QMEZ01000014.1:0-83842 GCF_003315815.1 Micromonospora sp. LHW51205 | reverse complement strand
GTGTTGCCAAAGGAATCCCAACCAGCAACCATTCCAAAGAACAGCCACCAGTCCGGGGTATAAAACAATTGGCACTGGCTTTACAAGCACCCTGTTGAGTTCTCAAAGAACAACCACACACCAACCAGAAACCCCGCACCGCGGAGCCCCCGTTTGGGGCAACCTCTCCAACCTACTCGGTCTCACGTTCGTCGTCAACCTCGTGTCCGAGGTGATCAACTTGGTTCGACCAGACCCACGCTGACGCTCGCCGTTTCCGGCGTTCGTGGCTCTCGTGGGTTTCGGCGGACCGGCCGGCGTCGCTTTCGCGACCACCCGCCCGGCTCCCTGCCGGCTTTCGCACTCTACCCGGTCGACTTCGCCTTCGCAACTCCGTGTCCCGGAGTGTCTAGCACCGCCCGAATCTCAGTCTGGCTCGGCGTCGCCGCCACCAGCCTGGCGCCCGTTCTCGGCCGGTTTGCCCCGGCCTCCCGCGTGCAGAGAGAAAGTTACGCGGACCGGCCGTGGAAGGCAAATCAATGATCGTCATTGCCCGAGCGGAGCGCGCGCAGCCGATGCCGGCCGGAAAGCACCCGTGGAAGGGATCCCCCGGCGGCGGCCCCGTGCCAGAGTGGTCGGCATGGATGACCCGTCCCCGGTCCCGGCCGTCGCCGAGGACGCTCTGCTCGGCCTCCTGCTGCCGTTCTGGCAGTTGGTGATCGGGGCCGTCGTGCTCGCCGTACTGGTGCTGTCGATCAGACGCCTGGCCCGGCGCGGCCCGTCCCGGATGACCACCGCCCTGCTGGTCACTGCGGCGGCGATCGCCGGAATCGCCGCCCTGGGCCTGCTGTTCGGAGGCTGACCGCGGTCAGAGCCGGCGGTTGGCCAGGCTGGGCAGCTCGGCGCGGATCGTCCGCAGCCGCTCCAGGTCGATCTCGGTGACCGCCAGTCCCGGACCGTCGGCGACCTGGCTCAGCACTGTCCCCCACGGGTCCACCACCATGCTCCGGCCGAAGCACGTCCGGCCCGGGTCGTGGTCACCGGTCTGGCCCGCCGCCGCCACGAAGCACTGGTTCTCGATCGCCCGGGCCCGCAGCAGCACCTCCCAGTGGTCCCGCCCGGTGTGCATCATGAACGCGGCCGGCACGACGAGCAGTTCGGCGCCGCCGTCGGTCGCGAGCTGCCGGTACAACTCGGGGAACCGCAGGTCGTAACAGATGGACAGGCCCACCCGCAGGCCCTCGACGTCGACCACCACCGGCTTCTCTCCGGGCGCGACGGTTGCCGACTCCCGGTAGGAGACGCGGCCGGGGATCTCCACGTCGTACAAATGGATCTTGCGGTAGGCGGCGGCGAGCGCGCCCTCGCGGTCGAAGACCAGCGAGGTGTTCCAGGTGTGCGCGGGGTCCGGCCCGGCCTCGTGGAACGAGCCGGCGAGCACCCACATGCCGAGCCGCCGGGCGACCGCCGCGAAGAACCGCCCCACCTCGCCGTCGACCGGCTCCGCCGGGGGCATCCGGTCATCGGGGCCGAGGTAGTCGACGTACTCCGGAAGGAGGGCGAGGTCGGCGCCCGCCGCCGCGGCCCTGACCAGCAGGGCCTCGGCGGCGGCGAGGTTCGCCGCCCGATCGTCGCGGGCGTTGAGCTGGCAGACGGCGACGCGCATGACCCGAGGGTACGGGCGCAGGCGGGCGCGCGACAGTGCTCAGACGCTGGACAGCACGAGCGCGGCGGCGGCGAACCCGAGTCCGGCCAGTTGCACCGGCCGGAGCCGTTCCCGGTCGACGGCGAGCGCGAGCAGGACGGTGCTCGCCGGGTAGAGCGAGGCGACGGCGGCCACCACGCTCAGGTGGCCGCGTCCGGCGGCGGCGAGGAAGAGCGCGTTCGCTGCCGAGTCGAGCAGGCCGGCGGCCGCGGCCCAGCCGAGCACACGCCGCCCGAGGCGCAGGCGAGTGCCGGTACGCGCGGCGAGCGCGAGGCCGAACGCGACGGAGCTGACGCGTACCGCCAGAACCGGCCACATGCCCGCACTCTCGTCGGCCTGGCCGAGCAGCGCGAAGAAGACGCCGAAGAGCAGTCCCGCGGCGAGTGCCATGGCCAGGACGCGGCCGGAGACGCGGCGTGCGGCGCCGCGCTCCCCCAGGCTGACCAGCCCGATGGCGACCACGGCGAGCCCGGCGCCGCCCAGCGCCACGGCACCCGGGGAATGGGCGAGGACCAGGCCGGCGACGATCGGCACGATCGCCGCCGTGATCGCGGTGACCGGCGCGACGACGGCCATGACGCCGGTGGCCAGCGCGCGGTAGAGCAGCATGACGCCGCCCGCGCCCGCCACCCCGGCCAGCAGTCCCCAGCCCAGGTCGAGGGCGCTCGGGATGCCGGGCACGACGAGTACGAGCACGACCAGCAGCGGAAGGCTGAGCATCTGCGACACGACGGTGACAGCGATGGGGTCGGCCCATCGCGACGCCTTGCCGCCGGAGAAGTCGGCCGTGCCGAAGGCGAGCGCCGAGACGGCGGCGAGGACAATGGGGAGCACATCGCAGTCGTACCATAATAGTGACCGTGAAGGACAGTGTGATGACCGACGCAAGCGGACGGGTCGGCGCGGTGACCTCAGCGGTCGCCCGGCAGGTACGTGAGTTGCGAGCCGCCCGCGGCTGGTCCTTCGAGGAACTGGCCGGCCGGTCCGGCGTCAGCAAGGGCATGCTCGTGCAGATCGAGGGTGCCCGCACCAACCCGAGCATCGGCACGCTCTGCCGGGTCGCCGACGCGTTCGGCGTCAGCATCGCCCGGCTGCTGGAGCCGGCCGAGGAGAGCACGGTACGGGTCAGCGCTGCCGATGACGCGCCGGTGCTGTGGCGCGGCCCGCACGGCGGCCTGGCGCGTCTGCTCAGTGGGCTCGGCGAACCCGACCTGGTCGAGCTGTGGGACTGGCGGATGGAACCCGGAGAGACGTTGCGCTCCCCCGACCACGCCCACGGCACCCGGGAGATCCTGCACGTGCTCGACGGCGCCGCGACGGTCACCGTCGACGGCGTCGACCACGAGGTACGCGCCGGCGAGACGGTCGAGTTCCACGCCGACCGGGAGCACGGCTACCGGACGGCCGGCGACGAGCCGGTGCGCCTGATGATGGTGGTGGTCACCCCGTCGGGCGAGTGGGACCGGCGGACCCGTTCACGCGGACCGCGCCCGAGCTGACCCGGGCGCGGTCGCGACGGCGGTCAGGCCGACTTCTCCTCGCGGTCCCGCCGGCGCCGGCCGGTGAACTCGCGGGGCACGATCGTCGGGTTGACGTTCTCCAGCACGACCTCGCGGGTGATCAGCACCCGGGCCGCGTCGGGGTTGCTCGGCACCTCGTACATCACGGAGAGGAGCACCTCTTCCATGATCGCCCGCAGGCCGCGGGCGCCGGTGCCGCGGAGCATGGCCTGATCGGCGATGGCCTCCAGCGCGGGCTGCTCGAACTCCAGCTCGACGCCGTCCAGCTCGAACAGGCGCTGGTACTGCCGGACCAGCGCGTTGCGCGGCTCGGTCAGGATCCGCACCAGCGCGGTGCGGTCGAGGCTGCGCACGTTGGTGATCACCGGAAGCCGGCCGATGAACTCGGGGATCAGCCCGAACTTCAGCATGTCCTCCGGCATGACCTGGCTGAAGATGTCGTCGGTCGACCGCTCGGACACCGACCGGAGCCGGGCGCCGAAGCCGGTGCCGCCGGAGCCGGTGCGGGCCTCGATGATCTGGTCGAGCCCGGCGAACGCGCCACCGCAGATGAACAGCACGTTGGTGGTGTCGATCTGGATGAACTCCTGGTGCGGGTGCTTGCGCCCGCCCTGCGGCGGCACGTTGGCGACAGTGCCTTCGAGCATCTTCAGCAGCGCCTGCTGCACGCCCTCGCCGGAGACGTCACGGGTGATCGAGGGGTTCTCCGACTTGCGGGCGATCTTGTCGACCTCGTCGATGTAGATGATGCCCGTCTCGGCCCGCTTGATGTCGTAGTCGGCGGCCTGGATCAGCTTCAGCAGGATGTTCTCGACGTCCTCGCCGACGTAGCCCGCCTCGGTGAGCGCTGTGGCGTCCGCGATGGCGAACGGGACGTTGAGCATCCGGGCGAGCGTCTGCGCCAGGTGGGTCTTGCCGCAGCCGGTCGGGCCGAGCAGCAGGATGTTGGACTTGGCCAGCTCCACGCCGTCGGTGCCGGACCCCGGGGCGCCGGCGGCCTCGGCCTGGATCCGCTTGTAGTGGTTGTAGACCGCGACGGCGAGCGCCTTCTTGGCCTGCTCCTGACCCACCACGTAGTTGTCGAGGAACTGGCAGATCTCCATCGGCTTGGGAAGCTCTTCCCACTTCACCTCGCCGGACTCGGCCAGCTCCTCTTCGATGATCTCGTTGCAGAGATCGATGCACTCGTCGCAGATGTAGACGCCAGGGCCCGCGATGAGCTTCTTGACCTGCTTCTGCGACTTGCCGCAGAACGAGCATTTCAGTAGGTCGCCGCCGTCACCGATCCGTGCCACCTACGTTCTCCCTGCACTCATCGGCCGGAACGCCGGCCCTGACCTGCGAGCGCCGGAGCGCCCGTCCGTCCTGTCGTTCCACCATGCTGTCGGCTCCACCGATCCGACCGGCGGAGCGGTACAGACCCGACGTTACCCGGTGGCCGGGTTTTCTCCGACCCCCAAAACCGGTGTGTCAGAGGTCGACCGGGAACGATACCCCGGCCGACCTCCGACCACACGTGGCTCAGCCCGCGGCGTGCGACGCCAGCAGACCCTTCTTGCGGCTGGTCAGGATCGTGTCGACCAGCCCGTACTCCTTGGACTCCTCGGCCGTCATGATCTTGTCACGGTCGATGTCCTTGCGGACCTGCTCGATCGGGCGGTTGCAGTGCCGGGACAGCATGTCCTCCAGCTGCGTCCGCATCCGCAGGATCTCCCGCGCCTGGATCTCGATGTCCGAGCCCTGGCCGTAGCCGCCCTCGGTGGCCGGCTGGTGGATGATGATCCGGGAGTTGGGCAGCGCCATCCGCTTACCCGGGGTGCCCGCGGAGAGCAGCACCGCCGCCGCGCTCGCCGCCTGCCCGAGGCAGACGGTCTGGATGTCCGGGCGGACGTACTGCATGGTGTCGTAGATCGCCGTCATGGCGGTGAAGGAGCCACCGGGCGAGTTGATGTACATGATGATGTCGCGGTCCGGGTCGGTGCCCTCCAGCGTCAGCAGCTGGGCCATCACGTCGTTGGCCGACGCGTCGTCCACCTGCACGCCGAGGAAGATGATCCGGTCCTCGAAGAGCTTGTTGTACGGGTTGGACTCCTTCATCCCGTACGACGTGCGCTCGACGAACGACGGCAGGACGTAGCGGTTGTGCACGGCCGCGAACTGGGGCGGCAGGCTCAGGTCGGTCATCGTCAGCTCCTCGGTCAGCTCAGGGTCCCGGCGCCATCCGGAACCTGCGCGGCCCCGATGATCACCTTGTCGATGAAGCCGTAGTCCATGGCCTCCTGGGCGGTGAACCAACGGTCACGGTCCGAGTCCGCCTCGATCTGCGCCTGGGACTGGCCGGTGTGGAACGCGACCCGCTCCTGGAACATCCGCTTGGTGTAGAGCATCTGCTCGGCCTGGATCGCGATGTCCGACGCGGTGCCGCCGAGGCCACCCGACGGCTGGTGCATCATGATCCGCGCGTGCGGCAGGGCGTAACGCTTGCCCTTGGTGCCGGCGCAGAGCAGCAGCTGGCCCATCGAGGCCGCCATGCCCATCGCCACTGTCGAGACGTCGTTGTCGATGTACTGCATGGTGTCGTAGATCGCCATGCCGGAGTAGACCGAGCCACCCGGCGAGTTGATCCAGAGGAAGATGTCGCGGTCCGGGTCCTCCGCGGCGAGCAGCAGGAGCTGCGCGCAGATGCGGTTGGCCACCTGGTCGTTCACCTCGCTGCCCAGGAAGATGATCCGTTCCTTGAGCAACCGGTTGTAGACCGAGTCGTCGAGGTTGCCAATGGAGTCGCCACCGCGGGCCTCGTTCACCCGGAGCGACTTCTTGGGGATGTGCATGTCGGTCATGGCAGCCCTTCGCTCTCCGTACCGTCCTACCCGACACTAACCGCTCAGCCGGGAGGCGTACTCCCGGTCGGGGCACTGTTCGCTCTCAGCGCAGTCACCCGCACGGCGTACCCCGGAAAGGGTTTCGGCCGCCTCCGGCGCACAGCGCGGGACGGCGGCCGACACCCCCGACGGTCAGTGCTGGTGGTCGTGCTCGGCCTCGTTCTGGGCCCGCAGCGCGTCGAGGGAGACCTCGTTGCCCGCCGAGTCCTTGATCTTGATCTTCTCCATCACCGCGGCGAGCGCCTTGCCCCGGCGGACGTCGCCGAAGACGGCCGCGGCGGCGCCGGAGCGGACCAGCTGGTCGTAGTACTGCTGCGGGGCCATGCCGGCGCGCTGCGCCCGGTGCACGATCTCGTGACCGAACTCGTCGTCGGAGACCTGCACGTCCTCGGCGTCGGCCAGCGTGTCCAGCAGGAGCTGGATCTTGACGCCGTCGGTCGCCGCCTCGGTCAGCTCGGCGTCGATCTGCTCCTCGGTCTTCTCCTCCGCCGCGAGGTACTCCTCCAGGGAGGCGCCGATGCGCTCGAGCTGGTCGACCATCGCGGCCTTGCGGCTCTCGACCTCCTCCTTGACGACGCCCTCGGGCGCCGGCACCTCGGCGGCGGCCACCATCTGCTCCAGGGCCTTGTCGCGGGCGGCGTAGATCTGCTCGACCTGCTTGCCCCGGGTGATCCGCTCCCGCAGGTCGCCGCGCAGCTCGTCGATGGTGTCGAACTCGCTGGCCATCTGCGCGAAGTCGTCGTTGAGCTCGGGGAGCTCCTTCTCCTTGACCGTGCGGACGGTCACCGCCACGTCGGCGTCGCGGCCGGCGTAGTCGCCACCGACGAGCTGCGTGGTGAAGGTGGTGCTGTCGCCGGCGGCCAGGCCGACCAGCGCCTCGTCCAGACCCGGCAGGAGCTGCTTGCTGCCCACCTCGTGCGAGATGTTGCTCGCCGAACCGCCCGGGACCTCCTCGCCGTCGACCGTGGCGTTCAGGTCGATCTGCACGAAGTCGCCCTCCTGGGCGGCCCGCTCGACGGTCTTCAGCGTGGCGAAGCGCTCGCGCAGGCTGTTGATCTGCTCGTCGATCTCGCTGTCGGCGATCTCGATCTCGTCGACGGTCACCTCGATGGTGGCCGGGTCCGGCAGGGTGATCTCCGGCCGGACGTCCACCTCGGCGGTGAAGTTGAGCGAGTCGCCGTCGTTGAACTCCGTGATGTCGACCTCGGGACGGCCCAGCGTCTTCAGGTCGTGCTCCCGGACCGCGGCGAGGATGTTCTGCGGGATGGCCTCCTGGATCGCCTCGTTGAGGACGGTCCCCCGGCCCACCCGCTGGTCGATCACCGCGCTGGGAACCTTGCCCCGGCGGAAGCCGGGAACCTGGACCTGCTGGCCGATCTCCCGGTACGCCTTCTTGAGGCTCGGCTCGAGCTCGACGAACGGCACCTCGATGGCGAGCCGCACGCGCGTCGGGCTCAGAGTCTCGACGGTGCTCTTCACAGGCGTACTCCTTGACGGATCTGGGTGTTGATTCTGGGGCGTGATTGCGCGCATCGAGTGTAGGCGAGCCGGCCGACGGCATCGGCAGGGCCCGGGCACCGCGCGGAAAAAACCGGCGGTTCCCGGGACGATCCGGTCGCGAACGACAGTCGGGGTGGCGGGATTTGAACCCACGGCCCCTCGCTCCCAAAGCGAGTGCGCTACCAAGCTGCGCCACACCCCGTGGCGACGAAGAGTGTATGCCGTCCGGTCCCCCGCGCGGGTGACCGGGGCGCGGCGCGGCGGTCGGCGGGCCGCCGCCGGGCCGCCGCCGCGCCGCCGCCGAGCCGCCAGTTCGGGGAAGTGGCTGGGTCCGAGGGCCCGGGAAGGCACCACCTCGCCGAGGTGGTGTGGATCTTGACGGTCCGCGGCGAGCGCGGGGTATGCGCTTCGCGGCGCCAACCCGGATTGGGTACGCTGTCGGCGCGCCCTGCTGTGGTGGGGCGCTCGCGGGCGTAGCTCAATGGCAGAGCTTCAGTCTTCCAAACTGACGGTGCGGGTTCGATTCCCGTCGCCCGCTCCACCCACGAAGGCCCAGGCAGACCGCATGATTGCGGCACCTGGGCCTTTCGCTTCCGTGGGGCGGATCTAGCGACCATCCGCAGCCCCCGGTCGACAGCGACGGGTTTCGTTACCGCGTCCGGTCAGCATTCCTGCGCACCGATCTCCGGACACCGGGCAGAGCGTCATGACCGCTACGCGCAGGAGGCCGCTGGGCGTACTCGAACTGTCAGCACTACCGAGCATCGGCGAGGAGCACTGGGTCCACCGGATGCGGCAGTCCGGGCTGGCGGACCTCATGCCGTCGCTGCGGGACACCGTCTGGGTCGGGCTGAGCGCCGTCGAGGTCGTCTCCGAGGGGCAGTGGAGGTGGTTCCCCGCGTGAGCACCCGCCCATGCCGCGATCAGCGCGCCGCGTACCCCAGGTCGGTCGCCGGCAGGCGGCGCCGCAGCCAGGTGACGACGAGTTCGTCGAAGCCCGGCGCCCGCTCGGCAGGGGTGTAGCGACCCTCCTTCACCTGCGCGGGTCCGTCGCCCGTGTAGACGCGGATGCTGTGGTCGGCGCCGGGGAAGACCACAGTCGTGTGGTCGGCGTGGCCCGCGTCGTCGAGGGCGCTGCTGATCGCGCGCACGCTCGCCTCCACCGGCACGAGCAGGTCGTCCGCGCCGAAGATCGCCAGCAGCGGGCAGCGCAGGGCCGCCAGTGCCGGGGCGGGGTCGTAGTCCGCGATGCCCGCGATGAACGCGATGGACTCGGGTGTCGTCCCGGCGAGCATCGGATACCAGGAAGCGCCGTGCCAGTGCGCCTGCGCGGCGTGCACGCGTGCCGGGTCGTCGCCCGACCGGACCCGCCGGATCTGGTCGCGTAGCAGGAGAAGCGCCTGCTGGATGTCCGTGTCGCTGAAGCCCTCCGCCGCGAGTTGGTGGCGGAGCCGGTACTCCTCCTGGATCCGTACGCTCACGCCCGGACCCGACACCGTCACCACCGCCGCGATCCCGTCGTCAGCGGCCGCCGCGAGGTGAGCCACCCAGCCGCCCTGGCTGCCGCCGATCAGCGCGACCTCGCCGGACAGCACGTCCGCGCGGCTCCGCACGGCCCGGACCGCTGCCACGGTCTCGTCGGCGCGGTCGGTCATGGTCTGACGGGTCCAGTCACCCGTTGACGCTCCGGAACCGGGCTTGTCGTAGGCCAGGCTCGCGAAGCCGGCTGCGGCCAGCCTCGTCTGCCACGACCCCTGGTCGCGGCCACCGGGACCGGAACCCTCGACGAAGACCACCGCCGGGTACGGCCCCGGCCAGGGCGGCCGGACGAAGTCGCCGACCAGCTCGTTCCCGTCGTCGAGGAACGAGAACTCCGCGGTCACCGGCTCGAACAACACCCCGCCGACCGTACGGGGTGCCTGCCACCCGCCCGCGTCCTCAGGCGACGGTGACGGGCCAGCCGTACGGCCGGCGGGTCTCCCGCCATCTCGTGCCCGTTCCGAACGCCTGGCTGTGAAGCAGCTCAGTCGCGTCGACCTTGGTCAGCAGCGCCGGAGCGAGCCCCCGGTCAGATGGGCCACACCGGCTCGGCGAGCCGCCATCTCCACCCGATCGGCGCCGATGGCCTAGTAGTGGTCCTCGATCGGCCGGCGCGCCTCGTCGAACAGCGCCGGTCCGTCGTACCGCACCGGGCGCGGCGCCGGGGTGGCCGGTTTGACCTGCTCGAACTGCTCGGTGGACAGCGCGTACACGACCCGGCCGAGGCCTGATGCGTTGATCGCCACAGTGCACATCGGGCAGGGCTGGCAGCTGGTGTACATGGTGGTGGCGACCGCCGCCTCGGGGGCGAGCTGCCGGGCGGCCCAGCGGGCCAGCTTCAGCTCCGGGTGCGCGGTGACGTCCCGTTCCGAGACCACCGTGTTGTGGTCCTCGATCAGGACGGTGCCGTCCGCGCCGACCAGCAGCGACGCGAACGGCCGCTCGCCGGACGCGCCGGCCCGGTCGGCGAGTTCCACGGCGCGGCGCAGGAACGCTTCGTCGTCGGGGGTCATCGGCTCTCCTGGTGGTCAGTCGGCGGCGATCTGCTCGACGGATCGGGCGGCGACGGCGCGCAGGACCGGGTCACCGCTGCGGGCGTACGCATCGCTCAGGGTGTCGATGAATTTGATCGCGTGCGCGTCCCCGGTGTCCAGCGCACGCGCCATGGCCTCGCCGAGTTCCGGCCCGGCGGCCGGTGGGAGGGCACGAGCCTCGACCGGGGCGTAGGCGGCGGTGACGGCGGCGGTCGCCGCCCAGGCGGCGGCCAGGCTCGGCCGCCAGAGCGCCGGCGGCAGGGCCGGCAGCGTCCGCAGCACGGCGTTCGGCGCGGTCGCCGCGTGCACGAGCATGACCGGGGCGGCGTACCCGTGGGTGCCGTGCCGGAGCACGGCGGCGTCGACGACCGCCGCGAGCCGGGTGGGCGCGTCGTCGGCCGCGTCGCCGGGCACCGCCGCCGCCACCGCCGGCCACCGGGTCAGGTCGGCCAGTTGCGCCAGGCGGGACCGGATGCCGGACCGCTGATCGGGTACGCGGGGCACCGCGTCGAGCGCGGACCGCGCGTCGGTCGCGGGGTACGGGCCGGCGCCCGGCGGCGCGAGTGGCTGCCAGCGGGCGGCCCAGTAGGCGAGCCCGTGGCCGAGTTCGGTGACCCGCGGTCCGGTCTCGTCCTCGAGCAGGGCGCGTACGGCGTGGCCGACGCGGATGACACCGTGGGTGGCGCCGGCGGCGATGCCCGGCAACAGGCGAGGCCACCAGCGGGCCAGCACGTCGCGCCACGGCTCGCCGGCCAGCTCGCGGTCGAAGAGGTCGAGCCAGTCGCCGGTACGCACCGGGTCGCCGAGCGGGTCGCGCCACTCCGCGGGTGCGATACGCCGGATGCCGCGCGGGCGTTCCTCCAGCCGGTCGGCGTACGCGTCGATCCAGCGGTGCACCGCCCGCCCGTGGCCGTGGCGCACCAGCGCCTCCGCGGCCATCGGCACGTGGTTGGACAGCCACCCGTCGCGCTCGGGACCGGTGTGGCGTACGCGCTCGTACGCCTCGTCGAGTACGGAGTTCAGCACGTCGGCAAGCGTCCGACCTGAAGTCCGGTTGACGTCAAGCGGCGCGGAACCGGCGGGGATCGGACGACGTCGAAGCGGCCATGAGACTTCGTGCCCTGCTTGTCGTCGCCCTGGCAGCTCTCGGCCTCGTCGTCGTCATGTCACCCCCGAAACCCGCGTGGGCGTGCTCGTGCGTCGGGTCCACCACCGAACAGGACGCCAACGCCGACAGCACCGTCGTCGGCACCGTCTCGCAGGTGACCGACAGGGCGATCCGGCTCACCGTCGAGTCCGTCGAGAAGGGCGGCGCCCAGGTCGGGAACAGCCTCACGCTGCGCGTCTCGCCCGGCGAGGCCGCCTGCGGCTACGCCTTCCGCCTCGGCACCCGGTACCGGGTGAACTCGTATGGTGGCGCCACCGGCGTGTGCGCCGGAATCCGCGAGCTGTCGAGCCCGGCGGCGGCCACCACGCCGTCCGTCGCCACGGCTGAGCGGACGCGGGCCGCGGGACCGCCTGCCTGGTGGATCGTCGGCGGCGCGACGGTGGCGGCGCTCGCCGCCGCCGGGCTGGTGGTGGCGGCCAGGCGGCGGACCGGACGCGGACAGCCCTGACGGCCGGTCAGGACAGGCGGCGGCGGATCCGCGCCATGTCCTCCTCGGGCAGCGCGTCGGCCACCAGCAGCCGGGGCAGCAGCTCCGTCTCCAGCGTCGTGGCCCGGAACACCAGCGCCACCGTCACGTCGTGGCCGGGCCGGTGCACGACCTCGACCGGGTCGCCGGCCCCGACGCTGCCCGGCGTGATCACCCGCAGGTACGCCCCGGGCCGTACCTCCTCGGTGAACCGCTTGATCCAGCCGCGTTCGCCCAGCCACCCCTGGAACGTCCCGCAGGGGATGCGCGGGCAGGTGACCTCCAGCACCAGGTCCGGGCCGATCCGCCACCGCTCGCCGATCAGCGCGCCGTTGACGTCCAGCCCGCTGGTGGTCAGGTTCTCGCCGAAGCTGCCGTCGGCGAGCGGGCGGCCCAGCTCGGCCTCCCAGTGGTCGAGGTCCTCCCGCGCGTACGCGTAGACCGCCTGGTCGGTGCCGCCGTGGTGGGCCACGTCGTAGACCCGGTCGCCGGCCAGCCCGACATCGCCGGTGCCCTTCGGTCCGGGCGCGGTGACGGCGACCCGGCCGTCCACGGGCCGCTTGTCGATGCCGGTGGCCCCGATGCCCTTCCACGGGTTCGGTTGCGGTCGGCCCACGTTTACGGAGATCACCCTCATGACGGCGACGGTATGCGGCGCAGGGCCGGACGGGCCAGTCCATTCCCCCGGGCCGGGTGAACGGCGAGGCGGCGTGGCCTGCGTACGATGCGGGCCGGACATCCTCGTCGGGTGGTGGAGGTAGCCGCGGATGGCAGGCCAGCAGGACGGTTTCGCCCTCGGCGTGGACCTCGGCACCTCGAACACCGTGGCGGTGCTGCGCTGGCCGGACGGGCGGACCCGGCCGGTGCTCGTCGACGGCCATCCGATCCTGCCGTCCGGCGTGTACGCCGACGCGGACGGTCACCTGCACGTCGGGCGGGACGCGCAGCGCCTGGCGCAGGCCGACCCGGCCGGCTACGAGCCGAACCCGAAGCGCCGGGTCGACGAGGAGACCGTCGAGCTGGGTGGGCGGGCGTACCGGCCGGCGGAGCTGCTGGCCGCGACGCTGCGCGCGGTCGCGGACGCGGCGGTGGCGGCGGTCGGGATGCTGCCCCCGGCGGTGGTCACCCACCCGGCGGCCTGGACGCCGGCCCGCCGTCAGGTGCTGCACGACGCGCTGGAACTCGCCGGCTGGCCGGCCGCGGCCGAGCACACGCTGGCCGGACCGATCGCGCCCGGCACCCGCCTGCTGCGCGAGCCGGTGGCCGCGGCGCGCTACTTCACGCAGGTGCTGCGCCGGCCGGTGCCGGTGGGCGGTTCGGTGGCGGTGTTCGACTTCGGCGGCGGCACGCTCGACGTGGCGGTGCTGCGCAACGAGGGCGCCGACCCGTGGGGCGACTCCGGCTTCCAGCTGGTCGCCACCGGCGGCATTCCCGACCTCGGCGGCCTGGACCTGGACGCGGCCCTGCTCGGGCGGCTCGGCGAGCTGGTCGGCCCGGCCCACCCGCGTGAGTGGGCCCGGCTGACCGAGGCGACGACGACCGCCGAGCGGCGGGACCGCCAGCAGCTCTGGGACAACGTGCGCGGCGCGAAGGAGATGCTGTCCCGGGCCATGGTGGCGCCGGTGGCCGTACCGGGGGTGGAGGCGGCGGTGCCGCTGCCCCGGGAGGACTTCGAACGCCTCGCCGCGCCGCTGCTGGCCCGGGCGGTGACGGAGACCCGGGAGGTGACCGCCGCCGCCGGGCTGCGACCGGAGCAGCTCAGCGGCCTGTTCCTGGTCGGCGGGTCGACCCGGGTGCCGCTGGTGGCCCGGCTGCTGCACGCCGAGCTGGGCATCGCGCCGACGGTGCTGGAGCAGCCGGAGATGCCGGTCGCCGAGGGCGCGCTCACCGACCTGCCGCTCCCCCGCCGGTCCGGCCGCCCGGCCGCGCCGGTCCAGCCCGCGCCCACGCAGCCCGAACCGACAGGGCCCGCGCCGGGCGGGACCGACGCCGGCACGGCGAGCGCCGCCACGGTCCCCGCCGGTGCGACCAGGACGAACCCGACCGCGCCGCTCGGCGGTACGGACGCGGCCTCCGCCGGACCGCACGGCACGCTGGTCGCCGACGGGCCCGTCCCGCAGACCCCCGCCACCAGGTACGACGGCACGCCGCTCGCCGGAGGTCCGGTCCCGCACCCGAGGTACGACGGCACTCCAGGCGTCCCCGGTTTCGTGCCGCCGGGGGCAGCGCCCGCCGCGCACCACGCCGGACCCGGCGTACCCGGGATGCCGCCGCCCGGCGGTGGATGGCAGCCGGCGGGGCCCGGTCCCGGCGTACCCGGGGCGCCTTTCTCCCCCGCTCCGGGCGGTGTCCGGCCCGGCGGCGGCCGGCCCCGGCGCGGCCGGTGGATCGCGCTCGGCGCGGGTCTCGTGGTCGTCGCCGTGGCGGCGTCGGTGCTGCTCTGGGTGTTCCGGGACCGGCACCCGGCGCTGGACTTCCACACCGCCGAACTGGTGAGGACGGTGGCCGCCGGCGACACGCGGCCGGGCCAGATGTTCACCGCGACGCTCGGGGAGCGCGCCTACCTGGCCCGTTCGCTGCCCGACGACCACCTCCACGTGACCGCCGTCGAGGCTGCCACCGGCAGGACGGTCTGGGAGAAGCGGACCGACGCGGCCACGCAGCGGTGGGCGGGGATCCGGGCGCTGCCCGACGGGCTGCTCGTCCTCGGCGACGCCACCGGCAGCGGCACTCCGCGCGTGCTCGCGGTGCTCGACGGCGATTCCGGCGAGCAGCGCTGGCAGACGGACGTGGGCCGCGACGACGCGCTGTTCTTCGGGGCCGACACGCTGGTCCGGGTGGACCGGGCCGGCGAGCGCCTGGTCGGGCTGCGGTTGGACGACGGCCGGCAGCGGTGGGAGCGGCGCAACCCGCGCACCGAGTACGGCGACGCCCGTACGAAGGTGCTGCCGGTCGGCACCGGCGCGGCGCTGGACGGGCCCGGTGACGCCGAGGGCTCGCCGCTCGCCCCGTGGGCGGGGAAGGCGGACCGGCTGGTGCAGGTCGGCGCGGACCGCTCGGTCCGGGTCCTGGACCTGCGCAGCGGAAAGGTCCTCAAGGACCGGGGCAACGTGGCCGGCCTCGACGACCCGATGGCCGCCCGCGACGACCGGCTGTACGTGGCGGAGGACGACCGTGGCCTGCGGCTGCTCTCCTACGACCTGGGCAGCCTCGGCACGCCCGGCGTGCTGTACGAGGCGCCGGAGCAGGGCGGCCGGGTGAAGGATCTGGTCACCTGCGGGGAACGTCGCGTGTGCCTGCTGGAGACGCCCGCCGGCGGCGCTGACGCCACCCGGGTGGTGGCGGCGGCCGAGGGTGAGGGCAACCGGCAGTGGGCGGCGCCGCGCGCCGAGTCGCTGGTGCCGGTCGGTGAGCACGTGCTGGCCGTGCAGGGCTCGCCGGACGCGGTGACGCTGTTCGCGCCGGACGGCACGGCGAAGGTGCTGCGGGACCGGGACGGGTTCGCGGTCCGGCTGGACGCCGGCAACCTGCTGATCTTCTCCGAGGCGCCGAGCGCGTACGAGGACGACCGGGTCCTCGCCGGCACGGCGGTGGACGGCAAGCCGGTCGAGATGGGGCAGCTCAAGCAGATCCGCAGCGAGTCCTGCTCGTGGAACACCGAGATGCTTGTTTGCGGCGCGGAGAAGGAGTTCCGGTTGTACCGGTTCGCCGGCTGACCGGAAGTGAGCTTGACAGCGATCGATGCCTCGACTGGTGTGAACGGCAGAGAGATCGACGTTCGTCAGGAGGCCCCGTGTTCGTCCGACGACGGTGGACCGCGCTCGCCACCACCAGCATCCTGATCGCCGCTGTCCTGTCCCATCCCGGCCCCGGCGCCGCCGCGCCGGCCGCCCCCGCGCTCACCCTCGCCCCCACCGAGACCGCGCTGGTCCGCGTGCAGCTCGCCGACCGGGCCCAGCTCGACCGCCTGGTCGCCGGCGGCGCGGACCTGGCCAACCGTCCCCGCTCGCGGGACGGCAAGCTGATCGCCGACCTGGTCCTCACCGGCCGGCAGCTCGCCGACCTCACCCGGCAGGGCGCGACCGCCCTGCAGGTCGTACAGCGGGCCGACGACGGCACCCGGCGGATCGCCGAGAGCCGCCGCGCCGCCCAGGAGCGCACCCGCGCCGGGCTGCGCGCGAGCGGCGCCGCCGCTGTCGACACGCTCCAGTTCCTCCAGGCGTACTGGTGGACCACCGGCGGGCGGACGTTCGTCCAGGCGCAGGTCGCCACCACCGCCAGCGACGACCCCGACGTGGAGATCACCGTCACCTGGCGTACCGCCGACGGCGCCACCGGCTCGTTCCCGCTGTACCGCTTCGAGGACTCGGGCGAATACCAGTACCACTACGCGCTGCCGCAGCCGGCGCCCGGCCGGCCCGTGCAGTTCACCGCCACGTCCAGCCTGGGCGGGACGAGCCGGCCGGTCACGCCGTCGCTCTGGCCGAACGCCTCCCCGCCGCCGCAGCCGGCCGGCTACCAGAAGGACTACATCGACGCGTACCTGACGCCGGTCGACATCAAGGCGCGCATCGCCCGGCTCGGCCGCCAGTACCGCGACCTGGTCGACGTGATCGACCTGCCGAACAAGACGCAGGGCTACCGCCGCAACGCCGCCGCCTACCTGGGTGACCCGGCGGCCGCCGCCGTGGTGGTGGAGTCGGTCCGCTTCGGCGACCAGGGCATGAACGGCGTGCAGGTACGCACCGTCGACCCGGGCCGGCCGAGCCGGCCGCTGAGCATGCGCTACCGGGACCGGGTGCTCACGATTTCGCTGGCCACCGACCGGGCGGGCAAGGTGACGAGCACCACCGACGACGTCGCCGCCCTGATCAACGCGCCGCGCGGCGCCCGCTTCCGGGCCACTGTGGAGGAGGGCTCGGCCGGGCTGCCGATGCCGGTCACCGGGCCGGTACGCCTCGACGACGGGTTGCAGGGCACCGAGGTGCCGGCCCGGCCGTGGACGGTGCAGGCACTGCGCATCGGCAAACACCGTGACGGCTCCCGGATCGGCGTGCTGGCGTACTCGCAGGAGCACGCCCGCGAGTGGGCCACCCCGCTCGTCACGCTGGAGTTCGCCGAGCGGCTGCTCGCCAACGCCCGCACCGACGCGGCGACCCGCAAGCTGCTGGAGCAGGTGGACGTGTTCGTCATCCCGACGGTGAACCCGGACGGCGCGAACTACTCGTTCCACGACTACAACTTCCAGCGCAAGAACCTGGTCAACCACTGCGCCGGTGAAGCGCGGGACCCGAAGTACCGGAACATGTGGGGCGTCGACGTCAACCGGAACTACACGGTCGGATCCCTGTTCGACGGGTACGTGGGCGCGAGCACGAACTGCCTGGCCGGCAACTACGCGGGCACGGCGGAGCTGTCCGAGCCGGAGAGCCGCAACGTGATCGACCTGGCCAAGGCGCACCCGAACATCAAGTTCGCGATGAACGTGCACTCGTACGGCGGTTACTTCATGTGGCCGCCCGGGGCGTACAAGGCCGACGGGCGGGTGACGCTGCCGCGCCCGTCGATCGACGAGTCGACGCTGTTCCTGGCCAGCGCCCGGCGCATCGTCGGGGCCATCGCGGCCGAGCGCGGCACCGTCACCTGGCCGTCGCAGACCGGCCCGGTCGCCGACGTGCTCTACTCGGCGGCCGGCAACTCGGCCGACCAGCTCTACTACGAGCTGGGCATCTTCGCCTGGGACTTCGAGGTCGGCAACGACAGGTGGAACGAGGCCACCGGCCAGTGGGAGGGCGTCGGTTTCCAGCCGCCGTTCGACGAGGCGCACGGCGAGGCGCAGGAGTACGCCGGCGGCCTGGTGGAGCTGGTCCGCGTCGCCCGCGACTACGCGGCGAGCAACCCGGTCCGGCGCTGAGGGCAGGCGGTCCCCGGCCGGTGGAAGTCCGGCCGGGGACCGCGTCAGCCCTGCCCGTCCCGGTCCGCGGCGCCGAGGTCGCGGAAGACGGTGAGCGCGCCCGGGTCGTCGATGGTCGCCGGGACCGGCTCGTCGCGCCCCTCGACCAGGCCCCGCATGGTGCGCCGCAGGATCTTCCCGGAACGGGTCTTGGGCAGCGCCGGCACCACAGTCACCCGGCGGAACGCGGCCACCGGGCCGATCCGCTGCCGGACCAGCGCGACCAGTTCGGCGGCGAGCGCGTCCGGGTCCACGTCGGCGCCGGCCTTGAGCACCACGTACCCGCTGGGCACCTGCCCCTTCAGCGCGTCGGCCACGCCGATCACCGCGCACTCGGCCACCGCCGGGTGCGTCGCCAGGACCTCCTCCATCGCGCCGGTGGACAGGCGGTGCCCGGCCACGTTTATGACGTCGTCGGTGCGGCCCATCACGTACAGGTAGCCGTCCTCGTCGAACCGGCCGCCGTCGCCGGTCAGGTAGTGGCCGGGAAACGTCGACAGGTAGGAGCGGACGAACCGCTCGTCGTCACCCCAGAGCGTGGGCAGGCAGCCGGGCGGCAGCGGCAGCCGGATCACGATCGAGCCGTCCGTGCCGGGCGGCACGTCCCGGCCCGCGCCGTCGACCACGCGCACGTCGTAGCCGGGCACCGGCACCGTCGGCGACCCCGGCTTGATCGGCAGCGGCTCCAGGCCGCGCGGGTTGGCCGCCACCGGCCAGCCGGTCTCCGTCTGCCACCAGTTGTCGACCACGGGTACGCCGAGCCGCTGCCCCGCCCAGGCCCAGGTGTCCGGGTCCAGCCGCTCACCGGCGAGGAAGAGGGTACGCAGCGCGCTCAGGTCGTACCGGTCGATGTGCGCGCCGTCCGGGTCCTGGCGGCGGATCGCCCGGATCGCGGTGGGCGCGGTGAACAGGGCCGCCACCCGGTGCTCGGCGGCGACCCGCCAGAACGCCCCGGCGTCGGGGGTGCCGACCGGCTTGCCCTCGTAGAGCACGGTGGTCGCGCCGGTGAGCAGCGGCGCGTACACGATGTAGGAGTGGCCGACCACCCAGCCCACGTCGGAGGCGGCCCAGAAGACCTCGCCCGGCTCGATGCCGTAGACGTTGCGCATCGACCAGCGCAACGCCACCGCGTGCCCGCCGTTGTCCCGCACCACGCCCTTGGGCCGGCCGGTGGTGCCGGAGGTGTAGAGGACGTAGAGCGGGTCCGTGGCGGCCACCGGCTCGCACGACGCCGGTTCCGCGTCCGCCATCACCTCGGCCCAGGTCAGGTCGCGGCCCGGCACCAGCGGCGCCGGTTCCTGCGGGCGCTGCACCACCACGCACCGCTCCGGCGCGTGCCCGGCCTCGTCCAGCGCGGCGGCCAGGATCGGGTGGTACGGCACCACCCGGTCGGCCTCGATGCCGCAGGAGGTCGCCACCACCACCTTCGGCCGCGCGTCGTCGATCCGGACGGCCAGCTCGTGCGCGGCGAAGCCGCCGAATACCACCGAGTGCACCGCGCCGATCCGGGCGCAGGCCAGCATGGCGATCACCGCCTCCGGGACCATCGCCAGGTAGAGCAGCACCCGGTCGCCCCGGCCGACGCCGAGCCGGCGCAGCGCACCGGCGAACCGGGCGGTCTCGGCGAGCAGTTCGGCGTAGGTGAGCGTGCGGACCGTGCCGGTCACCGGGCTGTCGTGGATCAACGCGGGCTGGTCGCCACGCCCGGCGGCGACGTGCCGGTCCAGCGCGTTGTGACAGGTGTTCAGCACCCCGTCGGGGAACCAGCGGTACAGCGGCGCCGCCTCCTCGTCGAGGATGTGCTCCGGCGGGATGACCCAGTCGATGTCGGCCGCCGCGTCCCGCCAGAAACCGGCCGGGTCGGCGATGCTCCGCTCGTACGCTGATCGATACGCGCCCATACCGTCATGCTGCGCCGCGGCGCACCGCCGGCACGACGGCCGGACGGGTCCGGTGCGCCGGAAGCACGGCCCGGCTCGCTGAACGGCCGCTCACGGCGGTGGGCGGTGGCCGCTCAGCCCAACGGGCGACGGATGAAGCCCGTGGGGCGGGGTAACCCAGCACGGTCCTGGTGGAGAGACGACCGGTGTCGCGGCGTACCGCGGCCGGGCACGCGGGCGGGCGGCGCGAATGCCGCCCGCCCGCGCATCCCGGGGCAAACCGAGTTTGATCGACGACGGCTGTCGACTAGCGTGCGCAGGCGTGAAAACCAATCGGATCTTGCCGATCCTCCTGACCTGTGCCGTGCTGGGGCTCGCCGCGTGCGGCGACGAGAAGCCCTCGACCACGGCCGGGCCGGCGGCCACCTCGGCCTCCGCCACCCCCTCGTCGGCTGCCCCCTCGCCGTCGGCGGCCGCCGCCGTGAGCGACAAGGAACTCTGCACCGCCGCAGAAAAGATCAACAAGGACATGCGGGCGAAGCTCATGACCGCCGTGCAGTCGGGCGGCGACCTGACGAAGCAGACCGGCGCGATCCTGACCGAGCTCGGTGACCGGGTGACCCAGCTCGCCGGGACCGCCGGCGACGGCAAGGCGGCCACCGCCCTGAAGGAGTTCGCCGCGGAGGCCGCCAAGGCGGGCTCAGCCGCCGACCCGGGCACCGCCGCCGACAACCCCGCCATGGAGAAGGCCAGCAAGGACATCAACGCCGCCTGCAAGACGGCCGGCGCACCGACCACCTTCTGACGCCGACGCCCCTGTCGTCCGTCCGGCGCGCGCCGGACGGACGACAGTCACCTAGACGCCGGTCACCCAGTTCCAGGCGGAGACCACCCACTCGGTCTGCTGCAGGTACGCCACCCCCACGCCGACCAGGAACAACGCGGTGACCAGGTGAGCACCCTTGGCGCTGCGGCGCACCCGGCCGAGCTGCCGTTCCAGGATCAGCCGGCCCAGCAGCCGGGCCAGCGCGAACAGGCCGACCGCGGTGAGCAGGCTGAGCACGAACGTGAGCAGCGGCGCGATCAGGTTGCCCCGCCCGGAGATCGCCCAGATGCCCCAGCAGACGAACGCGAACAGGGCCCCGGCGGCGCTCAGCTCCCCGCCCTTGCGGGCCTGGGCGAGATGCCAGCTCATCGGCCGGCGCGGCGCCGGCTCACCGGCCCAGTCGCCGTGCTGCTCGACGGTGGGGAACTGCTCGGTGCGGGGCGTACGCCGCGTGCGCGGCTGACCGACCGCCGCCACCCCGCGCTGGAACGCGTCCCGCTGCGGGGGCACCACCCCCGGCTGGGGCGGCACCTCCACGGTGCGCTCGGCCCACGGCTGTGTCTGGTCCGCCATCCTCGTCCTCCCCCTCGGCCGATCCCGGCCTCGCTTCCGAGGGTAGCCAGCCCGCAAATAGGGTGCCGACCCCCATCGCGGTGCGATACACACGTGCCGTGACTGACGTGCTGGTATCCCGAGCTGAGGACTTCGACGACATCGCGGCGCTGCTGGCGCTGGCCTTCCACGGCGATCTCGACCCCGACGTGCAGGCGCTCGAACGCCCGATCTTCGAGCCGGACCGGTCGTTACTGGTCCGCGACGGCGGGACGATCGTGGCAAATGCCGCCGCGTTCAGCCGCGAACTGGCCGTACCCGGCGCGAACGTGCCGGCCGCGCACGTGACGATGGTCGCTGTCGCGCCGACGCACCGGCGGCGCGGCCTGCTCACCGCGCTGATGCACCGCCAACTGCGGGACGTCCGCGACGCCGGCCGGGAACCGATCGCGGTGCTCTGGGCCAGCGAGGGCCGCATCTATCCCCGCTTCGGCTACGGGTCGGCGGCACCGCGGTACATGCTGTCCGTGGACACCACGGGGCTGCGCCTGCCCGCCCCGGCGCCCGCCGAGGGCAGGCTGCGTCTGGACCGTCCGGAGGCGCGCCGGGACGAGCTGGCCCGGCTGTACGAGCAGGCGCGCGCCGACCGCCCCGGCTGGTCCCGCCGCGACGAGCGCTGGTGGTCGTACCTGCTGGCGGACCTCAAGGCGCACCGGGGCGGCGCCACCGAACGCCGGGTGCTGCTGCACGAGGGCCCCGGCGGGCTCGACGGGTACGCGCTCTACCGGACGAAGGACAGCTCGACGGCCACCGGCCCGCAGGCCGAGACGCAGGTCGGCGAGGTGGTGGCGCTGACGCCGGAGGCGTACACGGCGTTGTGGCGGCTGCTGCTCTCGGTCGACCTGACCCGCCGGCTGTCGTTCCCGATCGCGGCCCTGGACGAGCCGCTGCTGCGGCTGGTGGACGAACCCCGCCAGCTCTCCCCGCACCTCGCCGACGCGCTCTGGGTGCGGGTGGTGGACGTGCCGGCCGCGCTCGCCGCCCGGCGCTACGCCGCTGACGTGGACGTGGTGATCGAGGTCACCGACGAGCTGCTGAAGGAGAACACCGGCCGCTGGCGGCTGGTCGGCGGCCCGGACGGGGCGGAGTGCACGCCCACCACCGCACCGGCCGGGCTGGCGTGTGACGTACGCGCGCTCGGTGAGCTGTACCTCGGCGGCGCGAACCCGTACGCGCTGGCCGCCGCCGGCCGTGTCCAAGAGCTGCTCCCGGACACGCTGACCGCGCTGACGCCCGCCTTCACCTGGTACCGCGCCCCCTCCCCCATGGAGGTCTTCTGACCGCCCGCCCCGCCCGTTTTCCCCGTCGATCATGAAGTTGGCGGCGTGAACCGTCCGTTTCGTCCCGGCCAACTTCATGATCGCGCGACCCCGGGCGCGGGTGGGTCGAGGGCGGTACGGTCGGGGGATGGGTGAGGCGGAGCGACGGCGACGACGGCTACGGCATCACGGCGAGGCCGGCGCCCCGGCCGACAGCGCCGACGGCACCACGGCCAGCACCGCCCCCGTACACGACGACGTGACGCCCCGGGCCCCGCGCGGCGGCCGGCCGGGCGAGCCGGAGCCGCGCGGACGCCGCGCCGCCCCGACCGCCGAGGAGGGCGAGCGCGGGCTGCGCGGGCTGGTCGGCTCCGGCTCGTCGCAGGTGAGCGTCACCGCCGCGCTGCGGGCACGGGACGCCGCCCGCCCCACCGACGACGATCTCGCCGCGGCGGAGGAGCGGGTGGTGCTGATCCGGCGCAACTGGGTGCCCCGCGAGGAGCTGCCCCGCAACGGGCGGTGAGCCCGGCGGCGTCCGGTCAGGCGGGCAGCTCGGGCAGCTTGCGGCTCTGCTCGTAGGCGGCCACCTGCTCGATGCGCCGGCTGTGCCGGGGGTTGCCGGAGAACGGCGTGGTCAGGAACGCCTCGACCAGCGCGGTCGCCTCGTCCAGCGTGTGCTGCCGGGCGCCGATCGCGACGACGTTGGCGTCGTTGTGCTCGCGGGCCAGCTGGGCGGTCTCCACGTTCCAGGCCAGCGCCGCCCGGACGCCGGCGACCTTGTTCGCGGCGATCTGCTCGCCGTTGCCGGAGCCGCCGATGACCACGCCGAGGCTGCCCGGGTCACCGACCACCCGGTCGCCGGTGTGCAGGCAGAACGCCGGGTAGTCGTCGTCCGGGTCGAAGGCGTGCGGACCCACGTCCACCACCTCGTAGCCCTGCTTGGCCAGGTGGTTGGCGAGGTGCACCTTCAACTCGAAACCGGCGTGGTCGGATCCCAGGTAGACGCGCATACCGCGCAGTCTGACAGGCCCGCCTCCGGGCCGGCGAACCGGCGGCGACCCGGAGGCGGTACGTCACACGGTCAGTGCGGCAGCTCGGCCACGACCAGGCCGGCCCGCGCCTTCGGGGTGAACCAGGTGCTCTTGCGGGGCATCTTCTCCCGGGCCAGGTTCACCGCGACGAAGTCGTCGACGGTCACCGGCGCGACGAGCACCGCCAGCTCGGCCCGGCCGGCGTCGACCTCACCGACGAGCCAGCTTGCCGGATAGTCGCCGCCCACGTACGTGATCCGCTTGTCGCCCGGGTCGAGGCCCAACGCGTCGCGCAGCAGCAGACGCTCGACGAGCGCGTGGTCGAGGTTCTCCAGCCGGCCCGCGCCGACGTGCGGCAGCGTCACCGCGTACCCCCGGCCGCCGAGGTAGAGGCGCACGACGCCGCCGGTGGCCGGCACGTCGACCGGCCCGTCCACCGGGGTGATCTCCGCGCCCGCCGCGCGCAGCCGGTCGAGCAGCTCCTCCGGCGTGGTGGTCAGCTCGCTGACCAGCCGGTTGTAGGGCTGGATCGCGACCGACGCGGGCGTGGTGACCACCGCCAGGAAGCGCGGGAACCCGCCGGTCTGCGCGGCCAGGCTGCGGTGGTTGCCGTCCGCGACCACCAGCTCCCCGCCGCCGGCGAGCGCGGTCAGCTCGTCCTGCGTGGCACCCGGGCCGAGCAGCCAGATGGCGTGCGTGCGACCGGACTGGTCGACGTCGGTCGCGGCGGGGGCCCCGGCCGCCTCGGTCGCCGCCGCGAGCGCGGCGTGCAGCTCGTCGCCCCTACCGGTCTGGAGCAGGAGTACGGGCGAGAGCAGGTGACCGAGCGCCTCGGCCAGCGCGACGCGCTCGCGCACCTTGGCGATGAACACGTCCTCGTTGCGGATCACCAGGCCCGGCTCGTCGGCGCGGGTGGAGATCTGGTCGGTGTCGACCATCGCCCACAGCCCGTACGCGCTCTCCTCGCCCGGCGCGCTGATCCGGTAGAGCACCACCACCTGCTCGGCCGGCGTGTAGCTGCCGTCCGCCTTCGCCTCGGCCAGGCGCGCCACCGCGTCCGGCAGCGCGTCGAGGAAGGACTTCCCGAGGCTGCCCGGCGCCCGGTGGGGCATCTCGATGCCCAGCGCGCTGTGCGGATTCGCCTCGACGATGGAGGTGATCTCCGCGTCGTCGGCGAACTCGTCGTAGTTCTGCGCGCCGGTGCCGCCAGTGGTGATCCAGGCCCGGTTGATCGGATGCACGACCGTCATGTCCGCTGACGCTACCCGGGCCCCGATCGCCCCCGCCGCCGGACTCACCCCCTTACCACCAGGTGAAAGGAAGGGCCCCCTGTTAACGCCTCCGGTAGAGGAAGGGCCCCTTCTTAACACCGGGAGGGCGGCTCAGGCGGTGGGGTTACGGTGCCGGCCCGGAACCGGACGGCGAGCCGGGGCGGCGGGGCGGGAGCCGGCGTTGAGGCGTACCGTCGTCGCGCCCGCGGCGGCGCCGGTACGCGACGGCGCCCGCCCGGGCCGGACGGTCTCGGCCGGCGGCGTCATCCGCGACGTGGCCACCACCCGGGCCACGCCGACCACGATCGGCGGGGCCAGCAGGTCGGCCACCTCGGCCGGGCCGGCCGGCCAGGCGCTCTCGGTCACCGACCAGTACGTCGCACCGGAGTCCTCGGTCGCCGGCTGCGGCGCGTCGTCGGACATGCGGCGGTGCTTAGCCATGGGAACGCCTCCAGGAGCTGCCGTGGTGCGGCCCCGCGTGGGCCGTCGGCTGGGACATCCGGTGAAACGAGCCCCGCACCGGCCCGGTGACGGGCGGGTGCGGGGCTCGGGGCGCGCTGCGGGTGTTAACAAGGGGCCCTTCCGCTACCGGAGGCGTTAAGAAGGGGCCCTTCCTTACCCCTCAGTCGAAGATGGGGCCCTGCTCGCGGGTGCGCTTGAGCTCGTAGAACCCGGGGGTGGCGGAGACCAGCAGCACGCCGTCCCAGAGCCGGCCGGCCGCCTCGCCCTTGGGCGCCGGGGTGATCACCGGGCCGAAGAAGGCGACCTGCCCGCCGTCCGGGCCGGGCGCGTGGATCACCGGCGTGCCCACCTCGGTGCCGACCGGCCGCATGCCCGCCTCGTGGCTGGCCCGCAGCGCGTCGTCGTACTGGGTGGACTCGGCGGCGTCGGCGAGCGCCGGGTCCAGACCGACGTCGGTGAGCGCGCCGACCAGCATGTCGCGGCCCAGTTCCTCCTTGCCGAGGTGGATCCGGGTGCCCATCGCGGTGTAGAGCTTCGCCAGCGTCTCGGCGCCGTGCGCCTGCTCGACGGCGATGCACACCCGCACCGGACCCCAGCCCTTGACCATCAGGTCCTGGTACTCCTCCGGCAGGTCCCGGCCCTCGTTGAGCACGGACAGGCTCATCACATGGAACCGGATGTCCACGTCCCGGACCTGCTCGACCTCGAGCAGCCAGCGGGAGGTGATCCAGGCCCACGGGCACAGCGGGTCGAACCACATGTCCGCGGTGACACGTTCGGTCACGGTGTCATCCCTTCACGACAACGTCGCGCCGGGGATCCGGCGCGGTCACTCCCGATCCTCCACCCACGGCCGTATCGACCGGTACCGGAATGAGAGCGTGACCTCGACCACCGGGAGCGGTCCGTGCATGGAAGACTCGGTTCTCAGCGGGCCGTCACGAGCGGGCCGGGAAAGACCGGTGCCGCGGGGCGCGGCGAGACGAGTGGGATGGAGACGAACAGTGCCGGGAGTGCGCAACCTGACCCAGGTCGAGGCGACCGAGCGGGCCCGCCTGCTCGAGGTGACCGGGTACGACATCAGCCTTGACCTGTCGACCGCGGTGCAGCCCACCGGTCGCACGTTCCGCTCGGTGACCGAGGTCCGGTTCCGCTGCGCCGAGCCGGGGGCCACCACCTTCATCGAGGCGGCCGCCGAGTCGGTGCGTTCCGCCACGCTCAACGGCGAGCCGGTCGACCTGTCCGGCTGGTCCGCCGAGAAGGGCCTCACGCTGACCGGCCTGGCCGCCGAGAACGTGCTCGTGGTCGACGCCGACTTCGGCTACTCGAACAGCGGGCAGGGCCTGCACCGCACCGTCGACCCGGTGGACGGCGAGACCTACCTGTACAGCCAGTTCGAGACCGCCGACGCGCAGAAGGTCTACGCCTGCTTCGACCAGCCCGACCTGAAGAGCGTCTACACCTGGCACGCCACGGTGCCGGACCACTGGCGGGTCGTGTCGAACATGCCGGTGGCCCGCGAGGAGGCGGCCGGTGAGGGGCTGAAGACCGTGCACTTCGCGCTCTCGGAGCGGATGAGCACCTACATCACCGCGCTCTGCGCCGGGCCGTACCACGAGGTGCGCCGCAGCCACGACGGCATCGACATGGGCTACTTCTGCCGGGCCAGCATGGCCCCGCACATGGACGCCGACGACCTGCACCTGATCACCACGCAGGGCTTCGACTTCTTCCAGGAGAAGTTCGGCGTGCGTTACCCGCTGCCCAAGTACGACCAGCTCTGGGTGCCGGACTTCAACGCCGGCGCGATGGAGAACTTCGGCTGCGTCACGCACGCCGAGTCGCACTACATCTTCCGCTCGCAGGTCACCGACTTCGAGTACGAGCAGCGCGCCAACACGATCCTGCACGAGCTGGCGCACATGTGGTTCGGTGACCTGGTCACCATGCGCTGGTGGAACGACCTGTGGCTGAACGAATCGTTCGCCGAGTGGGCCAGCCACTGGTGCAACACGCACGCCACCCGGTTCACCGACGCCTGGACCACGTTCCTGTCGATCCGCAAGAACTGGGGTTACCGGCAGGACCAGCTCTCCTCCACCCACCCGGTCTACTGCGAGATGCCGGACCTGGAGGCGGTCGAGGTCAACTTCGACGGCATCACGTACGCCAAGGGCGCGAGCGTGCTCAAGCAGCTCGTCGCGTACGTGGGCGAGGAGCCGTTCCTGGCCGGCCTGCGCGCCTACTTCGGCAAGTACGCCTGGGGCAACGCCACCTTCGACGACCTGCTGTCCGAGCTGGAGACGGCCTCGGGCCGGGAGCTGCGCAAGTTCGCCGCCCAGTGGCTGGAGACCGCGCAGGTCAACACGTTGCGCCCGGAGGTGACCATCGGCGCCGACGGCACGTACGAGCGGGTGGTGGTCCGGCAGGAGGCGCCGTCGGGCTACCCGACGCTGCGTACCCACCGCATCGGCGTGGGCCTGTACGACCTGACCGACGGCCGGCTGGTGCGCCGGGAGCTGATCGAGACGGACGTGACCGGCGAGCTGACCGAGCTGTCCGAGCTGCACGGCAAGCCCGCCGCGGACGTGCTGCTGCTCAACGACGAGGACCTCACGTACGCCAAGCTGCGGCTGGACGAGCGGTCGATGGCCACCGTGGTGCAGCACATCGCCGGCTTCGACTCGTCGCTGGCCCGGGCGCTGTGCTGGACGGCCGCCTGGGACATGACCCGTGATGCCGAGCTGTCGGCCCGCGACTACGTGGCGCTGGTGCTGGCCGGGCTGACCGCCGAGACGGACATCAACCTGGTCACGGCCACGCTGCGGCAGGCGAACACCGCGCTCACCTTCTACGCCGACCCGGAATGGGCGCCGACCGGCTGGGCGGACCTGGCCCGTACCGCCCGGACCGCGCTGGCCGCCGCCGAGCCGGGCAGCGGTTTCCAGCTCGCCTGGGCCCGCGCGTACGCCTCGTCGGCCCGCTCCGGCGAGGACCTGGCGACGCTGCGCGGCTGGCTGGACGGCAACGGGGTGCCGGAGGGGCTGACCGTCGACACCGAGCTGCGCTGGACCGTGCTGCAGTCGCTCGTGGCCAACGGCGCGGCCGGTGCCGCCGACGTGGACGCGGAACTGGCCGCCGACCGTACCGCCAGCGGCGAGCGGGAGGCCGCGTACGCGTACGCGCTGGTGCCGACCGAGGAGAACAAGGCGGCGGTGTGGGCGCTGCTCACCGGCCCGGACGCGCTGCCCAACTGGCGCAACCGGGCGCTGCTGCAGGGCTTCACCCACGCGGCGCAGGTCGAGCTGACCGCGCCGTACCGGGAGCGGTACTTCGCCACGGTGGACCAGGTGTGGGCGCAGCGTGACAGCGAGCCGGCGCAGGAGTTCGTCCAGCTCGCCTACCCGGCGCACCTGGTCGAGGAGGACACGGTCGCGGCCACCGACGCGTGGCTGGCCCAGGACGGGCGGCCGGCGTCGCTGCGACGGCTGGTGGCGGAGGGTCGCGACGGTGTGGTCCGCGCGCTGAGGGCCCGCGAGCGGGACGCCCGCAGCGCCTGAAAGCAGGGGCGCGGCGGCCGGGGGCCGGCGTGGGTGGGAGCCCGCGCCGACCCCCGGCCGTTATCGTGTGCGGAGGAGGTGGACGTGATGGCACAACCGACCCACGAGTGGCGCCCGCCGGAGCGGCCGTGGCAGGAGCAGGACCTGTCCGACCTCCCCGAGGACGGAAGCCGCTACGAGATCATCGACGGGAGCCTGCACGTGACCCCACCCCCCGGGTACGGGCACCAACTTCTGGCCGACGAGATCCGATCGGCGCTCCAGGCCACTGCGCCGACCGGTTGGTGGGTCATTCGGGAGGCCGGACTCCGGGCACCTGTCGCCAATCTCATTCCGGACATCTCCGTGCTGAGGCCGAGCGCTCCCCCGGACGGCTTGTGGACGCACCCCTCGGATGTCGCGCTCGTCGTCGAGATCGAGTCATCCAGCAGCCGCCGGTATGACCGGCTGATCAAGCCTCCGCTCTATGCCGAGGCCGGCATCCCGCACTACTGGCGGGTGGAGCGAGGCGACTTCGGCCCGGTGATCTACCGCTACCAACTGGTCAAGGGTGTCCACTACAACCTGATGGGTACGGTCGGGCCGGATGACGCCGCCCAGCTCGACGAGCCGTGGCCCATGCGCCTGGATCCTTCTGCCTGGCCCCGCTGAGACGACGAGAAAGCCCGGCCCGCGCGGTGCGCGGCCGGGCTTCGTCGTGTGCGGGGCGGGTCAGCCCTTGCCGGCGTGGCTGGCGAGCTGGTCGAGGCCCTGGATGATGCCGCCGGCCAGGTCGCCGCCACCGAAGGCGGCCACCATGGAGAGCGCGGCCAGCTTCGCGTACGTGTCCGGGATGCGCTTGCGCGCGTACCGGCCGGTGACGACCTCCAGCTGCCGCTGGTTGGGCGACACCGCGATCAGCACCGAGCGGTCGGGCTCGGCGAGCTGGCGGTGCAGCCGCTCGGCGTGCTCCCGGATCGGCTCGTCCAGCCCGCCGACGTAGACCGAGAAGACCAGGCCGGTGCCCTGGTCGGCGAGGCGCAGCGCCTCGTCGATGCGGAGCAGCTGACGGGTCGAGAACGGTCCGTCCAGCACGTCGGGCGGAGTGTCCGTCCCCGTCGTGGGCCGCGCTTCACCAACGGTCACTTGCGCCTCCGGTTCCACCGGCCGGCGCCTCCCGGCCGGCCTGCTCCTGCTTGCGGCTGGTCAACGCCGGCGCCTGCGCTCCGGCGGACAGCGCCGTGCCGGCCGAGTCGGCCAGCTGCTCCGGACGGCTCAGGAACCAGACCGGAGTGAAGTCGAAGGGCCGGCCCGGCCGGTAGCGCTTGGCGCCGCCACCGTTGCCACGGCTGCCCCCGACGGCCGCCAGGCCGGCGATCAGCAGCACCGCGGCGGCCGGGATGCCGACGAAGACCACCAACGTCTCGGTAACAGACAATCCCAACGCCCCCAGGCGGAAAGAGAGACCAGGAATGATTCGGGTCGGGTGACCGGTCAGGACCGGCCGCGCCGCACCTCACTTGTGATGTTCACGTTAGCGGAGTCGGTGGCCAGCCAGATTGCGGGGTGCTGATCCCATCCGCCACTCGAGTGCTCAAGCTGCGCGGCAGTGGCGACCAATGTCGCGTCGTCGCCGTACCGGCCGGTGAGCAGCACCCCGACCGGCAGGCCGTCGGGGGTGCATCCGACCGGCAGGGAAACGGACGGATCGCCGGTGACGTTGAAGACCGCGCAGTACGGCGAGAAGCGCCGCTGCCTGTCGAAATCCTCTGCCGGTTCGAGGGCGGCGAGCGCGCCGACCGGCATCCGCGGGGCCGCGAGCGTCGGGCAGAGCAGCAGGTCACAACCGGCGGTACGGCGTACGCCGAGGCGTACCTGCGCCTGCAGCTCGCCGAGCGCGGCCATCAGCGTGGGGACGCCGAGGGCCGCGCCGCGCTCCCGCAGGTACCGGGTCAGCGGCAGCAGCTCGCCTTCCCGGTCGGGCGGGACCGGTGTGACCGCCAGCGCGTACCAGAGGGTCTCGAACAGCGGCCACGCCTCGGGGCCGAGCGGCGCGGGGACGTCGACCACCTCGTGCCCGGCGTCGGTGAGCAGCGCGGCGGCCCGGTCGACGGCGTCGACGCAGTCGGGGTGGACCGGCTCGTCGGCGAGCATCGGCGTGGTGAAGCGGCCGACGCGCAGCCGGCCGGGGCCGGTGGCGCGGGCGGAGCGGGCGACGCCGAGGTAGCCGCCGGCGGGCGCGGCCGGCGGCAGGTACGGCTCGCCGGGCACGGGTCGCGCCAGCACGTCGAGCAGCGCGGCCACGTCGGCGACGGTGCGGCCGATCGGCCCGTTCACCGGCAGCCCGAAGCCGCCGAAGCCGAGTGGCCCGCCGGAGACCATGCCCCGGCTGGGTTTGTAGCCGATCAGGCCGCAGAGCGCGGCCGGGATGCGCAGCGAGCCGCCGCCGTCGGAGCCCTGGGCCACCGGCACCAGTCCGGCGGCCACCGCTGCGGCCGCCCCGCCGCTGGACCCGCCCGCTGTGCCCGCGAGGTCCCACGGGTTGCGGGCCGGCGGCGCCACCAGCCCCTCGGAGTACAGCGAGCAGCCCAGCTCGGAGGTGGTGGTCTTGCCGACGCTGACCAGGCCGGCGTCGGTCATGAGGCGGACCACGTCGGCGTCGACCGGCGGGACGAAGTCGGCGAAGGCGGCCGAGCCGAAGGTGGTGCGTACCCTGGCGGTGAGGGTCAGGTCCTTGATCGCGGTCGGCACGCCGTGCAGGGGATGCCGGTCCGCCGCCGGGACCGCGTCGGCCGCCCGGGCCGCCGCCCGCGCGTGTTCGGCGGTGACGGTGACGAACGCGCCGACGGTGTCGCCGAGCGCCTCGACCCGGCGCAGGTGGTGCTCGACCAGTTCCAGGCTGGACAGCTCGCCCCGGCGGATCGCGGCGGCCTGTTCCAGCGCGGTCAGGTCGTGCGGCTCGGCCATGCCGTCCATCCTGCCGGTCCGGCGGCCGGGAGGCCGGGCGACACGTCCGGCGGGTCCTGCGCAGCGCCGGGTGCGTCCGTCGACTCTAGGGCGACGACGGACGCACCCGGGCCGGTCTCAGCGGCCGAGGAACCGCAGCGCGTTGCCGCCGAGCAGCGCGGCCCGCTGATCGTCGGTGAGGAAGTCCGCCCGGTGCACCACCTGGCCCACCGGCCGCTCCCCCAGCGGGTACGGGTAGTCGCTGCCGAGCAGCACCCGCTCGGCGCCCATGGTGTCCACGAGCAGCCGCAGCGCGGCCGGCTCGAAGACCACCGAGTCGACGTGGAACCGGTCCACGTACGAGCTGGGCGGCGCGCTCGACGCGCCGCGTACCAGGTCGCCGCGGCGGTGCCAGGCGTTGTCGGCGCGGCCCAGCCAGAACGGGAAGCTGCCGCCACCGTGCGCGAAGCAGATCCGCAGCGTCTCCGGAACCCGGTCGAACACGCCGCCGAGGATCAGCGCCAGCACCGACAGGTGCGTCTCGGCCGGCATCCCGGTCAGCCACCGGGCCATCCACCGGTCCAGGCGGGGGCCGCCGGGCATGTCCCACGGGTGCACGAAGACCGGCGCGCCGACCTCGGCGCAGTGGGTGAGGAACTGCACGATGCCCGCGTCGTCCAGGTCCCGGTCGCCGACGTGGTTGCCGATCTCCACCCCGGCGTGCCCGGCCGCCAGGCAGCGGTCCAGCTCGGCGCAGGCCGCGTCCGCGTCCTGCAACGGCACCTGGCAGAACGGCACCAGCCGGTCGCCGCCGGCCGCGGTGACCTCCAGCGTGAGGTCGTTGAAGATCCGGGCCACCTTGACCGCCTGGTCGGCCGGGCGGTCGTAGCTGAAGAAGACCGGGGTGGGCGAGACGACCTGCACGTCCACGCCGTCGGCGGCCATGTCGGCGAGCCGGGTCGGCGCGTCCCAGCACTGCGCGCCGATCGGGCGGAACTCCGTCTCCCCCACCATGATCATGGCGGCGCGCTCGGAGTCCACCCGCAGCCAGGGCCAGCCGGCCCCGCCGCACGCCGCGGCGAGGTCCGGCCACCCCTTCGGTACGACGTGCGTGTGCACGTCCACGACCGGCATCGACACCGGCGTCAGCCCTTGCCCGGGTGCAGCGCGCCGCAGTTGTCGCAGGTGCGGGCCTTCTCGTCGGCGTAGAACGCGGCGAAGACCGGGGGCAGGTCGGCTGCGATGTCGCGGACCTGCAACTCCACCTCGTGCACCTTGTGGTGGCACTCGGCGCAGTACCACTGGAACTTCTCCAGCGTGCCCTCCTCGCGGACCCGCTCGATCACCATGCCGATCGAGCCGGCCTCGGGACGCTGCGGCGAGTGCGGGGTGTTGCGCGGCAGCATCCACATCTGGCCCTCGCGCACGTGCACCGTACGCGGCCCCTCGGGCAGCATCAGGTTGACGTGCATGTTGCCCTTGACCTGGTAGAAGAACTCCTCGTACGGGTCGACGTGGAAGTCCGTGCGCTGGTTCGGGCCGCCCACCACCATGACGATGAAGTCGTCGCTGCCGGGCAGCATCTCCTTGTTGCCCACCGGGGGCTTGAGCAGGTGCTGGTTGTCGCCGATCCAGCCGGAGAAGCTGAACGGCTCGGCGATCTCACTCATGGGAACCTCCCGACGGAAGAAGGGCGACGGCCTGCATCTCGATCAGCAGATGCGGGTGCGGAAGCTGGTGCACGGCGACTGTGGTCCGGGTCGGGCCGGTGGCGTCGAAGAACTCGGCCCACACCTGGTTGTAGCCACCGAAGTCGTTCATGTTGACCAGGTAGCTGGTGACCTGCACCAGGTCGCCGAGGTCGGCGCCGACCGAGCGCAGCAGGTCCCGGATGTTCTCGATCACGGCCCGGGTCTGCTCCCGGATGTCCAGGTCGGTGGTGCCGAGCTCGTCCACCGACACCCCGGCGAACGTGTTGTCCGGCCGGCGCGACGACGTACCGGACACGTAGACGAATCCGCCGGCCACCTTGACGTGCGGGAACGCGCCCCGCGGCACGGCCTTCCCGGCCACCACGCGGGCGGTCGCCGGGCCGCTTTCCGTTCGCGACTGCGGGGCTCGCAAACCCGGCTCACTCCTCGCGCTCACGAGAGGGCCTTCAGGGAGGCGGAACCCAGCTTCTCCACTGTGGCGCGGACGTGCGCCCCGGGGCGCAGCGGCACCGCGGCGGTGGCCGCGCCGGCCAGGAACACCCAGCCCTTGCGCAGCCGGACGCCGTGCCGGCCGGCCAGCCGCAGGCCCTCGTCCAGCGCGCGGCGCGGGTCGCCGAGGATGGCCGCGGTCGAGCCGACCTGCGCCACCCGCCCGTCGATCTCCAGCAGCACGCCGAGGTTGTCCAGCCCGTCCGGCACCGGCGACCACGGCCCGACCACGAACGCGGCGGCCGAGGTGTTGTCGGCGACCACGTCCGGCAGGGAGAAGGTGAAGTTCGCGTACCGGGAGTCGATCAGCTCGATCGCCGGGGCGACAGCGCGTACCGCCCGGGTGAACGAGCCGACCGGTTCGCCCGGGTCGGGCAGCCGGTCCAGCAGGAACGCCACCTCCGGCTCGACGCGCGGGTGGATGAAGTCACCGACGTCGACGGCGCCGCCGTCGGGCACCCGCATCACGTCGGTCAGCCGGCCCCAGATCACCTCGTCCACGCCGACCTGCGCCATCTTCGCCTTGCTGGTCAGGCCCATCTTCAGGCCGACCAGCCGCTCGCCCCGGTCGAGGCGGCGCTTCACCAGCGCGGTCTGCACCGAGTACGCGGCGTCGACGTCGAGGCCGGTCTCGGCGGCGAGCTGCGGGATCGCGGTGGCGGTGTCGGCCGCCGCGCCCAGCTTCTCCGCGATGCCGGCGATGTCCGGCCCGATCATGCTGTGCCACCTTTCGTTCGCGACTGCGGGGCTCGCAAACCCGGCTCACTCCTCGCGCTCACGGCCTCCTTACCGGCCAGGTCCAGTGCCACGTCCACGATCATGTCCTCCTGGCCGCCGACCATCCGGCGACGGCCCAGCTCGACCAGGATCGAGCGGACGTCCACGCCGTACTTGGCCGAGGCCCGCTCGGCGTGCCGCAGGAAGCTGGAGTAGACGCCCGCGTACCCCAGGGAGAGCGTCTCCCGGTCCACCTGGACCGGCCGGTCCTGCAACGGGCGGACCAGGTCGTCGGCGGCGTCCATCAGCGCGAACACGTCACAGCCGTGCTTCCAGCCGTGCAGCTCGGCGACCGCGACGAAGACCTCCAGCGGCGCGTTGCCCGCGCCCGCGCCCATGCCGGCCAGCGACGCGTCCACCCGGACGGTCCGCCCGGACGGCGAACCCAGCGGGCCGTCGCCGAGGATCCGGCCGTGCTCGACCGCCAGCACGCTGTTCGCCACACCCAGGGACAGGTTGTGGTGCGCGTGGATGCCGATCTGCGTCTCCGGCTCCAGCACCTGCCGGTACGCGTCGACGCGCTGCGCCACGTCGGACATCAGCAGCCGCCCGCCGGAGTCGGTGACGTAGACGCAGTGCGCGCCGTACGACTCCATCAGCTTGGCCTGCGCGGCCAGCCCGGCCGGGTCGTTGAGGTGCGACATCATCAGGAACCCGGAGACGTCCATGTCGTTCTCGCGGGCCCAGGCGATGTGCTGGGCGGAGATGTCCGCCTCGGTGCAGTGCGTGGCGATCCGGACGCTTGTCACGCCGAGCGCCTTCGCCGCCTTCAGGTCGGCGATGGTGCCGATGCCGGGCAGCAGCAGCGTGGTCAGCCGCGCGGTGGTCAGCACCTCGGCGGCAGCGGCGATCCAGTCCGCGTCGGCGGCGGCGCCGTGCCCGTAGTTGACGCTGGAACCGGCCAGGCCGTCGCCGTGCGCCACCTCGACAGCGGCCACACCCGCCGCGTCGAGCGCGGCGGCGATGGTACGCACCTGGTCGACCGTGTAGCGGTGCCCGATGGCGTGCATGCCGTCGCGCAGCGTCACGTCCTGGATGTACAGGTCGGTCATCGGGGTGCCCCCTCCGGGGAACGCAGCGCCACCAGCCGCTCCGCGGTGCGCAGCGCGGCCGACGTCATGATGTCGAGGTTCCCGGCGTACGCGGGCAGGTAGTGCCCGGCACCGGAGACCTCCAGGAACACCGACACCTGCAGGCCGGTGAAGTGCCGGCCGAGCACCGGCGCGTACGTGTCGACCGCGTCGAACTGCACGTCCTGCTTGAGCCGGTAGCCGGGCACGTACTCCTGCACGGCCTTGACCATGTCGGCCACCGAGGCGGCGATCTTCACCCGGTCGGCGTCGGCGTCCGGGCACAGGCAGTAGACCGTGTCGCGCATCAGCAGCGGCGGGTCGGCCGGGTTCAGCACGATGATGGCCTTGCCGCGCTCGGCGCCGCCGACCACCTCGATCGCCCGGGCGGTGGTCTCGGTGAACTCGTCGATGTTGGCCCGGGTGCCCGGACCGGCCGACTTCGAGGCGATCGAGGCGACGATCTCGCCGTACGCGACCGGGGTGACCCGGCCGACCGCGTGCACGATCGGCACCGTCGCCTGCCCGCCGCAGGTCACCATGTTGACGTTGGGCTCGCCCAGGTGCTCGTCGAGGTTCACCGGCGGCACCACGTACGGGCCGATCGCGGCCGGGGTCAGGTCGACGACCGTGCGCCCGTGTGCCCGCAGCACCTCGTCGTGCCGCTTGTGCGCGCCGGCCGAGGTGGCGTCGAAGACGAGCTGGACGTCGGCGAACTCGGGCAGCGCGACCAGGCCGTCGACGCCCTCGGCGGTGGTGGTCACGCCGAGCCGGCGGGCCCGGGCCAGACCGTCCGAGGCCGGGTCGATGCCGGCCATCGCCACCATGCGCAGGCTCTCACTGAGCCGCAGCACCTTGATCATCAGGTCGGTGCCGATGTTGCCCGACCCGAGCACCGCCACTCCGACGCCGCTCATGAGCTTCCCTCCCGCGAGAAACAGGTACGCACCGAGCCGAGCCCGGAGATGCGCGCCTCGTACGCGGCGCCGGGCGTGACCGGCACCATCGGGCCGAGCGCGCCGGAGAGCACCACGTCACCGGCCTTGAGCGGATCGCCCGCCCGGGCCATGGTCGCGGCCAGCCACTGCAGCGCGTGCAGCGGGTTGCCGAGGCAGGCCGCGCCCGCGCCGACCGAGACCGGCTCACCGGCGTGCTCCAGCACCATGCCGCACAACCGCAGGTCCACGTCGGCGAGCCGCCGGGGCGCGGTGCCGAGCACGAACAGCCCGCTGGAGGCGTTGTCCGCCACCGTGTCCACGATGGAGATGTCCCAGTCGGCGACCCGCGAGTCGACGATCTCGATGGCCGGCAGCACGTGGTCCACCGCCCGGATCAGGTCGACAGTGGTGACCCGCTCGTCCGGCAGGTCCGCGCCGAGCACGAAGGCGATCTCCGCCTCCACCCGCGGCTGGAGCAGCCGGTCGATCGGCACCTCGACGCCGTCGCCGACGGCCATGTCGTCGAAGAGCACCCCGAAGTCGGGCTGGAAGACGCCGAAGCTCTCCTGCACGGTTCGCGACGTCAGGCCGATCTTCGCGCCGACGCGGCGGTGCCCCTTGCCCAGCCGTTGCCGGGTGTAGACCTGCTGCACCTGGTACGCGGCCTCGACGTCGCCCTCGGGCAGCAGCCGGCCGCGCAGCGGCGGGCAGGGTTTGCCCTCCTGCCGGGCCACCGCGAGTTCCCGGTTGGCGGCCTCGATGTCCACGGTCATGGCGGTTCCTCGCTTACGTCGCTGGGGATTCCGGCCATTCTGCCCACCACGCGCGCTCATGACAGGTCCACACAGACGTTTGTCAGTTCGGAATAGAAGTCGAGCGAGTGCACGCCGCCCTCGCGGCCCACACCCGACGCCTTCACCCCGCCGAACGGGGTGCGCAGGTCGCGCAGGAACCAGGTGTTCACCCAGACGATGCCGGCGTCGAGCCGGGCGCCGGCCCGGTGCGCCCGGCCCACGTCCCGCGTCCACACCGTCGCGGCCAGGCCGTAGTCGGTGCCGTTGGCCAGCGCGAACGCCTCGTCCTCGTCGTCGAACGGCGCGACGTGCACCACCGGGCCGAAGATTTCCTCCTGGTTGGTGCGGGCGTCCGCGCCGAGGCCGGTGAGCACTGTCGGCTGCACGTACGCCCCGCCGTCGCGGCCGTCGCCGAAGCGCGGCGTGCCGCCGCCCGCGCGGACCTCGGCGCCCTCGGTGCGGGCCAGCGCGTAGTGGCCGAGCACCTTGTCCCGGTGCCCGTGCGAGATCAGCGGCATGTTCGCCGTCGCCTCGTCGTCCGGCCAGCCGTACGCCAGCTCGTCGGCGCGCTTGGCCAGCCGCGCGGTGAACTCCTCGAACACCGGCCGCTGCACGTAGATGCGCTCGGTACACAGGCACACCTGGCCGCCGTTTGTGAAACTGGACCGCACCGAGCCGGCCACCGCCGCGTCCAGGTCGGCGTCGGCGAACACCAGGCCGGCGTTCTTGCCGCCGAGCTCGAAGCTGACCGCCTTCACCCCGTCGGCGGCGGCGCGCATGATCGCGCTGCCGGTGGCCGACTCGCCGGTGAACGTGATCGCGTCCACGCCCGGGTGGCGGGTCAGGTGCTCGCCGGCCGAGCCCGGGCCGAAGCCGTGCACCAGGTTGAACACGCCGTCCGGCACGCCCGCCGCGGCCATCACCTCGGCCAGCAGCGTGGCGGAGGCCGGGGTCTCCTCGCTGGGTTTGACCACCACGGCGTTGCCGCAGGCCAGGGCCGGCGCGACCTTCCAGGTGAGCAGCAGCAGCGGCAGGTTCCACGGCACGATCACCGCGACCACGCCGACCGGCTTGCGGACCGCGTAGTTCAGCGCCCGGCCACCCGTCGGGGTGACAGTGGTGAACGACTCGGTGGGCGCGGTCGCGACGATCTCGGCGAACGCGCGGAAGTTCGCCGCGCCGCGCGGGATGTCGAGCGTCCGGGCCTGCGAGATGGCCTTGCCGGTGTCCGCCACCTCGGCGGCCACCAGGTCGTCGAAGCGCCGCTCCAGCTCGTCGGCGACCCGGCGCAGCACCTCGGCGCGTTCCCGCTCCCCCATCCGGCCCCACGGGCCGCGCAGCGCCGCCCGGGCGGCGGCCACCGCGTCGTCCACCGTGGACTGGGACGCCTCGACCACCTCGAACACCGGCTCGCCGGTGACCGGGCTGCGCTTGGTGAACCGGGCGCCGGCGTCGACGAACTCGCCGCCGACGAAGTTGCGCAGCAGGCCGGGGCCGTCCGGCGCGTGCCCGGCCATCAGCCGGGGATCCCAGAGCGTCATCGCCGCCGCCCCAGCGCCGCGCGGACCCCACCGGCGAGCAGCGCCACCGCGCCGGCCGCCACCGCGCCGACGACCGCGTACTGCGCGCGCACCCGGCGGCGCACCTGCGCGTACGGGGTGGTGGAGAAGGAGACCAGCTCGTACTGGGAGACGTAGCGGCCGGGCAGCGCGCGCTCCAGCGCGTGCTCGACCTGCTTGCGGGTCCGGAACACCGGCGAGGCGACCTTGTCCCGCATCTCCACGAAGTTCGCCAGCGCCATCCGGGCGATCGCCTCCGCGTTGTCCTGGCGGCGGTGCTGGAACAGCGGCAGCGCGGCGGCCCACTCGTCGTCGCACTCGTCGAGGCAGCGGTCCAGCTCGACCACGTCCTCGAACGCGCAGTTCGCGCCCTGGCCGTAGAACGGCACGATGGCGTGCGCGGCGTCGCCGATCAGGCCGACCTTCCCGGCCACCTGCCACGGCGTGCAGCGCACCGTGCCGAGCAGGCCGATCGGGTTGTGCTGATAGTCGTCGACCAGGTTCGGGGCCAGCGGGACCAGGTCCGGGTAGTGGGTGGCGAAGAACCGCTCGATCGCGGCCGGGCTGCTCAGCGACGCGAAGCTGCGCGTGCCGTGGGTCGGCCAGAACAGCGTGCAGGTGAAGGAGCGGTCCGGGTTCGGCAGCGCGATCATCATCGAGGTGCCGCGCGGCCAGATGTGCAGCGCGCCCGGGTCGAGCGCGAACTCCCCGCCCAGCGGCGGGATGGTCAGCTCCTTGTAGCCGTAGTCGAGGAAGTCGAGGCTCTCGGTCAGGCCCCCGTACGCGAGCAGTTGCCCGCGCACCGCGGAGCCGGCGCCGTCGGCGCCGAGGATGACCGAGGCGGTGGCGGTGACCTTGCCCTGCGGGGTCTCGAACGTCATCTCGCCGCCGAGCGGGTCGAGGCCGACCAGCCGGTGGTCGAACGCGACGCGCACGTTCGGCAGCGCGGCGGCGGCGTCCAGCAGCGCGTTGTTCAGCGCGCCCCGGCTGATCGAGTTGATCGCCAGGTCGCCGGTGCCGCTGTAGGACTGGAACTCCGGCTCACCCTCGACCGGGTGGATCATGCGGCCGCGCATCGGCAGCGCGTCCGCCATCACCTCGTCCTCCAGGCCGATGCGGCGCAGCGCGTCCAGGCCGCGCTCGGACAGCGCCAGGTTGATCGAGCGGCCCCGCTCGACGGTGCCGGTACGCGGGTCGGGCCGCCGCTCGTAGAGGGCCACCGGGTAGCCGCGCCGGGCCAGGTAGCAGGCCAGCAGGCAGCCGGCCAGCCCGGCGCCGACCACAGCGATCTCGTCGCGCTCGGTCATGAGCCCTCCTTCTCAACAGTTGCCGCCAGCGCCTCGGCGACCCGCCAGCAGTCGTGGTACGTCGAGTAGAGCGGCACCGGGGCGAACCGGACGATGTCCGGCTCCCGGGCGTCGGCGACGACGCCGTGCTCGTGCCGCAGCCGCTTGGTCAGCTCGTTCGCGCTGCCCACCCCGATCCGCACCGAGAGCTGGCAGCCGCGCCGGGCCGGGTCGCGCGGGGTGACCACGCTCAGCGGGCGGCCCGGCGTGACCTCGTCGAGCAGCTGCTCCAGGAAGGCGGTGAGCCGCAGGCTGCGCTCGCGCAGCGCCGGCATGCCGACGGAGTCGAACAGCTCCAGCGAGGTACGCACCGGGCCCATCGCGAAGATCGGCGGGTTGGAGATCTGCCACGCCTCGACGGTGGCCGGCGGCCGGGACACCGGGGTCATCTCGAACCGGGTGGCCGCCTCGGTGCTCCACCAGCCCTCGAAGCGCTGGATCGACGGGTCGCCGAGGTGCCGTTCGTGGACGAAGACGCCGCCCAGCGCGCCCGGGCCGGAGTTGAGGTACTTGTAGGAGCACCAGGCCGCGAAGTCGACGTCCCAGTCGTGCAGCGCCAGCGGCACGTTGCCGGCGGCGTGCGCCAGGTCCCAGCCGACCACCGCGCCCGCGGCGCGCCCGGCGGCCGTGATGGCGGGGATGTCCATCAGCTCGCCGGTCAGGTAGTTCACGCCGCCGAGCATCAGCAGCGCCACCGTGTGGCCCTCTCGGGCCAGGAAGTCCAGCACGTCCTGCGTGCCGAGTGTGTCGGATCCGGGGCGCGGCTTGAGGCGGACGACAGTGGTGTCTGGGTCCAGGCCGTGGAAGCGGGCCTGGCTGCGCACCGCGTAGCTGTCTGACGGGAACGCGCTGTCCTCGATCACGATGCGGGTGCGCTCGCCGGCCGGCCGGTAGAAGCTCACCATCAGCAGGTGCAGGTTGACGGTGAGGGAGTTCATCACCACCGTCTCCGCGGGCAGCGCGCCGACCAGGCGGGCGGCCGGCGCGGTCAGCAGCTCGTGGTACGGCAGCCAGGGCCGCTCCGACTCCAGGTGCCCCTCCACGCCCAGGCGCTGCCAGGCGTCCAGGTCGGCGAGGAGCTCGTCCCGGGTGGCGCGGGGCTGCAGGCCGAGCGAGTTGCCGGCCAGGTACGCGGTGTCCGGGTAGCGACCGCCGTCAGCCGGCGGGATGTGGAACAGGTGCCGGTGACCGGGGTCGTCGGCGTCGCGGCGGAGGGCTTCGTTCTCGGGGGTGTGCATGCTGTTCTCTCTCGTCACATCGCGGTGCGGGCCGACCACAGCTCCGGGAAGACCACCCGGGCCATGCTGCGCTGCAACCATGCCAGTCCGGCGGAACCGCCGCTGCCGACCTTGGCGCCCATGGTGCGCTGCACGGCCTTGACGTGGTTCCAGCGCCAGTCGCCGAACTCCTCGGCGATCTCGGTCAGCGCGTCGCCGAGCAGGCGCAGGTGGTTGTCCGGGCCGCTGTCGCCGTAGATCCGGACCCAGGCCGCCTCGATCGCCGGGTGCGCCTCGTGCTCGGCGTTGACGTCCCGGGACAGCAGCTCGGCCGGCACGTCGAAGCCCTTGCGGGCCAGCAGCGCCACCACCTCGTCCCAGAGGCTCGGCGTGGCCAGCGCGGCGGTCAGCTCGTCGTACACGTCGGTCTGCCGGCGGAACGGGCGGATCAGCGCCCGGTCGCGCAGGCCGAGCAGGAACTCCAGCTGCCGGTACATCGCGGACTGGAAGCCGGAGCCCTCGCCGAGCCGGTCGCGGAAGCGGTTGAAGTCGGCCGGGCTCATCCAGCGCAGGCCGTGCCAGGCCGCGTTGAGGCCCTCCAGGTGCAGGGCGGCCCGGCGCAGCGGGGCCAGCGCCTCCCAGATCCGGTCCTCGCGCAGCTCACGCTTGGCGTGCCGCAGCTCGTGGCAGGTCAGCCCGAAGTACAGCTCCATGATCTGGCTGACCATCAGGAAGGACATCTCGCCCGGGTCGTCGCTGAGCGGCTCCTGGAGCCGGTGCAGGGTGCTGGCCCGTACGTAGGCGTCGTACGGCACGCGCTCGGCGAATTCCAGCGTCGGCTCGCCGCCGTTGCGTGCCGCCCGAGCCGCCCGTTCCTGGGGGGTTACCGGGCGCACCGCCGTCGTCTGTTCCACAGTCGTTCTCCGTCCGTGCGCGGGGTAGACGTCATGATCCCGCTGGTGGGCGGCCGAATGGAATGCCTGTTCAACGGCGGTATGGTGTTCTCACCTCGCGAACCGAAACCATCTCGCGTCGCTCCCTTTACGGAAGGAAGGTCCCCGCGTGGACGACATGGACTGGGCGTTGCTGCGTGAGCTCCAGGCCGACGCCCGGCTCTCGTACAGCGAGTTGTCCCGCCGGGTCCACCTGTCCCCGCCCGCGGTGGCCGAACGGGTGCGGCGGCTGGAGGAGTCCGGCGTGATCACCGGCTACCACGCCCACGTCGACCTCACCCGGGCCGGACGCACGGTGCTCGCCCTGATCCGGATGTCCTGTTACGGCGCGCGCTGCATCCTCAACGACCCCGAGGTGGCCGGCTGGCCGGAGATCATGGAGATCCACCGGATCACCGGGGACGCCTGCAGCATGCTCAAGGTCGCCGCCACCAACATGGGCGAGTTCGAGGAGGTCATCGACCGGCTCGCCCCGTACGGCCAGCCGTCCAGCACGATGGTGCTCTCCACGCCGCTGGCCTGGCATCCCGTGGTGAAGGCGCCTCGTTAGCTTCCCCCGCCCCCCGGGAAAGCAGCCGCCGCTGCCCGTCAGTGGGTCCGGCGCACCGTCGCGCCGGGAGGGGGGAACCATGCGAGGGCTCCTGTCACACCGCGTGCTGTCGTCCGTACTGGGCCTGTTCGGCCTGGTCGCGACGTTCGTCCTGGCGACCGCGCCACCGGCGCGGGCCGGCGAGAGCGTGTTCATCGAGGTGACGCCGAACAGCGTCCAGGCCGGTTCCCGGGTGAGCCTGCGGGCCGGCTGCGACAACAGCAACAACCGTCAGGCCCAGGTCACCTCGGACGCCTTCGGGCGGGTGACGCTGCGACCCGACAACGGCTTCCTCACCGGCTCGGTCACCGTGCCCGGCAACAAGGCGCCCGGCGACTACCCGGTGAACCTGGACTGCTCCAACGGCAACACCGCCTCGACCATGCTCACCGTGCTGAACATGGCGCAGCCGAGCAAGGGACCGGCGACCGGCGGTGGGGGCGCCGCGGGCGGCCGGGGCACCGGCTCGCTGCTGCTGGTCGGCGGGCTGGTGGCGGTGGCAGTGGTGGCCGGCGTGAGCGCCCGCCGCAAGACCGGTAACCGCGTCTGACGAGGCGCCGACATGGCCCGCAAATCGCGCCGCCGGGACCGCGCCGGCCCGGCGGCGGACCGCACCCGCCGTCGTGCCGCCGGCCGCCGGCCGCCGGAGCGCGCGAAACGGCTCCGGGCCGCGCTGCGGCTGACGTCCCGGGCCGCGCGCCGGTTCGCCCATGTCGCCGGGCACGCCTTCACGGCCAGCGTCACCACCGCCGACCCGCGGCCGGTCCCGGCCCGCGCCGCACCGGCCACCACCCGCCGGTACGCCCCGAGCCGCAACCCCGGCGTCCCGGTGCTCGTGGTGGCGAGCGTGATGGCGCTGATCGTGGCCATGCTCGGGCTGGAACGGGTGACCGGGGTCAGCGTGCTGCCGGACCGGATCGTCGCCGGCCTGCGCCCGCCGCCGAAGAAGTTCCCGGTGCTGCCGGCCAGCCCGCCGACCGACCTGAGCATCGGCAAGCTCGACCTGCGCGCGCCGGTGCACCGCGTCGGAATCGCGCCGGACGGCAGCATCGACGTGCCGGACGTGGACCGGGCCGGCGAGGTCGGCTGGTACGACCAGGGCCCCACCCCCGGCCAGTACGGCCCGGCGGTGCTCGTCGGGCACGTCGACACCACCACCGGGCCGGCCGTCTTCCACGGGCTGAAGAACCTCGACGACGGCGACCGGATCGAGGTGACCCGCGAGGACCGCTCGGTGGCGGTGTTCGAGGTGACCTCGATCGAGCGGTACGGCAAGGAGAAGCTGCCGGTGGAGGACGTCTACGGCGACTTCAGCCGGCCCAACCTGCGGCTGATCACCTGCGGTGGGCGCTGGGTGGGCGGCGAGACCGGGTACGCGGACAACCTGGTCGTCTACGCCTCGCTGGTCAAGGCGCGCTGAGCGCTCCGGTCAGGCCGCCTCGGACTCGGGCTCGCGCAGGTCGAGCCAGTCCGCCCAGCGCGGGTCGGGCGCGCGGTGCCCGAGAACCCGCCAGGCCGCCCCTTTCGGGGCGGCCGGCAGGTGGTGCAGCCGCCAGCCCAGCTCGGCCGGCGTCTTGTCGCCTTTGGTGTGGTTGCACCGCGCGCACGCGGCGACCACGTTCTCCCAGGCGTGCCGGCCACCCCGGCTGCGCGGGAACACGTGGTCGATGGTCTCAGCCGGCCCCCGGCAGTACGCGCACCGCCACCCGTCGCGGGCGAACACGGCCCGCCGGGACAGCCCGACGTGGGTGCGGTAGGGCACCCGCACGTAGCGGGTCAGGCGTACCACTGAGGGCACCGGTAACGCGTTGCGCGCGCTGTGCAGGATGCCCTCGCCGTCGGCGACGCAGATCGCCTTGGCGGAGAGCACGAGGATCGCGGCACGACGCACCGACACGACGCACAGGGGTTCGTAGGTGGCGTTGAGAACGAGCGCACCGGAGCCCGCCGTGGGTCGTATGTCAGGCATCGCGCTCACCCTCCCGGTCCAGCCGCTCCCGCCGTCTGCGCGCCGGAACCGCCCGCGAACAGCGCGGAACGAATTCCGACGCCGGCCGGATCACCGACGTCCGTTGCGCCAATAGTCCCTGATCGCGCCCTCGATTGCACGCACGAATCTGCAAGCGGCCCACCGGATCACCCGCACCGGGGCGGTCCGGCGCGCTCGCGCTACGCCGTGCCGACGCTACGCAGGGTGCCCAGCCGGACCCACTGGCCCTCGTGCGGGCCGGCGGCCAGGCGGTAGTGCTGGACGCCGTCGATGGCGGCGCGCAGATCCACTGTCACGGTGTCACCGACGGCGAGGCCGGCGGTCACCGCCGTCACCTTCCCGGCGTCGTCCAGGGAGTACGCCCTGCCGGGCGCGGCGACGACCACCGCCGAGCGCGGGATGCGGTAGCCGATCGGCGCCGCTCTCCCGATCTGGTACGACCGGCCGGGGATCTCCTGGACCAGGTAGCCGCTCAGGCTCCCCTCGCTGATGTCGTACCAGATGCCGGTCTGCCGCATCACCTTGTGCCGTTCCGTGGAGGCCGCCTCGGTCGGCCTGGTCAGGGAGATCCGCTTGCGGTCCAGGACCGTGCCGGACGCGTCGAACTTGTAGCCGACGTGGTCCCCGGGGGCGAGCCGGATCGTTCCGGACACCCCGTAGGTGGGGTGGTCGGAGTAGAACAGGTCCATGATCCCGGCGAAGGTCGGGTCGCCGGTGATCGCGTGCAGCACGGCGTGCTGGATGATGTGCGTCGAGTGGTACATGCCCGCGTCCTTGCGGTGGGTGAGGCAGTACCGGCTCCGCCACTGGCGGGTGCGGACGAGGTGGTGGGCGTCCCGGGCGGTGGTGATCGCGCCCTGGAGCATCTGGCGGGCCCGGGCGTCGCGGCTCAGGCTCCAGTAGTCCCAGAGCCCGAAGGCCGAGAAGACGTGCCCGTTGTAGGTCTGGTCGCCGCGCACCCGCGTCGGGTGGGCGTACTCCTCAAGCCAGAGCAGCCCGTCCTTGACGTACACCCCCCACGGCAGGCCGCCCACCGGCGGGAGCAGGTAGGACGCGAACGTCGAGTCGGCCGCCTGCCGCCAGTGGGTGCGCTCGCCGACGATCTGCGCCAGCCGGACGAAGAGGCTCATCGCCTGCCCCTGGGCCATCATCGAGTACCACGGCGTCTCGTAGACGTCGGTGCCGCGGTGCATGGCGTGCCGGAACCGGTACGGGTAGAACCAGGCGTCCCGCCGCACGACCCGCCTGTCGATCAGGCGCTGCGCCTGCGCCATCGCCCGCTTGAGGTACACCTGATCGCCGGTGACCCGGTAACTCTCCAGCAGGTTGATGCCGTACTGGGCCTGGGCCACCGGATGGTCGTAGAGCTTCCCGGTGAGCAGCGCCATGCGTACGCCGTGCTCGTCGTGCGTGCCCGTGTCGACGAGCGGCAGCCGCACCCCGCTGTAGTAGGGCCGCTGCCCCTGCGGCAGATCGCGGATCTCGAACGGGTCGCTGCGGAACTTGACCGGCGATTCGGCAGACAGTTTCGCCGCCCCGGTCGCCACCAGCGGCGCGGCGCCGGCCGCCGCCGCCACCACCGTCAGCACCTGACGACGGGACCAGGATCGGCGCGCGCCTAAGAGTTCCTCCGTCATGTCGCTTTTCCCCTTGCTCCGCCCAGCTGCGCGCTGGACGGCCAGTCGCGGGGCCCCCGTGCGGGCCGGGGCGTTTTTGCCGCCCCCCGGTACAACGGAGCAGGAAGCAGGGCGGGTTGCCCGGCCGGCGGTGGGTCCGCGCCGGACGGGCGACGCGGGTGCGGTACGAAAGCACTGTGAATCTCTCCGACCTGATCTCCGCCCTGCTGTCCGCCGTCTCCGACCGGCGGCCGGACTGCCAGGGCAGCAGCTCCTGCGAGTGGGTGTACCGGGTCACCGACTCCGCCTGGTTCGCCGAGAGCAGCTACTGGATCCTGTTCAAGCCGCTGCGGGTGGCGCTGATCCTGCTGCTCGCGGTGGCCGCCCGCTGGGCGCTGCACCGGACCATCAACCGGCTGGTGCGGACCACCACCGACGGCGCGGTGCCGACCATGCTCCGCCCGCTGCGGGAACGGATTCCCAGCGCCACGCTCGACCCGGACCAGTTCGTGCCGGAGCGGCGGCGGCAGCGGGCCGAGGCGATCGGGTCGGTGCTGCGCAGCATGGTCACCGCGTTCGTGTTCGGCATCGCGTTGCTGATGGTGCTCAAGGAGTTCAGCTTCGACCTGGCCCCGCTGCTGGCCAGCGCGGGCATCGCCGGCGTGGCGCTCGGTTTCGGCGCGCAGAGCCTGGTCAAGGACCTGATCGCCGGCCTGTTCATGTTGATCGAGGACCAGTACGGCGTCGGTGACACGGTCGACCTCGGCGAGGCGACGGGCGTGGTGGAGGCGGTGGGCCTGCGGGTGACCACGGTCCGTGACGGCCGCGGGGTGCTCTGGTACATCCGCAACGGGGAGATCGTCCGCGTCGGCAACAAGAGTCAGGGTTGGGCCCTGGTCGTGGTCGACCTGCCGATCGGCTTCGCCGGCACCGAGGAGGCCACGGCGGTGCTGCGTACCGCGGCGGCGTCGGTGGCGCTGGACCCGGAGCTGGCGCCGAAGATCGTCGAGGCGCCGGAGGTCCTCGGCGTCGAGCAGATCACCGTGGACGGCACGGTGATCCGTACCGTCGTCAAGACCACCGCGGACGGGCAGTTCGCGGTGGGCCGGGAGCTGCGCCGCCGCCTCGCCGAGGCGCTGGAGAACTCCGGGATCACCGCGCAGATCGCGGCGGCCCGGCTCTTCCCCGGGCTGCCGCCCCAGACGCCGGCGACGCCCACTGCCGAGGGCACGGGGACCAGCGGACCCACCTGAGTCGCCGGACAAGCCGGACTATTTTCCGGGGGTCGCGCTCCGCGCGGCCCCTCGGGTATCGTCCGTTCGGTTCAGTCGGAGATGCGACGATCAATCCGTTCACCCTAGCCAGTTGTCAGACGATCGGGCAGAATCCGGTGAACACGCTCCACCGGGGAGCGTGCTCGTGTCCTCGCTGATCGGTTGATCTGACGACGGTTCCCGGTCGGGCCATCACAAGTGGTCGACCAGGAACGATGGAGGCGACGGTGTCCGACGAGCGACCCGCCCAGGAGGGCCCGGCCACCTTCCGCGACGTGTTCGGTCAGCCGGAGTTCCGGGCGCTCTTCGCCGCCAACATCCTCTCCTGGGTCGGCGACTATCTCGCCAAGGCCGCGGTCACCGTGCTCGTGCTGCGCGAGACCGAATCGGTCGCGCTCTCCGCCGCCGCGTTCGCGGTCAGCTATCTGCCCTGGCTGCTCGGTGGCCCGTTGCTCTCCGCGCTCGCCGAGCGGCACCGCTACCGCCGGGTCATGGTGATCTGCGACCTGATCCGGATGGCGCTGATGGTGCTCGTCGCCATGCCGTTCATGCCGGCCTGGTCGGTCCTCGCGCTGATCTTCCTGGCCACGCTCGCGAATCCGCCGAGCCAGGCGGCGCGCTCGGCGGTGATGCCGCAGATCCTCACCGGCGACCGGCTGGTGGTGGGCCTGTCCGCGTTCACCAGCGCGTCCCAGGCCGCCCAGGTCGTCGGCTACCTGATCGGCGCGACCATCGCCGCGCTGAACCCGAACGCCGCGCTGCTCGTCAACGCGGCGACCTTCGCCCTGTCGGCCCTGCTGGTCCGCGTCGGCGTACGCGACCGGCCGTCGACGATGACCGCGAAGCACCGCAGCCACCTGCTGCGGGAGACCGGCCAGGGCTTCCGCATCGTCTTCGAACGGCCGGTGCTGCGGGCCATCGCGATGCTGGTGTTCAGCGCGATGCTGTTCTCGATCGTCCCCGAAGGGCTGGCCGCCGGCTGGGCCGCCGAGCGCACCGACGGCACGATGGACGCCGGCACCGCCCAGGCGGTCATCATGGCCGCCGGTCCGGTCGGATACGTCCTCGGCGGGGTGATCATCGGGCGGCTGATCGCCCCGGCGCGCCGGTTGGCGCTGATGCGGCCGCTGATGGTGATCGCGCCGGCGGTGCTCGTGCCCGCGCTCCTCGACCCGGCCCCGTCCGTGGTGGCGTTGCTCGCCGCGGCGTGCGGCTTCGCCGTCGCCGGGCTGGTGCCGGTCGCCAACGGGCTGTTCGTGCAGGCCCTGCCGGACGGCTACCGGGCCCGGGCGTTCGGGGTGATGGCCACCGGCACCCAGGTCATCCAGGGCGCCGCGGTGCTCGCCACCGGCGCCCTCGCCGAGCGGTTCTCCGTCCCGTCGGTGGTCGGCGCGTGGAGCGCGGCGGGCGTGCTGCTGATGCTCGTCGCGGCGTTCGCCTGGCCTCGGCCGCGCACCATCGACGCGGCGATCGCGGCCGCCCGCGCCGAGTCGGCCCCGGACGCCGCCGCGCCCACGCACGCCGCGCGTGGCCCGGCGGCGGGCGACCGGGGCCGGGAGCACGGCCGGCGCCGGCACGCGGTGACGTGATCCGCGCCGCCCCGCGGGCGGGCGCGACCGCGGGGGCGCACCTGGCAGGATGGAAGCGTGACTTCCCCAGGCGAGTCGATGACCCTCTTCGAGGCGATCGGCGGTGAACCGGCCTTCCGCAAGCTGGTGGACGAGTTCTACGCCGGCGTCGCCGAGGACCCGCTGCTGCGGCCGATGTACCCGGAGGAGGATCTGGGCCCGGCGGCGGACCGGCTGACCCTCTTCCTCATCCAGTACTGGGGTGGGCCGCGCACCTACTCCGAGCAGCGCGGGCACCCCCGGCTGCGGATGCGGCACGCCCCGTTCCGGATCGGCGCCGCGGAGCGCGACGCCTGGTTGCTGCACATGCGCCGGGCGGTGGACGCGCTGGACCTGCCGCCGCAGCTCGCCGGCGCGCTCTGGGACTACCTGGAGCGGGCCGCCTACTTCATGGTGAACGTGATGGAGGACCCGGCGGCCGGCTGAGCCGCCCGGCTCTCAGAGCAGCGCGCCCTCGTCGTGCAGCCAGTCGACGAACGTGGTGGCGACCGCGGCGCCGCAGTCGAGCATCTCGACGAGCAGCGCGTCGTGGGCCCCGGCGCCGAGCGGGACCTGGAGTTCGGCGTAGATCGGGAGCTGGCCGCGCTCGGTCGGGTCGCCGATGTACGCCTTGCAGAAGCGGCGGGTGTGGTTCCACTCGTTGACCACCCGGTACGCCCGGTCGGCCCAGTCCGGCGGGACGGTGGCGTGCGGGCGGGCCCGCATCACCAGGATCTCGTCCTCCGGGCCCTCCAGCGCGACGAGCACGGCGTGCCGCTCCCACATGGCCAGCAGGTTGCCGCCGCCGTCGGCCAGGTAGCGCACGTCCAGCAGGTCGAGCGCGTCGCAGACCCGGCTCAGGGTGACCGGGGCGACAGTGGCCGGCATGTCCGCCAGGGCCGGGCGCTCGGGTGCCGGCGCGTCGTCTCCCGGCTGGCGCGGGGTAGGTGGCCCCACCCGGATGGTGTCATCCACTGTGACTCCGCTTCGAGTCTCCGGTTCGCCGCCAGCGGCGGGACCAGGGCGCCATGACCACCACGGCATCGCTCGCGCACCTCACTCCCCAGCGGATCCAATCGCCTACGGTGCGTTGGATCCGAGGAAGGACGGTACCCGGACAGGCGGCATGAGGCATCCCCCCAACGGCCGCCCCAAACCGGAAGGCCGATGATGGGTCATACTTTCGGCTGACCCGGCATCGGCCTGAGTGCAAGATCGGCGACGGTACGCGACCACACCGCCCCGAACGGACCGACGAGCCCGACCCACCGGCCGGCGACCCGCACCTGAACGTCGTCCTCGCCGCTACCGGCGAAGCCCATCCGGACCAGACCCTGCACCAGCCGCTGCGACACCTCCACCGGCATGCGCGGGTCCTCGTCCGGCGTCACCACCACGGCGACGTGGTCCAGCAGCGCGTCCCGCAGCACCCGCTGACCCACCGCGCGGCCGGCCACCCCGTGCGTGGCCGCCTCGCGCAGCGTCCCGGCCGCCGCCTCCGCGATCCGGCGCAACTCCGCGCCGGGCAGCGTCTCCACCACGCGGCTGGCAGCCGGTGGGAGCTGCCAGCGCCAGCCGTCGTCCCGCCGTACCGGCAGCGCCGCGCCCCCGGCGGAGAGTTCGGCCAGCAGCTCCCCCGCGGCCACAGTGACGTCACCGGGGGCGGCGCCGGGCACGGTACGGACCACGAGCACCCCCCAGGGCAGCCGCGCCCAGAGCGCCGTACGCCCGGCGCCGGGCACCGGCCGCAGGCGGACCACCGTGGCCGGGTCGAACCGGACCAGCCGGGCCAGGAAGGCCCCCGCGTCGGCCACCCCGGTCAGCCCGTGCCCGGTCTTCATCCGCTCAGCCCCGGCGCGTAGCGGAGCAGGAACGCGCGCTCGTCCGGCGAGATCCGGCGTGGCCGCTGGGCGGCGAGGTCGAACGGCACCAGCACCGACCGGGCGGTGCTGGCCAGCGTGTCGCCGTCGTACAGCTCGTAGGCGACCGAGAACGAGGCGTTGCGGATCTGGTCCACCCACAGCTCGATCCGCACGGTCGGGGCCGCCTCCGCGCTGGCCCGGCCGAGCGCGTAGTCGACCGGGCGCAGATAGTCGACCTCGTGCCGGCGGATGACCACCCCGTCGGCGAACGAGCCCACTCCCCACGCCCGGCCACCGGCGAACATCATCGCCACCCGGGCCTCCTCGTAGAGCGTGAGGAAGCGGGCGTTGTTGACGTGGCCGTACGCGTCCAGGTCGGACCAGCGCAACGCGCAGTGGTAGACGAAGCGGTCAGTCACGGGTGAGCTTGCGGTAGGTCACCCGGTGCGGCCGGGCCGCCTCGGCGCCGAGCCGGTCGATCTTGTTCTTCTCGTACGCCTCGAAGTTGCCCTCGAACCAGAACCACTTCGCCGGGTTCTGGTCGTCGCCCTCCCAGGCCAGGATGTGCGTGGCGACCCGGTCCAGGAACATCCGGTCGTGGGAGATGACCACGGCGCAGCCGGGGAACTCCAGCAGCGCGTTCTCCAGGCTGGACAGCGTCTCCACGTCCAGGTCGTTCGTCGGCTCGTCGAGCAGGATCACGTTGCCGCCGATCTTCAGCGTCAGCGCCAGGTTGAGCCGGTTGCGCTCGCCGCCGGAGAGCACCTTCGTCGGCTTCTGCTGGTCCGGCCCCTTGAAGCCGAACGCCGCGATGTACGCCCGGGACGGCATCTCGACCTTGCCCACCATGAGGTGGTCCAGCCCGTCGGAGACGACCTCCCAGACCGTCTTGTCGCCGTCCAGGCCCTGCCGGTTCTGGTCGACGTACGACAGCGAGACCGTCTCGCCGACCCGGACCGAGCCGCTGGTCGGCTGCTCCAGCCCGACGATGGTCTTGAACAGCGTGGTCTTGCCGACGCCGTTCGGGCCGATGATGCCGACGATGCCGTTGCGGGGCAGCGAGAACGACAGGTCGTCGATCAGCACCCGGTCGCCGAACGCCTTTGTCAGGTTCTGCGCCTCGATGACCGTGTTGCCCAGTCGCGGGCCCGGCGGGATCTGGATCTCCTCGAAGTCCAGCTTCCGGGTCTTCTCCGCCTCGGCGGCCATCTCGTCGTAGCGGTCCAGGCGGGCCTTGGACTTGGTCTGCCGAGCCTTGGCGTTCGAGCGGACCCACTCCAGTTCCTCGGACAGCCGCTTCTTCATCTTGGCGTCGCGGCGTCCCTCGACGGAGAGCCGGGCGGCCTTCTTCTCCAGGTAGGTGGAGTAGTTGCCCTCGTACGGGTAGGCCCGGCCGCGGTCCAGCTCCAGGATCCAGTTGGCCACGTTGTCCAGGAAGTACCGGTCGTGGGTGATCGCCAGGACGGTGCCGGCGTACTTGGCCAGGTGCTGCTCCAGCCACTGCACGCTCTCCGCGTCCAGGTGGTTGGTGGGCTCGTCGAGCAGCAGCAGGTCCGGCGCCTCCAGCAGCAGCTTGCACAGCGCGACCCGGCGGCGCTCTCCACCGGAGAGCTTGGTGACGTCGGCGTCCGGCGGCGGGCAGCGCAGCGCGTCCATCGCGAGTTCGAGCTTGGAGTCGATGTCCCACGCGTCGGCGGCGTCCAGCTCCTCCTGGAGCTTGCCCATCTCCTCCATCAGCTCGTCGGAGTAGTCGGTGGCCATCTGCTCGGCGATGGCGTTGAACCGCTCCAGCTTGGCCTTGGTCTCGGCGACCGCCTCCTCGACGTTGCCGAGGACCGTCTTCTCCTCGTTGAGCGGCGGCTCCTGCGCGAGCATGCCGACGGAGTAGCCGGGCATGAGCCGGGCCTCGCCGTTGCTCGGCCGGTCCAGCCCTGCCATGATTTTGAGGAGGCTGGACTTACCGGCACCGTTCGGACCGACCACCCCGATCTTGACACCCGGCAGGAAGTTCAGCGTCACGTTGTCGAGCACGACCTTGTCGCCGTGCGCCTTGCGCGCCTTGTCCAGGACGTAGATGAACTGGGCCACGGTGCGGGCTACCTCCGTCGGTTGCGTTCGCGGGCTTGTCGGGTGCGGGGCGCGGGCGTCGATCTCCGCCCGCCGCCGCCGGCCGGGAGCCGGCCGCACGCACGCCGCCGTCAATCCTGACAGGTACGGACCGCCACGCCCACATCACCCCACCCCAGGGGTACGGTGGCGCGCCTCCTTGCCGGCGCGGGTATGACTGAATAGACTTGGCGTATGACCAAGAAGATCGCCGTGAGCCTGCCGGACGACGTCGCGGAGCGGCTGGCCAAGGAGCCGAACGTGTCCGCCTTCGTAGCGCGCGCCGTGCGTCGGCAGATGGCCGGCGAGCAGACGCGGGTGCTGCTCGCTCGCGCCGGTGTCACGATCACCGACGAGGACGTGGCCCGGGCCCACGCGGAGATGCAGCAGCTCACCGCGAGTATCACGCCCGAGCTTCGTGAGCGGGCCACCCGGCTCCAGTCGGAGGTCCTTGCGGCCAGGGCGAAGGCGCGGCGGTGACGCAGTTCGGCCTGGCGCTCGACACGGCCGCGCTGCTGGCCTATGCCTCGGGCGCCAAGGACGTCGGTGCGAGGATCGCCGAGGCCGCCGACTACGCGCGTGACGTGCTGGTGCCCGCCCTCTGCCTGGCGCATGCCCATCAGCAGGCCACGGCTCCGCAGTGGGAGCTTCTGGAACTGCTGGCCGCCCTGCCGCAGGTGCAGATCACCCCCGTGGAACCTGACATGTGCGCCTACCTCGGAGGCTGGTCGCGGCGGATGACCGGGCGGATGGATCTCGCGCAGCTGGCCATGGAGGCCGCCGCCAATCCGCTCGTGCCGATCGTGACGGACCGGCGGGAGCTGCTCGGTGAGGTGCTGCCGAAGGAGTGGCCGATCATCGACCTCTGAGCCACCGGTGTCGACAAGATCACGCGGTGGGTTCGGCGGTTCTGGGACGGGTAGGTAACTCCGGCACGGGGGAACAGAGGCCGCAGCTACGCTCAGTACGCTCATCGCGGTGGACCCGTCAGTACCCGGAGGTGGCCGATCGTGACCGTCCGTAGCTCCTTTGTCGTAGTGGCCAACCGCCTGCCGGTCGACGAGGTGAGCACACCCGAGGGGCGGCAGTGGCGGCGCAGCCCGGGCGGGCTGGTGACCGCGCTGCACCCGGTGCTCGCCGAGCACCAGGGCACCTGGGTGGGGTGGGCCGGCGGCACCGGCGCCGCGCCCGAGCCGTTCGACCTGGAGGGCATCCGCCTGCACCCGGTGCCGTTGAGCGCCGAGGAGCTGGAGCGCTACTACGAGGGCCAGTCGAACGCGACGATCTGGCCGCTCTACCACGACGCGGTGGAGACACCCGCGTACAAGCGCCGCTGGCGCGAGGCGTACCGGTTGGTGAACGCCCGGTTCGCGGAGGCCGCGGCCGACGTGGCGGCCGAGGGCGCCACGGTCTGGGTCCAGGACTACCAGCTCCAGCTGGTGCCGGCGATGCTCCGTGAGCTGCGGCCGGACCTGCGGATCGGCTTCTTCCTGCACATCCCGTTCCCGCCGATCGAGCTGTTCATGCAGATGCCGTTCCGCACCGAGATCCTGCGCGGCCTGCTCGGCGCGGACCTTGTCGGTTTCCAGCAGCGGCTGGCGGCGCAGAACTTCGTCCGGCTGGCCCGGCACCTGCTCGGCCTGCGCTACGAGGGCCAGATGATCCAGGTCGACGGCCGGCAGGTGAAGGCGGGCGCGTTCCCCATCTCGATCGACACCAAGGAGATGGAGCGGCTGGCCGAGGACCCGGCGATCCAGGCCCGCGCCAAGCAGATCCGCGAGGAGCTGGGCAACCCGAAGACGATCATCCTGGGCGTCGACCGGCTCGACTACACCAAGGGCATCGAACTCCGGCTGAAGGCCTTCCGCGAACTCCTCGCTGACGGAAAGTTGACAGTTCCGGACGCGGTTATGGTGCAGGTCGCCACGCCCAGCCGCGAGCGTGTGGAGCACTACCAGGCACTTCGGGTGAAGGTGGAACGCGAGGTTGGCCGGATCAATGGTGAATTCGGCCGGGTCGGCGTGCCTGCAGTGCATTATCTGCATCAGTCGTACAGTCGCTCCGAACTGGCCGCGATGTACGTCGCGGCCGACGTCATGATGGTGACCCCGCTGCGAGACGGAATGAATCTGGTGGCCAAGGAGTACGTCGCATCGCGCGCCGACCAGGGCGGCGCGCTCGTGCTCAGTGAGTTCGCCGGCGCTGCCACCGAGCTGCGCCAGGCGTTCCTGTGTAATCCCCACGACCCGGACGCGGTGAAGGACGCGTTGCTGCGGGCCGTGCATGTCGAAAAGCCCGAAGCCCGCCGCCGGATGCGCGTCATGCAACGCCATCTGCGCAGCCACGACGTGGGCCACTGGGCCAAGTCGTTCCTCAGCGAGCTCGGCGTCGGAGATACGGAGGCTGCGTGACCTCGCCCGCCCTCGCCGCCGCACACGGCGGCGTGCTGGATCCCGAACTGCGTGCCGCGATCGGCCGCATCGCCCGGGTTCCGCAGCTTCTGGTCGCCTGCGACTACGACGGCACGCTCGCGCCGATCGTCGAGGACCCGAGCAAGGCCGTTCCGCTGCCGGAGTCGGTGGCCGCGGTACGCGCTCTGGCCTCGCTGCCGCAGACCAGCGTCGCGGTGGTCTCCGGCCGCGCGCTGCGCGACCTGGCCACGCTCTCCCGGCTACCCAGCGAGGTGCACCTCGTCGGCAGCCACGGCTCGGAGTTCGACATCGGCTTCGTCGAGCGCCTCACCCCCGAGCTGATCGCGGTCCGGCACCGGCTCCGCGAGGCGCTGCGGGAGATCGCCGCCGAGCATCCGGGCATCCGCCTGGAACGCAAGCCCGCCAGCGTCGCCGTGCACACCCGCGGCGTCGACCCGCACACCGCCGCCCGGGCCGTCGAGGCGGTCCGCAACGGGCCGGCGACCTGGGACGGCGTGACGGTCACCCAGGGCAAGGAAGTCATCGAGCTGTCGGTGGTGGTCACCAACAAGGGCACCGCGATCGACCAGCTCCGGACCCAGCTCGCCGCCAGCGCGGTGCTGTTCATCGGCGACGACGTCACCGACGAGAACGCGTTCGGCAACCTGACCGGGCCGGACGTCGGCATCAAGATCGGCCCCGGCGAGACCCGCGCCGACTACCGGGTGTCCGAGCCGATCGAGGCGGCCCGCGCACTGGGGCTGCTGCTGGAGACGCGGCGGCACTGGCTGTTCGGCGAGCGGGCGGTGCCGATCGAGCGGCACTCGATGCTCGCCAACGGCCGTACCGTCGCGCTCGTCACGCCGGAAGCGAAGATCACCTGGCTGTGTCACCCGAAGCCGGACTCGGCGGCGATCTTCGCCGACCTGGTCGGCGGCAGCCCGGCCGGGCACTTCACGGTCGGCCCGGAGCGCGGCGGCATCCCGCTCGGCCAGCGCTACCGCAGCAACACGATGACCGTCGAGACCCGCTGGTCCGGCCTGACCGTGACCGACTGGCTCGACCTACCGGTACGGCAGACCACGCCGGACGACCCGGCCGTGGTCAGCGGCGACTCCACACTGGTCCGGGTGCTCAGCGGCACCGGGCGGGCCCGCGTCGAGTTCGCGCCACGGCCCGAGTTCGGCCAGGTCGCGGTGCAACTCCAGCCGCTCGACGACGGCCTGCTGGTGCTCGGCTCCAACGAGCCGGTCGCGCTGCACTCCCCCGGCGTCGAGTGGGAGGTCACCAACGACGCCGGGTACGAGACCGCGAAGGCGGTGGTCGACCTGTCGGCGGCCGGCGGCCAGGTGGTGCTGGAGCTGCGCTTCGGCACCCAGAGCCTGGAGCCGCACCGGCTGCCGGTGCACGAACGGCAGGCCGCCGCCGAGCAGCCCTGGAAGGACTGGGTGGCCTCGCTGCGGCTGCCCGCCACCGCCCGGGACCTGGTCGCCCGCAGCGCGCTGACGCTGCGCGGGCTCTGCCACGAGCCCACCGGCTCGATCCTCGCCGCGGCCACCACGTCGCTGCCCGAGGAGCTGGGCGGTGTCCGCAACTGGGACTACCGCTACTGCTGGCTCCGGGACGCCGCGATGACCGCCCGCGCGCTGGTCGACCTCGGCTCCACCGAGGAGGCCGAAGGTCTGCTGCGCTGGATCGACGGCGTGGTCGAGCGCACCGGCGGGCACCCGGAGCGGCTGCACCCGCTCTACACGGTGGACGGCTTCGAGCTGGGCGCCGAGGCGGTCATCGACACGCTGCCCGGCTACGCCGGCTCCCGGCCGGTACGGGTCGGCAACCTCGCCAACCACCAGCTCCAGCTCGACGTGTTCGGTCCGGTCGCGGACCTGATCGCGGCCGTCGCCGACGCCCGGGGCTCGATCCGCGACGACGAGTGGCGGGTGCTGGAGAACATGGTCGAGGCGGTACGCCGCCGCTGGCACGAGCCCGACCACGGCATCTGGGAGGCCCGCCTCCCCCCGCGGCACCACGTCTTCTCCAAGGTCATGCTCTGGATGACCGTGGACCGGGCGCTGCACGTCGTACGGCGGCACGGCGGCGAGGACCGGCCCGAGTGGGTCGAGCTGCGCGACCGGATCGCCTCGAACGTGCTGGAGCACGGCTGGCACCCGGAGGCCGAGGCGTACAGCGTCGCCTACGGCTACGAGGAGATGGACGCCTCGTCGCTGTGGATCGGCATCTCCGGGCTGCTCGCCGGTGACGACCCGCGCTTCCTCTCCACCGTGCTCAAGATCGAGGCGGAGCTGCGCAGCGGGCCGGTCGTCTACCGGTACCACTGGGACGACGGCCTGCCCGGCCGGGAGGGCGGCTTCCACATCTGCACGTCGTGGCTGATCGAGGCGTACCTGCGCACCGGCCGCCGGAGCGACGCGGAGGAGCTGTTCACCCAGATGGTCGACACGGCCGGGCCGACCGGGCTGCTGCCGGAGCAGTACGACCCGCTGGCCGAGCGCGGGCTGGGCAACCACCCGCAGGCGTACAGCCACCTGGGCCTGATCCGCTGCGCCCTGCTGCTGGACAACATGCTCAAGCAGTAACGCCGTACGAGGGCGGCGGCGGGGACCCTCCGGTCCCCGCCGCCGCCCTCGTTCCATCCCCGCCCCGCCCCCGCCCCGCCCCGCCCCGCCCCGCCCCGCCCCCGCGATCTTGCAGTTGCGGCCCGGGCAAAGGTGATCGAAACGGGCATCCTGCGGGCACGAAGTGCAAGATCGACGCGCTCGGGGCGGGGCGGGCGGGGCGGCGTAGGGCGAGGGCGGAGGGTCAGGCGGGGGTCAGGGCGTGCACCACGTCGCCTACCACCACGATCGCGGGTGGGCGCAGGGCGGCGGCCTCGACGTCGGCGGCGACCGCGCCGAGCGTGGAGCGCAGCGTGCGCTGGGCCGACGTGGTGCCCTCCTGGATCACCGCTGCCGGGGTGTCCGCCGGCTTGCCGTGCGCGATCAGGGTGGCGCTGATCGCGGCGAGGTTCTTCAGCCCCATCAGGATCACCAGCGTGCCGCGCAGCCCGGCCAGGGCGTCCCAACGCACCAGTGACGCGGGCGCGTCGGGCGCGAGGTGCCCGGAGACCACTGTGAACTCGTGCGCCACGCCCCGGTGCGTCACCGGCACGCCGGCCACCTCGGGCACCGCGATCGCGCTGGTCACGCCGGGTACCACAGTCACCGGTACGCCCGCCTCGGCGCAGGCCAGCAGTTCCTCGCCGCCCCGGCCGAAGACGTACGGGTCGCCGCCCTTGAGCCGTACCACCACCTTGCCGGCCCGGGCCCGGTCCACCAGGATCCGGTTGATCTCCTCCTGGGCGCGCGACGGCCCGTACGGGATCTTGGAGGCGTCGACCAGCTCGACGTCGGGGCGCATCTCGTCCAGGAGCAGTCCGGGCACGAGCCGGTCGGCGACGACCACCTCGGCCTCGGTGAGCAGCCGCCATCCCTTCACGGTGATCAGCTCCGGGTCGCCCGGACCGGATCCGACGAGCGCGACGCGGCCGCCGGTGTTAACAGGGGTCCCTTCCTCTACCGCAGGCGTTAACGGGGGGCCCTTCCTTCCGAGCAACTCCCGGACGGCGTCGCGGACTGCCATCGCGCGGCGCGGGTCGCCGCCGCCGAGGACCGCCACCGTCACCGGGCCGTGCCGGGTCACCGCCGGCGTCCACGCGCTCGCCGCCGTCCGGTCGTCGGCGCGTACGCAGAAGATCCGCCGCTCGGCCGCGGCGGCGCTGACCGCGGCGGCGGCGGTCCGGTCGTCCACCGCCACCTGGACCAGCCACGCGCCGTCCAGGTCACCGGGGGCGAACCGGCGCGGCTCCCAGTGCAGCCGCCCGGCGTCGACGTGGGCACGCAGCGCCGGCGTCAGTTCGGGCGAGACCAGCAGGACGTCCGCGCCGGCGTCGAGCAGCGCCGGCACCCGCCGGGTGGCGACCGCTCCCCCGCCCACGACGACCACGCGCCGCCCGTCCAGCCGCAACCCCAGGGGGTACGGGCTGGGCGACGTCGGTCCGGTCACTTCTCCGCCACCCCGGCGGAGTCGAACGTCGCCACCTCGTGCAGTACCCGGACCGCGCCGGTGACCACCGGCAGGGCGAGCAGCGCCCCGGTGCCCTCGCCGAGCCGCAGCCCCAGGTCGATCAGCGGCTCCAGCCCGAGGTGCCGCAGCGCCGCCGTGGCGCCCGGCTCGGCGCTGCGGTGCCCGGCCACCATGGCGCCCACCGCGTCCGGCGCGAACGCGGCGGCGGCGACCGCGGCGCTCACCGCGATCACGCCGTCGAGCAGCACCGGCACCCGGCGCGCGGCGGCGCCGAGGATCAGGCCGGTCAGCGCGGCGTGCTCCAGCCCGCCGACGGTCGCCAGCACACCCAGCGGGTCGGCCGGGTCGGGCTCGTGCCGGGCCAGCGCGGCCCGCACCACCGCCACCTTGCGGGCGTACGTCTCGTCGTCGACCCCGGTGCCCCGGCCGGTGGCCGCCTCGGCGTCGACGCCGGAGAACGCGGCGATGAGCGTGGCGGACGGGGTGGTGTTGCCGATGCCCATGTCGCCGGTGAGCAGGATGCCCGCCCCGGCGTCGATCAGCTCGCCCGCGACCCGGATACCGGTCTCGACGGCCGTGCGGGCCTCGTCCCGGGTGAGCGCGGCGGTGACCGTCATGTCGCGGGTGCCGACGCGGACGTTCGCGGACACCAGACGCGGCCCGGCCGGGTCGGCGGACTCGGCGCCGGGGATCGGGGTGGCCACGCCGACGTCCACCACCGTGACCGAGGCGCCGGCCTGGCGGGCGAACGCGTTCACCACGGCGCCGCCGGCCAGGAAGTTGGCGATCATCTGGGCGGTGACCTCCTGCGGCCACGGGGTCACGCCCTGGGCGTGCACGCCGTGGTCACCGGCGAAGATCGCCACCGCGGCCGGCTCGGGCAGCGGCGGCGGGCAGGCGTCCGCCAGCCCGGCGAGGCGTACCGAGAGCGGCTCCAGGGCGCCGAGCGAGCCCGCGGGCTTGGTCAGCCGCCCCTGCAACTCGCGGGCCGCCGCCATGGCGGCCTCGTCCAGCGGCCGGATCGCCGCGACTGTGGACTCCAGCATCATGCCTCCAGGATCCGTGCCAGCGTCTCGATGAACGCGTCTGTGGTGCCCCTGTCGCGTACGGCGATCCGGAGCCAGTCCGGGCCGAGCCCGGGGAACGTGTCGCCCCGGCGTACCGCCCAGCCGTGCGCGCGCAGCCGCTCCCGTACGTCGGCGGCGCCGGCCACGTGGATCAGGACGAAGGCGGCGGCGGGGCGGCCCGCCACGCGTACCCCGGGCAGGCCGGACAGGCGGGCCACCAGGTGGTCGCGGTCGGCGGCGAGTTCGGCGGCGATGGCGCGTTCGGCGGCGACGGCGGCCGGCGCGGCGCAGGCGGTGGCGGCGGCGAGCGCGGGGGTGGAGACCGCCCAGAGCGGCTGCGCGGCGGCGAACCGGGCCAGCAGCGCGGGGTCGCCGAGCAGGTAGCCGATCCGCAGCCCGGCCAGGCCCCAGGTCTTGGTGAGGCTGCGCACGACCACGAGGCCGGGCAGGTCGCGACGCGCGGCCAGGGACTCGGGCTCGCCGTCGATGCCCGGCGCGGTGGTGGTGTCGGCGAAGGCCTCGTCGACCACGAGCACCCGTCCGGGGCGGGCCAGCGTGGCGATCGCCTCCACCGGGTGCAGCACGGAGGTCGGGTTCGTGGGGTTGCCGATCATGACCAGGTCGGCGTCTTCCGGGACGCTCGCCGGGTCCAGGCGGAAGCCGTCGGCCGGGTCGAGCAGCACCCGGTCCACCCGGTGCCCGGCGGCCCGCAGCGCGGCTTCCGGCTCGGTGAACTGGGGGTGCACCACGACGGGGTGGCGGACGCCGGACAACGCGCGGGCGATCAGGACGAAACCCTCGGCGGCGCCGGCGGTGAGGAGTACCTCTTCCGGGGGTCGCCCGTGCCGGTGAGCGACGGCGGCGCGGGCCGGCGCCGGGTCCGGGTACGCGGCCAGGTCGCCCAGCGCGGCGGTGACCGGGTCGGCCAGCCAGTCCGGCATCGGGGCGCGGCGCACGTTGACCGCCAGGTCGACCAGGCCGGGCGTGGCCTCGGCGTCCCCGTGGTGGCCCAGGTCGGGCTCGTCGAGCGCGGCGGCGCTCCCGGTCGATGGTGCGGGCATGTCCGCGATCCTGCCGGGTAGCCGCCGCCCGGGACAGCGCATCCCGGCGTGGGTCGCGTCACGGTCCGCCGGTTTATGAGTTCTTCTCATTTCCGAATCGGAAATGTCATAGCTTGACCCCGTGAGCAGTCGTCCCCTTGCTTCCGCTGGCCGTCTCGTTCCTCTTCTCCGCGCCGGGCTGATCGCCGGCATCGTGGTCGCCGCCGCCCTGTATCCGCTGGTCGCCGTCACCGGCATCGGGGCCAAGGCCACCGCGCACGCGATCGAACAGAAGACGAGCATCCTCAAGACCGCGCTGCCGGCCGAGACCTCGTACGTCTACGCGCCGGACGGCAAGACGGTGCTGACCATGTTCTACGAGGAGTACCGGCAGTACACCAAGATCGAGAACATGTCGCCGAACATCCAGCAGGCGATCGTCGCCGCCGAGGACAACCGCTTCTACCAGCACCACGGCGTCGACCCGAAGGGCGTGGCGCGAGCTTTCGTCTCCAACGCCCGATCCGGCGGCGTCTCCCAGGGCGCCTCGACGATCACCATGCAGTACGTGCGGATGGCGCTGCGGGACAGCGCGACCACGCCCAAGGAGGTCCAGGAGGCGACCCAGCAGACCAGCTTGCGCAAGGTCAAGGAGATGCGCATGGCGCTGGACATCGAGAAGCACCTGACCAAGGAACAGATCCTGGAGCGCTACCTCAACTCGGCCTACTTCGGCCACCGCGCGTACGGGATCTACGCCGCCTCGCAGATCTTCTTCTCCAAGACCCCGGCCACACTCACCCCGGTCGAGGCGGCCACGCTGGCCGGGCTGGTGAAGTCGCCGTCGGAGTACGACCCGATCACCTCCGACCAGAAGGAGGCCACCGGCCGGCGCAACTACGTGCTGGACAACATGGCCCGCCTCGGTTACCTGTCGCCCGACGCCGCCACGGCGGCCAAGGGCCAGCCGATCAAGCTGAAGCTGACCGACCCGCCGAACGACTGCGCCGCGATCGACGGCGGGCACCGCAGCTGGGGCTTCTACTGCGACTACCTGAAGAACTGGTGGAGCGCCCAGCCCGCGTTCGGCGAGAACCGGCTGGAACGGATGGACAAGCTGCGCCGCGGCGGCTACCGGATCGTGCTCGCGCTCGATCCGAAGACGCAGGCGGCGGCGGAGAAGAACGTGGGCGCCAAGGACAACACCGGCAGCCCGTTCGCCAACGGCATCGTGGTCGCCGAGCCCGGCACCGGGCGGATCAAGGCGATGGCGGTGAACCGGAACTACTCGCTGGACCTGGCCGAGAACCCGAACAGCTCGAACCCGGAGGCCGGACCGAAGGTCAAGGCGAACTACCCGAACACGGTGGCGCCGCTGCTCGGCGGCGGGACGCTCCCGGGCTACCAGGCCGGTTCGACGTTCAAGATGTTCCCGATGCTCGCCGCGCTCAACGCCGGGATGCCGCTGTCCACCGCGTACGACTCGCCGTACACGTACAAGTCGGCCGTCTACGACGGGTGGGCCCCGTCGAACGCCAGCGGCGCGATGACCGGGCGGCAGACCATGTGGTCCGGCTTCGGCAAGTCGGTGAACACGTACTTCGTCCAACTGGAGGAGAAGATCGGCGCGGACGCCGGGGTGCGGCTGGCCGAGCAACTGGGGCTGCGCTGGCGTACCGACGTGGACAAGGAACAGGCGTCGCCGGGCAAGGCGAAGAAGTGGGGCGCGTTCACGCTCGGCGTCTCCGACGCCACCCCGCTGGAGATGGCGAACGCGTACGCCGCCATCGCCGCCGACGGGCGCTACTGCGAGGCCATCCCGGTCAACGCGATCATGAACCGGGACGGCACACCGGCCACGTACAGCACGCCGGGCGGGGTGCAGCGGGAGGTCGCCAAGCCGCGGTGCCGCCAGGTGGTGAACGCGGACGCGGCCCGGGCCGCCACGGACGCGGCGCGCTGCCCGACCGGCGACACCCCGGCGAAGGGGAGCTGCGGCGGCTGGTCGACGGCCGACAGCGTCCGCGGCACCGTGGGCCGGCCGGTCGCCGGCAAGACGGGTACGACGGACAGCACCCGGTCGGCGTGGTTCGTCGGCTACACGCCGGAGCTGGCGGCGGCGAGTTTCATCGCCGACCCGGATAATCCGTTCAACGCGGTGGGTGACGGGCAGTCGCAGATCCCGGTGAACGCGGTGGCGCAGACCCTGCGGGATTCCCTGAAGGGTCAGCCGACCCGCCAGTTCACCCCACCCTCAGACCAGATAGTCGGCTGACCCGCCCCGATCCGCCCGGGGGTGCGCCCGGGTAGTCGATCAAGGAGTTTGCGTCCGGATCGCCTGATCCGCCGACGCGAGCTCCTTGATCGACGTTTCCGTCACCTTGCGGTCAGGCGGGCGCCGGCACGGGCGCCAGCGCGGCGGCCACCAACCGGGCCGCGACGTCCGGGTGCGCGGCCCAGTGCGGCACAAGCTGCGAGGCGTGCACGGCCTGCCGGACGAACCCCTCCGGGTTGCCGCCCTCCCAGCGCCAGGCCGGCCGCTCACCGGCCCGCGGCGTGAGCACTGCCGCGTGCTGCTTGTGCCCGGTCACCGTCGTACCGGCCGGGGCCACCACGCTGTCCGTGACCGCCGTGGCCGTGCGGTAGCCGACCACCAGGCCGTCCCGGACCGTGCCGACCGCGTCGAGCACGCCGCACATCGGCAGGCCGTCCAGCTCCCGGGCCAGCCAGAGCAGGCCGGCCCCCTCGGCGATCACCGGACGGCCCGAGCGGGCCAGCTCGGCCACCGCGATGCAGAGGCGGCGGTTGGCGGAGAGCTGCTCCGCGTACGTCTCGGGCAACCCGCCGCCGACGACGAGCGCCCGCGCCCCGGCGGGCAGCGCCTCGTCGCGCAGCGGATCGAGCGTGACGACCTCGGCGCCGGCGGCGCGCAGCAGCTCGACGACCTCCGGGTGGCTGTAGGCGCCGGCCGGGCCGCCGGCCAGCGCGACCACCGGGCGCTCCGCCGACGCCGCCGGGGCATCGGCCGGCTCCGGCGACCACGCCTGAACGGTGAGCGCCGGGGCGGACCGGGCCAGCACCAGCAGCCGATCGAGGTCGACGGTGGCGGCCACCGCCTCCCCGAGCCGGCGTACGCCACGTTCGGCGTCGGCGTCGCCGCGCACCACGGGACCGGTGCCGTACCGGCGGGCGGGCAGCACCGGCGGCAGCTCGTGCCGGCGCAGCGCCCCGTAGACCGGCACGCCGACGTCGTCGAGCGCCTCGCGCAGCAGCGCCTCGTGCCGGGGCGAGGCCACCCGGTTGAGGATCACGCCGCCCAGCCAGAGCTCGTCGTCGTACGCCCGGAAGCCGTGCACCAGCGCGGCCACCGACTGGCCCATCGCGGCCACGTCCACCACGAGCACCACCGGGCTGCGCAGCGCGGTGGCCACCGCCGCCGTGGATTCGCTCTCCGGCCGCCCGGCGACCGAGTCGTAGAGGCCCATCGTCCCCTGGACCAGGGCGAACCCGGTCCCGGCCGCGCCGTGCGCGAAGAGCGGGACGATCCGCTCCGGACCGACCAGCCTCGGATCGAGCGTGCGCCCGGGACGGCCGGCGGCGAGCCCGAGGTACGCCGCGTCCACCTGGTCCGGCCCGACCTTGAAGCCGGCCACCGGGAGATCCCGGTCGGCGAGGGCCGCCAGCAGGCCGAGAGAGACGGCGCCGGTGCCGTGACCCGAGGAGGGCGCACTCAGCACGACGCGCGGCACGTCGGTCATCATCGACTCCTGATGTGGGTGGTTTCCGCCCGCGTGACCATACCCGCCCGGCCCGGCCCGCGACGTCCGCGCGTACCGCCGTTTCTGCCCGGCGACGGCGAGTGGCATCGCTCATACGGGTAGCCTTGGCAAACGTGTACCGGTTCCTGCTGACCCCGCGCTGGCTCGGCTACCTCGCGCTGACGCTCGTCGCCGCGACGGTGATGGTGTTCCTGGGCAACTGGCAGCTGGACCGCTACCGGGGCCGCACGGCGATCAACGACCGGATCGACGCCGGGGCCACCATGACGCCCGCGCCGCTGCGCGACGCGCTGCCCGCGCCCACCGGAGGCGCGGGTGCCGTCGGTCCCGCTCCGGCCGAGGAGCTGACCTGGAGCCGGGTCACCGCCACCGGCCGGTACGACAGCGCGAACACCGTCCTGATCCGCGGCCGGACCGTCGACCGGACGGTCGGCTTCGAGGTGCTCACCCCGCTGGTGCTCGCCGACGGCAGCGCGGTGCTCGTCGACCGGGGCTGGATCCCGCCCGCCCCGGGGGCCGGCGCGACGGTCCAGCCGCAGGTGCCGGCGGCGCCGGGCGGCGAGGTGACAGTGACCGGCCGGGTGGTCGCCAGCGAGAGCGGCGGGGGCGGGGTCAGCCGGCGCGACGGGAAGCTGGAGGCCCGGCGCATCGACATCCCCCGCCTGGCCGAGCAGCTCCCCTATCCGGTGACCGGCGGCTACGTGCTGCTCGACGGGCAGACGCCGGCCGCCGACCCGGCGTTCCGGGCGGTGCAGATCGGGCACACGAACAACTGGCAGAACTTCGGCTACGTGTGGCAGTGGTGGATCTTCGCGGTGATGAGCCTGTTCGGCTACGGCTGGGTGGCGCGCCGCGAGGCCCGGCGCCTCGCCGGACTGGACAAGCCGGGCGAGCCGGTGGACCGGGCCGCCGAGCCGGCCGCCCCCACCTCCGCCTGAGCCGGACCGGTCAGCCGGTGATCCGGCCGGCGTGGATGGCGCGGACCGCGTCGATCGTGTCCGCCTCGGCGGCCGTCTTGTCGTGGCGGTAACGCAGCACACGGGCGAAGCGCAGGGCCATGCCACCCGGGTAACGGCTGCTGGTCTGCACCCCGTCGAAGGCGATCTCGACCACCTGCACCGGCCGGACCCGCACCTCCCAGTCGCCCTTCTCCACTGCGAGCGACAGGAACCGCTCGGTCTGCCAGCGCAGCATCTCGTCGGTGAGCCCCTTGAAGGTCTTGCCGAGCATGACGAACTCGCCGGTTCGCGGGTCACGGGCGCCGAGGTGCAGGTTCGACAGCCATCCCTCGCGCCGGCCGCTGCCCCACTCGACCGCGAGCACCACCAGGTCGAGCGTGTGCCGCGGCTTGACCTTGACCCAGGCCGAGCCGCGCCGGCCGGCGTCGTAGGGCGCGGCCGGGTCCTTCACGACCACGCCTTCCTGCCCGGCGTCGACAGCCGCGGCGAACGCCGTGGCCGCCTGCTCCGCGTCGTCCACCTCGATCCGGTCGACGAGCAGCGAGGCGTCGACCGCGCGGGCCAGGGCCGCCCACCGCTCCCGCCCGGGCGCGTCGATCAGGTCGGCGCCGTCGAGGTGCAGCAGGTCGAAGAAGTACGGCGTGAGCACCGGCTCGCCGGTGCGCTCGGCGGCGGCCAGCACAGCGGGCGCGACCTGCGTCGGCCCGGTGGTGCTGGGCGTGGTGCGCCGGGCCGCCCGGCTGGACGTCTCCTGGAACGGCAGCGGCCGGCCGGCCGCGTCCAGCCCGATCGCCTCACCGTCGAGCACCAGCTCGCGGGCGGGCAGCGCGCGTACGGCCGCCACCACCTGGGGCAGCCGGCCGGTGATCTCGTCCAGGCTGCGGGTGAACACGGCGATGTCCGAGCCGGAACGGTGCACCTGGATGCGGATGCCGTCGAGCTTCACGTCGACCATCGCCGGCACGCCGGTGGCGGTGAGCGCCTCGTCGACGGAAGGCGCGCTCTGCGCCAGCATCGGCGCGAGCGGGCGGCCCACCTGGAGGCCGAACCCGGCCAGCGCCGGGGCGCCGCCGGTGAGCGCCGCGACCGCCACCGCGCGCAGGTCACCGGCGAGCAGCAGGGCACGCCGGACGGCCGCGACCGGTACGTCGGCGGCGCGGGCGACCGCGTCGGTCAGCAGCCCGGCCTGCGCGCCCTGCCGCAGCTCGCCCCGGAACAGGCCGGTCAGCAGGCGCTGCTCGTCGGCGGTCGCGGCGGCGAAGAGACGGCCGACGAGATCACGCCGCCGGGCCTGCGAACCGGAGCCGGCGACCCGGGAGATCTCCTCGATCGCCGCGTCGACGGCGGCGACGGTGAGCGTCGGCTCGGCGGCCGGCGGCGGCAGGTCACGCAGGCCAGCCCAGCCGACACCGGTCTGACGCTGGCGCAGCTCACCGGCGAGATAGCCGGCGCCGGCCGGGATCTCGCCCGGCTCCAGCCCGCGCAGCGCAGCGGCCAGCAGCTCCACCTTGGCTCGTCTGCCGCTGGTGGCGCCGACCGCGGCCGAGGTGGCCGCCAGCTCCGCGAAACGCACGCCCATATCCTGCCAGTCACCTGCGACACCGGGGCCGATCCGGCGACCCGGCACACCACACGGGTGGCCGGGTCACCGGCAACCGGTCAGGCCGAGACCGGTTCCTCGATCCGCAGGCCGCGCCCGCGCACGCCCTCGGCGACCCGGGTGAGCAGCGCGTCGAGCGTGACCAGCGCGGCGGAGAGCTCGCCGATCTGTTCGTTGAGCGTGTCCTCGGACCACGCGGAGACGTCGACGTCCCCCAGAGCACGGACGGCGGCCTGAAGCCGCTCCATCTCGTCGTTCGTACGCATGTTCGAAAGGCTATAACACCCCGCCCGCCGACACACCACAAACTCCGACATCGGCCCCGAAGTTACGGTTTCGACACCTCAGCCGCGGTTTCCGGCCTCCGCCACCCGGGCCAGCAGCAGCGCCTCGGCCAGGCACACCCGCGCGAACTCGCCCAGGTGCAGGCTCTCGTTCGGCCCGTGGGCCCGCGCGTGCGGGTCCTCCACCCCGGTCACCAGGATCGCGGCCTGCGGGAACATCTCCTGGAACGTGGCGATGAACGGGATCGACCCGCCCACCCCGATGTCCACCGGGTCGGTGCCGTCCCAGGCCGCCCGGAACGCCGACCGCGCCGCGTCGAACATCGGCCCGGAGGCGTCGATGACGCAGGGCGCGCCGTCGTGCTCGAACGTCACCGACACCTGCGCGCCCCACGGCGCGTGCCGCTCCAGGTGCGCGGTCAGCGCCGCGTACGCCTTCTTCGGGTCGTCGCCCGGCGCGAGCCGTACGCTCAGCTTCGCCTTCGCGGACGGCACCAGCGCGTTCGGCGCCTCGCCGGTGGCCGGCGCGTCCACGCCGAGGATCGCCAGCGCCGGCTTGGTCCAGAGCCGGTCGGTGATCCGGCCGGTGCCGAACAGCTCCGCGCCGTCGACCAGGCCGGCCTCGGCGCGGAACCGGTCCTCCGGGTAGTCGACGCTGGCGCCCTCGCGGCCGACCAGTCCGTCCACCGCGACGTCACCGGCCTCGTCGTGCAGCGTGCCGAGCAGCTTCACCAGCGCGGTGAGCGCGTCCGGCACCGCGCCGCCGAACATGCCGCTGTGCACCGCGTGGTCGAGCGTGCGCACCTCCACGAAGCAGTTGACGATGCCGCGCAGCGAGGTGGTCAGCGCGGGCACGCCGACGTCCCAGTTGGTGGAGTCGGCGATCACGATGACGTCGGAGGCCAGATCGTCACGGTGCTCGGCGAGCAGCCGCTCCAGCGAGTCCGAGCCGTACTCCTCCTCGCCCTCGATGAACAGCACCACGCCGACCGGGAGCCGGTCGCCGAACGCGCGCAGCGCGGCGACGTGCGCCATGATGCCGGCCTTGTCGTCGGCGGCGCCCCGGCCGTAGAGGCGGCCGTCACGCTCCACCGGCTCGAACGGGTCCGACTCCCACAGCGACAGGTCGCCGACCGGCTGCACGTCGTGGTGCGCGTACATGAGCACGGTGGGCGCGCCGGGCGGGGCCGCCTTCGTGCCGATCACCGCGGGCTGGCCGCCGGACCGGACGATCCGCGTGTCGAGGCCGCAGCCGCGCAGCAGCTCCGCCACCGCCTCGGCGGAACGCTCCACGTGCGAGTGGTCGAAGCCCTCGAAGGCGATGCCCGGGATGCGGACGAGTCGCTCGAGGTCGGCACGGACGCCGGGCAGTTCCCGCTCGACGGCGGCCCGCACCTCGGACTCGGAGAGGATCGGAGTGGTCATGACCGGAATCGTATGCTGGCCTTACCCCGCCACGTCGGCCGAGCCTGATCGCCGGCCGCCCACCCGGACGTAGTAGCGGTCCGCGTCGTGCGGCAGGCCCGGGGCGCCGTCGACGACCAGGTCCACCGCCGCCGCGGTGCCGTCGGCGGTGAAGTGCGCCCGCTCCCCCGCGTGCCAGCGGCGCAACTCCGGCAGGATCTGCTCACCGTCGCGGGCCAGCGCCCGGCGCAACCGCAACTCGGCCGGCGCGGTGACGAGCACCGACAGCGTCAGCTCGGGGCGTACCGCGGCGCGGGCGGCGCTCACCCCCTCGACGATCAGCACCGGACCGGCCGGCACCGGCACCACCCGGTCCAGGAAGCGCCGGCGCACCCAGCTGTAGCGGCGGTAGCCGCCCGCCCGGCCGGCCCGCACCGGGCCGAGCACCTGCTCCTCCAGCCGCGTCCAGAACGTGAGCTGGTCGTCCCAGCCGTCGAGCAGGTCGTCGGTGTGCACCAACGGCGGGCGCACGCCGCCCGCCCGCTCCGCGAGCGCGTCCGCGAGGCGCGTCGCGAACACGCTCTTGCCCGCGCCGCTGGGCCCGTCGACGGCCACCAGCCGGGTACGCCCCAACCGCGCCGGACCGGCCAGCACGCGGCGGGCCAACCCGGCGTACGCCTCGATCACGGCGACGTTCACCCGACCGACGCTAACGTTCCCCCGTCCGCTGGAACCTGCGACCCGGGCGGGCCGTTTCGGCGAGCGGTGACGTGGGCGGCTGGGCATCATCGGGGGGTGCTCCATGACGTGATGTGTCCGGGCGTCGACGCCCTCCTGGAACAGGCCCGCGCCGGTCTCCGCCGGCTCACTCCGCACGAGACCGTCGAGGCGGTCCGAGGCGGCGCGCTGCTGATCGACACGCGTACCGAGGCGCAGCGCCGCGAGGAGGGTGAGCTGCCCGGCGCGATCGTCATCGACCGCACCGTGCTGGAGTGGCGGCTCGACCCGGCCAGCGCCTGGCGCATCCCCGAGGCCACCGGGTACGACCGCGAGATCGTCGTGGTGTGCCGGGAGGGGTACAGCTCCAGCCTGGCCGCCGCCAGCCTCCAGACGCTGGGGCTGCGGCAGGCCACCGACATGATCGGCGGGGTGCAGGGCTGGCGGGAGGCCGGGCTGCCGATGTCCGACCGCCCGGCCGACGTGCGCTACTGAACCGCGCTGTCGACGGCGGGCCGCCGGACGTCGCTCTGTGCCGGCGGCGCGCCGGGTGGCACGAACGGCAGTCCCGGCGGCGGACCGGACTCGATCAGCCGCCACAGCGCGTCCGTGTCGAGGTGTTCCTCCACCAGGTCGCCCAGCAGGTCCAGCGTCCGCTCCCGGGCCGCCGCGAAGGACGTGTCCGGCGCGACCTTGAAGCCGGTGCGCCCGGCCGCCGCCGCGACCTCGGTCAGGAAGCGGCGGCGGAACTCGTCGGAGGAGAACGTGCCGTGCCAGTGGGTGCCGTACACGTTGCCGAGGCGCGCGCCCTCGCCGGTGCCGTCGGTGTGACGGAGCAGCGGTGCGAGTCCCGGGTCGGCCGTCGACACCCGGCCGTGGTGGATCTCGTAGCCGCTCACCGGCACGTCTCCCGCGGCGCTGCCCTCGGCCCGGCGCACCGTCTTGACCGGCTCGAAAGTGATCTCGACGGGCAGCAGCCCGAGGCCGGGCACGGTGCCCGCGCGGCTCTCCACCGGGTCGTGGATCGCCCGGCCGAGCATCTGGAAGCCGCCGCAGATGCCGAGCAGCGGCCGGCCGGCGGCGGCGTGCGCCAGTACCGCGTCGGCCAGGCCGGTCTCCCGCAGCCAGGCCAGGTCGGCGACAGTCGACTTGGTGCCGGGGAGCACCACGAGGTCGGCGGCGGCCAGTTCGGCCGGTTCGACGGTGAGGCGTACCCGCACACCCGGCTCGGTGGCGAGGGCCTCGACGTCGGTGGCGTTGCTGATCCGGGGTAGCCGCACCACTGCCACGTCGAGCCAGTCGGTGCCCCGGGGCGCGGGCGGCCGGCCGAGCACCCGCCCGTACGCGAGCGAGTCCTCCGCGTCCAGCCACAGGTCCAGCGCCCAGGGCACCACCCCGTACGTGGGGCGGCCGGTGACCCGGCGCAGCATGTCCAGCCCCGGCTGGAGCAGCCCCCGGTCGCCCCGGAACTTGTTCACCACGAACCCGGCGACCAGCGCCTGATCGGCCCCGTCGAGCAGGGCGACGGTGCCGAACATCGAGGCGAACACGCCGCCCCGGTCGATGTCGCCGACCACGATCGTCGGCAGCCCGGCCGCACGCGCCAGCCCCATGTTGACGTAGTCGCCGTCACGCAGGTTGATCTCGGCGGGGCTGCCCGCGCCCTCGCAGATCACCACCTCGTACTCCTCGCGCAGCTCGGTCAGCGCCGCGTACGCGGTGGTGGCGAGCCGGGACCGCACCTCGTGATAGTTGCCGGCGGTGACCGTGCCGACCGCCTCGCCGAGCAGCACCACCTGGCTGGCGTGGTCGCTGCCCGGCTTGAGCAGCACCGGGTTGAACCGCAGGTCGGCGTCGAGCCCGCAGGCGGCGGCCTGCATGGCCTGGGCTCGGCCCAGCTCCCCGCCGCGCCCGTCCGGCCCGACCACGACAGCGGAGTTGTTCGACATGTTCTGCGCCTTGAACGGCGCGACCCGGACGCCCCGGCGGCGCAGCCAGCGGCAGATACCGGCGGTGAGCACGCTCTTGCCGGCGTCGGAGGTGGTGCCGGCGACCAGCAGCCCGCCGCTCACCGCCCGCTCCCCCGGCGGGCTGCCCGCATGAGGACGCCCAGCGCGGCCCGTCCGGCGGCCCCGGCCACGCGCCCGACGGTCACCGGGTAGAGCGCGGCCAGGCCGAGCGCGGCCACGCCGACCGCGCCGGAGATCCGGGCGGCCCGCTTCAGGTGCCGCGCCTCGGGGCGGGGCCCGTCACCGAGGAACGGCCGGGTCTCGGCGCGGCCGAAGTAGACGTTGCGCCCGCCGAGCCGGACACCGAGCGCGCCCGCCATCGCCGCCTCGCACTGACCGGCATTGGGGCTCGGGTGGTCGGCCCGGTCCCGCCGCCACACCCGCCAGGCGACGGCACGGTCCCCGTGCGCCGCCGGCGCGACCGCCACCGTGAGCAGCCCGGTCAGCCGGGACGGCACCAGGTTCAGCACGTCGTCCAGCCGGGCCGCCGGGGTGCCGAAGCGGGCGTACCGGGGCGAGCGGTGACCGACCATCGCGTCGAGCGTGTTTGCCGCCCGGTAGCCGAGCAGGCCGGGCAGGCCCGCGACCGCGCCCCAGACCAGCGGGGCGACCACCGCGTCCGAGGTGTTCTCGGCGACCGACTCGACCGTGGCGCGGGCGAGTTCGGACTCGTCGAGGGCGGACGGGTCCCGCCCGCAGAGGTTGCCGAGGCGGGCCCGGGCGGCGGGCAGGTCGGCCCGGCCCAGCGCCCGTGCCATCACCCGGGACTCGTGCCGCAGCGTGCGCCCACCCAGCACCGTCCAGGTGCCGGCGGCGACCAGCGCGGCCCGGGCCACCGGATGACGGCGGGTGGCCAGCGCGGCGGCGGCGCCGAGCAGGACCGGCGCGCCGACGGCGAGCGCCGTGAACGCGGCACCGGCCGACCGGTCGGGACGGTAGAGCCGCTGTTCCAAGGCACCGGCCGCCCGGCCGAAGCCGGCCACCGGATGCCACCGGCGGGGGTCACCGAGCAGCGCGTCGAGCGCGTAACCCGCCACCAGTCCGGTCGCGTTCGCCATGGCGGTCGCCTGCCGCACCCGTCACCACCTCCGGCCGGCCAGCCTAGTCGTACGCGGGGTGGAGACGCCGATGTCACCACCCCGCGCCCCCGTCGGACGACTGTCAGGCGGGCACCGGGGTCCGTCGCCTGCTCCGGCGCCCCGACGCGGTCCCGCCCGGGCTCGCGCCGCCCGGCTCGCCCTCACCCGGCCCGGAACCACCCGGTCCGCCGACCTCCGGCGGTGCGACCTCGCCCAGTTCGTCGTCCTCGGCCGTGGCCGGCCCGTCGTCGGCCACGTCGCCCAGCTCGTCCTCCTCCCCCGCCGGGCCACCCGAACCGGGGTCGAAGCCAGCGGCCTGCCGCGCACCGGACCGGGCATCGACGGACCAGGCGTCGACGGACCGGGCGTCGAACGGGTCGGGCTCACCCACCCGCTCCACGGTGCCGACGAGCCCGACCCGGCCGCCGCCGTACTCCGGGGGCGGGAAGTCGTCGTCGAAGGGCCGGTCGTCGAAGGTGGCCGGGGCCTGCCCGTCGGGCACCGGCTCGGTCGTCTCGCCGTGCACCCGCTGCTCGGCCTCCGCGTCCTCGACCGTGCTGGTGGCCGCGCGGGGCTGGTTGCGCAGGAACCGGGCCCGGCCGCGGGACAGGTCGTGCCCGACCGCGACCGCCTCCAGTTCGTAGAGCGTGCGGTGGGTGCCGGACTCGTCGGTCCAGTCCCGGGTGTAGAGACGGCCGGCGACGATCACCGGGTCGCCGACCGCCACCGAGGACGCGACTCCCTCGGCCAGGCGGCGCCAGCAGTTGACCCGTACGCGGGTCTTGAGTGACACCCACACGAGGCCCGCCGCCAACTGAAGACGCCCCGGCCGAGCGCTGCGAACGCCGACCGGGGCAGACCGAGAAGGAGCCTCGGCCATGTCCGACCTTACCCGTTACGCGGGCGGCGCTGCTGCCGTCAAAGACGCCCTGCGCGCCTCGCACGACCTGAAGCCGACCGAGCGTCTCGTGCTCGTCGCGATCGTCGCTCACGCGAACGCCGACGGCGACGCCTGGCCGTCGGTCGCCACCATCGCCGATTACGTCGGCTGCTCTGAGCGGACCGTGCAGCGGGCACTTCGCCGCCTCGTCGAGGTCGGCCGCCTGCTCGTGCGCAAGGTCGCCAACATCGCGACCCGCGTCTATCGCCTCGTCGTCGGCGGGGGTGACACCTCGGCCGCCGGGGGTGACATGTCGGCGCGTGGGGGTGACATCTCGCCGCGCGGGGGTGACGCCCTGCGTGTCACCCAAAGGTCTACCGAAGATCACTCCGAAGACGTGAAGCCGCGCGCTGCGCGCACGGACTGGCGTCGATTCCTTCCCAAGAGCAAAAACCCCAACGCCGCGCCGAGGCCGTACGCCGTCGAGCGGCGGGGCGCTGCTCTGCCGCCGCCGGTCGGCACTGAGCGGTGCCCGCGTCACATCGGGCAGACCGCCGCGCACTGTGCGCCGTGCCGCTCCGAGGCCCTCGGCGGTGCCCGATGACCTCGACTGCCGCCGTCGCCCTGGTCGCCGTCGTGACCGTCGGGCCTGCCGTGATGCTCGCCCCGTTCGCCCTCGCCCGCCGCTCGGCTGAGCAGCACGCCGACCGCGCTGCCGCCGCCATCGCCGCCTGCGAGATCACCGAGGCGTGGCCGTGGCTTGTCTGCCACACGCACGGCACCGAGCAGCTCGTCGACGACGACGCCGAGACCACCGAGACCCTTCCCGCCTGCGAGGTGACCCGATGACCGCCCCCGCTCCCGCTCGCCCGCTCGCCGACCTCATGCCCGCCGCTCGTGACCTCGCCGAGCAGCTCGGCGGCATCCCGTCGCGTAACCGCATCATGGGCGAGCTGCGCGTCGGCGCGCCGAAGGCGACCGCCCTGCGCGAAGCCCTCATCGCCGAGGCCGCCGAGGCCGCCGAGGCCGAAACCGTGCCGGACCCGTGGACCTTCGCCGAGCCCGCCTCGGGTCCGGTGCCGGTCTCGCCCGCGCCCGCCGGGTCCGCCGGGCACGCCGTCGGGTCTGGGGAGTCCGCCACCGAGCCCGCCCAGGTGCCCGCCAGGTCTGCCGCCGAGCCCGCCGAGGTCGAGCAGGTCTCGCCGCCCGTACCCGCCGCGTACCCGCCCGCCCCGGTCGCCGAGGCGTTGCCGCAGGTTGCCGCCGACGGACACCCGGGCACCTCGACGCGGCGTAACGGCCGGCGAAACGCTGTGTGGCCGCTCGTGTTGATCGGCCTACCTGCGTTCGTCGCTATCTGGTCGGGCTGGGTGGGCCTGGGCGGGCTTACCGGGTTCGGCGTGGTGCACCCGCTGCCGGGCATCGCCGACGGCTTCAGCATCAATACGGCGATCACGCTTCCGATCGGCGTCGAGGTCTACGCCGCCTATTCGCTGCGCGCGTGGCTCGCGGGCTCGGCCCCAGCCCGTGCCCGCCGCTTCGCGAAGTGGTCCGGCATCGGCTCGCTCGCCGTCGGCGCGCTCGGTCAGGTCGCGTATCACCTGCTCGTCGCCGCCGGTATCCACTCCGCGCCGTGGTGGATTACGACGCTCGTCGCCTGCCTGCCGGTCGCCGTGCTCGGCATGGCCGCCGCTCTGGCGCACCTCATGCACGACGACGCCGAGGTGACCCGATGACCGAGCTTGAGCGCGCTCTGCGTCGCCTGCGTCGCAAGCACACCGTGCCGCGCCTGGTGTATCGGTACGTATCCGGCCGCCCGCTCGACGGGCGCGCCGGGTACGGCTACCGGACTCGCGGCGCGGGCCGCTTCGCCGGATGGCAGCGACAAGCCGCCCGCCTGGGCGTGCCCACCGTCGCCGCCGTCACCGCCGCCTACCCGACCGAGGCCCGCGCCGCCCTCGGCACCGCCGCCGTCGCCGTGGCGTACCGGGCGCGGCGTCGCCTCGTCGCCCGCCGCTTCCGCCGCGAGTACGTCGGCCCGACCCTCGCCGCCCTCGCGCCCGCCCTGGGCCTCTCGACGGGCGTGCGCCTGCACGTCGACCCGACCCTCGGCAACTTGACGCCCCGCCTCGCGAAGCCGCTCAGTCCCGCCGAGGTCGCCGCGCGCGCCTGGTACGGCGAGCACGTCGAGCCCGTCGTGCGATGGCTGCCCGAGCGTGCTCAGCGCGCCGCGTGGGCGATGCAGCGGGCGGCGCAGCCCGTGACGTCGCGCCTCGCCGTCTTCCGTCGACCGGGCGAGCAGCTCGGCCCGCGTATCGAGCTGAGCGCCGACACGCCCTACCTCACCAAAGAACAGCGCGCCCTCGTGTCGTCGATCATCTCGGCGAAGATCCCCGTCGCCGACCTCGTCGAGACCTGGCAGCAGGTCGGGCCGCGGGTAACCGCAACGTGGACCGTCCGCAAACGCCCGCCCGCCCGCGTCGGCGTCGCCCAGGTCGCCGAGCACCTCGCCCGCCTCGCCGAGGATGAGTTTTTCCTCGGCCTCGGCGCAGGCGACCGGCCCGTCACGATCTCGCTGCGCGACGACTCGCCGCACATCGCCGTAAGCGCCGGAACGGGCGCGGGTAAGAGCGTGCTCGCCGAGCTGCTCGCCGTGCAGGTGCTCGCCCGAGGCGGGCGCGTGGTGATCCTCGACCGCAAGGGCTCGCACCGCTGGGCGCTCGGCCTCGCGGGCGTTGACTACTGCACGAGGCCCGAGCAGATGCACAAGGCCCTCGTGCGCCTCGCGGCGCTCGCCGACGAACGGAACACGCTCGCCCTGCACGAGGCCGATGATTGGGACTGCGGACCGCGCGTGCTCGTCATCTGCGAAGAGTTGAACGCGACCATCGGGCAGCTCGTCAACTTCTGGGCGACCGCCCGAGGCAAGGGCGACCCGAAACGCTCGCCCGCCGTCGCCGCCCTCGCCGACCTGCTCTTCATGGGCCGATCGGCAAAGGTGAACGTGCTCGCCGTCGCGCAGATGCTCACCGCCCGCGCCATCGGCGGACCCGAGGCCCGTGAGAATTTCGGCGTGCGGCTGCTCGCCCGCTACACCGTCAACGCTTGGAAGATGCTTGCGCCTGAGGCCGCCATGCCGAGGCCCTCGCGGCACCTCGGCCGATGGCAGCTCGTCATCGGCGGGCAGTCGACCGAAGTGCAGGTCGCCTACCTCACGACTGCCGAGGCACGGGCGCTCGCTTGTCCCCGGTCGCCGGAGACATCGCAGGTCGAGGCCCTATCAAGCCCCGCCGGGGACTTCATGACCCTGCGAGAGGCTGCCGAGGCGGGCGTGCTGCCGTGGACCTACGGCGCGGCGAAGAAGCGTCTTCAGCGTCGCGTAGGGGCGGTGCCGACGCCGCGAGGGAAGCGAGGCACCGCCGACCTGTTCGCGAGGGCCGACCTCACCGTCTGGGCGAGCAACTCGACCGAATCCTCGGTCGCCGCGTAGCGTCGTCGAGGCTGCCCTCGACTGGGCCGCCTGCCCGGACCAGTCGAGGGCCGTGACGTATCTGGGCCTTCTCACCGGAGGAGCAGCGCCAGCAGCGCCGTTAGCGCGCCGACGAGTCCGGCCAGTCCAGCGAGGACCGCTGGTAGCGCCTGCATGTAGGCGAGGACCACCCGATGACGGTCGCCCACTGTCTTGCCCGACTCTTTGCCGTTTTTCTTCACGTCGCAACTTAGGGTTCTTCTCCAAGATCGGCCCATCGCTCGCGAGGCGGCGAGTTCAGATGGTGCACCTGCACACATGTCGGTCGGCAGGCCGACTTGAGAGGGGACCGCCTACCTGAGAGGGGCCGCGCCGATGGACGACACCGCCGACCCACCAGATACCGAGCCTGGCGTGAGGCGGGCCGCCCAGCACGACCGAGAGCGCCTCGTCGAGCAGCCCGCAAGGGCCGCCCGGCGGGGCGCTTTTCGCGTATCTGGGCGACGCTGGCGAGCTGCTCGACATCGACCTTGTCGGCCTGGGCGACGTCGACGAGCTGCCGCCCGTGACTGCGTAGCGCTCTTGCCGGCGAAACCGTGTGTGACCGCGCGGGCGGTGCCGCCGACGGGGGCGGGCGTCGCCGTGAGCAGGGAGCGGGCGGAAGCCGAGCAGCCCGAGGCAGTGCAAAAACCTGTCACGAATGACGTTCCCGCCTCATCTCCCTTTTATTTGATGAAGACGACGACGACAACGACATAGCAAGTAATAGAGAGAGACCTCAGAACGTCATTCGTGACCTGTTTTTGCACTGCCCTCGGGCGTCGCCGCCCGTCTTACCGCGCAAAGGTAACGACACCATCACGCGGCCGACTTGCATATCGGCCAGAGGAAACCGTGCGCACGGAAAGGAGCGAACCGTGCCGAACTGCGAGCGATGCGCCGCCGAGCTGCCCGACGATGCGCGAAGCCATCGCCGATTCTGTAACGACCGATGCCGCCGCGCCGCGCACCATGCGGCCCGCGCTCGGCTACTTGCCGACCTGCTCGACGAGGTCGCCCGCTTGCGCGCTGCTCGCGACTGAACACCTCGCGCCGCTGAGGCCGACTTGAGAGACGACGCCCCGCATCGCCTCGGAGGTCGCCGTGCCGCCTGCTCGCGCTTCACCGCCTCGACCCGCCCCCGTCCCGCCCGACCTATGAAGGGAGAGCCGTGGAGACTTCCGAAGGCTCATCATCACGCCCGGTCGCCTCAGCGCGGCCCGACGACGCTCTCGCCGCCCTGCGCGACGGGGGCCGCTTTCCGAAGCCTGCCGACCGTCCGCGCCGACTGCGTCTCGACGACGGTCTAACCATCGAGCTGCCGTCGCCGCGTGTGCTCGCCCGTACCTGGGCACTGCCGACGCTCGCCGCCGACCGCGACGTGCTCGCGAAGGGCGCCGCACTCTTGTACCGCCCGAGAGGCGCGATGACCGACCCGACACCCGTCGACGCGCTCGCCGTCGCCGCCGAGCTACGCGACCTGCTCGCCGCTCTGCCCGAGCGCGCCGACGCGGGCCGCCCGTACGCCGATGCGCGCCTGTTCGCCCTCTACGGTCCCGCCGACGCCGTGCGCGCCTACCTCCGCGAGGCGGTCGCCGCCGTGCGCGTCGCCGCGCCGAGGTATCGAGCGCCCGCCGGCCCTCGGCCCGCCGCCATGACTGCCGCCGAGCGCAAGCGACGCTCACGCACCGCGCGCCGCGCCGCCGAGGTCACGTCGGCCCGTTGCTTTCTCCGCGATTGGCTCGACGCCGTCGAGCCTGGCGACCGCGTCGCCGCCGCTGACCTCTATGCCGAGGCGGTCGACGAGATCGGCCAGTGGACCGAAGACGCCGCCGCCAACCCTGATGCGTACGCCCGCGATGTCGAGCGCGACGGCCTACCGGAGACGCCCGCCGTGCCGGGCGTGAAGACGTTCTACGTCACCGCCGATGAGGTCATCGCACCGCGCACGCGCACCGCCACCGGCTACGCCTACGTCGTGCCCGAGACTGCCGTCGTCGACGAGCTGCTCGACCGCGTCGCCGCGATGGTCTGGGCCGACCACCGCGAGCAAACCCTCGACCTGATCGCCCGCACGACCGCGAAGGAGACCCGAGCCGCATGATGCCCGAGCAGCAGGCAGACGCGTTCGCCGAGGCCGTACTCGACCGCGTCGCGAAACTCGCTTACGGCGAGCTGCGCCCTCACCTCGACGCCTACCTCGCGAGGCGTCCGTGCAAGACGTCGACGCTCGCGACCTGGGCGATGCCGTCGACGTCTGGGGCGACTGTGCTTCCGCTCGACCGCGCTCGCGCCCGTCGCGCCGGGTAGCGCCTGCTGCTCAACCCTCAGCGTCGATGCTGGGGGCCTTTCCCGTTGCTCCCCTCTCAGGTTCTGGGCGGTGCCTGAGAAGGGCTGAGCGCGTCCTCAGGGCTGCGCTCGCCGCGTTGAGGGGTGCGTGCCGCTAACGGGTCGGCACGCACCCCTTGGCCGGTTTAAACGACCGCCCGCACCCCGCCCGACCGACTGAAAGACCGCCCGCCCATGACTGCACCGACCCCGCCCCTGCGCCCGCTCACGACCGACGAGGTTGTGCGCCGCCTTGAGCATCTCGACCGCCTTATCGACAAGGTGCTCAGCCGATGACCGCCGCCCCCGATGACGCCCTCGCTCGCGCCCTCGCGCTGCTCTGCCTTGAGGGCGACGGAACGTACCGCAGGCCCGCCCGCATCTTCTTCGCCAACCTCCGTCGCAGCCTGCCGCGCGGGCACGCCGCCGCAGCCCTTGACGACGAGGCTCTCTCGCAGGCGTGCGTCGCCGTGCGACCTCACCTCGGCGACGTCTACCGCGTGGCATTCCTGCGTGCGCGGAACAACCGCCGACCTGCCCAGTGCGCCGTCCGACTGATCCGCAACCCGCGCACCCCGTAGGAGCCGCCCCGTGCCCCGACACACTCACCTCGACCGCGCCCGTAAAGAGAGCCGCGCCCGTGCCCGCCGCGCGTATGAGGCTGCTCGCCGCGCTGACGCCGTGCAGCGCCGCGCCGCAGTGACCGCCAATTCCGCCCAGGTCGCCGAGCGGGCCGACGTCTTCGCCGTCGTCGACGAGGTCGACGGAACGCGCATCTTCCGGTACGTGGGCGAGCCCATCATCCGACCGCCGCGCCCTCGGCCCGCCAACTGATCGATCCCTCGGCCGCGTCGCCCGACCCTGCCACGACCGCCAGGAAGGAAATACCCATGAGCTTTGAGCTCGCCGTTAAGACCCTGCCCGACTTCGAGCACTACGTCGCCGCAGGCATCCTGCCCGCAAATGACGAGCTACTCGCCGCCGCCCGCGAGCACGCCACGATTTGCGACCGCGCCCGTAACGCCCGCATCGACGTCGACGAGGCCGAGGCGTACCTCAGGAACGCGCCGCAGCTCGACGCCGTCGCGCTCGTCGCCGCGATCGACGCCGACGAGCCCGAGGAAAAGCTGCGCGCCGTCGCCGACGCCAACCAGAAGCAGGCCGCCGAGGCGCGCGACAGGGCTCGGATGATCCTCGCCGCGTTCCGTACGCCCGTGCTGACCCGCGCCGCTCAGCTCGGCGAGATCGCTCAGGAGTGTGCGCCTCAGGCGCAGGCGAGCATCGCGGCCGAGCGTGAGAAGCGCATGACGAAGGTCGAGCGCCTGCGCGCTCAGCTCGTCGAGGCCGAGCGGGCCGTCGCCGAGATGGACGGGCTGAGCCGCTGGTTCGGCGAGGCGTCCATGCGCAACCTGCCCGACCTGCCGTGGAGCGTGCGCGGCGCGACCGATGGGGGCGAGCAGTGACCGGGCCGACCTACACCACCCGAGAGCAGTTGCGAGGGCTGCGCCCTGAGCAGCTCGTCGCCGCCCTACGCGAGGGCCGTATCGACGAGGCCGCGATCCGCGAGGCGTACGCCGCAGAGCGGGCCGCAGCCAAGCAGGCCCGCCTCGCTCGGCGTGGTCTCGCCGTGCCGCCGAGCAGCACGACCGAGCAGGGCGACGCCCCGACTACCTGAGCCACACGCGACCGAGGGCGAGCAGTCACCGCGACCGCTCGCCCTCGTCGTGCTCGTCGACCTGGGCCTCGCCCTCGTCGTGCTCGTCGACCCGCTCGCCCTCGCGTTACGGGCCGTGCTCGCCGGCAAAACTGCGCGTATACCGCGCCGACCTCGACCTCGACCTCGAGCAGTGAGGCCGCGGCTCACTCTGCGTGACCGTCGACCGCCGAGGGGGTGGGGGGCACCTCCCAAACCCGCAGCTCAGGGGACCGCCGGGGAGGCGTCTCTATGGTCGGTCAAGTTCAAAGACTCGCCGCCCTGTCTAGAAGTAACACTCTGCAACCTGCCGCATATACCTGACGGCCATCTCATGTCGCATCCGGGCCGACAGGGTCTTCCGGCGACTTGTCGTCCGCGTTGTTCGTACGGCTGGTATGCCCGTCAGGCGAGAAGCTCCGGATTGCCTCGCGGGCGGTCTCTCCCTCTTGCCGAAGGCGCTCACGGCGAGTCTCACCGGACTGCCGTATTGCCTCTCTGGCGACCATCGCAGCCCCGCCACTGGCCATCAACGTCATGACCGTCTCGATGGTGAGCCCAGGGATGATATCCCCGTGGATCAACACCCCGTCGGTATCGAACGGCTGTACCTCCTCGGTTGGCTCAGCCTCTCGATCGAGGGCAGGCTGGGCCGCTGGGCTCCGGTCTTCGTTGTCTGAGCTGGCGTCCATAGGCCGATTTTGGCAGCCATCCGAGACTCGCGCCGTGGCCTGATCGGTCCCAATCACTGCCCGTCGTTCTGTCCGCTGCGCTTGACGATCGCTCTCGTCGCTCCGCACAGGCCGGTAGCAGAGCCTTCGGCTGTAGGACACGTCACGGCCTATGCAGTGCCGCCGTCGCTGCCCCTCGGCTTACTGAGCAGAGTCAGGAAATCCTCGACGAGATCAACGAATTCCTGCGCACGCTCAGAGGTGAGTTCCTCGGGCTGATGCATACCGACGTTGCGAAGCCTGCGAAGTCGCTCAAGCACTGCCGACGCTCCCGGATTCGATGCAAGCAGCGTTTGACGGAGGCCGTGTACCTCCCCTGGCACCCTGCCCATCTCACGTTCGGCGAGGGCATCAAGCTCCCAAGCCACGGAATTCCACCCGAGCCGAACCGCCTCTGGTGGATTGATCTCGATGAAGATCCGGGCGGCTTTCAGCATCGCGCCTGCTCGTTCCTGTGGCGTACCCCCGACAGCGGGCAGTGTCTCCGCTGCCTCAATCGTTGCCCGAGCCTCCTCGGCGGCCTTCTCCCATTCAGCCTCGATCGGCCCCGCCTTTAACCTCCGCAGGTTGTCGCCGAGTAGTCGCGCGAACCGCCGCCGATAGACGAGCAGCACGACGAGGGCGACCGACGGCCACGCGAGGGCCTGCACGAGCGCGACGGTGAATTGACGCTGTCAACGCCGGCTGAACTTTGACCCCTCTGTTCCGGCCGAATGTTGACCCCCTCGTTGGTTGTTGATGTTCAGTCGTTGGTCTTGGTTGCTGCGGGAACGCGGCCGAGGTCGCGGTCTTTGAGTCG
>NZ_QMEZ01000013.1:0-86145 GCF_003315815.1 Micromonospora sp. LHW51205 | reverse complement strand
TCGAGGTACGGGGCCAGGGCCCGCTGACACTCCGCCAGACGCGCGTCGAACACCGGCGCACGACCCACCAGACCCGCCGCCATCCGCGCCGACTGCGCACCCTGACCCGGGAACACGAACACCGCACCCGCGCCATGCGACAGAGCCGCCGCCGCGACCACGTTGCCGGCCGGCGACCCCGACGCCAGAGCGTCCAGCCCCGCCAGCAACTCCTCCGCGCTCGACCCGACCACGACCGCCCGCTGGTCGAACGTCGACCGGGTGGCGGCGAGGGACCAGCCCACCGCCGCCGCGTCCACCTCGCCGTGCTCGCGCACGTACTCCGCCAGGCGAGCCGCCTGGCCGGTCAGGGCACCCTTCGACCGCCCCGACAGCGGCCACACCACGACGCCGGAGGCCACGAGCCCGGGGCCCTGCTCGGCCGGAGCGGCAGCCACGGCCTGCGGCTCGCCGGCCTGCTCGATGATCACGTGGGCGTTGGTGCCGGACATGCCGAACGACGACACCGCCGCCCGGCGCGGCCGGTCCACCACCGGCCACGGCCGCGACTCCGTGGCCAGTTCCACCGCGCCGGAGGTCCAGTCGATGTGCGGCGACGGCTCGTCCACGTGCAACGTCGCCGGTACCACGCCCTCCCGCATCGCCAGCACCATCTTGATCACACCGGCGACGCCCGAGGCGGCCTGCGTGTGGCCGATGTTCGACTTGATCGAGCCGAGCAGCAGCGGCGCGCCGCCCTCGCGGCCCTGGCCGTAGGTCGCCAGCAGGGCCTGCGCCTCGATCGGGTCACCGAGCGTCGTGCCCGTGCCGTGCGCCTCGACCACGTCCACATCCGCGCTGCCCAGCCGGGCCCCCGCGAGGGCCTGGCGGATCACCCGCTGCTGCGACGGGCCGTTCGGGGCGGTCAGACCGTTCGAGGCGCCGTCCTGGTTGACCGCCGACCCACGCACCACCGCCAGGACCCGGTGCCCGTTGCGCCGCGCGTCCGACAGCCGCTCCACCAGCAGCACGCCCACACCCTCGCCCCAGCCCGTGCCGTCCGCACCCGCCGCGAACGCCTTGCACCGGCCGTCGGCCGCCAGGCCCCGCTGCCGGGAGAACTCGAAGAAGGTGCCGGGGGTGGCCATGACCGTGACGCCGCCGGCGAGGGCGAGGTCGCACTCGCCACGCCGCAGCGCCTGCACCGCCAGGTGCAACGCCACAAGCGACGACGAACACGCCGTGTCCACCGACACCGCCGGCCCCTCCAACCCCAACGCGTACGCCACCCGGCCCGACACCACACTGGCGGCGTTGCCCGTGGCCCCGAACCCTTCGGCCTGCTCCCCCGCAGCCATCAGCAGGGCCCCATAGTCCTGACCATTCGTGCCCACGAACACCCCTGTTCGCGAACCCCGCAGAACCCCAGGCTCAACCCCTGCCCGCTCGACCGCCTCCCACGAAACCTCCAGCAACAACCGCTGCTGCGGATCCATCGCCGCCGCCTCGCGCGGCGAGATCCCGAAGAAACCGGGATCGAACTCGCCGGCCCCGTGCAGGAAGCCGCCCTTGTCGGCGTACGTGGTGCCGGGGTTGGCCGGGTCGGGGTCGTAGAGCCGGTCGAGGTCCCAGCCCCGGTCGGTCGGGAAGTCGCCGATCGCGTCGACGCCGTCGGCGACGAGGCGCCACAGCCGTTCGGGGCCGTCGACGCCGCCGGGGTAGCGGCAGGCCATGGCGACGATGGCCACCGGCTCGTCGTCGCCCACGGCGGCCGGGACGGCGACGGGAGCCGCCCCGGCGTCGGCGCCGAAGAGGCCGGCGAGCAGGAAGCGGGACAGCACCACCGGGGTGGGGTGGTCGAAGACCAGGGTGGTGGGCAGCGCCTGCCCGGTGGCGGCGACGAGCCGGTTGCGCAGCTCCACGGCGGTCAGCGAGTCGAAGCCGAGGTCGCGGAACGCGGTGGTCGCGCCCACGGCGGCAGCCCCGCCGTCGTGGCCGAGCACGTCGGCGGCGAGTTCGCGGACCAGGTCGGCGACGGTCTCCTCGCGGCGGGCCGGGGTCAGCGCGGCGAGGCGCCGGCGCAGCGTCGCCGCCGGGCCGTCGTCGCCGTCGTCGGCCGCGCCGCCGTCGAGGGCGGCCCGCGCCTCCGGTACGCCCTCCAGCAGCGGCCGGCGGCGCGCGGAGGCGTACGCGGGGGCGAACCGGGTCCAGTCCACGTCGGCCACCGTCACTGTGACGTCGTCGTGGTCGAGGGCCTGCTGCAACGCGGCCATGGCGACGGCCGGGTCCATGGCGGGCAGGCCCCGGCGGCGCAGGTTCCGCTCGGCGTCGGCGGCGTGCATGCCGCCGTCGGACCAGGGGCCCCAGGCGATGGCGGTGCCGGCCCGGCCGTCGGCGCGCCGCCGCCGCACCAGCGCGTCCAGGTAGGCGTTGCCGGCCGCGTACCCGGCCTGCCCGCCACTGCCCCAGGTGGCGGCGATGGACGAGTAGACGACGAAGGCGTCCAGCTCCCGGTCGGCGAGCAGGTCGGCGAGGTGGGTGGCCCCGGCGGTCTTGCCGACTGTCACCTCGGCCAGTTCGGCGGGGGTGACCTCGGCCAGCGGGGTGGCCTGCGCGACGCCGGCGGTGTGCACGACGGTGCGCACCGGCGGGCCGTCGGCCTCGACCCGGTCGAGCAGGTCGGCGAGGGCGGCCCGGTCGGCGATGTCGCAGGCGGCGACGGTGACCCGGGCCCCGAGGCCGGCCAGCTCGGCCTCCAGCTCGGCGGCGCCGGGGGCGTCGGGTCCGCGCCGGCTGACCAGCACGACGTGCTCGGCTCCGGCGGCGGCGAGCCAGCGGGCGGCGCGCGCCCCGAGCCCGCCGGTGCCGCCGGTGACCAGGGCGGTGCCGGTGGGCGTGAACCGGCGCGCCGGCGGACGGTCGCCGAGGGCGGCGCGGACGAGGCGGCGGGCGAAGACGCCGGGGCCGCGTACGGCGAGCTGGTCCTCGCCGGTCGAGCCGGTGAGGATCGCGGCGAGCCGGAAGGCGGCCCGGTCGTCGGGGTCGGACGGCAGGTCGACCAGGCCGCCCCAGCGGTGCGGCGCCTCGACGCCGACGACCCGGCCGAGGCCCCAGATCGCGGCCTGCGCCGGGTCGGCGAGCCGGTCGTACGAGGCGGCGGCGACCGCGCCCCGGGTGACCAGCCACAGCGGCGCTGCCACGCCGGCGTCGCCGAGCGCCTGCACGAGGGCGAGGGTGGTGGTCAGGCCGGGCAGGACGGTGCCGTCGGCGGTGCGTGGTTCCCCGGCGAGCAGGGACACGACGCCGGCGGGCTCGGCGCCGGCGAGGGCCGCCGCGAGGCCGGCCCGGTCGGCGTCCGGCTCCACCGTCAGCGGCAGCACGTCGGCGCCGGCGCCGGTCAGCGCGGCCCGGACGGCACGCGCCACCGGGTCGTCGGCGTCGTCGGCGGGCAGCGCCAGCAGCCAGGTGCCGGCCAGCCGGGCGGGGGCGGGCTCGGGGGCCACCTGCCATTCCTCCCGGTACCGCCAGCCGTCGAGGACCGAGTGTTCCTGCCGCTGCCGCCGCCAGTCGGCGAGGACGGGCAGCAGGGTACGCAGCGACTCGGCGGCGGCGGTGTCGGTGACGGCGAGGGTGTCGCGCAGCGCGTCGAGGTCGGCGCGTTCGACGGCTGCCCAGAACCGGCGGTCGAGCGCGCCGGCCCCGCCCGTCGTGGTGTCGTCGGCGGGCGCCTCGGCCGGCACCCAGTAGTGCTGCCGCTCGAACGGGTAGGTGGGCAGGTCGACGAGCCGGCCGGGCCGGCCGGCGAGGACGTCCGCCCAGTGCGGCGGCGTGCCGGCGACGTGCAGTTGGGAGAGGGCGGCGAGCAGGGCACGGCGGTCCGGGCGGTCCCGGCGCAGCACCGGCACCACCACGGCGGAGGCGGCGTCGGTCTCGATCCCGGCGAGGGTCTCCTGGACGCTGGCGGTGAGCACGGCGTCCGGCCCGACCTCCACGAAGGTGCCGACGCCGTGGGCGCGCAGGGCGCGTACGCCGTCGGCGAAGCGGACGGCCTCCCGGACGTGGCGCACCCAGTAGCCGGGGTCGGTGAGCTGCGCCGGGTCGGCCAGCTCGCCGGTCACGTTGGACACCACCGGCAGGGTGGGGGCGCGCAGGTCGAGGCGGGCGGCGACGGCAGCGAACTCGGCGAGCATCGGCTCCATCAGCGGGCTGTGGAAGGCGTGGCTGACCCGCAGCCGCCGCACCTTCACCCCCCGGCCGGTCCACAGTTCCGCCAGCTCGTCGATGGCCGCCGCGTCGCCGGAGACGACGACGGCGTCGGGGCCGTTGACGGCGGCGAGGGCGACCCGGCCGGTCAGCGCGGCGATCGACTCGGCGACCCGGGCCTCGTCGGCGGCCACGGCGAGCATCGCGCCGCCGGTGGGCAGGTCCTGCATGAGCCGCCCCCGGGCGGCGACGAGGGCGCACGCGTCGTCGAGGCTGAGCACGCCGGCCACGTGGGCGGCGGTCAGCTCGCCGACGGAGTGCCCGGCGACCATGTCGGGGGCCAGGCCCCAGGAGCCGAGCAGCCGGTGCAGCGCCACCTCGACGGCGAACAGCGCGGCCTGGGTGAAGACGGTCTGGTCGAGCAGGTCGGCCTCGGCGGTGCCGGGCTCGGCGAACAGCAGCGGCTTCAGCGGCCGGGGCAGCCGGTGGTCGAGGTGGCCGCAGACCTCGTCGAGCGCCTCCGCGAAGACCGGGTACGCCTCGTACAGCTCCCGGCCGGCACCGGCGCGCTGGGCGCCCTGGCCGGAGAACAGGAACGCGACCCCGCCGCGTTCGGCGGCGGCGCCGGTGACCAGCCCGGGGGCGGGCCGGTCGTCGGCGAGGGCGTGCAGCGCGGCGAGCAGGCCGTCGCGGTCGTCGGCGAGCACGACCGCCCGGTGCTCCAGGGGCGAGCGGGAGACTGCCGAGGTCCAGGCGACGTCGGCCGGGCGCAGGTGCGCGTCGTCGGCGACGTAGGCCGACCAGCGCTCGGCCTGGCGGCGCAGCGCGGTGCGGGTGCGGCCGGTGAGCAGCACCGGCGCGGGCGCGGGCGGCACCGGGTGGTCCGCCTCGACGCCGGCCGGTTCGGGCTGTTCGAGGATGAGGTGGGTGTTGGTGCCGCTCATCCCGAACGACGAGACGGCGGCCCGGCGCGGCCGGTCCACGGCCGGCCACGGCGTGGCCTCGGTGACGAGGGTGACCGCGCCGGCGGCCCAGTCCACATGCGGGGTGGGCTCGTCGACGTGCAGGGTGGCCGGCACGACGCCGTGCCGCATCGCCAGCACCATCTTGATCACACCGGCGATGCCGGCGGCGGCCTGGGTGTGCCCGATGTTGGACTTGATCGAGCCGAGCAGCAGCGGCGCGGCGTCGCCCCGCTCCCGGCCGTACGTGGCGAGCAGCGCCTGAGCCTCGATCGGATCGCCGAGGGTGGTGCCGGTGCCGTGCGCCTCCACCACGTCGACCAGGTCGGGGGTGAGCTTCGCGCCGGCCAGGGCCTGCCGGATGACCCGCTGCTGGGACGGGCCGTTGGGGGCGGTGAGGCCGTTCGACGCGCCGTCGGAGTTGACCGCCGAGCTGCGGATGACGCCGAGCACGGGGTGGCCGTTGCGGCGGGCGTCGCTGAGCCGCTCCAGCAGCAGCATGCCGACGCCCTCGGACCAGCCGGTGCCGTCGGCGGAGGCGGCGAACGACTTGCACCGGCCGTCGGCGGCGAGGCCGCGCTGCCGGGAGAACTCGACGAACGGGCCGGGGGTGGCCAGCACGGTCGCGCCACCGGCCAGGGCGAGGCCGCACTCGCGCTGGCGCAGCGCCTGGCAGGCGAGATGGATGGCGACCGACGCCGACGAGCAGGCGGTGTCCACGGTGACCGACGGGCCTTCGAGGCCGAACGTGTACGCCAGCCGACCGGACACGACACTGGCGGCGGTACCGGTCAGCACGTACCCCTCGACGCCGGGCGCCCGGTGCAGCACGGCGGCGTAGTCCTGCCCGGAGGTGCCCACGAAGACGCCGGAGCGGCTGCCACGCAGCGACAGCGGGGCGATGCCGGCGCGTTCGAACAGCTCCCAGGTGACCTCCAGCAGCAGCCGCTGCTGCGGGTCCATGGCGACCGCCTCACGCGGCGAGATGCCGAAGAGCGCGGCGTCGAACTGCCCCGCGTCGCGCAGGAACCCGCCGGCGGTGGTGTACGAGGTGCCGGCGTTGTCCGGGTCGGCGTGGTAGAGCCGGTCCAGGTCCCAGCCGCGGTCGGTGGGAAAGTCGCCGATGGCGTCCCCGCCGGACGAGACGAACTCCCAGAGCTCCTCCGGCGAGCTGATGCCGCCCGGGTAGCGGCAGCTCATCGCCACGATCGCCACCGGCTCGGACTCCTCGGCGGTGACCTCGCGCAGCCGTTGGCGGGTCTGCTGCAGCTCGGCGACGACGCGCGTCAGGTATTCGCGCAGCCGATCTTCGTCCGCCATGACATCTCGCTTTCTCGTGACACCACAGATCCCCGGGCGGCTCAGGAGAGCCCGAGGTCCTGGTCGATGAGGTCGAACAGCTCCTGGTTGCTGGCCGCCCGCAGCCGGCCGGCCACCTCGGCGGTGTCCTCCCGGCGTTCCTCGGCGGCGCCGAGCCGTTCGAGCAGGCTGTGCAGGCGCATCGTGATCCGCACCCGGCCGATGTCGTCCGGGTCGCGCAGCGCGAGGGCGCCCTCCAACTGGTCCAGCTCCGCGAGGGTGGGTAGCGCCTCGACCGACGCTTCGTCGAGCAGTTCGGCCCGCAGGTGCTCGGCCAGCGCCTGCGGGGTCGGGTGGTCGAACACCACCGAGCTGGGCAGGCTGAGCCCGGTCGAGCGGGCCAGCCGGCCCCGCAGCTCCACGGCGGTGAGCGAGTCGAAGCCGAGGTCCCGGAAGGGCCGCCCGGCCTCCACGGCGTACGGGCTGTCGTGGCCGATGACCTCGCCCGCGGCGGTGCGGATGAGATCGACCAGCAGCCGTGCCTGTTCGGCCTGCGACAACTCGCCGAGCCGCTTGCGCAGTTCGCCGGCGACCTGGTCGCCGTCCTCGGCGGCGGCGCGCGCCGCCGCGGCCTGGGCGGCCACCTCGGCGATCTCGCTGATCAGCGGCCGGGGCCGGGCGGAGGCGAACACCGGCGCGAAGCGTTCCCAGTCGATGTCGGCGACGGTGAGGGCGGTGTCGTCGCCGTCGAGGCCGGCGCGCAAGGCGGCCATCGCCGGTTCCCGGTCGAGCAGGGACACCCCGCGCCGGCTCATGGCCGCCGCGTGCGCGTCGGTCACCATGCCGCCGCCGGCCCACGGTCCCCAGTTCACCGAGAGGTGCCGGGCCCGCCCGGCCGGCCGGGACTGCGCCCAGGCGTCCAGGAAGGCGTTGCCGGCGGCGTACGCCCCGTGGTCGCCGACGCCCCAGACGGCCGCGATGGAGGAGAAGTGCACGACCAGGTCGAGCGCCTCCGGGTCGAGGAACTCGTCGAGGTGCCGCGCGCCGGCGATCTTGCCGGAGACGACGTCGGCGAGTTCCGCCTCGGTCACGGCGGCGACCGGGTTGAGCCGGCCCACCCCGGCGGCGTGCACCACGGCGTGCACGGTCTCACCGTCGGCGCGCAGGCCACGGACCAGGTCGGCGACCGCGTCCCGGTCGGCCAGGTCGCAGGCCAGCACCCGCGCCTCGGCGCCGAGAGCGGCCAGTTCCGCCACCGCCTCGTCCGCGCCGGGGGCCGCCGCGCCGCGCCGGCTGACCAGCAGCAGCCGCCGCGCGCCGTGCCGGGCGAACCAGCCGGCGGCGTACCGGCCGACGGCGCCGGTGCCGCCGGTGACCAGGACGGTGCCCGGCGCCTGCCAGCCGGCCGGCGCCTCGGCGCGGGGCGCGCGCTCCAGCCGCCGCAGGTACGTCCCGGAGTCACGCACCGCGAGCTGGTCCTCGTCGCCGGCGGCGGTGAGGGCCGCCAGGACTCCCTCGGCGGCGGCGGTGTCCAGGGTGGCGGGCAGGTCCAGCAGGCCCCCCCAGTGCCGGGGGTGTTCCAGCGCGGTCACCAGGCCGAGGCCCCACGTGGTGGCCTGGGCGGGGTGGGCTACGGGGTCGTCGGCGCCGGTGGCCACGGCCCGCCGGGTGAGCAGCCACAGCGGCACCGGTGGCAGGGCGTCCGTGACCGCCTGCACCAGGGCCAGGTTCGCGGTCAGGCCCAGCGGCACGGCCGAGCGGTCGGGGTGCGCCCGCTCGTCGAGGGCGAGCAGCGACACGATCCGGGTGGACGCCGCGGCGGCGAGCTGCCCGGCGAGCGTGCTCCGGTCGGTCGTCGCCGGGTCGACGGCGAGCTGCCGCACGGTGCCGCCCCGCGCGGTGAGCAGTTCGGCGAGCCGGTCGACGACCGGCTGGTCCGTACCGCTGTGCACCAGGGTCCACGTGCCGTCGACGGCACCCGCGACGAGAGCCCGCGGGCGCCAGGTGATCCGGTAGCGCCAGCCGCCGGCGAGGGTGTCCTCCTGCTGCTGGCGCCGCCACCGGTCCAGGTCCGGCAGCAGTTCCCGCAGCGGCCGGTCCGCGTCGAGGCCGAGCCGGCCGGCGAGCGCGTCGCCGTCGCCGGACGCCACGGCCCGCCAGAACGCCGAGTCGACGTCGTCGTGCGCGGCGGCGGGGGTGTGGGTCGCCGCCGCGTCGAGGGTCGGCCAGAACCGCTGGTGGGCGAACGCGTACGTGGGCAGGTCCACCGGGGCGGCGGCGCCGGGCAGCAGTGCCGGGAAGCGTACGGGCACGCCGTGGCAGTGCAGCCGGGCCACCGCGCCGAGCAGGGTGGCCACCTCGTCCTGGCCGGGCCGCTGCACGCCGGTCACGACGACCGGCGCGTCCACCGGCAGCGCGTCGGCGGTCAGTGCGGTCAGCACGGTGTCCGGCCCGATCTCCAGGAACCGGGTCACCCCGTGGGAGTGCAGGTGGGTGACGGTGTCGGCGAAGCGCACCGCCTCGCGGACGTGGCGGACCCAGTAGTCGGGTGTGCAGAGCTGCTCGGGGTCGACGACCGTGCCGGTCAGGTTCGACACCAGCGGCACCGTCGGCGGGGCGTACGACAGGGTCGCCGCGACGGCCGCGAACTCGGCGAGCATGGGCTCCATCAGCGGGCTGTGGAAGGCGTGGCTGACCCGCAGCCGCTTGGTGCGTACGCCGAGGTCGGCGAAGTGGGCGGCCAGTTCGGTCAGCACGTCCTCGGCGCCGGCGACGACGACGGCGGCCGGCCCGTTGACGGCGGCGACGGCGGGCTGTCCCGGCGTGCCGGACAGGGCCCGCAGCACGTCGACCTCGGGCGCGGCGACGGCGAGCATCCCGCCGCCGGGTGGCAGGGCCTGCATCAGGCGCCCCCGGTTGCCGACGAGCGCGCAGGCGTCGGCCAGGTCGAGCACTCCGGCGACGTGGGCCGCGCTGATCTCCCCGACGGAGTGCCCGGCCACGAAGTCGGGCCGGATCCCCCAGTGTTCGAGCAGCCGGAACAGCGCCACCTCGACGGCGAAGAGCCCGGCCTGGGTGAAGACGGTCTGGTCGAGCAGGTCGGCCTCGGCGGTGCCGGGCTCGGCGAACAGCACCCCGCGCAGCGGCCGCGGCAGGTACGCGTCCAGGTGCTGGCACGCCTCGTCGAGGGTCGCCGCGAAGACGGGGAACGTCTCCCACAGGCGTCGGCCCATCCCGGCGTGCTGCGCGCCCTGGCCGGAGAAGAGCGCCGCCAGCGCGCCGCCGGGCTCGGCGGCGCCCCGGGTGAGCCCGGGGTGGTCCTGCCCGGCCGCCAGGGCCCGCAGGCCGGCGAGGGCGGCGTCGGCGTCGGCGGCGAGCAGCACCGCGCGGTGCCGCAGCGGGGACCGTCCGGTGGCCAGTGCCCGGGCCGCGTCGGCCGCGGGCGTTCCGCTGCCCGGCAGCCAGTCGGCCAGCCGGGCCGCCTGCGCCCGCAGGCTGTCGGCGGTGTCTGCCGATACGACCCACGGCAGCAGCGGCGTCCCGTCGGCGGCGCCGGGCGTGCCGCGGCTGGAGCCGGTCGTGGGCGCGTCGGCGCCGGCCGGACGGGGGGCGGCGGTGTCGGCCGAGGGCGTGGCGGGCGCCTGTTCGAGGATCACGTGCACGTTGGTGCCGCTGACCCCGAACGACGACACGCCGGCGCGGCGCGGCCGGTCCACGTCCGGCCACGGCTGCGCCTCGGTCAGCAGCGCGACGGCACCGGACGACCAGTCCACGTGCGGCGACGGCTCGTCCACGTGCAGGGTGGGCGGCAGCAGGTCGTGCTGGAGGGCCAGCACCATCTTGATCACGCCGGAGACGCCGGCGGCGGCCTGGGTGTGGCCGATGTTCGACTTCACGGAGCCGAGCCAGAGCGGCCGGTCGGTGGGGCGCTGCCGCCCGTACGTGGCCAGCAGGGCCTGCGCCTCGATCGGGTCGCCGAGCCGGGTGCCGGTGCCGTGCCCGTCGACGGCGTCCACGTCGGCGGCGCTCAGCCGCGCGTTGGCCAGCGCCTGGTTGATCACCCGCTCCTGCGCGGGCCCGTTGGGGGCGGTCAGGCCGTTGCTGGCGCCGTCCTGGTTCATCGCCGAGCCGCGCACGACGGCGAGGATCCGCCGGCCGTCGCGCCGGGCGTCGGAGAGCCGCTGCAACATCACCAAGCCGACGCCCTCGCCCCAGCCGGTGCCGTCGGCGGCCCCGGCGAACGACTTGCACCGGCCGTCGAGGGCGAGCCCCCGTTGCCGGGCGAACTCCAGGAACGGGCCGGGGGTGGCCATCACCGTCACGCCGCCGGCAACCGCGACGTCGCACTCGCCCTGCCGCAGGGACTGGCAGGCCAGGTGCAGCGCCACCAGCGACGACGAGCAGGCGGTGTCGACGCTGACGGCGGGCCCCTGCAACCCGAAGTGGTACGCCAGCCGACCGCTGATGACGGCGGCGACGTTGCCGGTGGCCTGGTAGCCCTCGGTCTCGACCCGGGCGGCCATCAGCAGCGTCGCGTAGTCCTGGCCGTTGGTGCCGACGAAGACGCCGGTGTTGGTCTCCCGCATGTCGGCGGGCGCGGTGCCGGCCCGCTCGAACAGCTCCCAGGCGCTCTCCAGCAGCACCCGTTGCTGCGGGTCCATCACCATCGCCTCACGCGGAGAGATGCCGAACAGGGCGGCGTCGAAGCCGGCGGCGTCGGTGAGGAAGCCGCCCTCGCGCACGTACGAGGTGCCGGGCCGGTCGGGATCGGGGTCGTAGATGGCTGCCAGGTCCCAGCCCCGGTCGGTCGGGAACTCCGCTATGCCGTCGCGTCCCTCGGCGACGAGTCGCCACAGGTCCTCGGGGCCGGCGACGCCGCCGGGGTAGCGGCAGCTCATCGACACGATGGCGATAGGCTCGTCCAGCGCGGTGGCGGCCCGCACGGGCTCGGCCGCCGGGGTGTCGTCGCCCGCGAGCCTGCCCGCCAGGTGCTCGGCGAGGGCGTCGGGCGTCGGGCGGTCGAACACCAGGGTCGCCGGCAGGTTCAGTCCCACCGCCTCGGCGAGGCGGTTGCGCATCTCGACGGCGCTGAGCGAGTCGAAGCCGATCTCCCGGAACGACCGGTCCGCCGCCAGCGCCTGCGGCGAGGACAGGCGCAGCACCGCCGCCGCGTGGACGCGTACGAGGTCGAGCAGGACCCGACGGCGTTCCGGTGCGGCGAGGCCGGCCAGCCGGCCGCGGAGCGGGGACGCCGCGTCGGGCGTGCCGCCGTCGCGCTGCCCGGCCGCGAGCAGCCGGGCCACCTCGGGGATGTCGGCGATCAGCGGCCGGGGGCGGGCCAGCGTGTAGGTCTGCAGGAACCGGTCCCAGGCGATGTCCGCCACGGTGAGCGTGGTGTCGCCGTGGTCGAGCGCCTCGGCCAGGACGGAGACCGCGAGGTCGGGGCGCATGGCCCGGACGCCCGAGCGGAACATCTGGTCGGCGGCGCCCTCGGCGTCGACCATGCCGCCGCCGTCCCAGGCACCCCAGGCGACGGCGGTGGCGGCCCGTCCGCGCCGTCGCCGGTCCTCGGCGAGCGCGTCGAGGAAGGCGTTGGCGGCGGCGTAGCCGCCCTGGTGCCCGCCGCCCCAGACGCCCGCGCCGGAGGAGAAGAGCACGAACGCCGACAGTTCGTCGCCGCACGCCTCGTCGAGGTTGACCGCGCCGGCCACCTTGGCCCGCAGGGCGTCGGCGAGGTCGGCGACGTCGGTGGCCGCGACGGGCGCGGCGTGGGCGACGCCGGCGGTGTGGAACACAGCCCCGATGTGGATGCCCTGCCCGGCGAGCCGCTCGACGAGGGCCCGCACGGCGGCCGCGTCGGCGACGTCGCAGGCGGCCACGGTGACTGTGGCGCCGGCGGCGCGCAGTTCGTCGGCCAGCTCGTCGGCGCCGGGCGTGGCGGGGCCCTGGCGGCCGGTCAGCACCAGCTCACCCACGCCCTCGCGGGCCAGCCAGCGCGCCACCTGGGCCCCGATGGACCCGAGGCCGCCGGTGACCAGGACGGCGCCGCTGGCGGGACGCCAGTCCTGCGTCGCGGTGCGCTCGGCGCGGGCGCGGACCAGTCGCCGGGCGAACACCCCGGAGGGGCGCAGCGCCAGCTGGTCCTCCGCGTCGACGCCGGCCAGCACCGCCACGAGCCGGGCCCGGTCCCGGGGGTCCAGCTCGGCGGGCAGGTCCAGCAGTCCGCCCCAGCGGTACGGGTGCTCCAGGGCGACCACCCGGCCGAGCCCCCAGAGCATCGCCTGGCGGGGGCGGTCGAGCTGGTCGGCGCGGCCGGTCGAGACTGCGCCGGCGGTGGCGCACCACAGCGGGGCGGTGACGCCGGTGTCGCCGAGGGCCTGGACCAGGGCGTACGTGGCGGCGAGACCCGCCGGGACGACCGGGTGGGCCGGGTGCGGCGCGTCGTCCAGGCCGAGCAGGGAGAGCACCCCGGCGACGGGCCCGCCGGTACGCGCCAGCCGCTCGGCCAGCACCGGCCGGCCCGTCTCCGGCACGTCGATCCGGACGACCTCGGCCCCGCCCTCGCCCAGCGTCCGGGCGACGCCGTCGACCAGGGGGTGCTCGGCTTCGGCGGCCGGCACGACCAGCAGCCACGTACCGGCGAGGGTGGCCTCCGGCGCGACGGCCAGCGGCTTCCAGGTCACCCGGTAGCGCCACGAGTCCACGGTGGACTCGTCGCGGCGGCGCCGGCGCCAGGAGGAGAGCAGCGGCAGCGCGGGGTCGAGGGAGCTGACCGTGGCCTCGTCGATGCGCATGGCGGCGGCCAGCGCAGACGCGTCGGCGCGTTCCACGGCCTCCCAGAAGCGCCGGTCCGCCTCGTCGGTGCCGGCGGGGGCGGGGGCGGTCGCCGCCGCCGGCTGCGGCCAGTAGCGCCGGCGCTGGAAGGCGTACGTGGGCAGCGGGGGCGGCGGGCCGGTGGGGGCGCCCAGGATCGCCGTCCAGTCGACGGGCACGCCGTGCACGTGCAGTCCGGCGAGGACCGTCAGCATGCGCTGCCAGCCGCCGGCCACGGTGTCGTCGGCGGCCACCACGACGGCGTCGTCGGCCCGCGCGCTCTCGCGGATGCCGGCGGCGAGCACGGTCGCCGGGGCAGCCTCGAGGAGGACCCGGTGGCCCTGGTCGAGCAGGGCGCGTACGGCCGGTTCGGCGTCGGCGTCGGTGGTCAGGTCCCGATACCACCGGGCGGCGTCGAGGCCGTCGGTGTCGACCGGGCCGCCGGTCGTCGCCGAGTACAGCGGCACGTCGGCCGCCCGGAGGGTGATCCCGGCCAGCGCGTCCGGGCCGTCCTCCGCCGGGCTGGCGAGGGCGATCGTCCTCGCCGCGTCCTCCAGCGACAGCGCGCCGGCCACGCAGGCGGCCGCGAGCGCGCCGTGAGCGTGCCCGAGCACGGCGGCGGGTCGTACGCCGAGGGAGCGCCACCAGCGTCCCAGCGAGACGGCCACGGCCCACCGGACGGCCGGCGCCACCCCGGGTTCGGCCGGGGTGGGAGCGCCGTCCGCGCCGCGCAGCACGGCGGCGAGCGACCAGTCCACGTGGGGGGCGAGGGCCGCCTCGCAGGCGGCGATCGCGGTGGCGAACTCCGGTGCCCGGTCCAGCAGCTCGACGGTCGCGGCGGGCCACGGGTCGCCGTGGCCGGGGAAGACGAGGACCGGGTCGGCGGCGCGCGCCGCGACGCCGGTGACGGCGGCGGTGGCCTCGCCGAGGTGGAACGACTCCAGGGCCCGCGTCAGGTCGACGGTGTCGCGGCCGAGGACGACGGCGCGGTGGTCGAACGTGGCCCGGGTGGTGACCAGGGCGTGCGCGACGTCGGCCGGCGCCAGCTCCGGGTGTGCCGCGAGGTGCGCCTTCAGCCGGGCCGCCTGGTCGCGCAGCGCCGGGGCGTCCACGGCGGAGAGCACGAGGGGTACGACGTCGGCGCGCGGCCGGTCGGTGGGCCGCGCGCCGACCGTCTCGGCGGGCGGCTGCTCGATGATGACGTGCGCGTTGGTGCCGGAGATCCCGAACGACGACACCGCCGCCCGACGCGGCCGGTCCACGGCCGGCCAGGGGGTGGGCTCGGTGGCGAGTGCGACCGCCCCGGCGGTCCAGTCGACGTGCGGGGAGGGCTCGTCCACGTGCAGGGTCGGCGGGACGAGGCCGTGGCGCATCGCCATGACCATCTTGATCACACCAGCCACACCGGCGGCGGCCTGCGTGTGCCCGATGTTCGACTTCACCGACCCCAACAGCAGCGGCCGGTCGACGGGACGCTCCTGCCCGTACGTGGCCAGCAGAGCCTGCGCCTCGATCGGATCACCCAGCGTCGTGCCGGTGCCGTGCGCCTCGACGGCGTCCACGTCGGCCGGGGTCAGGCGGGCGTTCGCGAGGGCTTGGTGGATCACGCGCTGCTGCGACGGGCCGTTCGGGGCGGTGAGCCCGTTCGACGCGCCGTCCTGGTTGACGGCCGTGCCGCGCAGGACGGCGTGGATACGCCGGCCCTCCCGCTGCGCGTCGGAGAGTCGTTGCACGAGCAGCACGCCGACGCCCTCGGACCAGCCCGTGCCGTCGGCCGACGCGGCGAACGACCTGCAGCGGCCGTCCTGCGACAGACCCCGCTGCCGGGAGAACTCCACGAACGTGCCGGGCGTGGCCATCACTGTCACACCACCGGCCAACGCCAGATCACACTCACCCGACCGCAACGCCTGCACCGCGAGGTGCAACGCCACCAGCGACGACGAGCACGCGGTGTCGACGGTGACCGCCGGGCCTTCGAGGCCGAACGTGTAGGCGACCCGGCCGGACAGCACGCTGCCCGAGTTGCCGGTGCCGACGTAGCCCTCGACCTCGTCGGCAAGCTCCATCAGCTGGGAGGCGTAGTCGTGGTACATGACGCCGGCGAAGACACCGGTCCGGCTGCCCCGCAGCCGCTGCGGGTCCAGCCCGGCGGACTCGAACGTCTCCCACGACGCCTCCAGCAGCAGCCGCTGCTGGGGGTCCATGGCGAGGGCCTCGCGGGGCGAGATGCCGAAGAAGGCGGGGTCGAACGCGCCGGCGTCGTACAGGAAACCGCCGTGGCGGGTGTACGACGTGCCGGGGTGGTCGGGGTCGGGGTGGAACAGGCTCTCCAGGTCCCACCCGCGGTCGGTGGGGAACTCCCCGATCCCCTCCCCGCCGGCGGCCAGCAGCGCCCACAGTTGGTCGGGCGTCTCGACGCCGCCCGGGTAGCGGCAGGCCATGCCGACAATGGCTAGCGGCTCGTCGGCGCGGGTGGTGGTCCGCGCGCCCGGCGCGGCGGGGCGACCTGCGGCGCCGGCCAGTTCGGCGTGCACATGGGCGGTGAGCGCCTGCGGCGTCGGGTAGTCGAATACGAGCGTCGAGGGCAGCCGCAGGCCGGTGGCCGCGTTCACGCGGTTACGCAGGTCGACGGCGGTCAGCGAGTCGAAGCCCAGCTCGCGGAACGCCCGGTCGGCGGGCACGGCTTCCGCCCCGCCGTGCCCGAGCACCTGCGCGACGAGGCCGCGTACCAGCACGTCGAGCTGGGCGCGCGCCTCGTCGGCGGTCAGGCCGCCGATGCGGGTCGCCCAGGTGGTGCCCTGTCCCGCCTGGCGGCGGGTCGTGGTCGTACCGACCAAGTTACGAAGCATCGGCGGCACCAGGCCGGCGCCGGCAGCGGCCCGGAGGGCGGCCAGGTCGATCACGGCGGGCACCAGGGCCGGCCGGCCGGCGGTCAGGGCGGCGTCGAACAGCCGCAGCCCGGTCTCGGCGCTCATCGCGGTGATGCCGCCCCGGGTCGATCGCGCCCGGTCCGCCTCGTCGAGGGACGCGCCCATGCCGGGGGTGTCCCACATGCCCCAGGCGAGGCTGACCGCAGGCAACCCGAGCTGCCGCCGGTGGACCGCAAGCCCGTCGAGGAACGCGTTACCCGCCGCGTACGCCGACTGACCCGGCGAACCCAACACACCAGCAACCGACGAGAACACCACGAACAAGTCGAGATCCAGCGACGCCGTCGCCTCATGCAACAACCAACCCGCCGACACCTTCGGCGCCAACACCCTTGCCAGACGCTCCTCGGTGACCCGCTCGATCACCCCGTCATCCAGGACACCGGCGGTGTGCACCACACCCGCCAGCCGGCCACCGGCGGAAACCTCACCGACCAGCCCGAACACCTGGTCCCGGTCCGTCACGTCGCAGGCGACCACCCGCACCGACGCACCCAGCGCGGACAACCGCTCCGACAACTCACCCGCACCCGCAGCTGCCGGACCACGCCGCGACACCAGCACGAGAGACCGCACGCCGTGCACCGACACCAGATGCTCCGCCACCAGCGCGCCCAACGCGCCCGTACCGCCCGTCACCAGCACGGCGCCGTCACCCACCACGGCACCGTCCGCCGACGAGGGCGCTACCGCACGCACCAGACGCGGCACGAACACCTCAGCCGAGCGCACCGCGACCTGACCACCGAACGTCACCGGCTCGTCGGCCACGGAACCCAGCACAGCCAGCAGCCCGGCGTCCGCGTCACCGTCGACGTCCGCCAGCACGATGCGGCCCGGATGCTCCGACTGCGCCGAGCGCAGCAGACCCCAGACCGCCGCTGCGGCCAGGTCGGTGACCCGGTCTCCGTCCCCGATCGACACCGCACCCCGGGTCACCACGACCAACCGCGACTCCGCCAGCGCGTCCGCCGCCAGCCAGGACCGCACCGTCGCCAGCACCTGCGACGTCGCCGCCCGCACCGACTCGGGGCCATTGTCGACGGCGGCGGGCATCTCACCGGGGACCGAAGCAGGTTCCGTCTCGGCGTGCAGGGCCCGGCGCAGGCCACCCGCCGGCACCAGCAACAGACGCGGCGCCACACCCGACGCCACGGCGACCGCCTCGACGTCGGCGTACACCGGCAGCTCAGCGACGGCCGGCAGGCCGGCGGCGGGCGAGCCGAGCAGCGCCCACCCGGAGGCGTCCCCGGCCGGGGCGACCTCCTGGGCCTGCCAGGCGACCTCGAACAGCGACCGGGCCGACGCGTCCGGGGACGCCGACACCCCGGTCAGCTCACGCAGGGCGAGGCTGTCCACCGACACCACGGCCGCGCCCGACTCGTCGCACGCGACCAGGCGCACCGCCGAACCGTTGCGGGTCAACCGCACCCGCAGCACCCGCGCACCCGAGGCCCACACCTGCACACCCTCGAACGCGAACGGCACCCGCGCCCCGCCCGAGCCCTCCGAGCCGGACAGCAGCCCGATCGGGTGCAGCGCGGCGTCCAGCAGCGCCGGGTGCACGCCGAACCCCGCGGCGTCACCGGCCACCTCGTCCGGCAACACCACCTCGGCGAACACCTCGTCACCGCCCGCCCACACCCGGCGCAGCCCCCGGAACACCGGCCCGTACGACAGGCCGCGCTCGGCCAGGGCCGGATACCAGCCCGCCACGTCCACCTCGACACCGTCGACCGGCGGCCACTCCCCCACGCCCGGCTCGTCGGCCGACGCCGGCTCCAGCACACCCTCCGCGTGCGAAACCCACTCCGCCTCGGGATCACCCTCGGGCTGCGAGTGCACGGCCACCACACGCACGCCCGCCTCGTCGGCCGCGCCGACGCGTACCTGCACCCGCACCGCACCCGCCTGCGGCAGCACCAGCGGCGCGGCCACGGTCAGCTCCCGCACCCGCGACGCACCCACCTCGTCACCCGCCCGCACCGCCAACTCCACCAGGGCAGCGCCCGGCACGATCACCGCGCCGGAGACGACGTGGTCGGCGAGCCACGCGTGCGTCGACGTCGAGAGCCGGCCGGTCAGCACCACCATGTCCTCGCCGGCCACAGAGACCGCCGCGCCGAGCAGCGGGTGCCCGGCCGCGCCGAGGCCGGCACCGGAGACGTCCGTCCAGCGGCCCGCCGGCTCCAGCCAGTAGCGCTGGTGCTCGAAGGCGTACGTCGGCAGGTCGACGTGCCGGCCGCCGGCCCGGTCGAGCAGGCCCGCCCAGCCGACGGCGCGGCCGTGCACGTGCAGCGACGCGAGGGCCTCCAGGAGGGCCTGCGGCTCAGGCCGGTCGTGGCGCGACACCGGCACCAGCAGGGGCGCCGGCTCGTCCTCCGCGCGCTCGGCGAGGCAGTTCTGCGTCATGGCGGTGAGGACGCCGTTCGGTCCCACCTCCAGGTAGGTGTCGACCTCCTCGGCGCGCAGGCAGTCGACGGCGTCGGCGAAGCGAACGGTGCCGCGTACGTGGCGCACCCAGTAGCCCGGGTCGCAGAGCTGGTCGGCGTCGGCGACGCGGCCGGTCAGGTTCGACACCACCGGGATAGTCGGCGGCCGGAACGTCAGTCCCTCGGCGACGGCCCTGAACTCGGCCAGCATCGGGTCCATCCGGGCGCTGTGGAAGGCGTGGCTCACCCGCAGGCGGCGGGTCTGCACACCCCGCTCGGAGCACACCCGCTGCACCTCGTCGAGCGCCTCGACGTCGCCCGCGACCACCACGGCGGCGGGGCCGTTCACGGCGGCCACGTCCAGCCGGCCGGTCAGCCCCGCCAGGGAGGCGGCCACCGCGGCCTCGTCGGCGGCCACGGCGAGCATGCCGCCGCCCGCCGGCAGGGCCTGCATGAGCCTGCCCCGCGCGGCGACCAGCGCGCACGCGTCGGCCAGGGAGAGCACGCCCGCCACGTGCGCCGCCGCGATCTCGCCGATGGAGTGCCCGGCCATCAGGTCCGGCACCACACCGAACGACTCGATCAGCCGGAACAGGGCCACCTCGACCGCGAACAGGCCCGCCTGGGTGAACACCGTCTGGTCCAGCAGCTCCGCCTCGGGCGTGCCCTCCGACGCGAACAGCACCTCCCGCAACGGACGCGGCAACAACGGATCCAGGTGACCACACACCTCGTCCAGCGCGGCGGCGAACACCGGGAACGCCCCGTACAACCCGCGACCCATGCCGGGGCGCTGCGCGCCCTGGCCGGAGAAGAGGAAGGCCACCCGGCCACGCGGGGCCGACGCGCCGGTGGTGACGGCGCCGGTCGGCTCGCCCGCGGCGAGGGCCCGCAGCCCGGCGAGCAGGTCGTCGGCGTCGCCGGCCAGGACGACCGCGCGGTGTTCGAGCCCCGCGCGGCTGACCGAGGAGACCGCGACGTCCACCGGACGTGGGGCGTCGACGCGGGCGAGGTGGTCGGCCCAGCGGCCGGCCTGCCCCGCGAGCGCCTCTGGCGTACGGGCGGAGAGGAACACCGGGGCGAGCGGGAGCGCGACCGGCGCGTCGACGGCGGAGGGTGCCTCGTCGGTGGACGGGGCGTCGTCGCCGGGCGCCTCCTCCAGGATGACGTGCGCGTTCGTACCGCTGATGCCGAACGACGACACGGCGGCCCGGCGCGGCCGGTCGGTGGCCGACCACGCGCGCGCCTCGGTCAGCAGCGAGACCTGCCCGGCGGACCAGTCGATGTGCGGGGACGGCTCGTCGACGTGCAGGGTGGCGGGCATGGTGCGGTGGCGGATCGCCTCGATCATCTTGATCAGGCCGGCGGCGCCCGCGGCGGCCTGGGTGTGACCCAGGTTCGACTTGACCGAGCCCAGCCAGAGCGGCCCGCCGTCGCCCCGGTCCTGCCCGTACGTGGCCAGCAGCGCCTGCGCCTCGATGGGGTCGCCGAGGGTGGTGCCGGTACCGTGCGCCTCGACCACGTCGACGTCGGCCGGCGAGAGCCGGGCGTTGGCGAGGGCCTGCCGGATCACCCGCTCCTGCGACGGGCCGTTGGGGGCGGTGAGTCCGCTGCTGGCGCCGTCCTGGTTGACCGCGCTGCCCCGGACGACGGCGAGGATGCGCCGGCCGTCGCGGCGGGCGTCGGAGAGCCGTTGCAGGAGCAGCACGCCGACGCCTTCGGACCAGCCGGTGCCGTCGGCGGCGGCGGCGAACGACTTGCACCGGCCGTCGGAGGCCAGGCCCCGCTGGCGGGAGAAGTCGGCGAAGGTGCCCGGGGTGGACATGACCGTCACACCGCCGGCGAGCGCGAAGTCGCAGTCCCGCTGGCGCAGCGCCTGCGTCGCGAGGTGCACGGCGACCAGCGACGACGAGCATGCCGTGTCCACAGTGACGGCCGGGCCCTCCAGCCCGAAGGTGTACGCCACCCGGCCGGACACCACGCTGCCGGAGTTGCCGGTGCCGATGTAGCCCTCGACGCCGTCGGGCAGGTCCAGCACCCGCGACGCGTAGTCGTGGTACATGACCCCGGCGAAGACGCCGGTCCGGCTGCCACGCAGCGCCTGCGGGTCGATGCCGGCGTGCTCGAACGCCTCCCAGGAGGTCTCCAGCAGCAGCCGCTGGTGCGGGTCCATCGCCAGGGCCTCGCGGGGGCTGATGCCGAAGAAGCCCGGGTCGAACTGTGGCGCGTCGTAGAGGAAGCCGCCCTGGTTGCTGGTCGACGTGCCCGGGTTGTCCGGGTCGACGTTGAAGAGCCGCTCCAGGTCCCAGCCCCGGTCGGTCGGGAAGTCGCCCACCCCGTCGCCGCCCCGGTCGACGAGGTCCCACAGCTCGGCCGGGCTGGACACCCCGCCCGGGAACCGGCACGCCATGCCGATGACGGCCATCGGCTCGCGGTCCTTGGCCTCCACCTCGCGTACCCGCCGGCGCGCGTCGCGCAGGTCGGCAGTGGCACGCCGGAGGTAGTCGAGGAACTCTGCCTCAGTGGGCATCGGGCCACTCCGTATCGGGGTTCGAGGTGTGCGACATGCCGGATCAGGCCGAGCCGAACTCTTCGTCCAGCAGGCTGAAGATCTCCTCGGCGGAGGCCGACTCGAGGCTGGTGCCCTCGTCGGCGGCGGAGTCCGCACCGGCCTCGGTGTAGGTCCACAGGGAGAGCAGTTCGCGCAACCGGACGCCGACGGCGGCCCGGTCGGTGTCGCCGGTGGACACCGCGCGCATGGCGTGCTCCAGCTTGTTCAGCTCGCCGAGCACCGTCAGCGCGGACGTGCTGCGCTCCGCCAGCAGCGCGCCGCGCAGGTACTCGACGAGCGCGGCCGTGGTCGGCCGGTCGTAGATCAGCGTGGAGGGCAGCCGCAGGCCGGTGGCCGCGTTGAGCCGGTTGCGGAACTCGACAGCGGTCAGCGAGTCGAAGCCCAGCTCGACGAAGCCGCGCTCGGCGTCGATCGAGCGGATCGACGCGTAGCCGAGGACGGCGGCGGCGTGGGTCCGCACCAGGTCGGAGAGCACCTGGTCGCGGTCGGCCTCCGCCGTGGCGGCGAGGGTCTCCCGCAGCGCCTCGGCCGGGTTCCGCTCGGCGGCCCGGGCCGCGCCGGTCGACGCCGGCCGCACCAGCGACCGCAGCACCGGCGGCACCGCCGCCGGCCCGTGCCGGCCGATCAACGCGAGGTCCAGGTCGACCGGTACGACCACCGGCTCGGCGAAGCGCAGGGCCTCGCTGAACAGGTCCATGCCCTCCTCGGCGCCGAGCGGCACGAAGCCGCCCCGGTTCATCCGGGCCTCGTCGACGTGCCCGGTCTGCCCGTCGCCGGTGTCGTTGACCCACGGGCCCCAGGCCAGCGAGAGCGCCGGGAGTCCCCGGTCGTGCCGGTGCTGGGCGAGGGCGTCGAGGAAGCAGTTCGCCGCCGCGTGGTTGGCCTGCCCGGGGCCGCCGAAGAGGCCGGCCGCCGAGGAGAAGAGCACGAACGCGGCCAGGTCCAGCTTCTCGGTCAGCTCGTGCAGGTGCCAGGCCGCGTCCACCTTGGGTCGCAGCACGGTGTCGAAGCGCTCCGGGGTGAGCGCCGGCAGGACACCGTCGTCGAGCACCCCGGCGGCGTGCACCACGCCGGTCAGTGGCAGGTCGGCGGGGAGCTGGTCGACCAGCAGGGCGAGCGCCTCGCGGTCGGTGACGTCGCAGGCGGCCACCCGGACGGTGGCGCCCAGTCCGGCCAGCTCGTCGACCAGCGCGGCGACGCCCGGTGCGTCCGCTCCGCTGCGGCTGACCAGCAGCAGGTGCCGTACGTCGTGCCGGGTGACGAGCCGGCGGGCCACGAGCCGCCCGAGCAGGCCGGTCGCCCCGGTCACCAGGACGGTGCCGGCGGCCAGATCGGGGCCGGACGCCTCGGCCGGGGGCGGCCCGAGGCGGGTCAGCCGGGGCACCCGGAGCTGCCCGGCGCGTACGGCGAGCTGGGGTTCGCCCGTGGCGAGGGCGGCCGGCAGCAGCGCGGCGGCCGGGGCGTCGTCGTCGACGTCGAGGAGCACGATCCGGTCGGGGTTCTCCGACTGGGCGGAGCGCAGCAGGCCCCAGGCGGTGGCAGCCGGCACGTCGGCGATCCGCTCGTCCGGGTCGACCCGGACCGCGCCGCGGGTGACCACCACCAGCCGGGCGGCGGTCAGGGCCTCCTCGGCGAGCCACTGCTGGGCCAGTGCGAGCATCCGGTGGGCGACCCGGTGCGCCTGGGCGGCCGGGTGCGGCTCGTCGGCGGCGGCTCCGGCGCAGGTCACCACCACCGCGTCGGGCGCGGCGGCACCGGCGCGTACGTCGGCGACCAGCGTCGACAGGTCCGGGTACCGGTCGGCGCCGGACCAGTCGGCGCCGAGGACGACCAGCCGGAAGGCGGTGTCCGCGCGGCCGGTGGTGGGGGCGAGCCAGTCGAGGCGGTGCAGGGACCGGCTGGCGGAGCGGCGGGCGGCGCTGAGCTGCTCGCCGGAGATGGGCCGCAGGACCAGACCGTCGACGGAGGCGACCGGGGTCGCGCCCGTGTCGGTGACGGTCAGGGCCACGGAGCCGGCGTCGGTGGCGCGCAGCCGGATCCGCAGCTCGCGGGCACGGGTGGGCCGGATGGTGACGCCCGACCAGGTGAACGGCAGGCCCGGGCGGATGCCGGGGCCGCCGTCGGTGCCCGACGCGCCGCCGGCGGGGTCGCCGGCCGGGTCGTCGGCCGTGGCGCTGGCGCCGATGGCGTGCAGCGCCGCGTCCATCAGGGCCGGGTGCACCGAGAACGCCGTGGTGTCGGTGGACGCGTCGGCGTCCAGTGCGACCTCGGCGAGGATGTCCGGGCCCGAGCGCCAGGCGGCACGCAGCGCCCGGAAGGTGGGGCCGTAGTGGTAGCCCTGGGCGGCGAGCCGGGCGTAGAGCCCGTCGAGGGCGATCGGCTCGGCGTCGGCCGGCGGCCACACGGCGGCCGGCGCGGGGTCCGGGTCGGCGGTGTCGGCGAGTTGCCCGGAGGCGTGCCGCTGCCAGGGCCGGGAACCGTCGGCCGCGGTGTCGTCGTCGCGCCGGGTGTGAATGGCGACGGGCCGGTGCCCGGTCTCGTCCGGCGGGCCGACGCGTACCCGCAGGTCGATTCCTCCCTCGGTGGGGATCGCCAGGGGCGCCTCCAGGTTCAGCTCGGCGACGGTCGCCGCGCCGGCCTGCCGGCCGGTCCAGGACGCGAGCTCCACCAGGGCCGTCCCGGGCAGCAGCACCGTGCCCAGCACGGCGTGGTCGGCGAGCCAGGGGTGGGTGGTGAGGGTGATCCGGCCGGTGAACAGCAGGCCCTCGTCGCCGGGCAGGTCGGCCACCGCGCTGAGCAGCGGGTGGTCCACCACGTCGAGGCCCACGGCGGGCAGGACGGAGCGGTGCGCGCCGGTGCGCTCCAGCCAGTAGCGGTGCCGGTCGAAGGCGTACGTGGGCAGGTCGACCGGTTCGGACTCGGGCAGCAGCCGGCGGTGCTCCACCGGCAGACCGAGGGCATGCGCGGTGGCGAGGCCGGTCAGCAGCCGGGTGGCGGCGTCGGCCGAGCCGCCGAGGGTGTCCAGGACGTGTCCGGGGGTGCCGGCGGCGTCGAGCGCGGCGGCGATCCCGGCAGCCAGTGCCGGCTCCGGCGAGACCTCCACGAAGGTCAGGTGTCCGGCCGCGACGGCGGCACGCAGGGCGGCGTCGAGCCGCTCCGGCCCCCCGTCCCCGGCGCCGGGGACGGCCGGGTCGGTGCCCAGGGTGGCCGGGTCGGTCCAGTGGTCGACGCCGAGGCCCGCCGCGTCGGCCCAGTCCCCGGTGACAGTGGAGGCCAGCCGGGCGGTCCCGGGCTGCGGCGCGAGCCCCGCCAGGGCGGCGCGGAGGCCGTCGTGGTCCAGGCCGCCGGCGGCGGCGCGGGCCCGCATCGCCACCGTGCGGGCGGCGTCGGGCAGGGACAGCAGGCCCGCCACGTACGCGGCCACGACCTCGCCGTCGCCGGTGCCGACGACAGCGGCGGGAGTGACACCGGCGTGCCGCCAGACGGCGGCGAGTGCCACGCCGACGGCGAACCGGACGGGCCGGGCCAGCTCCGGCCGGTCGGCCCAGGCAGCGTCCGCGCCGGTGAGCAGGGCGGCCGGATCGACGTCGACCCAGGGCGCGAGGGCCTGCCGGCACTCGGCGAGGGTGTCGTCGAAGACCGGGCAGCGGCCCACCAGTTCGGCCACCGCGCCCGCCGGGGCGGCGCCCGGGAAGACGAACACCGGTCCCGCTCCGTGGTTGGCGACGGTGCCGGTCACGACGTTGCCGGCCGGGGTGCCGGCGGCGAGCGCGTCCAGGCCGGCCAGCAGCTCGCCGGGGGTCGCGCCGAGCACGGCGGCGCGCCGGTCGAACGCCGAGCGGGTCGCGGCGAGCGACCAGCCGACCGCCGCCGGGGCGAGGCCGGGGTGCGCGCGCAGATGCCGGGCCAGCCGGGACGCCTGCGCGGCCAGGGCCGAGGCGGAGCGGGCCGAGACGGGCCAGGCCACCACGTCGGCGGTGAGCAGCCCGGCGGGGCGTTCCCCCGCCGCAGCGGCTGGCGGCGGCATCGGTGCGTCGGCCGCCTCGGCGCCGGCGGGCGCGTCGGCGGGCAGCTCGACGACCACGTGGGCGTTCGTGCCGGAGATACCGAACGAGGAGACCGCCGCGCGGCGGGGCCGGTCGGCGGCCGGCCACGGCCGGGACCGGGTCACCAGCTCCACGTCGCCGGCCGACCAGTCGATGTGCGGCGACGGCTCGTCCACGTGCAGCGTCGCCGGTACGGTGCCCTCCCGCATCGCCAGCACCATCTTGATCACGCCGGCCACACCGGCGGCGGCCTGCGCGTGGCCCATGTTCGACTTGACCGAGCCCAGCAGCAGCGGGCCGGCGTCGCCCCGGTCCTGCCCGTACGTCGCCAGCAGCGCCTGCGCCTCGATCGGGTCACCGAGGACGGTGCCGGTACCGTGCGCCTCGACGACGTCCACGTCGGTGACCGCCAGCCCGGCGCCGGCCAGCGCCTGCCGGATCACCCGCTGCTGGGAGGGGCCGTTGGGGGCGGTCAGCCCGTTCGACGCGCCGTCGGAGTTGACGGCGGAGCCGCGTACCACGGCGAGGACGCGGCGGCCCTGCCGCCGGGCGTCGGAGAGCCGCTGCACGAGCAGCATGCCGACGCCCTCGGACCAGCCGGTGCCGTCCGCCGTCGCGGCGAAGGACTTGCACCGCCCGTCGGAGGCGAGTCCGCCCTGGCGGGAGAACTCCTGGAACGCCGTCGGGGTGGCCATCACGGCCACGCCGCCGGCCAGCGCCAGGTCGCACTCGCCGCGCCGCAGCGCCGCCCCGGCGAGGTGCAGCGCCACCAGGGACGAGGAGCAGGCCGTGTCGACGGTGACGGCGGGGCCCTCCAGCCCGAGGGCGTACGCGACCCGGCCGGAGATGACGCTGTGCGCGGCGCCCGTCATCAGATAGCCCTCGACGCCCTCGGGTACCTCGGTCAGCCCCGTGCCGTAGCCGGAGGTGGAGGCGCCCACGAAGACGCCCGTACGGGTGCCCCGCAGCGACGCCGGGTCCACCCCGGCCCGCTCCAGCGCCTCCCAGGACGTCTCCAGGGTGAGCCGCTGCTGCGGGTCCATCGCGAGGGCCTCGCGGGGCGAGATCTCGAAGAACGCGGGGTCGAAGTCCGCCACGTCGTGGAGGAAGCCGCCCGCCGGCGGGTGCGTCCCCTCGGCCGGCTCGGGGATCTCCCAGCCCCGGTCGGTGGGGAACGGCGAGATGGCGTCCACGCCGTCGGCGACCAGCCGCCAGAACGCCTCCGGCCCGTCGACGCCCCCGGGGTAGCGGCAGGCCATGCCGACGATCGCGACGGGCTCGTCGGCGTCGACGACGACGGCCTGCGGGGCGGCGGCCGGGGCGGCGCCGGAGACCAGCTCGCGCAGGTGCGCGGCCAGCTCGGCGGGGGTCGGGTAGTCGAAGACCAGCGTGGTGGGCAGCCGCAGGCCGGTGGCCGCGTTCAGCCGCCCCCGGAAGTCCACGGCGGTCAGCGAGTCGAAACCGAGGTCCTTGAACGGGCGCCCGCGCAGCTCGTCGGGGGTGGCGTGGCCCAGCACCGCCGCGGTCTGCTCGTTGACCAGCCGCAGCAGCTCCCGCTCCTGCTCCGCCGCCGGGAGCGCCGCGAGGTGGCGCAGCGGCGCCGCGACCCCGTCCGCCGGCGCGGCGGCCTCCTCCTGCGCGACGAGCGCCCGCACCTGCGGCAGGTCGCCGAGGAACGGGCTGGGCCGGGCCACCGTGAACGCGGGGTGGAACCGGCTCCAGTCGACGTCGGCGACGGTCACGCAGGGCGTGGGCCGCCGCAGCGCCCGGTCGAGGGCGACGAGCGCCTTCTCCGGATCGACGGGCGGCAGGCCCATCCGGTTGAGCTGCTCGGTCGCGACGTTCTCGGCGGCCATGCCGTGCGCGCCGCCCCAGGCCGTCCAGGAGACGGCGGTGGCCGGCCGGCCCCGGTCGCGCCGGTTGACGGCCAGGGCGTCCAGCAGGGAGTTGCCGGCGCCGTACGCGCACTGCCCGGCGCTGCCCCACACGCCGGAGATGGAGGAGAACATGACGAACGCGGCGAGGTCGCGCTCGGCGAGGCAGGCGTCGAGGTGCAGGGCGCCGAGTACCTTGCCCGCGACGACGTGGGAGAACTCGTCGAGGGTGGTGTCGGTGATCGGGGTGAGCTGGTCGGTGCCGGCGGCGTGCACGACCGCCGTCAGGTCGGGCAGCGAGCCGACCAGGTCCGCCACGGACCGCCGGTCGGTGACGTCGCAGGTGGCGGCGGTGACCCGCCCGTCGGCGCCGTACCGGTCGAGCAGGTCCGCCACGGCGGGGGCGGCGGCGCCCCGGCGGCTGGCCAGGACCACCCGCCCGGCGCCCCGGTCGAGCAGCCAGCGGGTGACGTGGCCGCCGAGGGCGCCGGTGCCGCCGGTGACCAGGACGGCGCCGGACCACCAGTCACCGGCCGGGTTCTCGTCGGTCGGCGGCGGGGCCGGGGTGAGCCTCCGGGCCCAGGTGCCGCCGGGGCGCACGGCCACCTGGTCCTCGCCGCCGTGGCCGGCCAGCACAGCGGCGAGCCGCCGGGTGGTGGCGGCGTCGACGGTGGCCGGCACGTCGACCAGGCCGCCCCAGCGGTGCGGTTGCTCGACAGCCGCCGCGCGGCCGAGGCCCCAGACCTCGGTCTGCAGCGGGTGCGTGACCCGGTCGCCCGGGGCCGCCGCCACCGCGCCGCTGGTGACGCACCACAGCGGCGCCACCAGGTCCAGGTCGGTCATCGCCTGGACGAGGGCGAGGGTGCCGGCGGCGGCGAGGGTCACGCCGGGGTGCTCGGGCAGCAGCCGGTCCTGGCCGGCGACGACGGCGAGCACGCCGTCGACGGCGCGGCCGCCGGTCAGCACCCGGAGCCGGGCGGCGAGCGCCGCGCGGTCCAGATCCGCGGCGCCGACGCGCAGCACCAGCGGCTCGGCGTCGCCGAAGAGCCCGGCCAGGCCGTCGGCCCACGCCGGCGCGTCCTCGGCGGGCAGCACGACCAGCCAGCGGCCCGCCGGGGCGTCGCCGTCCCCGACCGGCACGGGCTGCCAGCTCACCTGGTACGACCAGCCGTCCACGAGGGAGCGTTCCCGCCGGGACCGGCGCCAGGAGGACAGTACGGGCAGGGCCGGCAGCAGCGCCCGCACCTGTTCGTCGTCGTCGCCCAGCTCGCCGCGCAGCGTGTCGACGTCCGCCTGCTCCAGGGCGGCCCAGAACTCGTCGTCGCCGTCGGCGGAGGCGGTGTCGGGGCCGGCGGGCGGCGGCTCGGGCCAGAAGCGCTGGCGGCGGAAGGCGTACCCGGGCAGCGGCACCCGCGCGGTCTCGGCGCCCGCGTACAGCCGCGTCCAGGCGACCTCCACCCCGCCGACGTGCAGCTCGGCGAGGGCGGTGAGCGCCGACGTGGGCTCGGGGCGGTCGCGGCGCAGCAGCGCCACGGCGGCGGTCTCGTCGTCGGCCAGGACGTCGCGGGCCAGCGCGGTGAGCACCCCGCTGGGGCCGACCTCCAGGAACGTACGCACGCCCAGGGCCCGCAGCTGCTCGACGCCGTCGGCGAAGCGGACCGCCTCCCGCACGTGCCGCACCCAGTACTCGGCGGTGCGGATCTCGTCGGCGTCGGCGACGGCGCCGGTCAGGTTCGACACGATCGGCAGCGCCGGCGGTTGCAGCTCCAGCCGGCGCACCACGGCGGCGAACTCGGCGAGCATCGGTTCCATCAGCGGGCTGTGGAAGGCGTGGCTGACCCGCAGCGGCCTGGTACGTACGCCCTGGTCGGCCCAGCGGCGTTCGAGTTCCTCGACGACGGCTGCGGTGCCGGAGACGACGACGGCGGTGGGCCCGTTGACGGCGGCCACGGCGACGGCGTCCTCGACGCCGGCCAGGGCGGCTCGGACGGCGTCGGCGGGGAGCTGGACGGCCAGCATCGCGCCGCCGGCCGGCAGGGCCTGCATCAGCCGGCCCCGGGCGGCCACCAGCGTGGCGGCGTCGGGCAGCGACAGCACACCGGCCGCGTGCGCGGCGGAGAGCTCGCCGATCGAGTGGCCGAGCAGCACGTCCGGGACGACCCCCCAGCTCTCCAGGAGCCGGAACAGCGCGACCTCGACGGCGAACAGGCCGGCCTGGGTGTAGAGGGTCTGGTTGAGCAGCCCGCCGGCCTCGTCGCCTTCGGGCGCGAAGAGCACCGGGGCGAGCGGGCGGGGCAGGTGCCGGTCCAGCTCGGCGCAGACCTCGGCCAGCGCCCGGTCGAAGACGGGGAACGCGGCGGCCAGCTCGCGGCCCATGCCGCTGCGCTGCGCGCCCTGGCCGGAGAAGAGGAACGCGAGCTTGCCGCCGCGCGGGCCCGCACCGGTGACCAGGCCCGGGGCGTCGCCGCCCGCGGCCAGCGCGCGCAGGGCGGCGGTCAGGTCGGCGCGGTCGCCGGCGAGCAGCACGGCGCGGTGCTCGAGGCTGGCCCGGGTGCTCGCCGACGACCAGCCGACATCGGTCAGCCGCGGCTCGGGGCGCTCGTCGAGCCAGTCGGCCCAGCGCGTGGCCTGCGCGGTCAGAGACGCGGCGTCGCGGGCGGAGACCAGCACCGGCACCAGGCCGGCACCGTCGACCGGGGCGGTGACGGGCACGGTGACCGGGTCGGTCGCGGCGGCGGGGCCGTCCGGGGCGTCCGCCGGGTCGGCGGCGGGCGCCTCCTCGATGATCACGTGGGCGTTGGTGCCGCTCATGCCGAAGGAGGAGATGCCCGCGCGGCGGGGCTGTTCCCCGGCGGGCCACGGCTGCGGCTCGGTCGCCAGCGACACCGCGCCGGCCGTCCAGTCCACGTTGGGCGTCGGCTCGTCGACGTGCAGGGTGGCGGGCACGGTGTCGTGCCGCAACGCCATCACCATCTTGATCACGCCGGCCACGCCGGCGGCGGCCTGGGTGTGGCCGATGTTCGACTTCACCGAGCCGAGCCAGAGCGGCCGGTCGGCCGGCCGGCCCTGCCCGTACGTCGACAGCAGCGCCTGCGCCTCGATCGGGTCGCCGAGGGTGGTGCCGGTGCCGTGCGCCTCCACCACGTCGACCTGCTCGGGCGCGAGCCGGGCGCTGGCCAGCGCCTGGAGCACGACCCGCTGCTGGGACGGGCCGTTGGGGGCGGTCAGACCGTTGCTCGCGCCGTCCTGATTGACCGCACTGCCGCGTACGACCGCGAGGACGGGGTGGCCGTTGCGGCGGGCGTCGGAGAGCCGCTCGACGAGCAGAAGGCCGGCCCCCTCGCCCCAGGCGGTGCCGTCGGCGGCGGCCGCGAACGACTTCACCCGGCCGTCCATGGCCAGGCCACGCTGGCGGCTGAAGCCGATGAAGGCGGACGGGGTGGACATGACGGTGGCCCCACCGGCCAGTGCCAGGGTGCACTCGCCCTGCCGCAGCGCCTGGCAGGCCAGGTGCAGCGCGACCAGCGACGACGAGCAGGCGGTGTCGACGGTGACGGCGGGGCCCTCGATGCCGAGCGCGTACGAGATCCGGCCGGACACGACGCTGGCCGCGGTGCCGGTGAGGATGTAGCCCTCGGTGCCGGGCGGCGGCTGCTGGAGCAGCCCCACATAGTCCTGGCCGGTGGTGCTGGCGAACACCCCGACCTGGTGGCCGCGCAGCGTCGAGGGGTCGATGCCGGCGTGCTCGAACGCCTCCCACGACGTCTCCAGCAGCAGCCGCTGCTGGGGGTCCATGGCCAGCGCCTCGCGCGGCGAGATGCCGAAGAACGCGGCGTCGAACTCGGTGGCGGAGTCGACGAAGCCGCCCTCGGCCACGTACGACGTGCCGGGGTGGTCGGGGTCCGGGTGGAACAGCCGGGCCAGGTCCCAGCCGCGGTCGGCGGGGAACGCGGAGTAGGCGTCGCGGCGGGAGTCGACGAGCTCCCACAGTTCCTCGGGCGAGGCCACCCCGCCCGGGAAGCGGCAGGCCATGCCGACGATGGCGATCGGCTCGCGGTTGGCCGCCTCAAGCTCGCCGAGCTTCCTCCGGGTCTGGTGAAGGTCCGCCGTCACCCATTTCAGGTACTCCCGGAGCGTATCTTCAGTCGCCATTGACGCCACCTCTTCGGGTCGGAGAGAAACAGCGACCCAATACCGTCCACGGACGCCACAAGCCGCGAAGATCCAAACCCATTCAGCCGACCACGAATTGCCAGACAAAATGGCGTTTCAGCCCCCCACCAGGTCTTACGCGCCGGACGAAAGGTAATTGTCGCCGGACGGCGGTCACAACCCCTAGCGTGCCCCTACGGGTGCCCCTAGGTGGCGGGGGCGCAGGCTGGGCCGACCCGCCCCGCGACCGGTGTGGCGCACCGCCCTCGCGGGGTGCGGCCGGGCGGGTGCGCGGACCCGCCCGGCCCAGCGTGTCACGACCGTCGACAACGGTCGTACGACACCATTCCTAGATCCCCGGCAAATTGCCGCCGGGGCCACCCAGCTCGCGGTGGATGAAATCGAAGATCTCGGCATCGGTGGCGTCGTCGAGGGTGTGCGTGGCCGATTTCTCCTCGACGGGACCACGGTCGTCGCCCCACCGGGCGACGAACGCCTGCAGCTGCACCAGCAGCTTCTGCCGGGTCAGCCGGTCCGGCGCGTCGGCCGCGAAGACACCGTCGAGCCGTTCCAGCTCGGCGAGCAGCGGGGCCGCCGCGGCGGCGCCGTCCTCCGCGAGCCGGTCGCGCAGGTGCCGGGCGAGGGCCGCCGGCGTGGGGTAGTCGAACACCACGGCGGCGGGCAGTTGGACGCCGGTGGCGGCGCGGAGCCGGTTGCGCAGCTCCACGGCCGTCATCGAGTCGAACCCGACCTCGCGGAACGCCCGGTCGGGCTCCAGCCCCGCGTCCCCGCCGTGGCCGAGCACGGTCGCCGCCAGGCCGCCCACGAGGTCGACGAGGACGCCTTCGCGTTCGGCGGGGCTCAGCGGCCGCAGCCGCTCCCGCAGCGCGGTCGCCGCCTCGTCGTCCGCCGGCTGGCGCTCGTCGTCGGCGGGCATCGCCGCGCCCGCCTCCGGGACCCCCGTCAGCAGCGGGCACGGCCGCATCGACGCGAACGTCGGCACGAACCGGTCCCAGCGCACGTCGGCGACGATCAGCCCCGCCTCCGCCCGCAGCGCCTGACCGAACGCCTCGAGGGCCAGCTCCGGGGGCAGCCCCGGCAGGCCCCGCCGACGCAGCTGCGCCTGCTCGGGCGACTCGGGGTCGTCGCTCCACGGACCCCACGCCACGGCGGTGGCCGCCAGTCCCCCGTGCCGCCGGTTCGCCGCGAGCGCGTGCAGCAGCGCATCGCCGGCGGACTGGCCGGCCCGGCCGCCCGCGCCCCACACCCCCGTGGTCGAGGTGCACAGCACGAACGCGTCGAGTGGGCGGTGCGCCAGCTCGTCGGCGTACCTGGGGACGTCGCCGACGGTGGCGGCCAGGTCGGCGGCCAGGCCGGCGAGGGTCAGCTCGGCGAGCGGCACCGAGCCGGTCTCGGCCGGGACGTGCACGAGCGCGGTCACCGACCGTTCCTCGGCGGCGAGCTGCTCCATCAGGTCGCCGAGCTTGCCCGTGGCCGGCTCGGCCAGCGGGAGCACCTCGGCGCCGTGGCGTCCCAGCCAGTCGGTGGTGTGCCGGGCGAGGGCGCCGGTCCCGCCGGTGAGCAGGACGGTTCCGTTCGGCCGGTAGCCGTCGCCCGCCGCCGGCAGCCCGGTGTCGCGGACCAGCCGCCGGGTGTGCGCGCCGGCCTCCCGGACGGCGAGCTGGTCCTCACCGTCGACGTTGACCAGCGCCCCGACCAGGGCCGCGTACGCCGCCTCGGCCGGGCCCGCCGGCAGGTCGACGACTCCGCCGACGTGCCGGGGGTGTTCCAGCGCGGCGACGAGGCCGAGGCCCCACGTGGTGGCCTGCGCCGGGTGCGCGACCGCTTCCCCGTCGACGGCGACGGCGCCGGTGGTGGCCAGCCACAGCGGTACGGCCGGGCCGGAGCGGCCGGTGTGCGCCTGCACCAGCAGCAGGTTCGCCGCCAGGCCGGTCGGCAGTGCGGTCTGCTCCGGGTGCGGCGCCTCGTCCAACGCCAGCAGGGACAGCAGCGCCGTCGGCTGGTGCGCGGCGGCGAGCCGGTCGAGGTCGGCGGCCAGACCGTCGCGGGTGGCGGTGGCCGGGTCGACGGTCAGCAGGTGCACCGCCGCGGCGCCGGCCGTGAGGGCGGCGAGCACCCGGTCGGTGACCTGGTGCGGCGGGGCCACGACCAGCCACGTGCCCGGGTCGGCGCCGGTCAGCGCCCGGCGTTCCCAGGTGACCCGGTACCGCCAGCCGGCCAGGGTGCCGTCGAGCTGCTGGCGACGCCGCCACGACTCCAGTTCCGGCAGCAGCTCGCGCATCGGCTGGTCCGGGTCGAGGCCGAGGCGGCCCAGGTCGCCGTCGGTGACGGCCCGCCAGAACGCGTCGTCGACCGGGTCGGCGACCGGTGCCGGCGACGTGTCGAGGGTCGGCCAGTAGCGCTGCGGCCGGAACGCGTACGTCGGCAGCTCGGGCAGCAGGCGGGGATCCGGGCGGGGGCCGGCCAGCGCGGCGAGCACCGCCGCCCAGTCGACGTCCCGCCCGGTGCCGTCCACGACGGCCAGCGCGGCGAGCAGGGCGGCCGGCTCGTCGGCGCCGGCGCGCAGCGCCGCCACGGCAGTGCCGTCCTCGTCGCCGGGCAGCAGGCCGGCGGCCATCGCCGTCAGCACCGCCTGCGGTCCGAGCTCCAGGAAGGTGTCCACGCCGGCGTCGCGCAGCGCGGCGATCCCGTCGGCGTACCGGACGGCCTCGCGGACGTGGCGCACCCAGTAGTCGGGCGTACGGATCTCGTCGGGCTCGGCGAGCCGCCCGGTCAGGTTCGACACGATCGGCAGCAGCGGCGCGGCGAACGCCAGCCCGTCGAGGACGGCCCGGAACTCGGCCAGCATCGGCTCCATCAGCGGGCTGTGGAAGGCGTGGCTGACCCGCAGCCGGCGGGTGCGCACCCCGCGTTCCCGCCAGAGCCGCTCCAGCCCGTCGAGGGAGTCGACGGCCCCGGCGAGCACCACGGCGGTGGGGCCGTTGACGGCGGCGACGCCGACCCGGTCACCCAGCCCGGCCAGGGACTCGACGACGGCCGCCTCGTCGGCGGCGACGGCGAGCATCCCGCCCCCGGCGGGCAGGGCCTGCATGAGCCTTCCCCGGGCGGCCACCAGCGTGGCGGCGTCGGCGAGGGACAGCACGCCGGCGACGTGCGCGGCGGTGATCTCGCCGATGGAGTGCCCGGCGACGTGCCCGGGCACCACCCCGAACGACTCGACCAGCCGGAACAGGGCCACCTCCAGCGCGAACAGCCCCGCCTGGGTGAAGACCGTCTCGTCGAGCAGCGCCGCCTCGGCGCTGCCTTCGGCCGCGAACAGCACCGGCTTCAGCGGCTGCGGCACCTGGTGGTCCAGGGCCGCGCAGACCTCGTCGAGGGCCGCCGCGAAGACGGGGAACGTGTCGTACAGCTGGCGGCCGGCGCCGGGGCGCTGGGCGCCCTGGCCGGAGAACTGGACGGCGAGGCCGCCGGCGCGTCGCCGGGCGGTGACCACCGCTGGGTGCTCCTCCCCGGCGGCCAGGGCGCGCAGCGCGGCCAGCCGGGTCTCCCGGTCGGCGGCGATCACGGTGGCCCGCCGGCCGAGGTGGGCGCGGCCGTCGGCGAGCGCCCAGGCGACCGAGCCGGCCGGGTCGTCGCCGGTCGCGACGTGGTCAGCCAGCCTCCCGGCCTGCTCGCGCAGGGCGGGCAGATCGGCGGCGGAGACCGGCCACGGCAGGGCCACGGCGCGGTGGTCGCGTCGCGCTTCGCCGTGCCCCGCGGTCACGTCGAACGCTGCGGTGTCGGCGGCGGCGACCGGCGCCGGGGCCTCCTCGATGATCACGTGGGCGTTGGTGCCGCTGATGCCGAACGAGGAGACGCCGGCCCGGCGGGGTCCGTCCGTGGCGGCCCACGGTCGTGCTTCGGTGAGCAGCGCCAGCGTGCCGGAGGACCAGTCGACGTGCGGGGTCGGCGCGTCGACGTGCAGGGTCTTCGGCAGCACCTCGTGTTGCAGGGCCAGCACGATCTTCATCAGGCTCGCCGCGCCCGCCGCGGCCTGGGTGTGGCCGATGTTCGACTTCACCGACCCGAGCCACAGCGGCCGCTCGGCGGTTCGGTCCCTGCCGTACGTGGCCAGCAGCGCCTGCGCCTCGATCGGGTCGCCGAGGGTGGTGCCGGTGCCGTGTGCCTCGACGACGTCCACGTCTGCGGGGGTGAGGCCGGCGTTGTCCAGCGCGTGCCGGATGACCCGCTGCTGGGCGGGCCCGTTCGGGGCGGTGAGGCCGTTGCTCGCGCCGTCGGAGTTGACGGCGCTGCCCCGTACGACGGCGAGGATCCGGTTGCCGTCGCGCTGGGCGTCGGAGAGCCGCTGGAGCAGCAGGACGCCGACGCCCTCGCCCCAGCCCGTGCCGTCGGCGGCCTCGGCGAACGCCTTGACCCGCCCGTCGGCCGCGAGGCCGCGCTGCCGGGAGAACTCCAGGAACGCGCCCGGGGTCGACATCACCGTCACGCCGCCGGCGAGGGCGAGGTCGCACTCGCCGCTGCGCAGCGCCTGCGCGGCCAGGTGCAGCGCCACCAGCGACGACGAGCAGGCCGTGTCGACGGTGACCGCCGGGCCGTGCAGCCCGAACGAGTACGCCAGGCGACCCGAGACCACCGACGCGCCGTTGCCGGTCGCCTGGTAGCCCTCCACCTGCGAGCGGGCGCCCAGCAGCAGCGTGGCGTAGTCCTGCCCGTTGGTGCCCATGAAGACGCCGGTGGCGGAGCCGCGTACCCGGTGCGGGTCGATGCCGGCGCGTTCGAAGACCTCCCAGGTGGTGTGCAGCAGCAGCCGCTGCTGCGGGTCCATGGCGAGGGCCTCGCGCGGGTTGATCCCGAAGAACGCGGCGTCGAAGCCGACGACGTCGTGCAGGAAGCCGCCGCTGCGGGTGTAGCTGGTGCCGACCCGCTCCGGGTCGCTGTCGAACAGGCCGTCGAGGTCCCAGCCCCGGTCGGCCGGCATCGGCGTGACCGCGTCCACCCCCTCGGCCAGCAGGCGCCACAGCTCCTGCGGCGACGACACGCCGCCCGGGAAGCGGCAGGCCATGGAGACGATCGCGATCGGCTCGTCGGCCGCCGGCCGGGTAGAGGCCACGCCGCCGGTGACCGGGCCGCCGTCCGCGCCGACGACGATTTCGGTACGCAGGAAGCGGGCCAGTTCCGCCGCGGACGGGTGGTCGAAGACGACTGTCGACGGCAGGGTCAGGCCGGTGACCCGGCCCAGCCGGTCCCGCAGTTGCACGGCGGCGAGGGAGTCGAAGCCCAGTTCCCGGAACGCCCGGCCGGCGGGCACCTGGTCGGTGGTGGGGTGGCCGAGCACGGCCGCCGCCTCCGCGCGGACGAGGTCGACCAGCAGCGCCTCCTGGCCGGTCGCCGGCAGCGTGGCGAGCCGGTTGCGCAGCCCGTCGGTGGCGGCGGCGCTCTCCGGCCGCTGCGGCTCTTCGGCGACGGCGGGGGCGACCCGGTCGAAGAGGTGGCTCGGCCGTGCGGCGGTGAACGCCGTGACGAACCGGGACCAGTCGACGTCCACGATCACCGGGGCCGCCTCGGGGGCGTTCACCCAGCGGCCGAGCGCCGCGACGGCGGCGTCGGGCGCGAGCGGGCTGAACCCGCGGCGGCGCAGGCCGTCGGCGGTCTCCCCGGCGGCCATGCCGTCCTCCGCCCACGGGCCGTACGCCAGCGCGGTGGCGGGCAGGCCCTTCGCCCGGCGGGCTGCGACGAGGGTGTCGAGCAGGGCGTTGCCGGCCGCGTAGCCGGCCTGCCCGCCGCCGCCCCAGACACCGGCGACCGAGGAGAAGACCACGAACGCGTCGAGGTCGCGACCCCGGCAGGCGGCGTCGAGGTGCAGGGCGCCGAGTACCTTGCCGGCCAGGGTGTCCGACAGCTCGCCGTCGGTCACCTCGTACGCCGGGGTGGTGCCGCCGGACGTCCCGGCGGTGTGCACGACGGCGGTCAGCTCCGGCAGGTCCGCCACGAGGGCGTCGACGGCGGCCCGGTCGGTGACGTCGCACGCCACGACCCGCACCGCACCCAACTCGGCCACCAGCTCCGCCGCACCCGGCGCCCCCGGACCCCGCCGCGAGGCGAGGACCACCTCACCGGCCCCGTTCGCCAGCAACCAGCGGGCCACGTGCCGACCCAACGCTCCTGTACCACCGGTCACCAGCACCGTCCCGGCAGGCCGCCAACCCACACCCACCGGCGGCACGGCCGGCACCAGCCGCCGGCCGAAGATGCCGCTGCGCCGGACGGCCACCTGGTCCAGGGTGCCGTCGGCGAGGACCGCGACGAGCCCGGCGCGGGCGCCGCGGTCGGCGCGGGCGGGCAGGTCGACCAGGCCGCCCCAGCGGTCCGGCTGTTCGAGGGCGACGACCCGGCCCAGGCCCCAGGCCAGGGCCGCCCAGACGTCGTCGACCCGTTCGCCGGCCGTGACGGGCATCGCGGTCCGACTGAGCGCCCACACCCGTCCGGCCAGGCCGGTGTCGGTGAGCGCCCGGACGAGGGTGAGCAGGGCGGCCGTGCCAGCGGGCAACGCCGGCGTGTGCGCCGGGGGCCGGTCCTGGCGGGGCAGGACGCAGAGCACCCCGGCCCAGCCGTCCCCGCTGATCCGGCGCAGCCGCTCGCCCAGGTCGGCGCGGTCGAGGGTGGACGACACGGTGAGCGTGTCCACCCGGGCGCCGGCCTGGGTGAGGGTCTTCGCCACGCCCGCGTCGGCGCCGCTGTCGACGGTGACGATCAGCCACCGCCCGGACAGCCTGGTCTTCGGGTTCGGCCGGACCGGCTCCCACCCGATCCGGTACGACCACCCGTCCAGCGCGGTGTCCCGGGACCGGTGACGACGCCAGCGCGAGAGGACCGGCAGGGCCGGGCCGAGCGTGTCCAGGGCGTCGGGGTCGTCGCCGAGTTCGGCGGCGAGGGCGGCCAGGTCGCCACGCTCGACGGCGGTCCAGAACTCGACGTCGCCGCCGTCCGGGGCGGCCCGCTTCTCGGCCGTGCCCTCGGGCCAGTAGCGCTGGTGCTGGAAGGCGTACGTGGGCAGGTCGACCCGCCGTGCGCCGGTGTCGGCGAACCACTGCGTCCAGGTCACCGGCATCCCGTGTACGTGCAGCTCCGCCAGGGCGTGCAGCAGCGCGTGCGCCTCCGGGCGGTCCCGGCGCTGCACAGCCACCGCCAGCACACCGTCGTCGTCGGGCAGCACGTCGGCGTTCATGGCGGTCAGGACGCTCTGCGGCCCGATTTCCAGGAAGGTGTCCACCCCGGCAGCCCGCAGAGCGGCGATCCCGTCGGCGTAGCGCACCGCCTCGCGCACGTGCCGCACCCAGTAGTCGGCCGTGCGGATCTCGCCTGCGTCGGCCAGGGCACCCGTCACGTTCGACACCACCGGCAACAACGGCGCAGCAAACGTGAGGCCGTGCAGGACCGCGCGGAAATCGTCAAGCATCGGCTCCATCAACGGACTGTGGAACGCGTGGCTCACCGTCAGCCGGCGAGTGCGCACGCCCCGGTCGCGCCAGTGCCGCTCCACCTCGTCGAGGGCCTCGACGGCACCGGACACCACCACTGCGGTGGGTCCGTTGACCGCAGCGACGCCCACCCGGTCGGCGAGCCCGGCGATCGACTCGACCACTGCGGCCTCGTCGGCGGCCACGGCCAGCATGCCGCCGCCCGTGGGCAGCGCCTGCATCAATCGACCCCGCGCGGCGACGAGCTGACACGCGTCGGCCAGGGACAACACGCCCGCGACATGCGCCGCCGTCACCTCACCGATCGAGTGACCAGCCAGCATGTCCGGCACAATCCCGAACGACTCCACCAGACGGAACAGCGCCACCTCGACCGCGAACAACCCGGCCTGCGTGAACACCGTCTGATCCAGCAACCCCGCCTCAGCGGAACCCTCCGACGCGAACAGCACCTCCCGCAACGGACGCGGCAACAACGGATCGAGGTGCGCACACACCTCGTCCAGCGCGGCGGCGAACACCGGGAACCCGGCGTACAACTCCCGCCCCATCCCCGCACGCTGCGCACCCTGACCCGAGAACAGCAGCGCCAGCTGGCCGCGCCCGGCGGCAGAACCGGTCACGACAGCCCCCGACGGCGCGCCCGCGTCGAGGGCTCGAAGCGCGGTGAGCAGGTCGTTGCCGTCGGAAACCACGGCGACGGCGCGCTGTTCCAGCGCGGGCCGGGTGGTGACGGAGGACCAGGCCACGTCCAGCGGACGCGGGGCCTCGTCGGCGGCGAGCCAGCGCGCCCACCGGCCCGCTTGGCCGGCCAGGGCCGCGTCGGAGCGCGCGGAGAGCAGCACCGGCACGACCGGCGGCACGTCGCGGGCGACGACCTCACCCTCGATCGTCTCGGCGGGCGGCTGCTCGATGATCACGTGCGCGTTCGTGCCGGAGATCCCGAACGACGACACCGCCGCCCGACGCGGCCGGTCCACCGCCGGCCACGGGGTGGGCTCGGTGGCCAGGGCCACCGCCCCCGCCGACCAGTCGACATGCGGCGATGCCTCGTCCACATGCAACGTCGCCGGCACCAGACCGTGCCGCATCGCCATGACCATCTTGATCACACCAGCCACACCGGCGGCGGCCTGCGTGTGCCCGATGTTCGACTTCACCGACCCGAGCAGCAGCGGCCGATCCTGCGGACGCTCCTGCCCGTACGTCGCCAGCAGAGCCTGCGCCTCGATCGGGTCACCCAGCGTCGTACCCGTACCGTGCGCCTCCACCACATCCACCTCGGCGGTGGTGAGCCGCGCGTTCGCGAGGGCCTGCCGGATCACCCGCTGCTGCGACGGACCGTTCGGCGCGGTCAGCCCGTTCGACGCACCGTCCTGGTTCACGGCCGTGCCCCGCACCACCGCCAGCACGCGGTGCCCGTTGCGCCGCGCGTCCGACAGCCGCTCCACGAGCAGCACGCCGACGCCCTCGGACCAGCCGGTGCCGTCGGCGGACGCCGCGAACGACTTGCAGCGGCCGTCGGCCGACAGGCCGCGCTGCCGGGAGAACTCGATGAACGTCCCCGGCGTCGCCATCACCGTCACACCACCGGCCAACGCCAGGTCACACTCGCCGGAACGCAGCGCCTGCGCGGCGAGGTGCAGCGCGACGAGGCTGGAAGAACAAGCGGTGTCGACGGTGACGGCCGGGCCCTCGAGCCCGAAGGTGTAGGCGACCCGACCGGACAGCACGCTGCCGGAGGTGCCGGTCCCGACGTAGCCCTCCACCTCGGTCGGCAGGTCCATGAGCCGGGAGGCGTAGTCGTGGTACATGACACCGGCGAACACACCCGTCCGGCTGCCCCGCAACCGCTGCGGATCAAGCCCCGCCGACTCGAACGACTCCCACGACGCCTCCAGCAGCAACCGCTGCTGCGGATCCATCGCGAGCGCCTCACGCGGCGAGATACCGAAGAAACCGGGGTCGAACTCTGCCGCGCCGTACAGGAAACCACCACGCCGCGTATACGACGTACCGCTACGCCCCGGATCCGGATCGAACAACGACTCCAGATCCCAACCGCGATCCGCCGGGAACTCCCCGATCCCCTCACCGCCGCCGGCCAGCAACTCCCACAGTTCGTCGGGGGATTCCACCCCGCCCGGGTAACGGCAGGCCATGCCCACGATCGCGATCGGCTCGTCGGCGCCGACGACCGTGCCGGCGACCTGTGCGCTGGCCGACGCGCTGACGCCGGCCAGCTCCGACCACAGGTGGTCGGCGAGCACGGCCGGGGTCGGATAGTCGAACACCAGCGTCGAGGCCAGCCGCAGCCCGGTGGCCGCGTTCAACCGGTTACGCAGGTCCACCGCCGTCAGCGAGTCGAAGCCCAGCTCCCGGAACGCCCGGTCCGCCGGCACCGACTCCGCACCACCGTGCCCCAACACCTGCGCGACCAGACCCCGTACCAGCACGTCGACCTGGGCGCGGCCCTCGTCCTCGGTGAGCCCGGCGAGCCGGTCGGCCCAGCCGCCACCGCCCTGCCCCGCCTGGCGGCGGGTGCCGGTCACGCCGATCAGGGTGCGCAGCACGGCCGGCACGGGGCCGCCGGAGGTCGCCGCCCGCAGCGCGGGCACGTCGATCACGGCCGGTACGAGGGCCGGACGGTCGGCACGCAGGGCGGCGTCGAAGAGTTCCAGCCCGACCTCGGCGCTCATCGGCGTCAGACCCGCCCGCGCGGACCGCGCCCGGTCCGCCTCGTCGATCGAGGCGGCCATGCCGGCGGTGTCCCACATTCCCCACGCGAGACTGACGGCCGGCAACCCGAGCTGCCGCCGGTGGACCGCAAGCCCGTCGAGGAAGGCGTTGCCCGCCGCGTACGCCGACTGACCGGGCGAGCCGAGCACACCCGCCACCGACGAGAACACCACGAACAGATCCAGATCCAGACCCGCCGTCGCCTCGTGCAGGAACCAACCCGCCGACACCTTCGGCGCCAACACCCCGGCCAGCCGCGCCGCCGTCAGCCCCTCCACGACACCGTCGTCCAGGACGCCGGCGGTGTGCACGACACCCGCCAGCCGACCCTCGGCGGTGACCTCGGCAACCAAAGCGCCGACCTGGTCCCGGTCGGTCACGTCACAGGCGGCGATCCGCACGGACGCGCCCAGCGCGGACAGCCGCTCCGACATCTCGCCCGCACCGGCGGCTTCCGGACCGCGCCGCGACACGAGCACCAGCGACCGCACGCCGTGCACCGACACCAGGTGCTCCGCGACCAGCGCCCCGAGCGCACCCGTACCGCCGGTCACCAGCACCGCGCCGTCACCCAGGCTGGGCGTCTGCGCGGCCGTGATGCCGGCCCGGACCAGGCGCGGCGAGTACACCGCGCCCTCGCGGACGGCGAGCTGGCCGCCGGTCATGGCCGGTTCCCGCAGGACGCCGTCCAGCAGGGCAACCAGCGCGGCGTCCAGGTCGCCGTCGACGTCCGCGAGGACCATGCGGCCCGGGTGCTCCGACTGCGCCGAACGCAGCAGACCCCACACCGCCGCGCTCGCCAGGTCGGTCACCCGGTCGCCGTCGCCGATCGACACCGCACCCCGGGTCACGACCACGAGCCGCGAGTCCGCCAGGGCGTCCGCCGCGAGCCAGGACTGCACCGTCGCCAGCACGTCCGAGGTCACTGCCCGGACCGACTCCGGCGTCGCCGCGCCGGGCGCGGGGAACACCGGCAGCAGCAGCGTCCGGGGGACGGACTCCTTCCCCGTGACCGTCGCCACGTCGGCGTACGTGGGCATTCCTACCGGTGCCGGCAGCTCCAGGCCGCCGGTCACCAGCGCCCATCCGGAAAGCTCCCCGGCGGGTGCGGTCTGCACGGCCGGCCACCGCAGCTCGAACAGCGACCGCGAGGCCACGCCCGGCGCGGCCGCGCCGGTCAGCTCTCGCAGGACGAGGGAGTCCATCGACACGACCGGCGCGCCCACCTCGTCGTACGCGGCCAGCCGCAGCCCGGAGCCGTCGCGGGTCAGCCGCACCCGCAGCGTCCCCGCGCCTGCGGCGTGGACCTGCACGCCCTCGAAGGCGAACGGCACCCGTGGTCCGCTCGATTCCTCGCCACCGAGCAGCAGCCCGATCGGGTGCAGGGCGGCGTCCAGCAGCGCCGGGTGCACGCCGAATCCGGCGCTCTCCGTGGCGGCGGCCTCCGGCAGGGCCACCTCGGCGAACAGTTCGTCGCGGCCGACCCAGGCGCGCTGGAGTCCCTGGAAGACCGGCCCGTACGCCAGGCCGTGCTCCGCCAGCGTCGCGTACCACCCCGCGAGGTCCACCTCCGACGTCGGGGCGGGGGGCCAGGTGATCGTGTCGGGCTCGTCGGCGGTGGACGCCTCCAGCACACCCTCCGCGTGCCGGGTCCAGCCCGCCTCGGGATCGTCGTCGGGGCGGGAGTAGACGGCGACGGGACGTTGCGGCGACTCCGACGTGGACACCCGCACCTGAATGCGTACGCCGCCGGATTCGGGGAGCATCAGCGGGGCGGCCATGGTCAGCTCCCGCAGCCGGGAGAGGCCCACCTCGTCGCCGGCCCGTACGGCCAGCTCGACCAGGGCCGTGCCGGGTACGAGCGTCAGCCCGGAGACCGTGTGGTCGGCCAGCCACGGGTGCGTGGTCAGGGAGAGCCGGCCGGTCAGCACCATCTCGTCGTCGCCGGCCAGGTCCACTGTCGCGCCGAGCAGCGGGTGCCCGGTGCGGCCGAGTCCGGCCCCGGACACGTCGCCCGTACGCGCCCGGCCGGCGGTGGGCCAGTAGCGCTGGTGCTGGAAGGCGTACGTGGGCAGGTCGACGCGGCGCGCGCCGGTGTCGGCGAACCACTGCGTCCAGGTCACCGGCATCCCGTGTACGTGCAGCTCGGCCAGGGCGTGCAGCAGCGCGTGCGCCTCCGGACGGTCCCGGCGCTGCACCGCGACGGCCAGCACACCGTCGTCGTCGGGCAGCAGGTCGGCGGTCATCGCGGTCAGGACGCTCTGCGGGCCGACCTCCAGGAACGTGTCCACACCGGCAGCCCGCACAGCGGCGATCCCATCGGCGAAGCGCACCGCCTCGCGCACATGCCGCACCCAATACTCCGGCGTGCAGATCTCGCCTGCGTCGGCCAGGGCCCCGGTCACGTTCGACACGACCGGCAGCAGCGGCGTGGCAAAGGTGAGGCCGTGCAGGACCGCGTGGAAATCGGCCAGCATCGGCTCCATCAGCGGGCTGTGGAACGCGTGGCTCACCGTCAGCCGGCGAGTGCGCACGCCCCGCTCCCGCCAGACCCGCTCCACCTCGTCCAGGGCCTCGACGGCACCCGAGACGACGACGGCGGCAGGCCCGTTGACGGCCGCGATACCGAGGCGGCCGGTCATCCCGACGATCGACTCGACCACCGCAGCCTCATCGGCGGCCACGGCCAGCATGCCGCCGCCCGTGGGCAGCGCCTGCATCAACCGACCCCGCGCGGCGACGAGCTGACACGCGTCGGCCAGGGACAACACGCCCGCGACATGCGCCGCCGTCACCTCACCGATCGAGTGACCAGCCAGCATGTCCGGCACGATCCCGAACGACTCCACCAGACGGAACAGCGCCACCTCGACCGCGAACAACCCGGCCTGCGTGAACACCGTCTGATCCAGCAACCCCGCCTCAGCGGAACCCTCCGACGCGAACAGCACGTCCTTGAGCGGACGCGGCAGCAGCGGATCGAGGTGCGCACACACCTCGTCCAGCGCGGCGGCGAACACCGGGAACCCGGCCGACAGCTCCCGGCCCATCCCGGCGCGCTGCGCGCCCTGGCCGGAGAAGAGCAGCGCGAGCTGGCCACGCTGGCCGGTGGCGCCGGAGACGACCGTACCGGTGGGGTCGCCGTCGGCGAGGGCGGTCAACGCCGCGACCAGGTCGTCCCGGTCGGCGGCGGTGACGACCGCCCGGTGTTCCAGCGCGGGCCGGGTGGTGACGGAGGACCAGGCCACGTCCAGCGGACGCGGGGCCTCGTCGACGGTCAGCCAGCGCGCCCACCGGCCTGCCTGCGCCGACAGCGCGGCGGCGTCGCGGGCCGACAGCAGCACCGGCACGACCGGCGGCACGTCGCGGGCGACGACCTCCCCCTCAACCACCTCGGCAGGCGGCTGCTCGATGATCACATGCGCGTTCGTGCCGGAGATCCCGAACGACGACACCGCCGCCCGACGCGGCCGGTCCACGGCCGGCCACGGGGTGGGCTCGGTCGCGAGGGCCACCGCCCCGGCCGTCCAGTCGATGTGTGGGGACGGCTCATCCACGTGCAGGGTCGGCGGGACGACGCCGTGGCGCATCGCCATGACCATCTTGATCACACCAGCCACACCGGCGGCGGCCTGCGTGTGCCCGATGTTCGACTTGACCGAGCCGAGCCACAACGGCTCCCGCCCCTGCCGGTCCTGCCCGTACGTGGCCAGGACGGCCTGCGCCTCGATCGGGTCACCCAGCGTCGTACCCGTACCGTGCGCCTCCACGGCGTCCACGTCGGCCGCAGTGAGCCGCGCGTTCGCCAACGCCTGCCGGATCACCCGCTGCTGCGACGGACCGTTCGGCGCCGTCAGCCCGTTCGACGCACCGTCCTGGTTCACGGCCGTGCCCCGCACCACGGCGTAGATCTTCCGGCCCTCGCGCTGGGCGTCGGAGAGCCGCTGCACCAGCAGCACGCCGACGCCCTCGGACCAGCCGGTGCCGTCGGCGGACGCCGCGAACGACTTGCAGCGGCCGTCGGCCGACAGGCCGCGCTGCCGGGAGAACTCGATGAACGTGCCCGGCGTCGCCATCACCGTCACACCACCGGCCAACGCCAGATCGCACTCGCCGGAACGCAGCGCCTGCGCGGCGAGGTGCAGCGCCACCAGCGACGACGAGCACGCCGTGTCGACGGTGACCGCCGGCCCCTCCAGCCCGAAGGTGTAGGCGACCCGACCGGACAGCACGCTGCCCGACGTGCCCGTGCCGACGAAGCCCTCGGCGTCCGGCGGCAGGTCCATCAGGCGGGAGGCGTAGTCGTGGTACATGACACCGGCGAACACACCCGTCCGGCTGCCCCGCAACCGCTGCGGATCAAGCCCCGCCGACTCGAACGACTCCCACGACGCCTCCAGCAGCAACCGCTGCTGCGGATCCATCGCCAGGGCCTCGCGCGGCGAGATACCGAAGAAGCCCGGGTCGAACTCCGCCGCCCCGTACAGGAAACCACCATGGCGCGTGTACGACGTGCCGCTGTGCTCCGGGTCCGGGTCGAACAGGCTCTCCAGGTCCCAGCCGCGATCGGTGGGGAACTCCGAGATCCCGTCGCCGCCGCCGGCCAGCAACGCCCACAGCTGGTCCGGACTGTCGACGCCACCGGGGTAGCGGCAGGCCATGCCCACGATCGCGATCGGCTCGTCGGTGCCGGCGGTGAGCACCGCCGTCTGGCGGGCGGTGATCTGCCCGGAGACCTGCTCGTGCAGGTGGTCGGCGAGCACGGCCGGGGTCGGGTAGTCGAAGACCAGCGTCGAGGCCAGCCGCAGCCCGGTGGCCGCGTTCAACCGGTTACGCAGGTCCACCGCCGTCAGTGAGTCGAAGCCCAGCTCCCGGAACGCCCGGTCCGCCGGCACCGACTCCGCACCACCGTGCCCCAGCACCTGCGCGACCAGGCCGCGCACCAGCACGTCGATCTGGGCGCGTGCCTCGTCGGGCGCCAGGCCCGCGAGCTGGTTGGCCCAGTCGCCGCTCCGCGCGGCCCGTCGCCGGGCCGCCGTCGACCCGATCAGGGTACGCAGCACGGCCGGCGCCGGGCCGGCGCCGAGCGCTGCGCGCATCGCCGGTACGTCGATCACAGCCGGCACCAACGCCGGCCGCTCCGCCACCAGGGCGGCGTCGAAGAGTTCCAGCCCGATCTCGGCGCTCATCGGTGTCAGACCCGCCCGCGCGGACCGCGCCCGGTCCGCCTCGTCGATCGAGGCGGCCATGCCGGCCGTGTCCCACATCCCCCACGCCAGACTCACCGCAGGCAACCCGAGCTGCCGCCGGTGGACCGCCAACCCGTCCAGGAACGCGTTACCCGCCGCGTACGCCGACTGACCCGGCGAACCCAACACACCAGCAACCGACGAGAACACCACGAACAGATCCAGATCCAGACCCGCCGTCGCCTCATGCAGGAACCAACCCGCCGACACCTTCGGCGCCAACACCCTTGCCAGACGCTCCTCGGTGACCCGCTCGATCACCCCGTCATCCAACACACCAGCGGTGTGCACCACACCCGCCAGCCGACCCCCGGCAACGACCTCCGCCACCAGACCGAACACCTGGTCCCGGTCCGTCACGTCACAGGCAACGACCCGCACCGACGCACCCAGCGCCGACAGCCGCTCCGACAGCTCGCCCGCACCGGCGGCTTCCGGACCACGCCGCGACACCAGCACCAGCGACCGCACACCATGCGCCGACACCAGATGCTCCGCCACCAACGCCCCGAGCGCACCCGTACCACCGGTCACCAGCACCGCACCGTCACCCACGACCGGCGTCTCCACCGACGCCGGGGCGACCGCACGCACCAGACGCGGCACGAACACCTCACCCGCACGCACCGCGACCTGACCACCGAACGCCACCGGCTCGTCGGCCACCGTGGTCAGCACACCCAGCAGCCCGGCGTCCACGTCGCCGTCCACGTCCGCCAGCACGATGCGGCCCGGGTGCTCCGACTGCGCCGAACGCAGCAGACCCCACACCGCCGCACCTGCCAGGTCGGACACCCGATCGTCCGCCGCCACCGACACCGCGCCCCGGGTCACCACCACCAGCCGCGACTCCGCCAGCGCGTCCGCCGCCAGCCAGGACCGCACGGTCGCCAGCACGGCCGTGGTCGCCGCGCGTACCGCGTCGGGGACGGCGCTCTCCGGCGCGTCGAGCGGCAGCAGCAGCGCCCTCGGTGCGACCGTCCGGCCGGCGTCGACCGCCGCGACGAGCGCCTCGACGTCGCCGTACGCCGGCAGGTCGGCGGTTGCCGGCGAGCCGACCAGCGCCCACCCGGAGAGGTCCCCGGTGGCGGCGATCTCCTCGGCCTGCCAGGTGAGTTCGAACATCGCGCGGGCTGCCGCGCCCGCCGTGGTCACGCCGGTCAGCTCGCGCAGGGCGAGGGAGTCGACCGAGACCACGGCCGCGCCCGACTCGTCGCACGCGACCAGACGCACCGCCGAGCCCTTACGCGACAGCCGGACCCGCAGCACCCGCGCGCCCGAGGCATACACCTGCACACCCTCGAACGCGAACGGCACCCGCGGCCCACCCGGACCCTCCGCACCCACCAGCAGCCCGATCGGATGCAGCGCCGCATCCAGCAGCGCCGGGTGCACACCGAAGCGCGCCGCCTCCGTCGCCACCTCATCCGGCAACGCCACCTCGGCGAACACCTCGTCGCCGCCCGTCCACACCCGGCGCAGCCCCCGGAACACCGGCCCGTACGACAGGCCACGCTCCGCAAGCACCGGATACCAGCCCGCCACGTCCACCTCGGACGCACCGACCGGCGGCCACTCCCCCACGCCCGGCTCGTCGGCCGACGCCGGCTCCAGCACGCCCTCCGCATGCCGCACCCAGTCAGCCTCCGGATCACCCTCGGACTGCGAGTGCACCGCCACGACCCGGGTGCCGGTCTCGTCGGCCGCGCCGACGCGCACCTGCACCCGCACCGCGCCGGACTCCGGCAGCACCAGCGGCGCGGCCACGGTCAGCTCCCGCACCCGCGACGCGCCCACCTCGTCACCCGCCCGCACCGCCAGTTCCACCAGCGCGGTGCCCGGCACCACCACGGCGCCGGAGACGATGTGGTCCGCGAGCCACGCGTGCGTCGACGTCGAGAGCCGGCCGGTCAGCACCACCATGTCCTCGCCGGCCACAGAGACCGCCGCGCCGAGCAGCGGGTGCCCGGCGACGCCGAGGCCCGCCCCGGACACGTCGGCGGTACGCGTCTGGCCCGCGCCGAGCCAGTACCGCTGGTGCTGGAAGGCGTACGTGGGCAGGTCGACCCGGGCGGCGCCGGCGTCGGTGAACCACTGCGTCCAGGTCACCGGGACACCGTGGACGTGCAGGTCGGCGAGGGCGTACAGCAGTGCCTGCGGGGCGGGCCGGTCCCGACGCTGGACGGCCACCGCCAGCGCGTCATCGGCGAGCAGGTCGGCGTTCATAGCGGTCAGGACGCTCTGCGGGCCGATCTCCAGGAAGGTGTCGACCCCGGTGGCCCGCAGGGCGGCGATGCCGTCGGCGTAGCGGACGGCCTCCCGCACGTGCCGCACCCAGTACTCGGCGCGGGTGATCTCCTGCGGGTCGGCGAGCGCGCCGGTCAGGTTCGACACCACCGGCAGCAGCGGCGCCCGGAACGCCAGCCCCGCCAGGACGGCGCGGAACTCGTCGAGCATCGGCTCCATCAGCGGGCTGTGGAACGCGTGGCTGACGGTGAGCCGGCGGGTCCGCACGCCCCGGTCGCGCCAGACCCGCTCCACCTCGTCCAGGGCCTCGACGGCACCGGAGACGACGACGGCGGCAGGCCCGTTGACGGCCGCGATACCGAGGCGGCCGGTCATCCCGGCGAGAGACTCCGCCACCGCAGCCTCGTCGGCGGCCACGGCCAGCATGCCGCCGCCCGTGGGCAACGCCTGCATCAACCGACCCCGCGCGGCCACGAGGACGCACGCGTCGGCCAGGGACAACACCCCGGCCACATACGCCGCGGTCACCTCACCGATCGAGTGACCAGCCACCACGTCGGGCACGACCCCGAACGACTCCACCAGGCGGAACAACGCCACCTCGACCGCGAACAACCCGGCCTGCGTGAACACCGTCTGATCCAGCAACCCCGCCTCGGCGGTGCCCGCCTCGGCGAACAGCACCTCCCGCAACGGACGCGGCAACAACGGATCGAGGTGTCCACACACCTCGTCCAACGCGGTCGCGAACACGGGGAACAGGGCGGACAACTCCCGGCCCATCCCCGCACGCTGCGCACCCTGGCCGGAGAAGAGCACGGCCAGCTGCGTACGCGTCGTGCCGGTCCCCGTTGCCACGGCGGCGGCCGGCTCACCGGCAGCGAGCGCCCGCAGCCCGGCCAGCAGTTCGTCCCGGCCCGTCGCGGTGACCACCGCACGGTGCTCCAGCACGGCCCGGCTGACTGTCGACGACCAGCCGACGTCGGCGGGGCGCAGTTTCTCGTCGTCGGCGATCCAGCGGGCCCAGCGGTCGGCCTGCGCCGCGACGGCGGCCTCGGAGCGGGCCGAGAGCAGCACGGGCGTCGGCAGCGACCCGGCGGCGGGCGTCGGCGCGTGCTCGCCCCGGGTGGGCTCCGCTTCGGCGGGGGGCTGCTCGATGATCACGTGCGCGTTGGTGCCGCTGACGCCGAACGACGAGATCGCGGCGCGACGGGGCCGGCCCGCCGCGGGCCAGTCGCGGGCCTCGGTGAGCAGGGAGACCGCCCCGGCGCTCCACTCGATGTGCGGGGACGGCTCGTCGACGTGCAGCGTCGACGGCAGCACCCCGTGCCGCATCGCCATGATCATCTTGATGATGCCGGCCGCCCCGGCGGCGGCCTGGGTGTGGCCGATGTTCGACTTGATCGAGCCCAGCCACAGCGGCCGGTCGGCGGGCCGGTCCTGCCCGTACGTCGCCAGCAGGGCCTGCGCCTCGATCGGGTCACCCAGGGTCGTGCCGGTGCCGTGCGCCTCGACGGCGTCCACGTCGGCGGTGGTGAGCCGGGCGTTCGCCAGGGCCTGCCGGATGACCCGCTGCTGCGACGGGCCGTTGGGGGCAGTCAGCCCGTTCGACGCGCCGTCCTGGTTCACGGCGCTGCCCCGTACCACCGCCAGGATCCGCCGGCCCTCCCGCTGCGCGTCGGAGAGTCGTTGCACCAGCAGCACGCCGACGCCCTCTGACCAGCCCGTGCCGTCCGCCGACGCCGCGAACGACTTGCAGCGACCGTCCTGCGACAGGCCCCGCTGGCGGGAGAACTCGATGAACGTGCCGGGCGTCGCCATCACCGTCACGCCACCGGCCAGCGCGAGATCGCACTCGCCGCCGCGCAGTGCCTGCACCGCGAGGTGCAACGCCACCAGCGACGACGAGCACGCCGTGTCGACAGTGACCGCCGGGCCTTCCAGGCCGAACGTGTACGCGACCCGGCCGGACAGCACGCTGCCGGAGGTGCCGGTGCCGAGGTAGCCGCCCACGCCCTCGGGCAGGTCCTGCACGCCGGAGGCGTAGTCGTGGTACATGAGCCCGGCGAAGACGCCGGTCCGGCTGCCACGTAGCCGCGACGGGTCGAGGCCGGCCGACTCGAACGTCTCCCAGGACGCCTCCAGCAGCAGTCGCTGCTGCGGGTCCATGGCGATCGCCTCGCGCGGCGAGATGCCGAAGAAGTCCGGGTCGAACTCGGCGGCCCCGTACAGGAAGCCACCGTGGCGGGTGTACGACGTCCCGGGGTTGTCCGGGTCGGGGTGGAAGAGCCGGTCGAGGTCCCAGCCCCGGTCGGTGGGGAACTCGCCGATACCGTCGGCGCCGGCGGCGACCAGGTCCCACAGCTGCTGCGGGTTCGTCACGCCGCCCGGGTAGCGGCAGGCCATGCCCACGATGGCGATCGGCTCGTCGACGTTTGTCGCCCGCACGGCCCGCTGCTGCTCGGCGACCTGGCCGGACAGCTGCTCGTACAGGTGCTCCGACAGGGCAGCGGGGGTCGGGTAGTCGAAGACGAGCGTCGACGTGAGCCGCAGTCCGCTCGCGCTGTTGATCCGGTTGCGCAGCTCGACGGCGGTCAGCGAGTCGAAGCCCAGTTCCCGGAACGCCCGGTCCGCCGGCACCGCCTCGGCGCCGCCGTGGCCGAGCACCTGCGCGATCATCCCGCGCACCAGCAGGGCCACCTGCGTACGCGCCTCCTGCGGGTCGAGGCCGGCCAGCCGGTCGGCCCACGCGCCGGTGCCGGAGCGGCGACGCTTCGCGGCCGGTCCCACCAGGCCCCGCAGCATCACCGGCACCCGGCCGGCGGCGGTCCGTGCCCGCATGGCGGGCAGGTCGACAACGGCCGGCACCAGCGCCGCGCCGCCGTGGGTCAGGGCGGCGTCCCACATCCCGAGCCCGACCGGGGCGGTCATCGGGACCAGACCGGCCCGGGTCACCCGCGCCCGGTCGGTGTCGTTGATCGACGCGGCCATGCCGTCGGTGTCCCACATGCCCCACGCGAGGCTGACGGCGGGCAGCCCGCGCTGCGCCCGCAGCACGGCGAGGGCGTCCAGGAAGGCGTTGCCGGCCGCGTACGCGGCCTGGCCGGGAGAGCCGAGCACCCCGGCGACGGAGGAGAAGAGCACGAACAGGTCGAGGTCCAGCTCGGCAGTCGCCTCGTGCAGCCACCAGCCCGCCGTGACCTTCGGGGCCAGCACGTCCGCCAGCCGGTCGGCGGTGATCCCGCTGACGATGCCGTCGTCGAGGACGCCGGCGGTGTGGACCACCCCGGCCAGGCGGTCGTCGGCGGTGATGGACCGGACCAGCTCGCCGACGCGCTCACGGTCGGTCACGTCCGTGGCGACCACGCGGGCGGTCGCGCCCAGCGCGGTCAGCCGCCGCACCAGCTCGTCGGCTCCGGGAGCCGCCGGGCCCTGCCGGGACGCCAGCACCAGCGAACGCACGCCGTAGGCGGTGACGAGGTGTTCGGACACCAGGGCGCCCAGCGATCCGGTGCCGCCGGTGACGAGAACGGTTCCCCCGCCGAGGGTCGCCGGGGTCCGCGCGGCGCCCGTGGCGCGGACCAGCCGCGGCAGGTACGCCGTACCCGAACGCACCGCGACCTGCCCGCCGAGGTCGGGGTCGTCGGCGGCGGCGAGCAGGGCCAGCAGGTCGGCGTCCAGGTCGGCGCCGGGTTCCAGGTCGGCCAGCACGAGCCGGCCGGGGTGCTCCGACTGGGCCGAGCGCAGCAGGCCCCAGACCGCCGCCCCCGCCAGGTCGCTGACGCGGTCGTCGGCGCCGGTGGTCACGGCGCCGCGGGTCACGACGACCAGCCGCGAGTCCGCCAGCGGCTCGGCCGCCAGCCACGCCTGCACCACGCCGAGGACGTCCGTCGTGGCGGAGCGCACCGCGTCGGGCACGTCCGTCCCGGAGGTCGCCGGGGTGACGGGTAGCAGCAGCGCCGCCGGGGCGGTGCCGTCCGTCGCCGCCGTGGTCAGAGCGGCGACGTCGGCGTACGCCGGGAGCTGCGGCGCGCCGTCGAGCGGGCGGTCACCGAGCACGGCCCAGCCGTACGCGCCGTCGGGCGCGGCGATCTGCTCGGGCTGCCAGGAGACCTCGAACAGGGATCGGTACGCCTCGTCCGGCGCGGCCGCCAGGCCGGTCATCTCGCGCAGTGCCAGCGAGTCCACCGACACCACGGGCACGCCCGTCTCGTCGGCGGCGACCAGCCGCACCGAGTTGCCGGAGGCGGTGAGGCGGACCCGGAGCGTCCGGGCGCCGACGGCGTGGACCTGCACACCCTCGAACGCGAACGGCACCCGGGGACCGCCGCCCGACTGGTCGGCGGGCAGCAGCCCGACGGGGTGCAGGGCGGCGTCCAGCAACGCCGGGTGCACCCCGAAGCCCGCCGGGTCACCGGTGACCTCGTCGGGGAGGGCGACCTCGGCGAACACCTCGCCGTCGGCGGTCCACGCCCGGCGCAGGCCCCGGAAGACCGGCCCGTACGCGAGCCCGTGCTCGGCGACCGTCGCGTACCAGCCGGTGACGTCCACCTCGGACGCGCCGGGTGGCGGCCAGGCGCCCGGGGTGGGCTCGTCGGCAGTGGGGACGCCGACGAGGCCGTCGGCGTGCCGGGTCCAGCCCGACTCGGAGTCGTCCTCGGGCTGGGAGTGCACGGTCACCGAGCGGCTGCCGGTCCCATCGACGGGACCGACCCGGACCTGGACCCGTACCCCGCCGCCGGTGGCGGGCAGCACGAGCGGGGCGAGGACGGTCAGCTCGCGGACGCGGGACGCGCCGACCTCGTCGCCCGCGCGGACGACGAGGTCCACCAGCGCGGTGCCCGGCACCACCACGGCGCCGGAGACGATGTGGTCGGCGAGCCACGGGTGCGTCGACACCGACAGCCGGCCGGTCAGCACCACCATGTCCTCGCCGGCGACCGACACCGCCGCGCCGAGCAGCGGGTGCCGCGCCACGCCGAGGCCGGCCCCGGAGACGTCGGCGGACTGGCCGGTGGGCGGCAGCCAGTACCGCTCCCGCTGGAAGGCGTACGTGGGCAGGTCGACCCGCCGCGCGCCGGTCTCGGCGAACCACTGTGCCCAGGTCACCGGCATCCCGTGCACGTGCAACTCGGCCAGGGCGTGCAGCAACGCCTGCGCCTCCGGACGGTCCCGGCGCTGCACAGCCACCGCCAGCACGGCGTCGTCGTCGGGCAGCACGTCGGCGTTCATGGCGGTCAGGACGCTCTGCGGACCGATCTCCAGGAACGTGTCCACCCCGGCAGCCCGCAGAGCGGTGATCCCGTCGGCGTAGCGCACCGCCTCGCGCACATGCCGCACCCAATAGTCGGCCGTGCGGATCTCGTCGCCGGCCAGGGCCCCGGTCACGTTCGACACCACCGGCAGCAGCGGCGTGGCAAAGGTGAGGCCGTGCAGGACCGCGCGGAAATCGGCCAGCATCGGCTCCATCAACGGACTGTGGAACGCATGGCTCACCGTCAGCCGGCGAGTGCGCACGCCCCGCTCCCGCCAGACCCGCTCCACCTCGTCCAGGGCCTCGACGGCACCCGATACCACCACAGCGGCAGGCCCGTTAACCGCCGCGATACCAACCCTGCCGGTCAGCCCCGCGAGAGACTCCACCACCGCAGCCTCGTCGGCGGCCACCGCCAGCATCCCGCCACCGGCCGGCAGCGCCTGCATCAACCGACCCCGCGCCGCCACCAACTGACACGCGTCCGCCAGGGACAACACGCCCGCGACATGCGCCGCCGTCACCTCGCCGATCGAGTGACCAGCCAGCATGTCGGGAACAATCCCGAACGACTCCACCAGGCGGAACAACGCCACCTCGACCGCGAACAACCCCGCCTGCGTGAACACCGTCTGATCCAGCAACTCCGCCTCAGCACTACCCGCCTCAGCGAACAGCACCTCCTTGAGCGGACGCGGCAACAACGGATCCAGGTGACTGCACACCTCGTCCAACGCGGCGGCGAACACCGGGAACAGGGCGGACAACTCCCGACCCATCCCGGCGCGCTGCGCACCCTGACCCGAGAACAGCAGCGCCAACTGGCCGCGCTGGCCGCCCGGGCCGGTGAGCACGCCGGCCGAGACCTCGCCCGCCGACACGGCTTCGAGGCCCGCCAGCAGTTCGTCCCGGCTCGCCCCGCACACGACGGCCCGGTGCTCCAGTACGGAACGCGACGCCACCGACGACCACGCCACGTCGAGCGGGCGCGGGGCCCCGGTGCCGCCGAGCCACTGCGCCCAGCGGCCGGCCTGCGCCGACAGCCCGGCCGCGTCGCGGGCCGACAGCAGCAGCGGCAGCACCGCCGGCACCCGGGACGGCTCGTCACCGGTGACCGGCTCGTCGCCGTCGGCCGGCTCGTCCGCGTCGGTCGGCGTGGGCGGCTGCTCCAGGATCAGGTGCACGTTCGTACCGCTGATGCCGAACGACGACACGGCGGCCCGGCGAGGCCGGTCCACCGCCGGCCAGGGGCGCGCCTCGGTGAGCAGGGAGACCGCGCCGGCGGACCAGTCCACGTGAGGGGTCGGCTCGTCGAGGTGCAGGGTCCGTGGGAGCAGGCCGTACCGCATCGCCTGCACCATTTTGATCATGCCGGCGACGCCGGCGGCGGCCTGGCTGTGGCCGATGTTCGACTTGATCGAGCCGAGCAGCAGCGGCCGGTCGGCGGGGCGGCCCTGGCCGTACGTGGCCAGCAGGGCCTGCGCCTCGATCGGGTCACCGAGGACGGTGCCGGTGCCGTGCGCCTCGACGGCGTCCACGTCGGCCGTGGTCAGCCGCGCGTTCGCGAGGGCCTGCCGGATCACCCGCTGCTGGGCCGGCCCGTTGGGTGCGGTGAGACCGTTGGACGCGCCGTCCTGGTTGACGGCGCTGCCGGCGAGCACGGCGAGCACCTGGCGGCCCTGCCGCCGGGCGTCGGAGAGGCGCTGGACGAGCAGCACGCCGACGCCCTCCGACCAGCCGGTGCCGTCGGCGTCGGCGGCGAAGGACTTGCAACGCCCGTCCGGGGCGAGGCCGCCCTGGCGGGAGAACTCGACGAAGGCGCCGGGCGTCACCATGACGGTGACGCCGCCTGCCAGCGCCATGTCGCATTCGCCGCCGCGCAGCGCCTGGGCGGCCAGGTGCACAGCCACCAGCGAGGACGAGCAGGCGGTGTCGACCGTCACCGCCGGGCCCTCCAGCCCGAAGGTGTACGACACCCGGCCCGAGATGACGCTGTGCGCGCCGCCGGTGAGCTGGTAGCCGGCCAGCTCGGCCGGGGTGTCGGTGGTGCCGTAGCCCGACGGGGAGGCGCCCACGAAGACGCCGGTACGGCTGCCGCGCAGCTCCTCCGGGTCGATGCCGGCCTGCTCCATGGCCTCCCAGGACGCCTCCAGCAGCAGCCGCTGCTGCGGGTCCATGGCGACGGCCTCGCGCGGCGAGATGCCGAAGAAGCCCGGGTCGAATGTGGTGGCGCCGTCGACGAAGCCGCCCTCGCGGGTGTGTGAGACGGGTTGCCCGTCGGCGTCGACGGCCAGCAGCCGGCCCATGTCCCAGTGGCGGTCGTCGGGGAAGCCGCTGATGCCGTCACGCCCGGTGGCGACCAGCTCCCACAGGTCGTCCGGGTTGGCCACGCCGCCCGGGTAGCGGCAGCTCATGCCGACGATGACGATCGGGTCGTCGTCGACCGGCCCGGCGGGGCCCCAGGCGGTGACGGTCTCGACCTCGTGCAGGCGCAGCGTCGCCGACAGGTGGTCGGCGAGGGCGGCCGGGTTCGGGTAGTCGAAGACCAGGGTGGTGGGCAGGGTGAGGCCGGTGGCGGCGCCGAGCCGGTTGCGCAGCTCGACGGCGGTCAGCGAGTCGAAGCCGAGTTCCTTGAACGCCCGGTTGGCCTTGACCAGTTCGGTGCCGGAGTGGCCGAGCACGGCGGCGGTGTGCGTGCGTACGAGCTCGGTCAGGTGGCGGTCCTGCTCGGCGCGGGGCAGCGTCAGCAGGTGCTGCCGCAGCCCGCCGCCGACGGTGCCCTCCGGTTCCGCGTCGACCACGCGCAGGGAGTCGCGCGCCTCGGCGATGTCGTCGAGCAGGGGGCGGGCGCGGGCGGCGGCGAACGCCGGGGTGAACAGGGACCAGTCGACGTCCGCCACGGTCACCGCCGGCCCGGCCCGGCCGACGGCGCTGCGCAGCGCGTACACGGCCTGGGCCGGCGACATGGGGCTGAGGCCACGGCGGGCCAGCAGTTCCTGCCCCTCGCCACTGGCCATGCCGCCGTCGGCCCAGGGGCCCCACGCCACGGCGGTGGCGGTCAGGCCGCGGGCGCGGCGCCGCTCGGCGAGGGCGTCGAGGAAGGCGTTGCCGGCGGCGTACGCGGCCTGGCCGCCGCTGCCCCAGATGCCGGCGATCGAGGAGAACAGCACGAACGCGTCGAGCGGTCGGTCGCCCAGCAGCTCGTCCAGGTGCACGGCGCCGGCGATCTTGCCGTCGAGCACCCCGGCCAGGCCGGCGAGGTCGGTGTCGACGAGCATGTTCAGCTGGCCCACCCCGGCGGCGTGCACCACCGCGGTCAGGGGCGCCGGGTCGGCGTCGACGTCGCGCAGCAGCGCCTCGACGCGGGCGCGGTCGGCCATGTCGGCGGCGACCAGGCTCACCCGGGCGCCGAGCGCGGTCAGTTCGTCGCGCAGCTCGGCCGCCCCGGGGGCGTGCTCGCCGCGGCGGCTGGTCAGCACGAGGTGCTCGGCGCCGTTGGCCGCCGCCCAGCGGGCCACGTGCGCGCCGAGCGCCCCGGTGCCGCCGGTGACGAGGACGGTGCCGGACGGCTGCCAGCGGTCGACGGTGCCGACGGCCGCCGGCGTGGCGCGCACCAGGCGCCGCACGAAGACGCCGGAGGGCCGCACGGCAACCTGGTCCTCGTGGCCGCCCCCGGTCAGGACGCCCACCGCGTGGTCCCAGTCGCCGCGCCCGGGCGCGTCCGGCAGGTCGACCAGGCCGCCCCAGAGCTGCGGGTGTTCCAGCCCGGCGACCCGGGCCAGGCCCCACAGCCCGCCCTGGGCGACGCTGCGCACCGGGTCGGTGTCGCCGGTGCCGACAGCGCCCCGCGTGAGCATCCACAGTGGTGCCGCGACGTCGGCGGCGTGCAGGGCCTGCACCAGCGTCAGCGTGGCGGCCGTGCCGAGCGGCACCGCCGGCTGGCCGGGGTGGGGTCGCTCCAGCAGGCCCAGCAGGGAGACGATCCCGGTGAACGGGGTGTCCCTGACGGCGCCGGCCAGCCGCGACGTCACCTGGTCGCGCTCGGCGAGCGGGTCCACCGCCAGCCGGGACACCTCACCGCCGGCGGCGCTCAGCGCCCCCGCGAGCGCCCCGGCCCACTCGGTCGTGGCGGCGTCGTCGGCGGGCTCCACGAGCAGCCAGCGTCCCGGCGGGGTGAGCGGTGCGGGGACGGTGGTCCGCTTCCACACCACCCGGTACGACCAGCTGTCGACGACGGCGTCCCGCAGCCGCGCCTTGCGCCAGGACGACAGGACCGGCAGGGCCGGGGCCAGGACGCCCGCCCCGTCGGTGCCGAACTGCGCGGCGAGGGCCGCCACGTCGGAGCGCTCGACGGCCGACCAGAACTCGACGTCCACCACGTCCGGGCTGACCGGGCCGGTGGCCGAGGCCGGCATCTGCTCGGGCCAGTAGCGCTGCCGCTGGAACGCGTACGTGGGCAGGGCGACCGGGGTCGCTCCGGCGCCGGCGTAGAGGGCCGCCCAGTCGACGGGTACCCCGTTGACGTGCAGCTCGGAGAGGCCGGCGAGCAGGGCCCGCGCCTCGGCGCGGTCGGCGCGCTGCGCGGCGACGGCCAGCACCCCGTCGTCGGCGGGCAGGATGTCGCCGACCATCGCGGTCAGGACGCTGCGCGGGCCGATCTCCAGGAACGTGTCCACCCCGGCGGCGCGCAGCGCGGCGACCCCGTCGGCGAAACGCACAGCCTCCCGCACGTGCCGCACCCAGTAGTCGGGACTACGGATCTCGTCGACGTCAGCCGGCGCACCGGTCACGTTCGACACGACCGGCAACGCCGGCGCCTCGAACGTCAACCCCTCCAGGACCACCCGGAACTCGTCCAGCATCGGCTCCATCAACGGGCTGTGGAACGCATGACTCACCGACAACCGGCGCGTACGCACACCCCGCCCACGCCAGACCCGCTCCACCTCGTCGAGCGCCTCCACCGCACCGGAGACCACCACCGACGTCGGCCCGTTGACAGCCGCGACCCCCACACCGGTCAAGCCGTCCAGCGTCGCCAGCACATCGGCCTCGGCCGCCGCGACGGCCAACATCCCACCACCGGCCGGCAACGCCTGCATCAACCGGCCCCGCGCCGCCACCAACACACACGCATCCGCCAGCGACAACACCCCCGCCACATGCGCGGCCGTGACCTCGCCGATCGAGTGACCGCCGACCAGGTCGGGGGCGACGCCGAACGACTCCACCAGGCGGAACAACGCCACCTCGACCGCGAACAGACCCGCCTGCGTGAACACCGTCCGGTCCAGCAGCTCCGCCTCGGCGGAACCCTCGGGTGCGAACAGCACCTCCTTGAGCGGGCGCGGCAACAGCGCGTCGAGCTGTGCGCACACCTCGTCCAGCGCGGCGGCGAAGACCGGGAACTCCGCGTACAACTCCCGGCCCATGCCGGCACGCTGCGCGCCCTGACCGGAGAAGAGCACCGCGAGCGGACCCCGGTCGGCGGCCTGCCCGGCGACCAGCGCGCCGGACGGCTGCCCGGCGGCCAGGGCACGCAGCCCGGCCAGCAGCTCCTCACGGCCGGTCGCGGAGACCACGGCCCGGTGCTCCAGCGCGGAGCGCGACACGACCGACGACCAGCCGACGTCCACGGTGCGGAGGGCCTCGTCGTCCTCCAGCCACCGGGCCCAGCGACCCGCCTGCGCGCTGAGCGCTGCCTCGGAGCGGGCGGAGAGCAGCACGGGCACCGCCGGCAGGGCGACGGTGGGGGCCGGCCCGGTGTCGGCGGGGTCGGCGGCGTCCGGGGCGGGCGGTTCCTCGATGATGGTGTGCGCGTTCGTGCCGGAGATCCCGAACGACGACACGGCCGCCCGGCGGGGACGGTCGGTCGCGGGCCACGGCGTCGCCTCGGTCACCAGCGACACCTCGCCGGCCGACCAGTCCACCTTCGGCGTCGGCTCGTCGACGTGCAGGGTGGACGGCACGAGCCCGTGCCGCATCGCCATCACCATCTTGATCACACCGGCCACGCCGGCGGCCGACTGGCTGTGGCCGATGTTCGACTTGATCGAGCCGAGCAGCAGCGGCCGGTCGGCGGGGCGGCCCTGGCCGTACGTGGCCAGCAGGGCCTGCGCCTCGATCGGGTCACCGAGGACGGTGCCGGTGCCGTGCGCCTCGACGGCGTCCACGTCGGCCGTGGTCAGCCGCGCGTTCGCCAGGGCCTGCCGGATCACCCGCTGCTGGGCCGGCCCGTTGGGGGCGGTGAGACCGTTGGACGCGCCGTCCTGGTTGACGGCACTGCCGCGGATCACGGCGAGGATCGGGTGCCCCTTGCGCTGCGCGTCCGACAGCCGCTCCACCAGCAGGATGCCGACGCCCTCCGACCAGCCGGTGCCGTCGGCGGCGGCGGCGAACGACTTGCACCGGCCGTCCGGGGCGAGCCCCCGCTGCCGGGAGAAGCCCACGAACGGCCCAGGGGTGGCCATGACGCACACGCCGCCGGCCAGGGCCAGGTCGAAGTCGCCCTGCCGCAGCGCCTGGCACGCCAGGTGCAGGGCGACCAGCGACGACGAGCAGGCGGTGTCCACGGTGACCGCGGGGCCCTCCAGGCCGAGGGCGTACGCGATCCGCCCGGAGACGACGCTGGTGGCCGTACCGGTCAGCAGGTAGCCCTCGTCGGCGCCCTCGGCCTCGCTCTGCGGGCCCATGCCGTAGCCGTTGGCGGCGGTGCCGACGAAGACGCCGACCTTCTGCCCCCGCATCGAGGCGGGCGCGACGCCGGCGTGTTCGAACGCCTCCCACGACGTCTCCAGCAGCAGCCGCTGCTGGGGGTCCATCGCCACGGCCTCGCGCGGCGAGATGCCGAAGAACTCCGCGTCGAAGTCGGCCGCGTCGTAGAGGAAGCCGCCCTCGCGGGTGGTGGAGCGGCCGGCCCGGTCGGCGTCCGGGTCGTACAGGTTGTCCAGGTCCCAGCCCCGGTCCGTCGGGAAGCCGCCGATCGCGTCGCCGCCGGAGGCCACCAGGTCCCAGAGCTGCTCGGGGCTGGCGACGCCACCCGGATAGCGGCAGGACATCGCGACGATGGCGATCGGCTCCCTGGCGGCGGCGGTCAGCTGCTGGTTGAGCTGACGGAGGCGGCCCGTCTCCTTGAGCGACGCGCGAAGCGCCTCGACGACCTTGTCTGCGGACGTAGACATCATGAGCTCCGTACTGGGGACAACGGTCAGGAATCGGTTCCGTCAAGCGCCAGCCTGACGAGGGCGTCGGTGTCGAGGTCGTCGAGGTCCAGGTCCTCGTCGGTGGACTCGTCACCGTCGTCGCCGTCGGTGTCGGCGAGGTTGAGCAGCAGGTCCAGCAGCCCGGCCTCACGGAGGCGGGCCAGCGGGATCGCCGCGAGCGTCTGCCGGACGGCCGCCTCCGTCGGGTCGCCGTCGTCCGCCTGCGCCGCCTCGGGCAGCAGGCCGTCGAGCAGGTTCTCGGCGAGCACGGCCGGGTTCGGGTAGTCGAAGACGAGGGTCGCGGGCAGCGACAGGCCGGTGACGCCGGTGAGTCGGTTGCGCAGCTCGACCGCCGTCAGCGAGTCGAATCCGAGCTCCTTGAACGCCCGCTGCGGCTTGACCCGGTCCGTTCCCGCGTGGCCGAGCACGGCCGAGGCGTGGGTGCGGACCAGGTCGACCATGTGCCGGACCCGCTCGGGGTGGGGCAGGGTGAGCAGGTGCTCCCGCAGGGCGTCGGCGGCACCGCCGGGCTGCTGCTCCACGGCGTGGGCGTGCAGCGCCTCCCGGGCCTCGGCGATGTCGTCGAGCAGCGGCCGGGGGCGGGCCGAGGCGTACGCCGGGGCGAAGACCGCCCAGTCGACGTCCACCACGGTCAGCGCCGCCCTGGGCAGGCCGGCGGCGTACCGCATGGCGTGCACGGCGTCGGCCGGCGCCATGGCGGTCAGGCCGCGCCGGGCCAGCATCTGCTGGGCTTCGCCGGTGGCCATGCCGCCGTCGGCCCACGGTCCCCAGGCCACGGACGTCGCCGCCAGGCCCCGGCCGCGCCGCTGCTCGGCGAGCGCGTCGAGGAAGGCGTTGCCGGCGGCGTACGCGGACTGCCCGCCGCTGCCCCACACCCCGGCGATGGAGGAGAAGAGCACGAACGCGTCCAGCGGCCGGTCGCCGAGCAGGGCGTCCAGGTGCAGCGCGCCGGCCACCTTGCCGTCGAGCACGCCCGCGAACGCGGCCAGGTCGGTGTCGGCGATCAGCCCGGACTCGCCGGCGCCCGCCGCGTGCACCACGGCCGTCAGCGGCGCCGGATCCTCGTCGAGGCGGGCCAGCAGCGCCGCCACCTGGTCGCGCTCGGCGACGTCGCAGGCGACGACCGACGCCCGTACGCCCTGGGCGGTCAGCTCCTCGCGCAGCTCCACGGCCCCCGGGGCGTCCCCGCCGCGGCGGCTGGTCAGCACGACGTGCTCCGCCCCGTTGGCCGCCGCCCAGCGGGCTACGTGCGCGCCCAGCGCGCCCGTGCCGCCGGTGACGAGCACGGTGCCGGACGGCCGCCACCGCTGCGCCGTGTCGGGGGCGGCGGGCGCCGAGCGGACCAGGCGACGGACGAACACCCCGGAGGGGCGTACGGCAAGCTGGTCCTCGTCGCCGGCGCCGGTCACCACCCGCGCCAGCCGGTCCCAGGCCGTCGCGTCGGCCTGCTCGGGCAGATCCACCAGCCCGCCCCACAGGTGGGGGTGTTCCAGGCCCGCCACGAGCCCCAGGCCCCAGAGCCCGCTCTGGACGGCAGCGTGCACGGTGTCCCCGTCGCCCGTGCTGACCGCGCCCTGCGTCAGGCACCACAGCCGGGTCGTCGCCCCGGTGTCGTGCAGCGCCTGGAGCAGCAGCAGCGTGGCGGCCGTCCCGACCGGCACGGCCGGGTGGGCGGGGTGCGGCTGGTCGCGGAGGCCGAGCAGGGAGAGCACGCCGGTGACGGGACCGTCGGCCAGCGCGTCGCCCAGCCGCCGGGCGAGGCCCGCCCGGTCGGTGCCGGCCGGGTCGACGGTGAGCCGGACCACGGCGGCGCCGACCTCGGCGAGGGCCTTGGTGACCGCCTCCGCCCGGGTGCCGTCCGCCAGGTCGTCCTGGGCCGTCACGAGCAGCCAAGCGCCGGGCCGGGCCGGGCCGGCGGTGATGTCGGCGCGCTTCCATCCGACGCGGTACGACCATGCGTCCAGGACGGCCCGCTGCGTGCGCGCCCGGTGCCAGGTCGACAGGACCGGCAGCGCCGGGGTGAGGGCGTCCAGGGCGGCGCCGTCGTCGCCGAACTGGGCGGCGAGGGCGCTCAGGTCGCCGCGTTCGACGGCCTTCCAGAAGTCGGCGTCGCCGCCGTCGGTCGCCGTCTGCCGCGGCCGGTTCGCCGGCTCGGGCCAGTACCGCTCCCGCTGGAAGGCGTACGTGGGCAGGTCCACCCGCCGCGCGCCGGTCTCGGCGAACCACTGTGCCCAGGTCACCGGCATCCCGTGCACGTGCAGCTCGGCCAGGGCGTGCAGCAGCGCGTGCGCCTCCGAACGGTCACGGCGCTGCACAGCCACCGCCAGCACACCGTCGTCGTCGGGCAGCACGTCGGCGGTCATCGCGGTCAGGACGCTCTGCGGCCCGACCTCCAGGAACGTGTCCACACCGGCGGCCCGCAGAGCGGCGATCCCGTCGGCGTACCGGACGGCCTCGCGGACGTGCCGCACCCAGTAGTCGGCCGTGCGGATCTCGTCGCCGGCCAGGGCCCCGGTCACGTTCGACACCACCGGCAGCAGCGGCGTGGCAAAGGTGAGGCCGTGCAGGACCGCGCGGAAATCGGCCAGCATCGGCTCCATCAACGGACTGTGGAACGCATGGCTCACCGTCAGCCGGCGAGTGCGCACGCCCCGCTCCCGCCAAACCCGCTCCACCTCGTCCAGGGCCTCGACGGCACCCGACACCACCACAGCGGCAGGCCCGTTAACCGCCGCGATACCAACCCTGCCGGTCAGCCCCGCGAGAGACTCCACCACCGCAGCCTCGTCGGCGGCCACCGCCAGCATCCCGCCACCGGCCGGCAGCGCCTGCATCAACCGACCCCGCGCCGCCACCAACTGACACGCGTCCGCCAGGGACAACACGCCCGCGACATGCGCCGCCGTCACCTCACCGATCGAGTGACCAGCCAGCATGTCCGGCACGACCCCGAACGACTCCACCAGGCGGAACAACGCCACCTCGACCGCGAACAACCCCGCCTGCGTGAACACCGTCTGATCCAGCAACTCCGCCTCAGCACTACCCGCCTCAGCGAACAGCACCTCCCGCAGCGGACGCGGCAACAACGGATCCAGGTGACTGCACACCTCGACCAGCGCGGCGGCGAACACCGGGAACAGAGCGGACAACTCCCGGCCCATCCCCGCACGCTGCGCACCCTGACCCGAGAACAACAGCGCCAACTGGCCGCGCGCGGCGGCAGAACCGGTCACGACGGCCCCCGACGGCTCGCCGGCCGCCACTGCCGCGAGACCCGCCAGCAGTTCGTCCCGGCTCGCCCCGGACACCACCGCCCGGTGCTCCAACGCCGACCGCGACGCCACCGACGACCAGGCCACATCCACGCCGCGTGGGGCCTCGTCGACGGCGAGCCACCGCGCCCACCGGCCCGCCTGCCCGGCGAGTGCGGCGGCGTCGCGGGCCGACAGCAGCACCGGCACCACCGGCACCTCGCGGACGACGACCTCCCCCTCAACCACCTCGGCGGGCGGCTGCTCGATGATCACGTGCGCATTCGTGCCGGAAATCCCGAACGACGACACCCCCGCCCGACGCGGCCGACCCACCCGCGGCCACGGCACCGCCTCGGTCGCCAGAGCGACCGCCCCGGCCGTCCAATCGACGTGCGGGGACGCCTCGTCCACATGCAGCGTCGCCGGGACGACGCCGTGCCGCATCGCCAACACCATCTTGATCACACCAGCCACACCCGCAGCCGCCTGCGCATGCCCGATGTTCGACTTCACCGACCCGAGCAGCAGCGGCCGATCCTGCGGACGCTCCTGCCCGTACGTCGCCAACAACGCCTGCGCCTCGATCGGGTCACCCAGAGTCGTACCCGTACCGTGCGCCTCCACCACGTCCACATCGGCGGTGGTGAGCCGGGCGTTCGCCAGGGCCTGCCGGATCACCCGCTGCTGCGACGGACCGTTGGGCGCCGTCAGCCCGTTCGACGCGCCGTCCTGGTTCACGGCGCTGCCCCGTACCACCGCCAGGATCCGCCGGCCCTCCCGCTGCGCGTCGGAGAGCCGTTGCACCAGCAGCACACCGACGCCCTCGGACCAGCCCGTGCCGTCCGCCGACGCCGCGAACGACCTACACCGGCCGTCGGCCGACAGACCACGCTGCCGGGAGAACTCCACGAACGTGCCGGGCGTGGCCATCACCGTCACACCACCGGCCAACGCCAGATCACACTCACCCGACCGCAACGCCTGCACCGCGAGGTGCAACGCCACCAGCGACGACGAGCACGCGGTGTCGACGGTGACCGCCGGGCCTTCGAGGCCGAACGTGTAGGCGACCCGGCCGGACAGCACGCTGCCCGAGTTGCCGGTGCCGATGTAGCCCTCGACCTCGGGCGTCTCCATCAGGCGCGTCGAGTAGTCGTGGTAGATGACGCCCGCGAAGACACCGGTCCGGCTGCCCCGCAGGCCCGACGGGTCCAGGCCCGCCGACTCGAACGTCTCCCACGACGCCTCCAGCAGCAGCCGGTGCTGCGGGTCCATGGCGAGGGCCTCACGCGGCGAGACACCGAAGAAGCCGGGGTCGAACTCCGCCGCGCCGTACAGGAAGCCGCCGTGGCGGGTGTACGAGGTGCCGGCGTGGTCGGGGTCCGGGTCGTACAGCGACTCCAGGTCCCAGCCCCGGTCGGCCGGGAACTCCCCGATGCCCTCCCCACCGGTGCTGACCAGCTTCCACAGCTCGTCGGGAGACTCCACCCCGCCGGGGTAGCGGCAGGCCATGCCGACGATCGCGATCGCCTCGTCGGCGTCGCCGGTCGCCGCCTCGTCGGTCGTGACGGCGCCGGGCCGGGTGCCGGCGAGTTCCGCGTACACGTGGGCCGCCAGGACCTGCGGGGACGGGTGGTCGAACACCAGGGTCGAGGTGAGGCGCAGGCCGGTCGCGCCGTTCACCCGGTTGCGCAGCTCGACGGCGGTCAGCGAGTCGAAGCCCAGGTCCTTGAACGCCCGGTCGGCCGGCACCGCCTCGGCGCCGCCGTGCCCGAGGACCTGCGCGACCAGGCCCCGGATCAGCTGGTCGACCTGCGCGAGGCCGTCCTCTGCGCTGAGGCCGGTGAGGCGGTCGGCCCAGCCGCCGGGGGCGCCCTGGCCGGCGCGGCGGCGGGTCGTCGCCACGTCGACCAGGTTGCGCAGCATCGGCGGTACGACCGCGCCGGCTGCTGCCGCCCGCAGCGCGGGTACGTCGATCGCGGCCGGCACCAGCGCCGCCCGCTGTGCCCCCACGGCGGCGTCGAAGAGTTCCAGGCCGGTGCGGGCGTTCATCGGTCGGAGTCCGGCGCGTGCCGTACGGGCCCGGTCGTTGCCGCCGATCGACGCGGCCATGCCGGGGGTGTCCCACATGCCCCAGGCGAGGCTGACCGCCGGCAACCCGAGCTGCCGCCGCCACACCGCCAACCCGTCCAGGAACGCGTTGCCCGCCGCGTACGCCGACTGACCCGGCGAACCCAACACACCCGCCACCGACGAGAACACCACGAACAAGTCGAGATCCAGACCCGCCGTCGCCTCATGCAACAACCAACCCGCCGACACCTTCGGCGCCAACACCCCCGCCAGCCGCTCCGCCGTCAGCCCCTCCACGACACCGTCATCCAACACACCAGCGGTGTGCACCACACCCGCCAGCCGACCCCCGGCAACGACCTCCGCCACCAGACCGAACACCTGATCCCGGTCCGTCACGTCACAGGCCACCACCCGCACCGACGCACCCAACGCCGACAACCGCTCCGACAACTCACCCGCACCCGCAGCCCCCGGACCACGCCGCGACACCAGCACCAGCGACCGCACACCATGCGCCGACACCAGATGCTCCGCCACCAACGCCCCGAGCGCACCCGTACCACCGGTCACCAGCACCGCACCGTCACCCACAACCGGCGTCTCCACCGACACCGGGGCGACCGCACGCACCAGACGCGGCACGAACACCGCGCCCGCACGCACCGCGACCTGACCGCCGGCCGGGTCCGCGGCGAAGCGGGCCAGGACGCCGAGCGTGCCGGGGTTGATCGCGTCGTCGACGTCGGCCAGGACGATGCGACCGGGGTGCTCGGACTGCGCGGAGCGCAGCAGGCCCCACACGGCCGCCGCGGCCAGGTCGCTCACCCGGTCCCCGTCGCGGACGGCCAGCGCGCCCCGGGTCACCACCACGAGCTTCGAGTCGGCCAGCGCGTCGACGGCCAGCCACTCCTGCACCAGGCCCAGCACGTCGGCGGTGACAGTGCGTACGGCCTCCGCCGGGTCGCCGTCGTCGGCGGGCGACGCGGCCGGCGTGAAGAGCAGCAGGCGCGGCGGGGCGATGCCGGCGTCGATGGCGGCGCGCAGCTGCCGGATCGTCTCGGCGGAGGGGCCACCGGGGACGCCCGGCAGGGCCGGCCCGCCCAGCACCGCCCAGCCCGACGCGTCGTCGACCGGGTCGGCCTCCTCGGCCTGCCAGGCCACCTCGAACAGGGAGCGCGACGCCGCGTTCGGGGCGGCCACCCCGGTCAGCTCCCGCAGGACGAGGGAGTCCACCGACACCACCGGCGCGCCCGCCTCGTCGCGGGCGGTCAGCCGCACCGCGGAGCCGTTGCGGGTCAACCGCACCCGCAGCAGCCTCGCGCCGGAGGCGTGCACCTGTACGCCCTCGAAGGCGAAGGGCACGCGCGGCCCGCCCGTCTCCTCGGCGCCGGGCAGCAGCCCGATCGGGTGCAGGGCGGCGTCCAGCAGCGCCGGGTGCACGCCGAAGCGAGCCGCCTCCGCCGCCGCGTCGTCCGGCAGGACCACCTCGGCGAAGACGTCGTCCTCGCCGGTCCACACCCGGCGCAGCCCCTGGAACGCCGGCCCGTACGACAGGCCGTGTTCGAGGAGCGCCGGGTACCAGCCGGTCAGGTCCACCTCGGTGGCGCCGGCGGGCGGCCAGGCGGTCGGCTGCGGTTCGTCGGCCGTGGCCGGTTCCAGCACGCCCTCCGCGTGCCGGGTCCAGCCCGCCTCGGGGTCGTCGTCGGGGCGGGAGTAGACGGCGACGGGGCGCTGCGGCGAATCCGACGCGGACACCCGCACCTGGATCCGTACGGCGCCGGACTCGGGGAGCACCAGCGGCACGAGCACCGTCAGGTCCCGCAGCCGCGGCAGGTCCGCCTCGTCGCCGGCGCGGACGGCAAGCTCCACGAGGGCCGTGCCCGGGACCAGCGGCACGCCGGAGACGACGTGGTCGGCCAGCCAGGGGTGGGTGGTCGGGGAGATCCGGCCGGTCAGCACGATCTCGTCGTCGCCGGCCAGGTCCACGGCCGCGCCGAGCAGACCGTGCTCGGCCACGCCGAGGCCGGCGCCGCTGACGTCGCCGGCGCGCAGCCGGCCCACGGCCGGCCAGAAGCGCTGCCGCTGGAACGGGTACGTCGGAAGGTCGACCGGGCGGGTTCCGGCCGGCAGGAGGGCGGTCCAGGTGATCGGCGTGCCGTGCGCGTACAGCTCCGCAAGCGCGTGGACCAGCGACGCCGGCTCGGGTCGGCCGGGGCGCAGGGTCGCCACGACCGCCGCCGCGTCGTCGTCCGGCAGGCAGGCGCCCACCATGCCGGCGAGCACCGCGTCGGGGCCCAGTTCGAGGAAGGTACGGACGTTGCGCTCGCGCAGGCTCGCGATCCCGTCGGCGAAGCGGACGGTCTCGCGTACGTGGCGGACCCAGTAGTCGGGGGTGCCGATCTCGTCGGGGTCGGCGACCTGCCCGGTCAGGTTCGACACGATCGGCAGGACGGGCCAGTGGAACGTCAGCCCGTCGAGCGTCTGCCGAAACTCGGCCAGCATCGGCTCCATGAGCGGGCTGTGGAACGCGTGGCTGACGGTGAGCCGGCGCGTACGCACACCCCGGTCCTTCCAGGCCCGCTCCACCTCGTCGAGGGCCTCGGCGGCGCCGGAGACCACCACGGCGGTGGGGCCGTTGACGGCGGCGACGCCGACCCGGTCGGCGAACGGGACGATCGACTCGGCCACCGCGGCCTCGTCGGCGGCCACGGCGAGCATGCCGCCGCCCGCCGGCAGGGCCTGCATGAGCCTGCCCCGCGCGGCGACCATCGCGCACGCGTCAGCCAGGGAGAACACGCCCGCCACATGCGCCGCCGCGATCTCGCCGATGGAGTGCCCGGCCACCAGGTCCGGCACCACACCGAACGACTCCACCAGGCGGAACAACGCCACCTCGACCGCGAACAGGCCCGCCTGGGTGAACACCGTCTGATCCAGCAACTCCGCCCCGGCGGAACCCTCCGACGCGAACAGCACCTCCCTGAGCGGACGCGGCAACAACGGATCCAGGTGACCACACACCTCGTCCAACGCGGCAGCGAACACCGGGAACGCCCCGTACAACCCGCGACCCATACCGGCGCGCTGCGCGCCCTGGCCGGAGAAGAGGACGGCGGTGCGGCCGCTGCGGGCGATCCCCCGCACGACGGCGGCCGAGGGCTCGTCGTCGGCCAGCGCACCGAGGGCGGCGAGCAGCCCGGCGCGGTCGGCGGGCAGCAGCACGGCGCGGTGCTCGAAGGCGCTGCGGGCGGTGGCGAGGGCCCGGCCCACGTCGGCGATGGTCAGGTCCGGCTCGCCGTCGACGAGGGTCCGCAGCCGGCGCGCCTGCTCGTGCAGGGCGGCGGCGTCGCGGGCCGACAGGACGCAGGCGACGAGGTCGCCCGGGACGCCCGTGGCGGGGGCGGCCTGCGCCGGGGCGGGCTCGGGGGCCTGCTCGACGATGGTGTGCGCGTTGGTGCCGCTGATGCCGAACGACGACACCGCCGCGCGGCGGGGCCGGTCGACGGCGGGCCACGGCCGGGCCTCGGTGAGCAGCGCGACCGACCCGGCCGTCCAGTCGATGTGCGGGGACGGCTTCTCGGCGTGCAGGGTCGGCGGCAGCACGCCGTGCCGCATCGCCAGCACCATCTTGATCACGCCGGCGACGCCGGCCGCCGCCTGGGCGTGGCCGATGTTCGACTTGACCGACCCCAGCCACAGCGGACGGTCCTGCGGTCGGCCCTGCCCGTACGTGGCCAGCAGCGCCTGCGCCTCGATCGGGTCACCGAGGGCGGTGCCGGTGCCGTGCGCCTCGACGGCGTCCACATCGGTGGTGGCGAGCCGGGCGTTGGCGAGCGCCTGCCGGATCACCCGCTGCTGTGCGGGGCCGTTCGGCGCGGTCAGACCGCTGCTGGCGCCGTCCTGGTTGACGGCGCTGCCCCGGACGACGGCGAGCACGCGGTGACCGTTGCGCTGCGCGTCGGAGAGGCGCTCCAGCAGGAGCATGCCGACGCCCTCGGCGAAACCGGTGCCGTCGGCGCCGGCGCCGAACGCCTTGCACCGCCCGTCGGGCGACAGGCCGCGCTGCCGGGAGAACTCGGTGAGCATGCCGGGGGTGGACATGACGCTCACCCCGCCGGCGAGGGCGAGGCGGCACTCGTCCTGCCGCAGCGCCTGGGTGGCCAGGTGCAGCGCCACCAGCGACGACGAGCAGGCGGTGTCGACGGTGACGGCAGGGCCCTCCAGGCCGAACAGGTACGAGATGCGGCCGGAGGCGACGCTGCCGGCGCTGCCGTTGCCGACGTGGCCGTCCAGTTCGTCGGTGCCGCCGGCGGCCTGGGAGGCGTAGTCGTGGTAGATCAGGCCGACGTAGACGCCGGTGCTGCTGCCCCGCGCCGAGTGGGGGTCGATCCCGGCCCGCTCGAAGGCCTCCCAGGAGGTCTCCAGCAGCAGCCGCTGCTGTGGGTCCATCGCCAGGGCCTCGCGGGGCGAGATCCCGAAGAAGGCGGCGTCGAACTGGGCGGCGTCGTGGAGGAAGCCACCCTGCCGTGGTACGGCGTCCGGGTCCTGGCCGTCGGCGCGCAGGTCGTCGAGGTTCCAGCCCCGGTCGGTGGGGAAGGGCGAGATGACGTCGGCGCCGGCGGTGACCACGTCCCACAGCTGCTCGGGGGTCTGCACGTCGCCGGGGAACCGGCAGGCCATGCCGATGATGGCGATCGGTTCGTCGAGGGCGGCGGCGGTGCCGACCGCGGCGGGCCGGTCCACGACTGCGGCGCCGCCGAGCTCCCGGTCCAGGAACTCGGCGAGCACCACCGGGGTCGGGTAGTCGAACGCCACGGTGGCGGGCAGCCGCAGGCCGGTGGCGGCGGAGAGCCGGTTGCGCAGTTCCACCGAGGTGAGCGAGTCGAAGCCCAGTTCCTTGAAGGCGCGCTGGGCGTCGACGGTCTCCGCCGAGCGGTGCCCGAGCACTGCCGCCACGCCGGCGGCCACCAGGTCGAGCAGGTGGGAGCGCCGCTCCGCCGGGCCGAGCGTCGCCAGCCGGTCGCGTACGGAGGCGGTGTCCGCGAGGCCGCGACCCACCGCGCGCCGGGCCGGGCCTCCCGCACGGACCACGTCCCGCAGCAGGCTGGGCACGTTCTGGCCGGTCGCCCGCGACGCCGGCGGCAGGTTCATGAGGACGAGGTGCGCCGCGCCGCGTTGTCGCGCCAGCTCGTACAGCGCCACGCCCTGCTGGTCGGTCAACGGGGCGCTGGTGGCGCGGATCGCCTTGCGGTGCTGGTTGCCGCCCAGGTGGGCGGTCATGGCGCTGCTGGTTGCCCACAGCCCCCAGGCGAGGCTGGTGGCGGGCAGCCCCTGCTCACGCCGGTGCCGGGCGAGGGCGTCGAGGAACGCGTTCGCGGCCGCGTAGTTGCCCTGCCCCGGCGAGCCGAGGGTGGCCGCCACCGACGAGAACAGCACGAACGCCGACAGGTCCAGGTGCCGCGTGGCCTCGTGCAACGCCCACCCGGCGTCCACCTTCGGCGCCAGCACCGTACGCAGGGCGGACTCGTCCAGCGAACCGATGGTCGCGTCGGCGATCACCCCGGCGGTGTGCACCACGGCGGTCAGCGGGTGCGCCGGGTCCACCAGTTCCAGCAGCCGGGTCACCTGCGCGGGGTCGGTCACGTCGGCGGTGCCGGCGGTGACCCGGGCGCCCGCGCGGGTCAGCTCGTCGACCAGCTCCCGGTAGTGCTCGGGGCCACGGCGGGAGGCCAGCAGCAGGTGCCGGGCCTGGCCGGTGGCGACGAGGTGCCGGGCGAACACGCCGGCGAGGGCCCCGCCGGCGCCGGTGACGAGCACGGTGCCGTCCGGGTCGGCGGGGGCGGGCACCCGCAGGACGACCTTGCCGATGTGCCGGGCCTGGCTGATGTGGCGCAGCGCCTGCCGGGCCTGGCGCACGTCCCACGCCCGTAGCGGCAGCGGGCGCAGCGCGCCGCGTGCGAACAGGTCGAGCAGCTCGGTGAGCATCTCCCCGATGCGCCGGTGCCCGGCCTCGTTGAGGTCGAACGCGCGGTAGGTGACGCCCGGGTGGTCGGCGGCGACGGTTTCGGCGTCGCGTACGTCGGCCTTGCCCATCTCCACGAACCGGCCACCGCGCGGCAGCAGCCGCAGCGACGCGTCCACGAACTCACCGGCGAGGGCGTCGAGCACCACGTCGACGCCGGCACCGCCGGTGGCCGCGCCGAAGGTCTGCTCGAACTCGGTGGTCCGCGACGACGCGATCCGCTCCTCGGCCACCCCGAGTTCCCGCAGCACGCCCCACTTGCCGGGGCTGGCGGTGGCGTGGACCGTCGCGCCCCAGTGCCGGGCGAGCTGGATGGCGGCCATGCCGACGCCACCGGCGCCGTTGTGGATCAGCACCGACTCGCCGGACCGCAGCCCGGCGAGGTCCCGCAGCGCGTAGTACGCCGTCAGGAACACCACCGGCACGGAGGCGGCCTGCGCGAACGACCAGCCGGCGGGGATCTTCGCCACGAGGTCGCGGGTGGCGATCACCTCGGGGGCGAAGGCCGGCTCGAACATGCCGAGCACGCGGTCGCCGGGGGCCAGGTCGGTCACGCCGGGGCCGACCTCGACCACGACGCCCGCGCCCTCGCTGCCCATCACGGCCGCCGGATCCGGGTACATGCCCAGGCCGATCAGCACGTCGCGGAAGTTCACGCCGGCCGCGCGCACCGCGATGCGCACCTGGCCCGTGTCCAGGGCGGCGGTGGCGGCGGGCACCATGCCGACGCCGTCGAGGGTGCCGGGGCTGACCGCCCCGACCCGCCACAGTCCGTCCGGCGGGACGAGTTCGTCGGCGGCCTGGCCGGCGGGCCGGCCCAGGCGGGGCGTGCGCACCTCGTTGCCGCGTACGGCCACCTGGCCGCCGGTCGGCGAGGGGTTCTCGGCGACGGCGGCGAGCACGGCGAGGGTGGCCGGGGTGAGGTCCCCGTCGACGTCGGCGAGGACGATCCGCCCCGGGTGCTCGGACTGCGCCGAGCGCAGCAGACCCCAGACCGCAGCGCCGGGCAGGTCCCGCACCGCGTCCGCCGGGGTGGCGGCCACCGCCGCCCGGGTCAGCACCACGAGCGTGGTGTCGGCCAGCGCCTCACTGTCCAGCCAGGAGTGCAGCACGGCCAGGACGCGGGCGGTGGCCGTACGGACTTCGTCGGGCAGGTCGCCGTCCGGGGTGCCGGCGGGCACGGGGACCACGAGCGCGCGGGGCGCCTCGACCGTACCGGCCGAGACCGCCGCGGTCAGCTCGCCGACGGTCGGGAACACCGGCGTGACGAGGTCCGCCGGGGCGGGTCCGTCGCCGAGCAGCACCCAGCCGGAGACGTCCCGCGCCGGGGTGACCGTCTCGGCCTGCCACGTCACCTCGAACATCGACCGCTCCGCGGCCTCCGCACCGGTGGCGTCGGTCATCTCCCGCAGGGCGAGCGACTCGACCGACACCACGGGCACGCCGGACTCGTCCCCGGCCACCAGCCGCACGCGCGAGCCCGCCCGGGTCAGCCGCACCCGCAGCGTCCGGGCGCCGGAGGCGTGCACCTGCACGCCCTCGAACGCGAACGGCACACGCGGTCCGCCGGAGCGCTCGGCCAGCAGCAGCCCGACGGGGTGCAGGGCGGCGTCCAGCAGCGCCGGGTGCACGGCGAAGGCGCCGGCGTCGCCGGCCGCCTCGTCCGGCAGGGTCACCTCGGCGTACGCCTCGTCGCCGGCGGTCCACAGCCGCCGCAGGCCCCGGAACGCCGGTCCGTAGGCCAGGCCGCGCTCCGCGAGCGCCGGGTACCAGCCGGCGAGGTCCACCTCGGTGCCTCCGGCCGGCGGCCAGGAGCCCAGCGCCGGCTCGTCGGTGGCCTGCTCCAGCAGACCGTCGGCGTGCCGTGTCCAGGGGTCCTCGGGGTCGCCGTCGGGCTGCGAGTGCACCGCCACGCTCCGGGTTCCGGAGCCGTCGGCGGCGCCGACGCGCACCTGCACGCGGATCGCGCCCGGGTTCGGCAGCACCAGCGGCGCGGCGACGGTCAGTTCCCGCACCCGGGAGGCGCCGACCTCGTCGCCGGCGCGCACCGCGAGCTCGACGAGGGCCGTGCCCGGCAGCACCACGGCGCCGCCGACCACGTGGTCGGCGAGCCACGGGTGCGTGGACGCCGACAGCCGGCCGGTCAGCACGACCTCGTCGTCGCCGGCGAGGCGCACCGCCGCGCCGAGCAGCCCGTGCCCGGCCGCGCCCAGCCCCGCGCCCGACACGTCGCCGGTGGCGGAGCGGTCGAGCACCGGCCAGAACCGGTCCCGCTGGAAGGCGTACGTGGGCAGGTCGACAGGGGTGGCGCCGGAGCCGGCGAAGACGCGCGACCAGTCGACGGGCACGCCGGCGACGTGCAGCTCGCCGAGGTTGGCCAGTAGCTGACGCGGCCCGTGCCCGTCGCGGCGCAGCGAGCCCACCACCACGCCGCCGTCGGCCTTCCGGTCGAGCGCGTCCTGCACGGCGATCTTGAGTACGGGGTGCGGGCTGACCTCGACGAACGTCCGGAAGCCCCGCTCGATCAGCTGGTCCACGACCGGCGCGAGCCGGACCGGCTCCCGCAGGTTGCGGTACCAGTAGTCGGCGTCGAGCCCGGCGGTGTCGATCGGCTCGCCGGTGACTGTGGAGTGGAAGGGCACGGTGCTGGAGCGGGGGTCCACGGTGCCGAACCGGGCGATCACCTCGTCGCGGATCGGGTCGACGTGGCCGCTGTGCGCCGCGAAGTCGACGGCGATCTGCCGGGCGCGGACGTCGCGCTCGGCACAGTGCGCGAGCAGTTCGGCGACCGACGCCGAGTCGCCGGCGACCACTGTCACGGCGGCGCCGTTGAGGGCGGCGACGGAGAGGCTGCCCCGCCACGGCGCGATGAGCCGCTCGGTGTCGGCGGCCGGGAGCGGCACGGAGACCATGCCGCCGCGACCAGCGATCGACAGCAGGCCGTGGCTGCGCGCCACGACGAGCCGTGCGGCTTCGGCGAGGGTCAACGCGCCGGCGACGCAGGCCGCGGCGAGTTCCCCCTGCGAATGCCCGATGACGGCGGCCGGTTCGACGCCGCACGCGCGCCAGAGATGCGCGAGGGACACCATGACGGAGAAGAGCGCGGGCTGGACCACGTCCACCCGGTCCAGGGGCGGCGCGCCGGGCGCCTGCCGCAGCACGTCCCCCAGGTTCCAGTCGACCAGCCGGGACAACTCCTCGGCGCACTCGTCCATCCGCTGCCGGAAGACCGGCGAGGTCTCCATCAGGTCCAGCGCCATCGAAGTCCACTGGGAGCCCTGGCCGGGGAAGACGAAGACGACCTTCGACGCGGCGTCCACGCCCGCCGGGGAGGTGTCGCCGTCGGCGAGTGCGGCCAGCCGGGCGAGCGCGTCGTCCCGGCCGTTGGCCACGACGACCGCGCGGTACGGGTGGTGCGCCCGCTGGGTGGCCAGGGAGAAGCCGAGGTCCCGCGGGTCGAGGTCAGCGTCGCCAGCGAGCCGTTCGCCGAGGCGGGCAGCCTGTGCCCGGAGCGCGCGGGGGCTTCTGCCGGAGACCGGCAGGGGTACGGCGGCGGGCCCGACCAGGCCGGGAACGTGCCCAGTCGGCGCGGGCGTCGGGGCCGGCTCGCCGGGTGCCTGCTCGATGACGGTGTGCGCGTTGGTGCCGCTGATGCCGAACGACGACACGGCGGCCCGGCGGGGCCGGTCGACGGCGGGCCACGGCCGGGCCTCGGTGAGCAGGGCGACGGCTCCGGCACTCCAGTCGACGTGGGGCGAGGGCTCGTCCACGTGCAGGGTCGGCGGCAGCACGCCGTGCCGCATCGCCAGCACCATCTTGATCACGCCGGCCACCCCGGCCGCCGCCTGGGAGTGGCCGATGTTCGACTTGATCGAGCCGAGCCAGAGCGGCTCGCCGGCGGCACGGTCCTGGCCGTAGGTGGCCAGCACCGCCTGCGCCTCGATCGGGTCGCCGAGGACGGTGCCGGTGCCGTGCGCCTCGACCGCGTCCACGTCGGCCGGGGCGAGCCGCGCGTTCTCCAGGGCCTGGCGGATGACCCGCTGCTGCGACGGGCCGTTCGGCGCGGTCAGCCCGTTGGACGCGCCGTCCTGGTTCACGGCGGAGCCGCGCAGCACGGCGAGCACCCGGTGCCCGTTGCGCCGGGCGTCGGAGAGGCGCTCCACGAGCAGCATGCCGACGCCCTCGGACCAGCCGGTGCCGTCCGCGCCGGCGGCGAACGCCTTGCACCGCCCGTCCGGGGCGAGGCCGCCCTGCCGGGAGAACTCGGAGAACATGCCGGGCTGCGCCATCAGCGCCACCCCGCCGGCCAGGGCCATGTCGCACTCGCCGCCGCGCAGCGCCTGGGCGGCGAGGTGCAGCGCCACCAGCGACGAGGAGCAGGCGGTGTCGACGGTGACCGCCGGGCCTTCGAGGCCGAACATGTAGGCGACCCGCCCGGAGGCGACGCTGCCCGCCGTGCCGGTCAGCAGGTGCCCCTCGAGGCCGTCCAGGTCGTCGCGTCCGCTGGTGGCGTAGCCGGATGAGGCGGCGCCGACGAAGACGCCGGTGGCGGTGCCGCTGAGGGTGGCGGGGTCGATGCGGGCGTACTCGAAGCTCTCCCAGGCGGTCTCCAGCAGCAGCCGCTGCTGCGGGTCCATGGCGAGGGCCTCACGGGGGCTGATGTTGAAGAAGCCGGCGTCGAAGTCGGCCGCGTCGTAGAGGAAGCCGCCCTGGTGGGTGACGGTGCCGCCGGCCTGGTCGCCGTCCGTGCCGTACAGCCGGTCGAGGTCCCAGCCGCGGTCCGCCGGGAACTCGCCGATGGCGTCGGCCCCGGAGGTGACGAGCTGCCACAGCTGCTCGGGGGTGGCGACGCCGCCGGGGTAGCGGCAGGCCATGCCGATGATGGCGATCGGCTCGTCGGCGTCGGCGGTGACGACCGTACGGACGGTGGCGCCGGCTCCCGCGGCCGGGCCGAGCTGCGCGAACAGGTGCTCGGCCAGCCGGGCCGGGGTGGGATGGTCGAAGGCCAGCGTGGCGGTCAGCCGCAGCCCGGTGGCCGCACCGAGGCGGTTGCGCAGTTCCACCGAGGTCAGCGAGTCGAAGCCCAGATCCTTGAAGGCGCGGGCGGCGGGGACCGCCTGTGCCGAGGCGTGCCCCAGCACCGTGGCGGCCTGGCCGCAGACCAGGTCGACGAGCGCCTGCCGGGCGTCCGCCTCGGACAGGCCGTCGAGCCGCTCCCGCCACGACGCCCCGGCACTCGGCCGATCGGTGGCGGTGCGGCGCCGGCCGCCGCCGCGCAGCAGGTGCCGCATCAGCGGCGGTACGCCGCTCGCCTCGCCGGTGACGTGGAGGCGGGCCGCGACGAGCACCGGCCGGGCCGCCGGCAGGGCGGCGTCGAAGAGTTCGACGCCCTCGGCCGGGGAGAGCCGGCTCATCCCGACGCGCCGCAGCCGCTGCTGGTCGTCGCCGTCGAGGTGGGCGGTCATCGTGCTGTCGGTGGCCCACATGCCCCAGGCGAGGCTGGTGGCGGGCAGCCCCTGCTGCCGGCGGTGCTGCGCGAGGGCGTCGAGGAACGCGTTCGCCGCCGCGTAGTTGCCCTGCCCCGGCGAGCCGAGGGTGGCCGCCACCGACGAGAACAGCACGAACGCCGACAGGTCCAGGTGCCGCGTGGCCTCGTGCAACGCCCACCCGGCGTCCACCTTCGGCGCCAGCACTGCACGCAGGGCGGACTCGTCCAGCGAACCGATGGTCGCGTCGGCGATCACCCCGGCGGTGTGCACCACGGCGGTCAGCGGGTACGCCGGGTCGATCCCGGCGACCAGCTCGGTGACCCGCGCGGGGTCGCTGACGTCGACGGCCGCGGCGGTGACGTCGGCGCCCGCGTCGGTCAGTTCCCGGACCAGGGTGGCGTACGCGTCGTCCCGGCCGGGTGCGCGGCGGGAGGCCAGCAGCAGGCGGCGGGCCTGGCCGGTGGCGACGAGGTGCCGCGCGAGCACGCCGGCCAGGGTTCCGGCCGCGCCGGTGAGCAGCACGGTGCCGTCGGGGTCGGCGGGCGCGGGGATGCGCAGCACCACCTTGCCGACGTGGCGGGCCTGGCTGACGTGCCGCAGCGCCTGCCGGGCCTGACGCACGTCCCACGCCCGTACGGGCAGCGGACGCAGCGCGCCCCGCGCGAAGAGGTCGAGGATCTCGGTGAGCATCTCGCCGATGCGGGTGCTGCCCGCCTCGTTCAGGTCGAACGCGCGGTACGCCACGCCCGGGTGGTCGGCGGCGACAGTCTCCGGGTCGCGTACGTCGGCCTTGCCCATCTCCACGAACCGGCCACCGCGCGGCAGCAGCCGCAGCGACGCGTCCACGAACTCACCGGCGAGGGCGTCGAGCACCACGTCGACGCCGGCACCGCCGGTGGCCGCGCCGAAGGTCTGCTCGAACTCGGTGGTCCGCGACGACGCGATCCGCTCCTCGGCCACCCCGAGTTCCCGCAGCACGCCCCACTTGCCGGGGCTCGCCGTCGCGTGGACGGTGGCGCCGAGGTGGTGGGCGAGCTGGATGGCGGCCATCCCGACGCCACCGGCGCCGTTGTGGATCAGCACCGACTCGCCGGACCGCAGCCCGGCGAGGTCCCGCAGCGCGTAGTACGCCGTCAGGAAGACCAGGGGGACGGACGCCGCCTGGGTGAAGGACCAGCCGGCGGGCATCTTGGCGATGCGCCGGCGATGGGCGACGGCCTGCGGGCTGAACCCGAGTTCGAACATGCCCATCACCCGGTCGCCGGGCGCCAGGTCGGTCACGCCGGGGCCGACCTCGACCACGACGCCCGCGCCCTCGCTGCCCATCACGGCCGCCGGATCCGGGTACATGCCCAGGCCGATCAGCACGTCGCGGAAGTTCACGCCGGCCGCGCGCACCGCGATGCGCACCTGGTCCTCGCCCAGCTCCGCGGGCGTGGCCGGCACCGGCGCGATCCCGTCCAGGGTGCCGCCGGTGACGGGGGCGAGGTGCCACGGGCCGGACGGCGGGGTCAGTTCGTCGCCCACCGGCCGCGCCAGCCTCGGCACGAGGGTGCGCTCGCCGCGCACCGCGAGCTGGCCGCCGGAGACCGACGGGTCGACGGCGGCCCCGGCCAGCACGGCGAGGGTCGCGGGGGTCAGTTCGCCCTCGACGTCGGCGAGGACGATCCGCCCCGGGTGCTCCGACTGCGCCGAGCGCAGCAGGCCCCAGACGGCGGCGGCGGCGAGGTCGGTGACCTGGTCGTCGTCCCCGCTGGCCACCGCGCCCCGGGTCACCACCACGAGCTTCGTGTCGGCCAGCGGCTCGGCGGCGAGCCAGGACCGCAGCACGTCCAGCACACCGCTGGTGGCCGCCCGCACGGCCTCCGGCACGGGGACGCCGGGATCGCCGGCGGGCACCGTCAGCAGCACCTGCCGGGCCGTGGCCCCGTCCGCCGCCAGGGTCGCCACGTCCGCGAAGACCGGCACCTCCGGCAGCGCGTCCGGTGCCGGCCGGCCCAGCACCGCCCACCCCGGAAGGTCGTCGACGCTCTCGATCTGCTCGGCCTGCCAGGTCACCTCGTACAGCGACCGGGCGGCACCGCCCCGGGTCGCCGTCGCGGTCATCTCCCGCAGCACCAGCGAGTCCACCGAGACCACCGGCGCGCCCGAGCCGTCGCAGGCGACCAGCCGCACCCCGGAGCCGTCCCGGGTCAGCCGCACCCGCAGCGTCCGGGCGCCCGAGGCGTGCACCTGCACGCCCTCGAACGCGAACGGCACGCGCGGCCCGCCCGTGGCCTCGGCCTCGAGCAGCAGCGCCACCGGGTGCAGCGCGGCGTCCAGCAGCGCCGGGTGCACCCCGAACGCGCCCGCCTCGCCGGCCGCCCCGTCCGGCAGCGTCACCTCGGCGTACGCCCCACCGTCGGCCGTCCAGGCCCGCCGTACGCCCTGGAACACCGGCCCGTACGACAGGCCGTGCTCGGCCAGCGCCGGATACCAGCCGGTCAGGTCCACCTCGGTCGCGCCCGCCGGCGGCCACTCGCCGAGCCCCGGCTCGTCGGCCGACACCGGTTCGAGCAGGCCGTCGGCGTGCCGCACCCAGTCGGTGTCGTCGTCCTCCTCGGGCTGGGAGTACACGGACACCGTCCGGACGGCGGCGTCGTCGGCAGCGCCGACGCGCACCTGCACGCGTACCGCCCCGGAGTCGGGCAGCACCAGCGGCGCCGCCACGGTCAGCTCCCGTACCCGCGACGCGCCCACCTCGTCGCCGGCGCGGACCGCCAGCTCCACCAGGGCGGTGCCCGGCACCACCACGTTGCCGCCGACCACGTGGTCGGCCAGCCACGGGTGCGTCGACGTCGACAGCCGGCCGGTCAGCACCACCTCGTCGTCGCCGGCGAGCCGCACCGCCGCGCCGAGCAGCGGGTGCCCCGCGACGCCGAGGCCGGCGCCCGACACGTCGCCGACCCGCCACGGCAGCATCTCGGGCCAGAACCGCTCCCGCTGGAAGGCGTACGTGGGCAGGTCGACCCGGGCGGCGCCGGTGTCGGCGAACCACTCCCGCCAGGACACCGGCAACCCGTGCACGTGCAGCTCGGCGAGGGCGTGCAGCAGCGCCTGCGCCTCGGGCCGGTCCCGGCGCTGGGCTGCGACGGCGAGCACGTCGTCGTCGGGCAGCACGTCGGTCGTCATCGCGGCAAGTACGCTCTGCGGGCCGACCTCCAGGAAGGTGTCGACCCCGGCGTCGCGCAGCGCGGCGAGCCCGTCGGCGTAGCGGACCGCCTCGCGGACGTGCCGTACCCAGTAGTCGGCGGTGCGGATCTCGTCGGCGTCGGCGAGCGCACCGGTCAGGTTCGACACGATCGGCAGCGTGGGGGCGGCGAGGTCCAGCCGCTCGACGATGCCGCGGAAGCGCTCCAGCACCGGCTCCATCAGCGGGCTGTGGAACGCGTGACTGACGGCCAGCCGGCGGGTACGCACACCCCGGTCGCGCCAGACGCGCTCCACCTCGTCGAGGGCGTCGACGGCGCCGGAGACCACGACGGAGGTCGGGCCGTTGACGGCCGCGACGCCGACCCGGTCGGTCAGCCCGGCGATCGACTCCGTCACGGCCGCCTCGTCGGCGGCCACGGCGAGCATGCCGCCGCCGTCGGGCAGCGACTGCATGAGCCGGCCCCGCGCCGCCACCAGCAGGCAGGCGTCCTGGAGGGACAGCACCCCGGCCACGTGCGCGGCGGCGATCTCACCGATCGAGTGCCCGCCCACGAAGTCCGGCACCACGCCGAACGACTCCACGAGGCGGAACAGCGCCACCTCGACGGCGAAGAGCCCGGCCTGGGTGAACGCGGTCTGGTCCAGCAGCTCCGCCTCGGCGGAGCCCTCCGGCGCGAACAGCACCTCCTTGAGCGGGCGCGGCAGCACCCGGTCGAGATGCCCGCACGCCTCGTCGAGGGCGGCGGCGAAGACGGGGAACTCGGCGTACAGCTCGCGGCCCATGCCGGCGCGCTGCGCGCCCTGGCCGGAGAAGAGCACCGCCAGCGGACCGCGGTCCCCGGCCTGGCCCGTGACCACGGTGCCCGACGGCGCGCCCGCCGCCAGGGACTCCAGGCCCGTCAGCAGGCCCCCACGGTCCCCGGCGAGCACCACCGCACGCCGGTCGAGCGTCGAGCGGGACACCACCGACGACCAGGCCACATCGAGCGGGCGCGGCTCCTCGTCGTCGCTGAGCCAACGGGCCAGCCGGTCCGCCTGCGCGGCGAGCGCGGCCGGCTGCGCGGCGGAGAGCAGCATGGGCACGACGGCGGGACGGCGGGACGGGGTGGCGTGGTCGCCGGCCGGGTCGGGGGCCGGCGCCTGCTCCAGGATCAGGTGGGCGTTCGTGCCGCTCATGCCGAAGGACGACACGCCAGCCCTGCGGACGTGCTCGCCGCCGGCCCACGGGCGCGCCTCGTCGAGCAGGGCCACGGCGCCGGTCGACCAGTCGACGTGCGGTGAGGGCCGGTCCACGTGCAGGGTGGGCGGCAGCACGCCGTGCCGCATCGCCATCACCATCTTGATGACGCCGCCGGCGCCGGCCGCGGCCTGCGGGTGGCCGATGTTCGACTTCAGCGAGCCCAGCCACAGCGGGCGGTCGGCGGGGCGGCCCTGCCCGTACGTGGCCAGCAGCGCCTGCGCCTCGATCGGGTCGCCCAGCCGGGTGCCCGTGCCGTGCGCCTCGACGGCGTCCACGTCGGACGGACTGAGCCGGGCGTTCTCCAGCGCCTGCCGGATCACCCGCTGCTGCGCGGGGCCGTTGGGGGCGGTCAGCCCGCTGCTGGCGCCGTCCTGGTTGACGGCGCTGCCCCGGATCACCGCCAGGACGGGGTGCCCGTTGCGCCGGGCGTCGGAGAGCTTCTCGACGAGCAACATGGCGACGCCCTCGGACCAGCCGGTCCCGTCGGCGTCGGCGGAGAACGCCTTGCACCGCCCGTCGGAGGCGAGCCCCCGCTGGCGGGAGAACTCGACGAAGGCGCCCGGCGTGGCCAGCACGGTGACGCCGCCGGCCACGGCGAGGGAGCACTCACCGTCGCGCAGGGCCTGACCGGCGAGGTGCAGGGCGACCAGCGACGAGGAGCAGGCGGTGTCGATGGTGACGGCCGGCCCCTCCAGCCCGAAGGAGTACGCCAGCCGGCCGGACATGACGCTCGCGGCGGTGCCGGTGAGGACGTAGCCCTCCGTGCCCTCGGGCAGTTGCCGCAGCACGGACGTGTAGTCCTGCCCCGCGGTGCCGACGAACACCCCGGTACGGCTGCCCCGCACCGACGCGGCGTCGATGCCGGCCCGCTCGAAGACCTCCCAGGTCACCTCGAGCAGGAGGCGCTGCTGCGGGTCCATGGCCAGCGCCTCGCGCGGCGAGATCCCGAACAGGGTCGGGTCGAACAGACCCGCGTCGCGCAGGAAGCCACCCCGGTTGCTGTACGTGGTGCCGGGGTGGTCGGGGTCGGGGTCGTAGAGCCGGTCGAGGTCCCAGCCCCGGTCGTCGGGGAACGCGCCGGTGGCGTCCACCCCGCCGGCGACGACGTCCCAGAGGTCCTCAGGTGAGGCGACGCCACCGGGGAAACGGCAGGCCATGCCGACGATCGCGATCGGCTCGGCGTCCTCGTCCTCCAGCTCGGTCAGGCGCCGACGCGCCAGGCGGAGCTCGGAGGTCACCCACTTCAGGTGTTCGAGGAGCTTGTCTTCGTCCGCCATGACCCACCCGCCCAGAGCTTGCTATCGATCGGAATCTGCCGATTCGTTGACCACACCACCGCCGGCGGGCCGGCTTCGTGCACAGGTGGGTGCAGACGCGGCCGTTCGGCTCACGAAACCCACACCTGTTCCTGATTCCGGTCGTCGTGCCTGCTCAGGCGCCCGCCACGCCGGACAGTCCCGCCGACACACGCCCGCCACCGTGACTGGACGGTACTGAGCGCCCAACACCCGCCCAACCCCTAGAGAACCCCTGATCGACCGGCCCGCGGGCGGCGTCCCGGCAGGCTCCGGGAGCGGCGGTGACCAGCGCCACGAGGGCCATTCAGGCGGCCGACGGCAGGATGCGGCGCAGCCGGCCGGGGGGCGTCGACCGGCGGCGCCACTCCCGCGGGTAGCCGACCGAGACCTCTTCGAACCGGACCCCGTCGTACCAGGTGGTGCGCGGGATGTGCAGGTGACCGTAGACGGCGACGCGGGCGTCGAAGCGGACGTGCCAGTCGGCAGTGGTCTCGGTGCCGCACCACTGGGCGAACTCCGGGTACCGCAGGATCCGGGTGGGCTCGCGTACGAGCGGGAAGTGGTTGACCAGGACGGTGGGCAGCCCGCCGCGCTCGGCGGTGAGCCGGCGCTCCGTCAGGGCCAGCCGCGCCCGGCACCAGGCGTCCCGCGTCGGGTACGGGTCCGGGTGCAGCAGGATCTCGTCGGTGCAGACCACGCCGACCTCGTGGGCCCGTGCCAGGGCCTGCTCCTTCGTGTACGTCCCCGGGGGCCGGAAGGTGTAGTCGTAGAGCAGGAACAGCGGCGCGATCAGGACCGGGTCGTCGCCCTGCGGGTCCCAGACGGGGTACGGGTCCTCCGGAGTCACCACCCCGAGCCCCCGGCACAGCTCCACCAGGTGCTGGTAGCGCGCGTCCCCCCGCAGCTGGATCGGGTCCTCGCGGGGAGTCCACAGCTCGTGGTTGCCGGGGGCCCAGATGACCTTGGCGAAGCGGCGGCTGAGGAGTCCCAGCGCCCACTCGATGTCGCCGACGAACTCCCCGACGTCGCCGGCGACGACGAGCCAGTCGCCGTCGCGCTCCGGCCGCAGCCGCTCGACGATGGCCTTGTTCTCCGCGTGCACCACGTGCAGGTCGCTGATGGCGAGCAGTTGAGGCAAGCCGGATCCGGCCATGCGGACCTCCCGTCCATCCGGGGTACCGCACGCACCCACATCCGTACCGCTCGGCTGCCGGTGGGCAGGGCGAGACGGCCTGGCGTGCTCCGACCCTACGGAGCCGGATCCACACCGGCACACCCCTAGACAGGCTTCGTGGACCCCTAAGGGCGCGCCTGCGCGACGGCGCCGGCCAGGCGTCCGGCGCCGTCGGGTGCCCCTTTCCCCGGCCCGTCCCCCCGCCCGGGTCGGGCAGTGTCCGCTCAGGACTTGCCGAACTCCCGCTGGATGATGTCGAAGAGCTCGTCCCGGCTGGCCGACTCCAACTCCTCCGCGGCGGCCGGCGCCGACGCGGTGGCGGCGGGTCGGCCCCGCCACCGGGTCAGCAGGTCCTCCAGCCGACCGACGACCGCGTCGTCGACCTGGTCGCCCGGCAGCCCGCCGAGGAGCTTGTCGAGGCGTTCGATCTCGGCCACGATCGGCAACGCCGGCTGCTCGGGCGCCAACTCGGCCCGCAGGTGACCGGCGAGCGCGTTCGGGGTGGGATGGTCGAAGACGAGGGTGGCGGGCAGTCCGATGCCCGTTGCGGCGGTCAGCCGGTTTCGCAGCTCGACTGCGGTGAGCGAGTCGAAGCCCAGTTCGAGGAAGCCGCGGGCGGGCCTGATCCCGCTCGGCGTGGCGTGTCCCAGCACCGCCGCGGCGGTGCCGCGGACCAGGTCGAGCAGGATGCGGTCGCGCTCCGGCCCGGAGGCGGCGGCGAGCCGCTCGCGCAGCGCCGACGCCGCGCCGCGGTCCTCGCCCTTCGGCGCCTCCTCGGCCGGTGCGGGCTGTGCTGCTTCGGGGATGTCGGTGAACAACCGGGACGGACGCAACGCCGTGAACGACGGCACAAACCGATCCCACCGCACATCCGCCACCACCACCTGCCCCTCACCACCATCCAACGCCCGCTGCAACGCC